>NZ_PDJE01000001.1:0-1200000 GCF_002563955.1 Paramicrobacterium agarici
GTGATCGAGCTCGAGCGCGACCTCGTGGATTTGTGCGCGAGCACCTGCCGTGGCCCAAGCGCGCCCAGATTCGCGTGCGATACGGCGACGCCCGCGAGGTGCTCGGCCGCCTTCCGGCCGGTCTGCACGGCACTGTCGACCTCGTGATCAGCGACATCTTCAATGGCGCGCAGACCCCTGCCCACGTGACCAGCACCGAGTTCTACGCGATGGTCTCTGCGCTGCTCTCGCCCGACGGAATGCTCGCCGTCAACGTCGCCGACGGGCCGGGTCTTGCGTTCGCCCGCGGTCAGGCCGCAACGCTGAGCGAGGTGTTCGGCGAGGTGGCTGCCCTCGCCGACACGCAGATTCTCAAGGGACGTCGCTTCGGCAACGTCGTGCTCGTCGCCTCGCGGTCGATGCTGCCGCTCGACATGGTGCCTCGACTTCTTGCGGGAGGACCGTATCCGGCAAAGCTCGTCGCGGGCCGCGAACTGCGGGACTTCATGGCAGGCGCTCGCCCGGTGTCTGACGCCGAGGCGACGCCGTCTCCTGAGCCGTCGCGCACCGTGTTCGGACTGTGACCATGCCATCGAGAGCATATTCCCAGCGGATGCTGTCGAGCGCAGCGCTTCTGGCAGCATCCGCTCTGCTTCTTACGGCGTGCACGAGCACAGAAGTGCCGACCGATCCTCGCGCTTCCGCGTCCGCCGACAGCGGCGCGCCAGGAATGCCGAGTGGGGAATACGACGTTCTCGCAACGAACCTCGACGCACCCTGGTCGGTGGTCCCTCTCGACGGCGGCGCTCTTCTCTCGCTGCGCGATGCCGCGCAGATCGTGCATCTCGCCGCGGGCGGCGCCCTCAACGTCGTCGCGACGGTCGACCAGGCAGCGCCCGGAGGTGAGGGCGGCCTGCTCGGCCTCGCACTGCACGACGACGATGGCGACGCGTGGCTGTACGCATATGTCACGACCGCGAGCGACAATCGCATTCTGCGCTACCCGGTGACCGGGCTGCCCGATGATCCGCAACTCGGAGCCAGCACAGTCGTTCTCACCGGCATCCCGAAAGCCTCCATTCACAACGGCGGTCGCCTCGCATTCGGGCCCGATGGCATGCTGTACGCCACGACGGGAGACGCGACCGGGGCGAGATCGCGCAAGACATCGACTCGCTCGCGGGCAAGATCCTGCGCATGACCCCCGACGGGAGCGTGCCAGACGACAATCCGATCGACGGTTCGCTCGTGTACTCGCTCGGGCACCGCAACCCGCAGGGACTGGCGTGGACCGATGACGGAACGCTGTGGGCCAGCGAGTTCGGCCAGAACACGTGGGACGAGCTGAACATCATCGAACCGGGAGCGAACTACGGCTGGCCTACCGTCGATACGAACGACGAAAGATCCGGTGCTGCAGTGGTCGACGGCCGAAGCGAGCCCGAGCGGTCTCGCGGCGATCGGCGACACGCTGTACATGGCGGGGCTGGGTGGCGAACGCCTGTGGGTGATGACCGAAGTTCTTCGTCGGCGAGTTCGGTCGCGTGCGCGACGCCGTGGCGACAGCATCCGGATCTCTCTGGCTGCTGACGAACAACACCGACGGCCGGGGAAATCCGGGCGCCGATGACGACAAGCTGATCGAGGTGCGCATCAATGCGAGCCGATCGGGTTAGCCTCGAAGTCGACAGCGGCCGTTTCGGGGCACAAAGGGGGAGAGCACTCTGAGCATCATTTTGGGCTATGACGCCGCGAGCCTTCGCGAGAAGGTAGACCTGAAGGCCGTCGGCGAGCGCCTCGACGAGCTCGGCAACATGCGCAGTCTTGAGGCTCTGTGCGAGAAAGCGTGGCTGCTGAAGGTCGCCGGCCAGCTCGACGATGCCCTCGATGCCGCGAACGCCGCCGTGCGACTCGCGAGGTTCACGGGCAACCGCCGCGACCTCATGAGACCGCGGATGCTGCGCGCGCAGGTTCTGCAGTTTCGCGCTGAGTTCGAGCCCGCCCTTCATGAGCTGAACTCCCTCATCGAAGAGGCGCACACGCACGAGTGGATGCTGTACGAGGCGTTCGCTCTGCAGCACAGGGGCAAGGTGTACTTCGATCAGAAGGAGTACGAGCTCGCACTCGAGGACTTCCGCACCGCGGTTCAGCTGCGGAGGGACGCCGGGGCGTCTGAGGAGCAGATCGAGTCATCGCTCATTGCGATTCGGGCTGCGGAGTCGCACCTTTCGCTGTAGCCGGAGCGTTGCGCGGCGCGATCGAGCGCGCAATGTCGGTGACGTGCCATACCGTTAAGCCATGGCAGATCTTGGTCGAGTCAGAGTATGGGCTGACGCGCTCATCTCTCTGCATCTCGACGCGTCGTGGAGCTTCGCGTTCGACAATGCGAAGAAGCGTGCCGGGCTGTGCAATTTCACCGCGAAGCGCATCTCGGTCTCGCGATATCTCGCGTCGCGGTACGACGACGACGAGATCCATCAAGTGCTTCTGCACGAGGTCGCGCACGCGCTTGCCGGTCCGAAAGCCGGGCACGGCCCCTCGTGGAAGCGCATCGCCAGAGACATCGGGTACGTCGGGCAGCGACTGCACCGCGGTCAGATCGCGGATGAGCTCGCACCGTGGGTCGGCGAATGTCCGCGCGGCCACCGCCTGTATCGCTACCGGGCTCCCACCAGGCGCGCCTCGTGCGGCGAGTGCTCTCGCCGGTTCGACCCGGCATTCGAGATCGTCTGGACGAAGCGTGTCATTTCGCCCGATGCGCGGCGCAAGGCGGCCCTCAGCGCCTCGTGACGCGGTCAGTCTCGCCGGAACGCGAGCGGGTCGGCGAGCAGCGGGGCGAACGCGAGCTCGGCGGCGCCGATCATGACGCGCCGCGATCGAAGCCGGGCGCGCGCGAGCACGACGGATCGCGAGTGCGCCGACATGGAGCGGAGCGTGAGCTCACCGCCCAGACGCTCGTCTGACACCGTCAGCAGCGCACCGAGATAGCCGCCGAGAACGACGACCTCGGGGTCGAAGATGTTCACGAGGTTCGAGAGCGCGATGGAGAGAAACCCGAGTTGGCGCCGCACCTCTTCGAGCACGGCCTGGTCCCGGGTCACTCCCAGTTCGATGTCGAGCTCGTGCTCGTCTGCGCGCGTCAGCCCGAGCAGCCGCAGCAGGCTCTCGAGATTGACCTCGGTCTCAAGGCATCCCGTGCGGCCGCAGTGGCAGCGTGTGCCGTTGCTGTTGACCATGACGTGCCCGAGCTCGCCGGCGAACCCGGACGTTCCGCGCAGCGGCTGACCGTCGATGATCACTCCGCCGCCGATGCCCGACGCACTGCCGTCGACGAAGACGAGATCTTTGGCCCCCTTCGCCGCGCCGAACAGGTTCTCGGCGATCGCACCGACCGTCGCGTCGTTGGCGATGAAGACGGGAAGCTGAAACGCCTGCGCCATGGGGGTCGCAAGGTCGACGTCTTTCCAGCGCAGCTGAGGGGCGTTGACGATCCGCCCGCTCGCCGCGCTCACGAGCCCTGGCACGGCCACGCCGACGCCGACAAGGTCGTACGACTGCTCGATCTCGCCCCGCATGCCTTCGACGATGGAATGCGCCGCACGCACAGCCTCGGCGGGGCTGGGAATGCGTGAGCTGTCGAAGCGCACGCTTCTGATGATCTCTCCGCCGAGGCCGATGAGCCCGATCGCGACGCTGTTGTGCTCGGGGTTGACGGTGATCGCCGAGAGGCGCGGCTCTGGGTGCACGCGAAGACTCGGCCGGCCGATCTGGCCGACAACGGTCTCGGGCTCACCCTCATAGGCGAGTCCCGCCTCCACGAGCTCGGCGACCAGCACAGCGATCGTCGAGCGGTTGAGACCTGTTTGCCGTGTGAGCTCTGCCCGACTGCACCCGCCGTTGCGGTGCAGAATCTGCATGAGCATCGACAGGTTGAACCGGCGAAGCTGATCGTTGCTGGTTCGGGAACCAGAAGAGGGAGCAGCGCGATCCGGCACGACGGCCTCGCGATGGGTCATCGCGCTGCTCCCCTCTGATCCACTTTTTGCGTTCAAGCCCCTTCGAGACTATCCGGCGCTGCCGCGCTTCTTGTTGAAGATATCGAAGGCGACCGCAAGCAGAAGCACAAGTCCCTTGATGGCCATCTGCCACGCAGCATCCACCGAGAGAATCGACAGTCCCATGTTGAGCACGCCCATGACGAGCGCACCGATCACGGCACCGACGACCGTTCCGACGCCGCCTGTGACGGCCGCACCGCCGATGAACACGGCAGCGATGGCGTCGAGCTCGTAGTTCGTACCGGCCGAGGCGACCGCTCCGCCGGCTCGCGCCGTCGAGACGACTCCGGCGAGACCGGCGAGAAGACCCATGTTCGTGAGGATGAAGAAGTCGATCCACTTGGTCTTCACACCACTCATCATCGCCGCGAAGCGGTTGCCGCCAATCGCGTACACGTGGCGCCCGAACACCGTGTTGCGCAGCAGGAAGGTGTACGCCAAGATCAGCACCGCGAGAATGATGAGAATGTACGGCGTGCCCGCGTAATCGCTCAGCAGCCACGCGAGAGCGAGAATCGCCACCGACGCGATCCCCAGCTTGATCCAGAACGAGACGAGAGGCTCGCGAACCAGGTCGAGGCGGCGCTGCGCAGCGCGAGCACGCGCCTGCTGCAGCACCAGAAGGGCGACGGCGACGACGCCGAAGACGAGAGTGAGAACGTCACGCCCGCCGAGTTCGCCGAGCCAGCCCGGGAACCAGCCCGCGCCGATCGCGACGAAGCCCTCGGGAAGACCACTGATCGTTCCGCCGGTCAGCAGCACGAGCGTGAGACCGCGGAACAAGAGCATTCCCGCGAGCGTCACGATGAACGCCGGAATCCCCACGAACGCGACCCAGAATCCTTGCCACGCGCCGACGAGCGCTCCGACGGCGATGGCGACGATCGCGGCGAGCCACCACGGCAGGCCCCACTGCTGAATCGCGATCGCCGAGATGGCTCCGACCATGGCGACTACCGAGCCGACAGACAGATCGATGTGCCCGCCGATGATCACGATGACCATGCCGACGGCGAGAATCAGCACGTAGGCGTTCTGCTGAATGAGGTTGTTGATGTTGCCGGGGAACAGCAGCCGGCCGTCGGTCAGAACCTGGAACAGCACGATGATGATCGCCAGTGCGGCGAGAATCCCGTACTGCCTCAGGTTGACCGAGATCGTCGGCCGCTTGCGCGGCTTCTTCTCCGGCGCCGGCGTCTTGGGCGCCGTCATTGTCGAGGTGCTCATGCCCTCAGTCCTTTCCCGCTGTCATGTACTCCATGAGCACTTCCTGCGTTGCATCGGCGCGAGCAACCTCGCCCGTGAGCCGTCCTTCGGATATTGCGTAGATTCGGTCGGCCAGCCCCAGCAGCTCGGGCAGCTCCGATGAGATGACGACGACGGCCTTTCCCTGCGCCGCCAGCTCATTGATGATTCCGTAGATCTCGTACTTCGCACCCACGTCGATGCCGCGCGTGGGCTCGTCGAGAAACAGCACGTCGGGCCCCGTGAAGATCCACTTGGAGAGCACGACCTTCTGCTGGTTTCCACCCGAGAGCTTTCCCGTGATCGCCGAGACCGACGGCGCCTTGATGTTCATCTTCTCTCGGTACGAATCCGCGACCTTGTGCTCGCGATTGCGGTCAACGACGCCCGCGCGCGAGAGTTTCGCCAGGGCTGCAGACGAGACGTTCTCCGAGATGTCCTTGATCAGGTTGAGGCCATAGCGTTTGCGGTCTTCTGTCGCGTACGCGATGCCGTGGCTGATCGCCTCTCCGACCGATCGCGCCTGGATCTCTGTGCCGTTCTTGTAGATGCGCCCCGAGATCCGCGTGCCGTATGAGTGCCCGAAGACGCTCATGGCCAGCTCGGTTCGCCCGGCGCCCATGAGGCCGGCAAAGCCCACGATCTCTCCGGCGCGCACCGAGAAGGATGCTCCGTCGACAACCTTTCGGCTCGTGTCGACGGGGTGATACACGGTCCAGTCCTCGACGCGCAGCACTTCGTCCCCGATATCGGGATCGCGCGGCGGGAAGAGGTTGTTGAGATCGCGACCGACCATGGAGCGGATGATGCGGTTCTCTGTCGCGTCGGGCTCCGACATCGAGAACGATTCGATCGTCTTGCCGTCTCTGATGATCGTGACGCTGTCGGCAATGCGCTTAATCTCTCTGAGCTTGTGCGAGATGATGATGCTCGTGATGCCCTGGTCGCGCAGCTGCTCGATCAGACCCAGCAGGTGCGCCGAGTCTTCGTCGTTGAGGGCCGCTGTCGGCTCGTCGAGAATCAGCAGCTTCACGTTCTTCGAGAGCGCCTTCGCGATCTCCACGAGCTGCTGCTTGCCCACTCCCAGCTCGAGCACGGGCGTTGAGGGGTTCTCGCGCAGGCCGACGCGGGCGAGCAGCTTTGCCGCCTCGGCATTCGTCGAGTTCCAGTCGATGACGCCGCGCGTCTGCTGCTCGTTTCCGAGAAAGATATTCTCGGCGATGGAGAGGTAGGGGCTGAGGGCAAGCTCCTGGTGAATGATGACGATGCCGTCGCGCTCGCTGTCGTTGATGGAGCGGTAGCCGACGTCGTGGCCGTCGAACTGGATGCTGCCCGTGTACGTTCCGGCGGGGTACACACCGCTCAGCACCTTCATGAGCGTCGACTTTCCTGCGCCGTTCTCGCCGCAGATGCCGTGGACCTCGCCGCGGTGAACGTCGAGCGAGACGCCGTCGAGCGCCTTCACCTGACCGAACGAGATGGCGATGTCCGACATCGTCAGAATGCTTGATGACTGCATAGGGACTTCTTTCCGTGTCAAGGGAGAGGGAACGGATGCGGCCGGTGCGCGTGCACCGGCCGCATCACGATCACAGTCCGACGTCAGAGGCGTCGATGAAGCCCGAGTCGATCAGCTTCTCCTGGACATTCTCCTTCGTCACGACCTGCGGCTCGAGCAGGTACGAGGGAACGACCTTCTTTCCGTTGTCGTAGGTCTCGGTGTCGTTGACCTCGACCTCGTCGCCGGCGATGATCGCCATGATCATGTCGCGCACGGTGTCGCCGAGCTGGCGCGTGTCCTTCCAGACGGTCATGGACTGCTCGTCGTCGAGGATCGCCTTGACGTTTGCCTTGTCAGCATCCTGTCCCGTGATCAGCGGATAGTCCTCGCCCGGGGTGTAACCGGCGGACTTGAGCGATGCCTCGATGCCGATCGCGAGGCTGTCGTTCGGCGACAGCACGACGTCGACCTTCTCGTCGCCCGTGTAGAACGATGTCAGGCGGTTGTCCATCTCGGCCTGCGCCTTGTCAGACGCCCAGCCCTGGATGCCGATGGAGGCCCAGTCGTCGTTCGACTTCGGTGCCTTGCCGCTCGGAACCTCGAGCTGACCGTTCTCGACGTAGGGAAGAAGAACGTCCCATGCGCCCGAGAAGAAGAACTTCGCGTTGTTGTCGTCGGGGCTGCCCGCGAACGGCTCGAGGTTGAACGGGCCCTCGCCGTCGGCGAGACCCAGCTGCTCCTCGATGAACTCGCCCTGCAGCTGGCCCACGCGGTAGTTGTCGAACGTCGCGTAGTAGTCGACGTCTTCTGTGCCGTTGATCAGCCGGTCATACGAGATCACGACGGCGTCCTGCGTCTTCTTGGCCTCGCTCAGAACGGGAGAGAGAACTTCTCCGTCGATGGGAGCGACGACGAGAATCTTCGCGCCTCCGGCGATCTGGTTCTGAATCTGGCTGATCTGCTTGTTCGTCTTGTTGTCTGCGTACTGCAGGTCGACGGTGCAGCCTTCGTCCTTGAGGAGCTTCTCGAGGTGCTCGCCGTCGTTGATCCAGCGCTCGAGCGAACGCGTGGGCATCGAGATGCCGACGTTGCAGTCGACGGCGCCGCCTTCGGTCGAGCCTTCGGCCTCAGACGAGCATGCGGCGAGACCCGCAGCCATGAGTCCGACGGCCCCGAGGGCGAGGACCTTCTTGGTGATGGACATGTGTTGATTTCCTCTCTGAAATGCGATCACGTCGTCAGCCGCGCACGGGAGCAATTCGCGGTGCCTCTGCTCGCTTTCGATCCGTTGTTGCGGGGTCTGCATCGAACGCGGCTTTGTTGACGGAGAAAACATAGCCGAGATTCTTCGCTTTGTCTACGCCGCCAACAAAGAGAATCCGGTGCAGCTTCGGCGGATTGCAGGGTCAAACTCGCTCGAGAAGCGCAATCTGGCGTGAAAAACCTTTTGTTGCGTTACGCACCAAAGGCGCGTGCGTGATCTTCGAAACTGCACGGGTGAGCGACGGCGGCCCGACGTCGGCCGTGGGTGGGGGCGGACGCCGGACGGTCCTGCTTCGCAGCGGGGCTTTTGCGAACAGCATCCGTGCTCTAATATGTTGTGTAGATCGACAAATCATCGATGGTGCTGACACAGACGGAGTTTTTCATGAGCCTCACCCCCACACGCGACGACAAGTTCTCGTTCGGACTCTGGACGATCGGATACAACGGAACCGACCCCTTCGGCGGCCCGACCCGCGCTCCCCTCGACGTTGTTCACGGCGTCGAGAAGCTCAGCGAGCTGGGTGCGTACGGGCTCACCTTCCACGACGATGACCTCTTCGCCTTCGGGTCGACCGACGCCGAGCGCCAGACGCAGATCGACCGCCTCAAGCAGGCCCTCGCCGACACCGGAATCGTCGTTCCAATGGTCACGACGAACCTGTTCTCGGCTCCCGTCTTCAAAGATGGCGGCTTCACCTCAAACGATCGCGCCGTGCGCCGCTTCGCCCTGCGCAAAGTGCTGCGCAACATTGACCTCGCTGCCGAACTGGGCGCGAAGACGTTCGTCATGTGGGGCGGCCGCGAGGGCGCAGAGTACGACACCGCGAAAGACGTTCAGGCCGCCCTCGAGCGCTACCGCGAGGCCGTCAACCTGCTCGGTCAGTACGTGACCGACAAGGGGTACGACATCCGCTTCGCCATCGAGCCCAAGCCGAACGAGCCCCGCGGTGACATTCTGCTGCCGACGCTCGGCCACGCACTCGCATTCATCGAGACGCTTGAGCGCCCAGAGCTCGTCGGCATCAACCCCGAGGTCGGCCACGAGCAGATGGCGGGCCTCAACATGACAGCGGGCATCGCGCAGGCGCTGTACCAGGGCAAGCTGTTCCACATCGACCTCAACGGCCAGCGCGGCATCAAGTACGACCAGGACCTCGTGTTCGGCCACGGCGACCTGCAGAACGCGTTCTCGCTCGTCGACCTGCTCGAGAACGGCGGCCCGAACGGTGGCCCCGCGTACGACGGGCCGCGCCACTTCGACTACAAGCCGAGCCGCACAGAAGACGAGTCGGGCGTGTGGGAATCGGCCGCCGCGAACATGCGCACGTACCTGCTGCTCAAGGAGCGCGCTGCAGCGTTCCGCGCCGATCCCGAGGTGCAGGAGGCGCTGAAGGCCGCACGCGTCGACGAACTGTCGACGCCGACGCTGGGCGACGGCGAGAGCTACGACGCCCTGCTCGCGGACCGCACGTCGTTCGAGGACTTCAACGCCGACGCCTACTTCAACGGCAAGGGTTTCGGCTTCGTGAAACTGCAGCAGCTGATGGTCGAGCACCTCATGGGCGCCCGCGGCTAGCAGCATCCGATGTGTCGTGCGCGACCGTTCCCAGGCGAGCGAGCGGAGCGGTCGCGCGCGGCATCCACTTGTCACGAGAGGCACACACATGGCGCTGGTCGCGGGAGTCGATTCGTCGACGCAGAGTTGCAAGATCGTCATTCGGGATGCTGCGACGGGCGCCGTCGTGCGCCGGGGTCGCGCCTCGCACCCCGAGGGAACAGAAGTCGCACCCGCCGCGTGGTGGACGGCGCTGCGCGAGGCCATCGCCGACGGCGGCGGACTCGCGGATGTGTCGGCGATCTCGGTCGCCGGTCAGCAGCACGGAATGGTCGCGCTCGACGCCGAGGGAAACGTGATTCGCGATGCGCTGCTGTGGAACGACACGCGCAGCGCCGACGCCGCTCGCGACCTCATCGCCGAGGTCGGTGCCGAGGAATACGCGCGTCGGGTCGGCGTCGTTCCCGTCGCCTCGTTCACCGCGTCGAAGCTGCGCTGGCTGCGCGATGCCGAGCCGGAGAACGCACGTCGTGTTGCCGCGGTCGCGCTGCCGCACGACTGGCTGACGTGGCGGCTGCGCGGATACGGTCCCGCCGGAGACTCCCCCCTCGGCCCCGATCTCAGTCAGCTGACAACGGATCGCTCCGATGCCTCGGGAACCGCGTACTGGTCAGCCGAGCGCGGTGAATACGACACGGAGCTCTTCGAGCTCGCTCTCGGCCACAGCGCTGTTCTGCCCCGCGTCCTCGCCCCCGGAGAGACGGCGGGCACGACTCCCGAGGGCGTCGTCGTGGGAGCGGGCGCCGGCGACAACGCCGGCGCCGCGCTTGGCCTGGGCGCGGTATCGGGAGACGTCATTGTCTCGATCGGCACCTCGGGGACCGTCTTCGCGGTCACCGACACACCGGCGCGCGATGCCTCCGGCACCGTCGCAGGTTTCGCGTCCGCGGACGGCGCGTACCTTCCGCTCATCGCAACCCTCAACGCCGCGCGGATTCTCGACGCGGTCGCGCGGCTGCTCGACGTCGACCACGCCGCGCTCGGCGAACTCGCACTCGACGCCGAACCTGGCGCGAACGGGCTCGTGCTCCAGCCCTACTTCGAAGGCGAGCGCACGCCCAACCTGCCGAATGCCACGGCGACGCTCTTCGGCATGACGCTGAGTTCGGCCACCCGCCCGAACCTCGCTCGCGCCGCCGTCGAAGGTCTCCTCTGCGGACTCGCCGACGGCCTCGATGCAGTGCGCAGCCAAGGCGTCGACTCCGGCCGCATCCTCATGGTCGGCGGCGCTGCGCAGAACCCCGCCGTGCAGCAGATCGCCGCGCAGGTCTTCGATGTCCCCGTCGTCGTGCCCGAACCAGGCGAGTACGTCGCCGACGGGGCTGCCGCGCAGGCGGCATGGGCTCTTGCGGGCGAGCGCCCCTCGTGGCCTGTCTCGATCAGCGCGACGCCCGCTCCCGACCACCGCGGCGTGATCAGAAAGCAGTACGCCGAACGCGCCTGATTCACGACCCCGCATCGTGGCTTGGTAACGTTTCCTCACGCACTGTTCCGAGGAGAGCGATGGCGCCCGACACGCACAGGGGTCGCAGTGGCCCGACACACCCGACGATGAAGCACGTCGCCGCGCTTGCCGGGGTCGGGCTCTCCACCGTGTCCCGCGTCGTCAACGGCGACCCCCATGTCAGCGCCGCGAAAAGCGCTGCCGTGCACCGGGCGATCGACGAGCTGGGCTACCGCCGCAACGAGTCAGCCAGGCAGTTCCGCACGGGGGCCACCGAGACCGTCGGTCTTGTGATCGAAGACGTGACGGACCCGTTCTTCTCGCAGCTCACGCAGTCCGTCGAAGATGTCGCGCGGGATCGCGGCTCAATGCTCCTTGTCGCTTCTTACCGGCGCGAGAACGACCGCGCACGCCAGATCGTCAACTCTCTCAGCGCGCGTCGCCTCGAGGGCATCGTCGTCACCCCATCGGAACGCGGTGACGTGAGCTACTACGCCACGGCTCTCGACTCCGGGCTGCAGATGGTTTTCGTCGATCGTCCTGCCCCCGGCGACATTGCGGATGCTGTCATCAGCGACAACCGCGCGAGCAGCCGTGACGGTGTCGCGCACTTGATCGCGCAAGGGCATCGTCGAATCGCGTGTCTCACCGACCGGGCGCACCTGTACACCGTCGTCGAGCGCCTCGGCGGCTACCGCGAAGCCCTCACGGCCGCCGGAATCACGTACGATCCCGCGCTCGTGCACTCCTCCGTGCCCGAAGACGGACAGCATCGTGTCGCGCTCGCACGGATGCTGGATTCGGGCGATCCACCCACGGCCATCTTCACGTGCAACAACCGCGCGACCCTCAGTGTGCTCGGCGCTCTCAGGCATCGCCCCGAGACGCCGGCGCTTCTGGGCTTCGACGACTTCGAGCTCGCCGAATCGCTCACCCCGGGGCTCTCGGTGATCGCCCAGGACCCGTTCGCCATGGGGCGCATCGCAACCGAGCAGCTGTTCCAGCGCATCGACGGGTACCGGGGCCCTGCGCGCACGACGCTCCTGCCCGCGACGCTGCGCGCTCGCGGCTCGGCCGAGCGGGGCCCCGAGCACTGAGTTGCGCCGCCGCAAACAGTAGGGCCGACATCACGATTCAGTAATCACCTGCCCGCTCGACTTGCGTTTGGCAACGTTTTCAGATTTGAATATGAGAAACCGAAGAACTCGGCTTTGCACAGTTCCAATGGAGGAAGCACCATGCGCAAGAGGATGTCCATTCTGGCCGGCGCGCTCGCCGTCGGCCTCGCACTCACGGGGTGCTCGTCAGGAGGATCCGGAGGATCCGACCCAGACAACCCCGACCAGGTCGAGGTCTTCACCTGGTGGGCCTCCGGCTCAGAGAAAGCCGGACTCGACGCTCTCGTCGAAGAGTTCAACTCCCAGTACCCCGACATCGAGTTCATCAACGCAGCGGTCGCGGGCGGCGCCGGATCGAACGCCAAGGCCGCGCTCGCGTCACGCCTCGAGTCGGGCAACCCGCCCGACACGTTCCAAGCGCACGCCGGTGCCGAGCTGTCCGACTACATCGCCGCAGAGCAGATCCAGGACCTCAGTAATCTGTACGACGAGCTCGGCCTGAAAGACGTGTTCCCGGCAGATCTCATTGAGCGACTAACGGTCGACGGAAAGATCTACTCGGTTCCGAGCAACATCCACCGTGCCAACGTCACGTGGGTGAACACCGAGGTGCTCGAGAGCGCCGGAATCGACCCGATGAAGGCTCCGGAGTCGATCGATGCCTGGATCAGCGACCTCCAGAAGGTCAAGGACTCCGGCGTTGACGCTCCCCTGGCCATCGGCACCGAGTGGACGCAGATGCAGTTGCTCGAGAACGTGCTCATCGCAGACCTGGGCGCAGAGGGATACGCGGGCCTCTGGGACGGCTCGACGGCGTGGGACAGCGATGGCGTGAAGACGGCCGTCGACCACTACGACCAGCTCATGAACTTCGTCAACCAGGACTACGCGGGACTCGACTGGGATGCCGCATCGCAGATCGTCATCGACGGCAACGCTGCGTACAACGTCATGGGCGACTGGGCTGAAGCTGCTTTCACCCAGGCCGGGCAGACCTGGGGCACCGAGTACACGACGTGGCCGACGCCAGGCACCGACGGCGTCTTCGACTTCCTCGCCGACTCGTTCACGCTGCCCGTCGGCGCGCCGCACGAAGAAGCAGCAACGGACTGGCTGACCACCATCAGCTCGGCTGAGGGCCAGAAGGCGTTCAACACGGTGAAGGGCTCGATCCCCGCTCGCACCGACGCCGACCCGGCCGACTACGGCGAGTACCAGCAGAGCGCCATGGAGTCGTTCGCGAACGACACCATCGTGAGCTCGCTCGCACACGGTGCGGCAGCGCCGATCGCTTGGTCGAGCGACATCTCATCCGCCGTCGGCAAGTTCGGTTCTGACCGAGACAAGGATGCCCTGATCCAGGCGCTCGTCGCAGCGGCTGAATCAGCGCTGTCCTGAACAACCTGACCCACGAGGCCCGGCTGCGTCACCGCATCCGGGCCTCGTGACTGAGGAGAACAACAACCGTGCGCAAAGGCATACGCAACTGGGGACCGCCGCTTCTGCTGCTGGCCCCCAGCCTCGTCCTCGTCGCGATCTTCGTCTACGGGCTGATCATCGCGAACATCCAGGTGTCGATGACCGACCGCCATTCCCTCGCGGCGGAGGGCGCGTTCGTCGGTTTCGAGAACTACATCACGCTGCTCACCGAGGGCCGCTTCCTGCACTCGCTGCTGAATCTCGTGGTCTTCACTGTCGTCTTCATCGCCGGCACCATGATCTTCGGGTTCATCTGGGCCTGGCTTCTCGACAAGGGCGTCAAGGCCGAGGGCGTCTTCCGCTCGGTCTACCTCTTCCCCATGGCCGTCTCCTTCGTCGCATCCGGTGTCGTCTGGCGCTGGCTCCTCAACAGCGCCGAGGGTGACAGAGCGTCAGGGCTCAACAGGATGCTGCAGGCCGTCGGTCTCGACTTTCTGCAGAACTCGTGGTGGAACGAGCCGGTCTGGGGCATGGCCGCCATCGCCATGCCCGCGATCTGGCAGCTCTCCGGCTACATCATGGCCCTGTTCCTCGCCGGGTTCCGCGGCATCCCCGACGAGCTCCGGGAGGCAGCGCGCATGGACGGCGCGAGCGAATGGAAGCTGTATCGGCACGTGATCTTCCCGCAGCTGAGTCCCATCGCCCTCTCGGCGCTCATCATCGTGAGCCACATGTCGCTCAAGGTCTTCGACCTCATCATGGCCGTGACAAAGGCGATCTACCAGACCGAGGTCCCGGCGACCTACATGTGGATCGCGCTGACCTCGAACGACTACGCGAAGGCATCCGCGATCGCCACCGTGCTCCTTGTCATCGCGTCTCTGTTCATCATTCCGTACCTGATTCACACGATGCGTGAAGAGAAGAGGTCGTCATGAGCCAGGCAACCCAGACGGACCTCTCCAGCGGCGTCTCCACGCGAAAGATGGCTGGCGGCGCTCCGCAGCAGAAGGGCCCTCGGTTCGTTCTCGGCCGCACGGCCAAGTACGTGATCCTGATCGCCTTCGTCATCGTCGTGCTCATGCCGGTGTACGTGCTCCTGGTCACGAGCTTCAAGCCGCCCGCCGATGTCAATCCCGAGTCGTCCTGGGGCCTTCCGCTTCGCTGGCCGTGGGAGTCCGTCAACGGCGGGCCGACAGGGTTCGATAACTGGGTGACGGCGTGGGACGCCCTTGCTCCCGCGCTCGGCCGCACCTTCCTGCTCGCGATCCCTGCGGCTCTCATTGCGGCGATGCTCGGGTCCATGAACGGCTTCGTTCTGTCCCGCTGGCGTTTTCCCCACGCGAGCCTCGTGTTCACGCTGATCCTGTTCGGCATGTTCATTCCGTACCAGGCCGTGCTGACGCCGCTCGTCGAGATGAAGACAACGCTCGGCATGCCCAGCAACATCTTGACCCTTCTGATCGTGCACGTCATTTACGGTCTGCCGATCTGCACGCTCATCTTCCGCAACTACTACGAGGGCGTTCCGATCGAGCTCATGGAGGCCTCGAGAATGGATGGGGCGGGGATGCTGCGCAGCTATGCGTCGATCATCCTGCCGCTGTCGCTCCCGGGCTTCGTCGTCACGATCATCTGGCAGTTCACGAGTGCGTGGAACGACTACCTGTTCGCACTGTTCCTGACCGATGTTCAGGGCGGACCCGTGTCGCTCGCCCTGAACAACCTCGCGCAGGGAGCTCAGCTCGCCAACTACGGAGCCGCGATGGCGGGAGCGCTCATCGCATCGTTCCCGACGCTTGTCGTCTATATCATCCTCGGCAAGTACTTCATCGGCGGTCTCATGAGCGGCTCTGTGAAGAGCTGACGCACAAGCACATGCTGAGGGCCCCGCTTCCAACGAAGCGGGGCCCTCAGCGCGTCAGCGGCTCCAACGGACTTACTTCATGGTGCCCTGCGAGACAGATCCCTGCAGCTGACGCTGGAAGATCACGTACACGATCAGCACGGGCGTGATCGTGATGATGACAGCGGCAAAAAGCGCCCCGAAGTTGACGGCATACCCCGCGGATGATGCGAACGAGGCCATCCCCTGCGAGAGCACGTACTTGCTCTTGTCGGTGTTCAGCGCGATCGGCAGCAGGAACTGGTTCCAGAGCCCGAGGAAGTTGAAGATCGCGACCGAAGCCATTCCGGGCTTCGCCATCGGCAGCATCACCTGGAAGAACGTGCGCCATTCGCCCGCTCCATCGACGTACGCGGCCTCTTGAATCTCGTCTGGTAGCCCCTTGAAGAACGCGAACAGGAAGAACACCGTGAACGGCAGCGCGAAGGCCACGTAAGTCAGCGTCAATCCGGGAAGCGTGTTCAGCAGTCCCATGTTCCGCAGAATGAAGAACAGCGGAACGATCGCGAGGAAGATCGGGAAGGTGAGTCCGGCGAGCATCAGGTAGTAGATCGCCTTGCTGCCGGGGAAGGTGAATCGCGCGAGAACGTAGGCACACATGGCACCCAGAACCATGACGATGATCAGCGCAGAGCCAACGACGAGAACGGTGTTGAGGAACATGCCGCCGATGTCGTACTCGGTCCACGCAGAGACGTAGTTGTCGAAGTTCCACTCTGCGGGCAGGGAGAACGGCGACGCGAAGATCTCGCGCGTCGTCTTGAACGACGTCATGAGCGTCCACAGCATCGGCACCACGACGATGATCGACCAGAGAATGAGCATCGCGTGAGAGACAGTGCCGACCGTGCGGTCGCCTTTGCTCAATTTCGTCTTGCGCAGCGAACGAGCCAGATCCTCCGGCTTCACCGTCTGCTTTCGGGTCTCAGTGATGTGAGTCATCGACGGCCTCCGTCATCTTTGCCTCCGGCAAGCCGGTTCACGGTGAACACAATGGCGGCGAAGATCAGGGTGATGACCGCGAGGACGACACCCATCGAGCTCGCATAGCCGAACTTGCCCTGCGAGAACGCCATCTCGAACAGATACTGCGACATCACGAGCGTCGAGTTGGCCGGGCCGCCGTTCGGATTGAGGGCCGCCATGTACACGAAGGCGTCCAACGCCATGATGCCGACGTAGATGTACGCCGTCTGGATGTTGTCGCGGATCAGGGGAATCGTGATCGATATGGCCGTCCGGAAGCGACCTGCGCCATCAAGGCGCACGGCCTCGAAGATCTCGCCCGGAATGCCCTTGATCGACGCGATGAACAGCACCATGTAGAAGCCGACGAACCCCCAGATGATGACGAACACGGAGACCGCCATCGCCGTGCGCTCGTCGCCGAGCCAGGGGAACGACTCGAACATGTCGAGGCCGAACATCTGGAGGAACCCGTTGATGAGTCCTTCTGGTCCGAAAATCTGCGCCCACATGAGGCCGATGATGATTCCGGGAATCACATACGGAAAGAACGAGACGACGCGATAGAAGCTGGATCCTTGCAGTCCACGTGTCTGACCGTGACTCGGTCCACCAACCGTGATCAATGTCGCGAACAGCAGCGCCAGCGAGAGGGTGATCAAAGGGACGACGATGGCAAGGAAGATGTTGTTCCCCATCGCCGTGAGAAACTGACCGTCCTGGAAGAGCTTGATGTAGTTCTGCACTCCGATGAAATTCATCGTCTGCGAGAATCCGGACCAGTCGGTAAGGGAGTAATAGGCGGCCTGGACGAACGGCGAGATCACGAAGATGATGAAGATCGCGAGCGGGAGCCCGAGAAACACCACCATGAAGCTGACGTAGTCAAACGTGAGCTTGCGCCGGCGCCGCCGGGGGGCCTTTCCGCCCCCCGGCTTGCCCAGGGTCGCCGCTATGGCGCGCCCCGGATCGGCACCGGCCGCTGTCACTTGACTTCCACCTTGTCGATGGAGTCGTCGTTGCGAACTCTGTCGGTGATTTCTTGCAGCCCGGCCGTCAGATCAGCAACGCTCATCTTGCCGGCAAGGAACTGGTTCCACAGCGTCAGCTGGTCGGAGTTCATGCCGTAGAGGTCGACGAACTTCCAGTTGTAGATGTTCTCACCAGCGGCATCGAGCATGTCGGTCTGCGATACGAGCGCGGTCGAACCGAAGCCGTCCTCGGGAACGAGACCCTTGACGACGGTCGGTGCGAGCTTCGTCTTGGCGAAGTTCGTCGCCGCGTCCTTCGAGAGCATCACGCGCAGGAGCTCCTTGCCTCCGGCAACGTTGTTCGCCTGCGACGGCACGATGAACGGCTCGCCCGCCGTGGCGCGCACAGCCTCGGGCGGCATCTTCGCGTTCTCATCGAGAGCGGGGGTCGGGAAGCCCTTCATCTCGAAGCCTTCCTTGGTCTGGTCCTTCATCTCGTTCTCAATCCATGAGCCCGAGGGGTAGAGGATCGCCGCCTGGTCGTTGCTCCACTGCGCCTGAGCAGCGGTGAACTGCGTTCCGGCACCGCCCGGCTTCATGTAGCCGGCATCGATGATCTCCTTGAAGGCGGTGAAGACATCTTGAATCGCCTGCTTCGACCAGCATCCTTCCTCGAGGTTCTCGAGAGCGAGACGCACCTCGTCTCCACCCTGCTTGATCGCGGCTCCGATGGACATCGTCTGGTAGTACGTCGCAGCTTCCTTGCCCCAGCAGAACAGGTATTTGCCGTCTTCCTTCGCCTTCGCGCCGAGGTCCTTGAGATCGGCCCAGGTCGTGGGAACCTCCCAGCCCTTCTCTTCGAAGAGGCTCGCGGAGTACCAGACGCCGTAGATCGTCATGACGTAGTTGACGGCCGCGAACTTGTCGCCGAACGTTCCCGGGTCGAGCGCGCCCGCGTAGAGGGTGTCGCGGATCGTGTCGCCCTCGAGATTCTTCGCGTCGATGACGTCGGTGAGGTCCTCGATCTGATCCATGATCGTGCTGAAGCCGATCGAGTCCGCACCCGAGTTGTCGACAAGGTCCGGCGGGTTGCCGCCGACGAATCGCGGCTGCAGCTCCTGCGAGATCTTCGTCGACGCGGAGACCTTGGCCGTTACGCCGTCGTGCTGCTTCTCGAGGATCTTCGCCGCGTACTCGACGTAGTCAGTACCGTAGCCGCCGTCGAAGATGACGGAGTCGATCTTCGAGTCCGTCGCCAGGCCAAACGGGTTGTCTGCGGTGACCTCGCCCTTGGGGCCACCGCCGCCACCGCCGCCACCGCCGGTGGCGCACGAGGCGAGAGTCGTGGAGAACGGAATCAGCACCGCTGCTGCAACCGCTCCACGCAGGATGTTCCTGCGATTCACAGAGACGTTTTCGATGTTCATCGTGGTGTCTACCTTCCAATATGGGGGTGGTTAGGGATTGCGATGTGCCGAGTTCTCATGCTGTGACTCGGCCCTGCGCCGTCAGGCGCTGCGGCGGATCCGATCGCGATACAGATCCTCCAGTGCATGGTTGTGCTCGTCACCTCCAGGGATGTTCGCCGAGATATACATCGGAGGCACGTCCCCCGACTCAGAGAGCTTCTGCGCGACGCCGATCGTCAGCAGCTGGGCGATGAACGCGGCGGTGATCGACGAGATCGCTCCCGAGCTCACTCCGTGGCCGATCTCGAGTGTGGCGTCACCGTAGGGCGCGAGATTGTCGATGACGACATCGGCGATCTCGCTCAGGCGCTTTCCGCTCGGGTGCTTCGGCTCGACGGCCGCGGTGTGCTGGAGGCTCGTGACCGCGATGACGGGGCGACCGAGCTCCTTCGCCTTCAGCGCGACGCCGACGATCGAGCCGTTCACGCCCGAGTTCGACGCGATGATGAAAACGTCGTTCGGCCCCGTGAGCGACACGTCGAAGAGCTCGTCGACGACGGACGACTCGCGTTCGAGGTTCGACCCAGCAAGTTCCTCGGGGCGTCGAGATCCGTAGAGGGCGACGTCGCGCAGCGCGATCTTGTTCGTCGGGATGAGTCCGCCAGCGCGGCCCGCGATCTCCATCGCAAACGCTTCGGAGTGGCCCGTGCCGAACGCCTGCACGACTCCGCCCGCGCGAATGGCGTCGACCATGAGCTCGATTGCCCGGTCGAGGCCGCCCGCCTCAGCATCCGCCGCCAGCTTCGTGAGCCGCGTCGTCGCCTGGGTCAGAAAATCGGTTGGTGTCACGGTCATTCGCTTGGCTCCTTGATGCGCAGGCTCGGTCGGTTCTTGGTCTGAGATGGGCGTTGCGGCCGCCGATGCCCCGACACGGCCATGGCGGATGCCGCGAGCCGCGTGGCGGTGTCGGCAAAGCTCTCCTGCGCGACGAGCAGGTAAATGAGGTCGAGCACCATGAGCTGCGAGTGCTTTGCCGAGAGGTCGTCGGGCTGCAGGTACGGGTCGGGAGCTGCTGTGCCGATCGTGACGTCAGCGACATTCGCGAGCGGCGACGAGTCCTCGTGCGTGATGGCAACGGTGAAGGCACCAGCGGATGCTGCCTGTGACAGCATCTGGATGGTCTCATCGGTCCGGCCGGAGTTCGAGATTCCGATCGCCACCGAGTTCTTCGATTGGAGGGCAGCACTCGTGAGGCCGCCGTGCACCTCCTGCCAGTAGTGCGCGCTCACCCCGATGCGGTACAGACGCGCCTGCAGCTCTTCGGCCATGATTCCGCTGCCGCCGATGCCGTAGATGTCGAGGTGACGGCACGTGGCGATCGCGCGTGCAATGCTCTGCACCTCGTCGAGGTCGACGAGGCCTGCCGTGGTCTCGAGGGCGCGAACGTGCTCGTTGAGGAGCGTGCGCACAACCTCGCGCGCCGTGTCTTCGGGGTGAAACTCGCGCCCGATGTCTGCCCGCCAGGACTCATGAGCGTCGCCGCGGCCGATGTCCGACGCGACGCCGACCCGAAACTGCGTGTACCCGGAATAGCCGATGACCTTGCAGAAGCGGGTAACGGTCGCCGCTGACGTGCCGGCTCGCTCGGCAAGCTCGGTGATCGACAGATCGATCGGCGCTGACGGCGTCTCGAGAAGAACCTCGGCGATCTTGACCATGGCGGCCGGCATGTCTGGCAGGCTTGCCTGCACGCGAGTCGAGACGGACATGCGTCCGTCGTCGCGTGAAACCTGTGACACCATTGCCGTCATGAAAAATCCGCTCGCCGTTGGGAGATTTGTATGAAAACTATTCTTATTGCGAGCTAAGGTCAACTCACAAGGTGTCACGAATGGGTAACGAACATGCTTCAGATCGGTCTTGATGCGGGCGGAACGTCGACGCGCGCCACCGTCGTCACCACGGACGGCGAGTGCGTGGGCTATGCGCGAAGCTCCGGAGGAAACCCCATCTCATCGGGGAAAATCGGCGCATCTTCCGCCATTCTCGACGCGATCGAGAGTGCGCTGACCCGCGCGAATGCCACACTCTCTGACGTCAGCGTGATCGTGGCGGCGATGGCCGGCGGAAGCGCTGACGATTCGCGCGACTGGCTGATCGAGCCGCTCGCCGACCGCGACTTCACCGGAACCGTCGCGTGGGAATCCGATCTTCTCGCAACATATTTTTCGGGCACATTTTCATCGTTCGGCTACGCGATCGTCTCAGGAACCGGCGCCGCGGTCATTCGAGTTGAAGACGGCCAGATCGCCCGCACGAGCGACGGTCTCGGCTGGCTTCTCGGCGATGCCGGAAGCGGGTTCTGGATCGGGCACAACGTCGCCCTCGCCGTCATGTCCGACATCGATGGGCGCGGCCCGTCGACGGCGCTGACGCCTCGCCTGCTCGAGGCACTGGGCATCAGCACGGAGGGCGCACGTGTGCAGGGGCGGTCGCCCGCGCTTCCGCGCCTGATCACAGCGCTGTACGACATGCGGCCCGTGCAGCTTGCCCAGTTCGCTCCCCTCGCCTTCAGCGAGCCAGAGGATGCGGTGTCCCGCGGCATCCTCGAGTCGGCCGGCTCTCTGCTCGCCCACTCGGTCGAAGCCGTGCATACAGAGAACGGCCCCCTCGTGATCGGAGGAAGCGTACTCGCGCAGACCGGACGTCTCGCCGAGACGTTTGCCGCGAGGCTCGCCGCGCAGGGAATCGAACCCGCCATCGTGCGCGTCGCCGACGGAGCCGTCGGCTCGGCCGTCCTCGCTCTGCGCGAGGCCGGCGTCGACATCACGGCCTCTGTGTTCCGCCGCGTGACCGACAGCGTGGCGCGCATGCGGTGAGGCCGCGCTCCGCGCGACTCTGACACAATGGAGGGACACGATCGAAAGGGTGTGCAATGACGATTGAACCTGTGCTGTGGGGAGTGCTCGGGCTGATCGGACTTGTCGGCGGAGTGCTCGGACTCGCCGCGAGCTGGGCTCTCGCGCGCGGCGACCGCCGCAACTAAGCAATACACTCGTCTGCATCACCGCGCGTCTTCGACGCGTGCGCCGAGGCGTGAGGAGCAGCCGTGGAACCGTCGTCGTCAGTCACGCTGCACGACGTTGCCGCTGAGGCCGGCGTCTCGCTCGCGACGGCGTCGCGCGTGCTCAACGGCAGCGTGCGCAAGGTCGCGGAGTCGTATCGTGAGCGCGTGATGGCTGCCGCCCAGCGCCTCGGCTATGCGCCGAACCTCTCGGCGCAGGCGATGGCGAAAGGTCGCGCGAACATCGTGGGGCTGCTCGTCGGCGACATCGCCGACCCCTACTTCTCGGCCATCACGGCCGGGGCGATGGCAGCCGCAGAGGAGGCAGGCCTCGTTGTGACCGTCGCGGTGACCGGCAGAGACGCCGACCGCGAGCTCACGACCGTTCGTGCCTTGAAAGGACAGCGCCCGCGTGCGATTCTGCTCGCCGGATCGCGGTTTGCTGACGCGACGCGCGACGACGAATTGTCTGCGGAGCTTGAAAATTTTCGCGCCGGGGGCGGCCGGGTCGTCTTCGTGAGCCAAAGCGGGCTCGGGTTCGACACCGTGCGCATTGGCAATGAAGAAGCAGCGACGGCACTGGGCGAGCGGTTGGCTGAGCTTGGCTACCGGCGCGTTGCCATCATCGCAGGGCCGCACCGTCTCATCACCTCGACGGATCGGGCGCGCGGCTTCACGCGCGGGTTCGGTCGCGGCGGCGGTGACGTCGTCACCACGGTCCGGGGAGACTTCACGCGAGACGGCGGCTTCGCTGCGGGCGAGAAGCTCGCAGCATCCGGTCTCTCAGACGTGGACTTGATCTTCGCCACGAGCGACATCATGGCCGTCGGAGCAATGTCAGCACTGCGTCGCGCCGGCATCATTCCTGGCGAGCATGTGGGCGTCGCCGGCTTCGACGACATCTCAACCGCGCGAGACGTGACTCCGCCGCTGACGACCGTCGCCATTCCCCTCGAGGAGATCGGCAGAAGCGCCGTGACGCAAGCGCTTCTCGACGAACCGGGCGACTCCCCCGCCCCCGTGACCGGCACGGTGCTCATTCGAGAGAGCACTCCCGCGCGCACATAGCGCGCTGCGTGCAGAACCGTGCGGGCCGCGACGCCGGTCAAGCCCGCTTCCGGGCTGAAGTGAGTTGCAGGAACTGGCTGCGATTCTCCCCGGCAAATGGCCGCCACTTTCTGCAACTCGCTTTCGGGGACCGTCGGCCTCGATTGCCGCGGGAACGATTCTGCTCTACACTCTGGGTAAACGCTTTCCCATATTCTCGGAACAGAAAGAGCTCCACGTGTCAGAGATCGGCATCATCATGAACGGCGCCTCAGGGCGCATGGGCTACCGCCAGCACCTGCTGCGCTCGATTCTCGCGATTCGCGAGCAGGGCGGAGTGATGCTGTCTGACGGGTCGCGCGTGCAGGTGAAGCCCTTACTCGTCGGCCGGAGCGAGGCGAAGCTCGCGGAGATCGCCCGCCGGCACGACATTGCCGACTACACGACAGATCTCGAAGCCGCGCTCGCCGACGACCGGTGGCAGATCTACGCGGACTTCCTCGTGACGAAAGCACGCGTGCCGGCGCTGAAGAAGGCGATCGTCGCGGGCAAGGCGATCTACACCGAGAAGCCGACGGCGGAATCGTTTGAGGACGCTCTCGAGCTGGCACGCCTGGCAAAGGACGCCGGTGTCAAGAACGGCGTGGTGCACGACAAGCTCTACCTTCCCGGCCTGCGCAAGCTCAAGCGGCACATCGACTCGGGGTTCTTCGGTCGCATTCTCTCGGTGCGCGGCGAGTTCGGCTACTGGGTCTTCGAGGGTGACTGGCAGCCCGCCCAGCGTCCGAGCTGGAACTATCGTTCAGAAGACGGCGGCGGCATCATCGTCGACATGTTTCCGCACTGGAACTACGTGCTCGAGAACCTCTTCGGCGGCGTGAAATCGGTGTACGCGCACGCGACGACCGAGATTCCCGAGCGCGTCGACGAGAACGGCGAGCGCTACACGGCCACCGCGGATGACGCCGCCTATGCGGTGTTCGAGCTCGAGGGCGGCGTGACGGCCCAGCTCAACTCGAGCTGGACGACGCGCGTCAACCGCGACGAGCTCGTCGAGTTTCAGGTCGACGGCACCCACGGCAGCGCCGTCGTCGGGCTGTTCGGGTGCAAGATTCAGCCGCGCAACGCCACCCCGAAACCCGTATGGAACCCCGACATCCCCGACGCACACGACTACGACGACGACTGGATCGAGGTTCCCGACAACGACGTGTTCGAGAACGGCTTCAAAGTGCAGTGGGAGGAGTTTCTGCGCCACGTGCTCGAAGACGCGCCGAACCACTTCGACTTTCTCTCGGGCGCGCGCGGCGTGCTGCTCGCCGAAGAAGGCCTCAAGAGCTCGGCAACGGGAGCGCGCATCGATCTTCCCGATGTGAGGCTGTGAGACGACGATGACCGACTTCACCCTTCTCGACGCGGCGGGCACTGTCACCACCGCGCCCGTCAACCCCGCGCCCGGCTACAGCAAGCCGAGCAGCGCGCTCTCGGCGCGCACCGCCTTTGCGGCATCCCATGTCATTCCCCACGCGTGGGCAGACAACACGCCGGGCCAGCCAGCAGAGATCGACTGGGATACCACCCTCGCCTTTCGGCACCACGTGTGGTCGTGGGGGCTCGGAGTCGCCGACGCCATGGACACGGCCCAGCGCAATATGGGGCTGGATGCTGCCGCGACGCGTGAGCTCATCAGACGCAGCGCCGCAGAAGCAGAGACGGTCGGCGGCGCTCTCGTCGTCGGCGTCAACACCGATCACGTTGACGACGCCGTGATCTCGATCGAGCAGATCATCGACGCCTACACGGAGCAGCTGCACACCGCTGAGGATGCCGGCGCGGGCGTCGTGCTCATGTGCAGCCGACACTTGGCACGCGCCGCTTCGTCTGCCGCCGACTACGAGCGCGTCTACAGCGCGGTGCTCGAGGCCGCGTCGACGCCCGTCGTGCTGCACTGGCTCGGCGAAGCGTTCGACCCCGAACTGCGCGGCTACTTCGGGGCGTCCGACTGGCGCACGGCATCCGATACGGTGGTGCGCATCATCGAAGCGAGCGGCGGACGCGTGAGCGGCATCAAGATGAGCCTTCTCAATGCGGAGTCCGAGATCTCCGTGCGGCGCCGGCTCCACGAGGGATGCACCATGTTCACGGGCGACGACTTCAACTACGTCGGCCTCATCGCCGGCGACGAGCAGGGGCACTCCGACGCGCTACTCGGTGCGTTCGCGGCCGTTGCGCCGTCAGCATCCGCCGCGATTCAGGCGCTGGATGCTGGAGACGCAGCGCGCTTCCACAGCATCCTCGAGCCGACTGAGGCGCTCTCGCGGCAGATCTTCGCCACTCCAACGTTCTACTACAAGACGGGCGTCGCGTTCCTGTCGTGGCTCAACGGCCACCAGCCGGCGTTCTCGATGGTGGGCGGCCTGCAGTCGGCGCGCAGCCTGCCACACCTCTCCGAGATCGTGCGCCTCGCCAACGCATCGGGCGCGCTCGAGCGTCCGGAACTCGCCGCCGCCCGCTGGAACGGGCTTCTCGCGCTGAACGGAGTCACCGCATGACGCACCCACGGCTGTCGCTCAACCAGGCGACGATCAAGTACGCCGACCTTGCGACGGCGCTGAACGTCACCCGCGATGCCGGTTACACGAGCATCGGAACCTGGCGTGAGCCCGTGCAGGAGGTCGGCCTTGCTCGCGCCATCGAGCTCGTGAAGGCATCGGAGCTGCGCGTCTCGAGCCACTGCCGCGGCGGGTTCTTCACGGTGCCCGAGGGCGGTGTGCGCCGCGCCTCGATCGACGACAACCGCGTCGCGATCGACGAGACCGCCGCGCTGGCCGCTGCGGGGGCGCCGGGGTCCCGGGCCGCGCTCGTTCTGGTTGCGGGCGGACTTCCCGACGGCTCCCGCGATCTCGCCGGGGCACGCGAGCGCGTGGGCGATGCTCTCGCCGAGCTCGTCGAGCATGCGACAGCATCCGGTGTTCAGCTCGCGATCGAACCGCTGCATCCCATGTACGCGTCTGACCGGGCCGTCGTCTCGACGCTCGGCCAGGCTCTCGACATCGCCGAACGCTTTCCGGCCGACGCTGTCGGCGTCGTCGTCGACACGTTCCACGTGTGGTGGGATCCGCAGCTGCTTTCGCAGGTTGCGCGCGCGGGTGCGAGCGGGCGCATCGCCAACTACCAGGTGTGCGATTGGGCGACGCCGCTTCCCGCCGATGTGCTGCTCGCCCGGCATTATCCGGGCGACGGCGTCATCGACTTCGCCAGCATCACGCGCGCGGTCAACGACGCGGGCTACGCGGGCGACATCGAGGTGGAGATCTTCAATCAGGTGGTCTGGGACACGGATGCTGCTGAGGCAGCCGCGCGCACGGCAACGGCGTTCGACGCAGCTGTGGCACCATATCTGACCGGGCAGCTCCACGACCTGGAGGTTTCGTGACAGCACACATTCGCGCCGGGCTGTGCTCGGTGACGTTCCGCGCGATGAGCACCGACGAGGTCATCGCCGCCGCCCGTGACGCGGAGCTCGAGTCGATCGAGTGGGGAACGGGAGAGGGCGAGCACCTCGTTCCCGGCGACCGCGAGGCCGCGCGACGCCTCGGCGAGCGCACTCGCGCGGCAGGACTCGCCGTGGCGTCTCTTGGCGGGTACTACCGATGCGGCGACGACGAGAGCATCGCTCCGCTTCTCGACTCGGCTGTCGCGGCCGGAGCTTCGCGTGTGCGGGTTTGGGCGGGGTCGGTCGGCTCCGCTGAGGCCGACGAGCACGAGCGCCACCGCATCGCGAGCCGGCTTCGGGATGCTGTCGGGCAGGCAGCCGCGCAGGGCATCGAGCTTGCGCTGGAGTACCACGGCCGAACGCTCACCGACACCGCTGCATCGACCCTCTCCCTTCTTGAGAGCGTCGGCATGCCGCAGCTGTCGTCGTATTGGCAGCCGACGCAGGGCGCCACCGACGATGCCGCGCTGGCCGAGCTCGACGCGATTGCTCCGCACGTGTCGACGCTTCACGTATTCTCGTGGTGGCCCATGGCCGAGCGGCTTCGGCTCTCTGAGCGCGACGATCTCTGGCAGCGGGTGTTCGCGCGAGCGGCATCCTTCCCCCGCATCACCGACGCGCTGCTCGAGTTCTTCCCGAACGATGACCCGGCGCTACTGCCCGCAGAGGCTGCGACGCTGCGTTCCTGGCTCGACGCCGCTTAGCGCGTTGTGGCTTCTGCCCGGTCGGCGAGCCGTGCCCGCACGCGCTGCGCGGCCTCGACGAGGTTGCCGAGCGCGGGCGTTGCCTCGGCGTACGTGCGCGCCGAGAGACCGCAGTCGGGGCTCACCCACAGCCGGTCTGCGCCAACGACCTCGAGCGCCGCGGCCAGGCGCTCCTCGATCTCGGTGACCGCGGGAATGCGGGGCGAGCGTACGTCGTAGACACCGGGCGAGACGTCACGCTCTGCTCTGCCGGCGGCGCGGAGACCCTCGATGCCTTGTGTGCCGGCTCGCCCCGCTTCAAAGCCCGTGACGTCGGCGTCGAGGCGCGCAATGGCAGCGGCAACGGCACCGGGATCCGACGTGCACACGTGCGCGTGCACCTGTGTCTGCGGCCTGGCCCCCGCTGTCGCCAAGACGAAGGCCCGCACGGCCCAGTCGCTGCCGAGGTCGGACGAGCCGCTCGCGAGTCGTTCCGCGAGCGCGGGCTCGTCGACCTGCACAATCTGCAGTCCGGCTCGCTCGAGGTCGGCGATCTCGTCGCGCAGCACGAGGGCAATCTGCTCGGCCGTGTCGGCGAGCGGTTGATCGTCGCGCACGAACGACAGCGACAGCAGCGTCGCCGGGCCCGTCAGCATCCCCTTCAACGGCTTGCGCGTGAGGCTCTGCGCGTATCGTGTCCAGGCCACCGTGATGGGGCGAAGGCGCGACACGTCGCCCCACAGTATGGCCGGCCGCACGCAGTCGCCTGCGGTCGTCTGCACCCAGCCGTTGCGCGTGAGCTCGAATCCTTCGAGGTTCTCGGTGAAGAACGTCACCATATCGGCACGTTCCGCCTCACCGTGCACGAGCACGTCGAGGCCCAGATGCTCCTGAACGGCGATGATGTCGGCGATCGCCTGCTTCATCGCCGACACGTATTTCTCTGCGCTGTCGATGCCGCTCGAGTACCGCGCCCGCGCCGCGCGAATCTCGTCGGTCTGCGGAAAGGCCCCGATCGTCGACGTGGGCAGCGGCGGCAGCCCGAGTGTCGTGCGCTGCACATCGCGTCGCTCGGTGTATGGCACTCTCGTGCGCGTCTCGGCGGTGACGGTCGCGACACGCTCACGCACGGCGGCGTCTCTGACTCCGGGGGCAGATGTGCGGTCACCGAGGGCGGCGGATGCTGCGCGCAGCTCGCTCGCGACAGCCGCAGATCCGAGGGCGAGGCCCCGCGCCACGACCGCGACCTGCTCGACCTTCTGATCGGCGAACGCGAGCCAGCGGGCGACGCGCGCATCGAGCTCTGGCTCGTTGGCCACATCGTGCGGAACGTGAATGAGGCTCGACGAGGTCGACACGGCGACCGAGCGCGTGAGCCGCCGGACGTCGGCGGCCACCTCGAGCGCTCTCGCGAGATCGCCGCGCCAGACATTGCCCCCATCGATGACGCCGGCGACGATGGTCTTCTCGGCCACGCGGGCGCGCGTGAGGTTGTCGAGCCGGCTCGGCAGCTCGCCGCTCACGAGGTCGACCCCGATCGCCTCGACGCGCGTCGGCGCAAGCGCGGCGAGCGCGTCGCCGATAGAGCCGTACGCTGTCGCGACAAAGAGGTGCGGCCTGCCGGCGGCTGCCCCGAGCGCGGTGTAGGCGGACTGTGCGGCGGCGAGAGTGCGCTCTGACACCCCCTCGCCGACGAGAGCCGGCTCGTCGAGCTGCACCCACTCGGCTCCGGCGTGCCGCAGCTTCGCCAGCAGCTCTGCGTATACGGGAACCACGTCGGCAAGCCTCGAAAGCGGGTTGAAGCCCACGGGCGCGCCCGCGTCGGCCGTGCTCAGCCTCAGCAGCGTGACGGGCCCGACGATCACGGGTCGTGTCGTGTAGCCTGCGGCACGCGATTCGCTGAGATCGCGCACGAACTGCTGGGCGTTGAGCATGAATCGCGTCGTAGGCCCGATTTCCGGCACAAAGTGGCGATACAGCGAACCGAACCACGCCGCCGTGTTGAGAGGCGGAGCGTTCTCGGTGCCACGGGCAAGCATGAGGGATGCTGTCGACGCATCGCCGCCTGGATCGATCGCCTCGCCGAAGCGCCGCGGAATCGCGCCGACCGCGACCGCCGCATCGACAACATGATCGACGAGCGAGAACGACTCGGGGATCGACGAGTCGGCAGGCTGCAGTCCGAGCTGCACGAGACGCTCGCGTGCGGCGGAGCGGATGGCGTCTGCTTCAGCGCGAAGCTCAGCGACGCTGAGCCGACCCTGAGCGTGCGCTGTGAGCGCTGCAGTGAGTTCGCGTCGGCGCCCGAGACGGGGATAGCCCAGTACCATCCCCGCCGGAAAGGCGTGTGAGCGTGATCCTCCCTGCATGGTGTGAAACTACTTCAGAACCGAATCCGACCGTCGCCATGTGTCGCAATGTTTCTGCGACCTCGCCTCGCCTTGGCGAAGAATCCTTGATTCAGGCGCCGTGGCGACAGGCAGCGGATCGCGCTTCTTTGCAGACAACGCTGTGATTGTTCTCACTTCGTGATACGGAATACCCAGGCACTGCGCTGCGCTCACTTACCATAGAGGGGCACTTGCGCGCGCATGCGGCGCGCCATTTGGGGGATAGAACATGACAGCTTCGGCAGGAAAGGGCACCACTGCCCTGTCGATCGACGACTCGAAGAAGTCCAGACGCAAGCGCCGGGGGCTGCGCTTGGGACTCGGCATCGGAATTCCGGGCGGACTCATCGTCGCTGCCGCAGCTGCAAGCTCAGTGCTGCTCATCGCCCCGGGAGTGAGCGCCGCTGGCGCGACGGTCGGCTGGCACACCGCCGACTTCGCCGCCGAGGCCGTCTCAGAGCAGCTCGCCGCGAGCGAGATCACGATCACCAGCGAGTCCGGCAGCGTCACGCTCACGGGTGCCGAGCTCGGGCTCAGCGTCGACGCGGCATCCGTCGCCTCCTCCGCGCACGACTCGCGCCCCCTGTGGAACGTCACGACCTGGAACTCCGGCCCCGTCCCCGTGACCATCTCCGTTGACGACGACGCCGCACTCGACGCGCTGCGCGACGCCGCTCCCGACGTCTACACGATTCCCGAGAATGCTTCGCTCACATACGATGCCAAGGCCGTTGCATACACGGTCGTCGATGCTGTTCCGGGCGTCGGCCTTGACTTCGACGCGTTTGCCGCAGACCTCTCGCGCGTGCTCAGCACAGGCACGGACGACGACATCACGGTGACGGCCACCTTCAACGAGGTTCAGCCCCCCATCACGACGGCAATCGCGACGACCGAAGCAGAGTCGCTCAACACCATGCTCGCGACGGCAGGGTTCTACGTCGACGACACGAAGGTCGTCGGAGTCAAGCCAGCGACCGTCGCCTCGTGGCTCACGGTCGAGAACATCGACGACGCCGTGCACGTGTACGCCGACGCAAGCGCGATCGAGCCCGTCGTGGCGACGCTTCCCGAGAAGGTGAATCGCGAGGCCGTCGACGAGAAGATCGTGACGAATTCGGCCGGTACGCACTTGCGCACGATTCAGGAGGGCAAAGACGGCTGGAAGCTCGACGGCACAGACGGCATCGCCGCTGCCTACGCCGAGCAGCTCGCGTCGGGCAACGGAAAGTACCAGCTCGAGGTGACCACAGACCCCGCAGAGTCCATTGAGCTCTTCCGCACGGTCGAGGTCGACAAGAGCGCGGGCAAGGTCATCATGTACGAGAACGACAAGGTCGTCGCCACGTACGCTGTCGCGATCGGCAAGCCGTCAACGCCGACAGACGAGGGCCACTTCACGGTGTACGGACAGCTTACGCAGCAGGACATGGGCTGTGTTCCCGGGTACGACTACTGCACCAAGGACGTGCCGTGGGTCACGTACTTCAATGGCGACCAGGGATTCCACGGAACCTACTGGCACAACAACTTCGGAGCGGGCGCCATGATGAGCCATGGCTGCGTCAACATGACGATCGCCGCAGCCAAGCACATGTACTACTTTGCCCAGACGGGAACCGAGGTCTGGGTTCACGCCTGATCGCGCGCCGCTACTCTGAACGCGAGCGCGTCGACTCACGCTCGATCACGCTCGGCGTGATCGCCGTGCGCGGCAGTTCGGCGTCGTCGTCGAGCTGAGCAAGCACTGTGGCCATGACGTCGCGCCCCAGCCTGACGAAATCCTGCCGGACCGTCGTGAGCGGGGGCGAGAAGTGCGCGGCCTCGGGAATGTCGTCGAATCCGACGATCGACACATCGCCCGGCACCGAGAGACCACCGTCACGCAAGCTGTGAATGACCCCGAGCGCCATCTGGTCGTTCGCCACGAAAACCGCCGTCGCCGGTGAGGTGCGCAGCGACTGCCCGTGCAGGTAGCCACTCGCCGGCGACCAGTCCCCCGTAAGCACAGGGGTGGCCACGAGGCCGCGCGCCGACAGCTCGTCGCGCCACCCGCGCACTCGCTCGCGCGCCTCAAGGGACTGCTCAGGACCGGAGACGTGACGAATGTCGACGTGTCCGAGTTCTGCGAGGTGCGCAACGGCGGCGCGCGCTCCCGCGTAATGGTCGATCGCGACGGATGCTGCGGAGCCTTCCTCGTGCGGCGCGACGACGATGAGTGGCACACCCAGTTCTTCGTGGGCGAGCGATGCGACGTCTTTCGCAGTCGAGGCGATGAGCACGATCGCCTCGACGTTCTGCCGAAGCAGCAGTTCCGCTGCGGAGCGCAGCGCCGCGGCATCCGCCTCGAGCATGCTGGCGATGCTCACCGCGTAGCGTGCCTCGCGCGCGGCCTCGTTGAAGTAGAGCAGCGTGCTCGACGGCCCGTAGTCGGGTCCGCCCGTTTGAATGAGGCCGATCGTGCGCGAACGCCGCGTGACGAGGGCCCGTGCCGCTTGCGACGGCGTGTAGCGCAGTTGCGCGATGGCCTTCTCGACGCGCTCGCGCGTTGACGGACGAACATTCGGCAGATCGTTGAGCACGCGCGACACGGTCTGGTGCGACACTCCCGCGAGCCGGGCGACGTCGAAGATGGTCACGGCGCGCGCCTTGCCTTCGTCCGCGACTACCACCTGTCTCTCGTCCCCTCGTCGGTGAAGCTGCTGCGTGTGCTCGGGCGGGCCAGGTTCGGGCACGCATGCTCAGAATATCGCGGGGCGCGACAGCATCCGGGTCTCGCCCGTGCTCTGCGCGACTCGATCACCCGGTTATCCACGCCGCAGCGTCAGGATCTTCTGCAGCACGATGAAGATGAGCAGCAGCGCGCCGATGAAGATCTTGGTCCACCACGAGGTGAGCGAGCCGTCGAAGGTGATGAGCGTCTGAATGGTTCCCAGCACGAGCACGCCCAGCACGGAGCCGAGCACCGAGCCGTAGCCTCCGGTCAGGAGGGTTCCGCCGATGACGACGGCGGCGATCGCGTCGAGCTCGGTGCCCACCGCCGTCAGCGCATAGCCCGAGAGCGTGTAGAACGTGTAGAGCACGCCGGCGAGCCCCGAGCAGAACCCGGAGATCGCGTACACGATCACCTTCGTGCGTGCCACGGGAAGGCCCATGAGCCTGCTCGATGCCTCGGAGCCGCCGATCGCGTAGACGGTGCGCCCGAACCGGGTGTAGCGCAGCACGACGAGGGCGACGATCACGATGGCAACGGCGACGATCACGCTCGGAGTGACGCTCAGACCGAGAAAGCGCAGGCGCGTCTGACCGAGCACCGTGAAGAATGGAGCATCGATCGAGATCGACTTGGCGCTGATCACGTAGCAGAGACCCCGCGCAAGAAACATGGCCGCGAGCGTCGCGATGAACGGCTGAATGTCGAAGTAGTGCACCATCACGCCGACCAGCAGCCCGAGCACGGTCGTCGAGACCAGAATCAGCGGAATGACGACTCCCGCGGGCGCTCCCGATTGGGCGAGCGAAGCGGCCATCATGGTGGCCAGCGCCAGCACGGCGCCGACCGAGAGGTCGATTCCCGCGGTCAAGATCACGAACGTCATGCCGACCGCGAGCACAACGAGGTGCGCGTTGTCGATGAGCAGGTTCACGACGATCTGCGGGTTGCTGAATCCGCGGTACTGCGACATGCCATAGGCGAACATGCCCACGAGCAGCAGGGCCGTGACGATGATCGGTCCGTACTTGGGGTTGGCGAAGGCATCCCGGATGCTGCGAAGCGCACTGCTTGGACGCGTGGCGTTCACGGGTGCGGACTCGCTTCTTCTGCGTGTGAGAGTCATGACGACGCGACCTCCGTGCTCAGTGCCCGGCGTCGTCGCCAGGCGTTCAGATACTCGGCCGTCTTCGGTGACTGCAGCAGGCAGACGGCGGCGACGACGGCCGCTTTGAAGACCATCGTCACGATCGGCGGAATGCCCACCGTGTACACGGTCGTGACGAGAGTTTGAATGACGAGGGCGCCGACGACCGTGCCCCACAACGAGTAGCGGCCACCCATGAGCGATGTTCCGCCGATCACGACGGCGAGAATGGCATCGAGCTCGATGAAGAGCCCGGTGTTGTTGGCGTCAGCGGCCGTCTGGCTGCTCGTCAGAATGAGCCCAGCGACGCACGCGCACAGGGCGCTGAAGACGTACACGAGAATGAGCAGTCCTCTCGCCCGGATTCCCGCCATACGGCTGGCTCGCGGGTTGATTCCCGTCGACTCGATGAACAGTCCCAGTGCCGTCCTGCGCGTGAGCAGACCCGCGAATGCGACGGTGACAGCTGCCGCGACCACGGCGAAGGGAACCCCGAAGATCACGCCAGAGCCGAGAAACCCGAAGGACTCGCTCGATACCGTGATGATCTGCCCCTTGGTGATGAGCATCGCGATGCCGCGCCCCGCCGTCATGAGAATGAGCGTGGCCACGATGGGCTGAATGCCGATCACCGCGACGAGCGCACCGTTCCAGACGCCGAGCACGCACGACACAGCGATCGCTGTGACGATCGCGACGATCGTCGTCCCGACGCTGTCGGGATTCGGCGATCCAAGGATGATCGCCGCAGCGACCGCGCCCGCAATCGCGCACACCGATCCGACCGAGAGGTCGATGCCCTGCGTCGCGATGACGAGCGTCATGCCGATCGCGATCATGAGCGTCGGCGATCCGTTGCGCAGAATGTCGATGACGCTGCCATACAGGGCGCCTTCGCGAATCTGAATCGTGAAGAATCCGGGAAACGCGATGACGTCGATCACCAGCAGGGCGACCAGCATCGCCAGGGGCCAGAACAGTGTCGACGATGTGATGCGCTTGAGCAGGGTCACGATGCGTCCTCCAGGTCTCGTCCGTCGGCGATGACGGCGAGCACGTCATCTGTCGTGAGGTTGTCGTTGTCGAGAACGGCGACGAGACGCCGGTCGCGCATGACGGCGACGCGATGGCTTAATCGCAGAACCTCGTCGAGTTCTGCGGAGATGTAGATCACTCCCATGCCGTTCTCTGCCAGGTTCACGACGAGCTTCTGGATCTCTGCCTTCGCGCCGACGTCGATTCCTCGCGTGGGCTCGTCGAGCACGAGAAGGCGAGGCGCGATGGCGAGCCACCGTGCGAGCAGCACCTTCTGCTGGTTTCCGCCCGAAAGCGTGCGCACGAGAGCATCCGGATTCGCCGGCCTGATGCCGAGGGCGCTGATATAGCTCTCGACGAGCTCGGCACGACGCTTTGCCGAGATCGGCCGAAACCACCCGCGGTCGGCCTGAAGGGCCAGAACGATGTTGTCCCGGATGCTGAGATCGCCGAGGATGCCTTCGGCGCGCCGGTCTTCGCTCGCGTACACGACGCGGTCGGCGAGCGCCCGGCGCGGTGTTCGAAACTTCACGGTCTTACCGGCGAACGTGATGGTTCCAGTGTCGGGACGGTCGATCCCCGTGAGAAGGCGCGCGAGCTCGGTGCGTCCCGAACCGAGCAGACCGGCGAAGCCGACCACCTCGCCTTCGAGCACACTGATGTCGGCGGGCTGAACAGCGCCGCGTCTGCCCAGGTTCTTGGCGTCGATGATCGCGGCGACGTCAGCGTTCTGCGACTCGTCGGCGTCGTCCGACGAGCGCTGGTCAATGGCATCGAGAACCGTGATCTCCTTACCGATCATCTTCTGCACGAGATCGATGCGCAGCAGCTCATCTGTGCGGTACTCCCCCTCGAACCGGCCGTTGCGCAGCACGGTGAGCCTGTCGGAGATCTCATAGACCTGATCGAGGAAGTGCGAGACGAAGAGGATCGCGACGCCGTCGTCTTTGAGCGCGCGAATGATGCGGAAGAGCTCTTTCACCTCGTCGTTGTCGAGGCTTGAGGTCGGCTCGTCGAGGATCAGCACGCGTGCATTGATGCTGGTTGCCCGCGCGATCGCGACGAGCTGCTGCACGGCGAGCGAGTGCGAGCTCAACAGCGAACCCGGGTCAATGCTGATTCCCATGCGCGCGAGCACGTCGGCGGCCTGCGAGCGGAGTGCCGACCAGTCGATGCGTCCGGCCTTGCGAGGCTCGCGGCCGAGAACGATGTTCTCGGCGACCGTCAGGTTGGGAAGCAGGTTCACCTCTTGGTAGACCGTTGAGATGCCGGCATCCTGAGCCGCGGCCGTCGACGCGAAGCTGACGGCGCGCCCCTCAAGAAGCGTCGTTCCCGAATCGGGACGATACACCCCGGTGAGTGCCTTGATGAGTGTCGACTTTCCTGCGCCGTTCTCGCCCATGAGCGAGTGCACTTCACCTGGGAACATGCGAAAGCTCACCGAATCCAGCGCTTTGACACCGGGGAAGCTGATGGAGATGTCAGACATCTCGACGATGGGTTCCACTGTGGACATCGGGTTCTCTCCCTCTGGAGTCACAGCGTGCCGGGCCCCGTGCGGGACCCGGCACAGCGTGATCAGTACTGGCGGTCGGGAAGGACTTCCTTGGCTTCTTCCTGGGTGAATGTCGTCTCTTCTGTGACGACCCGCTTTTCAACCTCTTCGCCGGCGACGACCTTCTTCACGAGGTCGACGAGCTGGTCTCCCAGCAGAGGGTTGCACTCGACGATGAAGTTGATCTTGCCTTCGGCAAGGGCTGTCATGCCGTCCTTCACGGCGTCAACGGTGATGATCTTGATGTCCTCGCCCGGGGTGAGGCCCGCCTCTTCGATGGCTTCGATCGCGCCGAGACCCATGTCGTCGTTGTGCGAGTAGATCACGTCGACGTCGGGGTTCGACTTGAGCAGCGCCTCGGTCACCTGCTTGCCTCCGGCGCGCGTGAAGTCACCGGTCTGCGATGCGACGATCTCGAACTTGGAGTCGTCTTTGATCACCTCGGCGAAACCCTCGGCTCGGTCGATCGCCGGAGCGGCGCCGGTCGTGCCCTCGAGCTGGATGATCTTCACGGGATCATCGGAGTCGGCGTATTCTTCCACGAGCCAGTTTCCGGCTTTCTTCCCCTCTTCGACGAAGTCGCTGCCGAGGAACGTCATGTACAGCGATTCGTCCTCGGAATCGACGGCGCGGTCGGTCAGGATCACGGGGATTCCGGCGTCTTTCGCTTCTTGAAGCACGGCATCCCAGCCTGACTCGACAACGGGTGAGAACGCGATGACATCGACGCCCTGCGAGATGTACGAACGGATCGCCTTGATCTGGTTCTCCTGCTTCTGCTGCGCGTCAGAGAACTTCAGCTCGATTCCCGCGTCCTCGAATGCCCGCTTGACGTCTTTGGTGTTCGCCGTTCGCCATCCGCTCTCGGCACCGACCTGGGCGAAGCCGACGATGATGTCCTCCGGCGCCTTGTCCCCGCCGCTCCCTCCGGATGCTGCCGCGGAGCATCCCGTCAAAGCGAGCAGCACTGCGCCAGCGGCCGCGAGCCCGGTCACAAACTTCTTCACACTAAACCTCCTTGTTCAGCTGGCCATCGTGGCCGCGTTGGCACCTATTCGTGGTCGTCGGTGCTTGCCAGAATGTTAGCGCTCACAATCGCGACAGAACAAGACGCGAACATTACGAATAGGTAACGGAGCGCGCCGGTAACGCGTCAAGCGGCAGCGGACTGCGGTGCGAAGATCGGTGGAATGTGAGCGCTCAAAATTCCGGATGCTGCAACGGCTCGCGGTCTCGCGCTAGAGAAGCAAGCCTTGCGCAATGCCCGCAGAAGTGACGTCGCTCCCGGTCAGAGCAGCGCGGATGCGCCCGTGCACGACGAGGAGCGCTTCGTCGGCGATCGCCGCGACATCGACCGCATCGCCCGACACCACGACGGCCTTGCCCGCGCTGGCGAGACGATCGATCATCGTGATCCTCTCGGCGCGCTCGTCAGGTCCGAGCCCGAGCAGAGGCTCAGCGATCAGCACGATGCGCGCAGGCCCGGTTACCAGGGCATCGAGCATGCCATCGAATTGGTCTCGCGACGGCGGCCGGCCGACGCCGACTGCCTGGAGGAGCGACGCCGTCGTGACCGGTCGGTACTCGCGCGCGGCATCGATCATGCCGGTGCGCGCAAGAGTTCGAAGCCGCTCGGCAGAGACCCGGCTGGGAACCCCGCCGACAAAGCCCACCTCGTAGGTCAGCGGATGCTCGGTCGTGAACACGACTCCGCGCTCGGCGCACGCGTCGCGCGTCAGCCCGCTGATGTCGGCGCCCGAGGCGAACACGCCACCCGCGGTGATCTCGCCGTACCCCCGGCCGCTCAGACTCGCGAGCAGCTCATGAGCGTGCGCCCCCGAGATCCCGATGACGGCGCCGGCGCGTGCGGTGAACGAGACGTCGTCGAACATCACACGATCGCGCTGGACGGGGTGCATGACGTGCAGTTGGCGCACCTCGAGAAGCACGTCGCCCGGCACGCGTGCGGGCGCGGCGGGCTGGGCAGCGGCGATGCCGAGCGCGGACGCTATGGCGACAGCATCCGTTGGGTCGAATGGCCCGGAAACCCTGCCCTCGTGGTTGACGAGCACGCTCTCGACACCGCGGTTCAGCTCGTCGAGCGTTGTGAGTGCGATGACGATGGGAATCCGCTCGGCGGCGAGGGACACGGCATGCTGCCAGCGCACGGTCTCGGACTCCGACAGCTCTTCGCCTGTATCGTCGATGAGCACGGCAGGTTCTCCGCGAAGACGAGCGACGGCAACGGCGCGAGCCAGCTGCACGCGACGGCAGTCAACGACGCTGTAGTCGCTCAGCGGAGAGCGCACGTCGTCCGTCCACCCGACCGCCGCGAGGTGCTCTGCTGCGCGAGACTCAAGCTCGCGCCGCCTGATGAACCCGAGGCGCGTCGGTTCGATTCCGAGCATGACGTTCTCGGCGACACTCTGATGAGGGCTCGGGGCACCTCCGGGCGCTATGCGGTGACCCTCGAGCGCCTCGGGTATTCCGCCGAGCACTGCCTGGAACTGCGTCATCAGAGCCCTGCCGTGGATTGCCGCACGATGAGCCGCGGCTCGATCGTATCGATGGGCATGCTTCCCGCCTCGCCGATGTCGTCAAGGAGCCGCGACACCGCTCGGCGACCGAGCTCGGTGAAGTCCTGGCGCACGGTCGTGAGCGGCGGCCAGAAGTGCCGCGCTTCGGGAATGTCGTCGAATCCGACGACGGAGAGATCGCGGGGAATGTCGAGTCCGCCTTCGCGCAGTGCGTGGAAGAGCCCGAGCGCCATCTGGTCGTTCCCCGAAAACACGGCGGTGATGCCTCGGTCAGCCAGCAACCGCTGCCCGACGCTGTAGCCGAAGTCCGACGACCAGTCGCCGACGATCGGCTCGTCTGCGACAAGACCGTGATCGGCCATCTCGTCGAGAAACCCGCGCGTGCGCGCTCGCGCTTCGATCCAGTCCTGCGGCCCGGCAAGGTGCGCGATGCGGCGATGGCCGCGCTCGATGAGGTGTCTCGTCGCCTGCCGCGCCCCCGCCACCTGGTCGACGGCGATCACATGCTGGTCTGAGTCGTCTCGCTGATGCACGGCGACGAAAGGCACGTCGAGCTGCAGCAGGTGAACGGCGTTGAGAACGCGCACCTGAGGGGCGACGATGACGATGCCGTCGACGGCCTGGTTCAAGAGATGGTCGAGACCCGCCCGAATCGACGTGTCGTCAGCGCCCGCGAGATTGACGGTGCTCGCGGAAAAGCCACGATCCTTCGCGGCGTTCTCAATACCCTCGATCATCGTCGCGGGTCCGTACTCCGAGCGGTGCGACGCGAGCACGCCGATCGTGTGCGATCTGCTCGTCACGAGGGCGCGCGCCGCGCGATTGGGGCGGTAGTTCAGCGTCGCCATCGCCTCGAGAACGCGCCGCTTGGTCTCGTCGCGCAGACTCGGATGGTCGTTGATGACGCGCGAGACGGTCTGATGGCTGACTCCTGCTGCCTTGGCGACGTCTCGCATGTTCGTCGCACGCCGCCGCGCGTCGCCCGCTGCCATACGCCTCCTCGTGACCGTCGCTGCGAATCAAACCTATGATGCCGGATGCCGATGTGACAACGTCACATCGGCACAGCGCCGCGAGAGCATCCTGTCGCATTAGTGAACCATGTTCACTATGAGGTAAGGTATCGATATGATCAGCACTCCGCCAACCGCGATTCTCGACCAGGTTCTCGCTCTCGTGACCCTGTTCAGCAGCGACATGGAGCGCAGTGATCGAGAGCTGGGCCTGTCTCCGTCACGCACACACCTGCTCTGGCTGCTGCAGCTCAACGGCCCGCAGACGCAGAGACAGCTCGCCGAGAGCATGACCGTGTCGCCGCGCAACATCACCGGGCTCGTCGACGCGCTCGTCGAGACCGGCTTCGTCACGCGCGAGCCGCACCCCGACGACCGCCGCGCTGTGCTGGTCACCCTGACGACGCACGGCCACGACACCATGACCCGCATGCAGGCAGACCATGAGCAGCTCGCCGACGACCTGCTGCGCGACCTCTCCCCCGACCGCCGCGAGCGCTTCTCTGCCGACGTCGCCACGGTCACGGCAACGCTCGCCCAACTCATCGCCCAACACGAGGCCTCACAATGACGCACCTCCTGCACAACACCTGGCGCGGCATCCGTTTCGCAGTGCTCTATGAATTGCGCATCTACCAGAGCCTGTTCTTCTGGCTCATCCGCAGGCAGCCGACACGCACGCCGACCAGCATCCCCTTCGCCTATGTCGCCTCAGTGATGCCTGCACTGATCGGATTCATCGTCGCTTCGGCGATCGAAGTGCCCGTCGCACATCTGCTGCTGACTCCGTGGCCGCCCGTGCAGATCGGATTTCTCATCGTCGGCATCTGGGGGCTCGTGTGGATGTTCGGGCTCGGCGCCGCCATGACTGTCTACCCGCATACGCTCGACGACGCCGGCATCCACATCAGAAACGGGTTCAACGCGCGCGTCGATGTTCCCTGGAGCGCTGTCGAGTCCGTCACCCTCGAGCAGCGTTCATACGAGAAGAGCCGGCACGTTCAGGTGCACGAGCATGCCGACACGAGGGCACTCTGCCTGACCCACGCGAGCCAGACGACCGTCACCATCACACTGCGTGAGCCCACCGACATCGGTGTCGCCCGGCGGACGGAGCGTGTCACGCACCTGCGCCTGCACGCCGACGAGCCCCGCGACCTCGTCAGGTCGGCTCGTCAGTGGACGTCACGCGTGAGCTGACCCGAGGGGGCAGATGCTGCGACGCGAGGCGCCGCACCGGACGCCGCCGCGGCGAGCAGCACCGTGAGCGCGAAGACCGCAGCAAACGCCCCCTGGCCTGAGCCGATTGACGCGAAGACGATCCCCGTGACCGCGAGCGCGAGCGAGCCGCCGAGGGAGTCGGCGATCGACAGCGCGGAGCTGTTGAACCCCTGCTCGCGCTCGGTCGAGTACTCGAGCATCATGATCGACGTGCGCGGGTACACCAGCCCCATGCCCGCACCGGCCACGCCCCAGCCGACGATGAGCACGACAGGGGAGAGGTGCAGCGCAGCCGTCAGGCACGCGGATGCCGTCGATGCGACGACGAGCAGCGCGCCGACGCGCACGAACACGACGCTCGCGACGCGGTGCCCCAGCCGCCCCTGCACGGCAGACGCGCCCGACCAGCTCAGTGCCGCGAGCGTGAGCGCGAGCCCAGCGATGCTCGGACTGAAGTGGTACTCGCGCGTCAGCAGGTACGGAACATACACCTCGGCGCCGATGAACGCCGCCGACACGAGTCCGCGCAGGGCGATCACCGCGGGAAGCCCTCGCGAGCTGCGCAGCACACCGCGCGGCATCAGACGAGAGGCGGCGGCCAGCGCGACAACGCCGAAGGCGACGGCGAGCAGCCAGCCGCCTCCGGGCGCCCTGCCGAGCAGGCTCAGCCCGAGAACGCCGAGCGCGGCAACAGCCGCAAACATCACCCGCGCGCCGGGAAACGGCACGGCGTCTGCGGTCGGGCGCTCGAGCGAGCGCAACGCGGGAACGATCATGGCGAGCGCAATGGCGACGAGCGCGACGACGCCGAGACAGACCCAGTGCCAGCTGAGGGTCTCGGCAACGAGGCCGGCGATGAACGGCCCGACGATCGACGGCACGACCCAGGCCGCAGCGAACGCGGCGAAGACCTTGGGATGCAGGTCGCCCGGAAACACGCGGGCGACAACGACGTACAGCGCAACCGTGAGGCCGCCGCCCCCGAAGCCCTGCAGCAGCCGGCCTGCAACGAAGATCTCCATCGTTTCGGCGAGTCCGGCGACCAGCAGCCCGACGACGAACGCCGCGACCGCTGTGTAGAGCGGCGGCACCGGCCCGCGCCTGTCGGCCCAGGTCCCCGCCGCGACCATGCCTCCGATGCCCGTCGCGAGCGGACCTGCGAATGCGAGCGCATAGAGCGCTTCGCCGTCGAGGTCTGCGCTCACGACGGGCATGACGGTTGTGACCGCGAGGGATTCGAACGCCGAGAAGAAGACGAGCGCGACCGTTCCCGTCGTCACCCAGCGATATCTTCTTTTCAGGATCCCGGTCGCTTCGCGACTCTCGGCGCTGATTCCCTCGTCTGACACAACCACAAACCTAGAACCTCAACTATGGTTGAGGTCAAGAGGGTGAGGGAGGATGCTGCGTATGCCGCAGATTCCGGGAGGAAAACACCACGATCTGACGATCGGCGAGCTGTCGAAGCGCAGCGGCGTCACAGCATCCGCTCTGCATTTCTACGAACGCAACGGGCTCATCACCGCCGAGCGCACGAGCGGAAATCAGCGCCGCTATCGGCGAGATACGCTGCGGCGCGTGGCGTTCATTCGCACGTCGCAGCGCGTGGGCATGTCGCTCGCCGATATCAGGGCCGCGCTCGACTCGCTGCCCGACGGCAGAACCCCGACGAAGCGCGATTGGGCACGCTTGTCTGCCGGGTGGCGACGGCAGCTCGACGACCGCATCGCCGCGCTGCAGCATCTGCGCAACGACCTCGACGGCTGTATCGGCTGCGGCTGCCTGAGCCTCAAGAACTGCGCACTGCAGAACCCCGACGACGCCCTTGGAGAGGCGGGCGCCGGTCCCCGGCGGTGGCCGGACGTCGCTCCCCCGCCCGCGTAACTGCCGCGTCGCAGCAGTTTGCGGCAACGGCTCCCGTCAGCGCTTCTTGGCCGTACGCGACAGCGCTGCGTCGACGTCGGCCAACAGGTCGTCGACGTCTTCGATGCCCACCGAGAGCCGCACAACGTTCTCGGGAACGGCGAGCGCCGTGCCCTTCACGGAGGCGTGCGTCATCTCGCTCGGGTAGTTGACGAGCGACTCGACGCCGCCCAGCGATTCTGCGAGCGTAAAGACCGTGAGCCGCTCGGCGAAGCGCCGCGCCGCCTTCTCGCCACCGGTGAGAGCGACCGAGAGCATCCCGCCGAATCTCGACATCTGCGACGCGGCAAGCGCGTGCCCCGGGTGGGACTCGAGCCCGGGGTAGTACACGCGCTCGACGCCCGCGCGACCCTCGAGAAACTCCGCGATCTTCTGCGCGTTCGCCGAATGCCGCTCCATGCGCACGTCGAGCGTCTTGATGCTGCGCGACGTGAGGTACGCGTCGAACGGACCAGACACGGCGCCCGCGGCGAACTGCATGAAGCGCACCTTCTCGTGCAGCTCGTCATCGTTGAGCACGAGGGCTCCGCCGATCACGTCGGAGTGGCCGCCCAGGTACTTTGTCGTCGAGTGCACGACAACGTCGGCGCCAAGCGCGAGCGGCTGCTGCAGAGCGGGCGTGGCAAACGTGTTGTCCACAACGACGACGAGTCCGGCCGCGTGCCCCACCTCGGCGAGTTCCGCGATGTCGGTGATCTTCATCAGCGGGTTCGACGGCGTCTCAACCCACAGCACCTTCGTCTCGTCGCGCAGAGCGCCCTGCACGTCGCGCAGGTTGCCGAGGTCCACCACCGTGTGGGCGACGCCCCAGGCCTCGAAGATCTTCGCAAGCAGACGATATGTGCCGCCGTACACGTCGTTGCCGATCACGACGTGGTCGCCGGGCCGCAGCACGCCTCGCAGCAGAGCATCTTCTGCGGCGAGGCCCGACGAGAACGAGATCGCGTGCGAGGCGCCCTCGAGTGCCGCGAGCTGCTGCTCAAGCGCCGTGCGCGTCGGGTTTCCCGCGCGCCCGTACTCGTACCCGTTGCGCAGACCGCCGATGCCGTCTTGCATGTGCGTGGACGTGACGTGGATCGGCGGAATCACCGCTCCGGTCGACTGGTCGGGCGTCTGGCCGGCGTGAACGGCGCGCGTGGAGAAACCTGAAGACTGAGACATTGCTTCCTTTCGTGACGCTGCGTCGCGCGGCAGCATCGGTCGATCGTTCAGCGAGTGGCGTGGGTGAGAAGGTCGGTGCGGGTGAGCACGGCCACGGGGTTGCCGTCGCGCGCGACGAGAAGAACATCGGATGCCGCGAGGCGCTCGCGCGCTGTCGCGACGGACTCGCGGTAGCCGACGAGCGGCAGCGGGTCGCCGAGAGCGGCCGTGACGGCGTCATTCGGCGCGACCTCGCCCGACGCGAGTTTCTCCACCAGCATCCGCTCGCTCACGGCGCCGGCGACCTCGCCCATGACGACGGGCGGTTCCGCCGCGAGCACGGGCAGCCCGGGTACGCCCTGCGTGCGCAGCGTAGTGATCGCGTCACCCACGGTGTCTGTCGCGCGCACGTGCGCAAGCAGATTGCGATCGACGACGTCGAGCACGTCGGCGACCGACGCCTCGTCCTGCCCCGCGCCGTCGATGAACCCGTGGCTGCTCATCCAGCCATCGTTGAAGATCTTGCCGAGGTAGCCGCGGCCGCCATCGGGAAGAAGCACGACGACGACAGCATCCTCTGGCAGGTCCTTCGCGGCCTTGAGCGCCGTCACGACGGCCATTCCGCTCGAGCCGCCCACGAGCAGTCCCTCTTCGCGAGCGAGCCGCCGCGTCATGTCGAACGACTCGGCGTCGGACACGGCGATGACCTCGTCGACAACGCTCGGGTCGTATGCGCCCGGCCAGAAGTCCTCGCCCACTCCCTCGACGAGGTAGGGCCGACCGGAGCCGCCCGAGTACACCGAGCCCACCGGGTCAGAGCCGACGATGCGCACCGAGCCGTTCGAAACCTCGCGCAGGTACCTCCCGGTGCCCGTGATGGTGCCGCCGGTTCCGACGCCCGCGACAAAGTGCGTGATGCTCCCCTCGGTGTCGCGCCAGATCTCGGGTCCCGTCGTTTCGTAGTGGCTGCGCGGACCGTTCTGATTGAAGTACTGATTGGGCTTGAACGCGCCGGGAATCTCGCGGGCGAGACGATCCGACACCGAGTAGTACGACTCGGGGTCGTCTGGCGCGACTGATGTGGGCGTGACGACGATCTCTGCGCCGTAAGCCGTGAGCACGTTGCGCTTGTCTTCACCTACCTTGTCGGGAAGAACGAAGATGCACCGATAGCCCCGCTGCTGCGCGATGAGCGCAAGCCCGACGCCGGTGTTTCCCGATGTCGGCTCGACGATCGTTCCGCCCGGCTTCAGATCGCCCGCCTCTTCTGCAGCGTCGATGATGCGCTCGGCGATGCGGTCTTTCGAGGAGCCTCCCGGGTTGAGGTACTCGAGCTTCACGAGCACGTTCGCCGCGATACCGGCGGTCACGTGGTTGAGCTTGACGAGCGGCGTATCGCCGATCAGATCGGTGATGGAGGAGGCGTACTTCACGTGGGTGTCCGTTCCGTCGTCGGTCGCTTCTGGCGTCACGTCGAGCCTAATACGGCGGCGCTCGACGGCGGCCGAGTATGACGGATGCTACGGCGCGCTGTGGCCGCTCGTCTGCTCGCGGTACATGCGGGCATACACGCCGCCCGCAGCGAGCAGCTGCTCATGGGTTCCCTGCTCCACAATGGTGCCCCCATCGACAACAAGGATGCGGTCAGCGCCGACGATCGTCGACAGACGATGAGCGATGGCGATCGTCGTGCGCCCCTGTGACGCCGTGTCGAGCGCACGCTGCACGACGCGCTCCGAGAGGGAGTCGAGGGCGCTCGTCGCCTCATCGAGCAGCATCACGGCGGGGTCTTTGAGCAGGACGCGCGCGATGGCGAGGCGCTGCTTCTCGCCACCAGACAATCGGTAGCCGCGCTCCCCCACGGTCGTCTCATAACCCTCGGGGAACGCCGCAATCGTGTCGTGGATGTTCGCGGCTCGCGCGGCGACTTCGATCTCAGCATCCGTCGCCTCCGGCTTGGCGTAGCGCAGGTTCTCGGCAATCGTCGCGTGAAAGAGATACGTCTCTTGACTGACGATGCCGATGTTGTCGATCACAGAGCCCTGCGTCAGCGCGCGCACGTCGCTTCCCGCGAATTCCACGGTGCCGCCCGTCGCGTCGTAGAGGCGTGCCGTCAGATACGAGATCGTCGTCTTGCCCGCGCCAGAGGGGCCGACGAATGCGGCGAACTCGCCCGGATCGATGGTGAATGACACGTCGTCGAGCGTGGGGCGCGACTCCTCTGCAGCATCCGGGTATCGAAAGCTGACGTGCTCGAAGCGCACGCGACCGAGCGGACCGGGCGCCTCGGCGACGTCGATCGCCCGGGGACTCTCGGTGATCGCCGGCTTCAGGTCGAGGTACTCGAAGATGCGCGCAAACAGCGCCCCAGAGGTCTGCAGGTCGAGGGCGACGCGCATGAGGCTCGTGAGCGGAAACAGCAAGCGCGACTGCACCGTCGTGAACGCAACGATCGCACCGGCCGTGATATCTCCGAGACGTCCGGTGATGAGCAGTCCGGCGCAGAGGTAGACGACGGCGGGAATCGACGACATGAAGATGTTCACGAGCGCGAAGAACCCCTGCCCGCTCATCGCCTGTCGCACCTGCAGACCGATTTGCGTGCGGTTGGCGTCGCTGTAGCGCTCGATCTCTGCCTGCTGGCGATTGAAGCTCTTCGACAGCAGCATCCCCGAGACGCTCAGAGTCTCTTGCGTGATCGCCGACATGTCCGAGAGCGACTCCTGCGCCTGGCCCGCGATGCGTGCGCGAACCTGTCCGACGCGGCGCTGCACGATCACGAGAAGGGGCATGAGCACGATCGCGACGACCGTGAGCTGCCAGCTGATCAGCACCATCGCGACGAATGCGGCGATGACGTTCACCGTGTTGCCGAGCACGCTCGACACCGTGTTCGTCAGCGCGTTGGCGACACCGCCGACGTCGTTCTGTAGCCGCGATTGAATCACGCCCGTCTTCGTGCGGGTGAAGAAGCTGAGTTCCATGGCCTGCAGCCGTTGAAACAGCTGTACGCGCAGGGCGCCCATGACGCTGTTTCCCACGGTTGCTGTGAGATACGCCTGCCAGACGCCGAGCGCGGCCAAGACCACGTAGAGCCCGACCATCGCCCCGACGATCACGCCCAGCGCCTCGAGGTTGGGCGGTCCTTCAGGCGGAAAAAGCCCGACGTCGAAGGCGCTCTCGACCAGTAGGGGCGGAATCACCGAGATGGCAGCCGTGACCAGCACGACGGCCACCGTGAACGAGATCGCGATCTTGTGCGGCCGAAAGAGCGCGAGGACGCGCCGGAACAGGTGAGGAATGCGCGGGGCGCTGGCGTTCTGCTTCTTGAGCGCCTCGGCATCGGCGCGAGCGGCACCGCCGACCGATCGACCGCCGCGCATGCTCATACCCTCACCTTATGCAGGTGAGGGTATGAGCATGGGTGCGCGTGCGACGCTGTCGGCGAACGCCCGTCAGCCCTTCGTCGAACCCGCGAGCAGACCTCGCACGAAGTACCGCTGCAGGCTGAAGAACACGATGAGCGGCACAATCAGCGAGACGAATGCGGATGCTGTGAGTCGCTGCCAGTCCTGGCCGCGTGTTCCGGTCAGCTCCGCCAGCCTCTGCGTGAGCGGTGCGACGTCTTGTGTTCCGCCCGAGAAGATCAGGGCGACGAGCAGGTCGTTCCATACCCAGAGGAACTGGAAGATCGCCACAGACGCGAGAGCCGGCATCGCAAGCGGAATCACGATCCTGAAGAAGATCTGCGCGTGGTTCGCACCATCAACGCGCGCAGCTTCGATCACGTCGCTCGGGATCTCCGAGATGAAGTTGTGCAGCAAGAAGATCACGAGCGGCAGCCCGAAAATGGTGTGCGCAACCCAGATCGACAAGTAGCTCTGCTCGGGGATCATCGGAATGATGTCGTGGATCACTCCCTGAATCGGCTTGAGCAGCTGAACGGTCAGCTGCAGCAGAGGAAGCAGCGCCATCTGCAGCGGAACGATCTGCAGCGCGAACACGAAGATGAACAGCCAGTTCGACCCTCGAAAGCGAATCCACGCAAACACGTATGCTGCCATGGCCCCGAGAATGATCGGAAAGATCGTGCCGGGGATCGCGATGGCGAGCGAGTTGGCGAAGTACGCGCCCAGCTGCGGAGACGAGGCGGATGCTGAGAGCAGCACCTCCTGGTAGTTCTCGAGTGTGAAGCCGGGGTTCTGAAAGATCGTCCACCAGCCGGTGGACTGCAGCAACTCCGGCGGGCGGAACGATGAGACGAACAGTCCGAATGTGGGAATCGTCCAGACGACCGCGATGATCAACGCGACGACAGAGGCGGTACGCGAGGTCAGCCGGCGCTTCACGCGCTTGCTCGACCCTTGATCGAACCGCTCTTTGCGTGCCTTCTTTCCGCCATCCGCCGTCGTCACGACCGCGGTGCTCATGGGTGTCTCGCTCATCGGATCTCCCTCTGCTGCCTGAGCACTCTGACGTTGTAGACAACGATCGGGAGCACCATGACGAACAGAACGAGCGCGAGCGCCGATCCGCGCCCCGGCTCGTTCGCACGGAATGCCTGCGTATACATCTCGTTCGCGATGACGCTCGAGCCGAAGTTGCCCGCCGTCATGGTGCGCACGATGTCGAACACCTTGAGGGTCGCGATCGTAATGGTCGTCACGACGACGACAAGCGAGCCTCGGATGCCGGGAAGCGTGACGTTCCGAAAACGCTGCCACGCGTTTGTTCCGTCGAGTTCTGCAGCCTCGAGCTGATCGGCGGGAATCGCCTTGATCGCGGCCGAGAGCACGACCATGGCGAACCCGGTCTGGATCCAGATCATCACGATGATGAGGAGGAACGTATTGATCGGGCTCGACTGCAGCCATTGAACGGGCTCTCCGCCGAACCACACGACGATCTGGTTGAGAAGTCCGATCTGGTCACGATCGCCCGCGCGGTAGTCGTAGACGAACTTCCAGATGACGCTCGCTCCGACGAATGAGATCGCCATGGGCATGAAGACGAGGGCCTTGTAGATCTTTTCACCGCGGGATTTGTCGATAAACACCGCGTACGCGAGACCGACGATCGTCGAGACGGTCGGCACGAGGATGACCCAGAGAACGGTGTTGAGCAGAGTCTGGAGGATCGTGGGCTGGGTGAACATCCAGACGAAGTTCTCGATGCCGTTCCATTCTCCGTTGCGATCGGTGAACGACAGCAGCGTCGTACGGATCGCAGGGTAGATGAGGCCGAGCGTAAGCAGAATCATCGCGGGAGCAAGGAAGCCGAGGATCTGCCAGATGTTCCGGCCGCGCCTCGGAGCTCTGCCGAGCAGAAGAAGGAGCACCCCGATTACTGCCGCAAAGATCGCCAGGCCGCCGACCAGCTGAATGATCTTTCCGATGAGATCAGCAGTCGTCATGGTGTGACGCCTTTCGTTGAAGGGAGGAGATGCGAGGTGGGGCCGACGCGGCGGCCCCACCTGCGTTCATCGAACGTCAGCTGCTAGGCCAGCTGGACTCGATGGTGTCGGCAACGTCTTGCGAGCTCTTGCCGTTGAGCCACTCGATGATGCCCGTCCAGAACGACGAAGCGCCGACGGCGCTCGGCATGAGGTCAGAGCCATCGAAGCGGAACACGGTGTCAGGGTTCTGCAGAATCTCGACGCTGTCCTTCAAAATGTCGCTTCCCGCGTTCTCCGGGTCGAGCCCCGAGTTCGCGCTGATCACACCGCCGAGCGAGACACGCTTGTTTGCCCAGGTGTCGCTCGAGAGGTATGCGCGCACAGCTTCGACCGCGTCGCTCTCCGTGAACGCGACGACAAGCTCCCCACCGCCGGTGACGGCCTGTCCGGCGTCGGCGGACACCGGAGGCATGAGGAACGCATACACGTCGCCATCGGGTGCGACGGTCGTACCCTCAGGCCAGAAGCCCTCATAGAACGATGCCTGGTGGTGCAGCGAGCACTCTCCGTCGAGAATCGGCAGACCAGCATCGCCGAACGCGGTCGAGATGATCGTCGAAACGTCGCCGAGGCCGCCGTTCACCATGTCAGGGTTCTTGAGGTACTCTGCGGCCGAGTCGAACGCCTTCACGATCGCGGGGTCGTTGAACGGGATCTCGTGAGCGACCCACTGGTCGTACACGTCAGGTCCGGCCTGGCGAAGCACGAAGTCCTCGATCCAGTCGGTTCCGGGCCAGCCACTCGCCTCACCCGACTCCATGCCCGCGCACCACGGCTTGTGGTCGCCCTCGGCGGCGATGGTCTCGCTCAGCTCCATGAGCTCGTCGAGCGTCTTCGGAATCTCGTAGCCCTTTTCCTCGAACTCGCTCGGCGAGTACCAGATGTATCCCTTGACGCTCGCCATGAGGGGGGCAGCGTAGAACTCGCCGTCATACGTGCCGTACGTCTTCCAGTCCTCAGACCAGAACTCGTCGACGTGGTCTTCGACAGCCTGCGATGCCGGCTTGAGGTAACCGCCCTCGGCAAGGGTGTTGAACAGTCCCGGCTGCGGCACGATGCCGATGTCCGGCGCATTCCCGGCCTTCGCCTGAACCGCGATCTGCGTCTCGAACTCCTGCGAGCCCTGGTAGTTGACCTCAATTCCGGTGCAGGCGGCGAAGTCCTGCCACGTCTGGGTCATGAGGTCGGCCTCGGTGTCGACGATCGTGCCGGCGATCGACACCGATTCGTTCTCGAATGTTCCGTACTCCTCGTACGGCGAACAGTCGATATCTTCCTTGTCTTGTGCCGCAATGTCTCCGGTGCACCCTGTGAGCGCCAAGCCGGCGACGCCGGCGAATGCTAATGGGATGAGAATGCGCCTGCCGCGCTGTGTAAACCTCATCGTTGTCCTCCTCGTCGAGTGATGCAGGGCGGGTAGTTTCCCGAGAAACCGTCAGGAACCGGTTCCAGTTGCCAACCTACTTGTCGACCAGCAGTCGCACAAGAGACGAAGATCACAAATGGATATCCCCTCTTGCCCGCCGTCGGACCGAATGGAAGCGCTCTCACGCTCTTGCGAGTCGTTGGAACCGGTTCCACATCTCTCGAAACTGCGGTACTGTCACCTCAGTGCGAGCCGCGCGTGTGTTGATCGCGGCATCCACCAACCAGATGTCCGCCGCCGATGGAGTCCTCATGAGCGCTCTCGCCGATGTCGCAAAGCTCGCGGGCGTCTCGAAGTCGACGGCGAGCAGAGCGCTGTCGGGCGGCGGATATGTTTCCGAGGCGACCCGACGTAAAGTGAGCAGTGCTGCCGAGAAGCTCGGCTACGTCGCCTCACCCAACGCAGCAAGCCTCGTCACGGGCCGCACCAAGACGGTCGGCGTCATGATCCCCTTCATCTCACGCTGGTTCTTCGGCGAAGTGCTCGAGGGCATCGAATCTCAGTTGAGAGCGCACGGCTATGACATGACGCTCTACAACGTGCATCCCAGCGAGCGCAGCGACGACGTCTTCGACTACTTTCTCGCACGAAAGCGATTTGACGGAGTCATCGCCGTCGCTGTCGAACCCGTCGACTCTGATATCGCGCACTTGCGCGGGCTCGGACGACCTGTCGTCGGAATTGGCGGCCATGTTCCCGGCATCGCCTCGGTCGCCATCGACGACGTTGCCGTCGCGCGCCTCGCCACGGAGCATCTGATCGGGCTCGGCCATACATCCATCGTGCACCTCGGCGGAGACTCCGGTCCACGCTCGGACTTCTCGGTGCCACGGAAACGCCGCCAGGGCTACGAACAGGCCATGCAAGCCGCCGGCCTGCCGACTGGTCGCGTACTCGACGCGGATATGAGCATTCCAGACGGATACGAAGCTGCTGTCGAAGTGCTCACCGACGCGAGAGATCGGCCGACGGCGATCTTCGCGGCGTGCGACGAGCTCGCGATCGGTGCCATCATCGCCGCTCGCCGACTCGGAATCGACGTGCCCGGACAGTTGAGTGTGATCGGAATCGACGGCCACGAGTGCGCGCCGATGTTCTCGCTCACGACGTTCGAACAGTCACCGCACGAGCAGGGGATGCAGATCGTGAACACTCTGCTTGACGCGGTCGACCGCGGCGTGGAGCCGGACGAGGGTGTCGTCTACCACCCGACCCGACTCAAGGTGCGCAACTCCACGAGCGCTCTTCGCAGCAGCTGAGGCGTTTAGGAGGCGTCTCCCGCGGCAATCGCCGCCGCTTCGTCAAGCTCGCTCTCGATCGACGTGTTCACGCGGCGCAACACGCGGTGCCCGATGAGCACGACGAGGAACGAGATCAGCGCGGCTCCCGCAGCAGCGAAGTACGGAACCGGCGCTCCGAAGGAATCGGCGAGCATTGTCGCAGCCGTCGGTGCGATAGCGCCTCCGACAAAACGCACGCCCGAGTAGGCAGATGACGCGACCGACCGGGGAAGGTCAGTCGCCTCCATGACGGACTCTGTCAACACGGTGTTGAGCACGCCGAGCACGAGGCCGCCGAACACGATGCACGCAATCAGCCCTGGAACGCTCTCAATGACGAGTCCCGCCGCGATCAAGGTGAGTGTCAGCAGAGCGAGCGCCCAGCGCAGCACGGTCGTGCGGTGCATGCGCGCCGTGAGAAGCGGAGCGAGAAAGACGCTTGTGATCGCAAGCCCGACTCCCCAGCCGAAGAAGGTGAGCCCGAGTCCCATTGCGGGCAGGCCGAGGGGAAACGGCGAGTACGCGAGAAGCACGAAGAAAGCCATGTTGTAGAAGAGCGCAGCGACGGCGAGCAGGCCGAGTGCAGGTCGCCGCAGCGCCGTGAACGGCGCAGAGAGGGCGACAGGCTCCACGCGCGCGTTCGCGCTCGAGTCGGTCTTCAGCAGCGTGACGATTGCGATGAAGCCGACGGCCATGAGTGCGGCGGTCCCGAAGAAGGGGCCGCGCCAGCTGATGTGGCCGAGAAGACCGCCCAGCAGAGGGCCCACGGCGATGCCAAGGCCGAGTGCCGCCTCATACAGGATGATCGCCGCACCGGAACCGCCCGTGGCAGCACCGACGATCGTGGCGAGCGCGGTTGAGATGAACAGGGCGTTTCCGAGCCCCCACCCCGCGCGGAAGCCGATGACGGCTTCGACGTTGTTCGACAGCGCGGCGAAGAGCGCGAAAGCGACGATGAGCACGAGGCCGAACATCAGTGTCCGCTTCGCGCCGATCCGGCTCGACAGCCAGCTCGTGAAGAACATGGCGACGCCCGTCACGGCAAGGTAGCTCGTGAACAGCATCTCCGTCTCTGTCGGCGTCGCGTGGAGGTCAGCAGCGATGCTCGGAAGGATCGGATCGACAAGACCGATCCCCATGAACGCGATGACCGCGGCGAAGGCCACGGCCCATACAGATTTGGGCTGCGTGAGAAAACTGCGCATTCCGCCGTCAGAGGATGCTGTCACGGGAAGAGAATCTCCTTATTGTTGTCGTACGTTGCCTTCGACCGATGTGCGCTCGTTCACGATCTCGAGCGTGCGTTCGATGACGCGCACGTCGTCGTCGCTCAGCCCCTCGAAGTACGGGGCAAGCGAACGAGCGAGTGCCGTTCGCCACTCGGCGAGCGCGTCTGTACCGCTCTCGGTCACCTCGAGCAGCTGCGCACGCGCATCGTCGGGATCGGTGATGCGTGTGACCCACCCCAATTCGACGAGATGCTGCACGATCTTCGTCATCGTCGGCTGAGTAACCCGCGACTGGCGAGCGAGCTCCCCCAGCCGGGTCGGTCCCAGTGCCTGGAGTGCCGCGACCGTGCGCCAGACGGCCGGGTTCTGCGGATCGACGAGCGCTTGCGCGGCGAGCCGAGTCAACCGGTGCGCCGACGCGACGAGTTCGCCGATGAGCGTCTCCGCTTCGCAACCCTCCGTGGGACGAGGATCATCGGTCATGCTTCCCATTATATACATAGCCTATCTATATAGCAACGTGTCGGATACGGCAGAAGGCCCTGCTCCGCTGGAGCAGGGCCTTCTGACCTCACGATATTCCCGTGGCGGGACGTGATTACTTGAGCGTGACAGTTGCGCCGGCCTCTTCGAGAGCAGCCTTCGCCTTGTCAGCGGTCTCCTTGTTGGCACCCTCGAGAACGGGCTTGGGTGCACCGTCGACGAGGCCCTTGGCGTCGCCGAGGCCGAGCGAGGTGAGCTCGCGGACGACCTTGATGACCTGGATCTTCTTGTCGCCAGCACCCTCGAGGATGACGTCGAACTCGGTCTGCTCTTCAGCAGCCTCCTCGGCGGCACCAGCACCACCGGCAGCCGGAGCGCCAGCGGCGACGGCGACCGGAGCGGCAGCGGTGACCTCGAAGGTCTCCTCGAAGACCTTGACGAACTCGTTGAGCTCGATGAGCGAGAGCTCCTTGAAGGCCTCGATGAGCTCCTCAGTTGACAGCTTTGCCATTGTTTTCTCCTTGTTGAATCGTTTACTCACCGCTTGTGAAAGGCACGAGCCTTACGCAGCGGACTCCTGCTTTTCACGCAGCGCGTCGACCGTGCGAACGGCCTTCGACAGCGGTGCGTTGAACAGATATGCGGCTCCGAACAGCGAGGCCTTGAAGGCGCCGGCGAGCTTGGCCAGCATGACTTCGCGGGACTCGAGGTCGGCGAGCTTGCCTACCTCTTCGGCGGTCAGCGGGTTACCGTCGAAGTAACCACCCTTGATCACCAGGAGAGGGTTTGCCTTGGCGAAGGCGCGCAGACCCTTGGCGACGGAGACAGGGTCACCGTGCACGAAGGCGATTGCCGACGGTCCGGTCAGGTCGTCCTTGAGCGACGACATGCCCGCGTTGTCCGCAGCGATCTTGGTCAGCGTGTTCTTCACCACGGCGTAGGTTGCGTCCGCACTGATGGACTTGCGCAGCTCCTTGAGCTGTCCCACAGTGAGGCCGCGGTACTCGGTCAGCAGAACGGCGGTCGAGTTCTGGAACTTGTCCGTGAGCTCGGCAACCGCGGCTTCCTTGTTCGCCATGGCCACTCCTTATGTATGCGTTCGCGCGTCGCGGAGGCGACGCGCCCCTCATACCGTGGCGGCCCGCTCATGAAAAAAGCTCCGGCACAGGAGGCGCGGAGCTGGTGCAGAGATGATCTGCGTAAACTTCGATTCCACCTGCGCGGGCCGTTCTCGAGAAGAGAACCTTCGTGCGTGCACACTTCTGCGCACCACAGACCAACGGTCTTCGGTACGAGCAAGCCTACGTGACGGTGACGGCAAAGACAAATCACGGCCGGCACTCCTTGACCGCGCAGCATCCTTCTCGTAATCTTTTCGTATAGAGAGAGTTCGTTTTCATATCACGAAATGGAGGAGCGAATGCCGACACTCGACGATGAGGCGACAAACGCGACCGACAGCCCCGACAACAACGGCGCTCCGCCGTGGAACGAGATCGACCCGGACTTCTTCATCCCGGAGGGGTCCCAGCGCGGGTGGTTCAGCATCCGCCGATAGCGACGTGAAACGCAGCTCGACCAATAATCCGAGATACGGAAAAGCGATTCCAAAACAACTGGATTCCCGTCGCATGGCGCGGTAGAATTCACGACACGCTGCTCACCGCAGCGCAGGGCGGCGTCAGCAGGCGCGTATTCCCAAGTATGAAGAGGTACGAGGGTTCGGGGTGAACGCGGCCTCTCACGACATGGAGCGTGACACATGGATGTGACCGTCAATGGAGAACGCCGGGCTCTCGCTGGTCTTCGAGCGCATGAGAATGCCCTGGACTGGCTTCGATCCAACCGGCTGACCGGAAGCAAAGAAGGCTGCGCCGAAGGCGAGTGCGGCGCGTGCGCCGTCATGGTCGCCCAGCCCGATGGGAACGGCGGCAGCACCTGGACGAGCGTCAACTCGTGCCTGATCCCCGCGGCGTCACTCGACGGGCAGGAGATCGTGACGTCTGAGGGACTCGCGACGGACGGCGACCTGCACCCGGTTCAAGAGAAGCTCGCGGAGGCCGGGGGCTCTCAATGCGGCTATTGCACGCCCGGTTTCGCGTGCAGCATGGCCGCCGAGTACTACCGTGCCGACCGCACTCCGTGCGAGCACCCGGCAGACGGCGAGCACGGCGCGAACGGCTTCGACCTGCACGCGCTGAGTGGCAACCTGTGCCGCTGCACCGGCTATCGCCCGATTCGGGATGCGGCGTACGGGCTCGGCTCTCCGGACGCCGACGATGCACTTGCGGCGCGACGCGCCACCCCAGCGCCCGAGCCCGCCGCGACGGACTACGTCGCAGAAGACGGTCGCTTCGTGCGACCGACGGGACTCACCGATGCTCTCGCACTTCTCGCTCAGGAGCCGAATGCCGTGGTCGTCTCGGGCTCGACGGATTGGGGCGTCGACGTCAACATCAAGGGAACGCGCGTTCCGCTTGTTGTCGCGATCGACAGGCTGCCAGAGCTTCGCACGCTCACCATGGACGATGTCGCCGTCGAGATCGGTGCCGCCGTGACGCTCTCGGAGGCCGAGCGCTACCTCGGAGGGCGGGTTCCGCTGCTCGAGCAGGTGTTCCCGCAGTTCGCCTCTCGGCTGATCCGCAATCGCGCGACCATCGGAGGCAACGTCGGCACCGGCTCCCCCATCGGAGACATGCCTCCCGCCCTTCTCGCACTCGACGCGAGTGTCGTGCTGGCGTCGGCCCGCGGCGAGCGCGAGGTGCCCCTCGCCGAGTACTTCACGGGCTACCGGCAGACCGTGCGCGACGACGGGGAGCTCATCCGCGCCATTCGCATTCCGCTGCCCCTCGCCCGCGAGACGGCGTTCCACAAGATCGCCAAGCGTCGTTTCGACGACATCTCGAGCGTCGCTGTCGCGTTCGCCGTCGATGTCGACAACGGCGTCATCGCGCGGGCACGCATCGGGCTTGGCGGTGTGGCCGCCACGCCGATCCGCGGACTGAAGACCGAAGCGCTCCTCGAGGGCCGGCCGTGGACGGCCGAGACGGCTCGGGATGCTGCAGCATCCCTTGCGAGCGAGGGAACGCCCATGAGCGACCACCGCGCGAGCAGCGAGTACCGCAGCATCATGCTCTCGCAAGCGGTGCTGAAGTTCTTTGCCCAGACTGCGGAACGCGAGGAGGTGGGAGCATGAGCGCCCTGTCGGAACGTCCAGAGAACCCGGTCGTCGGAGTCCGGGAGCCGCACGAGAGCGCCGTCGGCCACGTCACGGGAGCCGCGCTCTACACTGACGACATCGCCGTGCGCGGTGATGCGCTCACCGCATGGCCTGTACAGGCGCCGCACGCTCACGCGCTCGTGACGGACATGCGCGTCGAGAGGGCACTCGCGGTGCCCGGCGTCGTTCGCGTCCTGACCGCGGACGACGTGCCCGGCATCAACGATGCGGGGGTCAAGGGTGACGAGCCTCTCTTTCCCACCGAGGTCATGTACTACGGCCATGCCGTGTGCTGGGTGCTCGGCGAGACGCCGGAGGCCGCGCGGCTGGGAGCTGCCGCCGTCGAGGTGGACTATGAACCACTCCCCTCTCTCGTCACGATTCGGGAGGCAATCGAGGCAGAGTCCTTTCAGGGACCGCAGCGACTCACGAAGCGCGGCGATGCCGATGCTGCCCTCGCAACAGCGCCTCGCGTCTTCGAGGGCGTTACCGAGTTTCCGGGGCAGGAGCACTTCTACCTTGAGACGATGGCGTCGCTCGCGTACTACGACGAGGGCGGCACTCTCTACGTGCAGGCTGGCACGCAGCATCCGTCTGAAACGCAAGAGATCGTCGCGCACGTTCTCGGCCTGACGAACAACGAAGTCGCGGTTCAGTGCATTCGCATGGGCGGAGGATTCGGCGGCAAGGAGATGCAGCCGCACGGCCTCGCCGCGATTGCCGCAATCGGCACATCGCTCACGGGCCGCCCTGTGCGACTGCGGCTCAACCGCACGCAAGACATCACCATCACCGGAAAGCGCCACGGGTTCCACGTGAGCTGGAAGGCCGGCTTCTCTGACGAGGGAAAGATCCTCGCGCTCAAGGCCACGCTCACGGCAGACGGCGGCTGGAGCCTCGACCTCTCGGAGGCGGTGCTCGGCCGCGCGCTGTGTCACCTCGACAACGCGTACTGGATTCCCGACATGGAGGCGCTCGGGCGCATCTCGAAGACGAACAAGACGTCGCAGACGGCATTCCGCGGCTTCGGCGGCCCTCAGGGCGTCTTCGTCATCGAGGACATCATGGGGCGCTGCGCGCCGGAGCTCGGCATCGACCCGGCCGAGCTGCGTCGCCGCAACTTCTACGTCGCCGGGCAGACAACGCCGTACGGGCAGCCCGTGCGTCACCCTGAGCGCATGCACGAGATCTGGGACCAGGTCATCGGGACGTCAGGCTTCGCCGAGCGCAGCGCCGACATCGCCGCGTTCAACACCGCGCACGAGAATGCCAAGCGCGCCCTCGCGATCACACCGATCAAGTTCGGCATCTCGTTCAACGTTGCGGCGTTCAACCAGGCCGGCGCGCTCGTGCTCGTGTACAAAGACGGCTCGGTGCTCATCAATCACGGCGGAACCGAGATGGGCCAGGGCCTGCACACGAAGATGATTCAGGTTGCGGCAACGGCTCTCGGCGTGCCGCGCTCTGCCGTGCGGCTTGCTCCGACGCGAACAGACAAGGTGCCCAACACCTCGGCGACGGCCGCGAGCACGGGAGCCGACCTCAACGGCGGTGCCGTGAAGAACGCGTGCGAGCAGATCCGCGAGCGCATGGCGGGAGTCGCGGCGACAATGCTGCGCGCCAACCCCAGCGATGTGCGATTCTCGCACGGGACCGTCACGGCACTCGGCCAGCACGCGACACTCACGTTCGACGAGGTGGCGCAAGAAGCCTACCTGCAGCGCGTTCAGCTGTCAGCATCCGGGTATTACCGCACTGAGGGGCTGCACTGGGACGCCGAAGCGTGGTTCGGCTCGCCGTTCAAGTACTTCGCGTACGGTGCCGCGGCGACGGAGGTCGAGGTCGATGGATTCACCGGTGCGTACCGCATCCGTCGCGTCGACATCGTTCACGACGTCGGCGACTCGCTCTCCCCGATCATCGACATCGGGCAGGTCGAGGGCGGCTTCGTGCAGGGAATGGGCTGGCTCACACTCGAGGATCTGCGCTGGGACGCCTCAGACGGCCCCAACCGCGGTCGGCTGCTGACGCAGGCGGCGAGCACATACAAGCTGCCGAGCTTCTCGGAGATGCCCGAGGAATTCAACGTGTCGCTCTACGAGCGCGCGCACGAAGACGGCGTCGTCTACGGTTCCAAAGCCGTCGGCGAACCGCCCCTCATGCTCGCGTTCAGCGCGCGGGAGGCGCTGCGGCAGGCCGCTGCCGCCTTCGGTCCAGCGGACACACCGTGCGATCTCGCCTCCCCGGCGACGCCCGAGAACGTGTTCTGGGCGCTGCAGCGTGCTGCGTTGCAGAACACCGACGTGCATGTCGACGCCCCGACCGCAGACGCTGCCGCCGCCGAACCGAGTCTCGCGAGGTCCTGATGGACTGGCTCAGGGTCGCGCAGACCCTGCGCGACCGCCGCGAGGGTCACGTTATCGTGACGCTCGCGACGGTTCGCGGTCATTCCCCGCGCGACGGGGGCGCCAAGATGGTCGTGTCGCGCGGCGAGTCGTGGGGCACGATCGGCGGGGGCAATCTCGAGGCCACCGCGATCGATCGCGCTCGTGCGATGTTGGAATCGGATGCAGCAGTCCCCGAGCTCATGACGCTCAACCTGAGCGACAAAGCTCCCGCCGAGTACGGCGTTCAATGTTGCGGAGGCGAGGTCACCATGCTGCTCGAACCCATGCGCGCTGGACAGTCGATCGCGATCTTCGGCATGGGCCACGTCGGCTATGAGCTTGCGCGCATTTTGTCACGCCACGACGTGAGTCTCGCGCTCGTCGACTCTCGAGAGGATGCTGTCGCGGCAGAGCGTCTCGCGGTGCTCGACGACGGCCCAGCGTCGATCACTGCACACCATGCCGTTGTTCCCGAGTCGGTTCTGCGCACGGTGCCCGAGAACACGCATGTGCTGATCATGACGCACGATCATGCGGAGGATCTGGCGCTGTGCGATCTCGCGCTCCGCACACCGGGCATCGCCTCGATCGGATTGATCGGCTCGAGCGCCAAGTGGGCGCGCTTTCGCATGAAGCTCGCCGAGGCAGGCCACTCAGCCGACGAGATCGCGCGCATTCAGACGCCGATCGGCATCGACAGCATCCGAGCAAAAGAACCGGCTGCGATCGCCGTGAGCGTCGCAGCCGGTCTTCTCAGTGACGTTAGTGCCTACCCGCCGAGCAGGTAGCGACCCTGGGTGGCCGAGTGCCTCGTCACGGAAGTGACTCGGCCACTGTTTCGACATCGCTCTTGGCTGTGCCGACGACGGCCCATGCACCGGACTGGCGCACGATCGAGGTGCCGATCGGCACGACGGTAAGCTGCTGATCGCGAATGGGTTCGTCGGCGGCGAGCTTTACGATGTACACCATCCGGTCGTCGCTCGCCGCACACGTCCTCAACTCGACGACAGCCTCGCTGGATGGCACCGTGTCGACGCATCGATAGTCGAGAGATTCAGCTGCTGACCCGAGCCGATCAGCGATCTCCGGGTCCGTGGCGAAACTGCAGCCGACTACGGCGAGGAGCACGAACGCGCACGACACGCCGACGGATCCCACTCGCCTCTGAGGTCTGAATGAGGTCATGAGAATTCGGGCGAAGCTGAGAGGTGGAACGAAAAATCTGTCTCTGCTGATGCTGCTGAAACGGCTCGGATGTCCCCTTTCCCACGTACCGCGTAGTTAAGATCCGATCGCCGGTGCTCGAATTCGGTATCAGAATACAGCCCATCGCCTATCCGCTTAAGACCGGCTTCAGACGCTGCGTCTCCCAATAAGCCGTCCACGTTATCCGGAACCAGAACGTATTGGCGGTTTACGCGCACTTCCCCGTGCGCGCGCCCTCGCCGACGCCCGCCGCCGAATCGACGAACACGGTGTTCGATGAGCCCGAAACCATGCCGCCGGCGATCGCACCCGTGCCCTCGACGATGAATGCCGCGCGAAGACGCGGGAACGTGCCGTCCTTGTGCGCGAGGCCCGCTTGCTTGGCGAGGCCGCTCATTGCGCCCATCGCGTCGAAGAAGTTCGTGAACACGAGGGTGAACACGAGCATCGTGGCCGCGAGAGCGCCGATGCGGCCGAATGAGCCGAAGAGGTCGAAGTTGCCGACGAGCGAGAAGTCCGGAATCGACACGATCTGGCTCGGCAGGGCCGGAACGTTGAGATGCCATCCGCCCTCGGCGCCCGGCTGGATGGTGAAGATCGCCTGAGCGATGATCGCCAGCACAGTGGAGACGATCATGCCGATGAGGATGCCGCCGGGGACCTTTCGGGCAACAAGGATGCCGATGAGCAGCAGCGCAATCACGAAGATCGCGGTGGGCACCGTCGTGAGGCTTCCGCCCTCGCCGAGCTGCACGGGGACGCCGTTTCCCGCCGTGACGAACCCCGAGTCGATGAACCCGATGAAGGCGATGAACAGGCCGATGCCGACCGTGATCGCCGCCTTGAGCTCTTTCGGGATGGCATGGAAGATCGCCGTTCGTGCTCCCGTGGCTCCGAGGATGACGATCACAATGCCGTTGAGAATGACCAGGCCCATAGCCTCCGGCCACGTCACGTCGTGGATGACGGAGACGGCGAGGAACGAATTGATCCCGAGACCTGCTGCGAGGCCGAACGGAAGATTTGCGACGACGCCGAAGAGCAGGGTGATCACCCCAGCCGTGAGACCCGTGACGGCCCCGACCTGAGCGGCGGGAAGCCACCCGCCCGCGACATCGGTTGCCGCCGCGTCAGCCGACTGCCCGCCCAGAATCAGGGGGTTGAGAATGACGATGTAGGCCATCGTGACGAACGTGACGATTCCGCCGCGCACCTCGCGGGCAAGAGTCGAACCGCGCTCGGTGATCTGAAAGAAGCGGTCGAGCGGCGAGCGCGGCGTCGGGTTCGAACCGTCGCCGTGTGCACGGGTCGTTGATCGTGTCTGAGTCATGTGCTTCTCCTCAGTACTCGATGCGCGACGTCGTATTGCCCCACTCGATGAAGGGCGCGGTCCTGATCGCGTCTTCGAGCGCGATCACCGAGACGGGGAGCATGCCCTGTCGCACGGAGGGGTCGTCGAAGAAGCGGTAGAACGTGGCGTCGTCGAATCCGGCTGCCGCCGCATCGTCGCGATTCGCCGCAAAGACAATGCGATCGAGACGTGCCCAGAGCGCCGAGGCCAGGCACATGGGGCACGGCTCGCAGCTCGTGTACAGCACAGCTCCGCTGAGGTCGAATGTTCCCGTTCCGGTGCAGGCCGCTCTGATCGCCGATACCTCGGCGTGCGCTGTCGGATCGAGATTCGCTGTCACGCGATTGACGCCCTCGAACTCCTGGCCGTCAGCCGTGACGACGAGGGCGCCGAAAGGCCCGCCCTGCGTGCGAACATTCTCAGTGGCAATGTCGATGGCGCGAGCGAGGTACTTCTCGTCGGCGCGCGTCGTGGTTTGAACGGTCATCGTCGTCCGTCACCTTCCTGATAGGGAAACCGGACGACGCGGGTGTGAAAATGGCTCAACATCGACCGGAACAGTGAATTGTGTTGAATCGCATTTGTCACGGTAATCATCATCGACGAGCGTGCTGCGGTCGCGATCGAATCTAGCAGGAACACAAGCCCCCTGTCGATACTTTTGAAAGTTTATTTTTGAATAGTGGAATTAAGAATGATCCGCGGTGTTACTGTGGGAGCCACACCGGAGGTGACCGTGACGAAGAGGACCGTGCCTGACGAGGCGCGATCTGGCGCGCGTTCCACGCCCGTGTCTCTGCCGATGCCGGCGCTTCGGGCGCCAGCATCCGGACCTCAATTCGAGGTTGACCGGCGCGGCCGTCACCTTCGCGATCTGCGCATTTCGGTGACCGACCGCTGCAACTTCCGCTGCGTGTACTGCATGCCGAAAGAGATCTTTGGCCGGGACTACGCGTTTCTCGAGCGAGACGAGCTACTCACGTTCGAGGAGATCGCGCGCCTCGCGCGCGCGGCTGCGCGCGGAGGAGTGCAGAAGATCCGCCTCACGGGTGGCGAGCCGCTGCTGCGACGAGGAATCGAGACGCTCATTGCGATGCTCGCCGAGATCAGGACACCGCAGGGCGCACCGCTCGATATCGCGCTCACGACGAACGGATCGGCACTCGCCGTCAAAGCAGAGGCCCTGAAGGCTGCTGGCCTCGACCGCGTGACGGTGTCGATCGACTCCCTTGACGAGCAGACGTTCCAGAGCATGAACGATGTGGCGTTTCCACTCGCGCGCGTTCTCGACGGCCTTGAGGCTGCGCATCAGGCCGGCCTCGGTCCGATCAAGGTGAACATGGTCGTGAAGAAGGGCCTCAACGACCACGACATCGTGCCGATGGCCCGGTACTTCAAGAACACGCCGTATGTGCTGCGCTTCATCGAGTACATGGACGTCGGCTCGACAAACGGGTGGAGGCTCGACGACGTCGTGACCGCCGATGAGATCATCACGCGCATCTCCGCTGAGATGCCTCTCGAACCGCTTGACCCCAGCGCCTCAGGGGAGACGGCATCACGATGGGGATACCGCGACGGCATCGGTGAGATCGGCGTGATCGCATCGGTGACGAAGGCGTTCTGCTCGACGTGCACGCGGGCGCGCATCTCGACGGAGGGGCAGCTTTTCACGTGCCTGTTCGCGGACGCCGGCTACGACCTCAGGGCGCTTCTGCGTGCGCACTGCACCGATGACGAGCTCGACGGAGCATTGCGGGGCATCTGGTCGAACCGTGCCGACAACTACTCGGAGCAGCGTTCAAACCTGACCCCCGGCACTCGGCGCAAGATCGAGATGTCGTACATCGGCGGTTGAGTGCCCAGCGGGTCGCGCTAGGAGCGTTCATCCTCGTCATCGAGCGCCCTCACCGTCTGCACTTCGATGCCCTGCGTGTCGAGCAGGCGGCCATCGACAACATGATCACCGTCTTCGAGCGCCTCAAGCAACTCTTCGGGCACGCGACGAGCAGGCGCGGACGCAAAGACACTCCCCTCGCTCGTCGATCTCCGGCCGATGTGATTGAACACGACGTTGAGCAGCACAGCCATCACGGTCGCCGACGAGATTCCCGACTGGAAGATCACCTGGAACCAGCTCGGGAAATCCGCGTAGATTCCGGGCTGCACGAGCGGAAGCATGCCGAATGACAGCGAGATGCCCACGATGATCAGATTGAGGTTGTTCTTGTAGTCGACCTTCGACAACGTGTTGATGCCGCTCGCGGCGACCGTGCCGAAGAGGGCGATACCGACACCGCCGAGCACGGGCGTGGGAATCGCGGCGACGACGCGGCCGAGCACGGGCAGCACGCCGAGCACCACGAGCACGATGCCGCCGGCAGCCACGACGAAGCGGCTCGACACCTTCGTGATCGCCACAAGCCCGACATTCTGCGCGAACGCGCTCTGCGTAAACGAGTTGAACACAGGCGAGACGGCGCTCGAGATCATATCGGCGCGCAGCCCGGCAGCAATCCGCTTCTGGCTCACCTTCGTCTTGACGACCTCGCCGACCGCGAGGATGTCGGCTGTCGTCTCGGTGAAGGTGACGAGGATCACGATGAGCATGGAGATGATCGCCGCGATGTCGAACGTCGGAAGTCCGAAGGCGAACGGCGTCGGCACGGCGAAGATCGGCCCCGTGAGCACGTCAGAGAAATCGGCCATGCCGAGCAGAGCGGCGATGACGGTTGACAGCGCCAGAGAGAGAAGAATGGACAGCCGAGAGATTGCGGGAGGCCCGAACTTGGACAGAAGCACGATGAGGGCTAGCGACAGCGCCGCAAGTCCGATGTTGGGCAGGGAACCGTAGTCACTCGCCGTCGCGTCGGCTCCCATCGCCCATCCACCGGCGACGGGAAGAAGCGAGAGGCCGATAGCCGTGATGACGACGCCGGTGACGACCGGAGGGAAGAACCTGACGATCATTGCGAAGAACGGCGCAAGAACGAGGCCGATGACAGACGAGGCGATCACTGCGCCGAAGACTCGCGGGAGCCCTCCCCCGCCGTCGAGGATCGCCATCATCGTCGCGACACCCGAGAATGACACCCCCTGCACGAGCGGAAGCTGCGACCCGAAGAACGGCAGACCGATGGTCTGCAGGATCGTGGCGAGACCGCCGATGAACAGGCAACAGGTGATGAGCAGACCGACCTCTGCCGTCGAGAGACCAGCGGCTTGCCCGATCACGAGGGGCGGCGCGATGATTCCGCCGTACATCGTCAGTACATGCTGAACACCATAGGCGAGCGTCGGCCACGCCTTCAGACGCTGGTCTTCGGGCCTTCGAGGAGCGTCTGTCGTCGCCGTGCGTGAACGAGACCGGCTCATAACGCTGACTCCCTTGTCCGCGATTGTCCAAACATTTTCATTTAGCGAAATTAGTTTTTCATTATCTGATGTCGAGTGAATCAGCGTCCTCGCACCCTGTCAAGTGCGTTATCCGCCACCACCCTGTCATACGGCAGAAGACGGCATGAGCGGCAGCGTGATCCGGAAGACCGTGTGCCCCGGCTCGCTCGTGACGCTCGACTCGCCGCCGTGCGCCGTCACGACGCCTTGAACGATAGCGAGCCCGAGGCCCGTGCTGCCTGTCGAGCGTGCTCGCGACGAATCGCCGCGGACGAAGCGCTCGAAGACCGCGTCAACCATGTCGGGGTCGATTCCGGGGCCGTCATCGGAGATCGTGATCTCGGCGACGCTCGTGCCATCGTGCTCGTGGACGGCGAGCGCCGTCTCCACGACTGTTCCAGCGGGCGTGTGCACGCGCGCGTTCGACAGCAGATTCATGACCACTTGAAACAGCCGACCGTGGTCACCGCTGACCATGACCGGATGCTCCGGAGCATCCACGAGCCATTCATGATCACCCGCTGCTGCACGCGCGTCGGACACGGCGTCGTGAACGAGTTCCGTAACGTCGACGGGCGCGTCGTCGAGCTGCCGCCCCTCGTCAAGTCGCGCGAGCAGAAGTAGGTCTTCGACGATGTCGGTCATGCGCCGGGATTCCGATTCGATGCGGCCGATCGCGTACGCGGCGTCGTCGGGAATGGCTTCGCCGCTCATGCGGGTCAGTTCGGCATACCCGCGGATGGATGCGAGCGGCGTGCGCAGTTCGTGACTGGCGTCGGAGACGAAGCGACGCACCTTGTCTTCGCTGCGCTGACGCGCCTGCAGCGCGTTCGACACGTGTTCGAGCATGCGGTTGATCGCCAGACCGACGCGACCGACCTCCGTCTGCGTGTCGGTGTCGTCGTCGGGAACCCGAACGGCGAGCGCGACATCTCCGCGGTCGAGCGTCATTGTCGACACGGTCGTCGCGGCGGCCGTGACGCGCTCCAGCGGCCGAAGAGTCAGGCGCACGAGGCCGTATGCCCCCACCCCCGAAAGCACGAGCGCGCCCAGTGCGACGATCGCCACAACGAGCACAAGCTCAGAGATCGTCGCCTCGATCTCGTACAGGGGGAGACCGACGATGATGTCGATCCTGTGGTTGAGCGGCACCGCCACCACACGGTAATTGCCGAGACTCGAGCCGAGATAGACGCTCTCCGGGCGCTGCCCGACGTCTTCGCTCTGCAATTGCTCCAACTGCGTGCTGCTCAGAAGCGGACTGTCGAGCTTCTGGTCGAGATACGCGCCGATGACGACCGACCCGTCGATGCGGACAGCACCGAGCGTTCCAATCGACTGGCCTTGCGAGCCGATGAAGTCCGGACTCGAATCGGACTCTGGCGTCGAAGGGCCCACTGCAGCGGCCGAACGAGAGGCTGCCTCGACAAGCTGCCTGTCGATGCGGTTCAGCAGGATCGACTGCAGGCTGAAGACGCTGACGAGCCCGATCACCAGGGCGGACAGCGAGATGAACGCGACAGTTGCCAAGACAAGGCTGCGGCGAAGCGGCCGCTGCTTGTGACGTCCCACGTCACACGGCCTTCAGCATGTAACCCGCTCCTCGCACCGTGTGGATCATCGGCTCGCGCCCCGCGTCGATCTTCTTGCGAAGATACGAGATGTACAGCTCGACGACACTCGCCTTGCCATCGAATTCATAGCTCCACACTCGGTCGAGAATCTGCGGTTTGCTCAGAACGCGCCTCGGATTGCGCATGAGATACCGCAGTAGTTCGAACTCCGTCGCGGTCAGCTCGATGGGCTCACCGCCGCGCGTCACCTCGTAGCTGTCTTCGTCGATCACGAGGTCACCGACCGTAATGATCGAGTCCGACGCTAGTGAGGATTGTGCTGTTCGCCTGATGAGTCCGCGCAGGCGCGCAACGACTTCTTCGAGGCTGAACGGCTTCGTGACGTAGTCATCACCGCCGGCCGTGAGACCGGCGATTCGGTCGTCGAGAGCATCCTTCGCCGTCAGAAAGAGCACGGGAACATCGTCTCCGTCAGCGCGCAGCCTGTGCAGCACGGACATTCCGTCGAGATCGGGAAGCATGATGTCGAGAACGACAACGTCGGGCCGGAACTCGCGTGCGCGTGCCAGCGCTTCGTGCCCGGTCGCCGCTGTCTGAACGTCCCAGCCCTCGTAACGCAGGGCCATCTTGATCAGATCTGTGAGACTCGCCTCATCGTCGACGGCGAGCACGCGAATCGGAGTGCCATCCGCGCGCGTCAGCTTTGTCGTCACCGGGTCTGCAGCTGCGGGATACATGCTCATGCCTCCAGTATCCGCGTTCACCTATGAGACGTCTATGAACGAGCATCATGCGCGCCGAACGTGTGCGCGAGAGCAACGGGGAACGCTCCTGGGAGTTCGCCGCGAGTACAGCATCCGACCCGAAAAATAGTTGAACAAGGTCAACCATCTGACGTATTGTTGACGAATACAACGATCTAGCCCCTGGAGCATTACCGCGTGACAACCTCTTCGACCTCCGTCTCCCCTGCCTCACCGCCCGCCAAGATGACGCACCGTGAGGTGCTGCAGGCGCTCTCCGGCCTGCTGACCGGCATGTTCGTGTCGATCCTTGCCGGAACCGTCGTGAGCAGCTCGCTTCCGATCATCATCGCGGACCTCGGCGGGAGCCAGGCATCGTTCACGTGGGTCGTGACCGCGACGCTTCTGGCCACGACGGTGTCGACGCCCATCTGGGGAAAGCTCGCGGACATTCTCAACCGCAAGCTGCTCATTCAGATCGCGCTCGTGATCTTCGTGTCGGCATCTGCCGCCGCGGGGTTCTCGCAGGACCCGGGGACGCTCATCACCTTCCGCGTCTTCCAGGGACTCGGCGCCGGCGGTCTCACGTCGCTCAGCCAAATCATCATGGCCGACATTCTGAGCCCTCGTGAACGCGGAAAGTACATGGGCCTGTTCGGCGCCGTCATGGGAGTCGGAACCGTCGGCGGTCCGCTCGTCGGCGGATTTCTGACCGACGGCATCGACTGGCGCTGGAACTTCTTCGTCGGCGTTCCGTTCGCGATCGTCGCGCTCATTCTGCTGCAGAAGACTCTCCACCTGCCGCGCCGCCCGCACACGCGCGTCAGCATCGACTACCTCGGAACCGTGCTTTTGGCGGCGGGCGTCTCTCTGCTGCTCATCTGGGTGAGTCTCGCCGGCACCGAGTTCGACTGGTGGAGCACCGAAACCGTCCTTATGGTCGGCGGATCTCTCGTGATCATCGCCGCCTTCATGATCGTGGAGTTCAAGGCGAAGAACCCGATCATTCCCCTGACGCTGTTCAAGAACCGCACATTCACTCTCGCCGTCGTCGGCAGCATTTCGGTCGGTGTGGCGATGTTCGGCACGTCGGTGTTCCTCAGCCAGTACATGCAGCTCGCTCGCGGGGCCAGCGCGACGGAGTCGGGTCTCATGACGATTCCCATGATCGGTGGGATGCTGGTCTCGTCGACCATCATCGGCGCGGTCATCACGCGAACCGGAATCTGGAAGCGGTACATGGTCACGGGGTCGATCATGCTAACGGTCGGCATGTTCCTCATGAGCACGATTCGCTATGACACCAACTTCGCGCTCGTCTCCGCGTACATGGTGCTGCTCGGCGCCGGCGTCGGAATGGTGATGCAGAACATGGTGCTCGTCGTGCAGAACGCCGTCGACCCGGCGGAACTCGGTGTCGCGAGCTCGGGGGTCGCCTTCTTCCGCAGCCTCGGCGGGACCGTGGGCATCTCGGCACTCGGTGCCGTGCTCGGCTCTCAGGCCACAGACCTCCTCGCTGAGCGCAAGGATGACCTGATGGCCGCGATCGCAAAGCTCGGAGAGAAGGGAGCGGCCGTTGCGGAGCAGCTCTCCGGAGGCCAGCTTCCCGCCATGAAGGAGCTGCCCGAGAGTGTTCGTGTCATCATCGAGTCCGTCTACGGTCAGGCCGTCGCCGATATCTTCCTCGTGGCGGCTCCGCTTGCGCTCGTGACGATCATTGCCGTCGCGTTCCTGCCGAACCTCTCACTGAGCGACAAGACCAACCATGAGCGCCTCGCCGAGACGCCCGCCGACCAAGCGGGTGTGGAAGTCGCGCAGCTCGCCGAGGCGAGTGTTGCCGCAGAGCCGCGAACGTCACCGATCGGCGTCGTTCACGATCGGCGCGACGACGGGCTCGATCGCTAGGATGTTGGCCATGGCCGACGAGCACAGTGCCCGCCTCGCTGATCACGACACCGCGATCAGCGAGGTCGAGCAGGAGTTCGCCGCAATGTATACCCAAGTGCGCCACGTGCTCACGAGGCGAGCCGCCGCCGTGCATCCGGAGCTCACGGTGTTCGGCTACAAGCTGCTGCGCGAGCTGAGCGCAGACGAAGACCAGCAGCAGGGCGTGCTCGCCGACCGTCTGTTTGCTGACAAGGGAGCGATCAGCCGCATCGTGCGCCAGCTTGAAGGCCTCGGTCTGGTGACACGTGTGCCTGACCCGTCCGATCGGCGCGCTCAGCTCGTGCGCCTGACCGACACGGCACGCGAGAGCCTCGATTCAGTGCTGGCCGACAACCGTTCGGTGCTGCGCTCACGGCTGTCACTGTGGGAGATCGATGACATCCACCGTCTGCGCGACCTTCTCAGCAAAGTCAACGAGACGGTGACCGAGCGGGAACAGGTGCACCGCGACGAGCGTTGACCCTGCTATGGACATTGTGTTGTACACGTCGGCGTTCTGCGCTCCGTGTGCGGCCGCGCGGAGGGCCGTGGCCGATGTTGAGCGGCTCGTGCCCGGAATCACCTCGGCCGAACGGGACGTCGTCGCCAACGAGGCGCAGGCCGAGGCCGACAGCATCCGTTCGACGCCGACTCTGCTGCTGCGCTCGCCCAGCGGGCGCGAGGTGTTCCGTGCCGAGGGCGCGCCTCGCACTGATCAGCTGCTGACGGCCGTGGCGCTGTACCGCGACGAACCATGATGGCCGCGGGCGGCTGACTGCGACAGCCAGAACGGCGCAGGCGCAGATAATGCCCACCGCAACAAGCACGTAGCCGACGACCGCAGCCAGTCCTCCGGCGTTTCTCGGATCGAGGAAGTCGTACGGGTACCAGCCCACAAGCTCGCCGCGCACCATGGTGTAGCCGAGCCAGACGCTCGGAACGGCGAGAACCGTGAGGATGCTGCGCCAGCGCACCGTTCGCCGGTGCGGACTCACCGCCCACCAGACCGCCATCGAGAGCGGACCGGCGACGTGCAACACCTCGTTGGCCCAGCTGTCCGGTGCCGTCGAGACGGGCCGCAGCGAGATGTTGTACACGGCGAAGGTCGTCATCGTGTACGCGATCGATGCGACCACGAGCTGGCCGTACCACTCCGGGTCCTCCTCCGCGCGCACCGCAATGACCGCCCCGACACCGAGTGTGGCTGCCGCGACAACGTTCGAGAGCGTCGTGAAGTAACTCACATAATCGATGAGGTTCTCGAGCACGCTCACCTCAAGCAGACCCGCCGTGCGCACGAGTTCGTACCCGAGCGCTAAAACGATGGGGAGCGCAATCGCGGCGCGGACGGCACCTTCGCGCGTACGCATGCGCCAATGCTATGCGGCTGGGCTCATACGCGAAAGTCCCCGTCGAGGGGGTCTTTTGCGCCTGGCTTACTGATTGCTGAACGCGGCATCGAACGACGCCTCTGGCTGCTTCCACAGCAGAGAGCGAATGTAGCCGACGGCCTCCTTCGCTCCGTGCAGGCGATCCATTCCAGCATCCTCCCACTCGATCGAGATGGGGCCGCTGTAGCCGATCGCGTTCAGCGCCCGAAATGCATCTTCCCACGGCACGTCGCCGTGACCGGTCGAGACGAAGTCCCATCCGCGGCGCGGATCGCCCCAGGGAAGGTGCGATCCGAGCACGCCGGCGCGCCCCTGAGCAGGCCGCATGCGCGTGTCCTTGCAATCGACGTGGTAGATGCGGTCGCGAAACTCCCAGATGAAGCCGACCGGGTCGATCTGCTGCCACATCATGTGGCTCGGGTCCCAGTTGAACCCGAATGCCTCGCGGTGGTCGATCGCCTCGAGAGTGCGAACGCTCGTCCAGTAGTCGTACGCGATCTCTGACGGGTGCACCTCGTGAGCGAAGCGCACGCCCTCGGCATCGAACACATCGAGAATGGGGTTCCAGCGATTCGCGAAGTCCTCGTATCCCTCGTCGACGACGGATGCTGGAACAGGAGGGAACTGCGCCACGTACGGCCAGATCTTCGACCCGGTGAACCCGACGACAACATCGACGCCGAGCTTGCGAGCAACGCGTGCTGAGCGCTTCATGTCTTCGGCGGCGCGCTGCCTCACGCCCTCGGGGTCTCCGTCGCCCCACGTGGACGGACGCACGATCGCCTTGTGGCGAAAATCGATCGGGTCGTCGCACACGGCCTGACCCGTGAGGTGGTTCGAGATCGCGAACACGCGCAGCCCGTAGCGGTCGAGAATCTCGAGCCGGCTCTTCAGGTAGGCATCGTCGGCGTCGGCTCGCTCAAGGTCGAGGTGGTCGCCCGACGCGGCGATCTCGAGGCCATCGTAGCCCCATGAGCTCGCCAGCCGCGCCACCTCCTCGAACGGAAGATCTGCCCACTGCCCCGTGAACAAGGTGACCGGGTGCGTCGATTCGTGTGTCATTGTCTCTCTCCTTTTACAGCCCGGGTACGTCGACCCACGCGCCCATCTCGGCGGCGTCCATGACCGCGTCCGTGAGCTGCACGGCGCGCAGTCCATCAGCAAAGCGGGGCAGCCCGTCGGGAGCTGCACCGCCGACCGCCGCATACGTGTCTGCGACGAATGCGTTGAAGGCGTCCTGGTAGCCCTGCGGGTGGCCTGCGGGAACCGTGCAGAGCCGCGCAGCATCCGGAGCAAGCTGGTCGGCGTCACGCGGAACGGCAAGGCTTCCCGCCCGCCGCCCGACCCACAGCGTCTCGGGATGCTCTTGCTCGAAGCCGATGCTCTCGGAGCTGCCCGCGATCTCGATGGTCAGGGCGTTCTTGCGGCCCGGAGCCGTCTGGGAGACGAGAAGCGTGCCGATGGCGCCGCCCGTGGTCTCGAGCACGACGGCCGCGGCATCTTCCGTCGTGATGTCGCTGTGCTGCGCGCGATCACCGAAGAACGTGCGTGCTGTCGAGGCCACCCGCGCCACGCGGTCGCCCGTGACGAACTCGATCAGGTCGATGAGGTGCGAGCCGATGTCGGCGAACGCCCGAGAACGGCCGCCCGCTGCGGCATCCACCCGCCAGTTGTCGTCTGTCGACTCGAGCATCCAGTCCTGCAGGTACGAGCCGCGAATGGTCAGCACACGCCCCGCCTCTCCCGAGGCGATGCGGGCACGCGCGTGCCGCACGAGCGGATGAAAGCGATAGACGAATGGCACGGTGGCCGTCAGACCGGATGCTGCCTGCACAAGACGATCCGCGTCGGCGACGGTCGTCGCAAGCGGCTTCTCACAGACGACAGGCAGACCCGCTTCGAGTACGGCGAGCGCTTGGGGCGCGTGCAGCGCGTTCGGCGTGCAGACGTGCACGACGTCCACGCTGTCGAGGAGATCGTCGAGCGAGTCGAAGCCGCGAGCAATTCCCAGCTCACCCGCGACCTGCTGCGAGCGCGCGGGAGACGAGGCGACGATCCCGACCAGCTCAGCACCTGCCGCGCGCGCGGCACGCGAATGAACGGCGGCCATGAAACCGCCGCCGACGACTCCGACGCGGAGCGCAGCGCTCATCGGGAGATCACCGCCTGACGCGGGTCCCACCCTTCGGGAAGCGCCGGCTGCACCTCGACAGTGCTCTCAACCGATACGGGAACGCCCGATTCTGCTGCCTCGATGGTCGAGACCATGATGTCGAGAACGTGAAATGCCTGCTCTCCCGATGCGCGCTCTGGACGGTTCTCGCGAATCGCCTGCGCGAGCTCGGCCACGCCCGTGCCTCGCGACGTTGTCGCTCCACTCGAGGCGACGGTCTCGACCTCGTCGGTTCCCCTGTGCACGATCAAGTCGCCCTCGAACGTGTTCGGATCGGGAACGACAAGCGTTCCGTCGACGCCCGCCACTTCGAATTGCGTGCGACCGAGCTTCGAATCAAAGCTGAAGATGCTCTGCGCGGTCTGCCCGCTCTCGAACTCGTACATGGCGGCGACGTGCGTCGGAACGGTGACGTCGAAGCTCTCTCCCGCGCGCGGTCCAGAGCCGATAATCCGCGTGGCGCGCGACTTTGATGCTGTCGCGGTGACCCGCTTGACCGGCCCGAACAGCTGAACGAGCGTCGTGAGGTAGTACGGGCCGATGTCGAACAGGGGCCCTGCACCCTCCTGGAACAGAAAGTCGGGGTTCGGGTGCCATGACTCGGGACCAGGGCTCTGCATGAGCGTAAGTGCGGTGAGGGGTGCGCCGATTTCGCCCGACTCGATCATGCGCCTTGCTGACTGAATTCCCGCGCCGAGGATGGTGTCTGGCGCTGTCGCCACACGCTTTCCGGCCGCGTGTGCGGCGTCCAGCAGCATCCTGCCCGATTCTCGATCGAGTGCGAACGGCTTCTCGCTCCACACGTGCTTGCCCGCCGCAATCGCCTGAAGGGCAACGTCGACGTGCACAGCCGGAATCGTGAGGTTGACGACGATCTCGATGTCATCGTCGGCGAGAAGCTCGTCGACGGTGCCGGATGCCGCGATGCCGAACTTCTGCGCCTGAGCGGCTGCACGCTCGGTATCGAGGTCAGCGATGAACCGCACATCGAGATCGGGGAACGTCGTGAGGTTCTCGAGGTACTGCGTGCTGATCACGCCGGCGCCGATGACGCCGACTCCGACCCGGCTCACGCGTCGGCTCCCGTCTCGAGCGAGCGCAGATAGTCGAGGCTCTCGACGACGGCGTCAAAGCGGTCAGTGCGCGAGTCGTCGAGTTCGATGACGCGCAGCGCGTTCGGTGCTGCGGCGAGAATCGCGGGAATATCGAGCGAACCCTGCCCGACGGGAACCTGGTCTTTGGCCTCGGCCGTCGCGGGGCCGTCCTTGACGTGGATCGCGACGACGCGATCGCCCAGCGTGGCGAGCAGATTAACCGGGTCGGCGCCGCCGACGGCCACCCAGTACGTGTCGACCTCGAGAACGACAGCGGGGTCGAGAAGCCCGGCAAAGTACTCGAGTGCGGTGACGCCGTCGATCGTGTTCTCGATCTCGTGGGCGTGGTTGTGGTAGCCGACTGTGATGCCGTGCTGAGCTGCCACGGTCGCGGCCTCGTTGAGCCGGCGAGCCGTGTCGGCCACGTCTTCGGCGGTCGTCCACTTCTCGGGCGCGACGAACGGGTCGATGACGGTGGAGATGCCAATGGATGCTGCGGCGCGCGCCACCTCCTCAATGCTGCCGTCCGCGATGAAGCCCTGGTGCGTTGTCGGGGCGGCGAGGCCGTTGTCTGTGAGGCCAGCGGCGAGCTCGGGGAACGTCGTGAACGCGAACGGCTCGACGCGATCGAAGCCGGCGTCGGCGAGCCGACGGAGTGTGCCCGGGAGATCCTGAGCGGTTGCCTCTCTCACGGTGTAGAGCTGCACTGATGTTGCGGACGAAGTCACGTTTCTCCTCAATGAGCGGTGGCGGTCATGCCTGTCGTTCTATTCAATTCGCACTTCTAACAACTGTCAAGCAGAAGTTATACGTCGATTGCCAATAGAGACGTATGGTTTACTCAAAACATGGTCAATGTCACGGGACGCGCGTCGACGCGAGCCACTTCGACGGGCGACCTGCTGCAGATTCTGCGTGACCGCGTTCCACGCACGAAGGCCGAGATCGCCGCGCTCACGGGGCTCTCTCGATCGACCGTCGCCACGCGCGTCGACGCGCTTCTCGCGCTCGGCCTCGTCGCCCCCGCCGGGGAAGCCGCCTCGTCGGGAGGGCGACCGCCCTCGCGCATCGCTTTCGCTCCCGCGTCCCGTGTCGTCATCGGCATCGACATCGGCGCAACGCACGGCGTCGTCGCAATCGCCGACCTTGCCGGCAGCATCCTCGCCGAACGCTCTGCGCAGCTCAGGATCGCCGACGGACCCGAGACGGTGCTCGACTGGGCGACAACAGAGGCGCTCAGCCTGCTGAAGCACACGGGCCACCGCGAAACAGACCTTCTCGGCATCGGCGTTGGGCTTCCCGGTCCCGTCGAGCATTCAACGGGACTGCCCGTGAACCCGCCGATCATGCCCGGCTGGGACCGGTTCGACGTTCCCGCATACATTCGGCGCAGCATCCGTGTCGACGTGCTCGTCGACAACGACGTGAACATTCTCGCCCTCGGCGAGCACGCGATGTCGTGGCCCGACTCCGACGAGCTCATCTTCGTGAAAGTGTCGACGGGAGTCGGCGCGGGCATCATCATGGGTGGCGAGCTCCAACGCGGAGCTCGAGGGTCTGCGGGCGATCTTGGGCACGTGCGCCTTCCCGTCTCTGACAGCGCGTCCTCGCCCGACCTTGAGGACATCGCCGGCGGCCCGGCGATCGCGGCGCGCATTGGCGGGTCGACGAGCGCAGACGTCGTTGCGGCCGTTCGCGCCGGACGTCCCGAGGCCTTCGAGGCGGTGCGTCAGGCGGGCCGAGACGTCGGCGAGGTTCTCTCGGGCGTCGTCAATCTGCTCAATCCCTCCGTCGTCGTGGTCGGCGGCAGCATCGCGCGCGCGGGTGAGCACCTGATCGCGGGCGTGCGCGAGGTCGTATACAGGCGGTCGATCCCGCTTGCCACGCAGGATCTCTCCATCGTCACCTCCCGCGGCGGTGAGTCTGCGGGGGCTCTCGGTGCCGCCATCATGGTCATCAACTCTGCCCTTGCGCCCGAGAACGTCGATGCGCTGCTCCGCGCGTCAACTCCCGTGCCGCACGAGGGCCGCTGAGCTATCGCCGTCACGGCACGACGCCGCGCTGCGCTCTGCCGTACGCTGAAGTGACCAGCAACAGCACCGACTTCGGAGAAGAGTGAACACAACGCCCGGCGCCGCATCGCCCGCCTCTGCATCAACGCCGATTCGCGTCGGAATCGTCGGATACGGCAATCTCGGCCGCGGCGTCGAAGCCGCAATCGCGAAGAACGCCGACATGAGCCTCGCCGGAATCTTCACGAGAAGACCGAGCGCGAGCATTACGCCGATCGACCCGTCAGCATCCGTCTTCACCATCGACGCGCTCACCGAGCACGAAAACGACATCGATGTGCTGATTCTCTGCGGCGGCTCGAAAACAGATCTTCCGGTGCAGGGCCCAGAGCTCGCGGCGCGGTTCAACACCGTCGACAGCTTCGACACGCACGCGCGCATTCCCGAATACTTCGAGACGGTGGATGCTGCCGCTCGACGCGCGCAGACGACGGCACTGATCTCGACGGGCTGGGACCCCGGCATGTTCTCACTGAACCGCTTGTTCGGCGAGGCCCTGCTGCCCGACGGCGACACGTACACGTTCTGGGGGCGCGGGCTCAGCCAGGGTCACTCAGACGCGGTGCGACGCGTCGACGGGGTCGCGGATGCTGTGCAGTACACGCTGCCCTCGCAGAAGGCGGTCGACGCCGTGCGCAGCGGCACGCGGCCCGTGCTGACGACGCGTCAGAAGCACACGCGCGAGTGCTTCGTGGTGCTCGAGGAGGGCGCAGACGCCGACGCCGTGCGCGAGGCTATCGTGGCGATGCCGCACTACTTCGCCGACTACGACACGACAGTCACCTTCATCACGGCAGATGAGCTGGCACGCGACCACTCCGCGATGCCGCACGGGGGTTTCGTCTTGCGCAGCGGCCTCACGGGTCAGGATCACGCGCAGATCATCGAGTACAGCCTTGCGCTCGAGAGCAATCCCGAGTTCACGGCAAGCGTTCTGGTTGCCTACGCGCGGGCCGTGCACCGGTTGAGCCAGCAGAACCAGCACGGCGCATTTACTGTTCTCGACGTTCCGCCGGGACTGCTCTCCCCCAAATCACCGGCCCAGCTGCGCGCAGAGCTGCTGTAGCGGCGACGAAAGCGCGACGCGCGGCAGGGTGTCAGCAGCATCCGCCGGGTGGGGAGAGAATAGACACGTGCACTCCCGTCTCACCAGCCGCATCATCGCTGATTCAAGCGATCGCGTCGGCTGGCTCCGGGCGCGTTCTCGAGGCATCACGGCTACAGATGTCGCGAAGCTCTCGACGCCGCACTCCATTCAGGTGGCCGCGACCGCGAAGCTGCACGGCACCGGTTTCACGGGCAATGTCTACACCGAGCACGGACGGCGACGCGAGCCCGAGATCGCCGCGTGGGTTGCAGCGACTCACGGCATCGAACCGTCGTCCGCGCTGTTCCGTGCCGAGGTCGAGCACCGGCATCTCGCCACTCCGGACGGCGTCGCCGCGACACCCGACGAACGTGTCGTTCTCGCCGAGATCAAGACGACGACGAAACCGTGGCGCTCGATTCCTCGCCACTACCTTCGCCAGGTGTGGTGGCAGCAGTACGTACTGGGCGCCGAGCGCACGCTCGTGGTCTGGGAACAGCATGACAATTTTGTTCCCGTCGGCGATGAGCCACTGTGCCAGTGGGTCGACCGTGACGAAGCGCAGATCACCCGGCTCATCTCTCTCGCCAACCAGCTCATCGACGAATTGCATCACCGCACCTCCCGCTCCGCGTGACATGCGCGTCGCCTGTGGCAGACTGCGGGTATGACCGAGAGCGCACCCGTCCCCGAGTCCATGACCGCGATCGTCATCGATGAGCCGGGTCCGGCAACGGCCCTCCACGTGGCGACTGTTCCCGTCCCGCCCACCTACATCGGTGAGGTCCTCGTGAACGTTGCGGCGGCAAGCGTCAATCCCATCGACACGAAGATCCGCTCGGGTGTGAGCCCGACGTCGAAGGCGCTCGACTATCCCGCCGTTCTGGGTCACGACTTCAGCGGAACCATTGCGCGGGCGCCCTACGAGGCGCATCCGCTCAGCGACGGCACCGAGGTGTACGGCATGACGCGTCTTCCCCGGTATTCGGGCAGCCACGCCGAGTATGTCTCCGCGCCCACGCTGTGCGTCGCTCCCAAGCCGCAGACGCTCTCCCACGTTGAGGCTGCCTCTGTTCCGCTCGCGGCTCTCACGGCATGGGGCGCTGTCGTCGACGTCGCGCGCGCCCACCACGGACAGCGCATCCTCATCCACGCAGGCGCGGGAGGTGTCGGCCAGTTCGCCGTGCAGTTCGCGCGTTTCTTCGGCGCAGAAGTCATCTCGACAGCATCCGAAGACAATCTCGAATTCGTGCGCTCGCTCGGGGCGTCCACCGTCATCGACTACAGGGCAACGCGCTTCGACGACGAGCTCTCCGACGTCGACGTCGTCATCGATCTCATCGGCAACGTCTCGGACGACACCGGTTCGCGCTCGCTGCGGGTGCTGCGCAATGGCGGCCTCTACGTCAACGTTCCGACCGGCTCGTTCCCCACCATGGCAGACGAAGCGGATTCCGCGGGAGTCCGCGCAACGCGGTTCACGCTCACGCCCAGCGGGGAGGTGCTCGCGAAGATCACGCGGCTGATCGATCAGGGAGAGGTGCGCGTGCACATCGACAAGACGTTTGACCTTGCGGATGCTGCTGACGCGCACGCCGCCGTCGAGACCGGACACACGCGGGGCAAGGTCGTGCTCACGCTCGCCACGTCCTAGTCCCGCAGCACGCTCTGCATCACGAAATCGTCGCACCACCGGGCACCGACTTTGAATCGCCGTGTGCCGACGACGGTGAAGCCCGACTTCTCATAGAAGCGCACGGCTCGCGCATTGAGCTGATTCACTCCGAGCCAAACACCGCGTGCGCCGTGCCCGACGGCTGTTTCGAGAGTTGCGCGCATGAGCGTGCCCGCCTGGCCGGAGCCGTGCGATCTCGAGCGCACGTACACTTTATTGAGCTCGACGGCCGGTCGCGCTGTCACGGCTTCGTCGACGAGTGGATCGCTCGGAGGCGCATCGATCAGCAGCGTGTAGCCGGCGATCATCCCGGCGTCCTCGACCACAAGCAGCATTCGAGTGGGATCGCTCAGATGGGCTTCGAACCGCGCCGGCGAGAGGTTGTCACGGCAGAACGCTTCGATGTCGGTCTGCGCCATGTCCGGTGGGCACGCGAGCCCGAACGTCTCGACAGCGAGGGTCGAGATGTTCTCTGCGTCATTGAGCGTTGCCCGCCGAACAGCCGTCACGGTCGCTAGCCTACCGGCGATCGGTGCAATGGACCACGATGCATGCAGAGACCCCCTACCGCTGAGCAGCAGGGGGTCTCTTCGCGTCAGGTGAATCAGATCACGTTGACGTCAAGCGGGATGCCGGGGCCGAACGTTGTCGACACGGCACCCTTCTGAATGTAGCGGCCCTTCGAGCTTGTCGGCTTGAGGCGCACGACCTCTTCGAGAGCGGTGTTGATGTTGTCGCTCAGCTGCTCGGCCGTGAAGCTGGCCTTGCCGATGACGAAGTGAACGTTGGCGTGCTTGTCGACGCGGAAGGCGATCTTTCCGCCCTTGATGTCGCTCACGGCCTTCGCGACGTCAGGGGTCACGGTTCCGGTCTTGGGGTTCGGCATGAGGCCGCGAGGACCGAGTACCTTACCGAGACGACCGACCTTGCCCATGAGCTCCGGCGTCGATACGGCGACGTCGAAATCGGTGTAGCCGTCGGCAACCTTCTGAATGAGCTCGTCGCCGCCGACCTCGTCTGCGCCTGCCTCGATGGCCGCCTCAGCGGCAGCACCGGTTGCGAAGACGATGACGCGGGCGGTCTTGCCCGTACCGTGAGGAAGAATGACGGTACCGCGAACCATCTGGTCCGCCTTACGCGGGTCGACGCTGAGCTTCAGTGCGACCTCGACCGTCGAGTTGAACTTCGACGAACCGGTCTCCTTTGCGAGGGCGACAGCCTCGTTCGGGGTGTAGTGCTTTCCAGCCTCGATCTTCTCGGCTGCGGCCCTGTAGGCCTTTGACTTCTGTGCCATGTTTTTCTCCTGTTGAGAATGTGGTCATCTGCGCCTGGCCGGCGCTGCCACTGATGTCTGGGGAACGAGTGTTACTCGACGGTGATGCCCATGGAACGAGCGGTGCCGGCGACGATCTTCTTCGCGGCGTCGATGTCGTTCGCGTTGAGGTCCGCCATCTTCTGCTCGGCGATCTCTTTCACCTGGTCCTGGGTCAGCTTGCCGACCTTGGTGGTGTGGGGAACTCCGGAGCCCTTCTTGACTCCCGCAGCCTTCTTGATGAGCTCGGCTGCCGGCGGGGTCTTGAGAATGAACGTGAACGAGCGGTCCTCGTAGACGGTGATCTCGACCGGCACGACGTTTCCGCGCTGCGACTCCGTCGCTGCGTTGTACGCCTTGCAGAACTCCATGATGTTGACGCCGTGCTGACCCAGCGCCGGACCGATCGGCGGGGCGGGGTTGGCGGCGCCGGCGTTGATCTGAAGCTTGATCAGACCAGTAACCTTCTTCTTCGGTGCCATGTTTCTTCCTTCTTCTGGTTATCGAACTCCGCCGGACGTGGCGGATGCTCTCCCGACGGCCCTGGCCGGGCCGCGGTAATCCGGTCGGGTGCCGCAAAGCTCCCCGACCGAGGTTCTAAAGCTTGGTGACCTGGTCGAAGCTGAGCTCGACCGGAGTCTCGCGCTCGAAGAGCGAGACGAGCACGGTGAGCTTGCCGCTCTCGGGCTTGATTTCGCTGATCGTGCCGGGCAGACCCGCGAACGAGCCTTCCTTGATGGTGATGGTCTCGCCGACCTCGAAATCGACCTCTGCGGGAATCGGGCGGGCCTGTGCTTTCGCGCCACCCGAGCTTGTCGACTTTGCCGGAGCGGTCTCCTTGACCTCGACGAGGCTCTTGAGCATGTTGAATGCCTCTTCGAAGCGCAACGGCACCGGGTTATGCGCGTTGCCGACGAAGCCGGTGACGCCTGGCGTGTGGCGCACGACGGACCAGCTGTCTTCATTGAGGTCCATGCGCACGAGCACGTAACCCGGAACGCGCACGCGAGTCACCATCTTGCGCTGGCCGTTCTTGATCTCCACCACGTCTTCCATGGGGACCTCGACCTGGTAGATGTAGTCCTCGACTTCGAGCGTTCCCTTGCGCTGCTCGATGTTCGCCTTCACACGGCGCTCGAACCCGGCATACGAGTGGATGACGTACCACTTACCCGGCATCATGCGAAGTTCCGTGCGGAACGCCTGGTACGGGTCGACCTCGGCCTCTTCGGTTTCGTCGGCGGCCTCGGCGTCCGAGTCCTCCGACGTCTGTCCGAGAGCGTCGAGCGCAGCATCGAGGGAGCCCTCGACGTCGCCGTCTTCGACGTGCAGCGCGCGGTTCTCGGCGGGCTCGACGGCCTGCTCGTTTCCGGCGAGGACGTTGCCCTCTTGGGCTTCGTCGACCTCTGACGACTGCTCAGCCGCGGTTGCCCAGTCGACGTCGTCTCGGTTTCTCTCTGACACTGAATTCATTCCATTTCTTGTCGTGCGGCGGTCCCGCAACGGTGTGGCACGGGCGCCGTATGAGGTGACTCGATCAGACCCCGGGGCTTCCGAAGGTCAGGATGACGAGCCAGCTGAAGAGTTGGTCGAGTCCGAACACGAGAGCCATCATGACGATCACGAAGACCAGCACGACGGCGGTGTAGCTCCAGAGCTCCTTCTTCGTCGGAGTGACGACCTTCTTGAGCTCATTGATGACCTGCTTCAGGAACAAAATGATCCCGGCAAAGGGTCCACGCTTTTCAGCGCGGTCCTTCTTCGCTGCAGCGACGACATCCTCGCTGGGTGTGTCGATTACTTTTCGGGCCAACGTGTTACACCTTTCGTGTGCCGATGTTCACGCATCGACGCGCAGGGCGGACAGGACTCGAACCTGCAACCTGCGGTTTTGGAGACCGCTGCTCTACCAATTGAGCCACCGCCCTATGAGTGGGGTTGCACCTACTCTAGGGGTGAAATCTGCACAGCACCACTGAACCTCGTGCACCCAGGTGGATGCTGAAATAGGCACAGAAAAGCTTGGCAGACTTCAACTACCTCGCATAAGTGTACGCGACGACGCAGGCATCTCCAAGCTGAGCGATGTGCATCCGGCAGGCGGCTCTCAGTTCCCCGAGATGAACGTTTCCGCTGATGATTGTCGAACTGGATCCGCCGACCCAGATGCCGGTGTCGTCTGATGTGATCGAGACGCGACCAGAACGCCCGATGGCGGCCCCCTGACGAGCGGTGTATGCCGGGGGCAGAATTCCCTCGCGCGTGAGCCAAACGGCGAATCCCGCGTTGAGGCTCCCGGTGACGGGATCCTCGTCGATGCCGAAACCCGGGGCGAAGGCGCGAACTTCGACGTCGCCCGACCCATCGGAGTGACGACCGAGGACTCCTACCTTCAGAGCATCCATGCGCGCGAAGTCGGGCTGGAGCGCCAAGACCATTTCAGCGTCGTCGAGCATGATGCCAAGCCATCCCGGTCCGTTGTCGATCCATTCCGCGCGACGCACCTGCTCAACGTCGATGCCGAGCGCCGCTGCAGCCGTGTTCAGCGTCGACGAATCGATCGGGCCTGAGCGCACGAGTTCGGGCGCGCGAAAGGCGAGCCCCGTCGGCTCGCGCCGCAGGGTGACGAGCCCGACCACGCAGTCCTGCACGAGCACGTCGCCGTCAGGCACTCCCCCTGCCTCGATCCACGCGTGCGCGCTGCCCAGCGTGGGATGCCCGGCGAACGGAAGCTCGCGTGTGGGCGTGAAGATGCGCACCCTGTAATGTGCTCGGTCGTCGCGCGGGGCAAGCAGAAAGGCCGTCTCCGACAGATTGGTCCAGCGGGCGAAGGCCGCCATGTCGGCATCCGTCCACGCGTCGGCGTCATGCACGACGGCGAGAGGATTGCCAGTGAATGGACCGTTCGAAAAGACATCGACCTGTGAGAATGCGAACTTCGGCATCTCCCCATTCTGCGGGCCAGTATCCCAGAGCCTCGCGAGACAGCCCGATCACGGCACGAGCGTTTCGATTTCTCGCCGCTCCGCATCCTCCGCCACCGACGACACTCTGGCGAACCGGTGGTGAGAATCCGGGCGAGCGCCGCGCTGCACTTCTTTCCGCACGCGCCACTCTCTGTCCACAACCAGCCGACTCTCGCAGTTGTCCACAATGGTGTCGTGACCGGGTCTTCTGGTGAGGTCAGTGTCGGTGGTCGCTGGAAGACTGTTGGCATGGAAAACACGGCAGCAGCACCCGGGTTCGAGTCCGAGATGGGGTCGGATGCTGTCGCTGTGCGTGCCGCGGAGAATGCACTCGCCGCAGCTGCTGAACTCACCGACATCGACCCCGCCGCCCTCTCATCTGATTCCCTTCTGGAGTTCACGGGTCTGCTGGGCAATATCTGCCGTCTGGTCGAGGGTCGTCAGGTCGGCAACGTCGGCGATATTGCTCGGCGTTCGGACACGGATGCCGGGTTTGATGGTCTTGCTGCTCGTCATGGGGCGTCGTCTGCGGCAGCCTTGTTTGAGAAGATCACCGGGGCGAAGAACTCGACCGCGTACCGATATACGAGACTCGCCACTCATACGACACCAAGAGTCTCCGACACCGGGCTGCCCCTTGCTCCGGTGTTCGCGCAGACCGCTCAAGCGCTTGCGGAAGGCACGATCGGTCTGGATGCTGCCGAAGCGATCACCGCGACACTCGCACCCGTGCTGCCGCGTGCGGTGCCGGAGCAGATGGACAGGGCCGAAGCGACCTTGCTGGGCAACGCGACCGGCGCGAACGGGGAGGCACCCGTGTCAGCGGATAACCTCCGTCAGCAGGCGAGAGCGTTCTGCGCCGTTCTCGACCCCGACGGTGTCGAACCGTCCGCGGAGGAACTGCATGAGGCGCGGAAGCTGGTGTTTCGGCATCAAGACGACGGGACCCTGAAGATCACGGGCACCCTGTCCCCGGAACAGGCGGCACAGGTGACACCCGTGTTTGACGCCTACATGTCCAAGAGAACGTCGCCGACGTTTATGCAGGCTGAAGAGCTTGCTGACAACGAGGAAGCGCCGGAGGAGCGGTCGAAACCGCAAGAACGCGCCGACGTGTTCACGGCGATCATCGGCGGCACCGGGAAACAGAAGACCGCACCCAAACTCCACGGCCGAGGCCCGACCGTGCTCGTCACCGTGGATGAACGCAACCTCGACAGCGGAACCGGGGCAGCGTGGTCACCAGGGACACCGGCACCGTTGCCGATGAGCTACGTGAAGCAAATGCAATGCGACGGCGACACCCGGCAGGTCGCGATCAACAGTGATGGCGAAGTGCTCAATCTCGGGACCGCCGAGAGGTTTTTCAGCACGCAGCAGCGTCTAGCGTTGATCGCCAGGGACGCACCCACCTGTGTTGCACCCGACTGTCACATCCCCGCCTGGCTGTGCGAAGCCCACCACATTCAGAGGTGGGAGACCGGCGGCAGAACAGACCTGTCCAACGGCATCCTCGTCTGTTGGTTTCACCACAGACTGCTCGAACGCGGAGAATGGGCCATCACCCGCGACAACAACGGCCGACCACGCGTGGTCCCGCCCGGCTGGTATGTCAACCGGAGATACCTGGGACAACGCAGAGCGCCCGGAGACGGTACGACTGCGGCAGAACCACGCACGAGTGCGGCCGGACCACAGACGAGTGCGCCCCGGCGCGGGACCAACGCGACGAGACCGAGGACGAGTGCGCCCGAAGGCACAACCAACAGTGAAAACGGCGGTCCACTCGACGATGCACGAGATACCGGGCCGCGTTCCTGACAACGCGGCGGCCCCGAGACACGATACGCACGAGTGACACCACTCGAAGCGCTGCTCGGAGTGCCCAGGCCCCATGAATTTGAGGTCCGCCGTGCGACGACACTCGATTTATGGGGCGGCAGCGGCGCAGGAGAAGGCGACAGCGCCACGGGAGCAGGCGACAGCGTCACAGGAGCAGGCGACAGCGTCACAGGAGCAGGCGACAGCGTCGCTGGAGCAGGCGACAGAGTCTCTTGAGCAGCCGACTCTGCCACGTGAAAAGATGAGGGCATGCGGTCACCACGTCACGTCGGAATCGTTCTCTTCGAAGACTTCGAGCTCCTAGACGCTTTCGGCCCCATCGAGCTACTCAGCCGACTGCCAGAGGAATTCACGATTTCACTCGTCGGCCCCACAGCAGCGCCAGTCCGCAGCCGACAAGGCACGCTCGTCGTCGCAGACACAAGCTATACCGACGCTCCAGCCCCCGATATCGTCCTCGTACCGGGCGGCCAGGGCACCCGCATTCTCGCCGCCGACCACGAATTTCTGTCATGGCTTTCCGACTGGGCACGTTCTGCGCAGATCGTCACATCAGTGTGCACGGGTTCAGCACTGCTGGCAGCATCCGGTCTCCTCGAGGGATACCGCGCAACGTCAAATAAGCGCGCATTCGAGTGGGCCGCGCAGCACGGAGACGACGTGAGCTGGCAGCCACAGGCACGCTGGGTCGTCGACCGCAACCGCTGGACATCATCGGGCGTCGCCGCAGGCATGGACATGACACACGCTTTGATTGCAGATCTCGTCGGCACGGATGCTGCCACAGAAGCCGCAGCGAGCATCGAATACGAGCCGCACACCGACCCCGACGTCGATCCCTTTGCCCCGCCGAGCGGAGCCGCATGACCGGCAGCACCCGGCGCCCCGCCCAGGCTCTCGGCGTCTATCTTGTTCTCGCATTCGGGATGTCGTGGCTCATCGCGCTGCCACTGTGGCTGAGCGGCGATGGCCTGCAGCATCCGGCATTCGGCACCATCGCCCTGTGCATGATGCTCACTCCCGCCATCGCGGCGCTCGTCACCGTGTTCGTCGTCGAATGCCCAGAGCACCCCGCCGAAAGGCTGGGACTCGTCCCGTTGCGACCGGCAGGACGCTTTCTCGCGTACCTGGGCCTCGGGCTCGCGGTTCCGGTCACGCTCGTCTTCGGCGCGTTCGTCGCGGGCAGCCTGCTCGGCGTCTACCCCGCGGACTTCACTCGCTTCTCCGGGTTCCGCGAGATGCTGATGGCGCAAACGGGCGGCCGGCTGCCACTGCCGGTCGGCGTGCTCGTGGCACTGCAATTCGTGAACGTCGTCCTCGGCAGCATCCTGAACCTGCTTCCCGCACTGGGTGAAGAACTCGGCTGGCGCGGCTGGCTCCTGCCGCACCTGCAGCGGTTCGGAACTGTTCCCGCGTTGCTCGTCAGCGGAATCATCTGGGGGCTCTGGCACGCCCCCCTGCTGCTGCTCGGCTACAACTACCCGACGGCACCCGGCTGGCTCAGCGTGCTGATGATGATCGGAATGTGCACGCTCGTCGGCTCGGTGTTCGCGTGGCTGCGCATTCGTTCGCGCTCAGTGTGGCCCGCGGCACTTGCGCACGCCGCCTTGAACGCGTCCGTCGGCCTCTCGATGGTGTACGTGCAGTCAGGGTCGACGTTCGACACCGTGCACGCGACGATCCTCGGGTGGTCGGGCTGGATACTCCCTGCCGTGCTCCTGGCCCTGCTCATCGTGACGAAGCAGTTCGCATGGCCACCCAAAGCTCCCGTTCGCAGGCGAAACTTCTTCTAAGCCGCGCCCGTCACTCCCATGTGCCGTCGCCCGCTTGAATGTCGCTCGGCGTCTCGGGAACGGCGTCAAGCGGAACGACCATCGGCTTTCCCGTCACCGGATCGTCAACGCACACGGCACGCAGCCCGAAGACCTCGTGCACGAGCTCTGCCGAGACGATGTCGGCCGGCGCGCCCTGCGCGATAATGCGGCCGTCGCGCATGGCGATGACGTGATCGGCATAGCGGAACGCCATATTGAGGTCGTGCAACACGGCGACGAGCGTGTAGCTTCCGTGCGCGTGGAGGGACCGACAGAGATTGAGAACGTCGATCTGGTGGGCAATGTCGAGAAAGGTCGTCGGCTCGTCGAGCAGCAGAAGCGGAGTCTGCTGTGCCAGCACGAGCGCGAGCCAGACACGCTGTCGCTGACCACCCGAGAGTTCGTCGACCTGCGCATCGGCGAGGTGCAGCACGTTCGTCGACTCCATCGCGTCATGCACCGCGGCTTCATCGGCTTCTGACCACTGCCGCAGGAGACTCTGATGCGGAAAGCGTCCACGCGAGACCAGCTCGAAGACCGTGATGCCGTCGGGCGCGACCGATGACTGCGGCAGCAGTCCAAGGCGTCGCGCCACCTCTTTCGACCCGTACTCCGTTATTGCGCGTCCGTCGAGAATGACCTGACCGGCCGTGGGTGACAGCAACCGCGACAGCGCGCGCAGAAGCGTCGACTTTCCGCACGCATTGGGCCCGATGATGGCGGTGAACGAACCCGGAGGAATCGAGACGTCGAGGTCAGCGGAGATGACACGCCCGTCGTATCCGAGCGTCAGCCCGCGCCCCGCAAGCGTCTCCTGCGTCACGACGTCCCTTCACTCTCGGTTCCCATGCGCGGTATGCCGCATGCGCACGCAAATTTAGCACAGCCTTACCTCACGAATTGTGAGCGCAAGCGAAGCATTGGGCAATTTCTCACGCGATCGAATCTCGACGGGAGATTCTCGCCCACTCGACCGATCGGGCTCAGAAAATTTACGCATTTTCGCAATATGACAAGGTCGACCTTTCTTTTCTGACTCAGTGGGGTTCCGCCTCGCCCGCGGAGGCGCACAGTAGTAAGTACCCCGCAACACAACCGCGAAGGAGGACATCATGACAAGCACACGTATCGTGCGCGACACCGATCAGACGCCCGCGGCTGTGGAACTTGCGGCGGCATGGAGCGAAGACCCGTTCTGCCACCTCACTGTTCCGATGGACTGATCCATCAGCAGTCGCACGGCATACCCGCCACTGCGAAGATCGCGTAGAACGCAATCGAAACGAATGGATGCTGCGGCCCACTGCGGGCCGCAGCATCCACTTCTTGATCTCTGCCTCTTGACACCCGTCACGGTCTTTGCCAGCTTCGACGTCACACTCATGATGGTCTGAGCAAAGGAGCAGGATCATGTCGCCCTCGGAAGACGATGCCGCAAGCATCTTCGTCAACATCACCACGAGCGACCTCGAGCGATCGAAGACGTTCTACACGGCGCTCGGCTGGAGCATCAACCCGAACTTCTCCGATGAGAACGCAGCGTGCGTCGTCGTGAGCGACACCATCTATTTCATGGTTCTCACGAAAGAGTACTTCGCGACGTTCACAGACAAAGACATTCCCGATCCGCGCACGACCGCTCAGGTGCTGATCGCGATCAGCCGACCCAGCAGAGAGGCCGTCGACGGCATTGTGGATGCCGGGCTCGCTGCAGGCGGAAGCGAGCCTCGCGAGGCCCAGGACCTCGGGTTCATGTACAGCAGGGACCTCGACGATCCCGACGGCAACACTTTCGAGTTTCTGCACATGGATCCGGCCGCAGCCGAGGGAGGTCCCGACGCCGTCGCGTAGCGCCGACTCAAGGTCGCTCTCGCTCGCCCCTGGGGTGCGCGCGGTCAACGCGCTACCCTCGTTGTGTGGCTACGACACCGAGACTCTCACAGAAGATCACCGCAATCGCGGAGTCGGCGACGCTAAAGGTCGACTCCAAGGCCAAGGCGCTCAAGGCGCAAGGCGCTCCCGTCATCAGCTTTGCCGCGGGTGAACCGGACTTCCCGACACCGGAGCACATCGTCGAGGCGGCCATTGCCGCAGCCAAGGATCCGGCAAACCACCGCTATACGCCGGGAAAGGGCCTGCCCGACCTGCGCGAGGCCGTGGCTCAGAAGACGCTGCGCGACTCGAAGGTCGAGGCGAGCCCAGACCAGATCATCATCACCAACGGCGGAAAACAGTCGGTATACGAGTCCTTTCAGGTGCTCCTGAACCCGGGCGACGAGGTCATCATTCCGACGCCCTACTGGACGACGTATCCCGAGGTGATCGGGCTCGCAGACGGCGTCGCCGTCGACGTCTTCGCCGATGCCGAGCAGGGGTACAAGGTCACCGTCGAGCAGCTGGAAGAGGTGCGCACCGAACGCACGAAGGTACTGCTATTCGTTTCGCCGTCGAACCCGACAGGTGCGGTCTACTCGCCCGACGAGACGCGGGCGATCGGCGAGTGGGCGCTTGAGCACGGCATCTGGATCATCACAGACGAGATCTACCAGAACCTCACGTACGACGGCGTCGAGGCGACATCGATCGTCGCGGCGGTGCCCGAGCTCGCCAACCAGACGCTGCTCGTCAACGGCGTCGCCAAGAGCTACGCGATGACCGGATGGCGCGTGGGCTGGACGGTTGGGCCGAAGGATGCCATCACGGCAATGACCAACCAGCAGTCGCACCTGTCGGGCAACGTCAACAACATCGCGCAGCGTGCCGCGATTGCCGCGATCACCGGCTCGCAGGAGCCCGTCGAGCAGATGCGACAGGCGTTCGACCGGCGTCGCCACGCCATCGTCGAGCAGCTGAACCTCGTGAACGGCTTCACGGTTCCGACGCCGCAGGGCGCATTCTACGTGTACGCCGACGTCTCGGGTGTGATCGGGCGCACCATCGACGGCGTGACGCCGACCAGCTCGCTCGAAGTTGCCGATCTGATGCTCGACAAGGCACAGGTCGCCGCGGTTCCCGGCGAGGCATTCGGACCGAGCGGGTACCTCCGCTTCAGCTACGCGCTCGGAGATGATGCCCTTCGCGAGGGGGCAGAGCGCCTGCAGAAGCTGTTCGCCTGAGCAGTGAGTGACGAGAAGGCCGGGTGCGACAGCATCCGGCCTTCTTTCGCTGGTGTGATCGTTCGTTGATCAGCGTTCGCCAAGCGCGTTCGTCAGAGCACGATCGCCAGAACAAGCCCGGCGATCACGATAGCGATCAGCGCGATGATCGCTACGACGATCCACGGTGAGAGGGAACGTGCGGGGCGCGAGGGCCTCTGCTCGGGCGACGCGCCGTAGGGCTGCGACGAGTTCGGAAGGTTGCGGATCACAGGACCTTGCCCGGTCCACGGCTCGTTGCGATGCTGCTGAGCGTTCTCGCGCTCGCGCTGCTCGGCAGCATCCGGAGTCTGCTGATTCGGCCTGTTGTCGCTCATGGGCTTCCTTCCGGGAGAGTCCGCTTTCAGCCTAACGCAGGACATCAGTTCAGGGTCATGGTGAACTGATCGACGATCTTCTGCGCGAACGCTTCGTCATCGAAGGACTCCGAGCCAAGGCACGAGAGCGTGATGCCGTACGACGAGTCCTGCCACATCATGCCGCGCGTGAGCTGCAGGAAGAAGCCGCCGGCGTAGTCGAGGCGTCGCCCCATGAACTCGATCGTGTTTCCGTCGGAAACAGGCATTTCGACGACGAAGTCGTCGCCGTGATCGTCGAGATCGGGAAACTGCGCGCGCAGGTTGGCCTCGCTGAGGTCGAGATCGCGGGCCGTGTAGTACCCGTCGTTCTTGTCGGGCTCTGGGTCACCGAAAATGTAGATCCACTTGGGATCGGCCGTGAGATTACACACGGGATCGTCGCTCAGCCAGTATTCGCCGAACTTGTCGGTCTCGCTGTACCAGTTGTCGGCGAGGTTCTTCTCGAACGTGACCTCTTGCTCGAAGTACGCGTAGCTCGACAGCGGGTAGACGCCGTCGACCGGTGCCGAGTAGGGCGGTGGGTCGTAGCTGGGAGGTTCCCCGAGTCCCGTGTCGGTCGGTTGCGGGGTCGGCGTCGCACCCCAGGGAGCGCTGGGCTCTGCCGTCGGAACGGGAGCAGCCTCGGGCCGTGCCGTCGGGAGCGTGCTCGCGACGAGGCTTGTCACCGCGACGATGGCGATCGCCGCGAACGCCGTAATGCCGACGCCGGCGACGATCCAGCCCCAGATGCGCCGACGCTTCGACGGCGGAACCGGAGCGTCGTCGTTGTCGGAGCCGTGAAGATCATCGGGAACGGGCGGCGGCGTGAAGCTCATGAGGCCTCAGAGTTCGATATCGATGAGAACAGGTTCTGGCTGCAGCGTGATGCCGAACTCTGACTGCACGCGCGCCTGCACGAAGCGTGCGAGTGCGGCGATGTCGTCGGCGCGGGCGTTGCCCTGGTTCGTGAGAGCGAGCGTGTGCTTCGACGAGATCGCGGCGCGCGACCCGGGAAGGTGGAAGCCGCGCGGAATGCTCGCGTGCTCGATCAGCCACGCAGCGCTGAGCTTGACCTCGCGCTGCAATGTCGCCTGGATCGGGGGCGGCGCGACGACGTCGCTCGATCCGTCGAGCGGGATCACGGTGACGGTCTCGTCGATATTGCCCTGCGGCCAACGCGGAGCGTCAGCGGGGAGCACACGCGATGCCTGCTCGGTCACGATCGGGTTGGTGAAGAATGAGCCGGCACTGTAGGTGTCGCGATCGGAGGGATCGAGAACCATGCCCTTCGAACGCCGCAGCCTCAGCACGGCGTCGCGCACGCGCGTGAGCTCGACCCGGTCGCCCAGCTCGACCTCGAGCGCCGACGCGAGCTGCGTGTAGGCGACGGGCCGGCCCATGCCGTCAGGAGCCTCGGTCAGCAGCAGGTCGACCGAGAGCACGACGGCGTCTCGTTCAGCATCCGCTCCCCCATGCCGTTTGAGTACCGACGTGCGGTAGCCGAGCCCGAGGGCGGATGCTGGTACGTGCGATCGCTCGCCCGTCTCGACGTCGAGAAGTTCGACGCCGAGCAGCACACTCGAGAGCTCTTGCCCGTAGGCGCCGATGTTCTGAATCGGTGCGGCGCCGACCGAGCCGGGAATGCCCGACAGCGCTTCGATGCCGGCGAGGCGATTCTCGACCGCGTACGCGACCAGGTCGTCCCACGTCTCGCCCGCCTGCACGCGCAGCACAACACCCTCGTCTGTGGCGATGCGCTCGATGCCCTGCGTGCGAATGAGCACGACGGCCCCGGCGATCTCGTCGTCTGTGGCAACGGTGTTGGAGCCTCCGCCGAGCACCATCCACGGCTCGTCGCTCTGCCACAGGTCGGTCAGCTGCGCGACGAGCTCGTCGGTGTCTTCGGCCACCAGCATCCGCTCGGGCGCTCCGCCGATGCCGAGCGTCGTGAGCTCGGCGAGCGGAGTCGGTTCGGCGAGCTCACTCACGCGAGTTCCACCACCACCTGCGCTTTGCCCAGCACGGTCGCGCCGTCAAACGAGACGGTCAGGTCAACGCGTGCGGTCTGCGCGTCGTTGTCGAGAGCGCCGATCTTCGCGACGATCGAGACGTCGGCGCCGTTCTGCGGGTCGACGACGATGGGGCGGGTGAACTTCACTTGGTAGTCGGTGATGCGTGCGGGATCGCCGGCCCAGTCGACGACGGGCTGCACAGCGGCGCCCATCGTCAGCATCCCGTGCGCAATCACTCCGGGAAGATCGACGGATGCTGCGACGTCGTCGCGGTAGTGGATGGGATTGAAGTCCCCCGATGCTCCTGCGTAGCGCACGAGCGAGTCGCGCGTGAACGTGACGCTTCGCTCGGCGACCACGTCGCCGACGGCGAGCTGCGAGAGGGCGGGAACCTGCGGCGTTGCGCTGCTCATTCGTCTCCTCGCACGACAAGGGTGGAGATCGCGGTCACGACGTGCTCTCCCGAGGCGTCGGTGATGACCGTATCGGCGGTGACCATGGCGTGGGCGCCGAGCGTCTTGACGCTCGACACCGTGAGCTGCGCCGTGAGCTCGTCGCCCGCGACGACGGCGCGCGTGTAGGTGAAACGCTGGTTGCCGTGCACGACACGGCTGAAGTCGATGCCGGCGTCTGGCTCGGCGAGCAGCTGAGCGAGGGCCTTCTCTTGCACGACGACGGGAAAGGTCGTCGGTGCAACCACGTCGCTGTGGCCTGCGGCGCGAGCAGCCTCGACATCGAGGTGGATCGTGTTCGTCGCGACCACGGCGCGCGCGAACTCGCGCACCTTCTCGCGACCGACGAGGTACGGCTCGGTCGGGGGCAGCGTGCGCCCCTGCAGTTCGGGATTCACTGACACGAGTGCAAGCCTACCGGGCGGCTCCTTGACGCGTGCCGAGAACAGGACAGAGTGCCGAGGACCGACGTCAGCGGACCGCGCAATACGCGTGCTCAGTCCAGAGGTGGAACGTCGCGTAGGCGCGAAGCGGATGCCACGGCTCACTGCGCCGCGTTGCCTCACGCGCGTCGGCTGCGCCCATCGCACGTCGCAGCACAAGGTCGCCCGCGGGGAACGCGTTGCGGTCTCCGATCGCACGCACCGCGAGGTAGTCGGCCGTCCACGGTCCAATGCCTGTGATGGCCAGAAGCCGGTGGCGGATGCTGTCGGCGTCGCCGTCAAGCGTGAGTCCCGCCGCGAGCTCGCCGACGACGGCGTGCAACGTTGCCGCTCGTGACCGCGTGAGCCCGATCGCGTCGCGGATTTCGAGCGGATCGAGCGCTGCGATCTCGGCCGCGTCGGGAAGATGCCGAAAGCCGGTCGCGGTGTCGAGCGCACCGAACGCGGCGACAAAGCGGCGCTGGAAGGTGCGCGCCGACGCGAGCGACACCTGCTGCCCGAGAACGGCGAAGCAGGCGGCCTCGAGATCGTCGATGTGCCCGAAGATGCGCAGGCCTGGGCGTTTGCCAATGAGGGGCCCGATGACCGGGTCGGTGCCGAACTGCTCCGTCGCAGTCGCGGGATCGGCGTCTAGATCCAGCCAGCGCCGCACGCGCCGCGCGAGTTCTGCATCGATCGGCAGGGAGCTGGTGAGCGTGACGCGGTCGTCGCCGAACGTGACGCGGATCGTACCGCGGAGACCGTTGTGGCGGATGCCGCGTGTGATGACAGCATCCGGAGGCTCTGCGGTGCGATCTTGGATGGTGTCCGGCGCAGCGAGGGGCGACTCCGGAGCATCGATGCCCGGCACGGCGTGCGTGCGCTGCGCAGCGAGCAGCGCGTCGACGTCATACGGCGGCGCAAACGGCAGGTCGAGCGTGTGCGGCAGTGAGTGCATCGTCAGAAGAGCCAGTCTGCCGCTGGCGCGCCGTCACGCTCGAGCGAGAGCAAGAACCGTTTGCGCTCGAGGCCTCCCGCATACCCGGTGAGCGAGCCGTCTGCGCCGATCACGCGGTGGCACGGAACGACGATCGACAGCGGATTGCGCCCGTTAGCCGTGCCGACGGCGCGCGACAGCCGGGGATCGCCGAGGTCGGCCGCAAGTTCGCCATAGCTGCGCGTCTGCCCGTACGGAATGTCGCGAAGCAGCATCCATACCTTCTTCTCAAAGTCGGTGCCCACCGGGTCGAGATCGAGATCGAACACCGTCCGCTCACCGGCGAAGTACTCGTCGAGCTGACGCGCCGCGCCCGCGAGAACGGCGCCGTCGCGCACCCCGAGCCCCTCGGCATGGTCGTGTCGCGGGGACGCCATCCACACGGCGGTGAGACGCACATGCCCGGATGCTGTCTCGCCGACGAGCGTCAGCGGCCCGATGGGCGAGTCGACGACGCTGTGCACGGTTGTCATAGTGCCTCCAGTTTCTCGCGGACCACCGACAGCGCTCGGGTAGCGGCGGCTCATGTCTTACTGTGCAGACGCGCGCGGTCGCGAAAACGTGAGATCAGCGCGAGCGAATGGCGCGCACCGAAAGCTGCACCGCGATCGCGGCGAGGAACACGGCGAACAGGATGTTGGCGAGCACGGGGTCGATTGCCCCCGCGACGATGGCGCCGAGCGCTGTCGTCAGGCACGCGCACAGGCCGATCGTGATGGCCGCGGGGAGGTCGACGTTGCGGCGGCGGACGTTGCCGATCGTTCCCGAGATCGCCGTCGGGATCATGATCGCGAGCGATGTTCCCTTGGCGACGAGGTCGCTCGCGCCGAACACGAGAATAAGCATCGGAACGATGACCGCTCCCCCGCCGATGCCGAGAATCCCCGAAAGAATCCCGACGACGAGGCCGAGCGCGATGAGCCCGACGATCGAGAAGCCGTTGAGGTGAATCTCGGCGTCGCGCGAGGGAATCACGAAGAACATCGACACGATCACCGCGATGAGAAAGGCGATGAAGGCCCACTGCACGGCCTTCTTCGGCAGCTTGTGCAGAAGATGGCTGCCGAGCTGCGCGCCGGCGATCGACCCGACGCAGAGTACGAGGCCGGCGAGCCACACGACGTCGCCGTGCAGCGCGTACGACACCACGCCCGCGATGGAGGTCGGCACGATCGCGGCAAGCGAGGTTCCCGCCGCGCGCTTCTGGTCGAACCCGGCGAGGCCGATGAGCAGCGGCACGACGATGATGCCTCCGCCGACCCCGAAGAGTCCCGACATGAATCCCGCCACGAGCCCGATGACGACGAACGACACCCAGTCGATGCGTCGCCTCATGCCTGTGCCCCTTTCGCGCTCGAACCTCACACAGACTATCGGTAGCGCAAAGCGCCTCATGGCATGGTCGAATAGAAGCATGCTTCCGTCAGCGCCAGACCCCCGCTTCGTCCGTTCCGGCGATGTGCAGCTCGCGACCTACGAGATCGGCGAGCCCGACGCGCCGCCCGTCATGCTCGTGCACGGCTTCGCCTCGAGCGCCGAGGCGAACTGGGTGCTCACCGGGTGGACGCGCGAGCTTACGCGCTCGGGGTTTCGGGTCATCGCCCTCGACAACCGGGCGCACGGCCGCAGCGACAAACCGCACGACCGTGCCGCGTACAGCATGCCGACAATGCGCGACGACGTGTTTCGCGTCATGGATGCCTACCGGATCACGTCGGCGCCGTGGGTCGGCTACTCCATGGGCGCGCGCGTGACGTGGTACTCGGCGCTCACCGAGAACGAGCGTGTCAGCCGCGCGGTTCTCGGCGGCATCCCCAAGGCCGATCCCTTCGCCCGGCTCGACGTCAAACAGGCTCGGGACTACACGCACATGGGTTTGCCCATCACGGATGCTGTCACGCGCACCTACATCGAGATGGCAGCAGAGCAGCGTGACAACGACCTCTTCGCGCTCGTCGCCCTCGTCGAGGGACTTCGCGGCGATCCGCATGCCGCGATCGACGAGGCTCCGCCGCAGCCCCTGCTGATCGCGGCGGGCAGCGATGACGCGATCGCTGCCGAAGCGCGCACGCTCGCCGACGAGGCGCCGAACGCCCGCTTCGTCGGCCTGCCGGGACGCACACACTTCAATGCGCCGACCTCGGGTCTCTTCCGCCGCGAGGCGATTGCGTTTCTGAAGGAGGGCGCGTGATCCGCAGCTACGTCGCGGTTGGCGACAGCTTCACCGAGGGGGTGGGCGATGACCGGCCCGACGGCAGTGTGCGCGGATGGGCCGACTTCGTCGCTATCGGGCTGCAGGCAGCATCCGCCGACCCCATCGGCTACGCGAACCTCGCGATCCGGGGGCGCAAGCTCGGCCCGATCGTCGACGAGCAGCTTGAGCCCGCGCTTGCACTCGGCGCCGACATGCTCACGTTCAACGGCGGCGGCAACGACATCATGCGGCCGCGCGTCAAGATCGACTGGGTCGTGGAGCGCACGATGGACGTCGTCGACCGCACCCTTGCCACCGATACGCGACCGGTCATTCTCGCGGGCGCGAATCCGTCGCGGCACCTGCCCCTCGGGCGGCTGATCCGCAGTCGCGGCGACGAGCTTGCCGAGGCGGTCGCCGACGCGCTCGGCGGAACAGGCGTGCTGTTCGTCGACAACTGGCACGACGAGCAGCTTGAGGCTGCGCGCTATTGGTCGGCCGACAAGCTGCATCTCAATGCACTCGGGCACGCTCGCGTTGCGGCGAACGTGCTCGAGGCGCTCGGCATCGCGGTTCCGCACGAGTGGGGCGTCGAGACGGTGGCGGATGCTGGTGAGAGCGAGCGCCGCACGTTCATGTACTACCGCGAGTACGTTCTTCCCTGGATCGGACGTCGCCTCACGCGACGCTCGTCTGGCGACGGGCGCGTCGCCAAGCGCCCGACGCTGCTTCCGGTGAGTACCGCCAGTGAGTAGGTGTCGCCTCAGCACTCTGCGCCCAACGTGCACAATTTCGGAATTCCCTCGCGTGTCACCGATGTGAGAGCGCTCTCCCTCGGCGTGTCGCAGCAGATTTCCGAATTTGTGCGCGGGAGTCAGGTCGTGACGTGGACCGCTCCGGTCGCGCCCTTCTCAGCATCCGACATGTAGTGCGACACAAACGGATACGTTCCCGGATCGGGGAATGCGAGCTCGACGAAGCCGCCCTGCGCCGGCGCGAGATCGAGCGCCTGGGCGCCGCCGACACCCGTTGAGCCGCCGTCTTTCAGCGTGTAGTCGCCCTCCTTCCAGACGGTGTGAAACTGTCCACCGATCACGTGGAACGACGACGCAATGTTCGGCCCGGCGTCGAGCACCCAGAAGCGCACCGTGTCACCGGCGGCCGCCTCGAGCGGAACGTCCCGGTACTGGTTGGCATAGCCATTGAAGGCGACGATGTCGGGGAGCTGCGTGGCAACAGCATCCGGGTCCACCGTGCCGCCGGCGTCGCCGAGGTAGAACTCCGACTGAACCAGCACGAACTCGTGGTCGACGGGCGCCAGGTCGGGCGGATCGATGATCACGGCACCGAACATGCCGTTCGCGATGTGGCTGGACATCGGCATCGTGGCGCAGTGGTACATCCAGATGCCTGCGCGCGTCGCCGTGAACGAGTACTCGAGGCTCTCCCCCGGCATGATCGTGCGCATCGGCTCGTCGGGCGCGAGCGTTCCGGCGTGAAAGTCGATGGAGTGCCCCATCGTGCCGTTGTTCACGAGCGTCACGTCGAAGACGTCGCCGACCGAGCCGCGCAGCACGGGGCCCGGCGCTGCGCCGTCGAACATCCAGAGCGTCTGCGTGACGCCGGGAGCCACCTCGACGTCTCTCTCGGTGACCGGCAGCGTGATCTCGTGCACATCGCCCTCGGGTGCGGGGTCGAGCGCGGCGTCGTAGGGTACGAAGCCTGCGTCGGGCGACAGATGAAAGTCGAGGTCAGCAGCGGCGGCCTCACCAGCATCCGCCATGTCACCGTGGTCATGCGCGGCGATCTCGTCGGATTCACCGAGAGCGCCCACGGCTACCACGCTGAGTTCCATGCCCATGGCGCGGTGCCCCGTCACCGAGCACCACCCGGCCATGTCGTCGGAGATCACGCCGACGTCGATGGTCTCGCTCTCCCCCGGCGCGAGGCGTTGCGAGGCCACGCCGTTGGCGAACGTGAGGTCGTGAACATCGGTTCCGGTGTTCGTGAACTCGACAACCAGACGGTCTCCGGCGGGCACCTCGAGCACGTCGGGAACAAAGCGCATTCCATCGACCGTGACCTCGAGCGTCGTCGTCTCGCCCGTCGCCGCTACCTCCGAACCGCCCGTCGTGTTGATTCCCGCGGCAGCCGGGTCGACGGCGATGCCCCCGGCGACGGCGAGAAGAACAACGGATGCTGCCGTGACGAGCTGGCCGCTCACGGCACGGCGCGGCTTCGCCTGCTCCGGCTTCGTGCCGATGCGCAGCTGTGCCCCTGGAGCGTGCGTTGCGGGCGCGGGCTCGGCCTTTCGCTCACGCAGCCCCACGACGACCGCGCGCACCGCGAGCACGAGGAACGCGATGAATACGGCGAACACGACAAGGCTCAGCAGCACCTTCACGACGCTCGGCACCGGCAGCAGATACGTGGCGATTCCGGCGTTGATCGTCGCGACGCGAAACACAGCACCGCGATCAAGCTCGGCCTCGGAGCGCTTGCGGGCGTTCGGCCGCCCCATGATCACGGGCAGAAGGTAGCTGAGGGCTCCGAGCACGATCTGCACGGCGAAGCCGGCGATGAACGGCTGCACGATCCACGCGAGCCTGTCGACAGCGATGGCCCATGTCAGGGCGCTGCCGATGCCCGCCGCGAGAAACACCGCGCACACCGCGAGCCAGCACAGTGCCGCCCCGATCGAAAGGCCCGCGTAGCTGAGCCGCGCGGCATCCGCCATCTGTCTGGTCCCCTCGAACAGCACAAGGGCAAGGGCGACGAGCCACACCGCAGCGCCCACCGCGACGAGCGGGAGCGCATCGGCCGTCGCGCCCGCGAGAACGAGCACAATGCCGAGAATGGATGCTGTCAGCACGAGCGGCGAACGGCTGCCGTCTGCGGGGCGCATTCGGGCGTGCAGCACCGTGGGCCAGAAGAGGATCACCGTGCCGAGCACGGTCGTTCCCACCCAGCCGAGCAGGTTGACGGTGACGTGCGCGACGAAGAGGCGGGCGCGAAGCGGGTCGTCTGCCGGCACTTGCGACATCCAGAAGCCGAGGCCGACGCCCACGATAAGCCACACCGCTGAGACGGCATAGAACCGCACGAGCGGCCCGAAACGCGACGTGAGCGCGCCGCGAAGCTGCAGCGTCATGGTGATCGCGTGCATGACGGCGGCTGCGGCAACAAGCACAGCCCCGGCGAGAATGAGCGGCATCGTACTGGTGAGAACGCCTGCAACGACGAGCGCGGCTCCGGCGGTGTGCAGACCGAGTCGGATGCCGAGGCTCGCTCGGCCGCCCGGAGCCTGTCTGCGGGTCAGGGTGTCGGCGAAGTGCTGACTCCAGATGAGAATGGCCGTGCTGACGGCGCCGAGCATCGTCACGTGCACCATGAGCCAGGTGCTGTGCGGCAGAAACCGGTGCGCCGTGACCGCGGCAATGGCTCCCAGCATCCAGAGCCCGAGTAGCGAGTTCGTGATGATGTACCAGGTGCGACGCTCAAGGCTGCGCATGAGGTTCTCCCTTCACGCGGGTCGTCCTGCTCGCGGACACGGCTGACGCCGCCGCGCACAGCAGAAACAGCACGATTGCCGCGACGTTTGCGATGCCGCCGACCTGCACAACGGTGCCTGCTCCCCGCACGTCACCGATCGCACGCACGATGAGCGACAGCTGCAGAAGCGCGACGGGAACGTAGAACCACGGGCGGTACGGCAGCGGCGTTCGCAGAACGGCGGGAAGAATGACCGAGGCATGGGCCATGATCATCGACATCACGAAGCCCAGCAGAACCGCGTGCGTGACAAGGTCGTATGCGGCAGCATCCGGCTCCCCGCCCGCAAGCAGGACGGCGCTCGCGGCCGCGAGCCACGCGTAGCCGCTCAGCAGGCACACCGCCATGTAGCGCGCGGCGCCGGTCGACGCGATCGTCACGCGCGCGACATCGACAACGAGAAGCCACACGACGAGCACGAGCAGCACGGCACCGAGAACGGCGTGAGCGGTTCCCGGCCAGATCACCGTTGCCAGTGCAGAGGCGGAGACGCCGATTGCGAGGGCGAGCCCGGCGTTCTCGCCCCGAGCTGTGAGCCCGCCCGCGCGCCCCAACTCGATGCGCTCGCCCACGATCGTGAGCACGAGAAAGACCGCGGCAACGAGACTCACGCTCGCGAAGGGCACTCCGGCGGACCAGAGCCCCGCCGCAAGGAGCCCGCAGGTTGCGGCGAGCGCCTGTACGCTCGTTGCCACGGCGGGCTGCCGCTGCCAGATGAGCCGGTAGATGACGAGCATGAGGGCAAGTCCGAGCACGATCGCTGTTCGCCCGACGGCGGCGGGAATCGGCGTGATGAGGCTCAGAGCGCCGAGACTGAGCAGAAGCGGAGCCGCGTACGCCCAGGTGCGACGGATCGCGACGGCGCGTTCGAGAACGACGAGCGATCCGACGAAGCCGAACAGCATGGCGGGCGCGTGCGCGTCCTGAAGTGCTTCAGCATCCATCTCGAACACGCCCATGCGCGCAAGCCCGGCTGCCATGCCGACGAGAAGTGCGACACCGGCCGGTGCGGCGAAGGCAAGACGAGCAACGCGCACGCCACCCCCGCCTGCTGGGGCGTGCACGCTGTGAGGGGAACGCGCTGCTTTCGGCACGGTTCCAGCCTACCGCTCATGTTCTACAACTTGTAGAAGTTGTCGCTCATCGACGGCTCCGGCAGGCGACGCGACAGGCTTGTTAACGTTCGACGGGGCCGCGGCTCACGCCGCGACCCCGAGCTGACATGCTGGACGATGGACTACTGCTGAAGAGCGAACTGCAGGTCGAGCGTGATCGCGACCTTGTCGCCGAGGGTCATGCCGCCGGCTTCGATCGCCGCGTTCCAGTTGACGCCGTAGTCGAGTCGGTTGATGGTCGTCGACGCGGTGAGCCCCGCCTTGGTCTGCCCCTGCGCGTCGATGACGCCGCCGAACTCACCGGTCAGCGTGACGGGCTTGGTGACGCCGCGGAGGGTTAGCTCGCCCTCGATCGTGAAGTCGTCGCCATCGTTCGAGATCTTCGTCGAGCGGAAAGTCATGGTCGGAAACTCGTCGACCTTGAAGAAGTCGCTCGTGCGCAGGTGGTTGTCGCGGTCTGCCTGTCCGGTGTTGACGCTGGAAACGTCGATCGTCGCCTCAACGGTGCTGTCGGCCGGGTTCTCAGCGGTTACGACGGTGGCGTCGACGACGTCGAAGGTTCCGCGAACCTTGCTGATCATGAGGTGCTTGAGCGAGAACTCCAGTTTGGAGTGCATCGGGTCAAGCGTCCAGGTGCCGGCAATGTACTGGGGGTGAACGAGTGTGTTTTCAGTCATGTATCTATGCAACTGCATGTACTTTCGAACTATTCCTTGCCGCGACAACTTTTTTTGAGATTTTTCTCGCGCCCGAATTCAGGTCGCATTCCAGAGGTCGCGATAGTACGCCAGACGCTCACGATCGGGCTCGACGCCATACGCCTCGATAAGCGCGTCCTCCCACCCGGGGCCGTAGTTCCACTCGGTGCTCATCGATGCGACGGCGATATCAGCCCAGCGGTCAGCGACGCCGAGTGCGCCGAAATCCACGTGCCCGCTGCATCGCCCCACATCGTCGATAAGCGTGTTCGGGCAGCAGGCGTCGCCGTGGCAGACGACCAGCTTGTCGGCATCCGGTGCCTCTTTCAGGGGTTCAGGCAGATGGATGCCGCGGCCCGCCGCGTTCGCGAAGCGCGACTCGACTCCCCAGTCGAACGGGCACACGTCGACCGGAAGTGCGTCATGCAGGGAGCGAAGGCCCCGCCCGATCGCTGCGACTGCAACTGCCGGATCGGCGATCCATCGTGGCGCGACTGCGCTCTGGCCCGACAGCGCCTCGGTGACGAGCCATTCGTGGCGAGCATCCTGCCCCTGCTCGATGACGCGCGGTACCGGAATGTAGCGCGCCGCCCACGTCAGCCTCTCGGCCTCTGCGGCCATGGACGTCTCGGCATCGTGGGGACCCCACTTGATGTACCGGGCTTTGTCACCCGCTGCCGGCTCGGCACGAAACGTGAGTCCGCCGATCTGGTTGCGCCACACCGGAGTGAGTCGATCGTCTCCCGCGAGCTCTCGTACCACGGCGGGCACGGTGGTCGGTGCTGTCGGTATCGACACGGGCGGCTCCTTGCTCGATTCGTCCACGATCTTACGGTGGCCGACTCGGTGCGCCCCGGTGCCACGGTTCCGGTACGCTCAGGCAACGAGCATGACGCCGGCGAGAGCAATGCCCGAGACGACGAGAGTGCTGCACGCGGCGAGCGCGAAGGGCCTTGGTCCGACCGTGACGAGAGAGCGGATCTTGACGCCAGCGCCGAGCGCGAACATCGCCGCTGCGAGGAGCGCATTCTGAACGACGGATGCTGCGTCGACGATGGGAGCGGGAACGATGCCGAACGATCGCAGCGCGACCATCGCGATGAAGCCGACGACGAACAGCGGCATGATCGGAGAGCGCTTGCCCCCGGACCCGGCGCTCTGCCGGCGGCGCACGGCGCTGACCACCGCCATCACGGGAGCGAGCATGAGTACACGCGCGAGCTTGACGACGACGGCGACACCGAGTGCACCGCCCCCGATAATTCCACCCGCCGCGACAACCTGAGCAACCTCGTGAATCGAACCGCCCGCCCAGAGACCAGCACTGTGAGCCGTGAGACCGAGGGCGCCCGCCGCGAGCGGAACGAGTGGGATCATGAGGGTTCCGAAGAGCACAACAAGCGCGATCGCTGTCACGACCTCCTCGTCGTCGTCCGGCTCGACGACGCCGTCGACTGCTGCAACCGCCGCTGCCCCGCAGATCGAGAAGCCGCACGCGATCAGCAGCCTCTGCGTGAAGCTGATGCCCATCAGCTTGCCGATCAGCATCGTGGCAGCGATTCCTCCGACGACGATCGCGATCACGAGCAGCACGACGCCGAATCCGAGGCCGAGAACATCCCCGACCACCAGCTGAAGGCCGAGCAGCACGACGCCGACCCGCAGAAGCTTCTTCGCTGCGAACGCGAGTCCCGCGTCGAACATCGTTGAGAGGGGAACAAGGTTGCGCAGCATGACGCCGAGCACGATCGCGATCAGCAGCGCACTCACCGCCGGAATCAGACGGTTCACCGCGAGGGCGACACCGACGGCGACGGCGCAGAGCGCCAGTCCCGGCAGAAGGCCGCGAATCGGGCGACGCAGAGCAGGTGACGGAGTGATTCTCTCGGACGCAGGAGTAGACATGCTGTCAAGAATGCCGACGCGCACACTGCAACGGAATGCCGGGTTTTCACCCACGTCATATCATTTCGATATGGCACAACTTCCCGATCTGGCGGCACTGGCGCTCCTCTGCGCTGTCGCTGAGCACGGCAGTCTCAGCAGAGCAGCGGCGAGCATCGGCATGGTGCAGCCCAATGCCACGCGCACCCTTCGCCAGCTGGAGTCAGAGCTGGGCTTCAGACTCGTCGATCGCGGCCCGCGCGGTTCTACGCTGACGCACGATGGCGCGATCGTCGCCGACTGGGCCTCCGACGTCGTGGCTGCCGCGCGCGACTTACGATCTGCGGCCGAAGCCCTGCGCGATTCGCAGCAGTCGCACGTGCGTGTTGCCGCGAGCAAGACGGTCGCCGAGGCATTCCTGCCGCGCTGGCTCGCCGTGCTGAGAGCAGAGCGCCCTCAGGTGGCGCTTCACCTGACGGCTCAGAATTCGCATGAGGTGCAGGATGCTGTGGAGGCAGGAGACGCCGATGTGGGCTTTGTCGAGTCGCCCGGCGTTCGCCGCGGGCTGCGTCACGCAGAGGTCGCCCGCGACCGTCTGGTGGTCGTCGTTTCTCCGCAGCATCCCTGGGCTCGACGCCGTCGGCCGGTGACGGATGCTGAGCTTGCGCGCACGTCACTCGTCGTTCGCGAGCCGGGCTCTGGTACGCGCACCACCTTCGAGTCGGCACTTGCGCACCTCGACTCTGTCGCTCCGACACTCGAGCTCGACAGCAATGCAGCCGTGCGCATCAGCGTCGCCTCTGGCGCCGGGCCCGCCGTGCTGAGCGAGCTTGCCGTGGCTGATGCCGTACGCTCAGGCGAGCTCGTGACCGTTCCCACGGAGCGCGAATTCGCTCGTCGCATGAGGGCGATCTGGCTTCCGGGCACCGTTCACGATGCGGCGGAGCTTCTGGTCAGCATCGCGCTGCGCGCTCGCACGACGCGCGTCGAGGGCTCGCACACGCGCTGACGGCGGCACGCCGCCGCGATGACGTCGGCCGTCGCTGTCGCTCGATAAGGTCGCAGGTATTGAGTCCACAGACTGAACAAAGGAGTTCTGCATGTCGACGCCATCCGCGCCGAACAAGACCTCATCCCGCCGAAGCGTTATGCGCCCGATCAACCGCTTTCTGGAGCGCTGGATTCCCTCGGCACTCACCTTCGCGATCGTCCTGACCATCATCGTCGCCATCCTGGCGATGACGCTCACGCAGACGAGCCCCGTCGACGTGGTCACGGGGTGGGGCGACGGCCTTGCAGGTCTGCTCGCATTCATCACGCAGATGTGTCTCATCCTGCTGCTCGGCTACATGCTCGCCAACACACGACCCGTGCGCAAGCTGCTCGGGTGGCTGGCGAGCGTGCCTACGGGACCTGGAACGGCGTACGTGTTCGTCTTCGTCGTCGGAGCGATCGCGAGTCTCATCACGTGGGGTCTCGGGCTCATCGTGGGCACGCTTCTCGCCAGGGAGATCGCCGTCAAGGCGCGTAAGCGCGGCTACAGAGTGCACTTCCCCCTGCTGGTCGCCGCCGGATACTCCGGCTTCGTCGTGTGGCACATGGGCTACTCCGGCTCGGGTCCGCTCACGGCGGCGACGCCCGACTCATTCCTCGCCCCGGCGCTCGATGACGAGATCATTCCCGTGTCGCAGACCATCTTCTCGTCGTGGAACATGCTCGCCGCCCTCGCGGTGATCGTCGTGGTCGCCGTATTGTTCTTCCTCATTCGCCCTAAGAGCGGTGACCCGATCTACGAGCTGCCTGAGACGGTCGGGTCTGAAGAGCGCGACGAAGCCGACGAGGCCGTCGTGACCCCGGCCGATCGCATCGATGCATCCCGCATTCTGACGCTGATTCTGGGGCTCGCGCTCGTTGCCTACTTGATCGTGCACTTCGTGCAGGGCGGCACTCTCACGCTCGACATCGTGAACTGGTCGTTCCTCGCGCTGATCCTGCTGCTGGTGAAGAATCCGTTCGAGCTGATTCACCTCACAAAGAAGGCGGCGTCGAATGTGGGCGAGATTCTGCTGCAGTTCCCGCTCTATGCCGGCATCCTCGGCATCATGTCATCGTCGGGTCTGATCACGCTGTTCTCAGACGCGTTCGTGTCGATCTCGACGCCGACCACGTTCGGCGTGCTCGCGCTGCTCTCGGCGGGCATCGTCAACTTCTTCGTGCCGTCGGGCGGTGGCCAGTTCGCGGTGCAGGGCCCCATCATGATCGACGCGGCTCATCAGCTCGGCGTGGACCCCTCGATCGCGATCATGGCGGTGGCGTACGGCGACCAATGGACGAACATGATTCAGCCCTTCTGGGCGCTGCCTGTGCTGGCGATCGCCGGCCTGAAGATGCGCGACATCCTGGGGTACACGTTCGTCACGCTGCTCGGCTCTGGTGTCGTGATGGCGGCGGTGCTGCTGATCGTCAGTCTCTGAGACGGACCGCAGCCGCTGCGATCGGCCAAACGACAGAACCCCCGGTCGCAATGACCGGGGGTTCTCTGTGCGTAGCAGGAGCGGGACTCGAACCCGCGACCTCACGATTATGAGTCGTGCGCTCTCACCAACTGAGCTACCCTGCCGCACGACGCTCCGAAGAACGTACGAGCCCCGAGTCAGGATTGAACTGACGACCCCTTCCTTACCATGGAAGTGCTCTACCACTGAGCTATCGGGGCGACACCTTTTCGCGAAAGGCAACCGCTAAAGAATATCAAACCTTTGAGCGGTTCGTGAACACGGCGCCTCCACATCAGCACCGTCGTCGTCTCACCAACCAAGACGTTCGGCGACAGCGTCCGCTGCGTCACTCGGGAAGCCCTCCCAGCCGGGCTCGAGCACTTCCCGTGCCACGTCGAAGAGGCCATGCGCAGCAGACTCAACATCCTGTGCGAGGGCGGTATCTATCCGCGCAGCGAGCTCGGGGTAACCGCGTTCAAATCGACGAAGCGGATCGATCTTGTCGCGGGAGCTCGGGAGCTGCGAGGGAATTCGGGCGCGCACCACTCGGGCCAGCAGCTCGACAGCCCAGCCCCGCACGAAGTTCGAACCATTGAGAACCTCCCCGCGACGTGCGCGACCAACTCCAATCAGAAGCTTCACCAGAACGAGCCGCATGTCGTTCGCCGCGCGTTCCTCAGAAGGTGCAGCGAGCCCGTCGCTGGCGTTCGCGCGATCCCGAGCTCCCGCGATGATCCGTGCAACGATGCCATCACTGTCATAAACGATCAGAGCGTCATCGGCCAGCGCGCCGGTGAGTTCGTCGGCTGTTGCCGCCGCGAACTCAAGAATATGACCGTCTGAATACACGACAACGAACCCGATATCGCCTTCACGCCCGAGCAGCACGCTGTTCTCGAATCGCGGCAGCCAGCTCATATCGCGGCGCACGTCGCGCTCGCGGCCCGGTTCAAGGAGCACGAAGAAGTCGTGATCAGACCATTCGTCGCGACGAGTCGCATCTGCCGCTGAGCCGAGAAGCACCAATCCGATTACACCGTCTGTCTCACGGCACGCCTGCTCCAGCTCGTCGCTCAGGCGAGAGAATTCCTCAACGTTCCGCACGCTCAGGCTCCTGCCGTCTGCCACACCGAGAAGTCAGGGCCAGTGCCCGAAATGCGGATGCTGTCGCCCTCTGTGCTCAGCACCAACCCGCCGAACAACTGCTCGACAGCATCCGGTGCCGGAATGACCTCGGCAGGCAAATCGATGCCAACGTCAGCGCGCGCTGCCACGATCAGCAGGCTCTCGTCACCGTCTTCGCGCACGTACGCGAGCGCGTCATCACTCACGTGCACCCAGCGCATTCCTCCGCCGTTGAGAGCTGAATGCTTGCGGCGCAGGGCAATCAGCTCCGAGTACAGGTCGATGGTGCCAGATGCTGCATCCGCAGCGTGCCACGGTATCGGTGTGCGCGAATGTTCGCCGTCGATGCCCGTGAGCCCGAACTCGTCACCCGCCCACACGACGGGAATGCCGGGCAGCGTCACGGACATGCCCACGGCGACCGGCAGAGTGTCCGGCAGCGCGCGCGTGCGGAAGCGAGGCGTGTCGTGCGTGTCGAGGGCGTTCATGGTGCCCAGACGGATGCTCCAGGGAAAGCCCGCACTGAATTGCCTGTGGGCAGCATAGAACTGCCACCCGTCGTACCACGGAATCGTCTGCATGGCCATGCCGAGCCCTCCGCCGGCATCGGCGAGCGGCTCGGAGAGCCAGCCCCACAGTGGCCGGGTGAAGTTGGCGTAGGTCATGGCGCCGTGCCAGGCGTCGCCCTGGAAGTCGCTCGATGCATCGTTCGTCGACTCGGCAAGGAGGATCGTGTCGGGATTGACGTCGATCATGGTACGCCGGATCGTCTGTCGCACCTCGGCGTTGAGGTCGTCATCGCCCAGGCGCCCCGTCATGTTCGCGACGTCGATGCGCCAGCCGTCGAGTGAGTACGGCGGCTTCAGCCACCGTGCCACGACCGAGTTCTCGCCCTCGATGAAGCGCTGACGCAGCTCGCGGGAGTTCCAGTTGAACTTCGGCAAGCTGGGCACGCCTAGCCACGACTCGTAGCCGTCGTGTTCGGCATCGCGCCAGTAGTAGAAGTCCGCCTCGGCGGCATCTGGGTTGCGATGCGCCGCCCTGAACCACTCGTGCGCATCACCGGAATGGTTTGTCGTGAGATCACCGATGATCTTCATGCCTCGCGCGTGCACTGCCTCGACGAGGCGAATGAGCGCCTCGTCGCCGCCGAGCAGCGGGTCGACGACATCGAACGTCGTCGCATCGTATCGATGGTTCGACCGGGCGGGGAACACGGGAGTGAGGTAGATCATCGTCACGCCGAGGCGCTCCAGGTGGTCGAGTTTGCCCACGATTCCGTCGAGATCGCCGCCGTATAGCTGCGTCGACCGGGCGGGAGGGTCAAGCCGCACCTCGTCGGTCCATTGCGCCGCCACCGCCCACTCGGGCGCAGGTCGCGATGCCGCAGCATCCGATGCCGCGAATCGATCGGGGAAGATCTGGTACAGCACGCTCGACGCCGCCCACGCGGGCGCATCGCTGCCGGCCACGAGCCGGAAGTCCTCGCTGTCGAGGGTCTCGGTGGTGAAGACGCCGCGAGCGTTGACCCAGATGTCGCTGCCGTCGGCAAGGCGCAGCAGCCAGCGGTAGCCGTGCACCCGGTTCGCCACCGTGATCTCGGCCTGCCACCAGTCCCAGCCCGACGTCGATCCCGCCCGCTCGGCGACGGAGAACACGGGTTCTCGATCGGGATTCGAGCGGACGCGCACGCCGTGCAGCTCGCCCAGCGCCTGCGGAACGCGCAGTCTCACGCGCACCGTCTCACCGAGTTGCGGATGCTGCGTCGAGACGTAGAGCGGCGAACCATCGTGATGCGGCTCGAGTGCGGTGTCCATACGCGCCTCCACGGGTTACTTGACCGAGCCGGCGACGAGCCCGCCGACGATGTACTTCTGCAGGTAGAGGAACAGCGCCATCACCGGGAGGGCGGCAAGCACTGCCCCCGCGGCGAAGACGCTCCAGTTGCTCGTGAACTCCTGTGAGACGAACTGGTAGAGCCCGACAGCGAGAGTCTGCTTCTCAGGCGACACGAGCACGACGCTCGCGATGACGAAATCGTTGGTGGTGGCGATGAACGACAGCAGCCCGACGACCGCGAGAATCGGCGAGACGAGCGGCAGGATGATCGTGAAGAACACGCGCACGTGACTGGCCCCGTCGATCTTCGCTGCTTCGTCGAGGGCTGTGGGCACCGTGTTGAAGAATCCGTACATGAGGTACGTGTTCACGCCGAGCGCACCGCCGAGATAGACCAAGATGAGGGCGATCTGGTTGTCGATGCCCAGCACCGGAAAGATCTCCCCGATCGTGTTCAGCAGCAGGAAGATCGCGACGACGGCGAGAAGCTGCGGGAAGATCTGCACCACCAGCAGCGAGACGAGTCCGAACCTGCGGCCCTTGAAGCGCATCCGGCTGAACGCGTAGGCGGCGAGCGCGCCCAGGAAGATCGTGCCGGCCGAGGCGGTCAAACCGATGAACAGCGTGTTCCCGAACCATGCGGCATACGGCTGCTGCGGCGATGTGAACAGCGTCACATAGCTGTCTAAGCCGATCTTCGCGAAGAGGCCGTTCGAACTCAGCAGCGTCCCGTTCGGGTTGAGAGATGCAGAGAGCACATAGAGCAGGGGGAACACGGCGTAGATGATCACGATGACGCCGACGAGATGCCGCCATCCGGTTGCGCGGAACCAGCGGCTGAAGCCGACGGGACGCTTGGCCGGGCGAGCGGCCTTGCTCGTGGGGATCGACTGTCGGGTCTCGGGCGATGCGTTCTGTGTGCGAGTCATGTCAGTTCAGATCCTCCAGCGACTTCGTCTGCTTGAAACTGATGATCGCGACCAGCGAGACGACCACGAAGATGATGAGCGAGAACGCGCTCGCCAGACCGTAGTCGCTCGTCGCTCCGTCGAACGCCACCTTGTAGACCATCGAGATGAGGATGTCCGTGGCGCCGACGTTGATGCCGGCCCCGGCGTCGCGGGGACCGCCTTGGGTGAGCATGTAGATCAGATTGAAGTTGTTGAAGTTGAAGGCGAAAGCCGAGATCAGCAGCGGCGCAATCGACACCAGAAGGAGCGGAAGCTTGATCAGGCGGAAGACGGCGAAGGGTTTCGCGCCGTCGACCGTTGCCGCCTCGGTGAGCTCGTCCGGAATCGACTGCAGTGCACCCGTACACACGAGGAACATGTAGGGGAAGCCGAGCCAGAGATTGACCCATACGATGCTGAACTTCGCCAACCATTCGTTGGTCAGCCAGGGGATGGCGGCTCCGCCGAAGAGCACGTCGTTGACGAAGCCGAAGTCGCGGTTCAACAGCCCTGCCCAGACGAGCGCGCCGAGGAACCCGGGGAAGGCGTAGGGCAGGATCATCACGACCCGGTAGAGCTTGCGTCCCTTCATACGCATGTCATTGAAGACGATGGCGAGAAAGAGTCCGAGCGCGAAGGTGGTGAGGACGCTCAGGAGCGCAAAGACGAATGTCCAGATGGTGACGCTGAGGAGCGGGCCGCGGATGCTCTGCTCGGTGAACGCCTTGGTGAAGTTCTCGAGGCCGACGTTGATGCTCCAGCCCGGCATGAGCTGTTCGCCGCTCTCGGAGGTGAAGGCGCCGACGCCGGTGTCCGAGTAGACGGTTCCCGTCTTGGTGTCCGTCATCGTTCCGGCAGCTTCGTCGTACTCGAGCGTCGAGATGTACAGGTAGGCCTTTGACCCGTCCGGAGTTCGAAGCGCCCCGTCGTTCGGGTCATCGGAGATCTGCACCGTCATCGCCGCGATCTCTTTCTGGTGTTCGAGAACATCGGCGAAGTCGAGGCTCGTGTACCCCGTGAGCCCCACCGCGACGCCGCCCGACATCTCGGCGCCACTGACCGTGCTCAGCGGTGTGGAGTCATCGCCGACGCTGACAGTCCCGTCGGGCGCTGTGACCAGAAAGCTGTAGTTGCCGAGCTGCTCGAGCACCGTCAGGTCATACGCCGGCGAGTCGGGCACGCGCTCCTGCGCCGACTGCACGAGCGCCATGACGGCATCCTCTTTCGTGCTGTTGTGCCCCGTGCCGTAGTTGGTGAAAGCGATGTAGCCGGTGTAACCAATGACGAACACCTGGAAGATCAACAGAAAGATGAGACCGGGTGTGAGGTACTTGGCGGGCAGCCAGCCGCGCTTGAAGTACACGAGGTTGACGACGGCAGCGATGACGAGCACGACGGCGAACACGATCCACTGCCCGTGCGTCATCGCGACGAACAGCGCGAACAGAGAGATCGCGTCGACCACCGCGATGAGGGCGATCTTGATGATGATCGGGAGAATGCCGCCCGAAGCGTGTTCTGCGATCTGCCGCGCTCGGCGGCGCTGACGCAGTTCGCGCGCGCTGCGGGTCTGTGGTGTCTGGGTGCTCATGATTCCCTGGGCTCGTCGGGTGGGCGATGCCGGCCGGGCACCTGCCCGGCCGGCATCGGGGAATTATTCGCCGTCGATGGCGCTCTGGATCTCGTCGGCCATCGCCGTCCACAGCTCGGCAGGGTCGCCCTTGCCGTTGATGATGTCAGCCTCGGTCACGCCCCAGTACTGCCACACCGCACCCATCTCTGGGATGTTCGGCATCGGAACGCCATTGGCACCGACCTCGCCGAAGGCTGCAGTGATCGGGTCGGCACTGGCCTCCTCGAATGCAGCGGTCAGAGCAGGAGCACGGTTACCGACCTTGTACAGCTCGAGCTGCACGTCTTTCGTGCCGATGTAGTTGGTGAGGAGTTCCGTCGCCGCAAGCACGTTCTTGCTCTTGGCCGAGATGTAGAAGCCCTGCACGCCGACGAACGGCTGAGCGGCCTCGCTGCCCGGTGCCGGGATCGGGTCGACGGCGAGGTCGATACCCGCCTCTTCGGCAGCGCTCACGTTCCAGGGGCCGGTGATGAGGAAGGGCGAGTCTCCGCTCACGAACTTCTCTTTGGCGATGTCACCGTCGACTGTCGTCGGGAGCAGCCCGGCCGCACCTTGCTCGGCGAGCCAGTTCGCAAACTCGATGCCGCCGTCATTGCCGATCTGCAAGTCGTCAGAGTTGTAGCTTCCGTCTTCATTCGTTCCGAACACCGGGGCGCCGAACGAAGTCTGGAACGGATACAGGTGGTATGGGTCGCTCTCTTCGCCGACTTGCACGAGGAACGGGAACTCGGTTCCCGCATCAGTGCCCATCTGCACCATGTCGTCGTAACTCGTCGGTGCCTCGGGGGCGAGCTCCGTGTTGCGCAGCAGAGCGATGTTCTCGATCGAGTAAGGGACGCCGTAGGTCTGGCCGTCGTAGCTCATCGCCGTGATGGCGACATCCTGGAAGTCACTCGCCGTGTCACCGAGCTCGATGGGCTGCACGACGCCGTTTGTCACGAAGTCGCCGAGCCAGTCGTGCGCTCCGATCGTGATGTCCGGGCCCTTTCCGGTCGGAACCTGCTGAACGAACTGCTCCTGGATCTTGCCGAAGTCTTTCTGGACGAGCTTCACGTTGATTCCCGACTCGTCTTCGAACGCCGCTGCGACGTCCTTCAGCACGGGTGCGCGGTCGGCATCGACCCACACGGTCAACGTCGTGGAGCCTTCCTTTTCACTCGCGTCGTCGCTGCCTCCGGACGAACATCCGGTCAGCGCGAGCGCTGCCACCGCGGTCATCGCGCCAAGGGCGAGAATCGGGTTCTTCTTCACCGTCATTGGTGTGCCTTTCGATTGCTGTGTGCCTGTGCGGCTCGGGGTGCTCTTCGTGCATGAGGCGTCTCACACACATTGTGTAAGCGTTTCCACTTTTACACGAGACACCTACAAAACACAAGCCCGATGGTCGGAGTATCGCCTTGATTACGGCGAGTGGCCCTCAACTCAGAAAGTAAGCGTTTCCATAAATCGCAAATGCTCCCGTACAGTAGTCGCATGACTCATGCCACCGCCCCTTCCCCCGATGCGCCCCTCGAAGCCTCGGCGACCATCGACGGCGCCGAGTGGTGGCGCTCTGCCGTGATCTATCAGATCTACCCGCGCTCGTTCGCCGACGCGAACGGCGACGGAATGGGAGATCTCGCGGGCATCACGTCACGGCTCGACGCACTCAAGCAGCTCGGCATCGATGCCATCTGGCTCTCTCCGTTCTTCGCGTCCCCTCAGAAAGATGCCGGATACGACGTCTCCGATTACTGCGCCGTCGACCCGCTCTTCGGAACTCTCGAGGACTTCGACACCATGGCGGATGCCGCCCACGCACGCGGCATCCGCGTGATTGTCGACCTGGTTCCCAATAACTCCTCCGATCAGCACGAGTGGTTTCAGGAGGCGCTGGCGGCAGCACCAGGCTCTCCCGAACGCGCACGCTACATCTTTCGCGATGGCCGGGGCGAACACGGTGAGGAGGCTCCGAACAACTGGGACTCCGTCTTCGGCGGGCCCGCGTGGACCCGCACGGCAAACGCAGACGGCTCCCCGGACCAGTGGTATCTGCACCTGTTCGATTCAAGCCAGCCCGACTTCGACTGGAGCAACGCCGACGTTCGTCGCATGTTCCGAGACGTGCTGCGCTTCTGGCTCGACCGCGGTGTCGACGGGTTCCGGGTCGATGTCGCGCACGGACTCGTGAAAGCCGACGGGCTCCCCGATTTCACGCCGCCGGTGGGAGCGGGGAGCATGGGCGGCCAGGCTGCTGATGAGGAGCCGGTCACCGCACCCTACTGGGGGCAGGAGGGCGTTCACGAGATCTACCGCGAGTGGAACCAGGTGCTCGCCGAATACGACGGCCAGCGTGTGCTTTGCGCCGAGGCGTGGGTCGACCCGCTCGAGAAGATGGCCTTGTGGGTGCGCTCAGACGAAATGCAGCAGGCGTTCAACTTCCCGTACCTCGAGACTCCGTGGAACGGGCCGGCCCTGCGCACGATCATCGACAAGTCGCTTGCCGCGTTCAGCTCGGTCGGCGCGCCGAGCACCTGGGTCCTCTCGAACCACGACGTCGTGCGCCACGCATCACGACTCGCCCTCACCGCTGAGAACCCTCAGGGGCACGGAATCGGCCCGGAGACCGGCGATCGGCCGGACCGTGAGCTGGGGCTGCGTCGCGCGCGAGCAGCATCCGCTCTCATGCTCGCTCTCCCCGGCGGGGCGTACATCTACCAGGGCGAAGAGCTCGGTCTGCCTGAGGCCATCGACCTTCCCGACGAAGCACGTCAAGACCCGACGTGGTTCCGCACGAGCGGTGAACGCTACGGTCGAGACGGCTGCCGGGTCCCGATCCCCTGGGAGGCCGACGCACCCGCGTACGGCTTCAGCGAGACGGGGGCATCGTGGCTTCCGCAGCCCGAGGACTGGGGACCCTACGCCCGCGCGAGCCAGCGCGGCGACGCCGATTCGACCCTTGAGCTGTACAGCCGCGCGCTCTGGCTGCGCAGCACGCATCAGCTCGGACTCGGCGCCATCGAGTGGCACGACGCTGGCGACGACAGCATCCTCTGGTTCTCGAATGGCCCGATCACGGTCGTCGCGAACACGGGGGTGACGGATGCTGTCGTGCCGACGCCGCTGCGCGATGCGACGCGCATTCTCGCGAGCTCGCCCCATGACGAAGGCGCACTGCCCGCAGACACGACGGCGTGGTTTCTGACCCCGTAGGAACGACGGCGGGACGCCGCGGTGTGCGATCACCCGCGGCGTCTCGGCATGTCCGCCACCGCTCTCAGCAAAAATCCCGGCAACTGTGCCGGGATGTGGGTGCCTAGTTGGTGTTCTCGTAGAGCCAGGCGAGCGGGTCGACGTGCTTGGTTCCGCCGATGAGGATCTCGAAGTGCAGGTGCGGACCCGTGGAGATTCCCGTGTTGCCGGTCTTGCCGATAATCTGCCCGACCGAGACGTGGTCTCCGACCTGCACCGTGCGGGACCCGGGAACCATGTGCCCGTACAGGCTGTGGATCATCTGGCCGTCGATGACGTGCTCGATCACGATCTTGACGCCGAAGCCGCCTCCGGCGTCGGTCGATTCCACGACAACGCCGTCGGCGATGGCCTGAATCGGAGCGCCGTACCCGGGGTTGAAGTCCTGGCCGAGGTGGTTCGTCGAGCAGCCCAGCGAGCAGCCGGGGCGTGAGCCGTATCCGCTGCCGATGTGCACACCGACCGAGAACGGCCACTGAACTGTTCCGTTCGGGTCGTTCGTGAACGTGTTCTCGGGATTGATGCCCAGCTCGGTTGCGGCCTGCGTGGCCGAGAGCGCGCCGTACGTGTCGCGCTGCACAGCGACGTCGGCAGAGGCCGTGTTGACCATGGACTGTGCCTGCCCGGCTGCGTAGTCCTGGCGCTCGAGCGACTGACGCTTCTGCGCCTGAACCTCGTCGGCGCTGAGCAGCGCGTTCGCGGGCACCGACGTCGCAACCGTCATGAGCCCGACGGCGAGAAGCGCGCTGATGCTCATGGTCTTGGTAGCAAGACGGCGAATTGAACGCGGCGAGCGCGGCGGATCGACCGGAGCGGACGATGAGGCGCCGTGGCGGCCGCGGCGCGGGTTTGCTGCCGCGTTCGGCTCGCCGTTCGCCGCAGCGGTTGCCTCGTTGGCCGGCTCGTCGTCTTCGGCGGGCACGTCGTCGGGAACCGACGAGGCCTCCTCGATCGGAAAGGCGCCGGCAATGATCTCTTCAAACGACTTGGTCGTCGTCGGAACCTCGCCAGGGTCAACAGCAGCGTGCTCGGTAGTCGCCCGAGGAGCGTTGACGATCTCAGGCTCGCGGGATTGCGCGGCGTCTGCCGCCTCCGCGGGCTCGACGACCGCGATCAGCTCGTCGGCCTCGGGAGACTCGTCAACAACGTCTGCCATCTCGACGATCTCTGCCGTCTCGACAACATCCGCCGCCTCGGCAACCTCTGCGGTCTCGGCCGCCCGAGCGGCATCCCCACCGTCGTCAATGTTCTCGACCTCAGCGACCTCGGGAGCTCCCGCTGTCGATGCGGATGCCACGCTCTGAGCGGCACGCCGACGAGCACGACGCGTCAGCCGCAGCTCTATGTCGTCGTCGCGCGATGCCGGCAACGCAGCGGCGAGGCCGTCGGGCTGCTGCTGAGCCGCATGGCGACGCTCGCGGCGGCTGAGAAGTTCTGTGTTCGCGGGTGCCGCCGACGCCGAGTCTTCGGCAAGGTCCGCGACGCCAGCCGAGTTCGCGTGCTCGAGCGCCTCCCGGGCCTCGCGCTCGCGACGTGCCCGGCGAGATCCGAATGCCGATTCAGTGTGCGGGGTCGGTGCGGTGCCCGAAGGGTCGAGAACAGATTCATTCTCGGCAAAGGCACGGCTCGACACAGGCAGACGGACTTTCTTCGCTAGGGGGCACAGCTATCGCTACCGCGTGGCAATGGGGACGCCGTTTGGTAACGGATTGATAAACAATAGCAAAGCGAGACTGAAAAATCACAGGGCACGCGGCCGTTTTTCTGTCCCCCAATGGGGGAACCCTCTCCTGCCGCGCTGTCTCGCCCGCAATGGCGGGCGAGAGCGCGAATCACCGCAGGATTCTGTCGGCGTTCAAACCTTCAAGTCGCGCTTCAAGGAACGCGAAGAGGCCCGGTTCGGCGAGAAGAGTCATGGATGCTGTCGCGGCCTCTCCCCTGAGCCCGCCGACCCGTGCTCCTGCCTCGCGTGCGATCAGCGCACCTGCTGCCATATCCCACGGGTTCAGTCCCACTTCGAAGAATCCGTCGAGTTGCCCATCGGCGACCCGGCAGAGGTCCACGGCGGCCGAGCCCATACGCCGAATGTCCCTGACCTCCGCGATCAGCCCCATGACGACGTTCGCTTGGCGAGTGCGGCGCTCGGGGTCATAGCCGAATCCCGTACCCACGAGTGCCAGCCCGGGATCGACGGGACTGTTCACGCGTATCGATGCGGTGCCTTTGAGAGCGCCCTCTCCGCGTGCGGCGCTGTACATGACGTCAAGCTCCGGGGCGTACACCGCACCGGCGAGCGGCTCCCACGAGACCGGGTCGGCCTCCCCCTCGACGACTCCAATGCTCACAGCGTAATCGGCAAGACCGTAGAGGTAGTTGACCGTTCCGTCGATGGGATCGACCACCCATGTGACGCCCGATGTTCCCGACGTGCTCCCTCCCTCTTCGCCCAGGATGCTGTCGTGCGGGCGTGCGTCGAGAAGAAGGCCGCGAATGAGCCGCTCCGATTCGCGGTCGGCCGCGGTGACGATGTCTTCTGGTGATGATTTCGTGGCGGCGACGCTCACGCCTTCACGTCGGCGCGACCGCACAAGCTCGCCCGCCTTGGCGGCGACATCACGGGCGAGGTCTTGCAATTCGCGAGTGCTCATGACTCGACGCTACCTGGCTTCAGTACGTGACGACCACCGGGCGACACTCGGCGACGTACGGCACAGCTACCCGGGAAGGGCGCACGTGTCTACCCTCTCGACGCCAATGGAACGCGACCGTACTGTGGCTCGCACGCAGAGACGAAGGAGCAGCACATGGCCGCCAAACTGGTCGACACCACATCCCTTTTCGCATTCCGCTTGAATGTAGCCCTCGCGATGGAGCACGATTCGCTGTCGATGCTCGACGAGCTCGAAGCAGCGGCGGAGTCCGATGAGGTGCGCCACATGTTCGCGCATCACGCCGACGAGACACGAGAGCAGATCGAGAACGTGCAGAAGGTCTTCACCATTCTCGACATTGAGGCACTGACCGTCACGTGCCCGGTCACTGTCGGCCTCGCCGAAGACGCGCGAACGCTGATCGAGGCATCTGACGCGAGGATCAGGGATCTCGCTGCGCTCAACGCCGCCGCGGGCACAGAGAACTACGAAGTGGGCGCGTACAGAACTCTTATCGCCGTTGCAGAGGGAATGGAGGAGAACTCAGTGCGACACCTTCTGAATGCGAATCTCGACCAAGAGCGCCACACAAGCGACGAGTTCGACCGCAAGATCCGTTCGCTGCTGGCGTGATCGCCGCGACTACGTCGCGATGGCAGCATCCGTCAACCCTCTTGAGAAAGCGCAGCGCGGCGAGAGGCTGGGTGCATGGCATATGAAGAGAGCAGACAGAAGGCAGTGGTTTTGACGTGCACGCTTTCGCCGAGTCCGGCGGAATCGAGCACGGCGCTCATGGGGCAGCAGTTCGTGCAAGAACTGGCGTCGCACGACGTGCCGGCCACGGAGATCCGGGTTGTGGATCACGACGTCCGCCCTGGAGTCATGGCAGACATGGGCGACGGCGATGAATGGCCGGCTATCCGCTCACAGGTGATAGATGCGTCCATTCTCGTGCTCTGCACGCCCACGTGGGCCGGACACCCGTCGAGCGTCGCGCAGCGCGTCATCGAACGCCTCGACGCCGAACTCGGCAAGACGCAGGACGACGGCCGCCCGAGCCTCTTCGATAAGGTCGCCCTCGTGGGCGTGGTCGGAAACGAAGACGGAGCGCACGCGATCGTCGCCGATGTTTACCAGGCGCTCAACGACTTCGGCATGACCATTGCCGCCAAAGGTTGCACCTACTGGAACGGCGAAGCCATGCACAAGACCGATTACAAGGACCTGAGCGAGACGCCGCCGGCGACGCTTTCTGCGTTGAAGGGCGCAGTGGCGAACGCCGTACACCTCGCCCGTGCGCTGTCGATCAGCGGGTATCCGGCGCCGCCGAAATAAGGAGCGCTATTGGCGACTGCTTCTCAGTCGATCCCGCCCGAGATGGTGACCTCGCCGCTCTTGACGGCCTCCGCCTCTTCCTCGCTGACGACGACGAGCCCTCGCGATGAGTGCGACAGTCGCGACATGACGTCGATCCAGGTCTTGTTCAAGGCCGGCGGTCGGCTTCCCGAGAAGCGGAACTGCAGAGGAATCGTCGGCGCTATCCAGATCGATGTGCGCCCAGAACCGGCGCTTGGCTCGGTCGCCCAGCTCAGCAGAAAGCTCTCCTGCCGGCGAAGGCGAGAAACAACAACAACTTTGAGGTGCGCGAGCGTGCGATCATCAAACTCATACTCACTCGCGCTGCCGTACTGAAGGTATCCCATGGCATAAGTGTGACACAGAAACACGTCAACGTGACGGTTGCCGCATAATGTTCGTGCTCTGCAGAAGCTATCCCCTGTTGGAGGGGCATTTCACGAAATTTTCTGCGTCAGTCCACCGTCTCGCCTTGTGTCTCGATGTAGCGCAGGTCGTCGTTGCTGAGGCCCACGTCCCCCGCGACCGTCGTGTCGGTGATTCGCTCGATCTCTCTCAGCACGCGGTCACTGATGGGCGCTGTTCGGTCTTCGAGAATCTCATGTCGTGCTCCGACCGTGAGGTGCGGCCACCAGGATTCAATGCGCGGCAAGTCAGGCATCAGGTTCTCCTCTCATCGAACGTCTCGCACACGAGTCTCGGTGCAGCGACACGAAAACATGAAGTGCCTTGACACAGCACGGTCGCACCGGTATCCGGTGAGCGAGCTGGCAGAAGCCGACTTTCGAGTCAAGCCCTTCGCCAAGCAGCGACTCGCGGTCTATGGTGAAAGCAGTTTCATGGATGTCGCACGCTCTTGAGGGAGGAACACATGGCAGACAACACCGAGTCGACCGACCACGAATCCTCGACGACAACCCACTCGGAGTGGGGTGCGGGGCATCCACGTCTGCGGGTCTCGAGTCCTTCGCAGAACTTCGTCTTCGACCTCGACGTCGATGACGTCAATATTGGTTCGGCCGAGAAGAACGAGTTGCGGCTTGAAGGCGCTGCTCCCCTGCACGCGACAATCCACCACGACGAGAACGACGAGTACATTCTGACGCTTCTGGAAGACGGGCTCATGAACGCCAATCCGGAGATGACGGCGACAGACGACGACCGTTCAGAGATCTTGCGACAAGGTGCACGCTTCACCGCGGGCGAGTGGACGCTCGTCTTCGCTCGTGAAGAGTTTGCCGACCACGGGCGTCCGTTCGGCGGGCGTGAGGGCGGCGAGTTCTCCGAGCAGCCGGCGCAGCCGACGCGCCCTCGTTACACAGATTCCGACGACGAAGACAAACCGCCGTACGAGGTGCAGAAGGGCTAAGCGGCTCCGAACCCCTTCTGCCCCGCAGGCGGTCGTCGCGCGCTATGCCTACGTCGCGTCGTCCGACTCGTCTGGCACCGAGCGCGACCGTTGCTCGGGCGACGACGCGACGTCTTCACCGTATTCGTCGAGCACAGCATCCGTTTCGTCCACCGTGCTCTCCTGCACGGGTTCATCAACCTCTCGCAGATGTTCAGCCTGCTCGTCCGGTGACGCCGTGTTCGGTTGGTCATTGCGGTCAGTCATGAAGCTGCCCTCCTTTATCTCCATGTGCGACGCTAACGGCCCTCGATCGGCGGCCGCCAGGCCTTGACAGGCGCCCTCACTCTCCGTCGGCCACGGTCGCCCTGATCGCCCGAACAGCAAAGATGATCGTGCCGATTCCAGAGCCGGCGTCGGGGCCATCGATCGAGTACGCGATGACGCGATCGCACGATCGAAGACAGCGTTCGCGAGTTTCTGGTACCGCGTCGTCGTCCTGAAGGTCGCGCACGAAGTCCGAGAGGTCGCCGAGCGCGTCACGGAGCGGTTCGATGATGTCGTGCGGAATCGGCGCGGGAATCGGCTCGTTCCAGATCGCTCCATTCAGCACTTGAGCGATCTGCGACATCTGAACGGCGATACGCCTTACCGTGTCGAGCACCTCGTATTCCGTCGTCGTGTCGTCGTGTGTCCAGAGAGCTCTGGGGTTTGCCCGTCGACTTCGTCGCGCCTCATTGACGAGTTGCTCGGCGGAATCGACGGTTGACCGAAGGTCTCGCGCATAGTGAAGCCAGTTTCTGCCCTTAGGCGGCCACCGCTCGTCGAGCACGTTCGCGATCTCCTCGATGTGATTGGCGAAGTCCGTCTGCAATGATGCGATTCGTGCTCGAGCCGACGAGAAGCGAAGCGGTGGTATGAGTACGACGTTGGCGAGCGTACCGATCACGAGACCCAATCCGAACTGCGCGATGTACCCGAGCGCGTACGACTCGGGATCATCGACGCCGAGAATCACGACGAAGACCGCAGCAATCGCCACGTACACGCGACCGGAGCCGAGCACCCGAACGCCGGCGATCCACACTCCGAGGCCCGCTCCGATGGGCGCTCGCAGAAACCAGGGCATGCCCGTTGCGATAAGCAGCCAGCCGATGAGCACTCCGAGCGCAATTCCGGCAACCATCTCAATGCTCGTTCGGATCGAGTCGACAACCGTCGGCGTCACTCCGAGAAGCGCACCCAGAGGGGCGTAGTAAGCGTACTCGTCGAGTTCTCCGGGCAGAAGCTGACCGAGCAGCCACGCCGCGACGACGGCGACGGCAGCCTTGGCGGCCACTAAGAACCGGTATCCCGTGAACAGCTCTGCGGCACTCGCCCGCAAGACCTTGACCACCTTCACGTTCATATCAAAGCCCGCTTCTTCGCGAACAGGCACGGGGTTGACAAGCAGCGGTCGTCGGTTCTGAACGGATGCATGCAGAAGGGGCTCCGATGATCGCTCATCGGAGCCCCGGCACAAAGTACTGATTTCACAGGTGGGATACCTCATCTGTGCTTTGTGCCTGTACCCACGGTATCGAGTGACAGGCGCCGGGGACAATGGGCTGGACGGCGAGCACCCTCTGATGTAGCAATTTTCCCGTGTACCACTGCCGGGGCAGACAGGCCACCCCTTGAACTCGGGCCTATACGTGGGAAAACTGGGCAGCGAGTCGCGATGCGACTATTCAAATACGAACCACTTTCGAAAGGGAAGGGTGAGCACATGGGCACGATCACCGGAAAGAAGGTTGCCGTCCTTGCCACGAATGGCTTCGAGGACAGCGAGCTGACGAGTCCCTGGCAGGCCCTCGAAGGCGCGGGGGCCGTGCCGACGATGGTCTCGCCGAAACCCGACGCTGTAACGGGAAAGAATGGTCACGAGCAAGACGTCGACATGCTGGCACGCGAAGCCAGCGCAGCAGACTTCGACGCCCTCGTGCTTCCCGGTGGCGTCGTCAACGCCGATCATCTGCGTATGGACGCAGACTCGGTGTCATTCGTGCGGGACTTCTTCGAGCAGCACAAGCCGGTCGGCGTCATCTGCCACGGCGCGTGGATTCTCGCCGAAGCCGACGTGCTCCGCGGGCGAACGCTGACCAGCTATCCGAGCCTGCAGACGGACCTGAAGAACGCAGGTGCCGCGTGGGTCGATGAGGAGGTCGTCGTCGACAGCGGCCTCGTCTCAAGTCGAACTCCAGATGACCTGCCAGCGTTCAACAGCAAGGTCATTGAAGAGGTCGGCGAAGGAAAGCACACTGACCAGACAACCTGACACGACCTCGTGAGGACGCTCCGCCTGTGCTCAGGCGGAGCGTCCTTCGTCGTTAAGCGTGCACAGCGGCACGTCTTCAGCATCCGGTTAAGCCTCGAGTTCGCGACCGCGAGAGATCGACGCCCCTCGAAAGCGGGGTGCCGCAGCATCGTCATAATTTGAACGTGAGCACATCTCAATAAGTAACGACGTCCCCGCGTCGTGCTTGTGTCCCGACCTCTATGCCCGACGCCCGCGCCAGGCGGAATCGAAGACTGATGATGAATGAAGATGCTCGATGGGAACTCGAGATGAAGGCCGACCGCATTCTCTACCGGCTGACTGCTGAGCAGATCGCCTATCTCGGAGACGGGTTCCCCTGGACCGTGACCGCCGAAGATCTCATGAACGCGCCCCTTCTCGACGCGGTGCGCCAGGCCGCACTTCGCCTCGGGCGTGAAGCCGCGCTGCTGACTCACCCGCAGACTGATCCGTCTCGCTGTGTCGAAGCCGGACAATCACATCGCCGTCCTACCTCTCGCACGGCGACACGCAGACTGTGGCGAGCCAGATGCCAATGATCAGCCGATGGTCTGCGCGAATGACCTAATACCGAATTGCGGCGGTAGGGCTCGAGAGGCCCTACCGCCGAGTCACATTCTGGCGATGTGATGTCGAGACGCTCACTCCCCCAAGCGAGCGCCCCAGCCGCGCCGACCCCACACGACGGGAGCCGTGGAATGGTGCACGAACTGTTGTCTATTGACCTTATGCACTCCGGTCAACAGCGGGAAAGGGGTTGACCCGCGCGACGCGATATGCCACGCAAGGGCTGCGCAACTCGCGGCGCGACGTCATAGTCTGGAAGCTCTGCAAGCAGCTGGTGCCCTGCTTCTGCTCGGCGCTGCGGGAAAGTGGCGAGTGAGGGATTCGAACCCCCGAAGTCGATGACAGCTGATTTACAGTCAGATCCCTTTGGCCGCTTGGGTAACTCGCCAGGGGCGCGCTCGACCAAACTTGTACAGCCAACCGAAGGCGCCACAGAAATATTAGCCTCTCACGCGGCCGGGACGAAATCGAGGCCAGAGGCAGAGAATCACGGCTCGCGAAGCAGCGCGCCTTCAAAGCGACAGGTCGCCGCAGCCACCAGCATCGCTCGCTCGAGTACCTCTTCCCACGCGCCAGGAGATGCCGGGATCCCCATTGCGACAAGGTGCCGCACGATCGCCGCGAGAACGGCGTCTCCGGCGCCCATCGTGTCGATGATGTCGCCGGGCAGCTCAGCGATCGGCCGCTTCACCGTCCGCGCGCCACGGCGAACGAAGCCGCCGTCGCGCCCTGCCGTGCCCACGACGTGCGCGGCACCTGCATCGACGAGGCGATCGACGAGCTCGTCGAGCGTGCTCTCATACAGCATCCTCGCGTCGTCTTCGCCGACCTTGATGAGTTCACATCGCGACGCGAGCGACTCAAAGCCGCGCACGAACTCCTCGCGCGAGTGCATCATCCCCTCGCGCGGGTTGGGATCGATGATCAGCCTCCGGCGATCATGAGGGACGGATGCTGCGAGCTGCTCGACTTGACCGGCATTGTCGAAGGGAAAACAGCTGACGACCGTGAACGGAGCATCGGCAATGGCCCGCCTGCTCTCGGGACCGAACTCGATCGCGCGTCTTCGCGCCGCCTCGTTGAACGCGTAGGTCGGCTCGCCATCACGCCTGTCGCTCACGGCTCGCGATGTGCCATTCGGGCCGATCGTCCGCACGAATCCCACGCCGTGCTGGTCGAGGAACTCCGCGATGCGTGCGCCGTCGGCATCGTCGCCGATCATGGCGATGAGCGTGGTCGGGACGCCCAGCCGTGCAATGCCGACAGCCACATTGAGGGCCGCGCCGCCCACGAAGTCGCGTGTTCCGGTCTCGTCGCGCAGTTCGTCGATCAGGGCATCGCCGATCACGGCGACGGGAGCCGGTGAGCTGTGCATATCGGCAAATGTACACGGCTCAGTAAGCTGGTGCTGACCAGGTGAGGGAGTGCGATGGCGGGTATCGAAGAGGTCGCCAAGAAGGCGGGCGTCTCGACGGCGACCGTGTCTCGCGCGCTTTCCGGCCGCGGCTACGTCTCAGAGGCGACGCGGAGCAAGGTTCGCGGTGCGGCATCGGAGCTCGGCTACGTCGTGTCGTCGACAGCATCCGGTCTTGCCTCTGGGCGAACCCGCAACGTCGGCGTCGTCGTGCCGCTTCTCAGCCACTGGTACTTCTCGACCGTCGTCGAGGGAGCCGAGACGGCGCTGCTGCGCCGCGGCTACGACACGACGCTCTATAACCTGATGGGCGGCGAGGCCGAGCGCCGCAGTGTGTTCACACATTTTCTGCTTCGCAAGCGAGTGGATGCTGTCATCGCGATCAATCTCGAGCTGACCGTCGACGAGGTGCGCGCCCTGCACGACCTGCGCAAACCGCTCGTCGGCATCGGCGGGCCGATTCCCGATGTGCCGACGCTCGCGCTCGACGATTTCGAGGTCGCGCGGCTTGCGACGTCGCATCTCGCTGGACTCGGGCATCGGCGCATCGGGCACATCGGCGGTGGCCGAGAGTTCGATATCGACTTTCACCTGCCCACGACGAGACGACGCGGCTACGAAGTGGCGCTTGCCGATGCCGCAATCACCCTCGATGAACGGCTCATTCGTCCCGCTGACTTCACCATGAAGGGCGGATATGTCGCCGCGAAGCAGCTGCTCGGCTCACCTGTCGACCGCCCGACGGCCATCTTCGCCGCGTCTGACGAGATGGCGATCGGGGCGATTCTCGCGGCACGCGATCTCGGGCTCTCGGTTCCGCGCGATGTCTCGATTATCGGGGTCGACGACAATCAGCAGGCGCCGTTCTTCGATTTGACCACGATCGCCCAGTTTCCGCGACAGCAGGGCGAAACGGCCGTTGATCTGCTGCTCGCCGAACTCGGCGAGAGCACGACGGCCCCCACTGACCTCAACCTCCCGTTCGAGCTTGTAGTGCGCGGCTCGACCGCTCGTCCGCAGGAGTGACGAGCCGTCAGGAGCTCGCGGTGCGATCGACGATGTTCTCGACGAGCGCACGCTGAATCGCAAGGCGCTCCTCACGCGTGATGGGCTTGCCCGGCGCATCCGGGCGGCTCTGCCACGGCGCCGGCCCTTCCAGGTCGCGATACTCGACGCCGAGTGCGTCGAGGCGGACCAGGTGCTCGTCGAGACGCCGTCGGAAGTCTGCGAGATCTTTGTCGACCGACCACACGGCCTCGGCGACAGCGCAGAGCCGCGGAAACAGCATGTAGTCGAGGGCGCGCGGAGAATCGAGGTGCTCACTCCAGATATTCGCCTGACCGCCGAGCACGTGCCGAGCCTGCTCAGGGGTGAGCTCGGGCGGCAGCGGATCGAACGCGTACACGTCGTCGACGCCGAGGGGAAATCCGACGGGAATCGGCTCGCCCTCGTGGTCTGACTGCCGGTAGTCGAGGTAGACGGCATCGTCGGGGCAGACCACGACGTCGTGTCCGGCGCGTGCAGCGGCAACGGCTCCGAAGCGCCCCCGCCAAGAGGCAACGGTCGCGCCCGCTGCGAGCCCGCCCTCGAGAATCTCGTCCCACCCGTAGGCACGCCGCCCTCGCGACGTCAGATGCGCATCGATCTGACCGATGAACCAGCTCTGCGCTGCTTCTTCATCGGCCAGGCCGCGTTCGCGCATGAGCTCCTGCGTTCGCGCGTCACCCTGCCACTCGGTCTTCTTCGCCTCGTCTCCGCCGATTCCGATGAAGCGCGACGGAAAGACCTCAATGACCTCGTCGAGAATGCGACGGAACGCGTCGACCGTCGCCTCCTCGAGGTTGAGTACACGGGTGCTGATGCCCCAGCGCGCCCAGGGCTCGGCCGGTGCCTCACCGATTCCCCATTCGGGATACGCGGAGAGCGCCGCCTGAACGTGGCCGGGCATCTCGATCTCGGGAACGACGTCGATGCCGCGCTCGGCTGCGTACGCGACGATCTCGCGCGCGTCGTCTTTCGTGTACCAGCCGCCATGCGGGCGACCCGTCATCGTCGCATTCGGCCCGTGGCCCCGCTGACTGTCGCTGCGCCAGCCGCCGCGCTCCGTCAGGCGCGGAAACGCGTCGATCTGCAGACGCCATCCCTGGTCATCGGTCAGGTGAAGGTGCAGCGTGTTGAGCTTGTGCACCGCCATCAGGTCAATGACCCTCATGACCTCCCGCTTTGGCAGAAAGTGCCGCGCGACATCGAGCATGAGACCGCGCCAGGGGAACCTCGGCGCATCCGAGATGACGCAGTGCGGCAGCATCCATTCGGTGGTTCTCGTGCGGGCCGAACGGTGGATCGCGGGCGGAAGCAGCTGCACAAGACTCTGTATACCCCAGAGGATGCCGCGGGGCGATCCCGCGCGAAGCACAACGCCGCCCTCGTCAATGCTCAGGCGATACTCTTCGGCGTCGGCGTTAGGCTCGATTTCGAGCGTGATGTCGCCGCTGCCCGCGTCGGCGATCGCGAACGCGAAGCCTGTCGCGGGTCGCAACAGCCCCTGGAGCACCCGTGCGGCGGGCACGAGCTCTGGCGGTGCGCCGATGGTCGCGGTCGGGGCCATCGGGTACTCCCCCGGACTGACTGTCGCGTCGCGCGGCGCAGGAATGATCGAGAGCTCAGATGTCGACATTGCCACCTTCGTTGTGATATTTGCACAGCAGATTGCAGAGTACGCTCGAACACCGTATTCTCCCGAGCATGAAGGTGTCAACGTGCACGTGACCTGCGTCGGCGAGCTGCTCGTCGTGCTGGCCCAGCCCGTCGCAGAGCCGCTCGAGAGCACCGTCTCGTTCACGAGATCGCTGGGAGGCAGCGAATTCAATACGGCCGTCGCGCTCGCCGCGAGCGGAACCTCCGTCGGCATGGTGTCCGTTGTCGGCGACGACGGCTTCGGCCGGTATGCGTCAGCAAACGTCGCCTCGCACAGCATCGAGACCTCCGGCATCGTCGTCGACGACGAACGCCCCACCGGGCTGTATGTGAAGGAGCTTGGCGCTGTCGGGGTCAGCCGCATGCACTACTTTCGCGCCGCCTCGGCGGGCAGCTTGCTCTCGCCCGCCATCATCAGGCGGCCCGACATCGAGTTGCTCCTCTCGACGACGCGAGTCATTCACACCACGGGCATCACGGCAGCCCTCTCTGCCTCATCGCTCGCGGCACTCTCACTGATCGTCGAGGAGCGCGGTGATCGACTGCTGAGCTTCGACGTGAGTTGGAGGCCGAGCCTGTGGCGCGACCGCGAAGATGAGGCAACCGAGGTGCTCGGGGCGTTCGTCGGCCAGTCCGACGTCGCCTTTGCGACGAGGGCAGACGCCTGTGAGGCCTTCGGCACGGGCGAGCCTGACGCTCTGCGCTCACTGTTTCCCGAGCCACGCTGGCTCTTCGTCTCGGACAAGCAGAGCATCACAGCATTCGACGGCCGGCGCCGAAACGTCATCGCGCGCACCACATCGCCCGCCGTTGACGCGATCGGCGCATCAGACGCGTTCTCGGGCGGGGTGCTCGCGGCTCTCCTGCGCGGAGCTTCTGTGGCCGACGCGGCGGTTGCCGGTGACGAGCTGGCGACACGAGTGAGTGCCTCGACGTCGGATCACCTGCTGTCGTCGTCCTGACCCTTCCGTCGGCGCACGTGAGGCACGCGACGTTGTTTCACCGCATCGAACGTGCGGCTCAGCGGTTCGGAGTAGACCGGAAAGCGACGGTGCACGAGAGCGGCGAACAGAATGTCGACGACGGCAAGCTGAGCGATGCGGCTGGCCATTGCTGCCGACCGATACTCGTCTTCTCTCGACCGTGTGCGCAGCACGAGGTCGCTTGCGTGGGCGAGCTGGGAGTCGGGATCACTCGTGATGCACACGGTCGTGCCGTTTGCCTGCGCCGCGATGTCGAGCGCGTCGATGACCTCGCGCGTCTGGCCGGAGTGTGAGATGCCGATGGCGACGCCACCCGGCTTCTGCAGAGCGACGGACGAGAGTGCCAGGTGGTGGTCGGCGAAGTGGTGCGCCGGCAGATCGATGCGCTGCAGCTTCATCTGCAGGTCCGCGGCAACGAGACCGCTCGATCCGCTGCCGACGATGTCGATCCGCGGAGACCGCGCAAGTGCGGCTGCCACCGTTTCGACGGTGTCCGGGTCGAGTTTCTTCGTCGTCTCTTCGATCGTCATCGCATCGCGGTACCCGATCGTCGAGATGATGTCGCCGATCGATGCATCGTGAGCGATCGGACCGCCGTCGGCCGAGAACCGCTCCCTCCGCACGTGCTCGCGTGTCGTCGAGGTCGCAAGGTCGAGGCGAAAATCTCGGTATCCGGTATAGCCGAGCGACTGCGCGAAGCGCGCGACCGTCGCCTGTGACACGCCGCACTGTTGCGCCAGCTCCGTGATCGTCAACTCGACGGATCCCTCAGGGTCAGCCAGAAGCAACTCGGCCACCCTCGCTTCCGCCGCGCTCAGCGTCGGCAGCACGCGAGCGAGAGACTGCACAACGTTCTCGTCGGCCATAGCTGCTCAGTTGCTCGTCGCACTCGAGTGCGCGAGAGCATCCCTGATGAAACCGTCGGCCTCGTGCAGCGCGGCGCGTGCCTGTGCTGCGGAGACTCCTGCGAGAACGGCGACGATCGCCGTCTTCACGGATCCGTCCGCAGCATCCAGCTGCTCAGCGGCTCGTTCCCTGTCGCATCCCGTCGCGCGCATGATCGTTCTCTCGGCGCGAGCCCGCAGCTTCTCGTTCGTAATCTGCACGTCGACCATGAGCGTTCCAAAGGTCTTGCCCAGACGCACCATCGTCAGAGTGCTCAACATATTGAGCACCATCTTCTGCGCGGTTCCCGCCTTGAGACGCGTCGAGCCCGAGATGATCTCGGGACCAACGACGACCTCGATCGCCGTGTGCGCCGCGGCACCGAGTGCTGACTCTGCATTGCACGCGACCCCGACGGTGAACGCACCTCGTTCGCGTGCTTCGGCCACGGCACCGAGCACGTAGGGGGTGCGACCGGATGCTGAGACGCCGACGACCGTATCGAACGCACCGACGTCGCGCGCAGCCACGTCGGAAGCACCGAGCTCTGCGTCGTCTTCTGCCCCTTCGACGGCGGTGCGAATCGCGCCGTCACCCCCGGCGATGACACCGACAACACGGTCGGGATCGAGACCGAACGTGGGAGGAATCTCACTCGCGTCGAGAACACCGAGCCGCCCGGGCGTTCCCGCGCCGACATAGAGCAGCCGCCCGCCGCGGCGCATGCGCTGGGCAATGGCGTCGACGGCCTCGGCGATCGCGGCATCGACGCGAGCCACCGCCGCCGCGACCGAGGCGTCTTCGCGGTTCATCGCCCGCACGAGCTCGGGCGTGCTCAGCTCGTCGAGCCGCGCGTAGTCATCGTTCACGCGCTCGGTGGCGAGCCCGCCGATCTCGCGATGAACAGACTCTCCGACGTCTCGCCCCTCGATCATGCGGTCTTCCTCTCTCGAATTCGCAGCCCGGCGACTCTGCCCACCGCGACGCGCGGTGCCCACCCCGCCGGCGTGATCGTTCCCGCTACTCGAGCTCCGACGTTCCGGTTTAGCGTGACGGGCAACCCGTGTGCCCCGAAGTATCCCACAAGCGCGAAGAGCAGAGACTCCTTGTGCGCGGGATCGACTCCCCGTTCGGCGCTCGAGACGAGCGTGCAGCCGTCGTCGGCGAGCGCATCGCGGAGCGCTGTCATGAGCGCTCGGTTGTACACGCCGCCGCCCGAGGCAATGAGTGTGCGCACGGCCCCCGACCGCGCAAGCGATTCCGCGACCGAGCGCGCCGTGAGCTGCACGAGCGTCGCGAGCAGACTCTCGAGCGAGACCTCGTGTCCGATCGCCGCCAGAGCATCGTCGATGACGGCGAGGTCGAACGTCTCCCTTCCCGTGCTCTTCGGCGGCAGCTGCCCGAAGTACGGGTGCCTCAACAAGGTATTCAGAAGCGCATGATCGACAGATCCGGATGCTGCGCGCGAACCGGCCGCATCGTATGCGTCGACCCCCGCCGTCGCTCGCGCGACGACCGCGTCGAGCAATCCGTTCGCGGGGCCGGTGTCCCAGCCCGTTGCCGTGCCGTCCGTCTCGACGCGGCTGACGTTCGCGATCCCGCCGAGGTTGAGCGTGGCGATCGGCGCGCTGTCGCGACGTGCCTCGCCACCGAGCCATGCGGCGTCGAAGACGGGCATGAGCGGCGCGCCGTTGCCGCCCGCTGCGATGTCGGCGGCACGCAGATCCGAGATCACCGCGGCTCCCGTGCGCTCGGCGATCACGGCGCTGCGCCCAAGTTGCAGCGTCCCCCGCGCACGGCCGCCCTCGACCCAGTGGTAGACGGTCTGACCGGGTGCGACGACAAGCTCGGCGCCGCCGCATGCGGCCTCTGCGACAGCATCCGCGAACGCCTCAGCGATGTCGATGTCGAGGCGCGCGATCTCGCCAATGCCCACCGGCGCCCCGAGTGCAGCATCGAGAATGCGACGACGCAGCGGCTCGGGCCACGGCACGCTGGTGAGCACCTCGGGCGTCAGGTCGATGACACCCGACTGGTCCACGACGATATCGACACGTGCGATGTCGATGGCATCGGCCGAGGTGCCCGAATGCGCAACGGCGACCTTCACTGTCGCCCTCCGGGCTCAGGCGTCTGGTTCATCCCTTCACCGCGCCGGCGACGAGACCGCTCGAGAGCTTGCCCTGCACCAGAATGAAGAAGATCATGACGGGAATCGTGATCACCGTGGATGCTGCCATGACGGCGCCCCAGTCGTTGGAGTGCAGCCCGAAGAACTGCTTGAGTCCGATGGCCACGGTATAGCTCTGGTCTTCGCCGCCGAGCAGTGTCATGGCGAAGATGAACTCGTTCCAGGCGGTGATGAACGAGAAGATGCTTGTCGCGACGAGCCCTGGGGCCACGAGCGGCAGCAGCACGGAGCGGAACATGCGACCCCAGCTGGCGCCGTCAAGATACGCGGCCTCTTCGAGTTCGACGGGCACCGCGGCGACGAAGCCGCGCAGCATCCAGATGCCGAACGGGAGCGAGAACGCCAGGTAGACGACGATCAGTCCCGTGAGTGTGCCGAGCAGCTGCAGATCGCGTACCTGCACGAACAGCGGAATCACGAGTGCCTCGAGCGGGACCATCTGCACCGCGAGGATCATCATGAGCACCCCCGTGCGAAACCGGAACCGGAATCGCGCGACGGCGACCGAGGCCAACAGCGCGAGCGCCGCGGAGATCAACACCGTGAAGAGGGCGACGATGGCGGAGTTCGCGAGAAAGCGGCCGAAGTTCCCCTCGGTGAACACGAACTCGAAGTTGACGAGCGAGAACTCGGCAGGCAGCAGAGACTGCCCGCCGCTCGAGGCCCTCGCGTCGAACGCACTTGAGACCATCCAGTAGGCCGGAAAGAGGGTGAAGATGAGCAGCAGCGTGACGAGGACGCCCTTTGTGATGGTGCGTCCGAGACTTTTGCGCCTCACAGTTCGTCCTCCTTCAGCAGGAATCGCACGTAGATGGCCGTCACCACGAGAAGCAGCAGCGTGAGAAGCACCGCGATCGCCGACCCGAAGCCGTAGCGGTTCTGCCCGAACGATTCGACGTACGACCACACGCCGAGGTTGAGCACTTCGCGATTGGAGCCGGAGCCGCCCGGCATGAGGTAGATCTGCGCGAACACTTTGAAGTCCCAGATCGTCGACAGAATGAAGACGACGGCGAAGACCTGCCTGAGGCTCGGGAAGATGATCTGGAAAAAGCGGCGGACCGGGCCGGCGCCGTCCATCTCGGCGGCCTCGAGCATCGCCTTCGGCACTCCCAGAAGGCCCGCAAGCACGGTGACCGCGACGAAGGGGAAGCCGTGATGAATGATGTTGATGACGGCGATGGCGTAGAACGTCACCGGGTTGGTAAACCAGTTGAACGGCTCATTCATGAAGCCCACGCCCTGCAGGATGGCGTTGACGAGGCCATGGTCGGCGTCGAAGATCCAGATCCAGACGTAGGTGCCCGTGACCGCGGGCATTGCCCACGCGACCATGATCGCGCTGCCGACAATGAGACGCCACACGCGACCGAGTGATTGCAGAAGCAGGGCGACGAGAGTGCCGAACACAACCGTTCCCACGACAGCGACGACGGCGAACCCGACCGTGTTAGGAAGAACGACGGTCCACAGCTGGCTGTCACCGAAGATCTCTGCGTAGTTCGCGAAGCCGATCCAATTGGGCTCGCCGCTGACGATCTCACGCAGACCATAGTCCTGCAGCGAGAACAGAAAGACGCGAATGAGCGGCCAGAGCAGAAGGCCCGCCAGCACGATGAGCGCCGGGGCCAGCAAGAGCCAGGGGCGTGTGCGCGCGGCGAGCGGTGCGCGACGCCGCGGCGGTGCTGCGGGCGGACGGTGTCGCCCGCCCGCAGCCGTGTGTGGTGTTGTTACCGCCACGAAGGATTACCCTTCTTCGTTCATGATGCTGTCCATCTCTGCAGCAGCATCCTCCGTTGCCTGCTCAACGGTCTTCTGACCCGAAAGAATGGCCTGGATCATGGCGTTGACCGTCTTCTTCGCCTGAACGGCACCGAACGTCGGCGTCACGGGAACGGAGCCTCCGCCGTCGACCATCTGCGTCGCGAACGGCTTGACGAGCGGGTCGTCAGACTCCATGGACTTCTCGAGAAGCGAAGTCTGTCCGGGGAAGTACCCGGTCTGCTCGCCCCACTTCTCGGCGAACTCCCCCGTCGTCATCATCTCGACGAACTGGAACGCAAGGTCTTCGTTCTTCGTCGTGTTGAAGATGCTCAAGTGCGAGCCGCCCAGCACGGAGGGAGCGATGCCGCCGTCCTGCCCGGGAATCGGCGCCGCAGCGAACTTGCCCTCAAGATCGGGGTTGTCCTGAATGATCGTCGCGGGAGTCCACGACCCCTGCAGCGCCATGGCGACGTTGCCCTGCGTGAAGTTGTCGAGAACGTCGGTCTCGTTCCAGGTCGTCGCGCCTGCAGACGAGAAGTCGTGCTCGGTCGCGAGTCCCGTGTAGAAGGCGATGCCCTCCTGCGATTCAGGGCTGGCCAGCTGCGACTCCCACTTTCCGTCCTTCTCAACCGAGATCTCGCCGCCCGCGCCCCAGACCCAGGGGTAGACGCCGAACTCGGCGTCGCCGGGAACCGCGAACGGAACCATGTCGGGCTTTGCCTCCTTGATGGCGTTGCCCGCCGCGACGATCTCGTCCCATGTCGTGGGTGCTTCGAGCCCGAGCTCGTCGAACACGTCGCTGCGATAGATCAGCGAGCGAACGCCCGCGTACCAGGGCATTCCGTAGAGTTCACCGTCGTAGGTGCCCGATTCGACGAGCCCGTCGACCAGGTCGTCTCCGAGTCCGGCTTCCTCGACTTTGTCTCCGATCGGCAGGAGCGCTCCAGCGTCGGCGAACTCCGCTGTCCACGTCGTACCCGTTTCGGCGACGTCGGGCGTCGTGCCGCCGGCAATCGACGTCACAAACCGGTCGTGAGCGTCAGCCCACTGCACATACTCGACCTCGAGGTCGGCGCCGGTCTTTTCTTTGAACGCTTCCCCGACCTCGTCGAAGAACGCGTCGGAGTCAGGGTTCGTGCCCTGCATGATCCACACGGTGAGGGTGTCGCCGTCCGAGCCGGCTCCTCCCCCGGAGCATCCCGTGAGCGCTAAGCCGGCAGCCGCGAGGACCGCCAGCGGCATGAGTCGCTTCTTCATCTGTCTCCTCGTTGACACATAGAAAAGGAGCGTCAAGCGCTCCGGTTGTTGGTGATGAAAATTATCTTCACAAACTCTCGACAGTTTGTAAACTTCTCTCACTTAATGACAAGCACTCACAAAAGCGCGCGTCTCGAGGGGTCACGCCTCGCGGAAGAAGCGCGTCAGAAGCTCAGCGCATTCAGCGGCACGCACGCCGGGAACGACTTCGACCGTGTGCGTGAGCCGTCTGTCGCGAAGCAGGTCATGTATGCTGCCAGCAGCACCCGCTTTCTCATCCCACGCGCCGAAGACCACCGTGGGAATGCGCGCTGCAAGAATCGCCCCCGCACACATGACGCACGGCTCGAGGGTCACTACGAGCACGACGTCATCGAGCCGCCAGTCGCCCCGCGCAGCCGTCACCTGCCTGATCGCCTCAACCTCTGCATGCGCCGTGGGATCGGCGCGAGCTTCTCGCGCGTTGCGGCCGCGACCGATCACCTGCCCAGAAGCGTCCACGATTACAGCGCCGACCGGAACGTCTGCCGTCTGCAGGGCGCTCCTCGCTTCGTCGAGAGCGAGCTCCATGAACTCGTCGTGTCGCGGGTCGACGCCGAGCGGCATCCGGATTCCCCCTCTGCTGAGCCGATGAGCCTGTGCGGGCTGTAGGTTTAACAGTATGCGAGTGCACGTTGCCGATCATCCGCTCATCACCCACAAGCTCACGGTGCTGCGCAACAAGAACACATCTTCACCGACGTTTAGAGCCCTCACCGAGGAGCTCGTCACTCTGCTCGCGTATGAGGCGACGCGGGGCGTTCGCACGCAGCCGGTCGAGATCGAGACGCCCGTCACCCGCACGACAGGCCTTGAGATCAGCACGCCGCGCCCGCTCGTTGTGCCGATTCTGCGCGCGGGACTCGGCATGCTCGACGGAATGGTCAAGCTGCTCCCCACGGCAGAAGTGGGCTTTCTCGGCATGGTGCGTGACGAAGAGACGCTGCAGCCCATGACCTACGCAGAGCGGCTGCCCGACGACCTCTCGAACCGGCAGTGCTTTGTTCTCGACCCCATGCTTGCGACCGGCGGCTCCCTCGGCGCAGCGATTCAGTTTCTCATCAAGCGCGGCGCCGTCGACGTCACCGCCGTGTGCATTCTCGGCGCCCCCGAGGGTCTCGAACGCCTTGAGCGCGAAACCGAAGGTCTCGATGTGACGATCGTGCTCGGAGCCCTCGACGAGCGCCTCGACGAGAACGGCTACATCGTTCCCGGGCTCGGTGACGCCGGCGACCGCCTCTACGGCCTCGTCTGACGTCGCTTCCACCCGCGTAGCACGACATCGACGGCAGGTGTTCGCCGCCGGCAGCGGTGACGCTGCACGGCGGCGAACACCGGCGAAGCTTCTGTGAGCGACAGTATCCTGCCCTCAGACGCGTAAAAGAACCTGCGATTTGATCGGTTACCGCTCGAAGAATCATGAGTGTTACGCAAGCAAACGTCATTTACTGCAATGATTTGACACATCATTTCGCGCCCTACTTAAATTGAGGGCATGACACACAGCACGCGCACCCTGAGCTCCATCGAGTTCCGTGGGAATGCCGGGTCGATGATGGCCGGCATCGGTGCTGTCATGTGTTGTCGAATGTGCCGCTTCTGATCTGACGACTCGCACGCATACTTCGGATGCTGTCAGCATCCACCATTCGACACCGCAGAAATCTCACCCCGCCCCGACACGTATCGGTGTGGCCCGGGTGAGTCGTACCCATCATCGCAAAGGAACTTTCATGTCACTCGCTGCCGCTCTTCCCCAGACCGCGCCCGTTGAGAACCGCACTCGTGCTCTCCGCGCGGTTCCCGCTGCCCCGGAACCCCGCGGCTTCGCCCTGTACGTCGGCCTCGATGAAGAAGCCGCTCGCGCCGCAGGCACGTCACTCGGCGCCATCGTCGAAGCCATCAAGACGACAATCGGCGAACTCGCTCCCGCCGCTCAGTCGTACGCCGCTGTCGCGCTCGCACCAGCGGGAGTTGGCGGTCGCGATGTCGACGTCGTGCGCCTCGCGCTGCAGGAGCCGACCGCTGTGGCCCGCAACACGGCGGAGCCTGCCGAAGACGAAGAGGAGCTCGACCGCGCTCACGCGGGTGTGGTCATCGACATCTCGCGCAAGCGCGTCGTTCTCGACAACGCCACGGCGACGCTCACCTACAAGGAGTTCGAACTGCTGCAATACCTTGTGCTGCGAGAGGGCCGCACAATCGAGCGCACTGAGCTGATCAACGCTCTCTGGTCAGCGCACGACGGTGAGATTCCGAATGAGCGCACGATCGACGTGCACGTGCGGCGCCTGCGCTCGAAGCTCGGCCGTTACGAAGACATCGTGCGCACTGTGCGCGGTGCCGGCTATCGCTTCGACCGCCACGCCGACGTCTCGATCCGCCACGCGTCGACGCCATCGCCCGACCTGTTCTGATCGGCCATCAGCCCGCGCGGCGTTCACCGCCGAGCATTCCCGGGTAGCCGTCAGGCGTGATCCGCACCTGACCACCGCTGCTCACGCAGCACGACGCTTCGGTGCATTCATGAACCCCGCCACGGCTTCGACGTAGGCCCGCGGCTGCTCGATGTAGGAAAAATGGCCTGCATCGGGGATCGTCACCACATCTCCACCTGTTGCCGCCCGGTAGGCCTCGATGACGGACGGCGCTGCGACGAGGTCCCCCTCGCCGTGCAGGAGGACCGATGGCACGCTCAGCGACGACAACGACGGAGTCCGATCGCGATACATGTCGTGAAGCAGCGGAAGGTGCGACACGCCCTTCGCCCAGTCGAGATCTTCGGGGGCTCTCCCGATGAGCCGCTCATAGCGAGCGCGGCCCTCCCGGCCCGCCACGAAGAGATCAAGGTAGCGATCGCCGAGGGCCTGCATCACCTCCCAGGAACGGTCGCCGCCCGTGAGGCGCCTCGGGGATGCGGCGAGCGCCACGCACTTCTCGGCCTCACTGGTCTTACCCACATCCTGCAAGAGAGCTGCCGCCCGCGGAAGGCGAAAGCGGTCGGTCGCGTCAGCATCGAGGCACGGGCAATCGAGAATGAGCCCGGAGACCGAGTCGGGATGCGACAGGGCGTAGTCGAGCGCATATCCGCCGCCGGCGGAGTGCCCGAGAATCGTCCACTCGTCGATTCCGAGCGCCCGGCGAAGCGCCTCGAAGTCATCAATGAGCACGTTTACCGTGAGTTCGGCGCCCTCGAGCAGGCTGTCGGAGCGGAGGACTCCGCGCTGATCGACGCCGAGCACGCGGATCCCACGCGCCGCAAGCTCGTCGCCAACGGCGGACATGAAGTCCCAGCACGAATTTCCCGGGCCGCCGTGCACAAAGAGGAGCGGTGGCCCGTCGGCCGGACCGCGTTCATCGAGGAACAGCACGGTTCCGTTGACGTCACAGCGATGGTCCACGTCGTGAGCCTACCGAACGCCGCTCAGGCCGCGGATAGTTGGCGAGCAGAACATTCGCAGAAAAATAACGAACAGATAACTAGACGCTGTTACCTTTCCGTTATATATTCAAAGAGCGTCAGTTGTTTTGCTGTGGCAGCTGACGCGGAATGTGATTGCAGGACACTCTTGGTGCAAGGGAGAGGGCCGGTCGTAAGCCTCTACGACCGGCCCTCGATCTTTGCCGTCACAGCTGCCTCCCTTGCCCCACTATCCTTAGGCATCAGGAGGAAATCCATGTCTCAGAGAGCCACCGCCGTGCATGCCTGGGAGTCGCTGTTCCGCGCTCAGGTCCAGGTGATGCGAGTACTCAGCGAAGAGTTCCCGACGCAATCGATGTCGCTCACCGAGTACGACATTCTGTTCAATCTCTCGCGTGAACCCGAGCAGTCAGCCAGGCTGCGCCTTCTCAACTCCCGGGTGCTGCTGAGCCAGCCAAGTGTCTCGCGCATGGTCGATCGGCTCGCCGCTCGCGGCTTCGTCGAGAAGATCCAGGATGCGAAAGACGGTCGCGGCACCATTGTGCGCATGACGAAGCTCGGCTATCGGGAATTCCGTTCCGTCGCCGTCAAGCACATGGAATCGATCACCGATGTCATGGCGGCCGCGCTCTCGGACGATGAGCTCACCCAACTGACCGAACTCACGACAAAGGTGCGCAGGACAACCGAGGGCTGCTAATGCTTGCACCGCAGGATCGCCGCTGATTAGCATGCAACGCATGGCCATCAAACTCGAGAACGTCGGTATCGCCGTTCGCGACCTCGACGCGACGATCGCCTTTTTCACCGACCTCGGTCTCTCGGTCGTCGGCCGGGACACCGTGCACGGTGAGTGGACGGACACAGCCGTCGGGCTGGACGGCAACCACGCAAAGATTGCCATGCTCGAGACGCCCGACGGCAATGGTCGTCTCGAACTCTTCGAGTACATCCATCCTCAAGCGATCGAGACGGAGCCCACGCGCCCGAACGAGATCGGTATGCACCGGGTCGCATTCTCCGTCGACGACATCGACGAAGCGCTCGAGATAGCCGCGAAACACGGCTGCCACCCACTTCGCGGCGTGTCGTCCTACGAAGATATGTACAAGCTGACGTACGTCCGCGGTCCCAGTGGCATCATCGTGATGCTCGCCGAAGACCTGACGAGGCACTGAGACCTGCCGGCACCTCACTAGCGCGAAGGTCGGGCAGCGTCACCCTGTCGTCACTCTTCGAAGGAACGGCGCAGCTTGCGTGCCGTGATCACCGTCTTTGCCTCTGCCTCGATGTCCTTATCGATCCTCGCCGAATCGCGAAGCGGCAGGTGGAGGTTGTATTCGGCGTGGACGCCAAGCTGCAGTTGCCGCGCGCGCTCGAGTTCGGCTTCAAGACCGACCCCGAAAACCAGCGCCATATTGCTCAGATACAACCAGATGAGAAAGACGATGATGCCGCCGAGTGAGCCATACGTGGCGTTGTAGCTGTCTGAGTTCGACACGTAGACCACGAAGCCGACCGTCGTGATCGCCCAGACCAGCAGCGCCGTCGCCGCCCCGAGGCTCACGAGGCGGAAGCGCGATGGTCGCACGTTCGGTGAGTAGTAATACAAGAGCGCGATCAGGCCAATGCCGGCGAGTACCAGCACGGGCCACTTCGCGATGTTCCACGTCATCACGGCAGCATCCCCCAGCCCGATCACGTCGCCGATCAGCCGCGCAACCGGCGCGCTCACGATGAGAAGAATGGACATGATCGTGATCGCGACGACACTTGCCGCTGTGAGCAGCAGCACCGTCAGTCGCAGCTGGAGCGAGCTGCGCCCCTCGGCCACGCCATACGCACGATTCGCCGCTCGTGCGAAACCGTCGACGTACTTCGATGCCGACCAGATCGCACCGAGAAGACCGAGAACGAGGCCGAGGCCCGCCCCTGGCGCCGACATGATCGTCGAGATCGGCCCTTCAAGCGCTTGAGCCGTCTCTGTCGGCGCGACATCGTTGAGCATCTCGATGAGTCCCTTGCTCACCGATCCGTCGGCGTTCACAAGCGACAGAACCGAGACGATGGCGACCAAGCCCGGAAACAGCGCGAGCACAAGAAAGTACGTGAGGGTTGCCGCGACATCGGTGGACTTGTTGGCAGCAAACAGCTTCACGGCGCGAACATAGGCGAAGCGGATGCTGCGAAAGCGCAGCCGCTTCGGACGCGAGTGCGTGTGCTCCGCGTGCTCTGTGTGCTCTGTGTGCTCACTCATCGTCGTCACCGCTCAGAGCCATTGCAATCACGTACACCGTCGCACCGGCCGCCGCGATGCCGAGGCCGATGGCCACGGGCACGATCTTGCGCCGCACTGCTGCAATCGTGGTGCTGAGCTCCTCACGAAGCTCATCAATGTTCAGCTGCCGGACCCACGGCCCGATCTCGCCCGTTCGCTTCTCCCGGTCCACCGGAAGAACCATCGCCCGCCCCGCGTGTTCTGCCATATCGTCACGTTATGGGCATCTGTGTTCTCTGGCAAGGGCATTGCCAGGTGCGGCCCAGCCATGCACATGGCGCCCAAGCGGTTGGCGCGCGACGCCGTATTCAGGCGACCTGCCGCTGAGTCTGCTCGGCGAGAAACGAGCGCATCTGGGCCAGGTGCAGCCTCTCGATGCCGTGCTCGTACACGGTCGTGAGCTTGAGCGATGGCGTACCCGCCGTCGCCTCGTCGACCATTCCGCCATGCGCCATGACGGCCTCGTCATCGACCCAGACAAACGGCGCGGGAGAGAATTCCTGATCGGCAATGATGCTCTGGGCCTTCCACCATCCACGCCCTCGATCAGAGCTCACCGCGTCAGCATCCATGATCGCCCGACCTCCGAACAGACCGCCAAGCGCTGGCGCGAGTCGCGTCATCGATGCATGCATCTCGTTCCACGTCGACAGCCAGACAAGTTCGACCCCGAACTCCTCGCGAAGGGCGTCAAGCTCTGTGACGACTTCGGGAGCCCACGTGAGGGGCTCTCTGCTCATCATTCCCCCGCCGTACTCGATCTGCACACGCGTCGACTTCACATTGGAGAACGGCGGCTCGTCGGCGTTGATAGCACCGTCGACATCGAGATACAAGCGCGTCGGCGCCGGGTTGCTAGGCATGTTGCTCCTTGCCATTCGAAGGTGGACGATCAGTCAAGCACCCGGCACTGACACGGTGCTGGGTAAGGCTATGAATCTGCCATGTGACAGTTCGGCTGCCACACGAGGATGCGGCAGGATGGACACCATGACGAGAGCGCTTTCCGGACGAAACATCACTCTGCAGCACGGTGCCTACACCGCATCCATCGCCTCAATCGGTGCAACGCTGCGCGAGCTCACGCATTCCGGGCGCGACCTGATTGTGCCGTTCTCCGCTGACGAGATGCGCCCGTTCTACCGAGGCGCAACGCTCGTGCCGTGGCCCAATCGCGTGGTCGATGGGCGCTACACGTGGAAGGGCGAAGAGCTCCAGCTCGCGTTGACCGAACCTGAGCGAGGGCACGCGCTGCACGGTCTCGGCGCATGGCTCGACTACGGCATCGTCGAGCAGACGGCGTCGTCGGTCACGCTCGGCACGGCGATCATCGCGCAGCAGGGCTACCCGTTCACGCTCGACGTCTCTGTCACGTTCCGCCTCGACGACGATGGACTGCATTGCTCGGTCACCGCGACAAACCGCGGTGACGCCGCAGCACCGTTCGGCACGGGACCGCACCCGTACCTGGTCGCGGGAGAGGGGCGCGTCGACGACTGGAGCGCGACAATTCCGGCCGGCAGCGTCCTCACCGTCACGGACGACAGGCTGATTCCCACAGGTCTCGAACCCGTCGACGGCACGGCGTTCGATTTTCGGGAGCAGCGCGTCATCGGCGACACCTTCATCGACCACGCGTTCACGGAGCTCGCTCGTGACGCCGAGGGGTTCACCGAGGTGGCCGTGCGCAGCACGTCGGGCGCGGGAGTCGCGATGACGTGGGACGCGGCATGCCCGTGGGTGCAGGTGCACACTGCCGACCAGCCGGACGCAGCGATCAGTCGCATCGGCCTGGCCGTAGAGCCCATGACGTGCCCACCCGACGCGTTCAACTCGGGCACAGATTTGATCGAACTCGACCCCGACGCCTCGGCGACGGCGAGCTGGAGCATCCGCGCACTCTGACTGAGCGCTCCCGCAAGGAACATAAACGGTCGGATCGCGACGGGCAACCCCCTGGCCACCGCAGAACGCGGCGCTTAACGTCGGTGAGACACGTGCCATCCGCACGTGCCGCACACCAATTGCCAGGAGGTTTCCATGAGCACTGTCCAGGAATCCGTGCAGGTCAATGTTCCCGTGACGACCGCGTACAACCAGTGGACGCAGTTCGAGTCGTTTCCGCAATTCATGAAGAACGTGGACTTCGTCACCCAGATCGACGATCTCCACAACCACTGGAAGGTCACCGTCGGCGGCGCCACGCGCGAGTTCGACACGACGATCACCGAGCAGACGCCAGACGAGCGCATCGCATGGCGGTCGACGGACGAGCCGCAGCACAGCGGCGTGGTGACATTTCACCGCGTGTCAGATGACGAGACGCGCGTTCACCTTGAGATGACATGGTCGCCCGAAGGCGCTACCGAGAAGATCGGCGCCGCGCTTCAGGCCGATGACATGGCCGTGAAGAAGGACCTCTCGCAGTTCAAGGAGCTCATCGAGTCGAACGGATTCGAGTCGGGCGCCTGGCGCGGCGACGTTCCGCGCGAGCCCGATGCGACCGGTCGCTAACGATCGCACCGCGCTGAACAGAGGATAAAAGTGCCGGGGCGAGGACGATTTTCGCGAATTCGTCCTCGCCCCGGCCCTCGGCGTTCGCGAGCGGCGCTCAGGCGCGGGTGACGTCCACCACAACGACCGCCCACGACAGCGCGGGCAGCTGAAGAGACAGCGTCGAACCGTCTGCCGTGACTCCCTCGAGCGGGGTCAGGCCGACGGGCTGAGCGTCCTGCGTGTTCGTCGTGAGTCGCGTGCCTCCGTCGGGAATCGTGAGCACCTCGGCGCGCGAGATACCGGATGCTGTGAAGCCGCCGAGCTTCACCGAGACGTCGCACCGCTCGTCGAGCCCGCGGTTGGCGAGGAAGAACGCCACAGTGCCGTTCTCTTCGTCCCACGTGGCACTCACGTCGACCACGTCGGCATCGCCGTACTTCGCGGTGTCGACCTTGTCGCTCGTGACCGCCGTGCGCAGGATGCTGCCGCGGGCCAGCTGCGACATGCGGGCGAACGGCCAGAAGATGCTCTGCCGCCAGGCGGGGCCACCCTCTTCACTGCGGATCGGCGCGATCACGTTGACCAGCTGTGCCTGATTGGCGATCGTGACACGGTCACCGTGCCGCAGCAGCGAGTTGAGGAACGTGCCGACCACGACGGCATCCGTCACGTTGTACTCGTCTTCGATCAGCCGCGGGTGCGTGCGCCAGGACCTCTCGACGTTGTGCGGCTGGTCGTCGGTGTCGAGGCCGCGCTGGTACCAGACGTTCCACTCGTCGAACGAGAGGTTGATGCGCTTCTTCGTCTTGCGCTGTGCGGCCACAGCATCCGCCGTCGAAATCACCGACTCAATGAAGTAGTCCATGTCGGTCGCCGTCGCGAGAAAGCTCTTGGCGTCGCCGTCGTGCTCTTGGTAGTAGGCGTGCAGCGAGATGTAGTCGACTTCGTCATACGCGTGGTTCAGCACGGCGTGCTCCCACGCGCCGAACGTGGGCATGCCGGTGTTCGAGCTGCCGACCGCCACGAGCTCGATCGACGGGTCGACGAGCTTCATGGCCTTTCCGGCCTCCTGGGCAAGACGACCGTACTCGTCCGGCGTCTTGTGGCCGATCTGCCACGGGCCGTCGAGCTCGTTGCCGAGGCACCACACCTTGATGTCGAAGGGGTCCTCTGCGCCGTTCGCGCGGCGCATGTCACTCCACGCCGTTCCACCCGGGTGATTGGCATACTCGACGAGCGCGCGAGCAGCATCCACTCCCCTGGTGCCGAGATTGATGGCCTCCATCACCTCGACGTCGGCCTCGCGCGCCCAATCCACGAACTCGTGCAGGCCGAACGCGTTGGTCTCGATCGTGTGCCATGCGCCGTCGATGCGCGTCGGGCGCTGGTCGACCGGGCCGACGCCGTCTTCCCAGTTGTAGCCCGAGACGAAGTTGCCTCCCGGGTAACGCACGATCGTCGGGCCCATCTCCTTGACGAGTTCGAGAACGTCGCGCCGAAAGCCGCGCTCGTCGGCCTGAGGATGCCCCGGCTCGTAGATTCCCGTGTAGACGCAGCGTCCCATGTGCTCGACGAACGAGCCGAAGATGCGCCGGGGCACGTCGCCGACACGAAAGTCGCGATCGATGGTGATGCGGGCGGTGGTCATGTATCTCCTTGTGTGTGTTGCGGTCTGGTCACCGAGGGCGTCGCTGCGTCTGAGGGGCTACTGCCCGCCGAAGCCGGTCGTCGCGATGCCCTTGATGATCTGGCGTTGGAAGAAGAGAAAGACGATGATGAGCGGCAGCGCGGCAAGAATCGCCATGGCCATGTTCTGGGCGTACTGAATTCCGTAGGCGCTCTTCACCGTCTGCAGTCCGACGGGCAGCGTCATGAGCTGCGGATCGTTGATGATGATGAACGGCCAGAGAAAGTTGTTCCACGCCCACACGAACACGAAGATGGATGCTGCCGCGAGGATCGGCCGCGACAGGGGCATGACGATCGACGTGAACACGCGCAGTCTGCTCGCCCCGTCGACGCGCGCCGCCTCCTCGAGCTCGATCGGGATCTGGTCGAAGAACTGCTTGAGGATCAGCACGATGATCGGCTGCACCGCCTGCGGAAGAATGAGACCCCAGTAGGTGTCGACGAAGTTCATGGCGAGCATCTCGTAGAACAGCGGAACGATGAGCACCTGCGGCGGAACCGCGATCGCTGCGATGGCGACGATGTACGCCCACTTCTGCCCGCGAAAGCGCATGCGCGAGAACGCGTAGGCCGCGAGGGCGGAGGTGAGAACGGTGATGGCCGTGATGAGCGCCGACGTGAAGAGGCTGTTCCACGCCCAGATGGGCACGTTGCCCTCGGCGAGCACCTTGGCGTACGCGTCGAACGTGAATCCGTGCGCGGGCCACAACGTCGCCGAGGCAGCATCCGTCTCGCTCTTGAGCGATGTGACGATGGCCCAGAAGAAGGGCAGCAGCCACGCGGCGGCGAGCACGATGAGCACGACGAGTGCACTGATGCCGGCCGGGCCGAGTTTTCTGCGCTTGGCGGGGGCGATGGATGCTGCGGAGCGGCCGCCCGCGGGAACGGTGAGGTGCTGGGTCATTGTCGACATGTCATGCGCTCCTTCGCGCCGTGATGCGGAACTGGATCACCGAGACGACGATGATCAGAACAAAGAAGATGTACGAGATCGCCGAGGAGTACCCGAAGCGGAACCCCGTGAATCCGGTCTCGAAGATGTACTGGATGGCTGAGCGGGTCGTGCCGGCCGGGCCGCCTCCAGTCATCTGGTAGATCTGGTCGAACACCTTGAGCGAGGCCAGCAGCTGCAGAATCACGACCATGACGGTCGTCGACCCGAGCTGAGGAATCGTGATCGAGAACAGCGAGCGCCAGCGGCCGGCTCCGTCGAGCGACGCCGCCTCGTACTGACTGTCGGGGATGTTCTGCAGTGCGGCCAGGTACAGAAGAAAGTTGAACCCGATCGTCCACCACACGGTCGTGATGACGACGGAGAGCATGGCGAGGTCCGGGTCTTGCAGCCACGTGATCGGATCGACCCCGAACCAGCCGAGAACGGTGTTGAAGAGGCCGAGCTGCGGGTTGTACAGCCACACCCAGATGAGCGAGACGACCGTCGAGGCGAGCAGGTACGGCATGAAGAACGACAGCCGCCACAGCCATTGCCCCGGCAGCCCTGTGTTGACCAGCAGGGCGAGGGCAAGGGCGATCACGACGAGCGGGACCGTGCTGAGTACCGTGAACCACACGGTGTTGAGCATCGATCGCCACATGTCGGGATCGGCGAGCGCCTCGGCGTAGTTGCTGAAGCCGATGAGCTCGCCGCCTGCCCCCGTGAGGCTCTGGTTCGTGAAGCTCAGGTAGATTCCCCAGAGCACGGGAACGAGCATGAACAGAATGAACAGGATGCCGAAGGGCGCGATGAATCCCCATCCGGCGAGGTTCTCGCGCGGCTTTCCCCTGCGCGTCGCCTTCACGGTGGCGCCGGTGTCGGGCAAGACGTTTCGGGCAGTTGCGGTCGTCACAGCGAGACTCCTTTGTCGTCGCGCAGCGCCGTGCGCTGCCTGATGCGGGCGCTCATGCGGTCACCGGATTCGGCTTCGAGAGCAGTGTGTTGATGCGGCTGATGAACGAGGCCAAGCCCGCTTCCGGGCTCCTTTCGCCGAGCATGACGCCCTGGATCGAATCGAGAAAGTAGTTCTGAAAATCAGAGCCGGAGCCGGTGAACCACGCCGGCGGGTCATAGTTGATCAGATCGGCGGCGTTCGCGTAGTGCGCCTGCGGAATGAGGTCGTCGTACGCCGGGTCGTTCACAACGGGAAGGTACGCGGGAATGTGGCCGGCGCCCGCCCAGTCGATCGAGCCCTTGAGCAGCGTCGACATGAACTCGTACGCTGCGCGGCGCTTCGTCTCGTCTGGTTTCGACTGATGGGGCAGCACGAACGTGTGCGAATCCGCGTACACCGCGGGCGTCCCGTAGAGGGTGGGGATCGTGCTCGCATCGAACGCGATGTCGGCATCTTGCAGGGTGCGCAGCTCCCACACGCCCGAGAAGAGCATTCCGCTCCGTCCGCCCGCGAACTCGGCGATGCCGTTGTTGATGTCGCTGTTCGTCGCGGCGACGGTGCCATCGACGAGCTTCGTCATGAACTCGAGCGATTCGAGCGCAGCATCCTTGTCGTACTCGGCCGGTTTGCCGGTCTCGAGCACCATGTCGGCACCGTGCTGCTTGTAGAGCGTGTAGAAGAGCCGCCACAGCTGAGCGCCGTCGTTGAGGTACCCCCACGAAAGTCCGTGCTGACCGGTGACCGCCTGCATCTCGAGCGCCATGTCGATGAACTCGTCTGGCGTCGTCGTCTCGATGAGCGTTCCGTCAGACCTGAGCACGCCCGCTTCGTCGGCAACGTCGGTGTTGTAGAACATGATGAACGGGTGCGAGTCGAGGGCGACCGAGTACAGCTTGCCGTCGGTGAACCCCTTCTCCCAGATGCGCGGTTTGAAGGTCTCTTCGGTCACGTCGAACTCGGCGAGCAGGTCGAGATCCCACGGGTCGAGCAGACCGCCTGGCGCCCATCCCGTGACCCGGCTCGCGTGCATGATGGCGATGTCGGGAGCGCGACCGCCCGCCGACGCCATGGCGAGCTTTGTGTAGTACGGAGCACCCCACGCGAGAACCGTCTGGTCGACAGAGACATTGCCGAGCTTCTTCTCGACGTCGGCGACGAGGGTCGCCATGGTGATGCCGTCGCCGCCGCTCAGCAGGTGCCAATACGACAGCGAGGTGATTCCGGATGCTGCCGAGGTCGAGCAGCCCGCGAGCGTCGGCGTGAGAAGCGCACCGCCGAATACCGCGGCAGTGCCGGCCAGCATGCGGCGCCGCGAGAAGCTTGGGCCGCCGCCCGGCTGACGAGATCGTGTCATGAACATCACTCCTTTGTGCTGGACACCATCGGAAGTCACCATCATTACATCGTTGTAATGGGAAATACAAGACCAATGATGTGCAGCAATTTCGGAAATTACGGTCGCCGTTTCGGCCTCAGGCAGCAAAACCCCTGGTCAGCAGCGCCCCCGGCAGGCGACGCTAAGAAATCTCCGAAATAAGCGCACGTGTCACGCCCGGGTGCTCTCGCGCTCGAGAACCTCGTACGGCACGCGCGTGCGCTCTGGCGCAAGAGTGTGGTCGGCGATGCGCTGTTCGAGGCGCTCGATCGCCAGTCGCGCGAGCTCGCGCCGATCGAAGGCCACTGTCGTCAGCGGCGGCACCGCGTAGGGACTGTCGACGGTGTTGTCGAAGCCGGCCACGCGAACATCGCCGGGCACGCGAAGGCCCCGCTGCCACAGCACGTTCAGCACGCCGAACGCCATGGTGTCCGTGAAGCAGAACACGGCGTCGGGCACGTCGCCGCCGCCGTCGAGATACGACGAGAACGCGGATGCTGCGCCCGCAGCCGTCCAATCGGCGCACCCGATCTCGAGAGCAGCATCCGTCGCCAGCCCCGCCTCGCGAAGTGCGTCTCGATACCCTTCGGCGCGCTGACGAGACGTCGCCGTCTGAAAGTCTCCGACCGGCGACCCCACGACGGCGATGCGGCGATTGCCGCTCTCGATGAGGCACCGGGTCATATCGCGCGCCGAGTGCCGGCTGTCGACGCCGACGAGGTCGACGAGACTTTGCTCGACCTCGCCGATGAGCACGAGCGGAGGCAGACCGCGAGCCTCGGCGATCACGCTGTCTTCGAGCGTGATGGGGTTGAGAATCAGCCCGTCGACAAGGTGCGCCCTCGCGCGTGACAGCAGTTCGAACTCGCGTTGCGGCTCTGCGCCGGTCTCTTCGACCTGGATCGCCCACCCGCGGGCGTGCGCAACCTCGACGAACGCCCCGATCGTCTCGGCCGAGTACTGCGTGTCGAGGTTGGGCAGCGCGAGCGCGAGCACGCCAGAGCGGCCATTGCGCAGTCCGCGCGCCGACAGATTGGGAACGTAGTCGAGCTCGGCCATTGCCTGCTCCACGCGCTCGCGCGTTTCTGGGCGCACGAAGACGACGCCGTTGATGACGTTCGACACGGTCTTGGGCGACACCTCCGCCCGCACCGCGACGTCACGCATTGTCGCTCGCATGAACTCAGCCTAATCGGGGCCGGGCCATGGCGTCGTCGGAGTGCATCCGGCATGATGAGGCACATGACTCGAGTGCTCTACATCGGCGGTTCCGGAGTGATCAGCTCGGCGTGCGTTCGCGCGTCGCTTGAGCGCGGGCACGAGGTGACCGTGCTCAACAGAAGCCGCACCGGCGAACGGCCGCTCCCCGACGGCGTCGACCAGCTGACCGCTGACGCTGGCTCACCAGCATCCCTCGCCGACGCCCTCGGCAGCCGTGAGTTCGATGCGGTCGCGCAGTTCGTCGCGTTCAACCCCGAGCATGTGCAGCGCGACATCGATTTCTTCGCCGGGCGCACGGGTCAGTACGTGTTCGTCAGCTCGGCGTCGGCGTACCAGACGCCGCCGTCGCGCCTGCCGGTCACCGAGTCGACGCCGCTGCGCAATCCGCACTGGCGGTACTCGCGCGACAAGATCGCCGGCGAAGACGCTCTTGTCGCGGCGTATCGCGGCACCGGGTTTCCCATGACGATCGTGCGCCCCTCGCACACGTACGACCACACGCTCCTTCCGACCATTGGCGGCTGGACCGACGTCGCGCGCATGCGAGCGGGAAAGCCCGTGGTTGTGCACGGCGACGGCACGAGCCTCTGGACGCTCACGCACAATTCGGACTTCGCTGTCGGGTTCACGGGGCTGCTCGGCAATCCCCTTGCGATCGGCGAGGCATTCACCATCACGAGCGACCACGCGCCGACGTGGAACCAGATCTATGAGTGGCTCGCGGATGCTGCCGGAACAACCGCCGACATCGTGCACGTCACGAGCGACCGCATCGCCTCGGCGCTTCCCGATCTCGGCCCTGGCCTGCTCGGCGACAAAGCGCACTCCATGGTGTTCGACACGAGCAAGCTGCGAGCGCTTGTGCCGGAGTTCGGCACGACGGTGCCGTATTGGCAGGGCGCGCGCGAGCAGATCGCGTGGTTCGACGCTCACCCCGACAAGCAGGTGACGGATGCTGCGCTCGACGCGACCTTCGACCGGCTCGTCGCAGAGGCACCCTCGGATCACCCCAGCGCGGCGCACTGATTGGCGGCAGAGCCAGACACCGCGTTTCCCTCGCCTTTCACCGCGCCGTTGCCCGAGCAATTGAGGTCGCCATGCACCTCGTTGGCAGAAACGGTTCCGCTCTTGCCTCCGTCGACGGTCAGCGTTGCACCGACGGTGGACGTCGTGACGACAGCATCCGTGTTGGCGAGCATCTCGAGGTCCCCCGCCACGTCGCTATCGGTGACAACGACGCTCTCGGCACCGATGATCTTCGCCTCGCCCGTGACGGTCGTGTTGATCAGCTTCACCACGCGGGTTCCGTCAAAGACGATGCTGCCCTCGATTTCGGTGTTCTTGAGAACGCACGTGTCGGCGTCGCCCGATGCGCTCTCGGCCTCGCAGATCTCGTCGGCGTTCTGCTCATCGACAGCGACGTCGGTCGCCGACGGCGCGAGGCTCTGCGGGACCGACGGCGTTTCCCTCGGCCCCGCTTCGTCATCGGCGGCAGCGCATCCGGCGAGGCCGAGTGCGACAAGCGCAATGAGCGCGGGGGCGAGAACGTGGCGGCGCATGGCGAACTCCTTCACAGTGCGTGGTACGCGGATGCTGCCGCGCGACGTTCCGCGGCAGCATCCGGTTCACCATAACGATGCCCGCCAGCCGAAAGCGTAATGGCGTCGGAGAGGTGGCTCACGTGCACGAGACGCTCAGTTTCGGCAACGGCGAAGCGTCGACATGAGTGCGTTCGCTCAGGCGGACTGCGCAAAACGAGCATCGGCGATGATCGCTTCGTGATGCCGACGAGAAATCTCGGCAAGAATCACCGAAGATTCTCTCGGAGGCGAATGTGACGACGATCAGTGGCACGAATACGACAGCGATGCGAGGTTTCCGCAGGGCGGCCGCCGTCATCGGCATCCTCTCGATCTCTCTGACAGCGTGTGCAACCAGTGCGCCAGAGGCCGAACCGGCCGCGGGTTCAGCAGGCGAGGGCCCTCAGTTCGAGTTTCTGGATGCTGGTGATGGCGTCGCGATCCGAACCGGCGACGACTGGAGCCTTCCCGCTGGCGTCACGCCGGCGTCCAACTCGGGGTTCTTCTCTGAGGAAGCGTCGACATCTGATCATGTGTTCACGCGCTCGGTGGACGTGTCGTGGCGGCAGATTCAACCGGAGGCCGGCGAGCTCGACCGCACCTCGAGCGGTGAGGCGCAAGGCATGAGCTTCGCGTCGCTCGACGACCAGCTGGCCGAGCAGGGACCGTTCTGGATGCGCATTTTCGCGAGCGGCGAGACGTGGGCACCGGACTGGGTCGTCGAGGACTGCGGCGTCTCGACGTATGGCCCCGACTATGACGGGCAGCGCCACCTCCCGATCTGGGACGAGTGCGTGTGGGGCCATCTGATGGACACGTACGAAACGCTGTTCGTCGACGGAGGCCTCGCTGCCGATCCCCAGTTGGCGTTCGTCTACGTGCCCGGGGCGTTCACGTGGGCCGAGTTCGACTACGAGATGATCACCGCCGCGGTCGACGCCGGCGACCTCGACCTGAAGACCTACCTATCGTGGTACGACCATGCCTGGACGGATTTGGCTGACCTTTTCGGCGACAACGCGAACAAGCTCGTATTCACGGGCGAGGACTATCCGTGGGGTCCGTTCGGCGCAGACGACGATCTGCTGGCGAAGCAGGCTGTCGAGGCAGGACTCGGGATTCGCACCGGCATCACGGAGCTGTCGAACTTTCACTTGAGCGAAGCGCCGGCCTACGGCTCGCGCGTTCTGCCGAACGGCCACATGGTGCTCGATGACACCCTGCCGGTTCACGACGGCACGCGCATCGTCGCGACAGAGAACGAGTGCTACAACGACTGCGGATACGAGACGGATGACCCGTACTACGCCGTGCGGCAGTCGAATCTCAAGGCGCTGCAGCTGCACACCAACTGGATCTATGTCGTGCCCGAGCCCTCGTACTTCGCCGAATACCCCGAGCACTGGGACTGGGTACGGCTGTCCATGGGTCAGACCGCCGAGACCTCGGCAGATGCGTGGGCCGCGCTGCGCGATGCCGAAGACATGTACTGGGCCGGCGACGAGGCGGGACCGTTTGACGGTGAATGGGAGACCCGGCCGTGGGTGCGCAATCTGGAGCGCTGGCTCGTGCAGGTCGACGAGCCTGGCTCCGTCGCGCACCGGTCAGATGTCGACGTGCACACCGAGGTGTTCGAGCCCGACAACGGAGAGGCACACGAAGGACTCGCAACCGACGTTGCCGGTGGCGACACGGGATTCGTCTTCGAGCTTGATGCGCGGTTTGCCGCGGCATCCTCGGGCTCGTCCGACCCTGTCGTGAAAGTGACCTACCTTGATGAAGGAACGGGAACGTTCACCGTCGATGTCGGTGACTGGTCGTCACCCGAGATCGAGCGCACGGGCGACGGGCAGTGGAAGACGGCGACTGTCGCGCTTCCCGACGACGCGTTCGATGCAGACAACACGCGATTCCGGGTATCGCTCAGTGACGCTGCAGACGATCTCACGGTGCGCTTCGTGCGGGTCGTGCGTGCGTAAGCACTGTCTGGCTGACCCGGTGCACCAGCGCTGGCCCTGGTCCGCCGCTATCCACCAGTTGTGCGACGGCAGTTGTCACAACCGACGTCTTCCCGTCTCGCACGTTCTCTGCACGCATTTCCTTCAGCGTCAGCTTCGCAGTCTTCCCGTTCGTCGGAACCGATCGAAAACTGCATCCTTTGTCCGCCGGTGCCCACCAACGAGCCCGTTCGATATGGCAACGGCGGCGATGACGATGGTCGCACCGACGAGTTGGAGCGTTGTCGGACGCTCGGCGAGAATCATGGCAGAAAGGCCGAGCGCGAGCACTGGCTGAATCAAGAGCAGTGCGGCAGTGGTGACGGGGTCGAGGTGGGTACTGCCACGATGGATCAGCAGCCAGGCGACGATCTGTCCGAGCACTGCGAGCAAGACCAAGTACGTCCAGGCCAGTGGCGTAATGGCCTTCAGATGTAGACCACCCGTAAAGGGTGCGATAAGAGCGGCCGTCACAGCAGCCGAGGCTGTTGCCCAGGCGAGCGGCTGAACCATTCGGCCCGGCTCCTGCCTCGTCGCTCGGCGTGTGAGAAACAGATACGACCCGTACCCCAGACCGGCAAGCAGACCGAGCAATGTTCCGCGCACGGCTTCTTCTCTCAGCGTGGCGGCGCCCCAGACGCCACCGACGAGACAGATTCCGAAGAGCATCAATGGCAGGGTCAGCAGGAATCTCAGGCGCATCCGTTCGCGATCAACCACGAACGCCAGCAGCGGCAGCACGACAACCTGCACGTTGACCAACACTGTGCTGATCCCTGCACCGACAGAAAAGATCGACGCCGTCCATGCGGCATAGTCGATGCCGAGCGCGACTCCCGCTGCGAGAGCCCAACTGATGCCCCGCCGAGAGAGCGGGCCGCGCCGCCCGCGCTCACCCAATGCCAGGGGGACGAGGAAGAGAACGGCGATAGCGCACCGCAGCACCGCCGTCGTTGCAGCGTCCACCCCCGCGAGCTTGACCAGGATCGCCGACGCTGACAGACACATCGCTCCCGCGAGCACCGACAGCGAGGCGACTGCTTGGGATCGGAATCTGTTGAAATCGGGCAAGTCTTGATCAGTCACGCCTCGACTTTAAACGTCGACACTCATTAGCTCTAGTTTGTATTTGCTTCTACTACTATTAAGCTACGCGTATGCGTGTGGAATGGAGCCGACTTCGACTTCTCGACGCGGTCGCACGCACAGGATCGGTCACCCGGGCGGCGATGCTGCTGCACATGACCGGGCCCGCGGTCTCACAGCAACTACGCCGCATCGAGGTTGAAGCTGGCGTCAAAGTCGTCATTCCCGATGGACGTGGCGTGCGACTGACGAACAAGGGCCGCATCCTCGCCGATTACGCCGCGCGCGTGGCCACGCTCATGACGCAGGCGGAGAATGACCTGCACTACGGCGATGAGCTTGTCGGTCGCATCGGGATCGGTGCGCTTGCTTCCATCGTCCGCACCACCCTGGTCGACGAACTGCCGGCCTTTCAGGAACTCCATCCACGAGTTGAGCTGCGCATCGAAGACGGCGAAACGGAATCGCACCTCGATCAGCTCGCTGGGGGCCGGCTGGATGTGGTGTTCGCTGAATCGTGGAGCCCCACACCGCTGCGGCTGCCTGCCGGAGTCAACGCCCAGCGCCTCAATCAAGAGACGGCGTGGATCGCGTTGCCCGAGAGTCATCCTGCGCGCGCCAAGAGACACATCACTCTCGCTGACCTCGCAACGGAAGTGTGGGCGGCATGCGCCCCGGAGTCTGACGAGCACGACGCTCTCACCCAGTTCGCTCGCCGGAACGGAATCGAACTGGACATCCGACACTTCGTCTCGGATCACGTTACTCAGCTCGCGCTCGTCCGAGCAAACATCGCAATCGCCTGTGTTCCGTCACCAGCAGAGAAGCCCGAAGCTCCAGGTATTGTCTATCGCAAGCTGTTGCCCGAGATGAATCGCGACATACTGCTCCTGACCAACGACAGAACTCAGTCACGTCACGTCGAAGCGCTCATCGCGCACCTCGCCGCCGGCAGATCTCGCGGGCGAACTGAAATCTTGTCAGGCGGTTCTCTCCGCGTGCCCGGGGCAGAAGCCACGAAATGAGCTGCGAGGATCGACGTTCTTGTCGCACCGTGCATCGCTCGGGCTGGTCTCGAGACAGGAATGCACATCGGCTCCTGTAGCCGCAAAGAGTTCCTAGGTTATTGCGCGTCAGACACAGCGTGGAGTCGCTACATATCGTCAGAAGGCCAAACCTCGGCACGAAAGTCAAAGTTGTATTCGAGTGCTTCTCCCTTCACGATGGACGCCAGTCGAAGGGAGCACAGATGGTGGATGCGGTCGCAGGCAAGGCGGGGCAGATCGCGAGTGAGCAGCGTTCAATCGAGGTGATGTACGCGCGGCTGGACCAGAAGAAGGCCGACGCCATCGTTGCGAGCGAGGAAGCGATGGCCCCGTCCATCGATGGGGCCGAATCTCGTTGGGCAAGAGATGACATGGTGAGGCGAACGGCCGGAACGTTAGGGGTGCTCGAGTTGGCGGAACGTTCTCTATGCTTCGGACGCATAGACAGCGCAGACGGCAAGGCGTTGCATGTCGGCCGTATCGGCCTCCGTTCCAAGTCCGGCGAGATCCTGCTTGTCGATTGGCGGGCGGAGGCCGCGAGGCCCTTCTACGCTGCAACCATGGCTTCCCCGCTGGGGCTACGCCGCCGCCGTCATCTCCGCGTCGAAGACCGACGAGTCGTTGATGTTTCCGACGAGCTCTTCGACGGAACAGGCCCGACGTCTGCCGACGTCGTCTCTGATGGGCCGCTTGTGTTGGCGCTGGGTGCGGCGCGGACGGGACGTATGCGTGAGGCTGCTGCAACTCTGCAGCGTGAGCAGGATGAGATCGTTCGATCTGGGCATCGCGGGATCATGGTCGTTGACGGCGGGCCAGGAACAGGCAAGACGATTGTTGCTCTGCATCGGGCCGCGTACGTGCTCTACGCGTTTCCCACGATCGCGGAACGGGGCGTGCTCGTCTTCGGCCCGAACCGGCGCTTCCTCGCCTACATCTCCGACGTGCTTCCTTCGCTCGGCGAAAACAACGTTCAGCTCGCCACGGGACCCGATCTTCTGGGCGTCGAGGCGACGAGATCCGAGTCAGACGCGGTCGCCCGTGCCAAAGGACGTCGGCTGCTCGCCGAGGCGCTCGCACGGCGGGTGCGGGATCGGCAGCCGCATGGCGTGCCCCTGCGATTCACCACAGCTCACGGGGCGGTCACCCTGGACGCTTCCCGGGTCGATGCGGCTCGACGCAGCGCTCTGCAGGGCGGCATCGGCCACAACCGCGGGCGGGCTCTGTTTCTCGAGCACGTCGTTGATGACCTGGTCGATGAGTTGGAGCAGCAGACCGCCCGGGACATGTCTGACTTCGAGGACGAGCTCAAGAACGTAGGCGTCGACCTTGATCGCATGTTCGCGCCCCAACCCGGATACGCTGAGTCAGAAGAGGCCGATTCGCGCTCAGACGGGCTGGAGATCGACTGGGATCGCATCCGCGACGACCTTCTCGGTGACATCAGCATCGACCGAACCATCGCTCAAGTCTGGCCGAGGCTTCGCGCCGACGACGTCCTGCGCGAGTTGCTCACGGACCCCGAAGTGCTGGCTGAGGCTGCCCCTGAGCTCTCCGACGAACAGATCGATTCGATCGGCGCGGGCGCGCAGGCGGGGTGGAGCCGTGCCGACCTTCCGCTGCTGGATGAGGCGCGAGCGCAGGTGGACGGGCTGCCCGAGATAACTTATGGGCACGTCGTGGTCGACGAGGCGCAGCAGCTTTCGGAGATGGAATGGCGCATGCTCATGCACCGCTGTCCGAGCCGATCGATGACGATCGTCGGCGACCTCGCACAAGCGGGTCCTACGAGCTCGATCGCGAGATGGGAGGACGCGCTGGAGCCATTCGTCGAGGGCCGCTTCACCCATCACACGTTGACCGTCAACTACCGCACCACCGCCGAGATCCTCGAAGCAACCAAACCCATACTTGCTCAGATTGCGCCAGCACAAAGCCTCTCGTACTCGATCCGCCGTGGCGAAGCCCCAATCAACCTCACCGTCGCCGCAGCGGAAATCGACGATGCCGTCGCCGACATCGTCACTCAATCGGCACGAGACCACCCTGACGAACTGGTGGGAATCGTCGCCGCGACTCAGCATGCTCGGAGGATCGAAAGCGGACCCCTCGACGCGCGTGCCGCGATCGTGTCTGCAACCGACGCACGAGGGCTGGAGTTCGACACGGTGATCATCATCGATCCTGACGAAATCCAACAGGAAAGTGAATCCGGTCTTCGCGACCTCTACGTTGCCCAGACCCGAGCGACCAAACGCCTCATCACGCTGACGATCACAGCCGCGGAGTCGGCACCCAGCAGGTGTCGCAGTAGTCGGTCTTGATCGACGTGATTCTGGCGTTTCTGTTCTACTCGGCGGCGCGAGTCTGCGCATGAACGACGTCGCCATTAGCTGGGAGCGAGCCGTTGAACGTGATGGGGAGAGCTTGGGCTCGATCGACATCACGATTGTCGAGCGCTTGGACATGAACATGAGGTTCAGTGCTGTTCCCGGAGTTTCCGCAGCTGCCGAGTTCGTCGCCCACCTGCACCTCCTGGCCAAGGCGCACCATAATGCTGTCCTGCCGCAAGTGACACAGGGCGAGGACAGCGTCGCGGCCCTCGATCAACACGTGATTCCCGGCAAGGGCCGCCCAGCCTGCTCCGGCACGCCGCTGCTGGGTCAACGCGTAACGGATCGAGGGCAGACCGCGATGAGCATGGTGGTCGAGTTCGCCATCGTGGGTGGCGACGATAACACCGTGGACGGGCGCCAGTATCGGGCGCCCAAAACCGGGAAATCTCTCGGCGGGCTCCGGCTTCACGAAAGAGCCGAGCGTGATCGGTGCGGTGCGTCCGACCTCGGTAACGGGAACGAAGTCGATTGCATAGGCCGTGGCAAAAAGGCGTGTGCCGTGGCTGGGAATCCGGTTCGCAGGGCTATTCCGGACGAGCCAACGGCCGGCGAACGGATAGGACAGGTCCACCGGGGTGCTCATGTGCCTCCAGCGTTCAGCGGACGACGTTGACACAAGCGTATATTGCTCCTCGACGTCACGCTCTTCGATAATTGCCGAACTGCTGGCTGACGCGTGTGCGGTAATCACCCTCGGCCGACCGGAAATCAGCTCTCAAGTTGCGCCTGTCTCGCCCCGCTCAGGCGTCTCGCAGTTCGTTCCAGGTCTGCGAGCTCGTCGGGCTTTACGCTGTCGCATGCCCAGGCGACGTAGCCGTCAGAACGTACGAGGATGAGGGCCGCAGGTGGTTCTGCCACGGGCATACAGACCGTCGTCACTCCCTCCGGCGTGATCTCCTGACCACCACGCAAGTCAATCAGGGTGGGCCGGGCGTCATCGAGAAGCTCGTCGATCTTCGTCAGCTCAGGAACGAAGGTCCCGACCAGGGAGTGGTCGGCAGGTTCCGCCGGATAGGTAACTTCCGATCCCTCCAGCATTCGTATGAGCCGAGAAACCACCGCTGGCTCCTCGAACAGTTCCCCGAGCAGCTCTCGCAGGGACGTCACGGCGCTGTCCGGTGACAGTAGGAGGGTCTGGACTTGGCTGTGCATCACCACACGCTCGGCGGCCGGGCGCCGGTCGGTCTCATAACCGCCAAGTGCGTCGCTATGGCCCTGAACTGCTGCTGCGAGCCGCCAAGCGAGGCAGGCGGCGTCTTGCAGGCCGACGTTGAGCCCTGGCGCCCCGACCGCGTTGTGAACGTGAGCGGCATCCCCTGCCAGTAGCACCCGGCCCCGGCGGTATGCGGATGCGATCCTCGTGTTCCGCCCCCGCCAACGGCGCAGCTGATGCGGTCCGGGCAAAGTTGGCGGCTGCACCGGGACGTGCGCGCCAACGACTCGATCGAGAGCCTGAGCGACTTCGGCGAACGTCACGGGGGCTGCGTCTGTCGTGTCGTCACCGGCTGGCCACTCCATCGCGCTGATTAGGACGGTGCCGTCGCCCCTCGGCATCATCGACCACGCGCCGCGCTCGGTGCGATTCCAACCGTACAGACCAAGCGAGCCGACGCCCGGAACCTCGACTAGGCTCTGGCCGGCCGAGACGCTTGCCGCCGCGACGACGGCGTCGGCAGATCGGGAGACGACGTCGTCATCGGTGACGCCGGGGAACCCGATCCCCATGATGCGGCGGACATCGCTATGAGCGCCGTCGCAGCCGACGACGTACCTCGCGGCGACCGTTTGCTCCTCAGCAGTACGGTCCCGGAAGCGCACGCTCACCATCTGCTGGTCGTCGATCAGGTTCAGCACCTCACATCCGCGCCGAGTCGTCACGCCTGCCTCCGCTGCCCTTTCAGCGAGTGCTTGCTCGAGTTGCTGCTGCGTGACCCGGATGCCGTGAAGGCGATCATAAGGCGACAATGACAGAGTCAGTGCGAGCCCGCCGAACTGGAACAGCGGAGAGGGATCAGGCATACGCGCAAATCCGAGCCGCCGATGGATGCCTCGATGCTGCAGCAGGCGCGCAGCCTGCCCGATGACAGCGTTCGCCTTCGGCATCGCGCTGGGTTCGGAAAGCTTCTCGAGCACCGTCACCCGCAGCCCCGCCCTGGCCAGGTCTCCGGCCAGCAGCAGTCCCGTTGGACCGGCACCAACCACGACCACATCGCAGTGGGGGGCTTGTGACGTGCCCTTCACTCGTCCATCACTCCATTCACGCCGCTTCGTCCTCGTCACAATCCGGCAGTCCCGGCACCAATCGTTCGAGCGGCCGAAGCAGTGCTTCGCAATCTCCTTTCGTCGATTCGTGCACCAGCTTCCTTCAGTCACCACCCGATGGGCGCATGGGCAACGTGCTCGCTCATCAGAATCCGATCACCTCTTCGAGAAGCAGCACTGTGGCACGCCCAGGGCGAGGATCCGCGTTGATCGTGAGCATGAAGTTCACAGCGCTGGGCCGGCCGTATGCCTCCCGGGCTCGCTCATCCTCCCGTGGAAGAGCGTGTTCCTCAAGGCGATGGATCGCAGCATTCATATCCGCGACGACTTTCTGTGCGCCGACGACCCAGATCGCGCGCGCGCCGCCGGCGTACGCGGGGAGCTGGCTTCCGCTGGCGGAGGCGGCGATGAGCGATCCCGCTTCCGTGACGGCGGCGACACTTCCGAGAACGACATCGGGACTAGCCACGAGACGTCGGATGCCGTCGGCATCCGCGCCCCGGTCCATCGACTGTACCTGTCGTCGAACCGACCGGTATCGCCCGCTATCGTTGACGTCCTCGTCGATTCCGGAGACGCGCAGCGTCTCACTCGATGCGGTCAGCACACTGTCGCCTTCGGGCACCAGCTCGCGCACTCGGACGCGCGCTTCGGCGCTGTCGCGAAGGATCTCAACCGTGAAGCCGTGCCGGGTGAGCGCTGCGGCCGCCCGTTCGATCTGCTCGCGAGATGCCGAGCGTGCGAAGTCTGAAGTCACGTGAAACTCGGCCACCGTCAGACCTCCTCCTCGAAGCGCGGTTCCGCTGCACGACCTGGTTCGCGCCGTGGCGAGATCAGTTCGATGTTGTCCAGCCGATCATCTGCGGTAAGTGTCATGAGAGCAGTCCAATCAGGTGAGGTCTGGGAGAAGCGGACGTCGGAGCAGGAAGCCCGTCGCCGAGCTCCGCGAAGACGCGCCGGAGGGCGCTGGGCAACGTCGTTCCGGGCTCGATCATGGGGTAATGGTTTGTAACGACCGTCAACGTGCTGAGGGCGATCTGAGCCACGAGACGCGGGTAGAGGTCGGATGCCGGGTCTGTGCCTGTGCGTTCCGCTACCGCGCTGGCCAGGTCGTCGGTCGCCGTCCGTGCGAGAGCGGCCTGCATCTCCGGCGCCTGATTGAGCTTCTGGACTTCATTGAGGCGCTCACGTGTCGGTTGGCCGTACGGGGCTCCGTCCTGGACCATCGGCTCCAGGATCGCTTCGCAGATCGCCGCCCACAGTGGCTCATCGGCGGGTCGGCCACGCAGAAGCTCAGCACTGCGTCGAAGACGGAAGCCCACCCGATAGGCCAACGCGTCGTACTTGGTCGCGAAGTAGTTGCTGAAGGTCCGGAGCGAGACGCCGGCGCGTTCAGCGATGTGCTCGCGCACGACATTCTCAAGACCAAGCTCGAACATGAGATCGAGGGCAGCATCACTCAGTGCCTTACGTAACTCGAGCTTCTTGCGCTCGCGTAGCCCTACCTTGGATTCATCAGCCATGACTACGACCCTAGAATATCTTTGCCTTGTAGGCAAACTTGCCCGGTGGGCAGATCTGCCACCGGCTGCCCCGGCGTGATCTCCAGCCAGCGGCAATCCCGTTGGACCGGCGCCGACCGGGCCCACGCCGTCATGCGACATTCCTGACAGCTCCTTCACGCTCCGAGAACTCCTCACGGTCGATCACCCGATCTCCTTCGCGGTTCAGCAAGCCGGAGCATCCTCGACGACGTCGATCAACGAACGGATGGCGATTGCAACGTCCTAGACGCTCGAGATGCCGTCGAAGGAAAGTGGTCGTCACCAGAGGCCGAGCGCACGGGAGACGGCGAGTGGAAGACGGCGACTGTCGCGCTTCCCGACGACGCCTTCGAGGGCGACGCGTCGTTCAGAATCTCACTCGCCGACGGCGCTGACGACCTGACGGCACGGTTTGTGCGGGTCGTGCGCGGCTGACGTGCGCGAACGGTGCGAGGCGTCGACGAGACCTCTCACGCCGCCGCGGCGTGACGATGCGCCGCACAAACGAGAACGGCCCGCTTTCGCGAGCCGTTTCGAACTGTCTCAACACAGTGCGCGCCACGAGGGATTCGAACCCCCAACCTTCTGATCCGTAGTCAGATGCTCTATCCGTTGAGCTAGTGGCGCATGACCGGGTACTGCGTGATGGGCCGTAGTAGAGGATACATCATCGGCGGGCGCGATCGCCAATCGCCGGACGAGCTGTTGTGGTGCCCTCGCGCTGCCCGGCAGAATCGATACGCTCAGGAGTGTTGCCTGACAGCATCCATGAGCCAAAGGAGTAATCGGTGAACGAAGAGCGCTTCGACCAGCCCATCCCCGAAACACATCAGCCCTATGTCGCTGCAGCCGACAGGTACACGAACTTCGGTTACCGCCGCGTCGGCGAGAGCGGCCTGCTGCTGCCGCCGATCTCGCTCGGACTCTGGTACAACTTCGGCGACAACAGGCCGTTCGACGGTCAGCGCGAGATTCTGCGCCATGCGTTCGACAAAGGAATTACGCACTTCGATCTCGCCAACAACTATGGCCCGCCATACGGCAGCGCCGAAGAGAACTTCGGGCGCATGATGCGCAACGATTTCAAGCCGTACCGCAACGAGCTCATTCTCTCGACGAAGGCGGGCTGGGACATGTGGCCCGGGCCGTACGGGTTCCTCGGCACGCGCAAGTACCTGCTGTCGAGCCTCGATGAGTCGCTGCAGCGCATGTCGGTGGACTACGTCGACATCTTCTACTCGCACCGCTTCGACCCGAACACGCCCGTCGCCGAGACCGTGGGCGCCCTCGACACCGCGGTGCGCCAGGGCAAAGCGCTCTACGCGGGCATCTCGTCGTACTCGCCGGATCGCACGCGCGAGGCCGTTGAAGTGGCGCGATCACTCGGCACTCCGCTCGTGATCCATCAGCCCTCCTACTCGATGCTCAACCGCTGGATCGAAGAGGGCCTCACCGACACCCTCGCCGAAAGCGGAATGGGATCGATCGGCTTCACGCCCCTCGCCCAGGGACTGCTGACCGACAAGTTCCTCGGAGGCAAGCACGAGGAACACGCCACGAAGCGCCGGTCGTTCAGCGACGACATGCTGAGCGATGACAACCTGCGTCGCCTCGAGGGCCTCAACAGCATTGCTCGTGATCGGGGGCAGTCGCTTGCGCAGATGGCTCTCGCATGGGCACTGCGCACCGTGACGTCTGCTCTCATCGGCGCCTCGCGCGTTGAACAGCTCGACGAGAACATTGCGGCTCTCGACAACCTCGAGTTCAGCGACGACGAGCTTCGTCGCATTGATGAGTTCGCGGGAGACGCGGGCGTCAACATCTGGGCGAAATCCAGCGACCTGTAGCGAGAATTTCAGAGGGCGGATGCTGTCGCGCACGACGCGCGACAGCCCTGCGCACGTCAGCCGATTCGCGAAGCTTCTGATTGAATAAGCTCGGCGAGGTCCCGAGGTCGGCTCCACATTGGCCAGTGCCCGGTCGCGAGGTCGATGACGTTAACATTCTGGAGCTTCGCGACTTCGGCGAACATCGGGCGTCCTTCTCGGGCCATCTCCAGCATCTGCACGCTCGGGATCGAACAGCAGACCAGGGTGGTCGGGACCCCGTTGCGGGCGTCATTCGTGAGCTCGACGGGTTGGCGAAGCACGGAACCAGGTTCAGGGATCGCTCGAGCGCGAAACCGATCGGGGACATCTGCGCTCAGCCCGTCGAGGCTCGCCTGCTGCCCGAGCACGTCGAAGGATGGCAGCGGGAGCTCGTCCACCTCCTCCGGGAGGTCTGGGGCGAAGGCACTCCCCGTCGCCATCGGACCCGAGTCGCCCCACACCACCCGCTGAACGAGTTCAGGATGCCGATCGAGGACGAGGCTGACGGGGGCGTTCGCCCCGCTGTGAGCGACGATGACAGCGGGCTGTTCCCCGGAGACGCCGAGCCGCGCGAAGAGGCCGACGACCGCCGCGACTTGATCGTCGAGCGTCCTCGCCGCACGCTCGGGATCGTCCGCGTCAAGGCCGGGAAGTGTCATCGCGGTTGCGCGGGAGTGGTCGGCTTTCAGATGTTCGAGGACGTCGTCCCACGCCCAGGCACCGAGCCAGTGGCCGGCGATGAGAATGATGGTCGGGCTGCTCGCAATTGTTGTCATGCCTCTACCTTCGCGGGCGCTGCGGGCAGGTGTGTGTCACTATTTATGTCATGAATCTGAGATGGGCTGGGCGGTGAAGCGAGCGGAACGACTCCACGCTCTGTCCGAGATGCTGCGCCGCAACGGATCGCGAGGTTGCTCGGCTGAGCGACTGGCACGAGAGTTCAGCGTGTCCGTGCGCACCCTCAAGAGAGACCTCGCTGCGCTTGAACGCAGTGGCGCACCCATATGGTCGCGCCCGGGTCCAGGCGGCGGCTACGGATTGGCGATAGGAGCGTCCTTGCCGCCCGTCAGCCTGTCCCCGGCGCAGGCGGTAGCGCTGATGGCCGCCGGGTCGACTGCGTCTGACGCCCCCTACGCTGACCTGGCAGCATCCGGGATAAAAAAGATTCTCGACGTCCTCGATCCTCGAACTCGAGCGCGAGCCGACGAGCTGGCCGGCCGCGTCTGGGTCAACAGCATCTCCCCCGCTTCGCGCTCAATCAAGTCGGCGCTGGAGGAGGCGATGGCCGACCAGCGTGTCGTTCGCATTCGCTACACGACACAAGACGGGACGACGACAACCCGCGACGTCGAACCCGTGCTCTTCGCGTCCGCAAACGGCCAGTGGTACCTGGTCGGCTGGTGCCGACTGCGCAACGCGATGCGATGGTTCACCGTGTCTCGCGTCGAGCGAGCCAGTGTGACAAAGACGGCGTGCGGAGAACACGGCATCGACGAGGTCGGAGAACCGCCGGTCAGCGCCAGACCGGTGCACGGTCGGGGCAACTGACTAGCATTCGCCGAATCACCGGGGCGTCAGGGCTGATCTTCCTTCGGGCGTTGCCTGACCTTGCGAGGCGTGCTCAGCGCGAGCGTCAGCATGACGAACTCCCGCCCATGCTCCCCATGCCCCGAGCAGCGCGCACCCGGCGACAAGGGCGAGACTCGAGACGGGGACCAGGCTCGGAGCTCCGGCGACAAGCCAGAGGCCGATCGCGAGCGCGACAACCCCGACGATAGCGCCGCATGACGCCGCACGCTGACGTGTTCGGTGCCCTGCGTCGAGTTCGCGATCACGCACCACGAGAGCGACAAGCACCCCGAAGACAACGACGACGCCCACGAGCGACCCGTCCAGACCCGATACGGCGATCCCGATCGGGAAGAGTTGAGCGGTGACCGAGTTTCCGGCGACGAGTGCTGGAACCGCGGTTCCGATGTACAGAAAGGCACCGAGAATCGCTCCGGCGACGACGCCGACGAATGCCTCTCTGCCATACCGCAGCATGTCTTAATGTTAACCGTCTGTTCCATGACGTGTAGCCCACGTTCGGGCGACACGCCGGAGATTTCGCAGAAGCCGCCGCGGGTAACCTGGCCTTCTCATCACACACCGGGTAAACTCTGGGGCTTGAAGGGGAGTAGTTCCCACGGCCCGGCACACGGGCAAAGCGGAGTGTCGACAGACTGGCGCCACGGTAGGCGCCCGGCCCTCCACCCGTACGCGGGCGAACGAGACCTTCGGCCGACCAGGCCGGAGACCCATCGCTTCTCTGGCCGCCGACCAGGAGAAGACCGTGACCGACGCTCAGTCAGCCGCACCTCGAAACCCCAGCCCCGCAGACATCCGGCGCTGGCGGCAGTACCTCGCCGATGAACGCGCCGAAGCGGCCGTCTACGAAGAGCTGGCCAGCAAGCGTTCAGGTGAGGAACGCGCCATTCTGCTCGGACTCGTCGAAGCCGAGCGTCGTCACGAAGCACACTGGGTTGCTCTGCTCGGCGAGAACGTGGGGCTGCCCACACGCACGAAGCTCCGCACGAGGATGCTGGCATTTCTCGCCCGTCGCTTCGGCTCGATCTTCGTTCTCGCTCTCATGCAGCAGGCCGAATCCCGGTCGCCTTACGGAACAGACGACGACGCGACAGAGGCCATGGCCGCCGACGAGCAGATTCACGAAGAGGTGGTGCGCGGACTTGCTGCACGGGGACGCACGCGCCTCTCGGGAACCTTTCGCGCTGCCGTCTTTGGCGCCAACGACGGGCTGGTCTCGAACCTCGCCCTCGTGATCGGCATGGCTGCCACAGGCGTCTCGAGTGCCATCGTTCTCGCCTCGGGCATCGCCGGACTGCTCGCCGGCGCACTCTCAATGGGCGCCGGCGAGTTCGTGTCTGTGAGGTCGCAGCGCGAGCTGCTCAGCTCCACCCTGCCGAACCCCGAGACGCAGAAGATTCTGCCGAACCTCGACGCCGAGGCCAACGAACTCGCCCTCGTCTATCGTGCGCGAGGAATGAGCGAAGAGGATGCTGAGTCGCACGCCCGCGAGCGCCTCTACGGACTCGAGTGCGTTCACGGCAGAGACGATACGGCGCGGCACTCCTCCGATGCGGACACCGACGACCACTCGGCCATCGGCTCGGCGTGGGGTGCCGCAGCATCCAGCTTCTGCTTCTTCGCCTCCGGTGCCATCGTTCCTGTGATTCCCCTGCTGTTTGGAGCGTCGGGTCTCACGGCCATCATCGTCGCCGCGGTGCTCGTCGGCATCGCCCTGCTCATGACCGGAGCCGTCGTCGGCGTGCTCTCGGGAGCGTCGCCGTTGAAGCGTGCGCTGCGCCAGCTGGGCATCGGGTTCGGCGCTGCTCTCGTCACGTATCTGCTCGGGTTGCTGTTCGGCACGAGCGTGGCGTAGCGGTCTGCCGCGAACCTGCTCAGCGTCGGCCCCGTTTGCCCCCGCCGGCCTTGCGCCGCGCGACGCGAGCGGCGTGCTTGCGCTCGCGCATTTCTTCGGCCGAACGCCGCGCAGCATTCTTCTTCTCTGCCGCGCGTTTCTGCGCCGCGTGCTGCTGAGCTTCAACGGCGCCGCGCGCGCGGGTGCTGTGCGCTGATCGGCCACGCACGACGCCGATGAACGACTCCGTCAGCTCGTCGTCATGGCCCTCGCGCCAGCACAACGCCACGCGGGTCTCGGCGACACCCAAGACCGGGCGCCGAACAACGTCTTTGCGGTCGAACTGCCGAGCGACAGACAGCGGAAGGATCGCGATCCCCGCGCCCGTGGCGACAAGCTCGATCAGCTGGCGCGGCGTCAGGGCATCGAGGCCCGGTCCGACAACAGCATCCGGGGCGACCTCCCGCCACTCCGGCACGGCACCAGGATGCTGCAGGAGATGCTCGTTCGTGAGATCGGCGAGCTCGACAGCATCCGCTGCCTCAACGACGTGCCCCTTGGGCGCGACGACGACGGGGCTCTCGGCGTAGAGCGGAATCACGTGCAAGCCCGTGGTGTCGATCGGCAGCCGTGCGAGCACCATGTCAGCCCGACCCTCGACAATCACCGCACGCTGCTCACGCGAGTCCTCAAGCGGCACAGGAACGAGCTCGGCGTTCGACTCTCGCTCACGCCAGATGCGAAACCATTTATCGGGAGAGACGCCCGGAACGAATGCAATGCGCAGACGGCTGCTGCCGTCAGCATCCGTCATTGTGTCGGCCATGATCTGCTCCCGTCGCGCTCGTGCAAGCGTAATACGTCGCGGCTCCCGTACGCTGGAACATTATGAGCGCACCCCAATCTCAGTCGATGAAGGCCCAGACGGCCGCGAAGAAGCTCGGCATTCTGTTGTCGGCGACCCCGCCCGAGTTTCGCGAGGGACCCGTGACGCGCGATGAGCTGAACGAGCTACAGCAGAACCCGCCCGAGTGGCTCGCGGAGCTGCGCCGCAATGGCCCCCACCCGCGCCACGAGGTAGCGCGAAAGCTCGGAGTCTCTGCGTCCGGTCTGGCACGCGCCGGTATCACCGATCCGCTCACGACCGCTCAGATCAAGGAGCTTCTCGCCGACAAGCCCCAGTGGCTCGTCACCGAGCGGGCTCGCCAGGCGAAGGTGCACGAAGAGAACGCGCGCATCAAAGCCCAGGATGCTGCGAAGCGCTCGAACGACTGAGGCACACACACCACGCGCTGCACTGATTCGGGGCGAGATCTCACGCTGAGATCTCGCCCCGTTGTCGGCGCGCCACACGTTGCGCTGGCGCCAGCGTTCTAGTTGTTGCCGAGCACCGCCGAGAGGAAGTCTCGCGTGCGCTGTTCCTTCGGCGCCGTGAACATCGACTCCGGGTCTGATTCCTCCACGATCTTTCCGCCGTCGAACATCAGAACGCGGTTTGAGACGTCACGAGCGAACTGCATCTCATGCGTCACGATCAGCATTGTGATGTCGGTCTCTTTCGCGACGTCTCGCAGGATCGACAGAACTTCGCCGACGATCTCGGGGTCGAGAGCTGAGGTGACCTCGTCGAGAAGCAGAATCTCCGGATCCATCGCGAGGGCGCGGGCGACCGCGACGCGCTGCTGCTGACCACCCGAGAGCTCGAGCGGGTGCGAGTCAGCCTTGTCGGCGAGCCCGACCTTGTCGAGCAGGCCCTTGGCTTTCTCGATCGCGGCGGCCTTCGACATCTTGAGCACATGCACGGGCGCCTCGATGAGGTTCTCCATGACGGTCATGTTGGGGAACAGGTTGAACTGCTGAAACACCATTCCGATGCGCTTGCGCACCTCGTTCTTGTGCTTCTCCTTCAGCTCGACCCGCTTACCGCCGCGTTCCTCGTGCGTCAGCGGTTCGCCATCGATGTAGATGTATCCGCCGTTGGCCTCTTCGAGCGTCATGACGAGACGTAGAATCGTGGTCTTGCCCGAGCCGCTGGGCCCGATCAGCGTCACACGGTCGCCCTTCGCGACGCTGAAGTTGAGGTCGTGAAGCACAACGTTGTCGCCGAATCGCTTTTCGACGTTGTCGAACCTGATGGCGGGTTCTGTGTCAGTTTGAGAAGGCAAGTCGCTTTTCCAATCGGCCGATGAGCAATGACGTGGGGTAGCTGGCGATCAAGAAGATGATGCCGGCCGTGGTGATCGCTTCAATGTAGGTGAAGTGATTCCCGCCAAAGACGAGCGCAGCCCTCACCATCTCGGTCACGGTGATCGCGATGAGGAACGGCGTGTCCTTGAACATCGAGATCACGTAATTGCCGAGCGCGGGAATCGTCGATCTCAGCGCCTGCGGAATCACCACGGCGACCCAGGTGCGGGTCGGCGACATCGACAGAGCCGTCGTCGCCTCCCACTGGCCGGCCGGTACCGCGTCTATTCCCGCTCGGTACACCTCCGCCATATACGTGGAGTAGTGGATGCCGAAGATGATCACGCCGATCGTCACGGGATCCAGCTCGAGAAGCAGGTAATACGCGAACAACAGCTGCACGACGATCGGAGTCATGCGAATGAAGTTCACGATAAATGTCAGCACAGCGGCGATGGGCTTCGGAGCCGAGCGTCGCGCGATGGCGATGACGAGTCCGAGCACAGCGGCGATGGCGCTTCCGACGATGGTGACGAGAAGCGTCACCTTCACGAATCCGAGGAGGAGCTCTGGGAGCGCCTCCCAGACCATTGTCCAGTCCCATTGAAGGCCGGTCATGAAACACCTGCCTTCCCGCCGGCGCTGCGAGGAGCGCGGAAGCTCAGCGCCTCACGCAGCGACTCACCGCGTCCGAGCTTGTGCTTCGCATGAACTTCAAGAGCGTTCATGATGAGCGTGAGGGCATAGGCGATGACGAAGTAGATGATCAGGCTGACGCCGTATGCGAAGAACGTGTCGGTCGAATTGCGGAGCTTGTCGGTCGCATACGTCAGATCGGCGAGTGTGATGAAACTCACGATGGCCGTTCCCTTGAGCAGCTGGATCAGCAGATTGGTGAGCGAAGGGATCATGAGAGCCCACGCCTGAGGGAAGATGACGCGCCACATCCGCTGCGCGGACCCCATGCTCAGCGCCGTTGTCGCCTCCCACTGCCCGGAGGGAACGGAGTTGATCGATCCGCGCACGACCTCGGCGCCATATGCGCCGTAGTTGAGACCGAGTGCGAGGATTCCGACGAACATCGCGGGGAGTTCGACCCCGATCTGCGGCATGACGAAGAAGAACCAGAAGAGCTGGACAACGAGCGACGTACCGCGGAAGAACTCAATGACGGCGCGCGCGATTCCGCGGAGAACGATGTTCTCGAATCGCGCGAGCAGCCCGAGGCCTATTGCTATGAGAAGCGCCAGCAGAGCGCCGCCGATGGTGAGCTGAATGGTGATCCAAACACCTTCGCCCACCAACGGCAGCGCTCCGATGAGCGCCGCGATATTCTCGCCCAAGTTAGCTCAGGTCTCCTTCACAGAGCTGCTCGGTCGTGAGGTCCTCCGGCGGGAGGTTGTCCTCGGTGAAGCCGTACTCGCCCACGAGGGACATGTACTTCTCGGGGTCGCCCGTGATGTTCGCGAGCTCTTCGTTGTACGCCTCAAGCAGTTCCGTGTCGTCCTGACGGAAGACCGTGGATCCAGCGCCGATCTGCTCGACACCGTCGATCACCTGCACGAACGGCTTCGTCGTCTCAACGCCGGCGTCGGGGTTGTTCTCGGCCATCCAGTTGAGCGAAATCGCCGTCATGGCGAACACGTCAGCACGGCCGTTCGAGACGAGGTCCATGCCGTCTTGGGCGTTGTCGACCTCGACGGTGTTCGAGATGCCGAGGGACTCTGCGTAGCCGGCCTCGATGCCGCCAGCGAGGATCGCGAGCTTGACGTCACCGTTTGTCGCCTTCACCGAGTCCAGATCGGTCAGGCCTTCCGGGTTGCCCTCGGGAACCATCAGTGTCGTCGTGTACATGATCTCGGGGTCGCTGAACGCAGCCTTTGCGCAGCGGTCAGGGAGAATCGACATTCCCGCGCTGATGACGTCGAACCGGCCGGCATTCAGGCCGGGGATCAGGGAGTTCCAGTCGGATTCGACGACCTTGATGTCGTCGATGCCGAGTGCGGAGAAGATCTCTTTGTGCATCGCGATGGTGGCGCCCTGTGGCTCACCGTTGTCGTCGACCCACGAGTAGGGACGCTCGTCGGCGACCGCGATGGTGATCGATCCGGCCTCTTTGGCCTTCTCGAGTGTGCTGCCCGCTTCTTCGGATCCTCCGGATCCGGAATCCGAGCTGCACCCGGCCATGAGGCCGAGGGTCAGGATCCCGACCGCGGCAATACCCGCGCGTGCAAGAGTACGTCGCTTTGACATCGTGTTCCTCTTTCGGTTGTGACGGGGCGAACCCTCACCCTCGTTGTGAGCGGGGACCCGGCCCGAAATTGGGGATGGCTCTGGCTACCTTATGCCCATTCTCAGACACGCGCACATTCTGCACGCCTTATTGTCTGCTTGTATACAAAGTTGTTATGGTTGGCGAGCCACCCGCGGTTTATGCTCGATCGTGTCCGTTCGCATCGGCACAGCCCAGCGCGGCACAGCGCGCACCGCCTCCGTCCGCACGCGGGGTCGCACAGACATAAGGAACTTGATGCCACAGAGCAGCACACGTACAGGAGCGCCGATTTCGGTGTTCCGGGTTCCACGCACGTCGACGGTCGACCTGATCGCGATCGAGCTTCGAAACGCCATCTTCTCTGGCGCGCTCCCTGTGGGCAGCCAGATCGGCGAGGTCGAGATCTCATCGCAACTCGGGGTGAGTCGCAGCCCGCTGCGCGAGGCGACACAGCGGCTCGTGCAAGAGGGGCTTCTCACCGCGACACCGGGCAGAGGGCTGCGCGTGAGCAGAATCGGACCCGAGCACGTGAGCGACCTCTACGTCGCACGGCTCGCCGTTGAGTCCGAGGCGATCCGAATCATCATCGACCGTGCCGATCCCGAAGCGCTTGCACTGCTCGAGAAGCAGTTCGAGGCGCTCGTCAAGGTCAGCGAGGGCACAGACGCGCGGTCGATCGGCGACGCCGACATCGCCTTCCATCAGAAGCTGGTGGATGCCGCGGGCAGCCGTCGTCTCTCGCACTACATGAGCACGCTCATCATCGAGACGCGCATCGCAAGCTTCAGCTCCCCAGACGGCTATGCCGTGCGCCGCAGCGTCTCCCCCACCTACACCACGCTGCTCGACGCGATCCGCAACGCCGACGCCGACGCCGCGGTGTCTGCGCTCGCTGTGCAGTTCGATGACGCCGTCTCTCGCCTCGTCGGAAAGGACGCAGAGGTCGAGACCGTCGAGACGCCGCCCGACGCCGTACCTCCGAGCTTCGAGCCCATCGACGCGCCTCGCGCCTAGGTTCCCCGCGCAGGTGAACCACACGCAGCGACCCCCGCACACGCGGTGGCGATTTCTCGCACTCGTCGCGCTCGGCGGAGCGTGCGGCAGCGCCCTGCGTGCCGCGATCGCTCTCGCCATTCACGACGATGCATTCCCCGTGGCCACGCTCACCGTGAATCTGGCCGGAGCATTCGGGCTCGGGATGCTGCTCGAGGCACTGAGCCGCTTCGGCGATGACACCGGTCGGCGCCGCGTGCTGCGGCTGGGTATCGGCACGGGGTTCTTCGGCGGCTTCACAACCTACAGCACCTTCGCGGTCGACACCGTGCGGCTCCTCGCAGACGGGGCGCCACCTCTTGCGATCGGCTACGCGCTCGTCACGCTCGCTGTCGGCGCCGTCGCCACCGTGCTGGGCATCATGCTCGGCGCGGGGCTGCACCGTCGCCGCAGCCGGGGCGGAGGCGCGGCATGACACCGCTCGTTTTCATCGCCCTCGCATTCGCGGGAGGAGCGGGTGCCGCCGTTCGCTTCTGGCTCGACGGCGTCATCTCCGCGCGAGTCAAGAAACCGTTCCCCTACGCGACGGCCGTGATCAACGTCAGCGGCTCCTTCGCTCTCGGCGCACTGACCGGCGCCGCTGGCGCCCTGGTCGTCCCAGAAAGCATCGCCCTCATCATCGGCACGGGCTTTCTCGGCGGCTATACGACGTTTAGCACGGCGAGCGTCGAAACCGTTCGCCTGATTCAGCAGGGACGCTGGCTCGCGGGAGTCGTCAACGGGGTCGGGATGCTGCTGCTCGCCGTCGCGGCCGCGGCGTTCGGCTGGTGGCTCATCGCACTGCTCTGACGCGCTCAGCCCCCGAGCGCGTCGCTGATCGCGGCGGTCGATCGGGTGAGGCGGTCCACGATGCGGTCGACGTCGAGCGTTGGGGCCACGTGCACAACCGCGACCGCCGCCGGCTGCCGCCCCCGAAGCGCCAGCGGCACCGCGACCGACTGCACGCTCGGGATCACCTCGTTAAAGCTCGTCGCGAAGCCACGCGCGACAACATCGTCGATCTCGCTTCGCAGCGCCTCCGACATGTCGGCGGGCCACTCACGTCGTGGAAGCTGTGCGACGATCGCCTTGCCTGGCGCGCCCGCCGTCATGGGATGGCTCGCGCCGGGGCGCTGTGCGACCGAGGCGATGGCGTGGCGGGGTTCGACGCTCACGAGTGTGGTGCACTGGTCGCGGTCTCGCACGGCAAGAAAGCACGTCATGCCCAGCTCGTTCGCCACGGACGAGAGCTCGGGCAGAGCCTCCGCCTGCAGATCATGGGCGACGCTCGCCGCGAGAGAGGCCATGCGCGCCCCGAGCGCGAGCCTGCCCGACGAGTCTCGGCCCACCAGTCCGTGCTCTTCGAACGTGCGCAGCAGCCGATACGCGTTCGAGCGGTGCACGCCGAGTTCACTCGCCACGTCGTCGATGCTCAGCGGCGACGGCGCCTCCGCGAGAATCTCGAGAATGCGGATGCCGCGGCTGAGGGTCTGCGATGCAGCAGAACCTCCGCTCGACGCGCGATTCTGTCGAGGCGCGGTGTCGGTCATCGCATCCTCTCCCCCCTGCTCGGCTGGGCGTCCACTTGCACGCCCTTCACAGCGACACGTACCATTGTCTAATAGTAGAACATGGTGTTCAAATAACGAACACGCGAGTTGCGGCCTCGACGATGCAGTGCGAGGGAAGGATCAATGACGATGCAGTTTCACCACCACGGCTACGTGTCAGGCGACCCGCGGGTACAGCCGGCGTCAGGCACAGGAGTCGACCGTCCGGCGGAGCTTCCCGACATGACGGATGTGCTGATCGTCGGGTCAGGGCCGGCGGGGATGCTGCTCGCCGCCCAGCTCTCGCAATACCCCGATGTGACGACGCGGCTCGTCGAGCGCCGGCCCGGTCGCCTTGAAATCGGGCAGGCCGACGGCATCCAGGCCCGCAGCGTTGAGACGTTCCAGGCGTTCGGGTTCGCCGAATCGATCGTCGCCGAGGCCTACCGCATCACATCGATGAATTTCTGGTCACCCGACCCGGTGGATCCCTCGAAGATCGTGCGGTCAGGACGCGAGGTCGACGACCCGCACGGCATCAGCGAGTTTCCCCACCTCATCGTCAACCAGGCACGCGTGCTCGACTATTTCGCGGCAAGCGCTTTGAACGGTCCCGGTCGCATCCGGCCCGACTACGGCTATGAGTTCGCCGGGCTGACCGTGCACGACGACGGCGAGTACCCCGTCGAGGTCTCCCTGCGCCACACGGCCGGCGCACACCAGGGGACAACGCAGACAATTCGCGCCAAGTACGTCGTCGGCTGCGATGGCGCACGCAGTGCCGTGCGCGAGTCGATCGGCCGCAGGCTCGCCGGCGACCAGGCGTTCCACGCGTGGGGCGTCATGGACGTGCTCACTGATACCGATTTTCCCGACGTACGCACCAAGTGCGCTATTCAGTCCGAGTCGGGCAGCATCCTGCTCATCCCCCGTGAAGGCGGCTATCTTGCTCGCTGGTACGTCGATCTCGGCGAAGTCGGCGCCGACGACAACCACGAGGTGCGCAACACGCCGATCGAGACCATCATCGCCAAGGCAAACGAGATCATTCGCCCCTACTCTCTCGAGGTGCGCGACGTCGCCTGGTGGAGCGTTTATGAGGTCGGGCACCGCGTGACCGACAAGTTCGATGATGTTCCCGCCGAAGACACCGACACGGTGAATCCGCGCGTCTTCATCGCGGGCGACGCCTGCCACACGCACAGTGCGAAGGCCGGCCAGGGCATGAACGTCTCGATGCAAGACGGATTCAACATCGGCTGGAAGCTCGGGCAGGTGCTCTCCGCGCGCAGCCCTGAATCACTGCTCTGCACGTACTCGGGCGAGCGTCAGGAGATCGCCCAGAACCTCATCGATTTCGACAAGGAATGGTCGACGATGATGGCGAAGAAGCCCGAGGAGTTCTCGAACCCGAAGGAGCTGAGCGACTTCTACACGGCCACGGCGGAGTTCCCCGCCGGGTTCATGACGCAGTACAAGCCGTCCATGATCACGGGCGAGAACACGCACCAGGATCTCGCGAGCGGGTTCCCCATCGGCAAGCGCTTCAAGTCCGCGCGAGTGGTGCGGATCGGCGACACCAACCCGGTACACCTCGGGCACCATGCACGCGCAGACGGCCGGTGGCGCGTGTATGCATTCGCGGATGCTGCCGCGCCCGGCGAGCCATCGGCGCTCACCTCGTGGGCCGAGTGGATGCTCGGCTCCCCCGATTCCCCCGTCGCGCGCTTCACCCCGGAGGGCTCTGATCTCGACGGGCAGTTCGACATCAAAGTCGTCTACCAGCAGAATCTCGAAGACGTCGACCTCAATCGGGTGCCGAAGATCTTCTTGCCGAGAAGCGGGCCCTTCCAGCTCGTGGATTACGAGAAGGTCTACGCCACGCTCGAGGGAGAGGACATCTTCGACGAGCGCGACATCTCGCGCAACGGAGCTGTCATCGTCGTGCGCCCGGACCAGTACGTTGCTCACGTGCTGCCGTTGACGGCGACGACCGAGCTGGCGGAGTTCTTTGCGCAGAGCTTCATCGAGCAGCCACCGTCCCGCACAGTGTAGGCGCGAGGCCGCGGTGCAGGGCGGCCCGCCTCGGAGGAGCGCCGCTGAGCTTCTGCTGACGACAGCGCGACGACGCGCGAGCGCAGATCGCGCACGCGGTCGGCGCGTTCATGAACGACGTCGAGTGACGCCGTCAGTCGTTCTTCGAGATCTCCGAGACAGTATCGCCCGCGTCCTTCGATTGCAGCGACAGCGCCACGTCGGCCTGACTGATGATGCCGACGAGATCCTTGTCATCGAGGACCGGAAGCCGCCGCACTCGCTGCGCCTGCATCAGTGACAGAGCGTCGCTGATGTCAGCATCCGCGCTCACTGTCGTCGGAACGCCCTCAGCGAGCTCACTCGCGCGCGTCTGCGACGGGTCTCCCCCATTGGCAATGCACTTCACGACGATGTCACGATCGGTCACCATGCCCTTGAGCTTCTTGTCGTCGCCGCAGATCGGAAGCGCGCCCACATTGAGCGATGCGAGCTGCTTGGCGGCATCTGTCAGCGTGTCGTTCTCGCCCACGCACTGCGGCGCCGGTGTCATCACGTCTCTCACCAGAGTCATGTCCTTCTCCTTCCGATTTCGAGGCCACCGTACGTCGTGCTTCTGGCGGCCAGTGAGGGGGTTGACAGCTCCAGCGGCGCCGATCGGGCGCCCGATCCCACGCCGCACAACGTTCGTCAAGCCCTTACTCCGGCACTTTCGGTGGCGCTAGCATCTGCGAGAAGCACGAGAAGCGCTCGGCCGGAAGGGGGCTCGTCATGGCGACCACGTTCGGAAAGATCAACACGAAGATCCCGGCTCGAATGGACAGGCTCCCCTGGGCACGGTGGCACTGGCTCGTTGTCATCGGACTTGGCACGGTCTGGATCCTTGACGGACTCGAGGTGACGATCGTCGGAGCGATCGCGGGGCGGCTGACCGAAGAGGCGAGCGGGCTCAATCTGACCTCGGCCGACATCGGGCTCGCAGCGGGAATCTACGTCGCCGGCGCCTGCTCGGGCGCCTTGTTCTTCGGATATCTGACGGACAGATTCGGCCGGAAGAAGCTCTTCATCATCACGCTCGGCGTCTACCTTCTCGCCACTGTCGCCACCGCGTTCTCGTTCAACGCGATCTACTTCTTCATCTGCCGGTTCTTCACCGGCGCCGGAATCGGTGGCGAGTACGCCGCCATCAACTCGGCGATCGACGAGCTGATTCCGGCTCGCCGGCGCGGCGTCGTCGACCTGGCGATCAACGGCTCGTACTGGCTCGGCACCGCATTCGGCGCTGTGCTGACCGTCTTTCTTCTCGACACGTCGATCTTTGCGGCCGACCTGGGCTGGCGCCTGGCGTTCGGGCTCGGGGCGGTGCTGGGACTCGTGATCCTGCTGGTTCGCCGCAATGTACCCGAGTCTCCGCGCTGGCTTTTCATTCACGGTCGCAATGACGAGGCAGAGAAGCTGGTCGGCGACATCGAGGCGCACGTCGAAGAGCACTCCCGAACAACGCTCGATCCCGTGAGCGACGATAAGACCCTCGTGATCCGACAGCGCTCGCACACGGGATTCATCGAGATCGCGAAGACAGCTGTGACCCGGTACCCGAAGCGGTTCACGCTCGGTATCTCACTCTTCACGGGTCAGGCCTTTCTCTACAACGCCGTCTTCTTCACCTACGCCCTCGTGCTCACCGAGCTGCTCGGGGTTCCCGATGACGTCGCACCGTGGGCACTCGTGCCGATCGCGATCGGCAATTTCGCCGGCCCGCTCCTTCTCGGTCACTTCTTCGACACGGTGGGCCGCAAGCCGATGATCACGGGAACGTACGTCGGCAGCGGCATCTTGCTGATCATCACCGCCCTCTTGTTCGGCGGCGGGCATCTGGATGCTGTCTGGCTGACCGTGTGCTGGTGCGTCGTGTTCTTCTTCGCGTCGGCAGGTTCGTCGAGCGCCTACCTCACGGTGAGCGAGATCTTCCCGATGGAGACGCGCGCCATGTCGATCGCGTTCTTCTACGCCGTGGGAACGGGTCTTGGCGGCATCATCGGGCCGATCCTGTTCGGCCAGCTGATCGGCGATGGCATTCAGGCCGTGACGTTCGGCTACTACCTGGGCGCCGCCCTCATGATCGCGGCCGGACTCGTCGAGCTGTTCCTCGGCGTCAAGGCCGAACGGCAGTCGCTTGAAGACATTGCGCAGCCGCTCTCGGCAGAGATGCCGACGGTGTCGAAGTGACGGTGCCGTTCGCACGGAGGCGATGGGAGACGACCATGCGTGATGAGCCGATGCAGTATCGAGCAGCGAGCCGCGCCGCCTGATGGTCCGGCTTCGCATAGCTGACACGTCGAGTCCGGGGTGGACGCTGGCCACGACGAGCACCGGTCCGGTCCTCGTCGACGCGAGAGGCAGACGCATCACGGATGCTGCAGCGCTCACTCGTGTTGCCGACCTCGTCATTCCGCCCGCCTGGACGGATCTGTGGATCGCGCCTCAGCCGAACGCGCATATTCAGGCTGTCGGCACGGATGCCGCGGGGCGACGCCAGTACCTGTACCACGAGCAGTGGCACCGCCAGAAGAAGCGCGAGAAGTACGATCGCATGCTCGAGCTTGCCGCATCGCTGCCGTCGGCGCGCAGCCTCGTCACGCGCGATTTGCAGGCTCCGTATGGCTCGCGCGAACGTGTGCTCGCCGCGTCGTTTCGGCTGCTCGATAACGCATACCTTCGCGTCGGCAGCGAACGCTATGCCCAGCGCCATGGCAGCCGCGGGCTCACGACCCTTCTCGGGCAGCACGCCACGGTCTCGGGTGACACGGTGATTCTCGATTTCGTTGGCAAAAGCGGCATGGCGTGGGGGTCGCAGACGACGGATGCTGCTCTCGCATCTGCCGTGCGCTCACTCAAGCGGCGCGGCGGCAACGAGCGGCTGTTCGCGTGGCGCGACGGCGTCACGTGGCATCCTGTCACCCCCTCAGACGTCAACGAGTACGTCAGGGAGCGGACACACGGGGACTTCACGGCAAAGGATTTTCGCACGCTGCACGGCTCGACATCGGCCGCAGCAGAACTGGCTTCGCTGGGCATTCGCGAGACGGCCGCGGAGCGCAAGCGCACGATCGCCGAGGCCGTCACGCGCACGGCGGATATTCTGGGAAATACACCGGCTGTTGCGCGCTCCAGCTACATTGACCCGCGTATCATCGACCGCTATCGCGACGGTTACGTCCTGCAGACCGGCCGCATCTCACCAGAACGCGCGTTGCGCGCACTGATCATGCAGCACGAAGGAGACGACGATGACAAGCTCTGAACAAGCGCAGATCGCCGAGCGAATCGCCGAGGCCGCCTCGGCGGGACAGCAGTGGATCGCCGCCGCCGAGTCGCTCACGAGCGGAGGAATCTCGTCTGCACTCGGTGCCGCGCCCGATGCGTCGAGCTGGTTCGCCGGAGGGCTCGTCGCCTATGCGCGCGCTGCCAAGCACGAGCTGCTTGACGTCTCGAAGGGGCCGGTAGCGTGCGCCTCGGCCGCGGAAGAGATGGCGACGTCGGTCAGGCGCCTGTTTCGCGCAGACGTCGCCATCGCCGTCACGGGCGCCGGCGGCCCGGAGCCCGAAGACGGTCAGCCCGCGGGCACTGTCTTTCTCGCCGTGGCGACCGCCGCCGGTACCCAAATCGAGAAGAAGACGTTCGAGGGAGGCCCGGGGGAGGTTGTGCAGAGCACGGTGAAGGAGGCACTGCTGCTCGTCGAACGGACCCTCGCGGTGCCCACGTCGTCCTAGAGAGCGTTGCCCTCGAGCATCCTGTACCGTCAGACACAGTCGTGGGGTCCGCGAATCATTCGCGGACCCCACGCTCAATGACAGGTGTCGTTACTTCTTGTCATCGAAGAGGTCTTCTGCACCGTTCTTCACGTCGTCGGCGGCGTCCTTGACGTCTTCGCCCGCCTTCTTGGCTGTTGCTTTCGCCTGGTCAGCGCGGCCCTCGTTCTCGAGGCTCTCGTTGTCGGTTGCGTCACCGAACTTCTCTTTAGCCTTGCCTGTCGCATCTTCTGCGGCGTTGCTGATCTTGTCTCCGAGACCCATGCTGAACTCCTTTCGTGAGTTGTGTCTCCACGCTAGAGAACGCTCCTCTGGCGCAACAAGGGGTTGACAGCGAGCGACGATCGCTGCCCGGCCAGACGTGGTCGGCTACCACGTTCATGCGGGAAGGTGCCAGCCCCTTGTCGTCGCGGCGCGCCCGTTCGACGCTGGCAGTGTTCGATTGTCATACAGGTCTGGAGGAGTTCACAATGGCTGAACGAGGAAGCACGAAGCACGGCCCGGAGCTCGACGACGAGATGAAGCACGAGACCGAGGGCATGATCGACGGCACGCAGCCCGATCATGTTGAAGAGTTCAGGCAGACCGAAGGCATGCCAGACGACACAGACAGCGAAGAGGTCGAGGATGCTGCCGGCATGACCGGCGCCGAGGTCGACGACGAACTCCCGTGGGACGAGAACCCGGGCTCGGGCGGGCAGGGCTCGTAGCCGCTCATTCTGAGGAGTGCGTGCCTGTCACGCACCTCCGTCCACATCATCTATCAATGAGTGGACGGCGACCGCGATGTCCTCGTCGCGGAAGACAGCGTCGAAGGCGAGTGCATGCAAGATCGCACCATCAACGTACGTGAGCATCCGACGCGCCGCCGCGAAAGGCCGGGAAACACCCAGCACCTCGAGGGACTGCGCGGCCCAGACGTCGACCCGATGACGTGCTTGGGCAAGCACCTCCCTGATGTGCGGATCGTGAAACCCTTCGGCGAAGAACGCATACCGCGCAGCGGTGAGATCTCGCTGCGCCCCCGCGGCATCTCGGATGAACTGGGCGAGCGCCGCGACTAGGTCGTCCACGGTCTGCGGAGCGCTCTCCGCGGCAAAGTGGCGTTGCTCGGCTCCGACGAGGTGATCCACGGTCGCGTGAAGGAGCGCGGCACGAGTGCGGAAGTGGTTGGAGGTCGTCCCCGAGGGCAGTCCCGCCGTGGAATCGACGCGCCCGTGCGTCAGTGCGCGAATCCCCTGGCCGCCCGCGATGGCAAGGGCGGCGTGCAACGCTCTGTCGCGATTGCTCTCACTGCGGCTCGTCATACTCGCCTCTCCCTATCGATCGACTGCTTCATGTCAGGCGAAGCGCGCGAGCGCGCTCATCGTCCTCTGACGAACTCCGCTGAAGCGGCGCGCGGTCGACATCCGGTTGAGAAAACGTGAGAGCCGCACCGTTCTCTGCCCGGCACGGCGCCGACTCTGATCGAACGCGCGCAATCCGTTCTCGATCGTTCTCGCCGCACCCAGCGCATCCGCCAGCTGCGCCGCATCAATGAGCGCCTCACAAGCGCCGCGCCCCGCGTTCGGCGCCATCGCGTGAGCCGCGTCTCCGATGACCACCGTGTGTCCTCGGGCCATCGACCGCAACGGGGCCGAATCATGCAGCACGCGTCTGTCAATCTGTGCGTGGTTCACCGTGCTCACGACTCGTGCAACATCTCGATGCCAGTCGCCGAACAGTTCAGCAAGCAGCTCGCCATTCGAGAGACCGGCGTCATACTCGCCGAGAACATCCTCTCGCACGCACGCGAACCAATTGGTCGTGCGACCGTCTTGGGGGGTGATGCCGAACAGGCGGCCATCGCCCCACGTTTCCGTCACCTCATCCACAGACCCCGCCACGACTCCGCGGCACGCCACCGTCCCGAGCGGCCGTGGCAATGCTCTGTGGCCGGTAACAGTGTGCCGCACACGGCTGTTGATCCCGTCAGCGCCCACAATCAGGTCGGCATCGGGAAGAGCAGTGAGATCTGAAATGGCGGATGACCACCGCACCTTCCTCTCGAGAACGCCCTCGTAGAGGAGCTCATGCAGCACCGGGCGCGATACCAGATAGGCGGGCTCACGCGAGGCGACGCGGGCGAACGTCGACCCGTCCGGCCGGAGGAACGAGGCACCGCGCTGGAGTACCCCCTTCTCTCGCACTGCGTCTGCGACGCCGAGCCGACCCAGAGCCGCCATCGCCTCTGGCCACATACCCAACGCCGTCCCCGTAGGAGGCAAGCCATCGGCGCGCTCGTAAAGCGTTACATCCCAGCCGTCTTGAAGCAGCGCCCGTCCAACAGCCAGTCCGGCGATTCCTGCCCCGATAATGATCGCTTCGCCTCTCATGCCTCCACCGTACTATAAACATAGTTACAAATCACTACGGACGGCTCGAGGGCGACTGCTCGCCGTCAAACGTCGCGGCGAAACCAAACCATTCATCGCCTCGAAGCGGAACAGACGAGCGCAGCGTCGCAATCGAAGGTGTCAACGCGAGGCGATGGCAGAGCGCTCGTGAATTGCGCTGGACCTTGTTCCGACAGATTTCCGCAGCCACCGATCACCAGGATCAGTGATCGAGGCTGCGTTCTCGGAACGATCAAAGGGCGGAGACGGAGGGATTTGAACCCTCGGTCCCCTTACGGGGACTCCACCTTAGCAGGGCCTTTGGAGTCGCAATGGACGCGTAATCGTGCGCGTGCGTGCACCGGATGCACGCCCGTTCTCGGCGTGCTCGCTGATGCTACTCCCCTGGCACTCCCCTGGGCCGACCGGAACACATGGACCAAACGGCTCCGTTGTTTGATGACGTCCGCGATGCTGTCCGGGCGCGGATCTGCACCCGCCCATTTGAGGCCGAACCAGGCCGATTCGTTCGCTGTCAGTCTCGCCGGACAGCTGTATGCCCGTCTTGCGCGAGTCTCTATCGGGGCGATTGGCAGCGCATCGCCCGGTCGGGGATTTACGACGCGGACGGGCATCCGCTCGTCGGCTATCGGTACTTCTTCATCACGCTGTCGGCTCCGTCGTTCGGGTCGATACATCTGGCCCCAAAGTGGGAACGTGACGCGGGAAGGCGCTGCAAGTGCGGGCAGACGCACGGCCATGAGGACGAAAAGCTACGCGGAATGCCGATTGACCTCGATGCTTACGACTATGAGGGTCAGATCCGTTGGCATGGCGCGCTGTCCCGGCTTTGGCGTTCTTCGGTTGAGGCGATGCGTAGGCGGTGCCCTGATGCGGAGTACTTCGCTGTGCGTGAGGTACAGGCGAGGATGGCGCTACATGTGCACGCGGTGGTGCGTGTGCCCGCCTCAACTTCGGTCGATGCTGAGTCGATGGGGCGGGCTGCTCGGGCGGCAACTGCCACGCATCCGGTGACGGACGAGGTTGTCGAGTGGGGCCAGTACGGCATGCAGGATCGGGAGATCCGACCGCGGCTCGTCGGATCAGAGGACGTGATGCCGGACATGTCGCGCGCTGCCGCTCGCATTATCTCCTACGTTGGCAAGGCGCTCGGTTACTCGCTCAAGGATGTGACACCGGGCGTACGTGACGGCGAAGCGACGCTGGAGCGCATTGAGTTCGTGAAGCGGCTTCGGCGGGCGGCTCGACTGCATGTGCTCTGCCCGGATTGCCCTATGGGTAGACCTGGTGACTGCCCGCGCCGGGCGCATGAGAATTTGGGCTACGGGGGCCACGTCGTGACGGTCTCGCGCACGACGGCACGGCGGGAAGGATGGTCGTTATCGCACTTGACGCGCACCCGGCTGCGGGAGGAACGCAAAGCCTGGATGGAGGCGAACCAGCCCGAGGGACGCCGGGGTGGTCTGAGCGACGCTGATGTGAAGTTGGCGTTTTGGTTGGCGGAACAGTCCGCACGGCACGCTTGGGAGGTCTGGCAGAATCGAAATCACGCCCGAGCACCATAGAACGTCAGCGCCCACAAGTAGGGTCGGACTATGGCAAGCCTTCTTGACGAGATTATCGACGGCAGTACGAACGGTGCTATCAGGACGGCTGATCTACTGCGGAAGGTTCAGGTAGCCGCGACCCGAGTTGGCGCGAGTGACGTGGTGCGCTGGGTCCAACAAGAGTTACAGGGATACGAGGACGACGCGGAGATTCCGTCGTACCGGGTAATGCCGACCAGCGTTGTTGGACTGTTCACTGGGCCTATGCAGTCACGGATGCAGCACCAGCTTCCCGCCCATTCCGACTTCACCGATGACTTTCATGTGAAGATGCGTCAGCCGCTCTCAACCTTGCAGTCTTTCGCGGATGCGGACAAAGATGCGGAGGCGCACTGGCCTGCGTGGCGTGTGCAGCAGTATGAGAACACCGGAGCTTTCGCCATCCAATTTTATGGCCTGTTCGACGCGTGGAACGTGATTACACGACAGTCACTACTTGGTGTTGTGGATACGGTGCGCAGCAAGGCGATGGAGTTCGCATTGGGGTTGCAACAGGACTTCCCGGATGCCGGAAGCGTGGGTGGTCCATCACTGCTCACGAATAGTGCGGTAGCTCCAGTCGTGTTCAACACGACCAACAATATTTATGGTCACGGGACGAACATCGCAACTGGTCATGACATCGCCCAGAAAACGGTGTTGAAAGGCAATCGGCAGGAGCTTGAGCGGCAGGCTGAGCAGCTCGGCCTTAGCAGTACGGAAGCAAGGGAATTCGTTGACGCTGTCGAGTCTGAGCAGGGCATCACAACACCACAAGTAACGGGCTTCTTGGAAAAGGTGAGAACAGGCGCCGCAGCAGTTGGGCTCTCCGTGTCGTCCGATGTGATCGCCGGATCGCTGATCGAACTGGCAAAGCTGTACCTCGGTATCGCTTGAGTGAGCGGGCACGCGGCCCGTCCAGCAGTACCAGCGGCCTGAGCCGGAAAGCGATCGCTGAACTGGCGCGCTGGCCCCATGCGCGGGCTGCCCGGACGGCGTGGACCGGCCGAAGGCCGCATGCCGCGCCGCCCGAGCAGCCCGCGCGGCCGCGCAGCGGCCGCCTCTTGTTCATGTAGGGCGTTTTTCCACGGGCCTAAGCAGCGTGTTGGGAGGCACTATCCGATGCTCGCCCGAACCGGTTGGATTTTCGTGCGCCAGCTGGGGCGCGAAGCTACTCGAGCGCGACACTACTAGCACTCAGCCCACCCCAGGCTCGCGCGTATGGAAAGAATCGCGGATCGAAGAGCACGACTGGCATTGTCTTGAACGCCTCCGTCTTGATGACGGCGGTCTTGCCAGAGTCGCCGTCAGTGTTGCTGATCGAAAAGTCAGCAAGACCAAGATAGCCGACGCGGACTTCCCACACCCAGGCTGTGCGACCGCGGCTGTCCTTGCCGCGTGTGTATTCACTATTCGGACCGCCGAGTGCGTAGCGAAACGTCAAGTAGACGCCCTCCTTCGGAAGGTGTCCCTTGGGCGAGTTTGTCTCCAGCGCAGTCTTCACTTCGAGATCGGGCAAATCTTCGCGTTGCGGAACGAGGTCCGGAAACGCGTGCGGGCGGTTGCGAACGTAGAGGCCCCCCGACGCCTCCGCAACGCCCGCTCCGACGAGGTTCCCGATCATTGACGACAAGTTGGCCAGCTCGACCAATCCGCTGATGGGCTCCGAGCCCCTCGCGATGAGTTCCGCATCAATGAGATCCAGCGTGTCGTATGCATACTCGACCGCAGAGCGAATCGCGCCCGCTTCGAGACCCGTGAGTTCGAGTAGCCGCTCGCTGTTCATGCTCACCGAGGTAGGGAGACGTCTTGGCGACAGTGCCGTCTCCTGCCTGGAGACACCCTCCTCATCCGCCTCTGCGAGTGCGATCAACGCACCGAGGCTGAGATCGAGTGCCTCGGCGATTCTCGACGAACTATGGATGGTGAGACCTCGCTCGCCTCGCTCGACCAGGCCAAGGGAGGTTCGGTGCAATCCCGCTCTGTCGGCTAGGTCCTCTAGAGTCAGTCCTGCTTCACGTCGTAGCCGCGCAATGACCGCTACTAGAGCGGCGGTCGGGTCATCGGCGAATGGCGTGTCTGGCACAATTACGAGGATGGCTGAGAGTAGCCTCGAATTCCACGCGACTATAGTCTCCACCGGAGGGTAGATGTACAAGGTAATGGATCTGTTCTGCGGGACAGGCGGGTTCTCCAAAGGCTTCGAAAACACGGGTGGCTTTGAGATCGTCCACGGCATCGACGTGCTCCCGGTGGCGGTAGAAACCTTCAGGGCAAATCACTCGGGTTCCTTTGCAGTGGCTGGGGATATCAGGAAGGTGCGCCGCTCCGAGGTGTCGGAGGCTACAGGGCTGAAGCGGGGCGAAGTCGATGTCATCATCGGTGGACCGCCGTGTCAGGGCTTCTCATCAATTCGTCCCTTCCGCTCGTCCGCTGACGATGATCCGCGCAATTCGCTTTTCGAGGAGTTTGCGTCGTACGTCAATTACTTTCGCCCGAAGGCGCTCGTGTTAGAGAACGTTGTCGGGCTGGCAACCTACGAGGGCGGCGAAACCATCAACCGCATTCTCGAAACGTTTTCATCCCTGGGTTACGACTGCGACTGGCGAATACTCAACGCATCCAACTTTGGCGTACCACAGAAGCGCGAGCGGTTGATTGTCCTCGGCGTTGAGCGTGGTGGGAAATTCGATTTCCCGGCGTTCACTAACGCGGGTGCTCAGAAGACTATCGGGCACAAGGACCGGTCACGCATGCACGCTTACGCGGCAACGGGACCAACACTTTTCGGCTCTGAGGACCTCCACACGCTTCCGTCAGCCGTCACCGTTCGGGAGGCGATTGACGACCTCCCCGTCGTGCAAAGCGGCGAGAGCGCAGATCGCTACTCCAAACCCCCACGGACCGAGTTTCAGATTGCCCGCCGAAGGAACACTCTAGATGAGCTGACGCTCCACTCATCCACTCGGCATTCAGCGAAGATGATGGAGATTATTCGGCATTCCGGGGACAATATCTCGTGCATTCCAAAGCATCTCATTACTAGCGGCTTCTCGTCCTGCTACTCACGCCTGCGTGGCGATGAACCTGCCGTAACGATCACAGTCAATTTCGTTCACCCCGCGTCGAACAAGTGCATACACCCTGACTTCGACCGCGCGCTAACACCCCGTGAGGGGGCACGTCTTCAGTCCTACGATGACGATTTTGTTTTCAAAGGAAATCGGGCCCAGATCGTCAAGCAAATCGGCAATGCTGTGCCACCTCTGCTCGGGCAAGCTATCGCACAAAGCGTTCTAGATGCGCTCGGCGCACCGGCACGGTCTCAAGAGCAATTGATCGCATAATCGCGCGATTGTTCGCTCGCTCAGATACGAGACAGCACGACGCAGCGTTTGTCCCAGAGCTGGAAGCCATTGGCGGGTAGGTGCCCTGAAATTCGAGCGTAGGCGCGATCGCTAATGCCGCGACTTCCTCGGCATTAGCGCGGAAGAGTCAATGCTTCCCGTCCGCGCCCCAATGGGAGCCGCGTTAAATAGTGCTCTCGCCATAACTCGCCGTCGTAGTCGAGGTCGAACCGCCAGCCACGAGCGTCGACGTCGTAACTCTTGTCGCGGATCCACCAAGCTCCCACAATCCAATCCGACACCTCCGCTAACAAGAGTTTCCGCTCGACTCCATCGTCTAGTCGAAGCGGCCACCATTTCTCAGCGGCCTCACGCTTGCGCGGCTCACGCCAGCTCTCGTGCCAGCCCGTGTGCGTGTCACCGTTCTCCTCAGGCGGTGCCGAGAGTCGAACTACGACGGCGGGCATGGTCGGATCAGCCGCACCACGCGCCAGCAGTCGATCGATGCCATGCACACCATCAGCCGACTCCTCAGCAAACATCACCAGGTGCGCGACCCTCGTCGGCGAAAGCAATCCGCACGCCACGAGCTTGTCAACTGATGTGGTGCTGACCGACAACAGCGCGGCAGCATCCTTCCTTGTGATCATCGAACCAGCCTGCCTCACCTGAGATTGATTTGCTCGTAACTCCAAACATGCTATCGTTCTGTCTGAGATTGATTTGCTAATCATTCTCAGGATTCCATGGCGGGGCTTCCCGCCAAATCGAGAGTTTGGAGAAAACGCATGACCCGAAACGTCACAGTCCCAATTTCCGGTGAGGCGATCGCCCTCGTACCCGCAGGCGAGCCGCGCGGCGCGTTCGTCTACGAGAAAGGAAGGCGCACAGACACCCCGCGAACCAACGCACAGGGACAACCGTTGTATGCCTTCGATGCGCTCGCCCAACTCAACGGCGCTGATCTCGGGACCGTCCGCGTGTCTTCCCCCGCAGAGGTGCTGCCCACGACTGGCTTCGGCACGGTTTTGGTCGGCGAAGGCGCGGGGTTGCTCACCGTCCGCAATACAGACGGGTTTGACTTGGCTGTTTCTGTCCAACTCGACGGCGTCAATCCCACCACCACGTCAGCGCGGCGCCGCGGCGAGTGACGTTACTTGCCCCCGCCCACGTTCGCTTGCCGCTATCCAACAAGTAGGGAACCAAAATGACCGGATATCTTGCCCGGCGCGTCGGCCTTTGCTCGGCGCTTGCACTCGTCCTCGGATTTGCCGTCCCCCGTGCAGCTGCGGACGCAACCGCGAACTGGTGGCCACCATTCGTTGTGCTGGGGGTCAGCGTTGCGTTCCTCCCGTCCGTGATACTCATGTGCGTTGCCGTGCCTGCGTTGTGGGACGCGCTGCTACGTCGAACCGGTGTGGCGCGTTACACCCGCCGCCACCTGAGCCGTGCGGACAACCCTCGTCGCAACGAATTGAGCTACGCCGAGCGACTGCGGCGTCCGCTGATTTGGGCTGAGGGAGCGGGCGTCAGTGGGACCCGCCGAGTTACCGTGACCACACACAACCAGGACGGCAGTACAAGTCAACGCGACAAGAAGGTTCCGACTTTCCCGAGATGCGCGCGCGTTTTCATGGGCGTTCACGGACCCACCGGAACTTACGTTGTTCCTCCTGGCACGACGCCGCATCAGTGGGAAGCAGAGCGTATTGCCGCTCAGTTGGGCAAGGCCTCTGTGCGCGTCGAAAAGACGGATGCGCGTACGGTGAGCGTCACGGTTCTCACCCGAGACGGGCTCTCCGATAAAGAGTTGGTCCCATTCCGGATGGTCAATTTGGCAGACCCCGCCGACCCGATTTGTATCGGAGTCTCAGCGAACGGGGTGTTTGCGCTCCCAGTCTTCGGGAGACATACCTTGCTGCTCGGTGCGTCCAATTCCGGGAAGAGCTCCGTCATTTGGTCGGTTGTAGGGCAGCTCGCACCGAGCATCCACGCAGGGATAGTGCGTCTGCACGGCATCGACCTCAAAGGCGGCGTCGAGTTGGCATCCGGGCGAGATCTCTTCCACAACGCGGCATACACATACGATGATGCGGCAGAGATAATTTCAAACCTTGCAGAACGACTCGATGAACGCCTCGCGCGCATGCGGGAGCGTGGTCTGCGCAAGCATGAGCCAACCGTTGCAGAACCGCTGGAGATCTTGCTGATCGATGAGGCCGCGTCGCTTACGTACGTCGCGCCGGATCGAAAGACAGCCGAGGTAGTGAACGCGAATCTGAAGCGCATACTTAGCACCGCTCGCGCGGCGGGTATCGCTGTGCTGGCGGCGATGCAGGATCCTCGGAAAGAAGCGTTCCCTGTTCGCGATCTATTCACGCAGACTATAGCCCTCAGGTTTAGAACGAAGGATGATTCAGTTCTAGCTCTCGGGTCAGCAGCTTATGAGGCGGGCGCACACTGTGAACGTATTCCTCAGACACAAGCCGGCACGGGATACTCCATCGATGGAGACACCGGCAAAATCGTTCAGTTCCGCGCATTCTGGGTGTCCGATGAGACGATCCGAGAACTCGCACGTCGCTACCCTGGGCGAAAAGGCGAGGGGCAGTTGTGATGGAGCGCCCGGGTCTCGCGGAACTCATCGCGCGCACGGAGCGCGTGGCCACAGGCAAGGCGATGACCGGCAATTGGTCCGCCACCGATGAAGCCCGCCTGTCAACACTGTACGACGAGCGTCGCTGCCTGCGCGACGAAGGAGCAGACTATGAGTGAGTCACCAGAAAAGCTCTGGTACACGGAATCTGAGCTTGCCACCCTGCTACGGGTGCACCCATCGACGGTGTCACGGCGGGTGCGCGAGGGCACTCTGCCGTTCACACCGTTGGTCGTCGGTACACGGCGCGTCTATCCCGTCGCCGAAGTCCGCCGCCTCGCGGGGCTGTTCGCTTGAGTATCGAACGCCGTGAGAACTCATCAGGCGTGCGCTGGCGGGTGCGTCTTCACGTCGGGGGCCGCGTGGTCGCAGATCGCACGTTCACCACGAAGCGGGCAGCCGAGGCCTGGGAGCGGCAACAAAAAGAGGCGTTGGGTGGCGGCAGCTTCGTCTCGCCCCGCCAGTCGCGCACTCCGGTATCGGCTGTCGCCACCGCCTTCCTCGCAGCCCGCTCAGGGCAGGTCGCTCCGCACACGTTCCGCACCGACCGAGACAATCTAGCGGCGCTGCCGCCAAAGTTCGCCGCTCGGCCCGTCGGCTCCGTGACCGAGGCCGATATTCTCGCTCTGCTTACAGCTCTTCTTGGAACGCGCGCGCATTCGACCGTCTCCCGCATTCGTACGACGCTCTCCGCGCTGTGGACGTGGGCGGTGCGCGAGCGATGGACTACGACAAATCCAGTGCGAGGAGTACGGATGCCGCCCGGAGCGGTACAGACTCACGATGGTGCGCCGCTAACGGACTCGACGCTCACGGCGATAATCAGCTCTCAGCGCGAGCGGTCGCCGCACGGTGCGCTCATCACCGAATGGCTAAGTCTCACAGGACTCCGCTGGTCCGAGTTGCGGGCGCTGCGCGTTGGCGATCTGCAAGACCTCCCCTTCCCCGCCGCGCGTGTGCTCCGCGCGCAGAGTGACGGCTACTCGGAGAAGGCTCCAAAGTCGGTTCGTGGACGTCGCTCGGTGCCTCTCGTTGCTCGCGCGCATGACATCGCTCGGGAATGGGCGGCAGGCAAGGGATTGACGGACTATCTAGCGACCAGCGCAACCGGCCGCCAGCTGCGAGGCACATACTTCCGACGGGCAGTTGCCTGGACGACAACTGCTCCCGGCCACACGATCCACGACCTGCGGCACTATGCGGCGAGCACATGGCTCCGTCAGGGCATTCCGATCAACCAGGTTGCGACCTGGCTGGGGGACGATCCGCGCACTGTTCTGAAGGTGTACGCCCACGTTCTCGGAGAAGCGCAGGACTTGGAAGCGCTGCGCCGCCTGAACTCGCCGCTCCCCTCACACTCCCCTGAATGCACATCGAGACACGATCCGCAGGAAGGAGGGAGGCCGGAGGAACCGAGCAAAGCGGTTCCTAACCAGGGAAAAAAGTGCGGAGACGGAGGGATTTGAACCCTCGGTCCCCTTACGGGGACTCCACCTTAGCAGGGTGGTGCACTCGACCGGACTATGCGACGTCTCCATGCGTTCGTCAAAGAACGCGGGTTCAATCATAACGGGTGAGAGCGTCAGCGGCGAATCACGAGGATGCTGCCGCCGACAGCATCCGCTCTACCTGCCGTTTCCGTCTGCGCAGGTGACCTGCGAGGCGTTCTGCCCGTGAATCGAGTCGGGCAATTCGACGGTGTCGTCTTGCGGGGGCTCCGTCGAATCGGGGCGCTCGGTCTCAGGCGGCGCTGTTGAAGCGGGCGGCTCAGTCGTGCCACCGTCAGTCTCGCCGTCCTTCGGAATCGAACCGCCCGTGCCACCCGTGACCGAGAGGTTCTTGTCGGCCTTGATCGCATCCATGAGCGTCTCAGCATCTGACGTCAGCGGAGCAACGCCGTCGCCCTCGTAGTAGTTCGGGTACTGCACGAACGTGATCTTGTCTGTGGGAATGTCTGCGAGCGAGCGCGCGAGGCCCACCATCGTGTTGATGTTGTTGAGGCTCTGCGAGAACGTCATGTTCGTCGCCGCCACTTTCGCAATGCTGTAGAGCTTGACCGGGTCGGTGAGCGTCTCGGCCGATTTGAGATCGCGCACGAGGGCCGAGAGAAACAGCTGCTGGTTGCTGATGCGGCCCAGGTCGGATCCGTCGCTCACACCGTGGCGGGTGCGCAAGAACTGCAGCGCGTCCTTGCCCTTGAGCGACACGTTGCCCGCGGGCAGATCGAGATCGGTCTTGGGGTCCTTGATCGATTGCGCGAGGCACACTTCGACGCCACCGATCGCGTTCGACAGTGCGATCACGCCGTTGAACTGCACCATCGTGGCGTACTGAATGTCGATGCCGGTGAGCTCTTCGACCGTCAGAACGGTGCACGCCATGCCGCCATATGACAGCGACGTGTTGATCTTCTGACGACTCATGGCGTAGTGGTACTCGCCAGTCGGATTGCCCTCGTCGTCGACCTTGGGGCACGACGGGATCGGAACGTACATGTCGCGGGGAAAGCTCACCACGGTGGCGTTGCTGTGGTCTTCGGCAATGTGCAGCAGCATGGTGACGTCGTTGAGCTTGGCGGTCTCGTGCTGACCGTAGCCGTCGCCCTGACCCTCGCGGCTGTCGCTGCCGATGACGAGAACGTTTGCGCCGCCCTCAATCGAGTTGATGTCGGGAATCGGCTGCCCCGGGGTCTCACCCGCGAGCGTGACTCCTTCGGGAACCGTCTGAACCACATCGGTGACCGCCCAGGCGACGACGGCGGTAGCGCTCACGAGCGCGACGGCGAGACTCGAAGCCACGAACTTGCCGACGGTTGTCCACGGATTGCGCCTCGGCAACTTGCCGTGGCGCGCAACGGGTGCGGCTCGTCGCGCCACTGAAGTGTCCTCTCGCAGGGGGTCAGATACTCGAGAATCCGCTCGTCAACCCGCGATCCGGGGAGAATTCGGCTCTCTAAGGCATCGATTTTACGCGCAGATGGCTGAAAATCCGGTAGAAGCGCGCTCGACAGATGCCGAAATCGCCGCAGAACGCGCACCAACGCCGCGAAAAATTTGCGGAGGGCGTGGGATTCGAACCCACGAGACATTTCTGCCCACTGGTTTTCAAGACCAGCTCCATCGGCCGCTCGGACAGCCCTCCTCACCGCCTGAAAGACGGCGCGAACGATTCTACCTGACGGGCGAGACAGGCACGATTCGGATGCCGCTACAGCGACGCGAGCACGGTGACCACGCCGTCGCTGGCAACGTCAGCGACGGCTTCTGTCGCAGCATCCTTCACCTCGTCTGGCGCTTGGCCCATCGCCACGCTGCGCCCATGCTTCCCTGCCCAGCGCAGCATCTCGATGTCGTTGCGACCGTCTCCGACAGCGACCAGGTTCGTTCGATCGACCCCGAGCCACGAGCGCACGTGCTCAAGACCCGTCGACTTGTTGACGCCGAATGGCGCGATGTCGAGCCAGGCCGTCCACCCAATCGCATATGTGACCTTGTGCAGCCCCATGTCTTCGACGGCCTTGAGAAACTCCTGCTCGTCGTGTCCTGGCGAGACCACGACGACACGTGTCACCGGCTTCTCGAGCAGCTCGTCGAACTCGACCATCTCTGCGCCGTCGAGATTCCACTCGGTCATACCCTCGGTGAATCGGCGAAAGCCATCGGGGTACTCGACGAGGTAGCGACCGTCGTCGAGGTGGTTGTGAATGAGCCGCAGAACCTCGGTGGGATCGAACGTCTCGACGTGATGGCGCACATAGTCGTCGCCCTCACGCTTCATGATCACCGCACCATTGGCGCAGACAACGTAGTCACTCGCGATTCCCAGCTGCTGCATCACCGGTTCGGTCGCCTCCCAGCTGCGACCGGTAGCGAGCATGAGCATGTGACCCGAGGCGGATGCTGTCGCCACGGCGTCGAGCACGGCGGGCGACACCTCGCCGTTCTCGTGCAGCACCGTTCCGTCGACGTCGAGCGCGACGAGTTTGGAGACGGGCGTCACGCCACGGGCTCCGCGACCTCGAGTCCGCCCAGGTAGGGACGCAGCACCTCGGGGATCACGACGGAGCCGTCTGCACGCTGATGCGTCTCGAGCAGCGCGACGAGCCACCGCGTCGTCGCGAGGGTTCCGTTGAGCGTCGCCACGGGAGCTGTCTTTCCGGACTCGGTGCGGTGGCGCGTGTCGAGCCGGCGTGCCTGGAACGTCGTGCAGTTCGACGTCGATGTCAGCTCGCGATATGCCTCTTGCGTCGGCACCCACGCCTCGACGTCGTACTTGCGGGCGGCGCTCGACCCGAGATCGCCGGCCGCGGTATCGATGACCCGGTAGCTCAGGCCGAGGCTCTGCAGCATCCCTTCTTGCCACGCCAGCAGCCGCTCATGCTCGGCCTCGGCCTCTGCGGGGTCGGTGTAGACGAACATCTCGAGCTTGTTGAATTGGTGCACACGAATGATGCCGCGCGTGTCTTTGCCGTGCGATCCGGCCTCGCGCCGATAGCACGTGGACCACCCGGCGTAGCGCAGCGGCCCGTTCGAGAGATCGACGATCTCGTCTGCGTGGTAGCCGGCGAGCGCGACCTCGCTCGTGCCCGTGAGGTAGAGGTCGTCTGCTTCGAGCTTGTACACCTCGGCGGCGTGCTCGCCCAGGAACCCCGTTCCCGCCATGATCTCCGGCTTCACGAGCGTCGGCGTAATGAGGGGCGTGAAGCCCGCCTCAAGCGCACGGTCGAGCCCGAGGTTCATGAGTGCGAGTTCAAGCCGCGCGCCAATGCCCTTGAGGTAGTAGAAGCGGGCGCCCGACACCTTGGTGCCGCGCGCCATGTCGATGGCGTCGAGCTTCTCGCCGAGCTCGAGATGGTCGCGCGGTGCGAAGTCGAACGTCGGAAGCTCCCCCTCGGTGCGCAGCAGCGTGAAGTCGTCTTCTCCGCCCGAGGGCACGCCGTCAATGACGATGTTCTCGATCGCGCGAGCGGTGGCGGTGAATGACTCTTCGGCGTCACTCGCTGCGCGCTGCGCCTCTTTCACGCGGGCAGCCAGCTGCTGCACCTCCGCGATCAGCGCCTTCTTCTCGTCTTTCGGAGCCTGCGCGACCTTCTTGCTGAACGCGTTCTGCTCGGCGCGCAGCTCTTCGTAGACGCCGATGGCGCGTCGACGCGCAGCATCCGCCTCGATCGCCTCGTCGACGATGTCGACTCGGGACCCGCGCGCCTCCTGCGAGCGTCGAACGAGGTCAGGGTTTTCACGCAGAAGTACCGGATCAATCACAGGCCAAGTCTAAGCGGAAGCGGGTAGGTTTCTCGTATGAGCGTCGGAGGCAAGCGGTTCGCGGCAGTCGTGTACAACCCGGTGAAGACCGACGGCGACAAGCTGAAGAAGATCTTCACCGAGGGCGCCGTGGAGCACGGGTGGGACGAGCCGCGCTTCATCGAGACGACCGTCGACGACCCCGGCGTCGCCATGGCGAAGGATGCGGTGCGAGACGGCGCATCGGTCGTGATCGCCGCGGGCGGCGACGGAACAGTGCGCTGCGTCGCGGAGGGCTTGCGTTCGAGCGGCGTTCCCCTCGCGATCGTGGCCGCGGGCACGGGCAACCTGCTCGCGCGCAACCTCGACATTCCGCTGAGCAACGTCAAGCAGGCCATGACCATCGCGTACACGGGCGACGACCGCACGATCGACGTGGGTGTCGCCGAGGTGAAGTCCGACGACCGCGCGACGCAGGAGTACGTGTTTCTCGTGATGGCGGGCATGGGCATCGACGCGCAGATGATCGCGAACACCAATGACGATCTGAAGAAGACCGTGGGGTGGTTGGCATATGCGGATGCTGTCGTGCGCTCGCTCGCGGGGCTGAAGCCGTTTCGCATTCGCTACCAGCTCGCCGAGTCGGCTCCGCACGGTGCCCACGTGAGCACCATCCTCGTGGCCAACTGCGGAACGCTTCCCGCCGGCATCGAGCTGCTGCCCGACGCCAAGGTCGACGACGGAAAGCTCGACCTCGCCGTGCTGCAGCCCAAGGGCGTTCTCGGCTGGGTGCAGGTGTGGCGCAAGGTTCGGTGGGAGAACGGCGTACTTCGCCGGTCAAGCATCGGTCGACGCATCTTGAAGGCGTCGGAGGGGCGCGACAGCACCATCACCTACCTGCGCTCCCCCATGGTGACGGTGAAGCCCGACGACCCGCAGGAGCTCGAGCTTGACGGTGACGAGGTGGGCACGACGACGGCCACGCGCTTCACGGTCGACCCGCTCGCGCTGACCGTGAAGGTGCCGCAGGCGCGCTGACCGCGCGCCGCAACGCCCCACCGCTCCGTCGTCACAAACGGCGACGTTTCGCCGCAAAACATCGCGCATTGCGACCACTGCCCCGTGAGTCGCCGCTGCTCCACCGGGCAACTGTCACAAAGGGCGAGGTTCCGGCGCAGAACCGTGCACATTGTGACCAACGCCAGCGTCTACGGCGGCCGCGCGAACAGCCACGCCACCGTGCTCCGCCACGCGACACGTTGTCCACAGCAGCGGCGACGACCGCGCCTCTCCACAATGCTTCGGGAACAGCTCATGGCCCGTACGAAACGTCGGCACACTCGTGGCATGCGCTTCATCAAGCCACTGCCCGACAGCATCCGCGAGCCCGTCTCTGTCGCGACGGCGCGCGAACGCGGTGCCACACGTTCTCAGCTGCGCAACACGGCGTTCCGCGCACCATTTCACGGCACGCGAGTGCTGGGGCCGGCCGAGCCGTCGCTCCAGGTCTGCTGCACCGCCCTGATGACTCGGCTGCCCGACGGTTCCGCGATCAGCCACCTCACCGCGGCCGACCTTCGATCGATGCGGCTCCCACTTGCGCGTCGCGACGGCGTTCACGCGACCGTGCCGCCGTCGCATCGCGCACCCCGGCATCGCGGCGTACATGGTCACAGCGCGAGGCTGCGCGACACCGACGTTACGCTTGTGGACGGCATCCCCACGACCACCGTTGAGCGCACGTGGTGCGACCTCGGTGCCCTGCTGAGCCTGCCCGAACTCGTCGCCGTCGCAGACGGCGCACTGTGGATCGAAGACGCGACGACGACGCTGTCCGACCTTCGCGACGCCATGCGCGAGCACCGGAATCGGCCGTACTTCCCGAAGCTTCGTCGCGCTCTTGAGCTGACGAGCGCGCACTCGGCATCCCGCCCCGAATCGCTTCTGCGCGTGCATATCGTGCTCAGCGATCTTCCCGATCCCATTCCGAACTACACCCTCGAGCTCACGCACCGCGCCGGGCATCGAGTACTCGACCTCGCGTATCCGAAGTACCGCCTGGGGCTGGAGTATCACGGTGATCATCACCGCACCGACAAGCATCAGTGGCATACCGACATCCAACGAGCCAATGACATCGTTAAGGAAGACTGGGAAGAGCTGCAGTTCACCGGCGCCGATCTGCCGCGCCTCGACGTACTGCTGGCGCAAGTGGAACGCCGCTTGCGTGCACGGGGCTGGGTGGGATAACGACACGTCACATGCAGTCGTCACAAAACGCGACGTTCCCGCGAAGAACCTCACGCATCGAAACCAGCGCCGCAGGCCAGTCCTCACGCCCTCCCGAGCAGTCGTCGCAAAAGGGCGAGGTTTCGCCACGAAACCTCGCCCTTTGCGACGAGAGCGGGTAGGAAGCAGCCGCCGCTAGATGACGCCCTGCGCGAGCATCGCGCTCGCGACCTGCACGAAGGCAGACGTGTTGGCACCGACGACGTAGTCGCCGGGGTGGCCGTAGCGCTCGGCCGCTTCGTAGGCCGAGCGGTGCACGTTGCGCATGATGTCGTGCAGGCGACGCTCGCTGTCGTCGAACGACCAGCGCTCACGCGAAGCATTCTGCGTCATCTCGAGCGCGCTCGTCGCGACACCTCCCGCATTCGCGGCCTTGCCCGGGCCGAACAGCACGCCGGCCTCCTGAAAGGCGTGTACCGCATCGGGCTGCGTCGGCATGTTCGCGCCCTCAGACACGGCAACGACACCGTTCTTGATCAGCGTCTCAGCATCCTTGAGGCTCAACTCGTTCTGCGTCGCGCTCGGCAGGGCGATCTCGCCCTTGACGTCCCACACGGAGCCGCCCTCAATGAAGCGCGCCGATGGCTTGCGCGCCGCGTACTCCGAGATGCGCAGGCGCTCGACCTCTTTGACCTGCTTCAGCAGATCAACGTCGACGCCGTCTTCGTCGACGATGTAGCCCGACGAGTCAGACGCGGTGATCGCGGTTCCGCCGAGCTGCTGCACCTTCTCGATCGCGTAGGTCGCGACGTTTCCCGCGCCCGACACGATCGCCGTGCGACCGTCGATGCCCTCGCCCTTGACGGCGAGCATCTCTTCCGCGAAGAACACGGCGCCGTAGCCTGTGGCCTCCGTGCGCACCTGGGCGCCGCCCCAGCCGAGGCCCTTGCCCGTGAGCACACCAGACTCGTGGCGGTTCGTGAGCTTGCGGAACTGCCCGAAGAGGTAACCGATCTCCCGCCCGCCAACGCCGATGTCGCCCGCGGGAACATCCGTGTACTCGCCGATGTGGTGGTACAGGCCGTCCATGAACGCCTGGCAGAAGCGCATGACCTCGGCGTCGGACTTGCCGTGCGGGTCGAAGTCGCTGCCGCCCTTGCCGCCACCGATGCCCTGACCGGTGAGAGCGTTCTTGAAGATCTGCTCGAAGCCGAGGAACTTGATGATCGAGAGGTTCACCGAGGAGTGGAAGCGCAGCCCGCCCTTGTACGGCCCCAGTGCAGAGTTGAACTGCACGCGGAAGCCGCGGTTGACGTGCACGCGGTTGCCGTCGTCCGTCCACGGCACGCGGAACATCACCTGGCGCTCCGGCTCGACCATTCTCTCGAGAATGCCTGCCTCGATGAACTCCGGGTGCTCGATCAGTGCGGGTGCGATCGACTCGAGCACTTCATGCAAAGCCTGGTGAAACTCGGGCTCATTGGCGTTGCGCGCAACGGCGGTTTCGTAAACGGAGCTGAGGTAGTCATTGACGGTGGAATTCGTCACATGCGGTCTTTCTGTGTGTTTCGTCGAAGCGACAGACTGCGCCGGCTGAAGCTCGTCTGGCGGGCACGCGCATGCGGGGTTGCGGCGCGCAAAGCACCGAGACAGGGGGTATGACCTTTCGTGGGGCCAGACACAGTTTCGCTGTTACAGCGGGGTTTCGTCAATCTCGCGACGACGAATGGATGCTGCCACATGCCAGCGCGCGGCCAGCCAGAACAGCCCCGCGAACGTGATCAGGCCGCCCGCGAACACCGGGATCATGTACGCGTGCGGGGTCCACCGGCCGTTCACGAGAGGGTTCCAGTACCCGCGAAATATAGGAACCTCGTTCGACACCGCGAGGAGCTTGTTGTCTGACACCCAGACAGTCACCGGCTCCGCAGAGAATGAACCGGCGGCCTCCGCTTGTCGCAAGAGGATGTCGCGGATCCGCGCGGCCATACTGTCGACGAACCCGGTGTCGGTGGCGTCGAGCTCGCTCCCGCCTGCTGAGAAGATCACGTACTCCTCGACGTCTTCAGGCACGTCGCCGTCCTTCACGGTAATCGCGGACTGCGCTGAGTCATGACGGTGCGCGAGCCCCTGCACGACGTACGCGACACTGCCGATGCTCAGCACGAGCCCAAGCAGCGTCACGATGACCGCGCGCGACGACCGGAAGCGGCGAGGTGCGGCGCGCGCAGCAGCCGAGCCCGTCATCGATGCTCGCGCCGCTCACGCCGCCACGTGATCGCTGCGAAGAACACGACGCCCATCAGAACGAGGAGCCCGACGGCAAATCCAAACGGCGCAAGGCCGAGGGCGAACTGAGCTTGTGTATACGCGTCTTGCGTCTGCTCGTTGTCTCCGAAGGCGCCGCCGAAAATGTCGCTCGTCGCCGAAACAGCCGACGAGTATGAGGTCCACGACCACACAACGAGAGCGGCTCCGAGCACGACGATGAGCCACACGAAGGGGTTGCGCAGCAGCAGCGCTGTCTCGCTGCGCGGCGCCGGCGCAGCAGCATCCTGAACCTCTCGCTCCTCACGGTCGATCGCTCCCCCTGGCGCAAGATCGTCAGCGTCGAGAACGGGAATGTCACCGGGAAGTTCCGGCGACGGCTGCGTCGACGCCTCGTGACGCCGGGACGGCCGAGGCGCGCTGGATTCACCGTGCACGTCGGGGTCGTATCCGGGCTGAAACCGCGGGTCGAATCGCGGATCGAAACCGGGTGTCGGGTTGGGCACGTTCAGCTCCTTCGGTGAATCGTGGGCGGGGTCAGTACGCCGCGTCGGGCTCCCCCGAGATCAGGCCGCGCAGCCAATCGCGGGCCTCGATGTACACGTCGTCGTCGTACCGCGCGTCGAAGCGCACCGGCGTTTTGTCGGCGCGCGGGTACGAGCCGAGAAATGTTACGCGCGGGCTGAATCGGTGAATTCCCATGAGCGCATCGGCGACCCGCTCGTCGCGAACGTGGCCGTCGACGTCGATCACGAAACGGTAGCGGCCGAGCTCATCGCCGATGGGGCGCGACTGAATCATCGTCATGTTCACACCGCGCGTCGAGAGCTGCTCGAGCATGTCGAGAAGGGCACCCGGCTGGTCGACAGGCAGCTCGGCCACGAAGCTCGTCTTGTCGGCGCCGGTGGGGTCAGGGATGCTGCGCGACGTCGTCACGAGCACGAAACGTGTGACGGCATTGAGGTTGTCGCCGATGTGCTCCGCGAGCACCTCGAGGTCGTAGTGTTCGGTGATCGTCGGCGGTGCGATCGCGGCGTCGGCGACGTCGCTCTCGAGCAGGTTCGCGGCGGCCGCGACGTTGCTCGTCGACGGAATGTGCGTGTGACCGGGCAGGTTCTTCTCGATCCAGCGACGGCACTGCGCGTAGGCGACCGGATGCCCGTTGAGATGGGTGACCTGGTCGAGAGTCGTGCCTCTGCGAGCGACAACCGTGAAGTCGACGGGCACAAGGTACTCCCCCATGATGCGCAGTCCCGGCGTGGTGGCCAGAGCGTCTTGCGCGGCAGAGACCCCGCCGTCGATCGAGTTCTCAAGGGCGACGACAGCGCCGTCAGCAACACCGTTCGCCACATCAGAGAACGCCTCGCCGACGTTGTTGACGCTGCGCCAGTTCTGCCCCTGTGCCTCGGCGACCTGCGCAAGCGCCGCCTCCGTAAACGTTCCCCGCGGACCAAGATAGCTGTACGTGCGCAAGGTCTGGGCGTCGTTCTGAGGCATAGCCTCGAGCCTAGTCGCCTCCGCCAGCGGGCACTGAGACAATGGGCAGATGAACGAGCGTGCTGGAACCGTCGCCACCGACGAGGATCTTGTCGACATCGAAGCTCTGATCGCCGCGTATCACGAGCGCAAGCCCGACCCCAGTGTCGCCTCGCAGCGCGTGGTGTTCGGCACGAGCGGTCACAGAGGATCGTCGCTCAACTCAGCATTCAACGACGATCACATTGCCGCGACCACGCAGGCGATCGTGGAGTACCGGGCTTCGATCGGCGTCGACGGACCTCTGTTCCTGGGAGCCGACACGCACGCGCTCAGCGCCCCCGCGCATACGACGGCGCTCGAAGTGCTGGTGGCGAACAACGTGCACGTGCTCGTCGACGAGTTCGGCGACTACGTGCCGACGCCCGCGCTCAGCCACGCGATCCTCGTCTACAACAACGATCCGGCGCACCACGATCGCGCCGACGGCATCATCATCACGCCGAGCCACAATCCGCCGACCGACGGCGGCTTCAAATACAACCCACCCCACGGCGGCCCCGCCGACAGAGACGCGACATCGTGGATCGCCGACCGCGCCAACGCGCTCATCGAGGCTGGTCTCACCGATGTGAAGCGTGCCCAGCCGAGCGCTGTCGACACCTACGATTTCCGCGGCCGATACGTCGACGATCTCGCGAGCATCATCGACATGGATGCTGTCAAGGCTTCGGGAATCCGCATCGGAGCCGACCCTCTCGGTGGTGCGAGCGTGCACTACTGGCAGGCGATCGCCGAGCGCTATGACCTCAACCTCACAGTCGTGAACCCCCTCGTCGACCCGACGTGGCGATTCATGACGCTGGACTGGGACGGCAAGATCCGCATGGATCCCTCAAGCCCGTCGGCCATGGCGTCCGTTCTGACCCATCAGAGCGACTACGACATCCTCACCGGAAACGACGCCGACGCCGACCGGCACGGCATCGTCACGCCCGATGCGGGACTCATGAACCCGAATCACTTTCTCGCTGTCGCGATCGACTATCTCTACCAGCACCGCCCGGGCTGGAATCCGGATGCTGCGATCGGAAAGACGCTCGTGTCAAGTTCCATGATCGACCGCGTCGCCGCATCCCTCGATCGCACACTGTGGGAGGTGCCGGTCGGATTCAAGTGGTTCGTTCCCGGGCTCGTCGACGGCTCGGTCGGGTTCGGCGGCGAAGAGAGCGCCGGCGCGAGTTTCTTGCGCATGGACGGAACCGTCTGGACGACAGACAAAGACGGCATCCTGCTCTGCCTTCTCGCCGCTGAGATTCGCGCTGTCACCGGAAAGTCACCGTCGCAGCTGTACGCGGGACTCACGCAGCGCTTCGGCGATCCCGCGTACCGGCGCGTCGATGCTCCAGCGAGCCCGCAGCAGAAGGCCGCGCTCAAGAAGCTCGACGGCGATGCGATCACGGCAACCTCGCTCGCGGGCGAAGAGATCACAGCGAAGCTCTCGCACGCGCCGGGCAATGACGCGGAGATCGGCGGAGTCAAGGTCGTGACTGAGAATGCCTGGTTCGCGGCGCGTCCGAGCGGTACCGAAGACGTGTACAAGATCTACGCCGAGTCGTTCCGCGGGCAGGAGCACCTCGAGCAGGTGCTCGCCGAGGCGAAGAGCATCGTCGACGCTGCACTCGAGGGCTGAGCGGGAACGGCCGGCTGGCTACGGGATCGAGTAGAACCAGACGTCGCCGCCGGGATGCTCCTCGGTGAGCGTCTCGTCGAGGTCGCGGAAATCGTAGTCGACGTTGTGCCCGACGAGCTTGATGTCGATGCTGCCGTCGTCGTTCGCGATCACGTCAGAGACGATCATGACGTGGTCGCGATACCCCGTTCCGCTCCAGCTGAAGACCGCAACGTCTCCGACCGCAACCTGATCGCGCTGCTCGCTGCTCAAGCGGGTCACATCGGGAACGGTCTGCAGCCAGTTGTCGAGTGCCGGCACGAACGACCAGGCTGAGGTCGCGCTCCCCGCTGAGTTGCGCCACGTCGCGGTCTGCTCCCACCCGCGAGCGGCGAGAGTCTGCGAGACGAAGTTGGCGCAATCGCCTCCGAGCGGGTTGTAATTGCCCCACTCGTCGTCGTTGTAGTCCTTCCAGTACGCCAGCGCGTACTGCATCTGCCGGTCGACATCGCTGACGGCCGTGTACTCGTAGCTGAGGTCTCCGGTCGCCGGCACGGTCTGCTCGCCCGACTTCGCGGTTATGGCGACGCTGCCCGACTGGTAGGTGGCGTGCCGTGGTGCGACCACCGTGATGGTGTTCTCGTCGACGACGGTCAGGTCGGTCGCGGCCTGCTCGCCGAACATCACCGCCGTCACCTGCGACAGCGACGAGCCCGTGAGCGTGACGGTGTCGCCACCCGAGAGGGATCCGGATGCCGGTGAGGCCGCCTCGACCGTCGGAATCGCGATGGGGGTCGCCGTCGCCGACGGAACGGGACGCGGCTGGAGACGCTGTGCGACCGTGCCCGCGGTCTCGGCGAAAGCCGCGGTGCATCCCGCGAGCAGCAGCGCAGACACGACGAAAACCGCCGCGGCAGCGACGGTACGTGGCGAATGACGCATGGAGACCTTCGGAGCGGGGATATGTTTCGCCCCCAATCTTAGGCGAAGCGACCTGAGAGCAGCGAGCGCGCCGCCTCCGCGAGAACGATGTCCTTCAACTCATGTCGCGCCAAGCCCCGCGCAACCGGCAAGCGTTTGCTTCTCGAAGGACGATTGACAAATCCTCGCGAACCTGTCTAGAGTCTTGTCCAGTTTGAGTGAGAGCGCTCTCACGGCGTCAAATGAGAGCGCTCTCACAAAACGCACCAATCCACCACCCACAAAGGAGTGACCGTGAAACTCTCACGACGCACCACCGCAGCAGCGACAATTGCCGGTGCTGCAGCCTTCGCGATGCTGGCGACGGGCTGTTCCGCAGGCAGTGGCTCTGCAGCATCCGGTGACGAAGACATCACCCTCACCATCACGACGTTCGGAACCTTCGGCTACGACGACCTCTACAAGGAGTACGAAGAGCTGCACCCGAACGTCACGATCAAGCCCACCAACATCGACACCGGAGGCAACGCGCGCACCGACGCCTTCACGAAGCTCGCGGCCGGCTCTGGCCTGAGCGACATCGTCGCGATCGAGGAGGGCTGGCTCGGCGCCATCATGGAGGTCTCCGACCGCTTCGTCGACCTCAACGATTTCGGCGCTCAGGACATCAAGGACCGCTGGCTCGACTGGAAGTTCGAGCAGGGCACCGACGCGGACGGCCGCGTCATCGGCTACGGAACCGACATTGGCCCGACCGGCCTCTGCTACAACGGCAAGCTCTTCGAAGAAGCAGGCCTGCCGAGCGACCGCGCCGAGGTCGCCGAATTGTTCGGGGGCGCCGACGCGAGCTGGGACACCTACTTCGAGCTCGGTGCCGAATACACCGAGAAGACCGGCAAGGCCTGGTACGACCACTCGGGCTTCGTCTGGAACTCCATGGTCAACCAGATGGACGAGGGTTACTACACCTCGGACGGCGAGCTCAACATCGAGGGCAACTCTGAGATGCGCGACCGCTTCGATCAGCTCGCCGAAGCCACGCTGAACGGCCAGTCGGCCGCGCAGACCGCATGGGACTGGGGCGGCGGTAAGGCATTCGTCGACGGCTCGTTCGCCACGTTCGTGTGCCCGGGCTGGATGCTGGGAACGATCAAGGGTCAGCTTGAGGCTGGTGGCGGCGACGCCAGCACGGGCTGGGACTTCGCAGACGTCTTCCCCGGAGGCCCCGTGAACTGGGGCGGCGCGTTCCTCTCGATCCCGACGACCTCGAAGCACCAGGAAGCAGCAGCTGAGCTCACTGCATGGCTGACCGCTCCCGAGCAGCAGGTCAAGCAGTCGAAGGCTGCCGGCAACTTCCCGAGCACGATTGAAGCGGCCGAGACCATTGCTGAAGAGTCAGCACCGAACGAGCTGTTCAACGACGCACCAACGGGTGCCATCCTCGCCGAGCGCGCCAAGGGCGTGAAGGCGCAGTTCAAGGGCCCCGACGACTCCGTGATTCAGGAGAACGTCTTCGGTCCGGCGCTCAACCTGCTCGACCAGCAGGAGGCGACAGCAGACGAAGCATGGCAGCAGGCCATGGATCTTCTGCAGGATCTCGTCATCGACAACTGATGTCAGGGGGCTCCCGGTCACAGCCGGGAGCCCCACACGATTGGGCACTCATGACTGCAACACTCACCCCGGGCACGACAACGCCTCCCCGTCCTTCACAGCCGCGCACAGCCGATCGCGCTGAGCGCCGACGCCACTGGCTCAGCCGCCTCGACGTCAAGGCTTCTCCGTACGCTTACGTCGCGCCGTTCTTCATTCTGTTCGGACTCGTCGGCCTCTTTCCGCTCATCTACACGTTCGTCGTCTCGCTCTACGACTGGGACCTTCTGAAGGGCCAGGGCGACTTCGTCGGCATCGCCAACTTCATGAGTGTTCTGCAAGACGAGTACTTCTGGAACTCGCTGTTCAATACGCTCAGCATCTTTATTCTCTCGTCGATCCCCCAGCTCATCGCCGCAACGTTCATCGCGGCGATCCTCGACCAGAACATTCGCGCCAAGACGTTCTGGCGCATGAGCGTTCTGCTGCCCTACGTTGTGACGCCTGCCGCTGTCGCGCTCATCTTCTCGAATATGTTCAGCGAGGACTACGGCCTCATCAACAACATGCTGCAGAACTTCGGCCTCGACGCCATCGGCTGGAAGACCGACACCTTCGCGAGCCACATCGCGATCGCGACGATGGTCAACTGGCGATGGACCGGCTACAACGCGCTCATCCTGCTCGCGGCGATGCAATCCGTGCCGCGCGACGTCCACGAATCCGCGGCGCTGGATGGCGCCGGAGCACTGCGCCGGTTCTTCAGCATCACCCTCCCAAGCATCCGCCCCACCATGGTCTTCGTCATCATCACGGCGACCATCGGCGGTCTGCAGATCTTCGTCGAGCCTCGTATGTTCGACGCCTCGACGGCGGGCGGCGCTCAGCGTCAGTTCCAGACGACGGTTCTCTACCTGTGGGAGATGGCATTCTTCCGTCAGAACTTCGGTGAGGCATCAGCGATCGCGTGGCTGCTGTTTCTCATCATCATCTGCTTCGGCCTGATCAATTTCATGCTGTCGAGGACCATCGCCACCGCCGAGACCAAGGTGACCTCGACGAGGCGGCAGAAGCGGCTCGCTCGCTTGCGAAGCGCTCGATCCACACCCGCCACGACGCGCAGCACGGAGGACGCACAATGAGCATCGCAGTCAAGCAGAAGCAGACGGCTCAGGATGCTGCGAAGCGCCGCCGCTTCTTCGGCATCGATCGCCGACCGGGCTTTCTCACGTACGGCCTGCTCACGGTCTTTCTCGTGTGCTCCGCCTACCCGCTCTGGTGGTCGTTCATCATGTCGACGCGGCCCAACTCGGACTTCGGGCTGAGCTGGCCGCCGCTGCTGCCCGGAGGCCAGTTCTGGATCAACGTGCAGACGGTTCTCGAATCGATTCCGTTCTGGAAGGCGCTGGCCAACAGCCTCATCATTTCGTGCGTCATCACGATCTCGGTCGTGACGTTCTCGACGCTCGCGGGCTACGCCTTCGCCAAGCTGCGGTTCCGCGGCCGCAACGGCCTCATGGTCTTCGTGATCGCGACCCTCGCGGTGCCGACGCAGCTCGGAATCATTCCGCTGTTCATGCTCATGCGCAACTGGGGCTGGACGGGCAGCATCGGAGCGGTGATCATTCCGCTGCTCGTGACGGCGTTCGGCGTGTTCTTCATGCGCCAGTACCTCGTCGACGTCATTCCTGACGAGCTGATCGAGGCCGCGCGCGTCGACGGTGCCAACATGATCCGCACGTTCTTCCATGTCGCAGTTCCCGCAGCCCGTCCCGCAATGGCGATCCTCGCGCTGTTCACCTTTATGACCGCGTGGACCGACTTTCTCTGGCCGCTGCTCGTGCTCGACTCGACGAACCCCACCCTGCAGACGGCGCTCAGCCAGCTGCAGTCTGCGCACTACGTCGACTACTCGGTCGTTCTGGCCGGTGCAGTACTCTCGACAATCCCACTGCTTGTACTCTTCGTACTGGCAGGCAAACAACTCATTTCCGGAATCATGCAAGGAGCCGTGAAGGGCTGATGACACTCAACTTCCCGCCGACGTTCATGTGGGGATCCGCCACCGCCGCCGCTCAGGTCGAGGGGGCAGGGCACGAAGAAGGCAAGCGCGACTCCGTGTGGGACGCTTTCGCTCGCGTCCCCGGCGCCGTCGCGCGAGGCGAGAACCTCGAGGTCGCCGTCGACCACTACCACCGCTACCGCGAAGACGTCGCGATCATGCGTGAGCTCGGACTCGACACCTACCGGTTCTCAACGAGCTGGTCGCGCGTGCTGCCCGACGATGGCGACGTCAATCAGGCGGGCATCGACTTCTACAGCCGTCTCGTCGATGAGCTGCTCGAAGCCGGAATACTCCCGTGGCTCACCCTGTATCACTGGGATCTGCCGCAGGCGCTCGAAGAGCGCGGCGGGTGGGCGAACCGCGAGACGGCCGAACGTTTCGTGCGCTACGCGGAGGTCATGTACGCCGCCCTCGGCGACCGCGTGAAGCACTGGACGACGTTCAACGAGCCCTTCTGCTCATCGCTGCTGGGGTACGCGTCGGGCGTTCACGCACCCGGTCGACAGGAGCCGGATGCTGCCGTCGCAGCGATTCACCATCAGCACCTCGCTCACGGTCTCGCCGTCAACCGCCTGCGCGAGCTGGGTGCCGAGAGCCTCGGCATCACGCTCAACCTGTCGAACTCGATTCCGCTCGACGAGAACGATCCCGTCGACGTCGAGGCGGCGCGCCGGTTCGACGTGCTGCAGAACCGGGTCTTCCTCGAGCCGATCGTCACGGGCGCGTATGCCGACGACACGCTCGCCGATCTCGAGCAGTTCGGTCTGCGCGAGCGAATTCAGCCGGGCGACATGGAGATCATCGGAACCCCGATCGACTTCTTGGGCGTCAACCACTACCACGACGACCAGGTGTCGGGGCATCCGTCGCCGGGCTCCGATGGCCACTCGGGTGCCACGGACCGCACGCTCTCGTCGCCGTGGGTCGGCAGCGAGCATCTCGCGTTCCCCTCGCGAGGACTGCCGCGCACCGCTATGGGCTGGGAGGTCAATCCGTCGGGGCTGCGCGTGCTGCTCACACGGCTGGGGCGCGAGTACCCGAACCTGCCGCCGCTCTACGTCACCGAGAACGGCGCGGCGTACGACGACGTCGTGTCTGACGACGGCCGTGTGCACGACCCCGAGCGCGCCGCGTACATTCGAGACCACGTGCAGGCGGTCTCCGACGCCATCGCCGACGGCGCTGACGTGCGCGGATACTTCGTATGGTCGCTGCTCGACAACTTCGAGTGGTCGTGGGGCTACGACAAGCGGTTCGGCATTGTGCGCGTCGACTACGACACGCTCGAACGCACCGTGAAGGACTCCGGCCGCATGTACGCCGATCTGATTGCACAGGTCCGCTCGCGCGTGGGCGCCGATGCGGCATCCGCGCATTAAGGTGGGAGCAAGCACTCTGCCAGCCGATGGAGGGGGACGGGCGCGATGACCGATCGCACAATCGCGAAGCCAAGCGCGCCCACCCTCGAGGCCGTCGCCGCGCACGCCGGCGTCTCGCGCGCCACCGTGTCGCGCGTCGTCAACAACTCGCCGAAGGTGACCGATGAGGTCGTGGCGATCGTGAACGCAGCCATCGACGAGCTCGGATACGTTCCGAACCGCGTCGCCCGGTCGCTCGCGAGCCGCAAGACGCAGGCGATCGCGGTCATCGTTCCCGAGACGGCGTCGAAGGTGTTCGACGACCCGTTCTTCTCATCGATCGTGCAGGGCGTCGCACTGCACTTGGCGGGCACCGAGTACACGCTCAGCCTGCTGATGGAGACCGAGAACTCGTCGGCAAAGACGCGGCGCTACTTGCGCGGCGGAAACGTGGACGGGGCGCTCATCGTGTCGCACCACGTCAGCGACCACTCGTACACGCAGCTGGGCGCGACGGTGCCGATGGTCTTCGCGGGGCGCCCACTGATTCCCGAAGCCGTCGCGAGCTACTACGTCGACGTCGACAACGTCGAGGGCGCTCGCATGGCGACGAATCATCTGATCGAGTTGGGCCACACCCGCATCGCGACGATCGCCGGCCGCACAGACATGCCTGGGGGCCACGACCGTCTCGCGGGCTGGCGAGCTGCGATGGCCGCTGCGGGTCTCGACGACTCGCTCGTTGCGCACGGTGACTTCTCCCCCGCTGACGGCGCGGCGGCGATGCGCGCTCTGCTTGAGCGCGGCGAGCCCATCGACGCCGTCTTCTCGGCGAACGACCAGATGGCGGTCGGGGCGTACTCGGCGGTGCGGAGCGCGGGCCTGCGGATTCCCGACGACATCTCGATCGTGGGTTTCGACAATGATCGCTATGCTGCGACCGCCTCGCCGCCCCTGACGACCGTCGACCAGTCGCCCGAGCAGATGGGCGAGGCGATGGCCGGCATCCTGCTGCGACTCATCGACGGCGACGAGACGGTGCCGAACGCGACGATGATGCCACTCGAGCTCGTCGTGCGCGAGTCCACAGCCCCGCGTCGCTGAGCCGCCGCCGGGTAACACCGCCCCCGACCGGGGCGGTGCGCGAGACAATGGATACGTGACAGTTCAGACTCTGACCCTCGACGACACGACGGTTCGCCGCATCCGATCGGACTTTCCCGAGCTCGATGCGCAGGTGAACGGCGCACCCCTCGTGTACCTCGATTCGGGCGCCACGAGCCTCAAACCGACGAACGTTCTCGACGCTGAACGTTCATTCGCCGAGAACTACACCGCTGCCGTTCACCGCGGAGCCCACACACTCGCAGCTGAGGCGACCGAGCTGTTCGAAAGCGCGCGCGAACGCGTTGCCGCCTTTGTCGGGGTCGACGCAGACGAGATCGTCTGGACCTCCAACGCGACAGAAGCCGTGAACCTCGTCGCCTACGCGATCGGAAACGCGACGGTGGGGCGCGGCGGCGCAGCATCCGAAAGATTTCGACTCGCCCCGGGCGACGAGATCGTCGTGACCGAGGCTGAGCACCACGCCAATCTCATTCCATGGCAAGAGCTCGCGGCACGCACGGGCGCCGTCGTGCGGGCGATCCCGGTCGATGACCAGGGACGCCTCGACCTCGACGCCGCTGCCGAGATCATCGGCGAGCGCACACGTATCGTCGCCTTCGCGCACGCCTCGAACGTGACGGCCGCGATCGCGCCGGTTGCCGAGCTCGTCGCACTGGCGCACGCGGCCGACGCCCTTGTTGTACTCGACGCGTGTCAGTCGGTGCCGCACATGCCCGTCGATCTGCACGCACTCGACGTGGACTTCGCCGTATTCTCGGGCCACAAGATGCTCGCCCCCACAGGAATCGGTGCGTTGTACGGGCGTCGCGAACTGCTGAATGCGCTTCCGCCGTTTCTCACGGGCGGATCGATGATCACGACCGTCACCCTCGAATCGGCGGAGTACCTGCCCGCGCCGCAGCGCTTCGAGGCTGGAACGCAGCGCATTTCGCAGGCGATCGCCCTCGCTGCCGCATGCGATTACCTGAGCATTGTGGGCCTCGATCGCATCGCCGCCCACGAGCACGAGCTCGGCGCGCGTCTTGTCGACGGACTGCAGCAGATCGACGGTGTGCGTCTTTTGGGCCCGACGGATGCTGCTGCTCGCACCGGCCTCGCGGCATTCGATCTCGCGGGCGTTCATGCTCACGACGTGGGGCAGTTCCTCGACGACCGCGGCATTGCCGTGCGCGTCGGCCACCACTGCGCTCAGCCGCTGCACCGGCGCTTCGGAATGACAGCATCCACCCGCGCCAGCACCTACCTGTACAACACGACGGCTGATGTCGACGCGTTCCTCGACGCCCTCACGGGCGTGCGCTCGTTTTTCGGGGTGAGCGCATGAGCGGGCTCGAGAGCCTGTACCAGCAGGTCATTCTGGATCACTCCCGCGAGAAGCACGGTTTCGGGCTGCGCGAGGGCGAAGCAGCATCCTCCCATCAGTTGAACCCGACGTGCGGTGACGAGCTGACGCTGCAGGTGCACGTGTCAAGCGACGGCGAGACGATCGACGCTGTCACGTGGGAGGGCGCGGGGTGTTCGATCTCGATGGCGTCTGCGTCGCTGCTGAGTGACCTGGCGGCCGGGATGCCGGTGGCGGATGCGCCCGCTCGCATTGCGCTTTTTCGGGAGCTGATGCGTTCGAAGGGCGCCGGCGTCGACGACGACGAGCCGCTGGGCGACGCCGCTGTGCTTGAGGGCGTGTCGCGCTACATAGCTCGCGTGAAGTGCGCGATGCTCGCGTGGGTCGCTCTTGAGGACTCCCTGGCGAAGCTGCCGTAGCCTCGCCCGAGCGCCGCCAGTCATCCGCGTCCCTTCTGTTCCAAGCGAGCCACCTGCTCCCCGCGAGCCGACCCCGCCAGCGCCAAAAAATGTTTGACGACGCCCTAACGTTTAGTCTTCTCGAATATTTTCTTGGCGCATATCTCCCCGGGTCGGCACATTAAGCGGCACCACCTGGGTGCAAATCGGCAGGTTCTTGCAAACGATCGCGGAGTCTGACGATACTGGCCACGACACGTCGAGCACGGGAGGTAGTCCATGACGCGGTCCATCGTCATCGGCGCGGGAATGGTGGGCCTCGCCACGGCGTGGCATCTGCAAGAGCGCGGCGTCGATGTGACGGTCATCGATCGCGCGGGAGTCGCGGCTGGGTCGTCGTGGGGCAACGCCGGGTGGCTCGCCCCGGCCAAGACGATTCCGCTGGCCGATCCGAGCGTGTGGACGTACGGGCCGCGAGCCCTGTTCGATGCGGATGCTGCGCTGCACGTTCCCGTGCGCGTCGACGTAAGCCTCTGGTCGTTCCTCGCGCGCTTCGTCGCCCACGGCACGCAACGCGCCTGGGACACAGCGATGGCCGCACTTACACCGATCGACAAGCTGGCGCTCGAGAGTTTCGATGAGCTGATCGACGGTGGCGTCGATGCGTGGACTCGCGAAGGGCCGTTCATCGTCGGGTTCGGCCACGAGAAGCAGGCTCGCGGTTTCATGCGCGACATCGCGGGCGTAATTCAGCACGGGCAGCGTGTTCACGTCGAGCGCCTCGACGACCCGCGCGCTCTTGCGCCGCAGCTCTCCGGCCAGGTCGGCGCGGCGTACCGCATGGACGGGCAGCGATTCATTGAGCCGGGGCCCTTCGTGCACGCTCTCGCTGCCGCTGTCGAAGAGCGCGGCGCCGATATGCGCGTGAACGCCGCGGTGACCGACGTGAATCGGACGTCGATGCCGACGGTGACGCTCGCGACGGGCGAGAAACTCTCCGCCGACTCCGTCGTCATCGCCACAGGTGCATGGATGCCGGAGCTCGCTCGGCCCCTCGGCGTCAACGTACGCGTGCAGGCAGGTCGTGGCTACTCGTTCACCGTCGACACTGACGAGCCTGCCGCGCATCCGATCTACCTTCCCCTTCAGCGTGTTGCCTGCACGCCGTATGACGGCAGGCTACGCATCGCGGGGACGATGGAGTTTGTCGGACCCGACGAACCGCTGCAGGCACGCCGCGTGCAGGCGATCGTCAACCAAGTGCGTCCCTTCATGACCGGGGTCGACCTCGACAATCGGCACGACGAGTGGGTCGGATCCCGTCCCGTCACACCCGACGGGCTCCCGCTCGTTGGCGAGACGCGATCTGCCGGAGTCTACGTTGCGGGAGGCCACGGCATGTGGGGCATCGTGCTCGGGCCGGCGACAGGCAAGCTCCTCGCCGAGCGCATCGTCACCGGCAGAACCGACCCTGCAATCGCCCCGTTCGACCCACTGCGCTGACGGCACGCATCGTCACCAGCGCCGAGCCATGTCGGACCGAGCATTACTCCCGATCTCAGGTGAACACCCGCATGCTCGCGAAATGCGCCGCCCTGATTCATGAAGACCCGTTGCGTGAACTGATCGCCAGACAGCGGTCGTTAATGCAATAATCTGCGTATGCATGCAGACAACAGAGTACGCGAGTCGATGTGCCAGTTGACCCCCGAGAGCGAGTTCGTCGATCTCGCTGTCGAGGTATTCGCCATGCTCGCTGATGCCACTCGAGTGAAGATCATTCTGGCGCTCCGAGACGGCGAACTCTCGGTCAACCATCTCGCCGACATCGTCGATAAGAGTCCGGCCGCAGTCTCGCAGCATCTCGCAAAGCTCCGCATGTCGCGCATGGTGACCACGCGCCACGACGGGACGCGCGTGTTCTACAGCCTCACCGACGAACACGCACGCCAACTCGTCGTCGATGCCGTCCAACAAGCAGAACACACTGTCGGCCGTCCCTCTCACCACCGCGACGATGGCCCCACGGAAGCCTGACATGCCCGCGCCGCACAACCACACCCACAGTCAGGAACACGATGGTGCGCATGGGCACTCTCATTCGCACAAGGGCGGATTCGCCGGTTTCATCGCCCATCTCTTCGTCCCGCACAGCCACGATGCCAGCGACTCCATCGACGACGCGCTCGAAGCGAGCACGCAAGGGATCCGCGCCGTCAAGATCAGCCTGATCGCCCTCGGGGCGACGGCCCTGCTTCAGGGCGTCATCGTCGCCCTCAGCGGCTCGATCGCACTGCTCGCCGATACCATCCACAATTTCTCGGATGCTCTGACAGCAATTCCGCTGTGGATCGCGTTCTCCCTCAGCCGACGCGCGGCCACGCCCCGCTACACCTGGGGGTTTGGCCGCGCCGAAGACCTCGCGGGCCTCTTCATCGTCGCGATGATCGCGTTGTCCGCCGTGCTCGCCGCCGTCGAATCGGTGCACCGTCTCCTCGAACCACGCCCACTCGAGTACACCGGATGGGTCTTCGCCGCCGGGCTCCTCGGGTTCGCGGGCAACGAACTGGTCGCGATCTACCGCATCCGCACGGGTCGCCGTATCGGCTCGGCCGCGCTCGTCGCCGACGGCGTCCATGCCCGCACCGATGGCTTCACGTCGCTCGCCGTTGTTCTCGGCGTCGTCGGCGTGTGGCTCGGTTTCCCCTGGGCCGACCCCGCCATCGGCATCCTGATCTCTCTCGCAATCGTCGTGCTGCTGATCGGGACCGCGCGCGACGTGGGCAGGCGTCTTCTCGACGGCGTCGATCCCGATCTCACACGCCGGGCACGCGACGTGCTCGCGCATGATTCACGCGTGATCGCCGTCGATGTGCTCCGCTTGCGGTGGAACGGGCACCGGCTCACTCTGCAGGCGACGGTCACGACGAGCGGAGACCTCTCGGTCGACGAGTTTCACAGCTTGGAGCACGACCTCACGCATCGCCTCGGGCACGCGCTTCCCGGCCTGGGCGATTGCGCGCTCACTCCGCAGCCGGGTTCAGCCGCTCGCGCATGATCGCAACGGCCTCGGGGTTCTCATCGATCAGCACATAGTTGCGTCCGAGCGAAGCGGCGGCAGCCCCCGTCGTGCCGCTCCCGGCGAAGAAGTCGAGCACCCAATCACCCTCTCGACTCGACGCCTGAATAATGCGCCGCAGCACACCCACGGGCTTCTGCGTCGGGTACCCCGTCTTCTCTCGGCCAGTCGGCGAGACGATCGTGTGCCACCACACGTCGGTCGGCAACTTACCTCGCGCGGCCTTCTCGGGCGTCACGAGACCGGGCGCCATGTAGGGCTCACGGTCGATCGCATCGGAATCGAACACGTAGCTCCGCGGGTTCTTTACGTACACGAGGATCGTGTCGTGCTTTGTCGGCCACCGCGACTTCGATTTGCCGCCGTAGTCGTACGCCCAGATGATCTCGTTGAGAAAACAGTCGCGGCCGAAGATCGCGTCGCACAGCACCTTGGCGTAGTGCGCCTCACGATAGTCAAGGTGCAGGTACAGCGTGCCGTCGTCGGCAAGCAGCCGCCACGCTTCGAGAAGCCGCGGCTCGAGAAACGCCCAGTAGTCGTCGAACGCGTCGTCATAGCGGTGCAACTGCCCGCGGATGCGCTCGTACGTCTGCCCTTTGAACCCCGTCACTGTTCCGCTCGCGGCCTCGCTCGAGCGCACGTGGGTCGTCCGGGTACGACGCTGCTCACGCCCGGTATTGAACGGCGGGTCGATGTAGATCAGCGTGAAAGCAGCATCCGGAAACTCGGGCAGAATCTGCAGGTTGTCGCCCTCGAGAATCACGCTCGACTCGGGCAAACTCCGGTCGTCACCTGCATCAGGCGCATCGGATGCTGTCGCCGCGACACCCGAAGCGACACCCTCCTGCGTCATCAAGGCACCCGATTGAGCCACGCCTCGGTCGAGAACTTCGTCTCGACGAGCTTCTCGGCGTCGGCATACTCCTGCGGCGTGATCTCACCCTCGGTTGCGCCGGTCTGCTTCACGAACGTCTCTTTCATGCGTTCGATGATTTCGGCTCGGCTCAGCCCGGTCTGGCTGCGCAGCGGGTCAACGCGCTTGGCCGCGGAGGTGGTTCCCTTGTCACTCATCTTCTCGCGACCGATGCGCAGCACGTCGGTCATGACGCCGCCGTCCATGTCATAGCTCATGGTCACGTGATGCAGCACGCCGCCGTTGCCGAGACGCTTTTGCGCAGCACCGCCGATCTTGCCTCCGGGGCTCGTGATGTCGTTGAGCGGCTTGTACTCCGCGTCGATGCCGAGAGAACGCAGCGCCTCGATCACCCATTCGTCGAGGTAGGCGTATGAGTCGGCGAACGACATGCCCTGCACGAGCTCTGCCGGGACGTAGAGCGAATAGGTGACGACCTCGCCTTTCTTCATGAGCATCGCGCCACCGCCCGAGATTCGACGCACGACGTCGAAACCGTGCTTCGCTGCACCCTCCATGTCGACCTCATTTTTGAGCGACTGGAAGCTGCCGATCACGACGGCCGATTCGTCCCATTCCCAAATGCGCAATGTTGGTCCGCGACGCCCCTCGCCGACTTCGCTCGTGAGCACTTCGTCGAGTGCAAGATGCACGCGCGGCGGAACTGCCTTCGAGTGAATGATCTGCCACTCGAAATCGCGCCAGTCCGCGGCTTGCGTCAGCGCACGGCGTGTGGCGACGCCCACCGATTCGGGAGTGAAGCCAAGAAGCGACGCGTCGTCGGGCAGGGCATCGCGCACCGCGGCCGCGAATGTCGGTGTGTCGCTCGCCGCCGCCATGCCGAGCATCGCCTGGTTGATCGCGCCGAGCGCTTCGTCTGGTTCGAGAAAGAAGTCTCCGGCGAGGGCGAATTCCGTGATGACTCCGTTGTCCACCTCGAGGTCGACGACCACGAGTTTTCCGCCTGGAACCTTGTATTCACCGTGCATGCTGTCAGCTTATCGCCGTTGCATCCATGCTCAGGGGCGGCAGAATGGGAGCATGAGCACGACATTGATCATGGTCAGGCACGGCGAGACCGTGTGGCACGGGGAGCACCGGTATGCCGGGTCGAGCGATGTCGCGCTGACCGAGCGAGGCATGCAGCAGGCCGAAGAGCTTGCCGAGTGGGCGTCTCGCCACCGGCCCGACGTGCTCGTCTCGTCCGCGCTGTCGCGTGCCTGGCTCACGGCCGATGCAGTCGCGAAGGCGACGGGTCTTGAGCACTGGACCGAGAAGGACCTCGGAGAGGTGGACTTCGGCAAGGGCGAGGGACTCACGCTCGACGAGCTCGCCGAGAAATATCCGGATGCTGCCGCAGCCTTCGTCGCGGCACCGGCTCAGTCCCCCATGCCTTCTGGCGAGCCCGGCGCGATCGCCGTTGCGCGTGCGCTCAAGGTACTTGCCAGGATCATTCGCGACACCGATGGCGGTGCAGCGCTCGTCGTGGGCCACGGAACGCTCATGCGTCTCGTGATGTGCACGCTCTTCTCGATCGACCCGAACCTCTATCGTGACGTGTTCCCCGAGATCGGCAATTGTGCGCTCACGACGCTCTCGTTTGAGGGCGACAAAGCGTCGCTGCTGAGCTTCAACGTGCCGGTCGCCAACGCGCGCTAGCTGCGTTCGTGGTCATACTTTCGCGAGCCTCCCATTACCGCGGTAGTGTCACGAAATGGATCTGGAAGAAGTCTGGCCGCTGTTCGGCCTTGAGATCGCCACGCCACGTCTGATTCTTCGACCGGTGCGCGACGCCGACCTTCCCGGCCTTGCGGAGGCTGCGCTCGACGGCGTGCATGATCCCGCGCACATGCCGTTCGGTTTTCCCTGGACCGACGCTGACGCTGCCGACTTGCCTCGAAACTTGGCCGCGTACCACTGGACGCTCCGTAATCGGGTCACACCTCACAATTGGAACATCGCCTTCGCCGTGCACGTCAACGGCACCGTGGTCGGCGCCCAGGACCTCTCTGCCTATGACTTTGCGAATCGACGCACCGTCAATTCCGGATCATGGCTCACCCGCCGGGTCCAAAATCAGGGTCTGGGAACAGAGATGAGAGTCGGCCTTCTCCAATCCGCCTTCGATTATCTTGGTGCGCAGTGGGCAGAATCAAGCGCGGCGACCTGGAACGAGGCGTCCCTTCGCGTTTCTCGCAAACTCGGCTACTCGCTCAACGGAATCACTCGGCAATCACCGCGCCCCGGCCAGCCCATTAATGAACAGCGTGTGCGGCTGGAACGTGACGAGTTCGCGAGCCCAAACTGGTCAATCGCCGTTCGCGGATTCGACGCGGCTTGTACTCAGCTCGGAATTACACCGCGCCGCTGACAACGTAGTCGGGCAAGCGACCGGCGTCCAGTGCCTTTCGCATCGTCGATCCGCTCGCGTCAGTCCGCGTGCAGAAGGCGAAGAAAGTGGCGTGCCTGGCCTTCCGTCGTTCCGCGGGGATTCCTCGAGAACGCCCCATTGCCCGGAAGAAGCATAAGGAGCCAGAAGATGGCCCAGTGCACCCGATACTTGTTCATACGCGCGACGTCGTCGCGCGAGAGACCCGCGGCAGAGCTCAGCAGCTCAGCGCTCCAATTGCCGTCACGTCGGTTCGCAAGGTGTTCGACATGATCCGCGATCTCAAAAGCAGGTTCAGTGAGGCCGCCATCCTCAAAATCAACGAGACGGCAAACGCGTCCGTCCCAGAGAACGTTCGCCGGATTGAGATCTGCGATGCCGATCGAGGTCAGGCGAGGCTTGATGCGTGCGTCGTCTCGTTCGATGTATGCGCACGCCGATTCAAGCGCTTCCGTGACGAGTGCGGGATTTTCACATACGTCAAGGCTATGTACCTGGCTCAGTCCGTGCCGGAGGATGTCGATGATCTCGGTCGGGCCGCAGCGTCGTTCACGAAGATCAATCGAGTGCGCAGCCGTCAGCGGAACCCTATAGACGCGTTGGAGGGTTCGGCCAAGCGCAGCGACGATCGACACGCTTGTGTCTTGAAGGGTCAGGGGATCCCCCGCCAGCCGGCTCATGATGATGACGGGAGCATCGCCATCGCGCTCGCGCCGTAGCGGAGTGGGCGCGATTCCTGGCGCGTGTTCTGCCAGAAGCGACAACGTAGCCCACTCGCGGGAATCTTCACCGTCATTCCACGTGACGAATCGCTTTCGCACGGTAGTTTCGCCGATCGTGAGCTCGTGCGTTGCGGTCTGCATGCGCTCAACCTATCGAAAGCGAGGTTTCAGATAGTGCTCGACTGGGGATCGGACGCGCCGGTCCCCAGGTTATTCAGGAACTCACAGCGCTGAATTCAGCGGGCCTCTCCGTATTCAGCTCGCGTCTGCCGCCCTCGATGATTCGAAACTGAGCACCGCGAATTCCGTCGGCCAGCTGACGCGCCACCGGGAGGTTCGGCTTGTCCCTCGAACTAGATACGACGAGAGTCGGAGCCTACATCGAGACCAAGATCGCACGGAACCCGACCGGGCTATTCTGAGTGGCTCATCGGTCCTCGCTCGATCGAGGAGACGCGAGCGTCCATGGCCGGACTCAACATCTCGCTCTCCGAGGCACAAGTGCGCTGGCTCGACCTGCGCACTGACAGCCCGGAGTAACGGTCCGCTACTCGGGCTGCACCGGCGGCACGAAGGTCAGCGCATTCCACTCCCCCGGCGACTTCAACGGTGCGAAGCGCACATCGGCGGCTTCGGTCGACACGCTCGCGACGCACGCGAGCAGCGAGAGCGTCGGGTACCCGTGAGCGCGGTTGTCGCGAATGATCGCGGCGTCGTCTTCGGGCGAGAGATGGCTACTGCGCTCGAGAATCGTTGCCCAGTCGCGCCACCACTCATCGTGCAGGCCGCCACCCGCAGGCGCGGCCTCGCGAAACTCCGGCAACCACTGCGAGATCCGCGCCGAACCGGGATCATCCACGTCATGATGCTCGATCATGTGAACACCGGGCACGAGTTCTTCAATGCCGACGCTGTCGCCGTCCCACGTGGTCACGGTCACAGTCGCGCCCGCAACATCGACGAGATTGAAGCCCGCTGTTCGCGGATCACGAGGCGGTCGCCCGGAAACCGATTCGAGAACCAGGCCGCCGCGAGACTCGAGCTCTCCTGGAGCCGCGTTAAGCGTGTCGGGGCGATTCAGCATCACAGCGAGCCGTCCGCGCACCGGGTCAGCCCCGAGCCACGCACCGCCCGCGCGCACATCGCGCACGCCCACGACTCCCGGGTAGGCCTCGGGCCACCACGCGCCGAGCGGCTGCCACGGCCGCTGCGGATCCTCATCGCGTACGGCGAGCATGCGCACGACGCCCTCTGCAGACTCTGGCACGGCAACAATCACTGTGCACATGGCGTTACGCTTCCCCACCAACATGGTCGTTGAGCCACTCGATCAGCCGCTCCACGACCTCGTCGCGATTCGTCTCGTTGAACACCTCGTGTCGCGCGTCGTCGAAGATCTGCAGATCGACGTCGCTCACGCCGGCCCGGCCGCTGTATGCCTCGGCGAGCATGGTCGCACCGCGCTCGCCACCGAGCGTGTCGCGCGATCCGACCATGATCAGCACCGGGATGTCCCGCGGCATCCTCGGCGATGGCCGCCCGAGAAACCCGAGGGCCTGAACGAGATTCCACACCGGCTTCTCGGCAATGTCGAAGCACAGCGGGTCGGCGACAAACGCCACAGCGACTGCCTCGTCTCGGCTCAGCCATTCAAGCCCGGTCGATCGCGGCCCGCGCCACGGCTTATTGAGATCGCCGCCGTTCAGCACCCCGGGTACGGCCAGCGACGTCCCCGTGAGGATCACGCCGTCGTAGACGGGCGAGCGCGCGACGATCTTCTGCACCATGAGCGATCCCCAGCTGTGACCGAGACCGAAGAAGGGCAGGGTCGGATGCTGCTCGCGCACCGTTTCGGCCACTCGCTGCAGCGAGTTCGTCGCCCCTCGCACGCCCCGCGGGCCGAGGTGGGCAAGACCCAGGTAATCGACGCCGGTCTGCCCGTGACCACGATGATCGTCTGCGACGACCGAATAGCCGGCCTCGACAAGATCCGCGGCGAGAGCGCCATAGCGACGCGCGTGCTCGCCCGCACCGTGTGCAATGTGCACGACTCCCCGTGGGTGGGGCGCAACCCACTCGTAGTACGTGACGCGCACGTTGTCGTCGTCGACGAGCGTGCGTGTGAAGTCAGGCTCCATAGGCCAAGCGTAGCGCGACAGCATCCAACCGGGCTTCCAACATTGTCATTTACTTAGCAACGCTAATGAGCTAAGCTAATTAGCCGTGGGAAAGACTATCGGGGAGCAGAGCACCGACCTGCGCATCGCGACGTTTCGCCTGGCGCGCCGACTCCGCGCCGAGAAGGCCGACGGTGAGTTGAGCGACGCCCACTTCTCGGTGCTCGCCGGTCTGCACAAACACGGAGAAGAGACGTTGAGCGCACTTGCCGAGCGCGAGGGTGTCTCAGCGCCGTCGATGAACCGCACCGTCAACTCCCTTGAGGAGTGGGGCTACGTCGAGCGCATCTCCGACGAACGTGACCGCCGCAAGGTGATCGTCGCTCTCACAGACTCGGGCCACGACACCGTCAAGAACACCGTGAAGAAACGCGACCGGTGGCTGCACCAGCAGTTGCGCGGACTGAGCTCAGAAGACCGCGCGACACTCTTTGCCGCAAGTGAGCTGATGAGGAGACTCGCCACCCAGTGAAAGCCATGTTCCGCTCGCTGTCGAGCTTCAACTACCGCATCTGGTTCATCGGAGCCCTCGTGTCGAACATCGGCGCGTGGATGCAGGCGACGACGCAGGACTGGGTCGTTCTCGTCGATCTGACCGACAACGATGCCCTCGCGGTGGGAACGACAATGGCTCTGCAGTTCGGACCTCAGCTGCTGATGGTGCCGATCTCGGGATATATCGCCGACCACTTCGACAGGCGCAAGATCCTTATGTGCACCCAATCGGCGCTCATGCTGCTCGCGGCGGGCCTCGGCATCCTTCTGCTCACCGGGGTGGCGGAGCTGTGGCATGTGTTCGTCTTCGCGTTCACGCTCGGCGTCGTCAACGCGATCGACACTCCAGCGCGGCAGGTGTTCGTGTCCGACCTGGTCGGTCAAGAGAACATGGCGAACGCGGTGTCGCTCAACTCGGCATCCTTCAACACAGCGCGCCTCATCGGACCGGCGGTCGCCGGCATCCTGATCGCACTCGTCGGCTCGGGCTGGGTCTTCATGATCAACGCCGTGTCGTTTCTCGCGGTGCTCACCGTGCTCATCAGCCTGCGCGTCAGCGAACTGCACCGCAGCCCGCGCGCGACGGGGAGCCCCATTAAGAACATCGTCGAGGGCTTCTTGTATGTGAGAGCTCGCCCCGACCTGACGGTAATCTTCGTGATCGTGTTCATCATGGGCGCGTTCGGCATGAACTTTCCCATCGTCGCCTCGACGATGGCCGTCGAGTTCGGGCGCGGCGCGAGCGAGTACGGTGCGCTGTCATCGATCCTCGCGATCGGGTCGCTCACGGGAGCGCTGCTCGCGGCACGCCGCGCGAGACCGCAGATGCGCATCGTCATCGTGGCGGCGGGGCTGTTTGGCACAGCATCCACCGTCTCGGGCATTATGCCCACCTACATATCGTTCGCGATCTCAATGATTCTCGTGGGCTTCTCGACCGTGACGCTGCTGACCACGGCGAACAGCTACGTGCAAACGACGTCGGACCCGATCATTCGTGGGCGGGTCATGGCGTTGTATGCGGCGATTCTGATGGGCTCGACGCCCGTGGGCTCGCCGATCGTCGGTTGGGTGGCGAACGCGTTCGGTGCGCGGTGGACGCTCGGGGTCGGCGCCATGGCGGGGTTTGCCGCGTGCGCCGTCGGGCTCGGATGGCTGATCGTCTCGCGCAAGCTGCGGCTTCACCGCGACCCGGAGTCTCGCTGGCGACTCGTCGTCACGCACTTCGGCAAGCCCATGCCTGGCGCCGCGCCATCGAGCTTGGGCCGCATGGGCCTCACCACGCCGATTCAGGTTGTGCACGGCGAAAACGGCGAGCGCGAGTACCTCGACGTGCACGGCAAGGCGTTCGTGCCCGCGAGTACGTCAGAACCGGATGCTGCGCCGCGACGCCCTGACACCAAGCCGTTGCCGGTGCCCGACGACGCGCGCTCCGAGACGGCGACGAACGACGATGCTGGCTCCCGCGAACCGTGCGCTGAGACCGCGAGCGTCGGTCTCCCGCAGTCGGCGCCGCAGGCCGTTCCGTTCATTGAGCCCGAGACGCTGACGGGGCAGATTCGAGTGCAGTACCTCGACGATGATGGCGAAGACCGCACAGCGCCGCGCCCCTGATACAGGCAGTCCGGGTGCAGATCAATGCCCTAGCCGCACTCATTCGCCCCTGCCTACCATCGACTATGACCATCTCGATTGCCTCGCTGGCCACGCGCACTCCCGACACCGTCCTGCACCAGCCGACCGTTCGAGACGTCTTCGCCTCGCAGCCCGATGTCAGCAGGCTCGCCCAGCGTCTGATCTCGACGAGCTTCGATCAATCGGGCATCGAGACGCGTCGCTCGGCGATCGTGGAGTTCGACGAGTCGCTTGATGTCGAGCATCCGGTCTTCTACGATCGCGAAGCGGGGCTGCTGCTCTCGCCTGGCACCGAGGCGCGCAACGACCTGTATACCGAGGCCGCGGGAAAGCTTTTCGTCGATACCGCGCGCGACGCCACAGCAAACCTCGACACCGACACGATCACGCACGTCATCACGGTGTCGTGCACGGGGTTCTTCGCGCCAGGACCTGACTACCTGATCGCCCGCGAGCTCGGCCTCCGACCGAACGTGCAGCGCTACAACCTCGGGTTCATGGGATGCTACGCGTCAATGCCCGCGCTTCGGCTCGCTCAGCAGCTGTGCGCCGCCGACCCCGACGCCGTCGTGCTCGTCGTGAGCGTCGAGCTCTGCACGCTGCACGTGCGCGCGTCGAACGACCCCGACCAGATCATCGCGTCGTCGCTCTTCGCCGACGGCGCGGCGGCCGCGGTCGTGCACACCGGGTCGGGACTCGCGAGCCTCGATGCGTTCGACACGCGCGTGACGCCGACCGGCGAAGAGGCCATGGCCTGGACCATCGGAGACGAGGGCTTTCTCATGGTGCTGTCGAGTTACGTGCCGCATATCATCGGCGAACACATCACGGGCGCTCTCGACGGGCTCATCGACGACACGACGCCTCGCGACATCACACACTGGGCGCTGCATCCCGGTGGCCGCAGCATCGTCGACCGTGTCGAGGCCGCGCTTGAGCTCGACCCGGCCCAGCTTTCGGCGTCGCGCGCCGTGCTGCGCGAGTTCGGCAACATGAGCAGTGCGACCGTGCTGTTCGTGCTCGAGCGCATTCTCGCCGACGCCGAGGCCGGCGACAGCGTATGCGCCCTCGCGTTCGGGCCGGGACTCACGGTGGAATCCGCGCTGCTCACGGTGCAGTGATGGTGGAGCTTGACCGCCGCGATTCTGCCTTGCGCGAGCGCATGGACGACCCCGATTGCGACCCCGCGAGACTGCGGCGCACCTACCGCCGCTTCGACATCGTCAATCGCCTCGTCGCGGGGTGGCGACACACGTATATCGAGCGCCTGCGTCCGCGCCTCGCGGCGTCGAGCAACGCTCGGCTGCTCGATGTGGGCTGCGGTGCTGGCGACGTCACGCGCGCGATCGAGCGCTGGGCACGGCGTGACGGATTGTCGCTCGAGGTCACCGGAGTCGATCCCGATCCTGTGGCGATCAAGTCGGCAGAGGATGCTGCAGGGCGACACCGCTCTCACGCGCGATTTCTCCGCACGCGCGCCGCTGACCTCGACGAGCAGTTCGACGTGGTCATCTCGAACCACGTTCTGCACCACATCGCTGATCTGCCCGGCTTTCTCGACGAGACACTCGGATGCTGCGCGCGCGACGGCCTCGTCGTTCACAGCGATATCGAGCGATCACGCTTCGCCTACCTCGGGTTCAGCGCCCTCGCGGCGCCCCTGACGCCCGGCACGTTCATTCGCGAAGACGGGCTACTGTCGATCCGACGCAGCTATACAGCGCCCGAGCTTCGAGCAGCATCGCCCGAGGGGTGGCTCGTCGACAGCCAGGCTCCGAGCCGGCTGCTGCTGCACCGGGAGGCGCACAGTGCCTGACGTCGTCGTCGTGGGCGCCGGACCGGTCGGAACACTCATCGCCGCGCTTCTGCAGCGCCGCGGCATCGAGACGGCAGTGTACGAGCGCCGCACAGCCATCTCGACACGGCCGCGCGCCGTCGGCATCCATCCGCCAGCCGTGGCCGCCCTGCGGCAGCTCGGACTTGAACTCCACGGCGCACGGCAGATCACCCGCGGTGAAGCGCGCGACCGTGCCAGCATCCTGGGCGCAATGCACTTCGACCCACCGGTCCTCACGCTTCCGCAACACACCCTTCAGGCCGAGCTCGATGCACACGTGCGCCACCTGCGGCGCGGTGCTCCGGTGCTCACGGTCGAGACCGGCTCACATGCCGCTCGGGTCATTCTTGCCGGCGGGTCCGTCGGCGCGCGGCTCGTGATCGCGGCAGACGGCGTCGGCAGCAGCATCCGCTCAAGCCTCGGTGTCACGTGGCATCGCCGGCCCGGTCACGGGCGCTACCTCATGGCTGACATCGACGATGACGGAGGCCTCGGCGATGCGGCTGCGCTCTGGTTCGCCCGCGGAGGCGTCGTTGAGTCGTTTCCCCTGCCCGCATCACGCAGACGCTGGGTCGCGAGAGCGGCTACGGGCAGCGATCTCGCTCGCTGTGTCGCCGAGCGCACCGGGATTTCGCTCCCCTCCGCGACGGCAGAGGCGACGAGCATCTTCGTCGCCTCCCAGCACATCGCCGAGCGGTGGGTCCACGACCGCGTCGTGCTCCTCGGCGATGCCGCGCACGAGCTCAGTCCGATCGGCGGGCAGGGCATGAACCTGGGAATCCTGGATGCTGTCGCACTCGCCCCGTGCGTGGAGCGCGCGCTGGACGGCGATGCCGATGCGCTCACTCGGTGGGAGAGCGAACGCCGGCCGTCGGCGCGGCGAGCAGTGGCGCAAGCCGCCTTCAACATGAGTGTCGGCGTGCCGGTCCCCGGAACGCTTCAGCCCGTCAAGAATCTCCTCGTGCGCGGTCTCGCCCGTGGCCCGGCGGCGCGCATGCTCGCGCGCGCCTTCACGATGCAGCAGCTGTAACGCACGCGTGGTCGAGGCGGATCACACAGCTCATGACGCCGAGCAGCTGCGCATCGACCGAGGTCAAGGCCCTCTCGCCGACGGCGAATCACCCGCCGGTTACGTCGACGTCGAGTCGCGCACGACGAGCTCAGGCTGAAACACGTACTGCTCGTGCCGAAAGTCCTGTCCCTCGGCGTTCTCGCGCAGCAGCAGGTCCACTGCCGTGTGCCCGATCTCGTGGCTCGGCTGACGGATTGACGACAGCGGCACGACCGATGCCCGCGTAAAGTCGATGTCGTCGTACCCGATCAGAGCAACGTCGTCGGGGACTCGGATGCTGCCGAGCATCGCGAATGCCTGCAAGACGCCCATCGCCAGCAGATCGTTCGCAGCAAAGACGGCATCCGGGCGATTCGACGCGGGTCGAGAACACAACCGCTCACCTGCAGCGCGTCCCTGGAGCACCGACAGTGAGTCCTGCAGAATCACCTCGAGTGTCGCGTCGGAAACGTCGGCGACAGCCCTCTGCGCTCCTTCGAGGCGATCGGCCACCTGGCGAATTCGCGCGGGTCCTCCGACGAACACGATGCGGCGTCGTCCGATGTCGAGCAGGTGCTTCACGGCCATGTAGCCGCCGGCCACGTCGTCGACCGCGACAGACGAGAAGTCGTCGCTGTCGGTCTGCCTGTCGACAAGTACGGTCGGTGTCCCCTGCCGCCGTAGCGATTCGAGTCTCTCGGGCCGAGCCCCGACGGGGGTCAGCAGGATGCCGAAGACACGCTGCTCCGCGAAGAGATCGAGGTGAGCGGCTTCGCGGTCGGCGTCTTCGTCGCTGTTCGCGAGCAGCACGGACAGGCTCGCATCGCGTGCGCGGTCCTCGGCGCCGCGCGCAATGTCGGTGAAGAATGGGTTGCCGATGTCGAGCACCGACAGGCCGATGCTGCGACTGCGACCGGCGCGAAGCTGACGCGCGGCATCGTTGCGCACGAAGCCCAGATCCGCGATGGCCGCGGCCACGCGTTCGACGGTTGTGGGTGACACGCGTTCTGGGCGATTGAGCACGTTCGACACGGTCCCGACCGATACGCCCGCCCTGTCGGCGACGTCTCGAACACTGGCGGCCATTCCACCTCCCGAAAGCGACTGAGGGTCAGCATACACTGCGGCATGAATCGTCTCAGCCAATCGACGTTCACCCGGGCACTTGACAGCGGAATGCTGGAAACCCTACTCTGATCCCACCCCTGAAACGATTCATTTCCCATCCCAGGAGAACGATCGATGACGATCCCTGCCCCTTCCCCGGTTCTCGAGTTGCGCGACGTGCGCAAGACCTTCGGGTCCGTCGTCGCTCTCGACTCCGGCAGCCTGACCGTGCTTCCCGGCTCCATCCACGCGCTTGTCGGCGAAAACGGCGCGGGAAAGTCGACGCTCGTCAAGGTGATCGCCGGTGTGCACCGCCGTGATGCAGGAAGCGTCACTCTCGGGGGCGAGAACGTCGATTTCACCTCGACCGCCGAGGCCAAGAACGCGGGCGTCGCGGTCATCTACCAAGAGCCGACCCTCTTTCCCGATCTCTCGGTCGCCGAGAACGTCTTCATGGGCCGCCAGCCCGTGCGAGCGGGACGGGCCATCGACCGCAGCGTTATGAACGCCGAGACGACAAAGCTCTTTGAGCGCCTCGGCGTCTCGATCGATCCAACGCGCCCCGCACTCGGGCTCTCCATCGCCGACCAGCAGGTACTGGAGATCGCGAAGGCCATCTCGCTCGATGCCCGAGTGCTCGTCATGGATGAGCCGACAGCCGCGCTGAGCGGCGTCGAGGTCACACGCCTCTTCACGATCGCACGCGCGCTGCGCGATGAGGGCAGAGGAATCGTCTTCATCTCGCATCGGTTCGACGAGATCTTCGAGCTCTGCGACACCGTGACCGTCATGCGAGACGGCGCATACGTCTCGACGCACCGCGTCGACGACGTCACTCCCGCAGAGATCGTCACAAGCATGGTGGGCCGCGACGTCGACACGCTGTTCCCGAAAACCGAGGGAACCGAAGCAGGCAACGTCGTGCTCTCGGTCGACGGCCTCACCTCGCCTGGTGTCTTCTCCGACGTGAACTTCACCGTGAGGGAACGTGAGATCGTCGGACTCGCCGGGCTCGTCGGCGCGGGCCGCAGCGAGATCGCGCGAGCGGTCTTCGGCATCGACGGCTACAGCGCCGGCGTCGTGCGTATCGACGGCGCCACCCTCGCGAAGGGCAATCCACGCAAGGCGATCAAGGCGGGAATCGGCCTTGTCCCCGAGGATCGCCGGCAGCAGGGGCTCATCGTCGACATGTCGGTCGCTCGCAACATGACACTCGTCATCCGCCGAGCCCTTGCGCGCTGGGGGCTCATGTCGAGCGGCCGTGAGTACGAACGCGCACGCGAAGGCGCCGCACGGCTGCGCGTGAAAGCGGGCGATCTCGACAGCGAGGCAGGAACGATGTCGGGCGGCAACCAGCAGAAGGTCGTTCTTGCGAAGTGGCTCGAGACGAAGCCTCGCCTGCTCATCGTCGATGAGCCGACGCGCGGTATCGACGTCGGAACGAAAGCCGAAGTGCATCGCCTGCTCGATGAGCTCGCTCAGCAGGGAATGGCCATCCTCATGATCTCGTCAGAGCTGCCCGAAGTTCTCGGCATGAGCGATCGCGTCCTCGTGGTTCGCGAAGGCCGCATCACGGCCGAGCTGAGCCGCAGCGAAGCCACGTCTGAAGCCGTCATGACCGCTGCGACCCGCACGGGAGAAGCCGCATGAGCCCCGCTACCTCACGCTTGACCACGCTCCTCAAGCGGCGCGAGACCAGCGTCGCCCTCGCGGTGATCGTGGTGATCGTCATCGCAACCCTCTTCAACTCGAACTTCACGTTCGGCTCCGACGGGTTTCGCAATCTGCTTCTCACGCCGTCGATTCTCGTCTTGCTCGCGATCGCGCAGGCGGTCGTCGTCATCACGCGCAACATCGACCTGTCGGTGAGCGCGATCCTCGGACTCTCGGCGTACGCGACGGGCCGCATGTTCACCGATTGGCCTGGCGCCCCCACGATTCTCGTGATTCTGCTCGGCGTTCTGCTCGGCACCGCGCTCGGCATCATCAATGGGCTGCTCGTGAGCGTCGCCAAGGTTCCCGCCCTCGTCATCACGCTGGGCACCCTCTACATCTACCGCGGCATCGATATCGCCTGGGCCGGCTCCACGCGCATCAACGCCTCGGATCTGCCGCGCGACTTCACGTCGATCGGAACGGGCTCGCTCTTCGGCATCCCGTGGCTCACCGTCATCGCGCTCGTGGCGTTCGCCGTGCTCGCCTATTACCTCGGCTACTCGCGGTCCGGTCGCGACCTGTACGCCATTGGGTCGAATCCGGATGCCGCGAAGCTCTACGGTCTTCCCGTCGCTCGACGCGTCTTCAGCACCTTCGTCATCTCTGGCACGCTGTCCGGCGTCGCGGGCGTGATGTACGCCGCCCGCTACGCAACGGTGAGTGCGACCGCCGGCTCTGGAATGGAACTCGACTCCGTCGCCGCTGCCGTCATCGGCGGAGTCGCGATCTTCGGCGGCAGCGGAACCGTGCTCGGCGCTGCCCTGGGAGCCGTGCTGCTGTCGACGATCGACCGCGCGCTTCCGACCGTCGGCATTCAGGACTTCTGGCAGCAGGCCGTTGTCGGTGCGCTCATTATCGGTGCGATCGTTCTCGACCGCGTGCTGTACGTGCGCAACCAGAAGGCACTCGCGCGAGAACGACAAACACCCTCCGGCGACCGCGAAGGAGCGCGCTCATGACGCGAACGCTTGAGAAGACGACGACGCCCGAGGCTCCCTCGCTCGCCCATCGGCTGCGAGCGCTGCTCTTCGGCCGGTCGGCGGCGATCATCGCTCTGCTGGTTGTCGTGTGGATCATCGCCTCGGTGAGCGTTGAGAACTTCAATACGCCGAACACGCTGTACTTTCTCATTCTCGATGTCTTTCCGGTGCTGCTCATCGCTCTGCCGATGACGTTCATCATCATCACGGGCGAGATCGACCTCTCCGTCGCCAGCATGGTCGGTCTGTCGAGTGTGACCATCGGTGCGCTCTTTCAGGCGGGAGTTCCTGTTCCCGTGGCAATCGTGATCGCCCTCATCGTCGGGCTGGCCGGAGGTGCGGTCAACGGGTTTCTCGTCACGACTATCGGATTGCCTTCGCTCGCGGTGACCATCGGATCGCTCGCACTGTACCGGGGGATCGCGGTCGGCATTCTCGGCACAACCGCGATCACAGGATTCCCCGAGATGTTCGGCGACCTCGTGAAAGACCGCCTTTTCGGGCGCGGAACGGCGATCCCCGGCATCCTCATTGTGTTCATCGTTCTCGCGATCATCGCGATCGTGCTCTTGCACGCCACGTCGATCGGCCGCAGCACGTACGCGATCGGGCTCAACAAAGAAGCATCGCTGTTCTCGGGAATCGATGCCGGTCGCCTCAAGTTCTGGTTCTTCGTCGCGAGCGGCGTCGTGTCGGCTCTCGCCGGGGCCTTCTGGACGCTGCGTTACGACTCGGCACGAGGAGACAATGCCATGGGCCTCGAGCTTGTCGTCGTGGCAGCGGTGCTGGTCGGAGGCGTCTCGATCTTCGGCGGGCGCGGATCGCTCGTCGGCGTCATCGCGGGCGTGCTCGTCATCGGAGCCCTACGCAGCGCGCTACGCCTGGCCGACGTCTCGTCAGACGTCATCAACGTCGCGACGGGTCTTCTGCTCGTCGTCTCGGTGATCGTTCCGTCGATCATCTCTGCTGTCACGGGCTTCGCCGAACGAAGACGCGCTGCCGCGGCGGCATCCTGACCCTGCTCCACCCCTACACACCACAGAAAGAAGGACGAACAATGACGTTGTTCAGCAAACGCTCCCGCTCTGGGCTCGCGCTCGTCGCGCTTGCCCTCGGCGTGTCGCTCACGGCCACGGCCTGCTCCGCCGGCGGCGGCGGATCCGAAGGCGGCGGTGACGGCGGAGGCGCCTCCTACGACATCGCATTTCTGCCCAAGAGCCTCGGCAACCCGTACTTCGAGGCATCGGATGCCGCGGGCAAGTCGGCGGTCGAGGGCTTCGGCGGCACGTTCAAAGAAGTGGGTCCGACGGAGGCGACCGCCGACGGTCAGGTGACCTACATCAACACGCTCACTCAGCAGAGCGTCGACGCCATCGTGCTCTCGGCAAACGACCCGAACGCACTCTGCGACGCCCTGGGCGAAGCACGCGACGCCGGGGTCGCCGTCGTCACATTCGACTCCGACGTCGACCCCGAGTGCCGCGACATCTACGTCTCGGCCTCGAACGCCGAACTGATCGCCAAGAAGCAGGTCGACCTGATCGCCGAGCAGATCGGCGGCGAAGGGCAGATCGCGATTCTGTCGGCATCGGCGAACGCGACAAACCAGAACGCCTGGATCGCCGAGATGGAGACCTACCTCGACTCGGAGTACCCCGACATCGAGCTCGTCGACACCGTGTATGGCAACGACGACGACCAGACCTCGTTCGACAAGACCGAGGCACTGCTCTCGACGTACCCCGACCTCAAGGGCATCATCTCGCCCACGACAGTCGGCATCGCCGCTGCGGCACGTTACCTGTCGACCTCGGACTTCAAGGGCGAGGTGGCGCTGACCGGACTCGGCACGCCGAACGACATGCGTGAGTACGTCGAAAACGGCACAGTCACGTCGTTCGCGCTGTGGAACCCCGAGGACCTCGGCATTCTCGCGGCGTTCGCAGCGAAGGCCATGATCGACGGCGACATCACCGGCGAAGAAGGCGACACGTTCGAGGTTGAGGGTCTCAGCACCGACAAGACCTCGTACGAAGTGGGCGCAGACGGCGTCGTCACCCTTGGCGACCCGTTCGTGTTCACCGCAGACAACATCGACGACTTCGACTTCTAGTCGTCACGATGCGCCGGCGGTCGCCGCCGCCGGCGCATCCCTCCCTCTCGTTCACACAAGGAGCTGAACAATGTCAGATCGATTCGACGCGATTGTCGCCGAGCTCGCCAAGCAGAAGATCGAGCTGCCCTCGTGGGCGTTCGGAAACTCGGGCACGCGCTTCAAGGTCTTCGGAACGCCCGGCACTCCGCGCAGCGTCGAAGAGAAGATCGCGGATGCTGCCACGGTGCACCGCTATACCGGGCTCGCTCCCGCTGTCGCCCTGCACATTCCGTGGGACACCGTCGATGACTACAGCGCGCTGCGCGACTATGCCGCCGAGCAGGGTGTCGCCCTCGGCACGGTGAACTCCAACACCTTCCAGGACGACACGTATAAATTCGGCTCGCTCACGCACTCCGACCCCGACGTGCGACAGCAGGCGATCGACCACCACTTCCGCTGCATCGACGTCATGAACGCCACCGGGTCGCGCGACCTCAAGATCTGGCTCGCCGACGGCACGAACTACCCCGGGCAGGGCGACATCCGCTCGCGGCAGGACTGGCTGCACGAATCGCTGCAGACCATCTACGACCGTCTGGGCGATGATCAGCGCATGGTGCTCGAGTACAAGTTCTTCGAGCCGGCGTTCTACCACACCGATGTTCCCGACTGGGGCACCTCCTACGCTCAAGTGAGCGCACTCGGCGACAAGGCGATGGTGTGCCTCGACACCGGCCACCACGCACCGGGCACCAACATCGAGTTCATCGTGGCTCAGCTGCTGCGCCTCGGAAAGCTCGGCTCGTTCGACTTCAACTCGCGGTTCTACGCCGATGACGATCTCATCGTGGGGGCCGCTGACCCGTTCCAGCTGTTCCGCATTCTCGTCGAGGTCGTGCGCGGCGGCGGCTATGCCAACCCCGACGTCGCATTCATGCTCGACCAGTGCCACAACGTCGAAGACAAGATCCCCGGGCAGATCCGCTCGGTGCTCAACGTGCAGGAGATGACGACGCGCGCGCTGCTTCTCGATCGCGAGGCACTCACCCGAGCACAGCACGAGCACGACGTGCTCGGGGCGAACGAGATCTTTATGGACGCGTTCTACACGGATGTGCGCGGCGACCTCGCCGAGTGGCGTGAGTCACGGGGACTGCCCGCCAACCCGATGGCCGCCTATGCGGCATCTGGACACCAGCAGCGCATTGAGAACGAGCGCGTCGGCGGCACGCAGGCGGGCTGGGGCGCGTAGGCCGCTGCTCCGCGCTCCCACGAACGCTACTCAGACACGGAGAGATAATGACCAACCCCACCGTCAGCGCACTGATCGAACGCAGCAACCGCCTCGGCGCCGACCCCAAGAACACCAACTACGCCGGCGGCAATACGTCGGCGAAGGGCACGGAGACCGACCCGGTGACAGGTGACGATGTCGAGCTCATGTGGGTGAAGGGCTCAGGCGGAGACCTGGGAACACTGCAGGAGAAGGGCCTCGCTGTGCTGCGCGTCGACCGACTGCGCGCCCTGCAGAACGTGTACCCCGGCGTCGATCGCGAAGACGAAATGGTCGCCGCGTTCGACTACACGCTCTTCGGCAAGGGCGGTGCCGCGCCTTCCATCGACACGGCGATGCACGGCCTTGTCGACGCGGCGCACGTGGACCACCTGCATCCCGACGCGGGCATCGCGATCGCGACGGCGGCAGACGGCGAGCGCCTCACCACCGAGATCTTCGGACGCCGGGTCGTGTGGGTGCCGTGGCGGCGCCCGGGGTTTCAGCTCGGCCTCGACATCGCGGCGATCAAAGCCGAGAACCCGGATGCTGTCGGCTGCATTCTCGGCGGGCACGGAATCACCGCCTGGGGCGGCACCTCTGACGAAGCTGAGAAGAACTCGCTGTGGATCATCGAGACCGCGGCGGCATACATCGCCGAGCACTCGAAGCCGGAGCCGTTCGGAACCGTCATTGCCGGTTACGAAACACTGCCTGAAAAGGAACGGCGCGCAAAGGCCGCTGCTCTCGCGCCGGCGCTGCGTGCCGTAGCATCCGCTGATCGCCCCATGGTGGGGCACTTCACCGACTCTGATGTCGTTCTCGATTTTCTCTCGCGCAGCGAGCACCCGCGCCTGGCCGCACTCGGCACCAGCTGCCCCGACCATTTTCTGCGCACGAAGGTGAAGCCGCTCGTCGTCGACCTGCCCGCCACCGCAACGATCGACGAGGTGCTCGAGCGCCTGCCCGAACTGCATGAGCAGTACCGTGCCGATTACGTCGCCTACTACGAGCGGCATGCAACCGACGACTCCCCGGCGATGCGCGGTGCCGACCCGCTCATCATTCTTGTGCCCGGCGTCGGCATGTTCAGCTACGGCAAAGACAAGCAGACCGCGCGCGTTGCCGGCGAGTTCTACGTGAACGCCATCAACGTCATGCGGGGTGCCGAGGGGCTGTCACACTACGCGCCGATCGATGAGGCCGAGAAGTTCCGTATCGAGTACTGGACGCTCGAAGAGGCGAAGCTGCAGCGCATGCCCAAGCCGAAGCCGCTCGCCACGCGCATCGCGCTCGTGACGGGCGCAGCATCGGGTATTGGCAAGGCGATCGCGAGGCGGCTCGCTGCCGAGGGCGCATGCGTCGCGATCGCGGACCTCGACATCGAGAAGGCGCGTGCCGCAGCCTCCGAAATCGGCAACGCCGACGTGGCCGTGGGGATCGCCGCCGACGTCTCGAACGAGCAGGCGGTGAAGGCGGCAATCGACGAGACGCTGCTCGCGTTCGGCGGGCTCGACATCGTCGTCAACAACGCCGGGCTGTCGCTGTCGAAGTCGCTGCTCGAGACGACCGAGCGCGACTGGGATCTGCAGCACGATGTCATGGCGAAGGGGTCGTTTCTCGTATCGAAGAATGCCGCGCGCGTGCTCATCGACCAGAAGCTCGGTGGCGACATCGTGTACATCTCGAGCAAGAACTCGGTTTTCGCCGGGCCGAACAACATCGCATACTCGGCGACGAAAGCCGACCAGGCGCATCAGGTGCGGCTGCTCGCTGCAGAACTGGGCGAGCACGGCATCAAGGTGAACGGCATCAATCCAGACGGCGTCGTTCGCGGTTCGGGCATCTTCGCCTCGGGATGGGGTGCGAATCGTGCCAAGACGTACGGCATTCCGGAGGAGGACCTCGGCAAGTTCTATGCCCAGCGCACGATTCTGAAGCGCGAGGTCGTGCCCGAGAACGTCGCCAACGCCGTGTTCGTGCTGTGCACGGCAGACCTCGACCACACGACAGGACTGCACATTCCGGTGGATGCGGGAGTGGCAGCGGCGTTCTTGCGATGAGCACGACGACCGTCGCCGCTGTCGACATCGGAGCGTCGAGCGGACGCGTCATGCTCGGGCATGTCGGCCCGGGCGAACTGCGGCTCGAGCACGTTGCGCGGTTCCCGACAGGATCGGTTGTACTGCCCGACGGTCTGCACGTGAACGTCGTCGAGCTCTACCGCGCGGTGGTCGACGGGTTGAGAGAGGCGCGGCGGCGAGCGACAGCATCCGGTGGCCCTGACATCGCCTCGATCGGCATCGATGCGTGGGCGGTCGACTACGGTCTGCTGCGCGATGGCCGCCTGCTCGGGGTGCCGTACCACTACCGGGACAGCAGAACGGATGCTGCCGTGCGCAGCGTGCACCAGGCGGTGCCGTTCACCGAGCTCTATGCCGAGAACGGTCTGCAGTTTCTGCCGTTCAACACGCTCTACCAGCTCACCGCCGACAACACCGCCGGAATGCTCCACCTCGCCGATCAGGCGCTGCTCATTCCCGATCTGCTCGCGTACTGGCTGACGGGAGAGCGCGTCGCCGAGGCGACGAACGCGTCGACAACGGGGCTGCTGCGCGTCGACGGCAGCGCGTGGAACACGTCATTGATCGAGCGGCTCGGCCTGCCGGACAGCATCCTCCCGCCCCTCGTGCGGCCGGGCGAGACGATCGGTCGCATCACCGAGCAGAGCCCGACGGGTCTCGACGGCGCCACGGTCACAGCTGTCGGGTCGCACGACACTGCCTCCGCCGTGGTGGCTGTTCCCATGACCGAGCCCGATGCCGCATACATCAGCTGCGGCACGTGGGGCCTTGTCGGCGTCGAACTTGAGCATCCGGTGCTCTCCGACGCCGCACGCGAGGCGAACTTCACGAACGAGGGCGGGGTCGACGGCCGCGTGCGCTTCTTGCACAACGTCATGGGGCTGTGGCTGCTGTCGGAGTCCGTGCGCGCGTGGGAGGCCGAATCTGGTGAGACGATCGAGCTGAATGGGCTGCTGGATGCCGCGGGAGCGGTCACCGACCTTCAGCCGGTTTTCGACGCGAACGATCCGCGTTTCATGCCGCCGGGCGACATGCCGACACGCATTGCCGCGTGGCTGCGAGAGCACGATCTGCCGGTGCCGGAATCGCGAGCGGCCATGGTGCGGTGCATTGTTGAGAGTCTCGCTGATGCTTTCGCCGACGCCGTGCTGACCGCATCCGAACTGTCGGGCAAACCGGTCTCGGTCATTCACGTGGTCGGCGGCGGGTCGCAGAACGAGCTGCTCTGCCGGCTGACGGCACAGCGCGCTGGTCTTCCGGTGCTCGCGGGTCCTGTCGAGGCGACGGCCCTCGGCAATGTGCTCGTGCAGGCCCGCGCTCTCGGGGTGCTGCCCGGCAGCCTTGAGGCGCTGCGCGACCTCGTCGCCCGCACGACGAGACCGCGCCGCGACGACCCGTGACCGGCGGGCGCAGCTCACAGACTCGTATGAGAATCCACTCATACTCCGTGCCGGGGTCTGCTTCGCGGGCGTATCGTGGGCCCTATGAGAGCACAACGAACACCGATCACGGCGGCAGCGGCCGTTGCGGTGGCGCTGGGCCTGACACTTGCCGGGTGCACGGCGTCGGACGACCCCCATCCCAACGACGACGGGCCGCCCGCACCGACCGCATCGCAGAGCTCCGGCGAGTCCACGACCGGCAGCGGCACTGAGCGGGGCGCTGCCCTCGCGACGACCGCGTTCGCTCTAGCATGGCGCGACGCCGTCGACACCGCCAAAGACGGATTCGAGGGCGAGCTCACCGAGATCGAGCTGGGCTGGGAAACGGATCGCTACGCCTACACCGTTGAACTCCTGTCTGGCGATCACGAGCACACAGCTGTCGTCGACGCCGAGACCGGCGAGATCGTGACGAACAGCGGCGAGCCCGTCGAGAACGACGACGTGGCCGAGAAGAAGGCCGAGGTGATCGACTACGAGGGCCTCGTCCCGTTGGAAGAGGCGATGTCCACGGCACTCGATGCGCAGTCGGGCACCGTCAGCGAGTTGAAGCTCGAGGGAACCCAGAACGGCGCGCAGTGGCAGTTCGACATCGACGCCGGCTCGGGCGAAGACTATGAAGTAACCGTGGATGCCTACAGCGGCGACGTGATCACCACCGACGACTGACGACCGTAGACGTGCGCGCCGGTAGGCTCGAAGCATGTCTCAGCGCCTCGTCGTCAGCACCCCCGGTAACGCTCTTCGCACCATGGTCGGGGAGGTGCCCGAGGGCGTCGAGATGATTCGCTGGGACATGGACGGGCCCGCACCTGTGGACCACATAGACATTGCGGTGGGACCGTACATGGGCGGACCCGAGCCCCTTGCGCACCTTGAGACCGTGACGACGCAGCTCGTGCAGAGCCAGTCGATCGGGTACGACGGCGTCACGGGGTACCTTCCCTCGGGCCGGGTCTTCGCCAATGCAGCATCCGTACACGAGGCCTCGACGGCCGAGCTGGCCATGGCGCTCATTCTCGCAGTCCAGCGCGGAATCCCCGACTTCGTACGCGCTTCGTCACAGGGCACCTGGGCGCCCGCACGCTACGCGAGCCTCGCCGACCGCCGCGTGCTCATCGTCGGATACGGCGGCATCGGCGTCGCCCTCGAAGAACGTCTTGACGGTTTCGAAGCATCGGTGACGCGTGTGGCTCGCACGGCGCGCGACTCATCGGCTGGGCGCATTCACGGATTCGACGAGCTTCCGGCCCTGCTGCCCGACGCCGAGATCGTCGTTCTCGCGGTTCCGCTTAATGACGAGACGACATACATGGTGGATGCTGCGTTCCTCGCAGCCCTGCCCGATGACGCACTCGTGGTCAACGTCGCCCGAGGCGCCGTGATCGACACCGATGCGATGCTCGCCGAGGCCCGAACCGGGCGCCTCCGCTTCGGCCTCGACGTGACCGACCCCGAGCCGCTCCCCGAGGGCCACGAGCTGTTCACGCTCGACAACGTTCTGATCTCGCCGCACGTGGGCGGCGCCTCCACTGCCATGCTGCCCCGCATGGCGAAGCTTCTGCGCCGGCAGATCGACCACGCACTCGCGGGAGAGAGCTTCGAGAACGTGGTCATTCGGCCCTAGTTCGAAGATTTCTCAACTTTTTTGCTCGAAGCTCTTGCGGCCGGAGAGCGTATACCCATAGTCTGTAAAGCTGTCGTTCATCTGGAGCAACGACATGCAGAGAGGAGGCGACAATGATTATCGCAATGACCCGGAGTGACCAGGGTGCAGCAGGCTTTGTCCTCGGCGATCGTATGGCTCGTCTCTCTCACGGGGCCGCATAACGCTCAGCGCGCGACGCGCATCACCAGCGATCATTCCCCTTTACTGAGCACCTGACCACGGTGCCCTTCGCTCTGCGACTCCTGTAGTCGCAGAACCGTCATGCCGGTCGGCCACCCCTTCGTGCGGGCCTTCCGACCGTCTTTCTCATCGCGACGTTCGTCGTGCCCTGGCGCATTCGTGCCGGGGATCTTCAGCGTGCCCGCACGAGCTCCACCACAACACAAGGAACACAGTGAACACCACAACAGTGCAGTCCCCCGTCCACACGGCCGAAACCTCGCACCCGCCGAGACTCCGGCCCCCAACCGAATCGGAACCACCGCGGCGTGTGCGGCGCCAACGCCGCACGTCATGGGTCGCACGGCTCGTGGCCCGCCTGCGTCGGCCGCGCTCCGAAACCGACCCGTACACGGCGCACCAGAACGAGCTAGAGCGCGTCGAGCGCGAGGCCAAGCACGCTCGCGCTCTCGTGTACTTCGGCGGATTCCGATGACCGGATGCTGCGAGGCAGCGACCCGCGCGCTGCCTCGCCCCTCCGGCATCCACCCTCACGCACGCTGACCGTTGACACGCGATCAATCCGGGACGATCACCGTCTTGATGCCGCGTCCCTCGCGAATGTTCTCGAAGGCGCGCTGCCACTCGGCGATCCGAACACGTTCCGTGACAAGCGGGTCGAGCGCGACAAGCCCTCCCTCGATGAGCGTCATGGCACGGCGCCACGATGCCGGTGTCGACGCGAAGCCGCTCGTCACCGTGATCTCTTTGTAGAGCACGGCATCAAACGGCAGCGGCACGTCGCGACCGAAGATGCCGACCTGAACATAGCGGCCGGCGCGACGAACCGCCGAGAACGCGAGCGCAGCTCCTGGAGCACTCCCGGACGCCTCGAGCACGACGTCGAAGCTCTCAGCATCCGGAGCCTCCGTCGTCGTGCTGAAGCCGAGCTCGCGCGCGACGCGCAGCCGCTCGGCGTCTTTCGGTAAACCGGCAAGCGTCACGACACCACCCTGAGCGCGGGCCACCTGCGCACTGAGCTGCCCCATGGCGCCGGGACCGACGACGAGCACGTCGTCACCTGGGGAGATGACAGACGGGTCGCACAGGCAGTGCGCCACACACGCGAGCGGCTCAGCGAGTACGGCGCCGATTCCGGCATCCTGCCCCTTGTCTGCAGAGGGCACCGCGTGCAGATTTGCCACGGGCACGCAGACATACGGCGCAAAGCCGCCATTTTCGAACGAGCCGATCGAACGGCGATTCGGGCACAGGTTGATGCGACCATCGCGGCACGGGGCACAGCGTCCGCACGTGCTGAAGTACGTCTCGGTTGCGACACGCTGCGACACCCAATGCTCGTCTGCAGCGTCGCCGATGGCATCGACCTCGCCGAGAATCTCGTGCCCCATGACGACGGGCGCCTCGTAGCCGTACTCGTCGCGGGCGATGTGCAGATCGGTACCGCACACTCCCGTCGCGATCACGCGGATGCGCGCGAACCCGGCCTGCGGCTCGGGAACATCTGTCTCGCCGAGACCGACGCCGGCCTCGCCCGGCGCCGTCTTCATCACGGCGCTCATTCGCGACAGCATCCGTCAGCCCTTGGTGGCGCCGGCCGTCAGGCCCGACACGATGTACTTCTGCGCGAACAGCGCGACAACGATGATCGGCAGCGTCATGATGCACGCCGCGGCCATGATCGCACCCCAGTCGATGCTCGCGTACGACACGAAGTCAAACACGGCCACCGGCAGCGTCTTCGTGTTCGACCCCGAGAGCACGAGGGCGAACATGAAGTTGTTCCACGAGAAGATGAACGACAGGATGCCGGCGGTCGCGATGCCCGGAACAGACAACGGCAGCAGAATGCGCAGGAACGCACCGATCGGCGTCAGCCCGTCGACAAGCGATGCCTCTTCGAGTTCGAGCGGCATGGAGTCGAAGAACGACATCATGATGTACACGCTGATCGGGATCAGAATGAACATGTGCGAGATGATCAGCACACCGTAACCGCCGACCCAGCCGAGGTTCGCGAAGACGTAGTACCACGGCACCAGCAGGCTGACGCCCGGGATGATGCGGGCGAGAAGCACGAGCAGCGCCGACTTCTGCATGTTGAAGCGGCTCATCGAGTAGGCGGCCGGCACACCGATGAGCAGCGAGATGCCAGTCGCGCAGAATGCCACCCAGAAGCTGTTCCACACGAAGTTCAGGTAGCTGTCGTTGCCGAGTACGTGCGAGTAGTTGTCGAGAATCGGCGTGAAGATGAACGACTTCGTGGTGTCGTGAATGTCGACGTTCGTCTTGAACGACGCCATCACCATCCACACCAGAGGAAGCAAGAAGATCAGCACGACGGCGACGATCATCACGCCGCGGAATGAGTTGTACGCCTTGAGCCGGCCGGGCCTGCGCCGCTTAGCCACCTCGTCAGCGCTGCGGGTCATCGTCTGCGCACTCACAGCTTCGCCCCCTTTCGGCGGAACGTCAGCAACCACATCACCACGAGAATCATCAAGAAGAAGATGATGAGCACGGCGGATGCTGTTCCAAAGTCGTTGTATTTGAAGCTCAGCCCATACACGTAGATGTTCAGCGTCTCGGCTTCGTGGAAGGACCCGCCGCCCTGCCCCTTGACGACATAGAGCAGGTCGAAGGTCTTGAGCGCATCGATCGAGCGCAGCAGCACGGCGACCAGCACAACCGGCCGCAGCAGCGGCAGCGTCACGTACCAGAACCGCTGCCACGCGTTCGCACCGTCGATGCGCGCCGCTTCGTCGGGCTCGTCAGATAGCGACGTCAACCCGGCCAGCAGAATGATCGCGATCATCGGAGTGAATTCCCAAATATCAACGAACATCAAGGTCGGCAGCGTCGTCGCCGGCTCAGAGAACCAGGGTTGCGGTGGAACGCCCACCCAGCTGAGCACGCGGTTCGCGAAGCCGATGTTCGGATCGAAGATCAGCCGCCACATCATCGCGATCGCTACCGGAGTCGCAACGAACGGCAGCAGAATCGCCACACGCACCCACTTCTGCGCCTTGAACGGCCGCCACAACAGCAACGCGATCGCCATTCCGGCGACCAGCTCAACGGCCAGCGCACCAAACGTGAAGACGCCGGTGCGCATCACAGCAGGCCAGAAGCGATCGACGTCCGTCAGAACGTCGATGTAATTTTCGATACCGATGAAGTCGGCGGGGGCGCGCACGGAACCCTTCGCGTCCGTGACGCTCAGGTAGATGGTCCACCCGATCGGAAAACCGATCAGAATGGCGGTGAAGATCATCGCGGGCGCAGCGAAAATCCACTTGCGGTGATCATTGACCCACCGCGAGACCCGTTCGGTACCCGAGGATCTGTTCAGCGACGTCGTTGTCATTCGTCTCACTCGTTCGTGTCGGCGAGAGGGGCGGATGCTGTCGCGAGGCACGCGCCGCGCGACAGCATCCGTCTTCTACATCAGTGCCGGCTACTTCTCGGAATCCAGGAGATCCTGGAACTTCTGATTCGCTTCGTCTGCCGCAGCATCCGAATCGCCGCCCGTAATCGCCTCGACGATCGGGGCACCGACGATCTCGCGAGCCTCGGCCACGCCGATGACGAGCGGGCGGTCGTTGCCGACACCGTTCTCACCGTTCACCTGGATCGCCTTGGCGAGTTCTTCGGGGAAGTTCGACGTGCCTTCGGGGTTCTCCCACACCGAGGTGCGGGCACTCGGCACGCCTTCCTTCTGAATCTCGAGCGTCATCTCGGGACTCGTCGCCCACTTGATGAACTTCCATGCATTGTCTTGATTCTGCGACGCAGCGTTGATGCCGAGCGCCCACGCCGCGACGTTGTACGGCTTCGAACCTGCCGGGCCCTCGGGGAACGGCGCAAAGCCGACCTGGTCGCCGACCTTCGACTTCTCGGGGTCGTACACGTTCTCGTACAGGCTCGATGCGTCGATCCAGAACCCGGCATCGCCCTGCGCGAAGATCGCCGCTGCCTCAGGCCAGCTCATGTCTGTGCTGATCTGGTCGGGGCCGTAGTCGTGCAGCAGCTTGCCGTAGAAGGCATACGCTTCCTTGGCCTCGTCACTGCCGATCGCGGAGTTTCCCGAATCGTCTTCCCACGTTCCGCCGAAGCTGTAGAGGAATCCCGAGAACTGCGTGACCGCCGCGGAAGCCTGGCTGCGCATGACGATGCCGGCGACGCCATCGTTGTCTTCTTTGATGGTCTTCGCCGCGTTCATCAGGTCATCCATCGTCTTCGGAACCTCGAGTCCTGACTTCTCCAGAAGATCCTTGCGGTAGTACAGCATCTCGTTCTCGGTGATCATCGGCACGCCGACGACCATGTCCTCGTACGTGGTGAGCCCGACGGGCCCGGCCTGGAAGTCATCCCAGTTCCAGTCGCCCGCGTCGTTGACTCTGTCGGTGATGTCGGCAAAGTAGCCGCTCTGTCCGAAGAGCTTGCCCACCTGCAGAGGCCGGTACATCATGACGTCGACATCACTCGACCCCGCGTTGAGCTTGACCTTGTAGTTGTCGACGAGCTGGTCCTCGCTGAGCTGATTAATCTCAACGGTGAGGCCCGAATCCTCTTCGAACTCCTTGATCTTCTTGGTGATCACGTCTGTCCAGACGTGATTGGCGAGGGTGACGTTGAGGGTCTTCGACCCGCCATCATCTCCACCGCCACTGCTGCAGGCTGTGAGCACGCCTGCGCTGAGCAGCGCTGCCGCGGCTAGGGCCACGACTCGCTTTGCCGATCCAAACTTCATTGCTTGACCTCCTGTGCTTCGTTGCACTGCGGCTGGCACGGATGCGCCGTTGCTTCTAGGGTATATACAATAAGTATTACGTATCAATGGCGTGATCAAAACGTGACCGCGAGAGCGGCACGGGGCAATGGAGCCGAGATGCAGATAGAACTGGGCGGCAAGACAGCCGTCATCACGGGAGCCGGTCGCGGTATTGGGCGAGACATCGCCCTCTCTCTCGCTCGCGAAGGCGTGCACGTGGTTGCGTGCGACCTGAACGACGACGACATCGCTCGAGTGGCGCGCGAACTCGCCGCTATCGATCCGCGCTCGCGCGGCTATACGTGCGACGTCCGCGATTCTGTGGGAATCGCCGAGCTAATCGCCGAGACGCATAACGATCTGGGAAGCATCGACATCCTCGTCAACAACGCCGGCGTCGTCGGCGATGCGCCCATTGACGAGCTCGACGAACGCACGTGGGACCTTATTCAAGACGTCAACGTCAAGGGCACCTTCCTCATGTGCCAGGCGGTCGCGCCGTACATGAAGAAGCAGCGCTCGGGGCGCATCATCAATGCGGCATCCTTCGCTGCGATCTCGCCACGCGTTCGCAGCGTCGCCTATGCCACGTCGAAGGCGGCTGTTGCGCACTTCACGCGAGGACTCGCGGGCGAGCTGGGTCCATGGAACATCACGGTGAACGCGTATGCACCGGGCATGATCCCCACGCAGATGAACCGATTCGCCGAGCTCCCCGATGACAAGCAGAGCGAACTGCTCGATACCCTCACACTACGACGCTGGGGAAGCACAGACGACATCGCGAACCTCATCTGCTTTCTCGCCTCAGACCAGGCCTCGTACATCACCGGAACACTCATCGACGTCAGCGGCGGCAAGCTCGCCACTCAGATTCCTTCCGAGGCTTACCAGGCAGACTGAGACGGCACCGTCGGCGGAGGGAGAACAGCGCATGAGCGAGAACGACCCGCGGAACGTCATATCGTGGCGGTCCGATGCTCCGCCGTTGCCGCCACCGCGCACTCGATTCAACGCCCGTAAAGGCCATGGCCTGTACGACCGCGTCGTCGACGTGATCGGGCAGCAGATCGTCACCGGCGAGCTGCCGGTCGGCTCGATCATCTACGCCGAGCAGGTCTGCGAGCAGCTCGACATCTCACGCTCGGTCGTTCGCGAAGGCATTCGCACCCTCAGCTCGATGGGGCTCGTCGAGTCGCGACCGCAGCGTGGCACGCGCGTGCAACCCCGCGATCAGTGGGACCTCCTCAACCCGCACGTCGTCCAGTGGCGCGGCGAGGGATCCGAATACCTGCAGCAGATGTACGAGCTCCTCGAGCTGCGCCTCGGCATCGAGTATGCCGCCGCTCACTTTGCGGCACTGCGCATGAGTGATGCCGATCGCGAGGCCGTCGTCGCGGCGGGCTACGCGATGCAGCGCGCGTACGAAGACCGCGACCCGCACACGTTCTTCATGGCCGACGCCGATCTGCACCGGCTCATGCTCGAGGGCACGGGAAACGCCGTGATCGGGCAGTTTGCCGACACCGTCTCGACGGCTCTGCACATTCGCGGCAGCAATGCGTCGCGCTCGTATTCAAGGGCGCAGAGCCTCGATGCACTGTCAGCAGGCCGACACGTCGAGCTGGCCGAGGCGCTTGCGCGCAGAGATCCGGATGCTGCGCAGAAAGCCGTGAACGACATCATGTTCGCGACCCTCGCAGAAGTGCAGAATCTGCTTGAGGCCCGCAATGGCACGGTAGCGAACACGAGCTCTTCGGCTCACCACGGCTGACGACCTTCCTTCCACAGGCAAGGAGTGTTTCGGGTTGTCCACAATGGTGTTTTGACCGGGTCTTCTGTCGGTGGCAATGTCAGTGGGTGCTGGAAGACTGTTGGCATGGAGAACGCAGCCGCAGCACCCGGATACGAGTCCGAAATGGGCCCGGATGCTGTCGCTGTGCGTGCCGCTGAGAATGTACTCGCGGCTGCTGCTGACCTCACCGATGTAGACCCGAGCGCGCTCTCGGCGGACGCCCTTCTGGAGTTCACGGGTCTGCTGGGAAACATTGCTCGTCTTGTCGAGGGCCGCCAGGTCGGCAACGTGGGCGACATCGCTCTCCGCTCCGACACCGATGCCGGGTTCGATGGTCTCGCCGCTCGTCATGGGGCGGCGTCTGCGACGGGACTGTTTGAGAAGATCACGGGGGCGAAGAACTCGACCGCGTACCGGTACACGAGACTCGCCGCCCACACGACACCGCGCGTCTCCGACACCGAGCTTCCGCTTGACCCGGTGTTTCCGCAGACCGCTCAGGCGTTGAGCGACGGTGTCATCGGTTTGGACGCTGCCGAAGCGATCACCGCGACACTCGCACCGGTGCTCCCGCGTGCGGTGCCGGAGCAGATGGACTGGGCAGAAGCCACGCTGCTGGGCAACGCGACCGGCGCGAACGGGGAAGCACCGGTGTCAGCGGATAACCTGCGTCAGCAGGCCCGCGCGTTCTGCGCCGTGCTGGACCCGGACGGTGTGGAACCGTCGGCGGAAGACCTCCACCAGGCGCGGAAGCTCGTGTTCCGGCACCAAGACGACGGCAGTCTGAAGATCACCGGCACCTTGTCACCGGAACAGGCAGCACAAGTGACACCCGTGTTCGACGCCTACATGTCCAAACGCACGTCACCGACGTTTATGCATGCCGACGAGCAAGCCGATAACAATGACGCGCCGGAGGAGCGGTCGAAACCGCAGGAACGCGCCGATGTGTTCATCGCGATCATCAGCGGCACCGGAAAGCAGAAGACCGCACCGAAACTCCACGGGCGAGGACCGACCGTGCTGGTGACTGTGGATGAACGCAACCTCAACACGGGAACCGGCGCGGCGTGGTCGCCGGGAACACCGGCAGCGTTGCCGATGAGCTACGTGCAGCAAATGCAATGCGACGGCGACACCCGGCACGTGCAGATCGACGAGCACGGCGAAGTGCTTGACCAGGGACATGCCAGCCGGGAGTTCTCCCCGAATCAACGCTTGGCCTTGATCGCACGCGACGGCAACACCTGCGCCGTCCCCGACTGCCAGATTCCCGCCTGGTTGTGCGGAGCACACCACATTCACGGATGGAAAACCGGCGGTAAAACAGACCTGTCCAACGGCGTCCTACTGTGCTGGTGGCACCACCGCGTTGTCGAACACGGAGAATGGGCCATCACCCGCGACAACAACGGCCGACCACGCGTGGTGCCGCCCGGCTGGTACGTCAACCGCGGTTACCTCGGGCAACGGAGAGCGCCAGGACGCGGTACCAGTGCTGACGAACCAGGCACGAGCGCGGCCGGTCCACAGACGAGTGCGCCCCGGCCCGGGACCAACGCGACGAGACCGCGGACGAGTGCGCCCGAAGGCACAACCAACAGTGAAAACGGCGGTCCGCCCGGCGACGGACGAGATACCGGGCCGCGTTCCTGACAGCGCGGCGGCCCTGACACACGACACGCACGAGTGAAACCACTCGAAGCGCTACTCGGAGTGCCCGTACGCGCTATGAAGGCGCACAACAACAAGGTTCCGCTTCTGCAACGCCCTATTTTCCGTACGAGTGACTGTGCACCGGCGAAATGACGAGCTCGTTGACACAGACATCCGCAGGAGAATCCACCACGAACGCGACGGCGCGCGCCACGTCATCAGGACTCAACATGCGTGATCGTGCCGCAGCATCCGGAACCGTCGGACGCTTGTCAACGAATTCGGTGTCGATGTCGCCAGGGCAGATCACGGTAGCGCTGATGCCATGTGCGCTCTCCTGATCATTCAGCGACTCCGTGAGCGAAATCAGTCCCGTCTTGCTTGCCGAGTACGCAACGCCAGCACCTCGGCCGAAAGCCCACCCGGCCCACGACGAGATCACAACGACACGACCCCGCCCTCTGCTTCTCATCTCGGGCAGCACAGCGGAAATTCCCCGCGCGACAGAGGTGAGGTTGGTCTCGACCACGGCCTGAAATTCCGCGATCTCCAGCTTGTCCCAGTGCCGTTTCGTGACGTTCATTCCCGCGCAGAAGACGATCTCGTCGACGGCACCCGCCTCGGCGTGAACGCGATCGAGCGCCTGCCGAGTCGACTCGTCATCTGCAGCATCCATTGGAATGACAATCGCCCTTCCGCCCCGCTGCTCCACCTTCGCACGCACGACCTCGAGGGCATCAACGCGACGACCACTGAGCGCGAGCACGCGACCGGATGCCGCAAGAGCAAGCGCGCTCGAAGCCCCGACACCCGAACTTGCTCCGATGATCCAGGTCACAGTGTTCGATTCGCTCACACGCACCTCCAGAATCTGCGGCGATTACCGACACCATACCGCCTGAGTTTCGCGCAGCACCCCGCAGCCAGCCGGCTGGTAGAGTCCTCCGCATGGGACGCTCGAGGTCGACAGGGATGCTGTTGTGCGCACTGTCGCTCGGACTCGCACTCACGTTCGCCGCATGCTCGAGTTCCCCGCCAGAATCGAGCGAGGCGCAGGACGATCCGGCGCCGCGGCCCACCCCGTCCGTCATCGCCGAGCCGACAGGCGTTCCTGCACCCGCCAACGACTCTTCAGACGAACACGACGACACCGCAGCGGAATTCGATCCCGCGCAGATCGAAGACCTCGGTGCGCGCGAGGGTGCCTCAGGCGAGGCCAGGCACGACGCGAGCGGCTTCTGGTACTACGAGGTTGTTTCAGGCGATGTTGCGAGTGTCATCTGCGATCGCTTTGACCGCCGATGGTGGCAGCTCGAGACTCTCGACGCCGAGCCCGGCTTCGATTGCCGCAGCACGATCTACCCCGGTCAAATTCTCATTCCGACCGCTTATGCCGAAGATCACAACGTCGATCCGCCGTGGGTGCCGAGCGACAATCCGTTCACGGGGTGAGCGACGACCACGCGGCCAGCTCTCGCCTGCTGGTGAATTCCCGAATCGTGCCGTCAACGGGGTCTGTGAAGCGCAGTGTCTTCGCGAGCAGCTGCAGCGGCGACGAGAAGTCGTCAATCGACGTGTCGACGACCTCGGGATAGAACGGGTCATTCACGATCGGCAGACCGAGAGCGTTCATGTGCAGGCGGATCTGGTGCGTCTTGCCGGTATGCGGCGTCGCTCGATAGCGCGCGAGGCCCGATGCCTGCTCGATCAGCTCAATGCGCGTCTCGGCGTTCGGCTCGCGATCGGTTACTTCGTATGCACGCACCTCACCGTGAATCTTGACGATGTGGCTGCGCACCGTCGCCGGAAGCTCGCGGTCGCCGGGCGCGTTGGCGATCGCCTCATACTCCTTCTCGACCTCGCGGCGGTCGAACATCGTCTGATATGCACCGCGCCACTCGCGCGCCGCCGTGAGCAGCAGCACTCCTGCTGTCACACGGTCAAGCCGATGAGCGGGAACAAGTTGCGGCAAATCGAGCAGACGACGCGCCTTCACCACGACGCTCTGCGTCACGTGCCGACCGCGCGGAATCGTCGAGAGAAAGTGCGGTTTGTCAATGACGACAATGCGGTCGTCGCGGTGCAGAACGTCAATGTCGAACGGAACCTCGACCTCCTCGCGCAGATCTCGATGGAACCACACGAACGTGTGCGGCCGATACGGCGCGTCTGCCGCGAACGGACGGCCGTCATCGCCCGCGAACTCCCCGTTCGCGAGCATGTCGTCGATGCGCGCGGCCTCGAGCTTCGGCAAGCGCTCAATCAGAAACTGCCGAAGGGTCTTCCAACGGCGCTCGCGCGGCGTGCGCACCCACGCGGCATCGAGCCCGTGGCGTTGCGGAAGAGGTGAGATCGGCACTCATCGAGGGTACCCCTCCCCATTGAAGCGCCCCGCTTGCCCCTGGATAGACTCCCCCTCATGGGGAGAATCGCACGTGCGCTGGTCGCAACCGGTGCGGCCGCCGCGGCAGCAGCGATGCTGACCGGGGCGGCCATGGCCGGGACCGTGCCGACGGACGAGAGACCGGGTGAGCCCACGTCGCTCAACCACGCGACAGCAGCGGCGCAGCCCAACGGCACCTCGCCCGTCATGGCGCTCGGCGTCGCGCCCTCCGACGTCGACGATTTCGAGTTTCAGAGCCTCGACGTCGACTACACCATCGGCCGCGACGACGACGGCCACAGCACGCTCACGGTCGTCGAAGAGTTCACGGCGGTCTTTCCCGACGCCGATCAGAACCGTGGAATGCGCCGCAGCATCCCGACGACCTATAACGGTCAGCCGCTCAACCCCGAACTTGTCTCGATCACCGACGGCGCGGGCACAGAGCGCCCCGCTGAGACCGACACCGAAGACGGCACGTTTCAGATGACATCTCGTGCTGACGACTACCTGCACGGGGCACAGACCTTCGTGTTCACGTACACGCTGCAGCACGTCACGTGGTACTTCGACGAGACCGACACCGAGGAGTTCTACTGGGACGTCAACGGCGTCGACTGGAAGCAGCCCTTCGGCTCCATCGAGGCCACGCTGCACGTCCCAGCATCCCTCGCGCCCGCGATGACGGCCGAGCAGTCCTGCTACCGGGGAGCGCAGGGCAGCGCCGACACCTGCTCGATTCTGGCGACTCCGGATGCTGATGGCGGCGCGACCGTGACGGCGCACGCCCGCGACATTTCCCCGTACGAGACGACCTCCATCGCTGTCGGATTCGAGCCCGGCACTTTCGTTCCGTACGACACGTCGTTCTTCGCCCGCGCGTGGGGATGGTTGCAGCTCGTCGTGACGCTCGCCGCCGTCGCCCTGCTGATCCCGGCCATCCACACGCGAGTCACGAAGCTCCGCGATGCGCCCGGACGCCCCAGGGTGATCGCCGAATACGAGCCGCCGCACGACATCGACGCACTGCAGGCCGCCGTCTTTCTCGGCAAGCAGGCGAAGGCGATCCCGGCCGAGGTTCTCGAGCAGGCCGTCTCCGGCAGCATCCGCATTATCGAGGGTCGCAGAAAGTTCTTCGGCGGCGCGCGGCTGCAGGCCCAGCTCGTCGACACGTCGAAGGCAGACGGTGATGGGCGCATGCTTCTATACGGTCTCTTCGGCCCCGCACCGGCAGCCGGTGCCGTCTTCGAGTTCGGCCGCCAAGACAAACGGCTGTCGAAGACGGCGCAGAACATCATCACGTGGGCGAAGACGCAGCTTAAGTCACGCGAGTACCGCCGAACGGTGTCATCGACGGCCGTCAAAGCTCCCGCAATTCTCGGCTTTCTCGCCGCGGGCGCGTCTGTCGCACTGGGCGTCATCTCTCTCAACCTGCAGGTCGAGCCGCTGCTGCCCGTTCTGCTCATGATCGGCGCCGTCGTCGCGTGGGTCGCATGCATCATGCTCGTCGCGCACCGACCGCTGACGCCCAGGGGAGCCGAGCTTCGCGACCACCTCGCAGGTCTCAAGGAGTTCATCGAGTGGGCAGAGGCCGACAGAATCAGGATGCTGCAATCGCCGACCGGCGCGGAACGCAGGACCATCGATGCGAGCGACCCGCGCCAAGTGCTGCACCTCTATGAGAAGCTCCTGCCGTTTGCAGTGATCTTCGGGCAAGAGAAGCAATGGGCCGACCAGCTCGTCGTGCTCTACCAGTACACCGGTGCCGCCGCGCCGACGTGGTACTACGGTGCGGCCGGTTTCAACGCGTCGGCGTTCTCTAGCGGCATATCGACGTTGTCGACAACTGCTGTCAGCGCCTCGTCGAGTACCGGTGGCTCGAGCGGCGGAGGTTCGGCCGGCGGCGGAGGCGGAGGTGGCGGAGGCGGAGGCGTCTGACGCTTTTCCCCCCGGCGCGCCGATGGTATCGTGTGGTCTGACCACATCGATTGACCGGAGGCGGCGTGACTGACGAGAAGCGTGCATGGGAGACCGTGCTCTCGCGCGTGGAGTCCGATCTGCTCGACGGCACGCTCGTTCCCGGCGACCGCCTGCCCGGGGAACGCGCACTCGCCGCCGAACTCGGCGTCGGCCGATCGAGCGTTCGCGAAGCACTTCGCGTGCTCGAAGTGCTCGGCCTCATCCGCACGGCGACGGGTTCCGGGCCGGGTGCGGGTGCGATCATCGTCGCGACTCCGCGCGGCGGCATGTCGGCGCTTCTGCGGCTTCAGGTCGCTGCGAAGGGCTTCGCCATGCACGACATCGTCGCGACGCGCCTCGTCCTCGAAGCGTCGGTCGCTGAGGACCTCGCCCGACAGCATCCGGATCTCACCGACGCCGAGGCAATGCTCACCGCCATGAACGGTGACGATCTGACTCCCGCCGAGTTTCTCGCACTCGACGCGCAGTTCCACTTGTCGCTCGCCGAGGCGACGGGCAACGCCGTGATCGCGGCGACCATGGCCGGATTGCGCGGCGCGATCGAGTCGTACGTGCAGGCCGGGAGCGCGAGCATTCCCGACTGGCTCGCGACCGCTGCACGGCTGCGTGCAGAACACGCGCGCATCGTCACCGCGATACGAGCGGGAGACGCGGATGCTGCCCGCGCGCACGTGCGCGACCACATCACGGGCTACTACGCCCAGATCAACAACGGAAAGGATGCGCAGAATGGTTAAGCGCCAGCTCCCGAACCCGGCAGAGATCTTTGAGCTCATGAAGTTCAAGACACCGGAGCTCAACCTCAAGAAGCGCCGGCTCGATGCCGCTCTGACGATCGGAGACCTGCGCGAGATCGCCAAGCGCCGCACGCCGGCCGCGGCCTTCGACTACACCGACGGCGCCGCCGAGGCCGAGCTGTCGATCGCCAGGGCGCGTCAGGCATTCAAAGACATCGAGTTTCACCCCGACGTTCTGCACCCCGCGACGAGCGTCGACACCTCGACGACCATACTCGGCGGCCCGAGTGCGCTGCCGTTCGGCATCGCCCCGACAGGGTTCACGCGACTCATGCAGACCGAGGGCGAAGAGGCCGGCGCGGGAGCCGCGGGCGAGGCAGGCATTCCGTTCACGCTTTCGACGCTCGGCACGATGTCGATCGAAGACGTCAAGGCGGTCAATCCGCACGGCCGCAACTGGTTTCAGCTGTACGTCATGCGCGACCGCGACGTCTCCTATGAGCTGACGCGCCGGGCGGCAGCATCCGGATTCGACACCCTCTTCTTCACGGTCGACACGCCTGTTGCCGGCGCACGCCTGCGCGACACCCGCAACGGATTCTCGATTCCGCCGCAGCTCACGCTCAAGACGATTCTCGACGCCATTCCGCGGCCGTGGTGGTGGTTCGACTTTCTCACGACGCCCAAGCTCGAGTTCGCCTCGCTGTCGTCGACCGGCGGAACGGTCGGCGAACTGCTTGACGCGGCGATGGACCCGACCATCAGCTACGAGGACCTCGATGTGATTCGCGACATGTGGCCGGGCAAGATCGTGGTGAAGGGCGTTCAGACCGTCGCGGATGCTGCGAAGCTCGTCGATCTCGGTGTCGACGGCATCGTGCTCTCGAACCACGGCGGGCGCCAGCTCGACCGAGCGCCGATTCCGTTCCACCTGCTGCCGCACGTGCGTCGCGAGCTGGGCAGAGATGCGACGATCATCACGGACACCGGAATCATGAATGGAGCCGACATCGTCGCGTCTGTCGCCCTCGGCGCGGACTTCACGCTCATCGGGCGCGCCTACCTCTACGGGCTCATGGCCGGCGGGCGTGAGGGGGTCGACCGCACCATCTCGATTCTGCGCACGGAACTGACGCGCACCATGAAGCTTCTCGGGGTCTCGTCGCTCGCCGAGCTCGAGCCCAGGCACGTCACGCAGCTCGCGCGTCTCACACCCGTTGCACAGGAGGCCGACGAGGTCGCTGCGGGCTTCGCCTGATCCACAGTGCGCGTCGAACACGGCGAGGGTGATCGATGCACAGCTTTTATACGAGGCACTGCCCTGCGCAGCATCCGCCCCTGTAGTGTCGCACCATGATCACTTTGCGACCGTGGAAGCTCTCTGACGCGGCCGCGCTGCTCGAGTGCATCGCGACGTCGCCCGACCTCGTGCGTCAGGTGGGCACCGCCGATGTCTCCACGGTTGAATCGTGCCGCGCGTTCATTCGCGACGCGCTGCCTGCCGAGGCATCGACGGTCAACGTCGCGGCGTGCATCGACGACGTGCCGGTGGGCAATGTCGGAATCAGCAACATCGAGTACCGTCACAGCACGGGGTGGACCTACTATTGGCTCGCCGTTCGGGCGCGCGGGCAAGGCATCGCGACGCGCGCCCTCGCCACGATCGCGCAGTGGGCGTTCACCGAGCAGAGCATTCACCGGCTTGAACTCGGGCACCGCGTCGACAACCCTGCCTCGTGCCACGTTGCGACGCGAGCGGGCTTTGCACCCGAGGGCATTCAGCGGGAGAAGCTCCGCTACGGAACCGAGCGGTATGACGTCGAGACGCATGCGCGCTTGGCAACGGATGCTGTTCCCGCAATCGAACCGCTGCCGCTCGACCTCTGAGCGCGCTCGTCGCGTTCACATAGTCGGAACGGCGGTGACGCTTACGGCGTGTCGCCCGCTCGGCAACGGAGTGTCGCCCGGCATTTCCGACTATGGGCGCATGAGGCCTCACTTCAGTGACTCGCGGTCACTCGCTCTCGTGGGCGGAGAGCAGTCGACTCAGCAGGCTGGCGAGCTCCGCCCGCTGCTCAGCGTTGAGGCTCTGCAGCATCCGCTCTTCATTGGCGACATGATCGAGCAGCGCTGATTGCACGACGTCTCGCCCCTCGGCGGTGAGCTCCACGCGCACCGAACGGCGGTTGGCCGGGTCCACCTCCCGGGTGACGTAGCCTTTCGCGACAAGCCGGTCGAGACGATTCGTGATTGCGCCTGACGTGACCATCGTCTGCGCCGTGAGTTGTCCTGCGGTCAGGCCTTCTCTGCGGGGATCAGCACGCACAAGCGTCGCGAGAATGTCGAACTCGCCGCGCAGCAGATTGTGCCGGTCGAAGACCTCGCGCATCTGCGCGTCGTGTGCGCGCTCGAGTCGTGAGATGCGGCCGATGATTCCCATCGCGCTCACGTCGAGTTCGGGTTCTGTGGCGTTCCACTGGGCGATGATCCTGTCGACGCTGTCCGCCATGTTCGACCTTTCAACGCTGAACTATTTGACGTCGAGTTTACATCGCGATATTGTCTGAGCATTCAAGTGTTCAACGTTAAGAGAAACGATGAAACTGACAACGACCGCCCTCACGGCACTCGCACCCGCCGTCTGGGGAACGACATACATCGTGACGACTGAGCTGCTCCCCGCCGATCATCCGCTGTTCGCATCGCTCGTGCGGGCACTGCCCGCAGACCTCCTCGCCATTGCAATTGCACGGCGCCTCCCCCGCGGATCGTGGTGGCTGAAATCGGCGATCCTCGGCATCCTGAACATCGGCGCCTTCTTTCCGCTTCTGTTTCTTGCCGCGTACCGCCTCCCCGGCGGTGTCGCGGCCACCCTCGGCGCATTCCAGCCACTCATCGTCGCGCTGCTCGTCGTGCCCATCCTCAGAGAACGCCTCTCGACGTGGCGCATGCTGTGGGGGCTGGTGGGCGTCGTCGGTGTCGCCCTCGTCGTGCTTCGCTCGTCGGCGTCGCTCGATGTCGTCGGAATCGTCGCCGGACTCCTGGGCCCCGTCTCCATGGGACTCGGCGTGGTGCTCACCAAGAAGTGGGGCCGCCCAGAAGGCGTCTCCGGCGTCGCCCTCGCGGGGTGGCAACTGACCGCGGGCGGGCTCGTTCTTCTTCCGATTGCGCTCACTGTCGAGGGCGTGCCCGCAGTGATCGACGCGGATGCCGCGCTCGGCTACGCCTGGCTCGGCATCGTCGGTGGCCTCCTCGCGTACACCCTCTGGTTCAGCGGCATCCGCTCACTACCCGTCACGGCTGTCGCCGTGTTGGCACTGCTCTCTCCGCTTGTCGCTGCATTGCTCGGAGCCCTCGTGCTTGGTGAGACATTCACACTCGCGCAGCTGGCGGGCTTCGCCCTCGCGCTTGCCGCGATCGTCGCCTCGCAGCTCACTCCGCCGAAACGACGCCGCGCACATCCACATACCGACCGCAGACTCACCTACCAGCCAAGCACCTCGACAACGTCGCTCGCTGCCACCGAAAGGACGCCCCAATGAGAATCGCCGTGATCGGAGCAACCGGAATGATCGGCGCACGCATCGCAGCAGAGGCAGCACAGCGCGGTCACGCCGTTACCGCCGTGTCACGATCTAAGCGAGCGGATGCTGCCAGCAACATGTCGCCGATCGCGGCCGACGCCACGGATGCCGCCGCCATGCGCGCTCTCGCTCACGGCAATGACGCGCTCGTGCTTGCCACGCGCCCCGCTCCCGGAGCAGAGCACCTGGTGCGCGACCCGGCGCGCATCGTGCTCGCCGCGGCTCAGGATGCGCGGCGTCGCGTCTGCGTGATCGGCGGCTCCGCGCCCCTGAAGACCCCGGATGGCACCGGCCTCGTCATCGATGACGCTCGCTTCGTTCCTTCCGAGTGGCAGACGTTCGCCCGCGCCAGCGTCGAGCAGCACGACGAATGCACGCGCTCCCGCGCCGACTGGGTATACGTGAGCCCTCCCGCGGTCATCGAACCGGGGCGGCGCACCGGCTCCTACGTTCTCGGCACCGACACGCTGCTCGTCGACGACGCCGGCGTCTCATGGATCAGCGCTGAGGACTTCGCCGTCATGGTCGTCGACCAGCTCGAGGCGCCACCCTCCAGCATCAGCCACCTCACAGCACGCGCGTGAGCGATGTCCGAGCCGGTCATTGACGCGTGGCACGGAATCGCTGCGGCAGCGCGGCGATGCCCCACAGCGTTACGCGCCACATCGCTTCGAACACGATTCCGCCGCTCATCTTCGACCGGCCCTTCGTGCGTTCGACGAACGTGATCGGCACTTCGACGATTCGCAGGCCCGCACGGTGCGCATGCCACAGCATGTCCACTTGAAATCCGTAGCCCTGACTGTGCACGTCGCCGCGGCTGATTCGGCGCAGCGCGTCGCTCGAGAACACGCGGTAGCCGCCCGTCACATCGCGGTACGGCATGCCGAGCACCCATCGCGCATACGCGCTGCCGCCCCGTGACAGCATCCGCCTCTGCCACGGCCAGTTCTCGATACCTCCGCCGGTGACCCAGCGGGAGCCGAGCACCAGATCCGCCCCAGCATCCGCGGCCGCGAGCAAGTCCGCAAGCTGCTCGGGCACGTGCGATCCGTCGGCATCCATCTCGACAAGCCGCGCAAACCCGCGCTCGAGCCCCCACGCGAACGCGTGTGAGTACGCGGCGCCCAGCCCCTGCTTTCCCGGGCGGTGCAGAACCGAGATGCGAGAATCGGATGCTGCCAGCTCATCGGCGAGCGCGCCGGTGCCGTCTGGCGAGGCATCGTCGACTACGAGCACGTGAGCGTCGGGGACGGCCGCCCTCACACGCGAGACGACGTCGGCGATGTTCGCCCGCTCGTTGTAAGTCGGGATGACGACGAGCACGTCCGTCACGGCATCCTCCCGGTCTCTTGCGCAGCGCGGCAATCCAGCCTACCCGGATGCTGTTGAGTCACTGCTCTGCCCGCGCATCCCTCACGCTCCGAGTCCAACGCGACCCGCGCTGCGCCGTCGAGCGCCAAGAATTGGGCGGCGGCGACTCAAGTATGTGTCGCCCTCGAGCAGTTTTTGGCGCTGGAGGCCTCAGCTGACCGTCAGCGGCGGAGTTCGAGCGTGCAGCACTTGACGCCGCCTCCGCCGAGCAGCAGCTCAGAGAGGTCGACGCCGATCGGGTTGTACCCGCGCTCACGCAGCTGCGCCTCGAAGCCTGTCGCCCGCTCGGCGATCACGACGTTGTACCCGTCGGAGATCGAGTTGAGCCCCAGAATGCGGGAGTCCTCTTCGCTCACGTGGATGGCGTCGGGGTAGCGCTTCTCGAGGATCGCGCGCGAGGCGTCGTCGAAGGCGCTCGGCAGGTAGGCGATGTTGGCGTCGTCGTCGCCCGTGAGCGGATCGAGCACGGAGATCGCCGTGTCGAGGTGGTAGAAGCTCGGGTTCACGAGGTTGAGCGAGACGACCTCACGTCCGAAGACCTCGGCGACCTCGCGGTGGCTGTCGGTGCTCGTGCGGAACCCGGTGCCCGCGAGAATCGTGTCACCGACGAGCAGCAGATCGCCCTCGCCCTCGTTGATGTTCTTCGGCTCGACGACGTCGAAGCCGTTGGCATCGAACCAGCTCATGAACGCCGGACCTTCGGGCTGGCGCTCCGGGTACGTGAATCGCGCGCCGTAGGCCGTTCCGTCGATGACAAAGCCGCCATTCGCTGTGTAGACCATGTCAGGAAGACCTTCGAGGGGGTCAATCAGCTCGATCGTGTGCCCGAGCGACACGTACGTCTCGTACAGGGTCTGCCACTGCGCAATGGCGCGTGCCGTGTCGGTCGGGTGAGTCGGCTCCATCCACGGGTTGATGCGGTAGGAAACCGTGTAGTGCTCGGGACGGCACATCAGATACGTGCGAGGGTTCGGCGTGCGCTCTGCCAAGGGAGCGGATGCGGTCACGGACTCGGTGCTGGTCATAGCGTCTCCAGTGAATATCTCAGATGCGGCGGACGCTGTCCTCTTGGCCCGGCCGCTATCGAATCCGGGCACGCCTCCACATCCAGTTTCTCATCGCTGTCACGACGATGAATCCGATCCACTGCAGGTTTCATGCGTCATCGACGGCGAATACGCAACTTTCGCCGCTTAGAATACGCAGCATGGACAATATCGACCGCGGAATCATCGATTTGCTGCGACAGAATGCACGTGCCGGGTACGGAGATATCGGGCAGGTCGTCGGGCTGTCAGCATCCGCCGTAAAGCGTCGAGTGGACCGGCTCGTCGCCGATGGTGTCATCCGCGGTTTTACCGTGCAAGTGGATCCCGCCATCGATGGGCGCCGCACCGAAGCATACGTCGAGCTCTTCTGCCGAGGAACCGTCGCCCCCGACGAACTCCGGCAGATGATGAGCCACGTTCCCGAGGTCGTCGAAGCGTGCACGGTCTCGGGCAGCGCCGACGCCATGGTGCACATCAGAGCGCGCAGCATCCCGGCCCTCGAAGACGCCCTCGAGCGTGTGCGCGTCGCCCCTAACGTCGATCACACGCGGTCGTCGATCGTGCTTTCACGCTTGATCGACCGGCCTATTGACTGAGGTTTTACGCTAGGTACATGACTGGGCAGGCGAGCAAACGGCAGCGCCAGCTTCGCGCCAAACTCGGCGAGTCGCTGAAGGGGCTTGCCGGCGGCATGGTGCGCGGCATGGGCATGCCCACACAGCGGATCGCGCTTCCGGGCAGCGACGATGCCGTGTCACAGCGTCACGCGCGATCGGTGATCGAACTCTGCCTCAGGGTCGGCGAGACGATGATCGCCACGGGCGCGTCGGCAGCCGACACGGTTGCTCAGCTTCTTCGACTCAGCTCGAGCTTCGGCATCTCCGGCGTGCACGTCGACATTCACTTCAGCTCGATCACAGTGTCGGTGCACCGCGGGCTCGACGAAGACCCGATCTCGGTCATGCGCGTCGTCAAGGTGCGCACCACCGACTACACGCGGCTCCGCGACGTCTACATGCTCATGGACGAGATCACCTCGGCAACCGATCCCGTCGACCCCGATATCGCTCGCCAGCACCTCAGCGAGATTCTGCGACAGCCGCACCCGTACCGCCGGTGGGTCGTCTCGGCGGGAAAGGCGATTCTCGCCGCGGGGGTCGTCGTCATGTACGACGCGAGCTTCATCGTGATTCTCGCGGCCGCCATTTCGGCGATCATCGCCGACATCGTCACGCGGCGTCTCGAGAAGTGGGGCATCTCGGCGTTCTTCGTGCAGATGGCCGCCGCCTTCATCATCACGTCCATCGCCGGGCTGCTCTACTGGACGCGGACGCTGGGCTTCGCGGTGACGAGTGAAGTTCAGCCGACGGTGATCGTGATCTCGGGAATCATGCTGCTGCTGTCCGGAATCGGATTGACGGCTGCGGCCAGAGACGCGATTGATGGCTACTACATCACGGCATCGTCACGCGGCCTCGAGGTGATCATGATGACCCTCGGTCTCGCGGTCGGAATCTCGCTGACCATCGGTCTTGCTCTTCGCATCGGCATTCCCATTGACGTCGGCACGTCCCTCGGACGCACGGACAATATTTGGGCGGGCATCGTCGGTGCAGGACTCATCGGCATCGGCTTCGCTCTCACGTCGTATGTGCGCTTGATCATCGCGCCGATCATGGCCGCGCTTGCCGGAGCCGTCTTCGCCGTCTTCTTCATCGTGCAGCCGCTGATGCCCGACCCCGGACTCGCACCGGGTATCGCGGGAGTCGTCGCCGGCGTGCTGAGCTACCTGGTGTACCGCTGGATCACCGTTCCTGAGGCCGCTCTCACGATGGCGGGCATCATCGGGCTCATTCCCGGACTGACCGTGTACCGCGGCCTGTACACGCTCATGGATGGCCCGCAGGGCCTCGTCGCGGCGCTCGGCGAGCTGTTCGTCGCACTCGCCGTCGGCATCGGCCTCGCAGCTGGAACGACGATCGGCGGACACCTCGCCCGGCGCAGCTTCGGCCTCGATCGCGCGGCAGAGATCTCCATGCGCCGCACCCGCCGCATGAAGTAGCTCGGCGCACTGCAGCCAGCTGGCGCGAAGCCCGCCAGGGCAAGGAAAGGAGGCAGGATGCCCCCATCCTGCCTCCAGGCCGACCGCGGCGAACCGCCCGAGAACGGGCGGGTCCCCAACCACCGCACGCTGGCCGGCTTCCTCAAACGACGATCGCGGCAGTGCCTGGCGATGTCGTAGATACACAGTACCGTGAAGGCGTGCCCCAAACGAGGGGTAGCAGTCACCATTCTGCTCGTGTAGTGGGCGGCACGAGGGTCGCGAGCTCGTCGCGCACCCACACGGCGCCCGTCGCGCGCTTCTCGGCGCGCGTCGCAAATCGATAGGCGAAGACGCGAGCGCGAATGGCGCGCGGAGCGGCCCCGTCGAACGGGTCGTGTCGCAGCATCCGCAGGGTCGCGCGGTCGGCGTGCAGCAGCTTGCCGAGCAGCCTCTCGAACCAGACGGCGTTCCAATCGCCGAGCGCGAGAAACCACATGAGCCAGTCAAGCCGCAGGTGGTATGGCGCGAACTGCTGAGGTGTGCGCGTCACGTCGCCCGGCTTGCCCTTGAACTCGTACGCGTGCCAGTCGTCGGCGTCGGGATGCTCCGCCATCGTGCCCTCGATCACCACCTCGCGCCGCAGCTGCGTGACGCTGCCGAAGGCCCCATACGCGTTGCCGATTCCGAGCCGGTTGAAGCTCGCGTTCATGAGTTGCCGGCGCGAGAACAGATTCGCCACGGCGGGCACGCTCAGCCACGCACCGACGAGGAAGGCGGCGGTCGTGAGAGCGAGCCACCAGATCGGTGACGAGTATGCTGCGTCTCGCGCAGCATCCGCCCCGCCCTGCGCGCCAAGCGGCACACTGAACCAGCTCCAGCCCGGCCAGCCGTGACCCGTGATCCACGCGAAGAAGGAGTCGCTCACGGCCGAGAACGCGACGACGATGGTGATCCAGTTGAGCCAGGCGAAGTTTCCGGTCACGACGAGCCACAGCTGCGTCAGGACGATGAGCACCGCGGCGCAGCTGGCGATCGGCTGCGGCGCGAACAGCAGCAGGGGCATGCCGAGCTGAACGATGTGGTTGCCGAGTGTTTCGGCGCGGTGCACCGACGGCGGCATCAGATGGGCGAGCCGGCTGAACGGCCCGGGCATCGGCTGCGTCTCGTGGTGGTAGCTCATGGCCGACAGGTCGCGCCAACTGCTGTCGCCGCGCATCTTGATGAGCCCAGCGCCGAGCTCGACGCGCACGACGAGCCACCAGAAGAACACGATCACCAGCAGCGGAGGCGCCGTCGCGTTCGAACCGAGAAACGCGGCGATCGCGCCCGCCTCAAGCAGCAGCGATTCCCAGCCGAACCCGTAGAACACCTGCCCGATGTTGACGATCGAGAGGTACAGCACCCACAGCAGGACAAAGACGAGAAGGGGCAGCCAGGGAGGGCCGAGTTGCGGGAGCCCGAGAACGACGGATGCCGCAAGGGCGACGCCGATCGAGGCAGTGACGCGCAGCATCCTGTCGCTGTACCGAAACGGCCGCAGCCTGAAGATGCTCGGCAGGCGGCGGCCCGACGTGCGGGCGATGAATCGCGGAGCGGGGAGCAGGCCGTTCTCGCCGAGCAGTGCGGGGAACTGCGCAATCGCGGAGGCGAAGGCGATCGCGAAGATCGCCGCGATGCCGCGTTGCAGCACCTCGCGCGCGATCGTGTAGTCGTCGGCGTTGAGAAACCCGAGCGCATCAGCGAGTTCTGTGCCTGCCATAGAAACCCCCTATCGCCAGGACACCACTGCTGCGCCGCGCCCGCAAGGGGGTTGGCGCGACCTAGTCGCGCACTTCTGTGAGGCAAAGAGCTCTTCATCGTGCGCCTGAAGAGCCCTTTGCCTCAAACGAACCGTCGGACTAGAGCCTTGCGCGACGGCGAGCAACGATGAGCGACGTCACGCCGATCGCGACAACCGCCCCGCCGAGCGCTGCGAGAACAGCGGCCAGGCCCGCGTCGACGCCCGTGTACGGCAGCTCGCCCGACGCATCGTCAGCAGCGTCCGCGCCATAGGCCTGCGAATCAGTCCCCGTGCCTGTCTGTGTTCCCGCGCCGGACCCGTCGGCACCAGGTGCACCGCCGGGCTCCTCACCATTCGGGTCGTCGCCGAGTTCGCCCGTGCCATCGCCGTCACCCGGCTCCTCCGAGCCGCCCGGTGTCTCACCGTCGTCGCCCGCGAGTGCGATGCCGTAGTAGCTCGTCGTTCCCGAGACCTCGTTGCCGACCGCGAGCATCGGCTCTCCCGTCGGAGACGCGTCCGCCGCAACGAACGCGATGCCCTCCGGCCCGAGGTCGCCCGCTGCCGACAGCACGGCGTCGGGGTTTGCAGCATCCTCAACAGAAATCGAGAAGTCGCGGTTGTTCAGATATGTCACGAACGTGGCCGCCGCCGGCTCGCTGATGTCGTACACGGCAATGCCACCCACGCGCTCGAAGCCGACAAACGCGTACGTGCGGCCGTCGACAACGCCGAGCGTCACACTCTCGGGCTCGGGGCCCTTGTCGTCGCTGCGCCCCTCTCGGTTCGATTCGCTGTGGTTCGAGTTGAAGTACTCGGGCGCCGCCTCGGCGGTGATCTGCTCGAAGCCGTCGCCGGAGTCGAAGACAAGCTCGCCCGATGTCGTCCAGATCGAGAACGATCGAGCGCCGAACGCATAGAGCTCCTCGTAGCAGCTGCCGTCGTCAGACAGCCCAAGATCCGTCACGACGTTGAGGCGCCCGAGATCAGCGTCATCCGTCTGCGCAGCGAGCGGGCTCGTCTCGCACACGGGAGCGAGCCCGTCGTCGCCGAGATCCTTCACGCGCGCAGCATCCACGAAGTCGCCCCACTCACGCGAGTCGCCCTCATTAGCAGTCACGAGGTAGGTCTCGCCGTCGACCTCATACGCCGCGATGCCGTCGGGCATGTACACACCGTGCAGCCCGTCGTACGTGCTGATGTTTACGGTCGGGGCGCCTTCGGGATCACGATCCGACGCGTCGAGGCCGAAGCCGGCCGTGCCATGGTCTTTGTACCCCAGAGGCCAGATGTCGGTGACGGATGCTGTCGCGAGATCGACGACAGCCACGGCGTTCGCCTCCTGAAGCGCCGCATACGCCGTTCCCCCCGACACGGCAATGTACTCCGGCTCAAGGTTGCGCGACACCGGAAGGTCGCTCTCGGGCGTTGGCCCGAAAACGCGCACGGCCTCGTCAAGCGTCTTCGGCCCGCCAGCCTCGAAGTCGTGGAATTCGGCGATGCTCACGGCATCCTGCGACGGTGCCGCAACGGCATCGGGAAGCGCGACGACACCGATCGAGCCCTCTGGGTCGACGGAGAAGTCGTCGGCGGGCTCGCCCTCGTTCGCCACGACGGCGTAGGCGCCGTCGGCACTGATCGTGACCATGTCGGGAAGGGCGCCGACCTGAACAGAGCCGAGAACGGACGCGGAGGCGGCGTTCGCGTCGAAGAACAGGAGCGTTCCAGCATCCGTCTTGATGTCGGACTCGAGCGCGACAACGCCGAGGCCATCGTCGCGGATCGCAATCGAGTTGGCCACGCCGGTTCCCCCGATGGAGTACAGGTATCGCGGCGCTGACGGGTCGCTCACATCGACGACGTCGACGGCGGCCTTCTGCGCGTTGACGGTGTAGCTGCGGTTCTCGTAAACGGCGACGATCTCAGCGGCAGATTCGTCGAAGACGCCCGTCTCAAAACTACCGAGCACGCTGAGAGACAGCGCGGCGTTCTCGGCTGAGACCGTGATGGGGTCGGCCGCCGGCGCAGCAGCGGCGGGTGCGACGCCTGCGAGGCAGACGGCGACAAGGGCGGATGCTGCGAGGGCGCAGCGTGTTGCTCGCAGTGGCATGACAGGGCTTTCCTCTCGGGAGGGGGCCCTGCTTGTCTACGGCGGCCAGGTGTCGCTCCGGTGAACCGCGGGTTGCGCGTTGAAGTTCTGTTCGCGCGAGCCTTACGAGAGCGACACGTCGAGCACGACCTTGCCCTGCGGGCGGCCCGTCTCGACGCGATCGAATGCGGCAGCAGCATCCACGAGCGGAAACACGGAGTCGACCCGGGCGCCGTACCCGTGCGTGGCGATGAGCATCGGGAGGTCGGCCAGAATGTCCCACGCGCCGTCCGCTCCCCCGCCAGTCGCACGCGCCCCGAGTTCCGGAGCTGTGAAATCGGCGATCGATACGACCTGGGCGGGGTCATCGACGAGCGTGATGAGCTCGGGCACTGAACCTGAGCCTGCCGTATCGAAGACGGCGTCGACGTGGTTCGTGAGACCTCTGACGCGGCCGGCAATGCCGCGACCGTACGAGAGCGGCTCGGCGCCGAGCGAGGCGAGGTAATCGTGGTTGCGCTCGGATGCCGTTCCGATCACGCGCGCGCCGCGAGCACGGGCAAGCTGCACAGCCGCCGCTCCGACGCCTCCCGCTGCTCCCTCGATGACGATCGTCTGCCCCTCGCGCACGTTCAGCAGTCGAAGGCAGCGCTCGGCGGTCTCGGTCACGACCGGCAGCGCCGCCGCGTGCGTCCACCCGACGGCGGGCGGCTTCTGCACAACGTGCTTGAGCACGGCGAACTCGGCGTGCGTGCGGAAGCCCCACCCGAGCACCTCGTCGCCGACGGCAACGTGCTCGACGCCTTCGCCCACCTCGTCGACGACTCCCGCCGCGTCGAACCCGGGCGTCACGGGAAACGTGGCTTCACCCATCTGACCGTTGCGCTTCTTGACGTCGGCCGGGTTGACGCCCGCGGCACGAACCCTGATGCGCACGCGCTCCTCGCGAGCGTGCGGCTCGTCGCGCTCCGCGACCCGCATCACCGAGCTGTCGCCGAACTCGTCGTACCTGACCGCCAGCATGAAGAGCCTCCCCCTCGACGTTGACTCTGCGAACGTGTGCTCCCAACGTTCAGAGTGGTTATTCCTGCCCTTCGAGGGTACGACGACCCGGCAGCACGCCGGCGAACGTCTCAGCGGCCTCTGAGGGGCGCGCTCGAGCGACGACGTATCCGTCGGGCCGCACGAGATAGAACTCACCCGGAATAAGCGGCGTGTCCGGCGCCGCGGAGAACACGTGCACCTCGCAGCCGAGCGCACGCTCAAGACGAGCCGTGTCTGCGGGGTCCGCGCTTCCGTACTCGTGCACCTGCCACTCATGCGAGCGCAGCGCGTCGACGTTGTCGCCCGCCCACGGCAGCCGCCGCCCCACGACATCGTCGCGCGTTCCGTCAGCGTGCTCGCTGCCTGGCACGTGGTACCGCACTCGCAGCTGCCCGAGGTAACCAAATCCGCGGTCTCCAACCCAGGTGCGCGGCAGGAGTCTCGTGATGATCGGGCCAAGCAGCCGCGGCCCGATTCTGCGCACCAGTCGCGGAACGGTCTCGGGCGAGGTGACGAACGAAAAGAGGCTGTCTGTCGTCTCGATCAGGTGGCGCGCCACCGGCATCCGCTCTGCCTCATATCGGTCGAGGATGCTGTCGCGAGCGCCGCGCTTCAGCACGTCGGCGAACGCGAACGCGAGGTTGTGGGCATCTTGCAGTCCGGTGTTCATGCCCTGCGCGCCGACGGGCGAGTGTACGTGCGCCGCATCACCCGCGAGAAACACGGCGCCGTCGCGAAAGCGCTCGGCCACGCGGTGATGCACGCGATACGTGGCGAACCAGGTGTGCGACTGCCACGTCACGCCGAACGAGATGCGCACGCGCTCGCGGACCGCGTTCTCCAGAGCGTCGGGATCGTCGTGACGCTCGGCCTCCGGCACGACGGTGATGATGCGAGCATGGCCCTCGCCCTCCATGGGAAATGTGAGAAGCAGATCGGTCTCGAACGGCCGGATGTTGATGGCATCTTCGTCGAGCCCGGTAACACCGTTCGCGTCGATGACGCAAAAGGTCTCGGCGTTCGTCGTGCCCTCAAACGCGATGCCGCGAATCTCGCGCACGAGCGACGACGCGCCGTCGGCTCCCACGACGTAGCGCGCAGTGATCGTCTGCTCGGCACCGTATCCGTCGGCGACGGTCACGGTCACTCCGTCTCGGTCAGCCGCGTCGGCCAGACCGACGAGCTTCTGACCCCAGCGCACGTCGCGTCCGCGCGAACGCAGCGCGTCGACGAGAATGCGCTCATTGCGGCTCTGCTCAAGAATGTACAGCTGCGGGTACGGCGTCTGGCCCTCGCCGAGCGCATCGAACTCAACGGCGTTGAACATCTGGTGGCCGTATCCCGGCCGAGCGGCGGGAGCCACACGGGCCTCCTGCATCACACGCTCCACGACGCCAAGCTGATCGTAGATCTCGATCGACCGAGCCTGCAGCCCGATCGCGCGTGACTCCCGGGTCGGCTCCGCCTTGCCGTCGACGATCACGGCGTCAATGTCGAGCTCTGCAAGCCACGCCGCCAGCATGAGGCCGGTCGGCCCTGCCCCGATCACCACGACGTCGGTGTCCATGACTCAACGGTACGCTCATGTGCCGACCACAGCATCCCGCAGTTGCGACGCCTGGCGGGCCTTGCCACACTTGTCACACCGACGACTGGAGGCGTGGTGACCGACCCGTTCTCACCGATTGATGCGGATGCTGGTGAGCCGCCGTTCGAGCAGCTCCGCGCGCAGCTGATCGACGCCGTGCGAAGCGGCCGCGCGACCGCGGGAGACAAGCTTCCGACCGTGCGAGGACTGGCGAGCGACCTCGGGCTCGCCGCGAACACCGTCGCGAAGGCGTATCGGGCACTCGAGACCGACGGCCTCATCGAGACGCGCGGCCGCAGCGGCTCCTTCGTCTCGGCGCAGGGCGACGCGACGCAGCAGCGGCTGCAGCGCGCTGCGAGCGACTACGCCCGGCTCGCGCACGAGATGAAAGTGGATGCCGCGAGCGCGCTCGACTACGTGACGGCGGCCCTCGGCATCCGCCCCTGACCGAGCGTCAGGCGGTCGCGACCTCTCGCGCTCTCAGGTCCTTGCGCAGGATCTTGCCCGAGCTGGACTTCGGGATCGCGTCGACGAACTCGACGCGCCGCACTTTCTTGTACGGCGCAACGCGCTCTTCGACGAACTCCATCACCTCGTCTTCTGTCAGCTCGGCGTCGCCTGCGGAGACCACGAAGGCCTTCGGAATCTCCTGCCCGTCGTCGTCGAGCACGCCGATCACGGCGACGTCGGCGACGCGCGGGTGGCTCAGAAGCAGTGCCTCGAGCTCGGCCGGCGGCACCTGGTATCCGTGGTACTTGATGAGCTCTTTCACCCGATCGACGATCGTGTACCAACCGCCCTCGCTGAGCGTTGCAACATCGCCCGTGTGAAAGAAGCCGTCTGCATCGATCGCCTCGGCTGTCGCATCGGGCCGGTTCAGGTACCCCAGCATCACCTGTGGACCTTTGATCCAGAGCTCCCCGGGACGCGTGACTCCGGCGTCGTCGAACTCGGTGATCTCTGCGCCGCTGTCGGGGTCGACGAGCTTGCAGACCGTGTTGGGCAGCGCGACGCCGACAGAGCTCACGGGAATCTCGTCGCGCGTGTACGGCACCGCGTGAGTCACGGGGCTCGTCTCGGTGAGACCGTAGCCCTGCATCATGCGCGCGTGGATGCGGCTTGCGGCGCGTTCCGCCGTCTCGCCGTCGAGCGGCGCTGCGCCCGAGAATACGGAATGCACCGTCGAGATGTCGTAGCGATCGACGACCGGATGCTTCGCGAGCGCGACGGCGATCGGCGGAGCGATGAACAGGTACGTGCAGCGATGCTCCTGAATGTTCGACAGAAAGTCCTCGAGGTCGAAGCGCGGCATGGTTACGAGGCTCGCGCGCTGCCGCAGAGCGAGATTGAGCAGCACGGTCATGCCGTAGATATGAAAGAACGGCAGCACCGCGAGAACCCGGTCGCTGCCGCGAAGGTCGATGTTCACGCGGGACTGCTCCACGTTGGCGACGAGATTGCGGTGGCTCAGCATGACGCCCTTGGGTGTGCCCGTCGTGCCCGACGAATACGGCAGCACGGCCAGGTGCGTCTTCGGATCGATCGTCACTTCCGGCGGAGTAGGCTGCTCACCGAGCAGGTCCCGGAGGTTCGGGTGACCTTCGGCGCCGTCGAGAACGATGACATGGTCAGTGGGGATGCCGCACGCGCGCGTCGCTTCGGCGGCGTTGGGCAGCAGGGCGCTGACCGTCACGAACCATGTGGCGCCAGCATCCTCGATCTGCTTCTGAATCTCGGCTGCCGTGTACAGCGAGTTGAACGTCGTCACGGCGGCTCCGAGGCGCAGCACGCCGTGAAACACGGTGGCGAACGCGGGAACGTTCGGGCACAGCAGACCCACGACAGTGTCAGCCGCGACTCCGCGAGCGGCGAGCGCGCCAGCGAATGCGTCGATCTGTGCTTTGAGGACGCCGTAGCTCGTTTCGGCGCCCGTTGACGGGTCAATGAGTGCGACGCGCGACGCCTCGTCGTCGGTCAGGTTGGCGAACAGGTAGTCGTAGACGCTGAGGTCGGGAACCTCCACGTCGGGGAACGGGCTGTGGAACACGAGAGTTCTCCTTTGAATCTTCGTGAGCGCTCCGGCGTTCGCCGGAGAGGGTTGCCGTCCATCATGCCACTCGGCGACTCCAGAGCTCTCTCACTCTCGCGTACGGCCCGCAGGTTCTTCTTTGTCCGCGAGTTCGCGGGAGTGCAGCACGTCGCCGATGAAGAGGTCATACACGAGCACGCCGATGATGCCTCCGATCAGCGGCCCCACGATCGGCACCCAGAAGTAAGCGCTGAACGAGCCCTCGACGGTGCCGGGGAGGGCAACGTCGCCCCAGCCGGCCATCCAGGCGAACAGCCTCGGACCGAAGTCGCGCGCGGGGTTGATCGCATAACCCGCGTTCGCGCCGAACGAGATTCCGATCGCGGCGACCGCGAGCCCGATCAGCAGCGGCCCGAGTCCCGCTTTTACCGCTGCATTGCGCATGTCGATGATGGCCGCGACGAACATCACGAGAAACGCCGTGCCGACGATCTGATCCGCGAGGGGAACCCACATATTGCCGTCGAAGTACGGCGCGGGGAACGTCGCGAAGATCGAGAAGGTGATGTTGCCCTCCGGGTCCGTTCGCGTCACGCCCATCGCCTCGTTGAACGCGTTGATCGCGTCGGAGTAGAGCAGGTACACGAGCGCCGCGCCGACGAACGCTCCCACCACTTGGGCGACGATGTATGGCGCCACCTTCTTCCACGGAAACCGCCGGCGAACCGCGAACGCGAGTGTCACCGCCGGGTTGATGTGCGCACCGCTCACGCCGCCGGCCACATAGACGCCGAAGGCGACGGCGAACGCCCAGCCCCACCCGATGAGCAGCCAGTCGCCCGCGCCGAGAAAGAATGCCGTCGGGTCCTCGGTTCTGCCCGACCCGGGCAGACCGGCCACCGCCATGGCGACGACGCCGTCGCCGAAGGCGATCAGAACAAAGGTGCCGAGAAACTCGGCGAGCACTTCGCCCCACGTGTTGTTCAGGCGCTTGAGTCCGCTGCCATGCCGCAGGGCGCCGCGAAGAGGTGTGACATCGCTCATGATGAGCCTCCTGGATATCGACATCAACGTCAGTACATCCGAGGGTCTCGTTTCGAAACGGGGCTCTCTTCTCGCACAGTACGCCTGAGTGCGACAGAGACACAAGAGGCGCAGCGAGAAGTGCTTCGCGGCACCGATCTGGCCGGATGCTGCGTCAGCCCGTGAGCGAGTACAGCAGCTCCGGTCGCCCTGCTTGCCCGTATCGTGGGGCGACAGAAGCCTGCCCCGTCGACGTCAGGTGCTCAAGGTACCGGCGCGCACTCACGCGTGACAGGCCGGTGGCCTCGGCGATGTCGGTGGCGGATGCTGCCGCGTCAGCCGCGTGCAGAGCGGCGACGACCCGGCGCAGCGTTGCCTCGCCGATTCCCTTCGGCAGCGGTGCATTCGCGACCGCGACCCTGCCGCCGTGCATGATGGCGTCGATCGCCGACTGGTCCACGACAACGCCCGCCTCCGTGTCGAGCTGACGCCTCGTGCGTGCAAACTCGGCGAGCGCGTCTCGCAGCTTGCTCGCGCTGAAGGGTTTGACGATGTACCGAAACGCACCGCCGAGCTTGGCCCTGCGCACGCTGTCGAGATCGCGGGCGGCCGTCACCGCAATCACATCGATGTCGCGCGTCGCGTCGTCAGACCGCAGCTCCGCGAGAACATCGAGACCGCCGATGTCGGGAAGATACAGATCGAGAACGACGAGGTCGGGCTGCAGCGAGCGCGCCTTCGCGAGCGCCTGCGAGCCGGAATGCGCCGTTCCAACAACCGAAAACCCATCGAGCGCCTCGATGAACCGTTCGTGTATGCGAGCGACGGCAAAGTCGTCATCGACGACCAGAACGGCAAACGATGTCACAGTGCGCGCTCCGTCGGCCGGGCGTGAACGTCTGCGAGCACAGCCGTGAACGTGGAGCCGCTGCCCGGTTCAGAGACGACGGTGACGTCGCCTCGCCGTCGACGGGCGATGCGCCGCACCAGTGCAAGCCCGATCCCCCGGCGGCCGTTCGCCGACGTCTTCGTCGACACTCCAGCGTCGAAGACGTGCTGTGCGAGGTCGTCGGGAATGCCAGGTCCGTCATCGCGCACAACCACGACGTAGCCATGGTCGTCACGGATGCTGACGGCCACCGTTCCGCCCAGTTCACACGCGTCGAGTGCATTCTCGATGAGGTTGGCGACGACCGTCAGCACGTCGATGCGCGTCTCGAGGTCAGACGAGAGATCGCGCAGCGAGCTCTGCGGATCGATGGCGAGTGCGATGGCGCGCTCTCGGGCACGTGCATCGAGCGAGATCAGCAGCGCGCTCACCTCGAGATCGACGATGCCCGGGTGTGCGCCGTCGCCGTTCAGAGTGCCCCCGCCGTTCGTTCTCTCGATGATCGCCACCGCTTCGTCGGCGTGGCCCAGCTCGATGAGCCCTGAGATCACGTGCAGCTGGTTCGAGAACTCGTGCGCTTGTGCCCGCAGTCCTTCCGCAAGGCTCTGCACACCTTCAAGCTCACGCAGCATTTCGTGCAGGTGCGTGTGGTCCCGAAGAATGAGTACGCTCGCCGTCGGCCCGCTCGGAACGCTCACCCGGTCGCTGTGCGCGATCAGCACGCGATGTCCGGCCAGAATGAGCCGCTCATCCACATCGCCCTCATCCACGAGGTCGAACACAGCGGGCTCCAGCACGTCTGAGGCCGCGCGCCCGACATAGTGCTCGCCGTCGAGGTCGAGAAGCCGCCGCGCCTCGTCATTGATGAGCACGATGCGCTGCTTGTCGTCGACGGCGACGATGCCTTCGCGGATGCCGTGCAGCATCGCGTCGCGAGTCTCAAGCAGCGCGGCGATCTCGTCGGGCTCGAGCGAGTAGATGCGCCGCCTGATGACGCGCGTCGCCCACGCTGACCCCAGAACGCCGAGCCCCGCAGCGATCGCGAGCACGATCACCAGTTGCAGGGTGTCGGCGACCAGCGCCTCGTCGAGCATCGATTCGAGCATGCCGACAGAGACGGTCCCGATCACCTCATCGCCGTCGAACACCGGGACCTTGACGCGCCACGATTCCCCGAGAGTCCCCGTCTGCGTTCCCACATACATCTCGCCCGAGAGCGGAATCGAGGGATCCGTCGACACACGCTTTCCGATTCGGCTCTCGGTGGGGTGCGAGTACCGGATGCCGTCAGCATCCGTCACGACCACGTAGGTGACGTTCGATGCCTGCCGTATCACCTCGGCGATCGGCTGAATCGTCTCGGCCGGATTCTCGGTCTCGTACGCGTCGAGAATCGCCGGCATACTCGCGATCGACTCGGCCACAGAGACCATGCGATTCTTGTAGGCCTCTCGCAGCTCTCGTTCTTGAAACCACGACGAGGCGACACCGGCCGTCACCACCGTCACGAGCACGATCGACACCTGCAGCACGAGCAACTGCACTCGAAGCGACATTGGCCGAGTCATCTGCCCATTGTCCCATCGAGCGAGGCCCCGCCGATGCCCGAAAGCGTGACCACAATGAACACAATGCACTCTATGACCGGATGCTTCCAGCGCACCGCCTCCCGCCCCTAGTGTCGCTGCAACCCTCTCTGCACTCGAGGGCACTGCACATCACTCAACGAGGAGGATCACGTTCCCATGGCACACAGCCGAAACCGACGTCGATGGGGAATCGGCGCCACAGCGATCACAGCAGCGGCGGCACTCGCACTGACCGGATGCTCCGCAGAAGCGAGCGGAGCAGGCGGCGACTCCGCCGACGGGCCGTCAAGCGTCGACATCATCGTTCCCGCCGACCCGGGCGGCGGCTGGGACCAGACCGGGCGCACGATGCAGCAGGTGCTGACAAGCGAGAAGATCGTGAGCGACGCGCCCGTCACCAACATCGGCGGCGCAGGTGGCACCGTCGGCCTTGCATCACTGGCCACCGAGAAGAACCCGTACACGCTCTTCGTCACAGGACTCGTCATGGTCGGCGCCGTTGAGACGAACGAGTCGGCGACGCGCATTGAAGACACGACGCCGATTGCCAAGCTCACCGAAGAGGCTCTCGTCGTCGTGGTTCCCGCTGATTCGAAGTATCAGACGCTTGAAGATCTCGTCGAAGACGTCGTGAAGAACAAGAAGGACGTCACGATCACGGGAGGCTCCGCCGGCGGTGCCGACCACATTCTGGCCGGGCAGCTGCTGGCCGCGGCCGGAGTTGCGCCGGAAGACACGAACTCGACGCTCAACTACATCGCCAATTCGGGCGGCGGCGAGGCCGTCACGATGCTGCTCGGCAACAACGTCTCGGCGGGCATTTCGGGCGTCGCGGAGTTCTCGGAGCACATCGAGTCGGGCAGCCTTCGCGCTCTCGCCGTGTCGTCTCCCGAGCGCTCAGAGCTGCTCCCCGACACCCCGACGATCACCGAAGCGGGCTACGACGTCGAGCTCACCAACTGGCGCGGCGTTCTCGCGCCCGGCGACATCTCCGACGACGAGCGCGCAGAGCTGATCGACGTGGTGACGCAGATGTATGAGACAGACGTCTGGAAGGACGAACTCGAGAAAAAGGGCTGGGAAGACGCCTTCATGGCCGGTGACGAGTTCGACGACTTCATCACCTCAGACATCGAGTCGGTGACCGAAACGCTCACCAACATCGGGTTGATCTAGCATCATGGCTGAGCACGACGGGGCTCTCGCTTCCGAGCGGGAGCCCCTCCCCGATACCGAACGACCCTCGTCTGCGGGCGCAGGCTCCGGCTGCGCAGAGTCCGCCAGTGAGGCGTCGCCGCGGCCGGGCAACACGGTCGGCGAGATCGTCTTCGCCGTTCTGTGCGTCGCGATCGGCGTGCTGGCGCTCGTCGTCGCGAGCCAGATTCACGTTCCCCCGACGGCCAACACCGTTGGCCCGCAGGTATTCCCGTACATCGTCGGCGGCGCGCTGACCATCGTCGGCCTCGCTACGCTCGTCACGGTGTTGTTCGGCGCACGGGGCGACGCAGAAGACAGCGAGGATGCTGACTCGACGATGGGCACGGACTGGCTCACGGTCGCGAAGCTCGTCGTCTTCTTTCTCGCGCATGCATTTCTCATCGACTACATCGGCTGGCCGTTCGCCGCAGCTCTGCTGTTCTTCGGGGCGGCATGGGCGCTCGGAGCGAAGTCGCTCTGGCGCGCTGCCGTTGCCGGCATCGCGCTCGGCCTGTTGATCGAGCTCGCCTTCGGCGTCGGCCTCGGGCTTTCGCTGCCGGCAGGGCCGCTCCTGAATTGGATACCGATATTCAATGGATAGCATCGACCTTCTGCTGAACGGCTTCGCAACAGCTCTTCAGCCTCAGTACCTGCTGTACGCCCTGCTCGGCGTTCTCGTCGGCACCGCCGTCGGGGTTCTGCCGGGCATCGGTCCGGCAATGACGGTGGCTCTGCTGCTGCCGCTCACGTACACCCTCGATCCCACGGCAGCGATGATCGCGTTCGCCGGCATCTACTACGGCGGAATGTACGGCGGATCGACGACGTCGATTCTGCTCAATACTCCGGGCGAATCCGCCTCGATCGTCACGGCGCTCGAGGGCCATAAGATGGCCAAGCTCGGCCGGGGCGCAGCCGCCCTCGCCACGGCGGCGATCGGATCGTTCATCGCGGGAACACTCGCGACGATCGCTCTCACGTTCGTCGCGCCGTACCTCGCCGACTGGGCTGTCTCGCTGCGACCGAACGACTACTTCGCGCTCATGATCGTCGCCTTCGTGACGGTCGGTGCACTGCTCGGGTCATCACCGCTGCGCGGCATCATCTCGCTCATGGGCGGTCTGCTACTCGGGCTCGTCGGCACCGACGTGACGAGCGGCCAGCAGCGCTTCACGTTCGACGCTCCCGTGCTCGCAGACGGCATCTCCGTCGTCATCGTCGCCGTCGCGCTCTTCGCCGTTGGCGAGACGCTCTACGTTGCCTCCCGGTTGCGCCGCGGGCCGATCTCGGTCGTTCCCGTCACCTCTGGCTGGCGCACCTGGATGTCCCGCGACGACTGGAAGCGATCATGGAAGCCGTGGCTGCGCGGCTCCGCGATCGGATTCCCCATCGGAACGGTCCCCGCCGGGGGCGCCGATGTCGCGACGTTCCTGTCGTACGCCGCAGAGCGCAAGCTCTCGAAGCGCAAGGATCAGTTCGGCAAGGGCGCCATCGAGGGCGTCGCCGGCCCGGAGGCGGCGAACAACGCGGCGGCAGCGGGCGTGCTCGTTCCGCTTCTGACGCTTGGACTCCCCACCACCGCGACGGCCGCGATCATGATCTCGGCACTGCAGACTTACGGCATCCGTCCGGGACCGCTCCTGTTCGACAGCCAGCCGGCTCTCGTGTGGGCGCTCATCGCGAGCCTCTACATCGGCAACCTCGTGCTCGTGGTGCTGAATCTGCCGCTCGTGGGCATGTGGGTGAAGCTGCTGCAGATTCCGCGGCACTACCTCTACGCGGGCATCCTGGTATTTGCCGGGTTCGGCGCTTACGCGAACAAGTTCAACTACCGCGAGGTCATCATTCTGCTCGTGCTCGGCGTCGTCGGGTTCTTCATGCGCCGCTATGGCTACCCGGTCGCTCCGCTCGTGATCGGCATGATCCTCGGGCCGATGGCCGAAGAGCAGCTGCGCAAGTCGCTCATGATCAGCCAGGGCGACCCCACGTACCTCGTGACGAGTCCGTTCGCGATCGGAGCGTACGTGTTCCTTGCGCTCGTGGTGATCGCGGGTCTGTGGCTTCGCCACCGTCAGTCCAAGCTCGAGCAGCGCCTTGCCGCCGAAGACCTGGCGACGCGCGAGCGCGAGGCGATCTCGGTCGAGGCGCACGTTGCAGAAGGTGCGCGGCGCTCCGGCCCTCAGGAGGACTGAGCAGCTCCTGGTCGAGAATCGGGCGGATGCTGTTCCAGCAGCATCCGCCCGATTCTGTCTCTACAGCGCGTCCTTTACTTGATAGCGGCCGCACAGGAAGGCACGGTTGCGTGCGATGTCGACGAGTTCGAGATCCAGCTCGCGCGGAAACAGCGGCGCGCCCGCGCCGAGCGTCACGGGGGCAAACTGAACCCAGATCTCGTCAAGGAGACCGGCGTCAGCAAACTGGCCAGCGAGCTCTCCCCCGCCCATGACCCACAGGTCCTTTCCCGGGACCGCTGCGGTCATCTCGGCGTGCACGGTGCGCACATCTCCCTGCACGAAGCGAACATCAGCGCCCGGAGATGCATTCAGCTGGCGGTGCGTGAACACGAATGCCGGTCGCGTATACGGCCAGCCGTCGTCACCCTCTTCCGCCTGGATCGCCTCATACGTCGTCGCACCCATCGCGAGAGCGCCCATGCTCTGGATGAATGCGGGGTACGCCATCGGCCCCTCGAGGTCGATGTCTTGCTTCAGCAGCCAGTCGAGCGAGTTCTCGGGACTCGCGATAAAACCGTCAAGGCTCGATGCCGTGTAATAGTGGGTCGTCATGCGCCGATGCTATGCGGCACCACCGATATCCGGGTCGTTCGACGCTTTCCTCGCATAGAGGCGCGCCAAGTTCCGAGCCCACCGCCCGGGTGAGTTCGTCAGTCTCAGTTCCGATGTTCGTTTCAGTTCTGACGTTCGTCAGATCCAGTTCTGGCGTTCCTCAGCTTCGGCTCTGATCTCCTCCATCGAATGTCGACGTGACCCTTTGCCGTATCAGTGCTCGCCGACGAGTTGTTCGAACGAGCCAGCTGTGTCGCGACTCTCGATTCGGTTTAGAACGGCGGATTCTCTGGCAGATTCCGTGCTCGCTGTTGGCCCTCAGCGGGCACGGTCTCGGGTGTTGTGTCTTCGAATTTCACGACGCGCTTGTATCCGGGCCCCGCGTACGGGCGGATGACGTAGTGGCGCCCGAGGGCTGATGTCCACACGAGTTTGCCGTCGCCGGTGCGCTCCACGCTCCATGTTGTTTCGTGCTTCACCGGGTGATGCGACGGACACAGCGCGGCAAGGTTGTCGAAGTCGGTTTCACCGCCGAATTGCCAGTCCAGCCGATGATCCAGATCGCACGAGGAGGCCGGCCGGTTGCAGCCGGGGAATCCGCATGTTTCGTCGCGGATCTCGACTGCTTTGCGTAGGTCCGCGGGCACCGTGTACCGGTCACGTCCGACCGAGAGCACCGCACCGGTCTCGGGATGGGTGAGCAGTCTGGTGAAGCTCGGAGCAGCCGCGGCCAGCCGTCGGGCCGTGTCTGCGTCGATCGGACCGTACCCGTCAAGCGTGCCCGGCTCCGCTGATCGGCCCAGCAGCGTCATCACCGGAACGGTGACATGCACGGTCGGGCGAAGCCGGCCCCGACGCGCCTGGACGCCCTCAGCAGCCGAACCGGCCGTCGTCACGCCCTTGTCGCCTGCGTCGTCGCCAGCATCGCCCCCGGCAGCGCTGTCGCTGGTTTCTTCGGCTGGTGCCGGGAGATCGACGGTGAATCCGGTCTTGACCGCGTCGAGGACGGCATCCGTGGCGATTTGTGACAGTGTGCGACCATCGCCAGCCGCTTTCAGCGACCTCGCGGTGTTACGGGCGACAGCCTCGATGCTGAGGATGTCTTCGATCGGGCCATACAGATCGAGATACCCCATCCCGTTCGGGCACGAGGTCACGTGAATGTGGCGATCCTTCACCGCCTCCCGCTTACGCTCGGCCGCAGAGTCCGGGTTCAGTCGCTCCCGGATCGACACGGCGGCGGTCTTGAACTGCGGTGGGGTCGTCGACAGCGCCGTTGCGATCGCCGTGGATTCGAACTGGCGCACGTGCTCACGATCAAGCCCTGCAGCTTGCGCGACCATGATCTCCGCATGCTGCAGCGAGATCGACCCATCCTGCAACGCCGACAACGTCTCGGGAAGCTCTGTCACGAGAGCCTCGCTGGTCTCCATCATCGACGCGATCTTCCGCTCCGACAGCCGGAACGCTACGGCGAATTCCGCAATCAGGGCACGACGCGTCCATTCCTGACGCGACGCCGACGACGACGTGTCGTCAGGCACAAAGACGCGATCGTTACGCAATGCGAATCGCACTGCCTCACACATCAGAACAGCAACCCGAGCCTGCATGCTCGCGATCATCTCCTGCTGCTCCGCGATGCCGTCAACCATCATCGACAACGAGTTCGCCGACGCACCAGCCGACCCCGCAGGCGGATCATCACCACCCGGATACTTCCCAAAATCAGTGAAATCAACCATGCACATATTCCACCACGACCCACCGACATTCACTCGAACATGTATACGAGTCTCCCATGAAACGGGACCGGGATTGCAGAGAAGTCGACTCTGGATTGCACGACCGGCGATCGGGTCGTTCGTTCGTAAATGGAACATACGTTCGCATTATTCGAGAGACGTGTCGGCGACCGAAGTCTCAGTCAGGCGCAGCGGGTTCCCTGATGAAAGCGCACGCGGGGCTGCCCCGACGTGATGTCCCAGACAGACGAGTGCCGACTCTCGACAGCAGTTCCCGTGATCCGGTATGTCACGAGCACGATTCCAGCCGAGAGCTCGGCAAAGTGCCATTCGTCGGTCTGAGGTACCTCTCCGCGCTCCTCGCTCCCGAGCATCGCGACGATCTCGTCTCGCGTCCACCGCCGACCGGAGCGGCCGATCTCGATGAAGTCTCCGTGAAGCAGTTGATCAACTCGGATGCTGTCGCTGCGAGTCTCGGGCGAGAGCAACCCGATCTCCGCGGCTCTGATCCGCTCGAATCGTTCATCACCGCGCTCACTCATACGGTCAGACTATCGGCAGAAGACCCCGCGTCAGCCGCGGCCATTCGAGCAGGTTTCGTCTGCCGCCGTCTGACCCTTGACGCTATCCGGCAGCTCAACCGGGCCCTCGGTCGATGGCGGATCCGTCGCCTCGCCCGTCGAATTATCGGCGGGAGGCTCACTCGGCTCTTCGCTCGAATCGCCGTCCTTGGGTACGGCCCCGTACTCACCTGTTCCGCCCGTGATCGCCAGACTGCGGTCGGCCTTGACGGCGTCGAGCAGCGTGGCGGCAGCATCCTCTACCGGAATCTCGCCATCTTGCCCATTGCGCATTCCAGAGCCGGTGGGAAACTTCACAAACGTGATGTTCTCGGTCGGCATTCCCTTGAGGGCAAGTGCGATCGACACCATCGTGTTCGGGTTGCTGAGCTCGTTCGAGAGCGTCATGTTGTCGGCGGCGACGCGCGCGAGCTTGTACAGCTTGACGGGATCAGAGAGCGTCTCGCCCGAGAGGATCTTGCGCATGAGCGCCGACATGTACACCTGCTGGTTGCTGATGCGGCCGAGGTCTGAACCGTCACCGACGCCGTAGCGTGTGCGCAAGAACTGCAGTGCCGTCTCGCCCTTGAGCGTGACATCGCCCGCAGGCAGATCGAGGTTCGTCTTGGGGTCGACAATCGGTTCACTCAGGCAGACCTCGACGCCGCCGATCGCGTTGGCCATGGCCGTGACGCCGTTGAACTGAATGGCGCCCGCGTAGTGAACCGTCAACCCGGTGAGCTCTTGCACCGTTGCCGCGGTACAGCCGAGGCCGCCGTGCTTGAGGGTCGTGTTGATCTTCTGAATGCCCGCAGGCGCTTGCTCCCCCTCGGGCACGGTGCCGTCGTCATTCTGCGGGTACGGGCACGCGGGAACATCGACGAACGTGTCGCGCGGAATCGAGATGGCCGTCGCGTTCGAATGGTCTTCAGAGACGTGCACGAGGATCGTCACGTCGTTCAACTGCCCCGTCAGCAGCTTGGGGTCGCCAAAACCGTTGCCCTGACCCTTGCGGCTGTCGCTGCCGACGAGAAGCAGGTTGAAGCCGCCCTCGATCGCGTTGACGTCGGGAAGCGGCTGCCCCGAGTTGCCCGGAAGAGACACGCCACCGCGGTCTAGCCGCCCGAAGATGTCGGCGACGCCCCACGCCGCGACACCGACCACGCTCATGGCGATGACGACGACCGAAGCGAGAGCCACCTTCAGGCCCGTGCGCACTCCGCTGCGGCGAGGCTGCTGACCGTGGCGCACGGGGGCGCCGGTCGAGCGGCGTTCGCTCATGGCAGCATCCTTCCGCTGGTTTCAGGCATGAAGGGGCACACTACCCGCTCGAGTCTGAGAGAGTCACAGCGTTCGCTGGGAGCCGCCTGTTGACGATGCCGATTCCCGAGACGATACCGCCGACCGCGAGCATGACCGCCGTCGCGATCATGGCACGCCGAAAACCGTCGATGTCGAGAGCGCCCCCGACAATGAGCGCGGCGCACGCGACGGTCACCAGTCCCGCGACGCGAGAGACTGCGTTGTTGACCGCCGAGGCGATGCCGGCGCGGTCCGGGCCGATCGCGCCGAGAATAGCGCTCGTCAACGGTGCGACGGTGATGCTGAGCCCGAGGCCGAAGATGAGCAGCCCGGGCAGAAGCTGAAGCCAGTAGTTGATATCGGGCGTCACCGTGAGCGTGAGAGCGAATCCCAGGCCGGCGACGATCGGTCCGACGCACATGAAGAGACGCGGTCCGAACCGGCTTGCGAGGTCGCCCATGCGGCCCGACAGCGCGAGCATGACGAGCGTCGGCGGCATGAGTGCGACACCGGCGAGGGTTGCGGCGAATCCTGCGACCTGCTGCAGGTAGATCACGATCACGAACGTGCCGAAGCTCAGCGCCCCATAGACGAACACCGTTGCCACGTTGCCGACCCAGAAATTGCGTGCCCGAAACAGAGTGAGGGGCAGCATCGGTGCGCGCGCCTTCGCCTGCCAGATGACAAAGGCGATGGATGCTGCGATCCCGATCGCGAGCGGCACGGCGACGACCGGGCTGGCCCAGCCGAATCGCTGCTGCTCGATGAGCGCGAACACGAGGCCGCCGAGACCCACAGCACCGAGCACAGCGCCCAGCACATCGATGCGTGCGCGGCCTTCTGGACGCGGCTGGGCGGGCATCTTTGCCATGAGCCCGAGTGTCACGACGATGGGGATCACGTTGATGCCGAAAATGAGTCGCCAGCTGAGCGCGTCGACGAGCACGCCACCGAGCAGCGGCCCGATGATCATCGCCGTTCCCGTCCACGCTGTCCAGACGCCGATCGCCCGGCCGCGCTCGTCGTCGTCGAACGTTGAGGTGATGATGGCCAGTGAGCTCGGCACGAGCAGTGCTGCCGCGATGCCCTGCAGCGCGCGGGCCACGATCAGCAGGACGGCGGTGGGGGCGACGGCGCACAGCAGCGACGTGACGCCGAACCAGACGAGCCCCGCGGCGAGAACCCTGCCGCGGCCGAAGGAGTCCGAGAGCGAGCCGGCGAGCAGTATGAACGCTCCGAGCGTGAGCATGTACGCGTCGACGACCCACTGCTGCACGGCGAGGCCGCCGCCGAGTTCGTTCTCAATCGCGGGAAGGGCGACGTTGACGATCGACCCGTCGAGAAACGACACGAACGACGCGAGGATCGCCACGACGAGAACGAGCCTCTTCGCGCGCGCGTCGGGCACGACAGCATCCATGTCTTCGATTATCTGCCGTCCGGCACGTCACGTCGATGGTGTGCGTCAGACATGTCGCCCGTGCGCGACCTTATGACGCGAGGGGGTCGACGCGACGAAGACCGGGGATGCTGTCGAAGGCCGGGTCTGACGAGGCGACCGTCTCGATGCCGTAGGCGAGGGCCGTTGCAGCATGCACAGCGTCGCGCCCCCGCACCTGGGTGCGTTCGATGAGCTCGAGGGCAAGCTCAAGTACCTCGTGGTCGAAGTTCAGCACGATGAAAGAGCGCATCGAATCGCGCGCATCACTCACGGCGAGCAATCGGTCGCCTGTCCTTCGCAACCGGTGGTGAACCACCTCTTGAATCATCTCGGTACTCGCGTAGGCACGCCCTTTCCCGCTCCACACATGCCGAAGATATCGACGACATGCCTCTTTGTGAGGCTGACGGTCTCCGAGGGCGTGAGCAAGGACTGTTGAATCTACGAGCACCGCGTGCTCGTCCATGGGGTTCATTCGATGTCCATCAGCGACGGTCGGTTTAGCAGATCATCCTTATGCTCTTCCCATTCTTCCGCGGACATCGCAGGCATCGGGTTCTCGTCGGCTCGCGCAAAAAGTTCTTCCAGCGCGGCCCGTGCATCCGATCGTTTGCGATCGAGCCGGTCGTCGACGGCTTCCCGGATGAGCGCACCGACGCTCATGCGCTCGGCCCGCGCCTCGGCCTCGAGCCGGGCGTACTGCTCGGGGTCGAAGAGCACCTGAACCCGCTTCTCTAGTGTCGCCATGGTGACAGTCTACTCGCTCCTGCACATGCATACACATCTATGCACATCACCCCATTTCCGGGGTTCAGATGACCGCTTCACTCCACGTGTCAAGGTTGCCAAAGCGGTGCGCGGTGATCGAGATCGCCTGCTCGTGCACGAACGGCAGCATCTCCACACGGCCGGACTGCGTGACCGGGCCGGAGTAGATCGCGAGGTCCGGGTCGCCATCCACCGCGACAGCGAGAGCCCGGTGCAGGGCTGCGCGGCGCCGCGCATCCGCCCCGACCAGACGCACGCGAGGAACGCGCGAAGCAGAACCGTCAGCCGCGCTCGGTCTGGCCATGCGCTGCACCCACTCGGCATCGGTCTCGACCGTGACGGTGACGCCGAGCCCGTCGAGCACGCGAAGCACCGCCGTCGGCAGGGCAGACGCGACGCTCACCGTGAGCTCGGACTTGGCGCGAACGCCCGCGACGATCACGCGCAGCACCTCGCTGAGAGGTGCGTCATCCATGGCGCGAATCGCGACCGGAACCGGGCGGTAGCGCAGAATGTTGCGCTCGACATCGAGCCCCGTCGCGTCTTTGACCTCGCCGTACTCGTTGGCCCACGCGACGGCGTCAGACAGCGCGCTGCGGCGCAGAACATCGAACTGCTCGTACTCCATCGAAGGCTGCGCCGACTCGATCAGCCGCGTGATGCGCGAGTCGAGCCCGCGCAGATGCAGTGTCGAGCTCGAGCTGCCTCGAGCGGCGCGCCACGAACCGAGTCCGTAGAGGTAGCTCGGCCCGCCCGCCTTGGTGCCCGCCCCCACGGACGAACGCTTCCACCCGCCGAACGGCTGTCGCTGCACGATCGCCCCCGTCATGCCGCGGTTGACATACAGGTTGCCGGCCTCGACGTTCGCGAGCCACTCTTCGAGGTCGTTCGGGTCCTGCGTGTGAAGGCCGGACGTGAGCCCGTATTCGATCGCGTTGACATACCGAATCGCGTCGTCGAGGGTTCGAGCGCGCATGATGCCGAGAACCGGTCCGAAGAACTCGGTCAGGTGAAAGTACGAGCCGGCCTTGACGCCGGAGCGGATGCCGGGAGACCACAGTCGCCCCGACCGGTCGAGGCGTTTCGGCTCGACGAGCCACTCCTCGCCGACGCCGAGCTCCGTCAGGGCGTGCAGCAGCTTTCCCTGCGCCGGCTCGACGATCGGGCCCATCTGGGCGCTCGGGTCAGAGGGGTACCCGACGCGCAGCGACATGGCGGCATCCACCAACTGGCGGTGGAACCGCTCGGATTTCGCCGCGGAGCCGACGAGAATCACAAGACTGGATGCTGAGCATTTCTGCCCCGCGTGGCCGAAGGCGCTCTTCACGACGTCTGACGCCGCGAGGTCCATGTCGGCGCTCGGCATCACGATGAGGGCGTTCTTGCCGCTCGTCTCGGCGAGAATCGGCAGCTCCGGCTTCCACGAGCGGAACAGCTTGGCGGTGTCCCACGCGCCCGTGAGAATGACACGGTCCACGGCGTCGTGCGCGATGAGTTGTCTGCCGAGGTCGCCCTCCTCGATCGAGACGAAGGCGAGCAGATCGCGCGGAACGCCAGCCTCCCACAGTGCCTCGACCATGACGGCGGCGGTGCGCTCAGCCTGCGGTGCCGGTTTGATGATGACGCCGGACCCCGAGGCAAGTGCGGCGAGAACGCCTCCCGTCGGAATCGCGAGCGGAAAGTTCCACGGCGGCGTGACGACAATGAGCTGCGACGGCTCGAACACGGCACCCTGCACGCGGTCGAGCTGGCGGGCCTGCGCGGCGTAGTAGTGCGCGAAGTCGATCGCCTCGCTCACCTCGGGGTCGCCCTCGGAAATGGTCTTTCCCGTCTCGGAGCCCATCACCTCGATGAGCCGGTCGCGGTGCGCGGCGAGAGCATCGGCGGCGCGCTCGATGACCTCGGCGCGATCAGCGCCCGGCTTCGCGCCCCACGCGGCACCCGCGCTGGTCACGGTATCGATGATGCGCTCGAGCTCGGCAGCATCCGTCACCCGGTGGGCGTTTACCTCCTCGACGCCCAGCCGCGATTCCGCCATGCGTGCGATGATGGCGCGGCCCCACTCGCGGTTCGCGGGGATCGCCGGGTCGGTGTCTGGCGTGTTGTGAAAGCCGGGCAGCCCGACGTCGCTGCGCGTCACGGCCTCGAACGTGCCCGTGAAGATGCGCGTCGTGTCGAACGGACCGGGAGCGTCACCTCTGGGGCGTCCCAGATGCAGCACCTGCTGGGTCAGGCCCTCGTCAGGCAGTGCGTCGCCGAGATCGAGGGTGTCGGATGCTGTCGCCGCAGCACGCTCGACGTCAACCTCCTGGGCCTCGGCGTTCTCGCCGGCGGTGATTTCGCCGTTCGGTGCGTCGCCCGCGAGCATCCATTCGGTCTGGCGATTCTGTGTGCGGTTCGGCGTGGGAGGTGCCGAGCCGTCGTGGTCGAGCTCGTCGATCGAGGCAAGAAACCGCTCTGTCTCGCGCTCGAGCAGCGCGTGGTTCTCGTGCAGCTCGAAGACCGCCGACATGTAGTTCTCCGTCGAGGCGTTCTCTTCAAGCCGACGGATGAGGTAGGAAATCGCGACATCGAACTCGTGCGGATTCACGACCGGCGTGTAGAGCAGCAGGTTGCCGACGACGTTGCGCACGGCCTGCGCCTGACCCGTCGCCATGCCGAGAAGCATCTCGAACTCGACAGCATCCGTCACACCGCGCTGCCGCGCAAGCAGCCACGCATACGCGACGTCGAAGAGGTTGTGGCCGGCGACGCCGAGCCGAACAGCATCCGTGTTCTCTGGCGTCATCGACCACTCGAGAACGCGCTTGTAATTGGCGTCGGTGTGCTGCTTCTCGGAGTACGGCGCGTTCGGCCAGCCGTGCATCTGGGCGTCGACGTTCTCCATCTGCAGATTGGCGCCCTTGACGAGGCGCACCTTGATCGGCGCTCCGCCGCTCGCACGGCGGGTGCGTGCCCATGCCGTGAGCTCCTGCATGGCCGGCAGCGCGTCGGGCAGGTACGCCTGCAGAACGATTCCCGCTTCGAGAAACCTCAGCTCGGGGTGCTCGAGCACGCGCGTGAAGACCGCGATCGTGAGGTCGAGGTCGCGGTACTCCTCCATGTCGAGATTGATGAACTTGCGGTGGCCGCGCTGCTCGGCCTCGACGGCGACGCGGTACAGCGGAATGAGCTTTTCGACGACGTGCTCGACGGCCTCGTCGAACGCCCACATCGAGAGCTGCGACACGATCGACGACACCTTGATTGAGACGTAATCGACGTCGTCGCGCTCGAGCAGCCGCAGCGTTCCGTCGAAGCGACGCTGCGCCTCTTTCTCACCCAGCACCGCCTCGCCCAGCAGATTGAGGTTGAGCCGCGAACCGTCTTCACGCAGGTGAGCGATTGCCGGGCCGAGCTTCTCTGGCGTGGCGTCGACGACGAGGTGCCCGACCATCTCACGCAGCACGCGGCGGGCGATTGGAATGACGATGGCGGGAATCACGGGCCCGAGAACACCGCCGCACGCGATGGCGGCGCGCATGTACCAGGGGAGAAACGCCGGCGTGAGCTTCGCGACCCGCTGCAGCCCGTATCCCGCGACAAAGAGGTCTTCTGGGCGCATGACGCCGTCGACGAAGCCGACGGTGAACGGCAGCCCGTTCGGATCTTTCAGAACTCCCGCGAGCCGCTCGGCGGCCGGATCCGCGGGGTATTGCGCGCTTTCGCGGAGCCACGTGTGCGCCAGCTGCACCGCTTCGTGAGCAAGCTCGTGTCGCGTTGTCTGCTGTGATGCCTCTGCCATGCTCCCGAGACTATTACGCCAGAGGTCGTGACGCCGCCCGGACTGCCGCAGATTCAGCTTCTCGGCGGGTGGACCGCGACTCGTCAGAGCAGCCATCGAATCTGCGAGAATAACCATCACGTCTGCTTCATGAAGACGAGGAGGCCGGATGCTGGACATGCGACGCCTCCGCGTGCTTCACGAATTGAAACTGCGAGGAACCCTCTCGGCCGTCGCCGACGCTCTCGCGTACAGCCCTTCGGCCGTGTCGCAGCAGCTCGCGCAGCTCGAGCGCGAGGCCGGTGTTCCGCTCATTCAGAAGGCCGGCCGCCGTGTTGCGCTCACCCCTCAGGGCGAGGTTCTCGCCGCTCACGCCGCTCGCCTGCTCGACGGGCTCGAGGCAGCGGAAGCCGCGGTGTCGCAGACGCTCACCTCCGTGTCGGGCACCGTGCGGCTCGCTGTCTTTCAATCAGCCGCGCACGCGATCATCCCGCGCGCCATCACGCTCGTTGCGGCGCAGCATCCCGAACTGCGCGTCATCACCGTCGAACGTGAGCCTGACGAGGCGCTCTTCGAGGTGTCGGCGCGCGACTTCGACCTCGTGATCGCCGAGCAGTATCCGGGGCACACACGCGCACATCGTTCCGATCTCGATCGAGTCCCTCTCGGAAACGACGCGATTCGACTCGCGATGCCACCGGATGCCGGAGACACGCCGATCGCCTCTGTCGACGACTTCGCAGCATCCGCCCGCCACCGCCCCTGGGTGATGGAGCCGCAGGGAACGGCGTCGCGCACATGGGCGCTGCAGCTGTGCCGGGGAGCCGGATTCGAGCCAGATGTTCGCTTTGAGACCGCCGACCTCATGGCGCACATCCGGCTCATCAGCAGCGGCAACGCCGTCGGCCTGCTTCCCGATCTCGTGTGGGCGGGCGAGCACCCGTCGGTCACGCTTCGCGAGCTGCCGGGAAATCCGCAGCGCGAAGTGTTCACCTCGGCACGGCCTGCCAACGCGTCGCGGCCAGGAGTCGTCGCCGTGCGTGCCGCGCTCGCTCAGGCGGTCGCCGAGATCGCACCCTGATTCAGCACGCCACCTTCTGTCAAACCCTGTCGTGCGCAGAGCAAACGTGCCACGGTGAAGAGGAACGCACCGAGCACCAGGAGAGTCTCATGTCGCGAACACCGACGGACGTGATCCACGACCACCTGATGAAGCGCCTCGAGGGAGACCTCGAGGGCGACATCGCACACAACTTCTCCGAAGACATCCTGATTCTGTCGGGCTTCGGCACCTACAGAGGGCACGACGGCATTCGGCAGTCGTCAGCGGAACTCACCGAGGCTGTCGCGAGCGGCGAGTTCAACTACAACCGCACGGTCATCGAGCGCGAGTACGGCTTTCTCGAGTGGACGGCGAAGGGGAACGACAACATCATTCGCGACGGCGCCGACTCGTATCACGTCGTCGACGGGCTGATCGTGCTGCAGACGATCCACTACACGACCTGGCCGCGCACCTGACGGTGGTCAGCCGAAGAAGCGCTCGAGCTCGCCGGTCAGCTGAGTCGGCGCCTCTTCGGCCATGTGGTGCCCGCTGTCGATGCGCGCACCCTGCACCTGGTCGGCCCACGCTCGCCAGATCGCGAGCGGGTCGCCGTATAGCTTCTCGAGATCGTCGCGAATCGACCACAGCGCGAGCACCGGCATCGTGAGCTTCTTCCCGCGGTCGCGGTCGGCCTCGTCGTGCTGCCGGTCGATCGCGAGTCCAGCACGGTAGTCGGCCAGCATCCCAGCGATGACCTCGGGCCGACGAACCGCCTCTGCCACCTCGGCGAAGTTCTCGGCGCCCATGGTGTCGGCATCGAACCCGTACCAGGCGAGGGGGTCCGCTGCGATCGCACGCTCGGGTTTATCGGGCTGAGCGTAGAAGAACCAGTGCCACCGCGCCGTCGCGAAGGCGGCATCGGCACGGGCGAGGTGTTCGCTGATGGGAACGCAGTCGGCGAGCGCGAGCCGGGCCACGGCCGCCGGACTGTCGAGTGCGAGCCGCAGGGCGACGTAGCTGCCGCGATCGTGCCCCACCAGGTAAAACCGTGTGTGACCCAGCGTCTCGACTGCGGAGCGGATGCTGCGGGCCATCGCACGCTTCGACGATGACGAATGATCGGATGCTGGATGAGCGATGACCGACCGGCCATAGCCCGGAAGATCCGGGCAGATCACGGTGAATCCAGCATCCATGAGCGTGGGAGCGACTCGATGCCATGTTGCCGAGGTCCGCGGGTGTCCGTGCAGCAGAACGATCGGAAACCCATCTCCGCCGTGCCGCACGAAAATGCGCGCACCTGGAGTCTCGACCCAGTCTTCGGCGAAACCCTTGAACACGATTACTCGTCTCGCTGCAATCGGCTGCTGCTCATGATTCGACGCTAATCGCGATGCCCACTGCTGGCGAGAGGTTGACACGGGCACCGCACGGTCGTCGTCGGCTCACTCGCCGGCGTCGTGCGCACCCTCGACTGAGCGCCCTCGACGGGTCGCACCCTCAGCTGCGCACGGCCGACACGATGTCGCGAACGGGTTCCGCCGCCTTGAGCCCTGCTCCCGTGAGCAGTACGACGGTGGTCTCGGCGGGTGCGATCGCGCCCGAGCTCAGCAGCCTGGAGTAGGCGGCAGCGGCGGTGGCGCTCGTCGGCTCGACGAAGAGTCCCTGCGAGCACAGATCGGCGAGAGCACGCGAGATCTCTGCCTCGGCAAGAGCAATCGTTGCCCCGCCGGTCTCCCGCAGCGCACGGATCATCTGCGCCAGCCGCAGGGGATGCGCAATCGCTGTTCCCTCGGCGATCGTGGGGGCGACAGGACGCTCGACCGGCACGTCGACTCCTGCCGTGAAACTCGCGTCGACGGGAGAGCAGTTCACCGGCTGCGCCGCGTAGAGCCGCGGCATCCGCGTGATCTGCCCCGCGCCGAGCAGTTCTCGAAACCCGATGAAGCATCCAAGCAGGCTGCTGCCGGCCCCGACCGGAACGATGACGTTGTCCGGTGCGCGAAACCCCAGATCTTCCCACAGCTCGTACGCGAGCGACTTGGTGCCCTGAAGAAAGAATGCCTGCCAGTTGTGGCTGGCGTAGAACGCTGTGTCGCCAGACGCCGCGATCGCGGCATTTTGCGATTGCTCGCGCGCTCCCGGCACGAGCTCGAGCCGCGCACCGTATGCCTGCACTTGAGCGAGCTTGGCCGCAGACGTTGCCTCGGGCGCGAAGATCGTCGCTTCGAGTCCGCCCGCAGCCGCGTAGCCCGCGACGGAGGACCCGCCATTGCCCGAGCTGTCTTCGAGAATGGAGCGGATGCCGCGGTCGCGAAGGTATGAGAGCATGACGCTCGTGCCGCGATCTTTGAAGCTGCCGGTGGGGTTCATCCAATCGGCTTTGAACAGCGGAGTGCCGCCGGCGAACGAAGGCTCGATCAGCGGAGTGCATCCCTCCCCGAGGGTGATCGGCGACGCAATCTCGACGGGCAGTGCAGCGCGATACCTCCACAGTGAGTGCGCCGAGGTGTCGATGTCGTTGCGACCGAGGCCTGAGCCCAGTTCGATCCACAGCGGGCGACCAGCATCCGATCTCCACCGTGGCTCGCCCAGAGGGTAGGTGCTCCCATCAACCGGATCAACGTAGCTGCTCACGATGCCAGCGTATGCGAGCGGCACCGCCAGCCGAGCGTTCATCGGCCAGTGCGGCTAGCATGTGGGCATGGCAGATTCATCGTTTGACATCGTCAGCAAGGTCGACAAGATGGAGGCGGAGAACGCCGTCAACCAGGCCCGCAAAGAAGTGGCCCAGCGCTACGACTTTCGCGGAACCGAGGCGTCGGTCGAGTGGGCGGGCGAGGCGATCCTCCTCAAGGCGAACACCGAGGAGCGCGTGAACGCGATTCTCGACGTCGTGCAGTCCAAGTTCATCAAGCGCGGAATCTCGCTCAAGAGCCTCGAGTCCGGCGAGCCCTACGCGAGCGGCAAGGAATACCGCCTCGAGATCGGCCTCAAGAACGGCATCGCGAGCGACCAGGCAAAGAAGATCTCGAAGATCATTCGCGACGAGGCGCCCAAGAGCGTGAAGAGCCAGATTCAGGGCGATGAGCTGCGCGTGCAGTCGAAGAGTCGCGACGACCTGCAGTCGACGATCTCGCTGCTCAAGGGCAGCGATCTCGACATCGATCTGCAGTTCATCAACTTTCGCTGATCAGCGTCCCGCCGTTACTGTTCAAGGACTGGCACCATCGCGATCGCGCATGGCCGTGCGAGGAATCTCTGGCACAGGAATGATCGCGACATCCTGCAGTTTCCAATCGAGACGCATGCATTCGACTCGGGCGGCACGCAACAGCTCCGTCGTGACCTTGCCGCGTCGCGGAACAACGAACGCCTCGACATGAAACACCTGGCCCTCATCGCGAACGCGTGACCCGACGTCGGTGACCCACGAGAGGCTTCCGAGATAGTCGTGCACCTTGTCGACGAGCGGGTGCACCTGCTTCTGGTCGAATGTCGTCGCACGCTGGTCCACGAGATCGAGAATCGACGCTCGAGTGTTCTTGATGCCGTCCCAGAGAATACCGATGGAGATAAAGATTGCCGCTGCCGAGTCCATCCACCAGATTCCCACGCCAATACCGGCCACCCCGACGATCGATCCCACGTTCGTCGTCCAGTCAGCCTTCGCCATGTCAGCATCGGCAAAAAGCAACTTGTTGTGCAGCGGTCCCGCAACTTTCATTTTCGCGCGTCCAAGCAGCACGGGCGGAGCGGCGATGAGCGCCATCACGATCATCATCAGCCACCCCAGCCAGATCGTGTTTCCCCAGAGATTGACCGTGCCTATCGTGGGATGCTCCTGTTTGACGAGCCCCGTCGTGGCGTCAACGATCAGTATCAGGCCGACGATGCCGAGTGCGACGCCAGCGACGAGATGGCCCACTTCCATTGCGCGGTGAAAGCCGTACGGATGCTTGCGCGTGGGCTTCTTCGCCACGATAGAGATGGCGACGAGAAACGCGAGCTGCGGTGTCGTGGAGATCATGTCTTCGATCCACGCCGTCTTCATGGCCTGCGAGTTTCCGAGCACGAAGAACACGATCGTAATCGTGAACACCGCATAGGCGATCGTCGCCCACTCAAGCCAGATCGCCTTACGCAACGCCTCCTGCTGCTCCTGGGGCAGCTTCTGGTCTATCGGGGGAATCATGCGTCCTCCCTCTGCGTGTCAAGGTAGGTCTCGAGCTCGCTCAAAAGCGCGTTCTCCCCCATCGGAACGAGCATGACGAGATTGAGGATCGAACCGTCATCTGCCTTGGTCTTCATATAGGGACGCGTCGGCGCTGCCCGCTCTGCCCACGGCGTCTGATCGGTCATTCCCGCGATCACGACGTCGAGCTGCTGCTTCTCCAGACCTCGAACGAGCGCCTCCTCACTCCCGACCGTCCACTCGATCTCGGCATCGATGCTCTCGGCGAAGCCGCGAATGAGCTCCACCTCCTTGCCGCTGTACTCGCCGTCGTCGGCAACCGTCAGATTCCCGTTGGGCGAGATGCCCACGCGGAGCGTACCGCCCGTGGCATGCTCGAGACTCCCGTAAGGGTCTGTGGGCATGGTGATCCCGCACCCGGTGAGCAACACTGCCATCAAGCCGACGGCGAGCAGTCGAAGAAATCGCATATTCCGACGGTATCGACCTGCCCCGCACGAGGCGATGCCTTGACAAAGCACGAGAACCAGAAGTATTCGAGCCCGCACGCTTCCGCACTGCCGCGGTGTCGGGCGAGGAACACTTCAACCGTGCACGTTGTGGCGCTGGTCATAGTCCGCGCGCACGACGGCCCATGGATCTGGGGGCCAACTTTTACTGTCTGCCGTGGGCTCGGCACCAGTAAAGTTGGTCCCCGATTGGGCGAACTGACCGCCGAGTTGCCGTGGGCACAGGCGGCGAGCCTTGCCAGCTCAGTCGAGCGCGTGCATCACGTGCTTCACACGGGTGTAGTCCTCGAGGCCGTACATCGAGAGGTCTTTGCCATAGCCCGACATCTTGAAGCCGCCGTGCGGCATCTCGGCCGTGAGCAGAATGTGCGTGTTGACCCACACGCAGCCGAAGTCGAGGTCGCGCGTGAGGCGCATGGCACGCGCGTGATCGGTCGTCCATACGCTGGCGGCAAGACCGTAGTCAACGCCGTTGGCGAGTTCGACAGCCTCGGCTTCGTCGCTGAACGACTGCACCGTAATGACCGGGCCGAAGGTCTCCTGCTGCACGCACGCGTCGTCTTGCCGCACGCCCGTCACAACGGTCGGCGCAAAGAAGAATCCGTGCTCCCCCACGCGGCGCCCGCCCGTCTCCACGGTGGCGTGGGCGGGCAGGTCGTCGAGCACGGCCTGCACCTTGGCGAAGTGGCTCGCATTGTTGAGCGGACCGTAGAGCGCGTCAGCATCCGTGCCCGTCTTGGTCGCCTCGGCCGCGCGCACCAGCTCCGCGACCATGGCGTCATGCACCGGCTCATGCACGAGCACCCGCGTCACGGCGGTGCAGTCCTGCCCGGCGTTGAAGTAGCCCGACTCGGCGAGGGCGTCGGCGGTCGCCGCGAGGTCGACGTCGTCGAACACCACGGCCGGGGCCTTGCCGCCCAGTTCGAGGTGCGAGCGGTGCAGACGTTTGGCCGCGGATGCCGCGACCTCACGGCCCGCCCGCACCGACCCCGTGATCGAGACGAGCCCTGGAACAGGATGCTGCGCGAGAAGCTCGCCCGTCGTCGCGTCGCCCAGCACAACGTTGAGCACGCCGTCGGCCAGCACGCCGCGGCTGGCATCGGCGAGCACGAGGGTCGACTCTGGCGTCGTGTCGCTCGGCTTGAGCACCGTCGTGTTTCCCGCCGCTATCGCCGGCGCGATCTTCCACACCGCCATCATGAATGGGTAGTTCCAAGGGGTCACTTGCGCGACCACGCCGATGGGCTCGCGCCTCACATACGAGGTGTGGCCCTCGAAGTACTCGCTCGCCGCTGCCCCCTCGAGCACACGCGCTGCGCCCGCGAAATACCGAATCTGATCACAGCCCGTGATCACCTCTTCGACGCGGATCGTCTCTTTCGGCTGCCCCGTGTTGCGGTTCTGCGCCTCGACGATGTCGTCGGCGCGGGCTTCGAGAGCATCGGCGAAGGCGAGAAGCGCCGCCTGACGCTCCCCTGGAGTCGTGCGTCCCCACGACACAGCAGCCGACCGCGCTGCGTCGAACGCAGCATCCACGTCTGCCTCATTCGACACCGGAGACACGGCAACGCGCCCCTCCGTCACCGGGTTGACGACGTCGATCGTGGCGGTTCCCCGCGCGTTGACGAACCGGCCGCCGACAAAGTTCTGAAGTGGCGCTGTATTCTGCAACAGGTCAGGCATGGTTTCGCTCCCTTGCGATGTCGGATGCCGTGAGGGCGGTGCTTGTGGCACCGCCCCCGAGCCGTCAGGCCGGCATCATCGTGTACTTGGTGTTGAGGTATTCGTGAATGCCCTCGAGACCGCCCTCGCGACCGAGACCCGACTGCTTCACGCCCCCGAACGGCGCCGCCGCGTTCGAGATGACGCCAGCGTTCAACCCGACCATGCCGGACTCGAGCCGCTCGATCATGCGGTGGCCGCGCGCGAGGTCCTTCGTGAACGCGTAGGCAATGAGGCCGTATTCGACGCCGTTCGCCATGGCGACGGCCTCGTCTTCGGTCGAGAACGGTGCGATCGCGAGCACGGGCCCGAAGATCTCCTCGCGCACGATCTCGGCGTCGCTCGGCACGCCCGTCATGACGGTGGGCTCGTAGAAGCTGCCGTCGCCCTCGATCGCCGAACCGCCCGTGACGAGCGAGGCGCCGTGCTCGACAGCATCCTGCACGAGCCGATTCGCCTTGTCGACAGCGCGGTCGTCGATGAGCGGACCGATCATGACGCCGTCGTCGGTGCCGCGCCCGATGCGCATCGACGTAACCCTCTCGGTGACACGGCGCGCGAACTCGTCGGCCACCGACTCGTGCACGATGAAGCGGTTCGCCGCCGTGCACGCCTGGCCGATGTTGCGGAACTTCGCCGCGATCGCGCCGTCGACGGCCGCGTCAAGGTCGGCGTCGTCGAACACGATGAACGGGGCATTGCCGCCCAGCTCCATCGAGGTGCGCAGCACGTTCTTCGCAGACTTCGCAATGAGGTCCTGCCCCACGCCCGTCGACCCCGTGAAGCTGAGCTTGCGCAGCCGCGGGTCGTCGAGGATCGCGTCGGACACCGGCCCCGTGCGTTTGGTCGTCACGATGTTGACGACACCCTTCGGCAGGCCCGCGTCTTCGAGCAGCTTTGCGAAGTAGAGCGTCGTGAGCGGCGTGAGCGACGCCGGCTTGACCACGACGGTGCAGCCTGCGGCGAGCGCCGGCGCGATTTTGCGCGTCGCCATGGCGAGAGGAAAGTTCCATGGGGTGATGAGAAAGCAGGGGCCGACCGGATGCTGCGACACGATCATGCGCCCGGTTCCCTCGGGGTTCAGTCCATAACGGCCCGCAACGCGCACGGCCTCCTCGCTGAACCAGCGCAGAAACTCACCGCCGTACGTGACTTCGCCGTTGGATTCGGCGAGCGGCTTGCCCATCTCGAGCGTCATGAGCAGGGCGAATTCGTCGCGGCGCTCCTGCATCAGGTCGAACGCATCGCGCAGAATGTTCGAGCGCGTGCGCGGCGGCGTCGCTGCCCATTCCTCTTGTGCGGCGACGGCGGCATCGAGCGCGGCGGTGCCTTCGTCAACCGTCGCGTTGGCGATCTCGACGAGCGTCTTTCCCGTCGACGGGTCGGTCACGGCGAAGGTCTCGGCAGCGTCTTTCCACTCGCCGCCGATGAACAGGCCGGTGGGAACCTTCGCGAGCAGGTCGCGTTCTGAAATCATGTGATTCTCCTTACGTATCAGGTGCCGCAGCGTCAGCGGGCGGAGTCTGTGTGCACGTCGCGCAGAGCCGTCGCGACGATATCGAGTCCTTCAACGAGCAACTCGAGTGGAATGCTCAGCGGCGGCAGAAATCGGATCACGTTTCCGTACGTTCCACAGGTCAGCACGATCACGCCCTGGGTGTGGGCGGCGGCTGCGACGCGGCGCGCGAGCTCCGCATCGGGTTCGCCCGTCTCGGGGCGCACGAATTCAACAGCGATCATGGCTCCGCGGCCTCGAACATCGCCGATTCGGGGGTCGGATGCTGCCAGCTCGCCGAATCGTCGCGCGACGATCTCGCCGATGCGCTCGGCTGCCTCGCAGAGCCCGTCGTTCTCGAAGGCGTCGATCGCGGCGAGGGCCGCCGCGCAGGCAACAGGGTTTCCGCCGTACGTGCCGCCGAGACCGCCGGCGTGCACGGCATCCATGATCTGTGCTCTGCCGGTCACCGCGGCCAGCGGCATGCCGCCCGCTATGCCCTTGGCCGTCGTGATGAGGTCGGGAACGACGCCCTCATGCTCGCAGGCAAACATGCGACCCGTGCGCGCGAAGCCTGTCTGCACTTCGTCGGCGATGAACACGACCCCGTTGTCGCGCGCCCACGCCGCGAACGTCGGCAGAAACCCATCTGCGGGAACGATGAAGCCGCCCTCTCCGAGGATCGGCTCGATGATCACGGCGGCCAGCTGGTCGGCGCCGATCTGGGTCTCGATGCGGCTGATCGCTGCGCGAGCAGCATCCGTCCCCGTCATTCCCCCATCGCGAAAGGGGTACGAGACGGGCGCGCGGTAGACCTCGGAGGCGAACGGGCCGAAGCCGCGCTTGTAGGGCATGGACTTCGCCGTGAGCGCCATCGTGAGGTTGGTGCGGCCGTGATAGGCGTGATCGAAGGCGACGACCGCCGGCTTGCCGGTGTGCGCACGGGCAATCTTCACCGCGTTCTCCACGGCCTCTGCACCCGAATTGAACAGGGCACTGCGTTTCGCGTGATCGCCGGGTGTCAATCGATTGAGCGCTTCGGCGACAGCGACGTAACCCTCATAGGGAGTGACCATGAAGCACGTGTGCGTCGAGAGCGCCGCTTGCGCCGCCACGGCCTCGACCACGCGAGGGTGAGCGTTGCCCACTCCCGTGACGGCGATGCCCGACCCGAGGTCGATGAGCGAATTACCGTCGACGTCGACGACGACTCCTCCGCCCGCGGCGCGGGCGTAGACAGGCATCGTCGTGCTCACGCCACCGGCAACGGCTCCGTGCTTGCGCTCCATGAGTGCGACGGACCGGGGGCCAGGAATCTCCGTAACGAGGCGTCGCTCCTGGGGAAGAGCCGGGCCGCCCGCGGTGAGCGTCGGTTCTGCAATGGTCATGACCACTTCCCGTCGAGTTCGCGTCTGTGCTCTCCATGCTACGAAGCGCGCGCGAATCCGGTACGTGCCGTTTTGGTGAATTACGCAGCGGGAGTACGCCATACTGGCACACATGACCGTCACCGTCCGCCGGCTCCTCGCGCGCACAGACCTCGGGCTTCGCCTGCTCTCACCGCTGCCCGACCGCGCGGCACCGGCCGTGCACCCGCTCGACCAGCCCATCACCTGGGTCGCGGGCACCGATCTCGACGACCCGACGCCGTTTCTCACTGAGGGGAATGTCGTGCTCACGACCGGGAGACAGTTCGGTGACGCGATCGACGCCGACGGTTACGTATCGCGGCTCGCTGCCTTCGGCATCCGTGCGATCGGCTTCGCCTCTGGAGTGATTCGCGATGTTCCGGCAGAGCTCGTCGACGCCTGCGAACGCGAGGCGATGCCACTCTTCGACGTTCCCTACCGCACGCCGTTCATCGCGATCACGCGCTACGTTGCCGACCTCGTGACCGCCGAGGCACACGGTCGCAGCGTGTGGGCAGCCGACGCTCAGCGCACAATCTCCGGCGCTGCGCTGCGCGATAACGGGCTGCGCTCCAGCGTCGTCGAGCTCTCGCGGCAGCTCGATCGACCGGTGACACTCTTCGACGCCACGGGCGACGCGCTTCACGCAGCGCCGGCTCCGCTCGATGTTCACGCAGACGTACGACGACTGCTCGAACGGGGCATTCCCGCAGCCGCTCCGACCGACGACGGGATTCTGCTGCAGACGATCGGCCGCGGGGGCGAGCTGCGGGGAGTGCTCGCTGTTGCGGGCCCACTCGATCATCCGGCACAGAGCGTCGTCGCCGGCGTCGTCGCGCTCGCGGTCATGGCGCTCGAACAGCGCCGCTCGCTCGCCGAGGCGTCTCTCGCGCTGCGCAACGGGGCATGGCACTGTCTCCAAGACGACAACCTCGCGCTTGCTCGGCACCTCGCGGGACACGAGCTTCCCGCCGGAGACATCGTGGTGGCTCTCATCGCGCCAGCTGCTGCCGATCGCGTTCCCCCCGACGATGCCTCACGCGCCTCGAGCCCGCTCGGCGCTATCCTCGCGGATCCCGCCCTCGACGGCCTGTTCACCGCGCGCGAGGGATCGCGCATTGCGGTACTGCTCCCCGCGGGCGACGAATCGTCGCGAGATGCACCGGTAACGCGCGACCTCGCCGTTCGCCACGGCATCCACATCGGCCTGTCGTCCCCCGCGACCATCGAGACCGTGTCGCGAGCGGCAACGCAAGCAGAACTCGCGCTGTCACGGGCGGCGCAGACGGGCGGAGTTGCTCGCTTCGATGAGGTGGCGGATGCTGGCTTCGACGCCGTTCTCGACACCGAGGCCGCCCGCTCGATCGCTTATGCGCTGCTCCGCCCGATCGCGGAGCACGATGCCGCCCACAGAACAGCGCTCACCACGTCGCTGCGCACCTGGCTCGAGCACAACGGCGCCTGGGATCCCGCGGCGTCAGCCCTCAGCATCCATCGGCATACCCTGCGCAAGCACATTCTGAAGATCGCCGAGCTGACCGGACGGGACCTCTCGACGGCGCGCGTGCGTGCCGAGCTCATACTGGCGCTCGAGAGCACCCAGTAAGCAACGACGTCTCGCGGCGCGGTCAGCGGACGGGCGGAGGTTGCGGCTGCCAGCCGGGCTGCGCGGGCTGCGGTGCCCTGCCGGTGAACACGCGCTGACCGCGCACCGCCAGCACGACGAGCGTGCCGAGCGCGACGACGACCGCGGCATCGATGACCGTCCACAGCGACGAGACAACCGTGTAGGGAAAGAAGAACTCGAGCGACCCCTGCACGGCGCCGACGATGAGGTCGAGAATGAGCGCGAGAACCAGGCTCACTCCGCCCGCAATCACGCCAGCCACGAGACCGCGGCCGAGTGATGAGATCTTGGACAGCGGCCAGATGGCTGCAAGCACAACGAACGCCGCGGCGGCACACAGCACGGCGCGCAGCACGATGATGACCAGCTGCACGAAATGCCCATGCACGAGAAGCATCCCGACGGCGAGCACAGAGACCACGACAGCATCGACGAGTACAGCGCCGGCGATGATGAGTGCGGGCGGCACCACGTTCCGGCGATCCGGCACGCCTGCAGCCAGCTCCCCACTCCAGCGGCGTCCGCGCACGATCACGGCTCCGAGCGCGAGAACAAGCGTCAGCGAAATGAGGTTTCCCACGACGGCACCCAGGTTGACGTCGTACGACGAGCCGCCGTGGATGGCAAGAGTGCGGATCGTGGCGTAGAGGTAGCGGTAGATGACGAGCAGTGCGCCGCCGATGCCACCCGCGATGAGCACCGGAACAGCAAGCGCAGCCACGGGGCCATTTAGCTGCGGCGGCTTGATGAACGCGAGCGAAAGAAAAGCCGCCCCGGCGAAGAGAAGCGTCGGAAGCAGTTCGCCGAAGATCGCGAGCAGCACGTCGTCAAACCGCATCCCGAACGAGAAGAGGCTGATCAGTACATTGAGAAGTGCCATTCCCGCGGGAAAAGCCGCAATGAGGAGTGCGACCGGCACCGAAGCCGGCCGAGCTGGAGACGCAGGCTGCTGCCATAGCGGCTGGTTCGTCATTCGCTTAGAGTAGCGGCCGCCGCGGCGCGAGTCTATAAGCAGCTGTCACCACTCTCGCCCATACCCGGCGAGCCAGCGCTGAAGCTCGAGCTTCACCCGTTGCCGCACCGGCGGCGCCGAGAGCGTGACATCGTGGATCGCCCCCTCCACCCGAATGAGCGTGACGGCGTTGCCCAGCCGCGGAACCCGCTGCGCGACTTCGTCGACATTGAGCACGATATCTGTCGTGCGCATGGGTTCCGCCCACGTGCGCGAGATCGTCGATGCCGACGAGAGCAGCACGAGCACGGGAATATCGATCGAGAGACCGGATGCGACTTTGCGCTGCGCCGCAAAGATCGCCGCGAGCCACGCGGTGTGCGTCGCAAAGCCGCGCTCGGGCCGCCAACGCGGGTCGATGTGCCACTCCCCCTCGAACTGGTCAGAGATCGTTCGCGTGTAGAAGCCGTAGTCCACTTGAGGCAGCGATCGCAGCGGCGTAATGCGCGCGCCGATCTCGAGAAGCGGCGTGAGCGCCTCGCGGCCGATGCCGCCGATCTGAAACTCGAGCCACGGGCTGTTGAGCACGAGCGCGTGAGCGCGACCGGGGTTCCGATGCACCCACAGGCTCATCGTGAGCCCGCCCGTGGAGTGCGCCATGATGAACAGGCGTCGCGTCGGCCGCTGGCCCTTGCCGTGCCCCATCGCGTGTAGCGCCCCCTCGATGTCTTCGTCGTAGGTCTCGAGGTCGCTGATGTAGCCCGGCGTCTGGTGCTCGCGCAGGCTGCGGCCGTACTTTCGCAGGTCGAGCGCATGAAAGCGCGCGCCGGTCTCTTCCCATGCTTCGGCAACATGACGCTGAAAGAAGTAGTCGACCCAGCCGTGCACGTAGAGCACGTCGACGTCCGAGAGATTCTTGACGGATGCTGTCAGCCGCTGCCAGCGCGAACGCCGCGTTCTCACAAGCGTCGCAACCACGTCTCCTTGCGGGTCAGGAGCAAGAGGCAGCGTCGCGCGCTCGAAGCGTTCTCCGAGAATATCCGGCTCCCACGTCACCATGGCTTCAGCGTAACGAAGCCCGCTGCGTCGACAGCATCCGACGACGCGCCCCTGACTGGGGTCATGCATGACACGCTAAACATGAGTATTCTTCACATTAAGGGGTTCGTTGGAGCTTCTTCGCAGAGACCATGTCTGACGCACTTCCCCTCATGTGTGCGACCGGCATGGTCTCTGTCGTTCACGGTGCGACGGCGCGCTCCACCACCGTGCGCAGAAACTCTCGTCGTCCAGCGTGAACACCGTCGCCCTCGCGCGCGGTCGCCGCATAGACATTGCTCACAGGTGACCACGCCATCGACATGGCGATCACCATGGCCATCACATCGAAAGCCGAGGCGGCAGCGGTGATCTCGCCAGACCGTTGGGCAGCCCCGATCACGTCGAGCTTTGTCGCGTCAAGCCGATCAGCGTCGTCACGAAGGTGCCCCTCGGGTCGCCGCTCGAGACGAGCCCATGTGGCGAGGCGAATGAGATCAGGGCGCTCGAGATATTCGTCATACAGTCTCACTGCCCAGTCTGCGAGATCGTCCGCCGAAATCGGCACAGTCGAGAGCATGTGCTGCATCGACTCGTGCACGACGTCGTCGAACAGTGCCTCCTTGCTGCCGAAGTACACATAAAGCTGCGCCTTGTTCGTGCGGGCGTTTGCGGCGATCCGATCGACGCGTGCGCCCGCAAGACCGTATCGCGCGAACTCTTCAGTCGCAGCATCCAACACCCGTTGCCGTGTCGCGCGCCCCCGCGCCGTCGCCGCTGTTTCCGCCATCACCAGAGCATACCAACCTCGAAAACCAACCGTTCAGTTTGCACATGAAGATCTCCAGGGTTTACATTTGCAACTAACCAGTTTGTTTTGGAGGGGCGGCATGCGAGCGACAATGGCCTACGGAACGCGAAACGGAGAGAGCCTCACTGCGGTGCGCATCGAGCGACGTGACCTGCGGCCGACGGACGTCGCGATTGAGATCACGTACTGCGGTGTCTGCCACTCCGACCTGCATGCTCTTCGCGAGCACGGCCGCAGCGGCCCTGCGGATCTGCTCGTTCCCGGGCACGAGTTCGTGGGAACCGTGAGTGCGATCGGAGCGGCTGTCAGAACGTTCGCGATCGGAGACCCGGTCGCTGTCGGCAACATCGTCGACTCGTGTGGCACGTGCGACATGTGTCGACGAGGACAAGAGAACTTCTGCGAGGAGTTTCCGACCACCACCTACGGAGGCCAGGACCGCCGCGACGGCACGACGACCCTCGGCGGCTACTCACGCGACACCGTTGTCGACGAGCGCTTCGTGTACCACCGCCCCGAGCAGCTCGAGGCGGCAAGCGTCGCTCCGCTGATGTGCGCCGGAATCACCGTGTGGGAGCCGCTGCGCCAGTGGAACATCGGCCGTGGCAGCAGCGTCGGGGTCGCGGGTCTCGGCGGCTTGGGGCACCTTGCCGTGAAGCTCGCTCGCGCTCTCGGTGCCACCGTCACCGTCTTCACGACATCGCCGCGAAAAGCCGAGGACGCACGGGCGCTTGGCGCGGCCGAGGTCATCGTGTCAACGGATACCGAGGCGCTCTCTGCCGTCCGGAACCACTTCGACCTGGTCATCGATACGATTTCGGCGCCGCACACTGTCGAGCCTTATCTCTCGACGGTCGCGCTCGATGGAGCACTGTGCCTTGTCGGGCACCTCGGCGAGACGAACGTCGACGTGCTCTCGTTGCTCATCGGCCGCAAGAGCCTGACGTCGGCGGGAAGCGGCGGCCGCGTCCACACACAGGAACTGCTGGATTTCTGCGGCGAGCACGGCATCACCGCTGACGTCGAGGTACTTCCGTCTCGCGAGGTCAACGTCGCGCTCGGTCGCCTCGCACGCAACGACGTGCGGTATCGCTTCGTTCTCGATATGGCAGACCTCGATCGCGCCTGACGGGTGGCACGAGGCCGCGTGGGCTACTCGCCGCGGGAGATGCGCACCATCTCATCGCGCGGCACGACCTTGATGCGGGCACGCTCGTGCGGCTCACCCAACGCGATCTCATGTGCGTCGAGATTGTGCCATCCCTCGAGATCGGTGTACTCGACGCCGCGCTCGTTGAGCAGATCGACGATCGCCTGCTCCTCGGGCTGCTCGGGACTCCACCAGCTGCCCTGATCATTGATAATGTGCGAGACCGTCTCCATGGCGTCTGACTTCGTGTGACCAATGAGCCCGATGGGGCCACGCTTGATCCACCCCGTCGCGTAGACCCCGTGCACTTGCTCATTCGTCTTGCGATCGAGAACACGGCCTTCGTGGTTGGGAATCACCCCGAGCTTCTTGTCGAACGGAATGCCGTCGAGCGGCGACCCGAAGTAGCCGATGGCGCGGTACAACTGCCCGATCGCCACCTCGCGGATCTCACCCGTTCCCTCAACACCGCCCTCGCCATCGGGGCGCGTGCGCTCATACCGGAACGCCGCAACGTTGCCATTGCCGTCGTCGACGACCTCAATCGGCTTCGCGTAGAAGTGCAGGTGCAGGCGTCGCGAGGCCTGCCCCGTCTCGCGCTCGCGCCACTTCTGCAGCACGCGGTCGATGACCATGACCTGCTTGTTGCTTGCGATCGCCTGCTTCGAGGCCTCGTCGTAATCGAAGTCCTCGTCGTACAGAATCATGTCGACGTCGTTCAGCTCGCCCAGCTCCCGCAGCTCGAGCGGCGTGAACTTCACCTGCGCAGGGCCGCGTCGGCCGAAGACGTGCACATCGGTGACCTGCGACGCCTGCAGTCCCTCATACACGTTGTCGGAGATCTCCGTGGGCAGCAGATCGTCTGCGTGCTTGGCGAGCAGGCGCGAGACGTCGAGCGCGACGTTGCCGTTTCCGATCACCCCAACAGAGCTCTTGTCGAGGGGCCACTCCCTCGGCACATCGGGGTGGCCGTCGTACCAGTTGACGAAGTCCGCTGCGCCGTACGATCCGGTGAGGTCGATGCCGGGGATGTCGAGGCTGTGGTCGCGAATCGCCCCCGTGGCGAAGATCACTGCGTTGTAGTGCCTCTTGAGGTCGTCGAGCGTCACGTCTTCGCCGTAGCGCACGTTGCCGAAGATGCGAATGTCGCCGCGGTCAAGCACATCGCGCAGAGCATTGATGATGCCCTTGATGCGCGGGTGGTCGGGGGCGACGCCGTAGCGAACGAGTCCGTACGGTGCCGGAAGCTGCTCGAACAGATCGATCGACACTTCAAACTTGCGCTCGGCTTTCAGCAGAATGTCCGACGCGTAGATTCCGGCCGGGCCGGCTCCGACCACGGCAAGTCTCAGCTTTGTCACTTGGTTCCTTTGCTTGGGTACGCTGCGGGTGACGCGGGCGTTTATCTGTCTCTGTCGGCCAGCTTGCGGCCGAACCGGGTCAGGGCGTCGCGCACGGGCCCCTCCGGAAGGTCATCGAGAGTCGCGATTGCCTCGGCGGCCCACTTCTTCGCCTCGGCGCGGGTTCGCTCGGTGACCGGGTGAGCATAGAGATCTGCAACAGCAGTGAGGAAGGACTCGGATGCTGCCGCCTCGACGTCGCCCGACTCGTCCTCGATGCGGCGCAGCAGGTCTGCGTCAGCAGCATCCGTCTTCGCACTCTGCCGCAAGTAGATCATGGGCAGGGTTGCGACGCCCTGGCGAAGGTCGGTGCCGGGAACCTTGCCCGTCTGATCGGGCTGAGGCGAGAGATCGATGACGTCGTCGACGAGCTGGAACGCGACGCCGATCTTCTCTCCGTACTCCCGCAGCGCCTCTTGCACACTGTCGGGCGCGTGCGCGAACAGGGCTCCAGCGCGCGCCGCCGTCGAGATGAGCGACCCGGTCTTGTCGGCGAGCACCTGAATGTAGTGCTGCTCTTCGTCTTCGCCGTTCTCGGGACCGACGGTCTCGTGCAGCTGGCCGAGAACCAGGCGCTCGAACGTGTCGGCCTGCAGGCGAATCGCCCGCTCGCCGAGGTTCGCCATGAGCTGGCTCGCGCGGGCGAACAGCAGATCACCCGTGAGAATCGCTACCGAGTTTCCCCACACGGTGTGCGCGCTCGGCACCCCGCGGCGGCGGTCGGCGTGGTCCATGACGTCGTCGTGGTACAGCGACGCGAGGTGCGTGATCTCAATGGCCTTCGCGGCGTCGTAGACGTCTTGCGTGTTACCGTCGCCCAGCTGCGCGGCGAGCAGAATGAGCATGGGACGCACACGCTTGCCGCCCGCTTCGAGAAGGTAGCGGCCTGCAGCATCCGCCACTGAGTCGGTGAACTCGAGATCGCCGATCAGCTGCCGCTCGATCTCGACGAGCCCCTCGTCGATGGCGTTGACGACGTGACGCATCGATGGGCTCATCATCATGCGCTCGGTCAGGCCCAGCTGCTGCGACAGTCGCGTGTCGCGAGGGGTCGTGCTCACATCCACCCCACTACCCTATCCGTCCGTGCAGACCACGGTGCGATCCCGGATGCCGCTACCTACCGGGCTTGAACGCACGGTGCATCGCGGCGATGCCCGCCGTGAGGTTGCGGTACTCGACGTTGCCCCAGCCTGCCTCGCGCAGCCATCGGGCGAGGCCCTTCTGGTTGGGCCAGGCGCGGATCGAGTCGTTGAGGTAGGTGTACGCCTCGGAGTTCGAGCTGACGAGCCGAACGATGAGCGGCATGATCTTGGCGATGTAGAGGTTGTACGCGCTGCGCACGGCGGCCGCTGGCGGCGTCGAGAACTCGCACACGACGAGGCGCCCGCCCGGCTTGGTGACGCGCAGCATCTCGGCGAGCGCCTTCTTGGGGTCGACAACGTTGCGCAGCCCGAACGAGATCGTCACCGCGTCGAACTCGTCGTCGCCGAACGGCAGATTCGTGGCGTCGGCCTCGACGAAGTCGATGTTGGGCAGGTGCCCGAAACGGCGTCGGCCCTCGGCGATCATGCCGGGCGAGAAGTCCGCCGCGACGACCGTGGCACCGGTCGCGGCGAGCGCGGCACTCGAGGTTCCCGTTCCGGCGGCGAGATCGAGGACGCGATCGCCCGGGCGCGGGTCGACGGCACGGCGGAGCGCGATGCGCCACAGCCTGTCATTTCCGAAGGACAGAACATCGTTCGTGATGTCGTAGCGTTCGGCGACCTCGTCGAACATGGCCGACACCTGCTCGGGCTGCTTCGCGAGATCCGCCTTCTTGCTCATTCCCCCAGTTTAGGCACTCTCGCCTGAACGACCTGCCCAGCCCGCCCGGCGTAGGCTTGGGCCGTGACCACCCCCGACACGCCGCGGCTTGTCGTCGACACCACCCCCGTCGGCGATGTGTCGCTTCTCATCCCCCACACCTCACAGAGCGAACCGCTCGTCTGGCTGCGCAAGGGCGCAGGAATGATCGGAATCGGCGAGGCCGTGCGCCTGGAGTTCTCCGGGCCAGACCGCATGACCGAGGCCGCCGCAGCATGGCGTCGCCTTGCGGCATCCGCTCATGTCTCCGATCGCGTCGGTGTCCCCGGAACCGGGCTCATCGCGTTCGGCGCGTTCGCGTTCTCGGCGCTGTCGACGACGACGAGCGTGCTTGTCGTGCCGCGCACCGTCATCGGGCGCCGCGGCGGACGCCACTGGGTGACGCACGTGCGCCTCGAGGGCGAGGAGCTCAACACGGGACACGGGGGAATGACGGATGCTGCCGAGGCAGCGATCGCCGACGCGATGCCCGTCGGCGAGGCGTTCGCCGTAGAGTTTCTCGACGGCCAGGAGTCTCCCGAGTCGTACAAGCTGCATGTCGCGGAGGGCGTTCGTCGCATTCGCGCGGGCGAGCTCGACAAGGTCGTTCTGGCGCGGGACCTCGTCGGAACGGTTCCCGAGGGCGCCGATCTGCGCCGTTTCGTCACAGACCTCGCGCAGGGGTACCCCGACTGCTGGACGTATGCGGTCGACGGCCTGATCGGCTCAAGCCCCGAGACGCTCGTGAGCGTGACCGAGGGCGCGGTGACGGCGCGCGTTCTGGCGGGCACCACGGGGCGCGGAGACGGCCCGGATGCTGACGAGCAGGCCGCCGTCGCCCTCGCGACATCGCAGAAAGACAACGACGAGCACGAGTTCGCCGTGCAGAGCGTCGTGCGCTCGCTCGAATCGCACACGTCGCACCTGGCGGCGAGCGAAGTGCCGTTCACCCTCAAGCTGCCGAACCTCTGGCATCTCGCGACGGACGTCGACGGTGTTCTCAGCGACGGCGCATCGTCGCTCGACCTCGTCTCGGCACTGCACCCGACGGCGGCGGTCGCCGGGGCGCCGACCCCAGACGCTGTCGCCCTCATCGACGACCTCGAGCCGTTCGACCGCGGGCGCTATGCCGGACCGGTGGGCTGGGTAGGCGCTGACGGCGACGGCGAGTGGGCGATCGCGCTGCGGTGCGCGCAAGTGGACGGCGACGCACTCACGGCGTATGCGGGGTGCGGCGTCGTTGCCGATTCCGTTCCCGAGAACGAGCTCACCGAGACGCGCATCAAGTTTCGGCCCGTTGTCGACTCGCTCGAGGGCTGAGCCACGTCCTGCTCCTGACAGTTGCGGACGTTTTGTGCTGCCGCGCCGATACAGAACGTCCGCAGACCACAGAACAACGCTCAGTGCCGTCGAAGGCAGCGACGTACCGCGTGCAGACGCACTGCTCAGCGCTCGAGCGGAACCTCGATGATCACCGGGGCATCGCGCGGCGTCGTGAGCGCCTGATCGAGGTCTGCGCGGGTCTGTGCACGCACGTGGTCCCACCCGTACGCCTGCGCGAGCGCGGCTACGTCGACGCCGTGCGGCGTGTACTGCACGCGATCGAACACGTCGCGCTCGGCGGACTTCGCAACCTCGAGATCATCGAAGATCGTTCCGCCGCCGTCGTTGCCAACGATGACCTGCAGTCGCGGCCAGGCCTCGCCGTGACCACCGAGCAGTGAGCCTGCATCGTGCAGGAGCGCGAGGTCGCCGACAAGCACGCGTGTGACGCCCGGCATCCCGTCTTTCTGCTGCACCGACGCGATGCCGTGCGCCGTGGCGATCGTGCCGTCGATGCCGGCGAGACCGCGGTTCGCGTGCACGGGGATCTTCTTTCCCGCGACGAAGGCGTCGGCGACGCGAATCAGGCGGGATGCCGCGAGCACGAGACGATCGTGCGGCCACGTCACACGCCACAGCTCTTCGGCCAGCATCCGCCTGTCGATCGGAGCGCGCACGGCAGCGAATTCTGCGCGGGCGAAGCGGGCGCGTGCTGCGGGATCGTTCGAGTGGCCGTCGTCCAGTGACGGTGCCGTGTCGCGGTCGGCCGCGGCCATGTGTTCGCGCGATGCGACCACCCACGCTCCAAGCCAGTCCCGGTCTGCAGGGCCTTCGGCGACGGATGCTGTCGCGACGACGCGAGCGCGCCGCGCAGGGTTGTACGCCTCAATGCCCGTCGGCGCGACGACCGTCACGTCGACGTCCGGCCGCTGCAGCAGCGCCGGCACCTCGCGGCTGAGCGTCGGGTGGCCGAACACGACGGCACGCTCGATGCGCCCGCCGAGGCGAACGTCGCGCAGCAGCTCGCGGTACGGCACAACGAGATTGCGACCGAAACGAGCCCCGCTTGTGACCTCTGCGATGAGCGGCCAGGAGCCGGCGTGCGCGAGTTCTTCTGCGGCGGGCCCCGCGCCGTGTCCGGCAATCACGACGGTTCGCGGGCCCCGGTCGAGTGTCACGCTCGGCCGCTCGAACCTCGCGCTGGTGGAGGGGCGGGGCGCTTCTGCTTCCGGCGTTCGTGTGCCACTTTGTGTGGCATCGTCGGTGCTCACGCCGCCAAAAACGGCACGCGAATCGGCGCCCGTTGCATCAGCCAGCTCCTCCGCCACGTCCGTCTCCGAGAGCGACGACGACAGCGGTTCACGAAAAGCGACGTTCAGGTGCACGGGTCCTGACCCGGCGACGCCTCGGCCGTTGGCGGCGCGCATCGCCTCACGTGCCAGCGCCGCGGCCCGCTCGATCTCGTGCGGCGTCCCGACCGGCGCGGCGACATCGCGCTCGAACCGCACGGCGCCGCCGAAAATGCCCGGCTGCACGGTGGTCTGGTTGCTGCGAATCCCGCGCAGCTCCTCCGGGCGATCGGCCGTGACCAGCAGCAGCGGAACACCCGAATGATGCGCCTCGAGAACCGCGGGATGCAGGTGCGCCACGGCAGACCCGCTCGTGGTCACGACCGCGGCAGCGTGCCCCGACTCGACGCCGAGGCCGAGCGCGAAGAACGCGGCCGAGCGCTCATCGATGCGCACGTGCACGCGCAGGACTTCGGCCTGCTCCAGTGCCGCCGCCGCGAGCGCGAGCGCTTGCGACCGTGACCCGGGGCACACAACAACGTCGGTCAGACCGTGCTGCGCGAGTGCGTTCAGCAGCGCGAGTGCGTACGTCGTCGCCGGCGCCTGGTTCGAGGCGAGGATGCTGTCGCCAGCCGCGTTCGGTTCAGAGCGGCCCTCGTCTGAGACGGACGGCTCGTCAGGCATCCGAGCTGTTCGTACCGGTGCCGTGGCCGTGGTCGGAGGGGTGCTCGTCGTCACACGGGTCGGTTGCCGTTCCATCAGAGGAACGCTCTGCCTCGCGGCGCTTGCGCTGCTCTTCTGCGGCCGCAGCATCCGCTCGTCTCTTCTCGTCACGCGGACGAATGATCTCTTCTTCAGCATCGAGTGCTGCGAGCTCTTCTTCGAGCTGGCGAATGCGGTCGTCTTGCTCAGAGTCGCCGCGCAGTCCGCCGATGAACGACGGGTCGTCGTCGGGCGCGACATCGCGAGCGAGCTCGGAGCCGCCTCGGCCGATGAAGTACCAGAGCGCCAGGCCGATCACCGGAAGAACGAGGATCAGCACGATCCAGATCGGCTTCGACAGGCCCCTGACGCGTCGGTTGTCGATGATGGCGCAGTCCACGACCGTGTAGATCGTGATGGCCACGATCACCGGGATCAAGATGAAGAGTAGACGTGCCATGCACTTATGGTAGCTTCCCCAGCGGTTAATGTTCTGGGCGTCTTGGCACCCAGCGCTCAGCCAGCCGCTTCGCCCTAGAATTCTCGTGTGAAGCGCATTCCCCCGGCCGTGACCTACACGATTCTTCGCCTGCTGACGTTCTTCGTTCCGCTGGCGATTCTGCTTCTGCTCGGGTTCAACGAGTGGTTCTCGGCGATCGTGGCCGCGCTCATCGGGTTCGCTGTCTCGCTCATTTTCTTGCGCCGGTCGCGAGATCAGGTGTCTGAGGCCATCCACAGCAAGCGCACGGGGGCGGATGCTGCCAAGCCGCACGAGACGCCGACGGACGAAGAGGCCGAAGACGACGTTGTCGACCACGCCGCGCCCGAGCCCGGTGCCACCGACGGCAAACGTTCTCGGCGCGACGACTCCGCAACGGCATAGCCCGTGAGCAGCTACTCGACTGACGCCGTTTCTCGCGCTGCTAGAACGAGTAGCCGACGAAGAACGCGATGCCGTACAGCAGCTGCGTGATCCCGACGAGCTTGAGTGCGAGCACGAGCTCCTTTGGCGTGCGCGCTGTGACGACGATGAGGCACGCTGGCAGCGCGGCGAGCAGCGCGAACGCGGCGTACCAGATACCGGTGTAGAACAACGCCACGAGCGCCGCGATGGCGAAGGGCACGAGCATGAGCACGACGAAGAGAATGCGTGTGGCGAGGTTGCCGATCAGCACCGAGAGCGTGTGCTTGCGCGAGAGCTTGTCTGACTCCCGGTCGCGCAGGTTGTTGACCAGGATCGCCGACATCGAGATGAGACCGACGCCGACCGCGCCGTACCAGGCCTCCTGGTTGAGCTGCCCCACCTGCACCCACATGGTGCCGAGGGTCGCGACGAGCCCGAAGAAGATGAACACGACGATCTCGCCGAGCGCGTAATAGCCGTAGGGGCGCTTGCCGCCCGTGTAGAACCATGCCGCAAGAATGCACGCCGCACCGACGGCGATGAGCCACCACTGCTGCGTCGCGATCGTGATGAGCACACCTGCGACGGCGGCGAGACCGAAGAACACGAGAGCGACGATGAGAACGCTGCGCGGACTCGCCTTGCCCGAGCCGACGAGCCTGCCCGGGCCGACACGGCTCTTGTCGGTTCCACGGATGCCATCGGAATAGTCGTTCGCGAAGTTGACGCCGATCTGCAGCGCAACGGCAACGGCGAGGCAGAGCAGAGCGCGCACCCAGTGAAATTCGTCGGGAGCGCCCGCAATGCGCGCAGCGCCCGTGCCGACGAGAACCGGAGCGATCGACATGGGAAGCGTCGGAATGCGAGCCGCGCGAATCCAGTCACCGGCGGTCGCCGGCTTGATCTGCTGCAGCGGGCGCGCCGCCGGGTTTCCGCTCTTGCCGCCACCCTTGCGCGCGACGTGAACCGCCGCGCCCTGCTTCTTCTTCGACGAGCTCTTGCTCTGTGCTGCCACGAACGACCTCCTGCTCCGCGGCAACTTTACTAAAGAACGCTATGTCGGCGTGCGCTCGGCGATCACGCGCGCGACGGCCTGGCGATCGGGCTTGCCCGACAGGAGCCTCGGAATCGCGGCGACGGTGACGATGCGATCGGGACGCGCGGGCTTGCCGAGCGCTGTCGCGACAGCATCCTGAACCACATCGAGGCGCGACCCGGCCACGTCTGTCACGACGACAGGCACCTGCCCCCAGCGGTCATCGTCGGCACCCACGACGACGGCATCTTCGAGGCCCGCCACAGTGTGCACAATGCGCTCGACCCGGTCAAGGTTGACGTTGATGCCGCCCGAAACGATGACGTTGTCGGCGCGCCCGAGCACCGTGAGCACGCCATCGTCAATGCTCGCGAGATCGCCCGTTCGATACCAATGGCGGCCCTCGCGCTCGACGAATGCGCCCTCCATGCGGCGGTGATCGATCGTGCCGTCGTCGGCGAGGTATCCGTCGGCGAGCATCGGACCGGTGAGCTCGACTTGCCCGTCGACGATGTTCATCTCAACGCCGGGCAGCGGGCGGCCGTTGTAAACGCAGCCGCCGGAGGTCTCACTCGAGCCGTACGTGCGAAAGATGGGGAGCCCGAGCAGCTGCGTTCGATCGCGCACGGGTTCGGGCAGAGCCTGCCCACCGATGAGGATGCCGTCGAAGCGACGCAGCGCAGTCACGCCGGAACGCGTCTCGAGCAGCCGCATGAGCTGCGCCGGAACGAGCGACGTGAAGCGCAGATCGCCCGTGAGCTGCTTGCTCGCCTCGATGAACGCCGCCGTGTCGAAGCGGCCGGGCGGCAGCACGACGGGCGTCGTCTCGGCGGCGATCGAGCGCACGAGAACCTGCAGCCCCGCAACGTAGTGCGCGGGCAGAGCGATCAGCCACTGCCCTGGTCCGCCCATGACGGACTCCGATGCCGAGGCCGACGCCAGCAGCGCGTCACAGCTGAGAACGACGTTCTTAGGTTCGCCCGTCGATCCAGACGTGCGGATCACGACGGCCGTCGCGTGCGGAACCTCGTGCAGCTCGGTGCCGTGGTGGGCGGCGAGCGGGGCATCTTTGTGCGGCGACTCGGCGGCCAGCGGCAGCAGCGCGGGGCCGGAACGGTCGAGCGCACCGCGCAGTGCCGTCATGACCTCGATGGGGTCGGATGCCGGAACGGCGACGATACTGCGTGTCATGACCAGAGTCTACGTCCCGGCCCAACCCCGGCGCACGGGGCTTGCGCACACTCGTGTGTACTCCTTGTACTCATTGTGTGCCCGCGGCGCGACTCAGTAGTGCCAGGGGTACGGCGACCAGTCGGGCTCGCGCTTCTCGAGGAACGAATCGCGTCCTTCGACGGCCTCGTCTGTGCCGTAGGCGAGACGCGTCGCCTCCCCCGCGAAGACCTGCTGGCCCACAAGACCGTCGTCGACGGCGTTGAACGCGAACTTCAGCATCCTGATCGCCGTCGGCGACTTGGTGAGAATGCGCCGCGCCCACCGCAGGGCTTCGGTCTCGAGCTCCGCGTGCGGAACGACGGCGTTGACGGCGCCCATCTCGTAGGCGCGCTGCCCCGAATATTCGTCGGCGAGAAAGAACACCTCGCGGGCGAACTTCTGCCCGATCTGACGGGCGAAGTACGCGGATCCGTAGCCGGCGTCAAATGAGCCGACATCGGCATCCGTCTGCTTGAACTTCGCCTTATCGCTCGCCAGCGTGAGATCGCACACGACGTGCAGCGAGTGGCCGCCGCCGGCTGCCCACCCGGAAACGACGGCGATGACGACCTTCGGCATGAAGCGAATGAGCCGCTGCACCTCGAGAATGTGCAAGCGACCCGAGCGCGCCGGATCGATGCCCTGCGCCGTGTCTTCGGCAGAGTACTTGTAGCCGTCGCGGCCGCGGATGCGCTGGTCGCCGCCGGAGCAGAATGCCCAGCCGCCGTCTTTCGCGCTCGGCCCGTTGCCCGTGAGCAGCACGACGCCGACGGTCGACGCCGTGCGTGCGTGGTCGAGCGCGCGGTACAGCTCGTCGACGGTGTGCGGGCGAAAGGCGTTGCGCACCTCGGGACGGTCGAACGCGATGCGGGCGACGCGGCCGTCATGCGTGTGGTGATATGTGATGTCGGTCAGCTGTTCAAAGCCCTCAACCGCCTGCCACTGGGATTCGTCGAAGATCTCAGACACCGTCATGCCTCAATCGTAGTTGTGTGCCGCTGCCCTCCCTGGCCCCAGGCGGGCACGCGTGCACAGTTTCGGAATCCTCGCGGGCGTCGGTGCCACAGGATGCCGCCGACCAGGGGTTTTGCGGCGGTTCGCGTGCACCGCCGCACAGATTTCCGAAACAAGCGCACGGCCTGCCGGTGCAGAATGGGCGCATGCATGCGTTGCCGCCGCTCGACGAGCTTCTTGCCTCAGCCCACGTCGTCTCGCTGCCGCTGACAACCAGGTTCCGCGGCATCACGCAGCGCGAGGCCGTGATCTTCATCGGGCCTGAGGGCGCAACCGAGTTCTCCCCGTTCACCGAGTACGAGGATGCCGAGGCGGCGACGTGGCTGCGGGCGGGCATCGCGTTCGGCTGGGGCGAGCTTCCGCCGCTGTGCCGCGACAGCATCCGCGTGAACGCGACGATGCCCGCCGTCACGCCGGACCGCGTGGAGAACGTGCTTGCACGCTACGACGGATGCCGCACTGTGAAGGTGAAGGTCGCCGAGCCGGGGCAGACACTCGCAGACGACGTCGCGCGCGTTGCGGAAGTGCGGCGTCTGGTGGGACCCGAGGGCCGCGTGCGCCTCGACGCGAACGGCGGTTGGAACGTCGACGAGGCCGAGCACGCGATTCACGAGCTTGCCGAGTTCGATCTCGAGTACGTCGAGCAGCCGTGCGCCACTGTCGACGAACTGGCTCAGGTGCGCAGGCGCGTGAAGTACATGGGCATTCCCATCGCGGCAGACGAGAGCGTGCGCAAGGCCGAAGATCCGCTCGCCGTCGCCCGGGCGCGCGCCGCCGACCTGCTCATCGTGAAGGCGCAGCCGCTCGGCGGTATCGGCCGCGCGCTCGACATCGTGCGCCACGCAGGGCTGCCGGTCACGGTTTCGAGTGCCCTCGACACGTCGGTCGGCCTCGCGCTCGGCGCGCACCTCGCCGCCGCAGTGCCCGAGCTGCCGTACGACTGTGGGCTGGGAACGGCGTCGCTGCTTGCGGCCGACGTCACCGACGAACCGCTTGTGGCGCACGGCGGCGAAATCGACGTGCGTCGCGTCGAGGTTTCAGAGCGGATGCTGCGCAACTACGCCGCGTCTGCCGAACGTGACGCGTGGTGGCGTGACCGCATCCGCCGTTGCTACGCCCTGCTCTGACCACATTCGCGCGACCGAGGGCGTTCGCCAGAGTGAAACAGGACCCTGACAGCCAAGGTTAACTATCAGGCCCACGCAACGCCGCTGGTCCGTCGCTGGTTTCCTATCGACGATCTCGCACACTCTGTAGAGCGCGCAATCGTCGATCGACAAACGCAGCCGCCACTCCCAGTCCGATGGCAATTAAAGCCCACCGGTGAAGACCCGCGGAACCGCCGGTCCACGGAAGAACGTCGTCTGTTGCAGCATCCCGGGCTTCTCGTGAAGCATTGGACGATTCGCCGGGGATGCCCCCGTCATCTGAATCAGCTTGCCCGCCCGGAATGACCGCGAAGTCGCCGCCGAGCGTGACGCGCAGCGCGAAAGACGCACGATCCCAGTTCGCATCCCCTCCTGTCGAGGCGGAGCGCGGTAAAGCGACTTCGACGATGAGCTCCCTCACCTGCCCGGGATCGAGACGGCTCTCGTAAAGCACTGCCGAATCAAGCTCGTCGAAGGCCAGAGGCTGCGCCGATTCTCGCGGCTCACGCACCGACAGCGTGAGGTCGCTGGAAAACGGATGAGTCGCAAGCGAGTGCAGCTCTATGTCCTCAGGAACGACGCTCAGCTGCGCTCCGTCGTGGGCGTCGTTTCGAACGAATACTGTCGCCGAGAGTCGATCTCCGGGAACGAGCGTCGTCGTGGAGAACAGCGGCGACGACGGTTCGCTCTCCCAGACGATTCCGTCGAGACTGAGAGCGAGTTGCGAGCCGGACGTCGGCTCGGCCGCCGCTGACGCGGGTGCGAGCATGGCGACGAGCGCGAGCATCGTAGCGAGCACGGCCGCCGGAACGCCCCGCAATTTGAGGAAAACACGCCCTGTCACGTTCGCTCCGTTCGTTTGCGAAGCAGCTCACGCATGATCGTGAAAACGGCATAGCCGATGAGGATCGATCCAAGAGCACCGACGATCCAGCCTCGCTCGTCGACGGCGAGCAAACTCGTGGCGTGTCCCACATAGGGCACCGCATAGATCACTTTGCCCATGACCTGCTCAGCCACAATAGGTTTGTCGTCGGCACCGTTGTTGTCACCCCGGGTTATGAAGCTTAGAGCGCCATTTGCCCTGTGCCCCTGGCTCACAATGCGATGAGTGACGAGCTTGGGATCGTCTGAGACCGGCTGAAATGTCACGACGTCGCCGACGGCTAATGATGCCGGGTCGACCGGTTTCGACACGACAAGTGTTCCGGGCGGCATCGTCGGTTCCATCGACGATGTGAGAACGGCCAGCGGCACCGCGCCCACCAAACGCGGGATCACGAGTGTAACGGCTACAATCGCCATGACCGCGAAGAAGGCGATCCAGACGGCGATGGATGCGGCGAGTTTGAGCGAGCGACGGAGTGGCCCAGGGAGACCAGCGTGCCGCTCTTGACCACCCGGACGGTGAACCTCATGTCGTGTGTCGGTCATCACGGGCTCTGGCAATAGCTTTGGTTGAGGTCGTCGCGCGGGTAAATGGTGATGGAGTTGCTCGCTGGTCCGAGCCAGCCGTCGGGATACATGGGCCGAACGTAAACGGTCATGGGCGAGTTATCCGTCGGGAGGTTGTAAAAGTTCGTGCCCCTGTCGTGGAACATGTAATTGTATTCCGATGCGTCGCCGAGGATGCCTGCCGGTTCGGACGACCAGTCACTCCACTCGGTTACACCGTCTATGACGCGATAGATCCTGAAATTGGCGAACACCGGCTCGATCTGGTCGCGGTATAGGTATTGGACGGCGCTGAAGTCTCCGCCGATGCTCGCTTCGTAGCCGTTGTATGCCTGTGGGCCACGGCAGCTCAACCATCGCCCACTGTTCACCGTGATGGGCGGGTAGCCGGCCTCGACGCTTACACGGGCCAGTGACGATGCCGACCACTGCGCGGACGCGGGCAGCGCTATGGCCCCCGACCCGACGACGAGGAGCGCGGCAAGTGCCACGTGCCATGATGTGCCGGTGCGTGATGTACGGCGTCGGGTCATCGGATTCCCTCACCGGCGAAGTTCAGTATGAACGATGACGTTGCATCGCTCAGTTCAACCCCATCTACAGTCGCAGAAGTGCCCGCAGGAATGGTGAGACGCACGCAGAGGTAGTCCGTGTTCGCGAGCTCGGTTGTCGAGACGAGCGATTCGGTCACCGACAACGCAGCCAGGTCGGAATAACCTCCTGCATCGCCGTAGACCTGGGTTCCGCCCGGCACGCCGCTCGTAGCGCACTCTGCTGAGGCGCTCGACTGAACGTACACCTGCGCGTCAACGACGCCGAACAGCGCTGAGGATGCACTCGACGCGTCGGTCAGCACCGATGTGAGCACGTAGTCCAGCCCGAGGTTTCCCGAAGCGTGTCCGTTGAGCTCGAGACGGGTCGCCGTGACTGCACCCGGATAGAGAGTATCGACCGTACCCATGTCGTACTCCGTCTGCCCGCCAATATCGAGCATGAGAACGCCAGATCTGATGGCCACGCCGTCGATAGTCTCAGAATCGTTCCACAGCGCAAGAGTCACACCGGTTCCCGTAACGAGAACCAGTGCGACTCCGGCGATCATCGCAAAGACGCGTTTCACAGCTCATCCTGGCTGGCGCCCGAACTCGGGCTCCGACAGACTCTACGGAGTGGTTGTTTGCGTCAAAGTGACGGTGAGATCAGCGAGGTTGAGTGTCTGTCCCTGTGCCAGGGTACCCTCCGTAGTGGAATCGAACACGATATTAACGGTGACGGTGATGACATCGCCATTGTTCGCGCTCGTGATCGCACCGTCGGCAACCGGCGTACCGGACTCGTCAGTGAAGCTCTGCGTGACGGTCGTCGCGGCCACGAGTTCGGCATCGCCTGCCGCGTCGACGGGGTCAGACACGTCGATTGTGGCCGTGAGGTTGTCGCCGCTGGCACCCACCGTATACGAGCTCGTGAACTGGATCTCGTCGCCGGGAACGATAAGGAATGCCGAAATATCGGTGATCTCTTGCGGCGTACCGCTTGAGAGGTCATTCCACGTTCCAGTCTCGCTCGGGGTCAGCGCGAGCGTGCCCGAATTCACTGTGCCGCCGTTAACCGTCGCGCTGTCGTTCCAAAGCGCGAAAGTCGTGCCTCCGGCCAGTAATACGACACCGAGAGCTCCCGCGAGCGTAGCCTTCGTCAGCTTTTTCATTTGCCCTCCCCAAGGCATGATGTGGTTCCAATTCACGATGCATAGACGACCGAATGTGCGCACACCGGCTTGCGCCTTCGACCATTTCGGGCAGAAGTCTCACACACCGGGCGACATCGTGCGACTGCCCTCAGACAAAGGCCGCTGTGAGTTCTCAACATTCGCATTGGGAACACAACTTGTCAATAGATTCGAATGCATCGCGGAACTTGCTCCTACCCCAGTTGTCGGGTCACGGTGGCATCGTGTAAATGCGATTGAAGCGCGACCGGGCGGTTGCGGCTGAAGTGGCGCGGGTTCTGTCGTTGAAGCGCACGGTGCAGCTCTCGCGCGAATGCCGCTGCCGCGATCGGTCGCGTCGAGTTCGAACCGGTCACGCCAAGACTCCGTTGACACGACTTTCCGGTGCTGGCAGATGGCGACGCGCAAGAAGCACATATTCAGGTCCAGGAGCCCGCATTGGCGGCGTAGTGTAAGCGCTTTCACTAAAGTGTCGTCCTCAATGGTTAGTCTTGCTGCACGCGTATCGCGACAATCGAATTTCATAGCCGAATGCGTCACAATTTGTGTAAACGCTTGCATTAAAGAGGGGCGGACTCTACGTTGGGTGCCAACGTCGCGCTACGGCAGCGGATGCCGCCCGCGACGCGCACCGCGGCGCGGCGGCGCTTGATGACGAACCTCGTCTCGCACGCTGATTTCACTCACGCGGTGTCACCATCCGTGCAATGCGAAGGAGCATCTTCATGAGTACCGTGTCACAGATCGATCTGCCACAACCGGGGAGGCGTCGACGATTACCCTTGGTCACACTCACCGTGGGACTTCTGATTGCGGGACTTCTCGTCGCGATCACCCCGCCGCAGAAGGCAGACGCAGCCGCTCCGGGGCCGAAGGACGTCATCGCCGTCATGTTTTCTTGGACGTGGAACGCGATCGCGCGCGAGTGCACGAACACGCTCGGGCCCGCAGGCTACGGCTACGTACAGACCTCTCCTCCACAGGAGCACGTGACGGGCAGCCAGTGGTGGACGTACTACCAGCCCGTGAGCTACAAGCTCGAGTCTCGCCTCGGCACAGCCGAGGAGTTCAAGGACATGATCGCCACGTGCAACGCCGCGGGCGTCGAGGTGATCGTGGATGCTGTCATCAATCACATGAGCGGAGACTCAGACGGCGGAACCGGCTGGGCAGGAAGCTCGTACGGCCACTACAACTACCCCGGGCTCTACAGCGACAACGACTTTCACGACTGCCGCAGAGACATCCAGAATTACCAGGATCGCTGGGAGGTGCAGAACTGCAACCTCGTGAATCTGGCCGATCTCGACACCAGTTCTGACTACGTGCAGCAGACGATCGCCGACTATCTCAACCACCTCGTCGACCTGGGTGCTGCCGGGTTCCGCATCGATGCCGTGAAGCACATTGCCGCAGACGACCTGCGCGGCATCATGTCGCGGGTGGAGAATAAAGACGACCTGTACATCGTGCAGGAGGTCATCCGCGCCAACGAGCCGATTCAGCCCGAAGAGTACCTCGGCATGGGTGACATTCACGAGTTCGCCTATGCGCGCAAGCTCAAAGAGGCCTTCGGCGGCGGCACGATCGACTGGCTGATCAGTGGCAACGGCATCGGGGAGACGTGGGACGGCTTCCTCGATCACGACGACGCCGGAGTGTTCGTCGACAACCACGACACCGAACGCAACGGCCAGACGCTGAGCTACAAGGACGGCGACGTCTACGACCTGGCGCAGATCTTCACTCTCGCGTGGAACTACGGTTCGCCGTCGATCCAGTCGGGCTTCACATTCAACAACTTCGATGCGGGCCCTCCGCAGACAGCATCCGGTGAAGTCATTGATCCCACCTGCGGGAACGGCTCGGTCTGGACGTGCGAGCACGCCGAGAACGAGATCGTCAACATGGTCGGCTTCCGCACCGAGACGTACGGCACCGACGTGACGAAGAAGTGGACGAACGGCAGCAACGCCATTGCCTTCAGCCGCGGCGACAAGGGAACTGTGGCGATCAACCGCGGAGGCAGCGAACTGACGCGCACCTTCGAAACCGGTCTGCCCGACGGCACGTACTACAACGTGATCTCTGCAACGCGCAACGGCGAGACGTGGTCGGGCGACACTGTCACGGTCTCGGGCGGGCAGTTCACCGCGACCGTTCCCTCGAACGGCGCGGTCGCGATCCACGCTGGAGCGAAGGCGGGCGCAGGCTGCGAAGACACCGCGGCACCGAGCGCACCGCAGAACGTCGAAGCGGCAGCCGACGGCACGAACGTGTCGGTCAGCTGGACGGCGTCGACAGACGACTGCGCCGTGACCGGCTACACGATCACACGAACCGGCGGCGAGCAGGGCGAGACCACGCTCACGGCCCCCGGCAGCTCAACATCGATCGCCGACAGCGGCCTCGATCCCGACACGGAGTATTCATACACCGTGACGGCGACAGACGGCAGCAACGAATCGGAACCCAGCTCACCAGCATCCGTCACGACAGGGGAGAAATCTCCGGATGCTGCCGCAGAGGTGTTCTACAAGGCCAACGGCAGCTGGAGAGACTATTACATTCACTACCAGGTGGGCGACGGCGAATGGACGAGCGTTCCGGGCGAGCAGCTGCAGCAGCGCTGCGACGGCTGGTACGGCGCGACGATTCCGCTCGGCGATGCCGACGGGCTCACTGCCGCCTTCAACGACGGCGCGGGCACGTGGGACAACAACGGAAAGCAGAACTACGCGCTCGGCGCCGGCGTGCAGGTGGTCGACGACGGCCAGATCACGACCACAGACCCCTGCGCTGAGCCGCCGACGGGAGACATGACGCTCTTCTACTCCGCAGACGCGGGGTGGGATGCCTACTACGCCCACTACCGCGTCGGCGACGGTGAGTGGACCACCGTTCCGGGCGTCGCGATGGAGCAGGCCTGCGATGGCTGGTACTCCGTGACCGTGGCGGATGGGGCGTCGGGAACGACGTTCGCGTTCAACAACGGTGCGGGCACGTGGGACAACAACGGAAAGCAGGACTACCGGGTCAGCGGATCCGTCGTCACCGTGGCATCCGGTCAGGTTTCGGGAACCGCACCGTGCGACCTGCCGAGCACCGCTCCGACGACGCCGACCGACGTCTCGCTCAGCGCAGACGACGGGGCGGTGACCGTCACCTGGAGTGCCTCCACCGCCGAGTCGGGAATCGCGAGCTACACGGTCACACGCACGGGAGGCGCCGAGGGCGAGGTGAGCACCGTCGTCGACGACACCACGTTCGTCGACACGACCGTAAGCGAGTCGACGACGTACTCGTACACCGTCACGGCGACGGCGGAAGACGGCAGCGTCTCGCTGGCCTCTGATGCGGCCGAGATCACGACGCCGGGCACCACAGGCGGAGATGACACCGAGAAGCCGTCGACGCCGGCGGGCCTCTCCATCACCGTCGATGGCGACACCGTGCACCTCAGCTGGGATGCGGCGACAGACAACGTCGGCGTTGCCGGCTACCGCGTCATCAAGGCCGGAGGCGGCGAAGCGACCCTCGGCATCGTCACGACCGCGACCGAGATCGGCTTCTACAACCTGACGCCGGACGAGGAGTACCTCTTCAAGGTTCAGGCGATGGATGCCGCGGGCAACCTGTCTGGCTGGAGCGAGATCGTCTCGACACAGACGGACGCGGGCGAAGACACCCAGGCACCGGGCGTGCCGACGGGAGTCACTGCGACAGTCGACGGCACAAGCGTCACACTGACGTGGACGCCGTCGACAGATGACACAGCCGTCGCGTCATACACGGTGCGGATCGACGACGGTGCGGCTACCTCGGAGAAGACCGCGGCCGGGCCCTCGATCACGATCGACAATCTCGACGCCGACACCGCGTACGCGTTCACCGTTCAGGCGGCCGACAGCTCGGGCAACGTCTCCGACTGGAGCGAAGCGGTTTCGGCGACAACTGCAGGTGGAGACCCGGGCGATCCCGGTGAGCCGACGGGCACCGACTACTCAGACGGGTACTACCAGCAGAACTCTGAGGGAAATGTCGGATCAGCCGCCGAAGTCACTGTCGACGGCGACGCCTCGGAGTGGACGGCCGACATGGTGATCGCACAGGGCGTCGCGAATGACGATCCGCGCATCTTCCGCGGCAGCCACGAGGGCCCGGTCTACGATCTCTACTCGCTCTCGAGCGCGTGGGACGACGACAATCTCTACCTCATGTGGCAGTTCACCAACGTCACCGACGTCGTCGACCCGGCGCAGAGCTACCCGATCAGCGACAATGGGAAGCCCTACAACGGCGACATTCCGCAGGCGCTTGCGTTCGATGTGAACGCCGACGGCGGCACGGGGCTCGTCGACGGAACAGAGAAGGGCGTGTGGGGCATCCGCACGACATTCTCGAACCAGGAGGTCGACCACCTCGCGATGTTCTCGAGCAAACCGGGCGTCGGCCAGCCGGCGATGTTCTCACTCAACGGCTCGGGCGCATTCGACTATGAGCCCGAGAACGCTGTCGGGTTCGACGAAGCGGCGATCTCGTATGCCTACGGCGACGGCTTCTGCGGTGAGAGCCTCATGGGCATCGATGCCAACGGCTACGAGGGCTATACGCCCGCCGACCTCAGTGACGCGAGTTCGTTCATCGACTTCCTCGACACCGCACACGACACCGCGCAAGACACCGTCTACGAGATGGCGATTCCGTTTGCGGCGCTGGGAACGACTCGGGACGCCGTTGAGGCGAACGGCATCGGCGTGATGCTGCTCAGCACCTTCGGGCAGTCGGCGATCGGCTCTCTGCCGCAGGATCCAGCAACGCTCGACGTCGCGCTGGAACCGTATTCGGCGGATTCGTCGACGTCTGCTGAGAAGGAGGACTGGGACCCGATGACCGCGCAGTTCGCACGGATCGGGGCGTAATCACGATCGACCACAGTGGGCGAGAACTCTGAGAGTCCTCGCCCACTGTGTTGTGAGTACGACAATTGCACGTGCTTTGGGGTCGTATTCCCGCCCCCGGTACTCAGCTTTGATGGCGGGTGACTTATTCCACCGGAGAAAGCGGCGGCCGCGGCGGCAGAACTTCTGTCGGCGAGTCGCTATCAGCCTCGGGGATCCGTTCGGTCACGGAGTCCGACATCGGACGAGACTGGTCATCCGCTGCGGGACGACTACTCCGATCCGCAGAGTCGTCGATCACCGCCGTCTGCGTCGGAGACCCACTGCTCGGATCTGTGCCCGGCTGCGGCCAAGCGGGCGCCGCGGCACCCGACGACGTTCCGGTCACTGGAGCGCCGGGAGTCGTCTGGCCGTCGTCGTAACTGAACAGCTCGCTGCTCGCCCCCGCGGCAGCCACCTTCTTCTTGTGCCGGATCACCAAGAACACCACAGTGGCAATGAGCAGAAGCATGATTAGCACGATGACCCCGAGCGTGATGATGCCTCCGATGTTCGGGCTGCTCGCATCAACGCGGAACTCTGGCGAGCTCGGGGAGTCTTCAGACACGGCAACGACGTTGCCCGCGACCTTGGCGCCCTTGGGCAGATCGGAACTGTCTGCGACGCTTGCACCACCGGGAAGATCAACGCGGTAGGTGATGCCGTCTGCAACGCCACCGCTCAGCAGGTCACGGGGAAGAGCGACAACCATGTTCACGGAGTACGAGCGCGTGAACAGCGACGAGTCTGACTCGACGACGCTGTACTGCGACCCGGGAAGGTACTCGCTCATGCGCGTATTCAAGTCAGCAGCGTCCTCGCCAGCCACCGTGATCATGTAGGTGACGGCATCCTTTCCCGCATCGACGCTCAGGTCTGCGACAGTTGATGCGGGTTCGAGGAAGTCTTGCATGGCTGAACCGACGAGGTCGGCGTTCTCAACGCTCAAGACGTAGTCGATGGTGAGTGTGTTCTCTCCCGAGGGAGCAACGGATGCTGCCGCAAGAACTGATTCGAACTGAACGCGGTGATCGAAAACGACGGGGTCATGACTGATCGGCATCGACCAGCCGTCTTCCCCAGCACTTCCGCCGTTGTCGCCCTGCCAGCCCTTCGGCAGGACCAGGTTCGACGACACCTCGGCGTCTTCGTTGCAGATCTGCCCGCAGTCGACGAAGTCGATCACCGACGTGTGGAACATTGTGGGGTCGTCGCCATCGGTCTCGCTCGACACGGCAAAGTCCGTCGATTCTGAGTTCAGCGCCGTGTTCGTGTATTCGATGAGCTGCTTTTCGTCTTTGGCGGAGAACTCGATCGTCCAGACGGTGGATGCCTCGTCCGGTTCCGTCAGAGTGCCACCCTTTGGCGTTGCCTTCTTAAAGAACTCGTCGTAAGCACCCGTGTCACGCGCGTACGTCTCACGGGACAGATCATACGAGATCGTCCGCACGTAGCTGCCCGTGCCGACCCCCTCTGTCGTGACGTTCAAGTAACGGATGCCGTAATCGGCGATGTCCGAGTACTCGATCTTCGCCGGTGTGTCGTGCCCGACTCCGTCGACCTCGACAACGGTCTTCCCAATCTCCGTGAGATCGTCTTTGTCATCGTCATCGACGATTCCCGACTTCACCATGGCCTCGACGAGCCACTGCAAGAGATCCTGAGACGTGAAGTTCTCATTCACGCTCACGCCCTCGCGGAACACAGAGTCGGCGACGGCGATCTCTATCTCGGTCTCGATGTCTGTCACACCACCCGCGCCGAGTATGCCGATGACCTTGTCTTCGTAGTCTTTCTGCGAGTCGAACTCGATGGCGAACGAATAGATCGCAGCGCCGTCACTACCCGCTTTCTGACCGCCGTAGGTCATTCCGGCGGGGAGATTCTCGGTGATGGCCGTGTCGATAGCGCCGGCGCCGCCGTTCACCTTCTCAAGATCGTCGGCTTCAACAGTGGCCGTGATCGCGCGCGATCCGCTGCCGTCGGCGTTGATCACAAGCGCGTGTCCACGACAGCACCACACGCGGTGAGAACGAAGGCGACTGACAACGCCATCAGCGTGATGAGCCCGCGTTTCCACCTCGCAAAGGTCGTCCAATCATCACGTCGCGACTGCGCAATTGCATCACTCAACTCTGCAATCCCCCCATGGATGTGCCACTGTGTCCCCCGTGCGACACAAGCGCGTCACGACGTTATCACAGCTTATTCATAGGGTTCACGCTTGTGACGGCAGCGAGATAGCAGGCGCCCTCTCGCGTACAACCATTCGGAAAAGGCGACGACATTGCGGCGTGTCGTGCGCCGACACGCCGCAACCACGCCGAAAAGTTCCGAACGGCTGAACCGCTCAGGGCACCGAAGCAGCTCTCCGCGCGAACTCGTGATCGATGCTGAAAAATCGACAGGCAACCATTCAGAGCGGCGTCTGCGCGTGAGCTGGTGGGCGACGAGGACGACCGAACGGGAGCCGGCTCTCTGCACCAGCGAGCTTACAGCCCCGAGTAGCTGTGCAGGCCGTTGAAGAAGATGTTCACGACGGTGAAGTTGAAGATCACCGTGCCGAAGCCGATGATCGCGAGCCACGCGGCTCGACTGCCGCGCCAGCCCTTCGTTGCACGCGCATGGATGTATCCGGCATAGATCACCCAGATGATGAACGTCCACACTTCCTTGGTGTCCCAGCCCCAGTAGCGACCCCAGGCCGCCTCGGCCCAGATCGATCCGGCGATGAGCGTGAACGTCCACAGCACAAAGCCCACGATGACCGTGCGGTATGCGAGGTTCTCAAGACGCTGCGCCGACGGGAACGTCGCCATGAACTTGAGCTTCAGCTCACCCAGCGCCGCGCGCCGCGCCTCGGTGCGCGCCTGAATCAGCTGCAGCACGCTCAGCGCGCAGCCGAGCGCAAGAAAGCCCATCGCCGTCGTCGCGAGGAATACGTGAATCACGAGCCACGCCGACTGCAGCGCCGGAGGCAGCGGGGCGACCTCGACGTAGAAGTTGATCGTGCCCATGCACAGCAGCGAGACGACGAGCAGCGAAATGAACGTGCCGAGGTACCGCAGGTCGACCTTGATGTTCACCACGAGGAACACGGCGACGACGAGCATCGTGCCCGTCATGACGAATTCGTAGAGGTTCGCCCACGGCACGCGCTCGGCTGCGATGCCCCGCGTCACGTCGGCGGCGACGTGCAGCAGAAAGCCCAGCACCATGAGCGCCATGGCCGAACGCAGCGACGGCGAGCGCTTCGCTGTGACGGCGGGTTCAGAGCTCTGCGGCTTCACCGGGCGCGTCTTGACGGCGACGCCTCCGCCGGCCTGCGCGACAGATTGCTCCGCCGACGTCGCGACAGCGGACTGCGCGGCGGATGCCTCTTTCACCTCGGAGCTTCGGCGCGCCAGGTCAAGCGAGAACGCAATGAGCGCAAGCGCGTACAGCACCGTCGCCGACCACAGGGCCAGCAATGAGAACGAATTGAGATCCACGATGTCAGGTTACTCCTTCGCTTTTCGCGCGTTCCGAGCATGCAGGGTGCGTACCAGCAGCGCGATGAGACGCCACCCCACAAGGGCGAGCCCGAGCACGAGGGTGGCAACGATGATGAACGGCACGGCGATTCCCTGTCCGGATGCTGCGCGCAGCAGCATCCCGCCCGCAACCGTGATGATCCACACCGGGATGCCGGTGCGCACGACGTCGAGCGGCCGGCGCCACGCGAGCGTCACGACCCAGCCGATCGCGAGCGCCGCGAGAAACGGCCACCAGGTGCCCCAGATGCCCACGGGATCGAGTACCTCGGCATGGCTCGAGCGCCCCGAGATCGCGAAGCCGAGCGTCAGGACGACGTCGAGAATGAGCGCGACGACGATCATTCGCGGTCCACCCCCAGCGCGGTGCCGTGCCGGTAGGCGACGGACTCGACAGCATCCGCCAGCCCCGGGTCCTCACCGCGCGCAAGCCCCGCGTACTCGATGCGCACCGAGCCGTCGTCGTTATCGTACGCCTTCACCCACACGCGGCGCCGGGGCACGAAGAGCGACGTGAGCAGGCCCAGAAGAACAAGTCCCGCGCCGATCGCGACGCCCAGCTGCGTCTTGTCGCTGTGAATGTCGAACGATGCGAAGCGGTGCACAGAGCCGGCATAGCTGCCCTTCTGCGGGTTCTCATTGACAAACTCGATCGTGCCGAGCCCGTGGGGTAGCTCCGTGCTCTGCCCCGGCATGAGCTCGATCGATTCGACGCCCGTGTCGCCGCCCGTGAGCTGGGTCATGCCGTCGACGTCGAGCGAGTACACCGATTTCGGCACGCCGCCGTCGATGCCGAGGTCACCCGTGTACACGTTGAGCGTCAGCAGGGGGTACTCGAGGTCGGGATACGTGGACGTGTAAGCCCCCGACTCGAGAGGGTACGCGGTCGGGTAGAAGAACCCGACCATGCCCAGCTGCTTGTCGAGGCCGTCGGGAACCTTGACGACGCCGACGGACGTGAGCGTCGACGAGTCCTGCGGCAAGAACGGCACCGAGTCCGTGAAGACGATGTTGCCCTCGGGGTCCTTCACCGTGATCGTGGGGGCATAGCCGTTGCCCAGCAGATAGACATCGGTGCCCTCGAAGCGCAGCGGCTCGTTGACTTTGATCGCGGTGTCGTGGGCGTCGCCCGAGGGCGTGCGCGTCGTGACGTTGGCTTCGAAGTCGATGGGCTGCCCATAGGCGTTGAGGTTCTCGGTCTCGTAGTCGACGTTGAACTCGTCGAGCGTGAGCGAGTAGGGGGCGAGTTGAGACGGGTCGAAGAAACGCCCTGGGCTGAACGAGTCGTAGTCGCCGAGCACGTTGACGAACGACTGCCCCTCCACCACGACGCGCTGCCCCGAGTAGCCGAAGCCGCCTCCGATGCCCACGACCAGCAGAATCAGCAGAAGCGCCGAGTGGAAGACCAGGTTGCCCGTCTCGCGCAGGTACCCGCGCTCCGCCGAGACCGAGATGCTCGCGGGTGACGTCTTGGTAGCCGGCGCTTCGTACAGCTCGACGCGGTACCCCGACTTCTTGAGCAGATCGCGTGCTGACGACACCGCGGCCGCGGCATCCGCCTCGACACCGTCGCCCGCGCGGTACGTGACCTCGCTGTAGTCGCTCAGGCGGCTGAGGCGTACGGGCGTGCGCGGCGGCTTCGCGCGCAGGGCGCCGATGTGGTGCTTGACGCGCGGAATGACACAGCCGATGAGCGATGTGAACAGCAGAATGTAGATCGCTGAGAACCATGCAGACGTGAAGACGTCGAACATCTGGATGCTGTCGAGCACCGGCGCGAGATCGGGATGCTCGGTGAAATACTGCGTGACGCCGTTGGGGTCGCTCGAGCGCTGCGGAACGAGCGAGCCGGGAATCGCCGCGATCGCGAGCAGAAGCAGGAGCAGGAGCGCCGTGCGCATGCTCGTGAGCTGCCGCCAGATCCAGCGCAGCCAGCCCACGACGCCGAGCTTGGGTTGCGAGACGGGCTGCTCGCTCGGGCCGTCGTCGCGCCCGTCAGTGTAATCAGATGGCCGGGACAAAGTACGGCATCACCCCCGCGAGCATGCTGATGAGCGACGTCCAGACGCCGGTGACCATGAGGATCCCGATAAGGATGAGCAGGATGCCGCCGATGATGTTGATCGCGCGGATGTGACGGCGCAGGAACGTGACGCTCTTGGTCGCCCACGTGGCACCTAGGCCTAAGATGACGAACGGAATGCCGAGGCCGAGGCAGTACACGAAGCTCAGCAGCGCCCCGCGCCATGGCGAGGCCGAGCCGAAGCTGAGCGACTGGATCGCCACGAGCGTCGGACCGACGCACGGCGCCCAGCCGATGCCGAACACGACGCCGAGCAGCGGAGCACCGAGAAGCCCCGTCTTCGGCGTCCACGTCGGGCGGAACGTCCTCTGCAAAAACGTCACCTGGCCGATGAACACGAGGCCCATGAGAATCACGACGGCACCGAGGATCTGCGTGATGAGCGGGCCGTATGCGACGAGCCACTGCCCGAGACTGCCGAAGGCGAAGCCGTACGCCGTGAAGATCACCGAGAAGCCCGTGATGAACAGCACGACGCCGAGCAGCAGCCGTGCGCGATCGCGCGTCGCCGCCTTTGCCCCCTGCTGCGCCGTCGATGCACCGCCGACATAGGCGAGATAGCCGGGAACGAGCGGAAGCACGCACGGCGATGCGAACGAGACGAGGCCTGCGAGCGCCGCAATGGGAATGGCGAGCAGCAGCTGACCGCTGATGACGATCTCTCCGGGATTCACGTCACGTCCCTGCCAGGGCGTCTTCGACCAGCGTCGACAGAATCGACGTGTCTTCGATCGCCCCCAGAATGCGCGCGGCCACCCGGCCCTGCTTGTCCAGCACGATCGTGGTCGGAACGCTGTTGGGCGGAACGGTGTCGGCGAACGCGAGTTTCACACTGCCCGTGTCGACGTCGATGATCGACGAGTAGCCGACGTCGTAGGTGTCGTTGAACGAGGCGGCGGTTCCCGGCTGGTCGCGCAGGTTGACGCCGACGAACTCGACGCCGTCATCGGAGTACTCCTCAAAAACATTGTCGAGAATGGGCGCCTCGGCCCTGCACGGAGCACACGAGGCGTACCAGAAGTTCACGACCACGACGTCGCCGACGAGGTCGCTCGACGAGATCTCGTCACCTGACTCCGTGGTTCCCGAGAAGTCGACCGGTTCGCCGCGGTCGGGCTCGGCGATCTCCATGACCGAGCCGTCGCCCGCGATGTACCCCTTGCTGCTTCCCTCTTTGTACTGCTCGGCGAGGGGATCGCTCGAGCAGCCGGCGACCAGAAGCACCGAGGCGAGCGCGGCTGCGGCGGCCGACAGCATCCGTGTGGTGTGTCGTGCTCGAGTCATACGGCACCCACGTCGACGGCACCTGCCGTCAGCAGAAGCGCGGGTTCGGCGTAGCCCACCTCGACGAAGCGCTTGCCCGTGTGCTCAAGAGTCGTGATGCTCGACAGAGAGCAGCGACGCTTGCGCGGGTCGTGGTGAAGCGGAATGCCCAGGATGCTGGAATGGGCCATCCAGATCGGAAGCTGATGGCTCACGAGCACGACGTCGCCTGATTCCGTGTTCTCCCACGCATCGGTGATCGCCTCGAGCATGCGAGTGACGATGTCGGCGTAGGGCTCGCCCCAGCTGGGCTTGCGGGGGTTGCGCACGGCGTACCAGTTGCGCGGATTGCGCAGTGCGCTGCTCATGCGCATGCCTTCGAAGTAGTTACTCGGCTCGATCACGCGAGCGTCGTTCTCGATCGAGAGCTCGAACGCCGTCGCAATGGGGGCCGCCGATTCTTGCGTGCGCTGCAGCGGTGACGCGATCACGCGCGACACGGGCCGTTTGCGCCGCGCCAGATCGTCGGCGGCGGCCTGTGCCATGCTGCGTCCGCGGTCGGAGAGACCGAAACCGGGAATGCGTCCATACAGCACGCGCGAGGGATTATGCACCTCGCCATGCCGGACGAGGTGGATCTGCGAGGCAACCACGGCCCTTAGTCTACGTTCTGTAGAGCTAAGAATCTGCCGTGAGCAATCAACGGGTGGCGGCACTCGCTTCACGACGAGGCAAGTAGACTTGTCGAATGCTTCGGGGCAGGCCCGTCGTCACACGGCATCCTCCCCTCTTCACCGCCGGAAAGGACCTTTTCGTGCTTCGCACTCACAACGCCGGAACACTCGGACTCGAGCACCTGGGCGAGACGGTCACTCTCGCCGGCTGGGTCGACCGTCGCCGCGATCACGGAGGAGTGGCTTTCATCGATCTGCGTGATGCATCGGGCATCGCTCAGGTCGTCATTCGCGATGAAGACGTGGCGCACCCGCTGCGCTCGGAGTTCGTGCTGCAGGTGACGGGCACCGTGCAGAAGCGGCCGGAGGGCAACGCCAACGACAACCTGTCGACGGGGCAGATCGAGGTCATCGCCGAGACCGTCATCGTGCTCAACGAGGCCGCGCCGCTGCCGTTTCAGGTGTCGACCGCTCTCGACGGAACCGAGACCATCGGCGAAGAAGCTCGCCTCAAGCACCGCTACCTCGACTTGCGTCGGCCCGATCCCGCACGTGCCCTGCGCCTGCGCGCGAAAGCGAACAAGGCAGCGCGCGACGTGCTCGACGAGCGCGAGTTCGTCGAGATCGAGACGCCGACGCTCACGCGCTCCACGCCAGAGGGCGCGCGCGACTTTCTCGTGCCCGCGCGCCTCAACCCCGGCTCGTGGTACGCGCTGCCGCAGTCCCCGCAGCTGTTCAAGCAGCTGCTCATGGTGGCCGGCATGGAGCGGTACTACCAGATCGCCCGCTGCTACCGCGACGAGGACTTCCGCGCCGACCGGCAGCCCGAGTTCACGCAGCTCGACATCGAGATGAGCTTTGTCGAGCAGAGCGACATCATCGAAATCGGCGAGAAGATCGTCTCGGCGCTGTGGAAGCTCATCGGCTACACCGTTCCGACCCCGATTCCGCACATGACGTACGCAGAGGCGATGCAGAAGTACGGCAGCGACAAGCCCGACCTGCGCTTCGGCCTCGAGATCACTGAGCTCACCGAGTACTTCGCCAACACCGGCTTCCGGGTGTTCCAGAACCCCTATGTCGGCGCGATCGTCTTTCCCGGTGGCGCATCGACGCCGCGCCGCGGCTTTGATGCGTGGCAGGAATGGGCCCGCGGCCGCGGAGCGAAGGGACTCGCGTACGTCACGATCGCCGAAGATGGCACGCTCGGAGGGCCGGTTGCCAAGAACCTCAGCGACGCAGAGCGCGAGGGGCTCGCGGATGCTGTCGGAGCGAAGCCCGGAGATGCGATCTTCTTCGCGGCGGGAACTCCGCGCGACTCGCGTGCCCTGCTCGGCGCCGCTCGTCTCGAGGTCGGCCGTGCCGCCAACCTCATCGACGACGATGCGTGGGCGTTCGTCTGGATCGTGGACGCCCCCATGTTCGAGCCGGCCGAGGAAGCCGTGGCCTCAGGCGACGTCGCCGTCGGAGCCGGCCGGTGGACGGCCGTGCATCACGCGTTCACGGCGCCGAAGCCGGAGTATCGCGACACGTTCGACACCGACCCCGAACACGCGCTGTCGTACGCGTATGACATCGTCTGCAACGGCAACGAGATCGGCGGAGGCTCGATCCGTATTCACGAGCGCGACGTTCAAGAGCGCGTCTTCGAGGTGATGGGGCTCGACGAAGAGAACGCGCGCACGAAGTTCGGCTTTCTTCTCGACGCCTTCGCGTACGGCGCTCCCCCGCACGGCGGAATCGCGTTCGGCTGGGATCGCGTCATCGCCCTGCTCACCGGGTCAGACTCGATTCGGGAGGTCATCGCGTTTCCCAAGACCGGAAACGGCTTCGACCCGCTTACGCAGGCCCCCGCGCCCATCACGCCTCAGCAGCGCAAAGAGGCTGGCGTCGACGCCAGGCCGAAGCAGAGCGACGACGAGTAGGCGCGATCTGAGGTCGCGCCGCTACGCCTCGAGATCGATGGATGCCCGCTGGGCGACGACGCTGCGGATGTACGCCGCAACCTCCGCGTGCTCGGGATGCACTTGGTAGGCCTTGAGCGCTGCGACATCGTCGTGCACCGAGATGAGCGCAAGGTCGTAATTCACATCGTCGAACGCCGCGTTGCGCGTGACCTCGAGTGACTGGATGCCGGCGATGCGCCCCACGAGCGCCTCAAGCCGAGCGGCGATCTCGTTCGCAGCATCCGCCTTTGCTGCGTCGTCGTCCCCCGCGAGCGTCCACATCACGATGTGCTTGATGGCCATGGTTCCCCCTCAGGCGTCGTCTTCGGTCAGCGCTGACGCGAGACGACGCTCGTCGACGCGCCAGAAGGTGTGCTGCTCGCCGTCGATCAGTACAACGGGAATCTGCTCCCAGTAGCGCTCGTACAGAGCGGTGTCGTCGAGAATCGATTTCTCTTCGAGAGTCACGGATGCTGCAGAGGGAATCTGCGTGAGCACCCGCTCGATCGCGCCTCGGGCATCGTCGCACAGGTGGCACTCCGGTTTGCCGATGAGCGTGACGGTTATTGTCATGCGACCAGCCTAACGGCCCCGTGCGACGACGCCCTAGGCATCAACGTCCCAGTCGGTCTGGTTGATCAGCGCACGGACGATCCCGTCCCAGTCACTCCCCTGATGAAGGGGTTCGGTGTAGCCGGCAGGGATCCCCCCGTACACGGGCAGCCCATCTTCGCCGTCTTCGTCCAGGAGCACGAGCCGTCCATACGGCGCTCGCGAGATCATCTCGGTGACCACCCATGTTCTCTCCATCGACGGGACGATGCCGAACGTGCGTCCCTTGTGCTCGATGTTCAGCTGACGCGTTGTGCTGGGTCCCTGCTGCGTTGGCATGTCGCCTCCTCACCTGTGCAATGCATCGTTCCCCCAACGGTCGCTTCCCCCCACGGGGAACGACAAGGCGGTTGCGCTATCGGCGACGGAGCGCTAGGCGCACCAAAAAGCGCCAAGGCAGAACCCTGGCGCTTCGGTGCAGTCCCGTGAGACTACTTCTTGTTGCGACGCTGGTGGCGCGTCTTGCGAAGAAGTTTGCGGTGCTTCTTCTTCGCCATGCGCTTGCGACGCTTCTTGATAACTGAACCCACGTAAACCTCACAAAAGTATTGGGTCTGGCCGCGCGTGCCGCGGCCGGCATAAAAGGCCTCGGGTTAGTTTACCCGAATTTCGTGCGTACTCGTGTCACGCAGAATCTGCGACGTTGCGCGTGATGGCATCAGCGATCGCCGACTCGGGAACGCGAAAGGACCGCCCGAAGCGAATAGCGGGCAGCTCGCCGGCGTGAACCATGCGGTAGACGGTCATCTTCGAGACCCGCATCATGTCGGCGACCTCGGCGACGGTCAGAAACCGCACGTCGTCGAATTCTTTAGCCACGAGGCCCCCTTTCGTCACGTCAGTCACACGGCTCACAACAACATTACTGTGAAACCTGAGTGAATGTCGAGCAGAAGCCGATGGGGGCATGACCATCGGTGCGCGAATCCGCTCGCATTGACGAAGTGACCCGCTTTCGGGCAGTCCCTGCGATGGCAGTCGCATCACCCGATGCGCCGGAACTCCTCGAGCGAGAAGAGAACTTCAACGGGTACGTCAAAGTACTCGGCGATCTTCAGAGCGAGATACAGACTGGGACTGTATTCGCCACGTTCGAGGTAGCCGATGGTCTGATAGTGGACGCCGAGAGCTTCCGCGAGCGACCGACGCGAGACGCGGCGCTCGGCGCGCAGCATCGCGATGCGGTTATGAACCGTCTCGGCCACGTTCGGCTAAACCCCCCACTGCTGCTGAACGTCCAGGCGGCGCGCGGCAAGCGTCGACCCCGATTCTCGGCGCGCCATCCGGCCGAGGAGCTTCGGAGCGATGGCGAGACACACGACCGCCCACGCGGCCAGAACGATGAACACCCATTCCAGTCGCCAGGACCCAGAGATTTCGACGGCGGACATCGCGTCAGGCAGCAGCGAGGCCCGCAGCCCGAGGCCGTACCAATACAGCGGGAAGGCCTGTGCGACTCCCTGCAGCCACCCGGGGAGCGCGACGATCGGATAGAAGATTCCTGAAATGCCGACGAGCACCAAGACTGGCATCATCACGAAACCCATGAACTTCGGGTTGGAGACAAGTGCTCCGAGAACGGCGCCAATCGCCAAGGTGGACACCATTCCGAGCACGAGCACGGAAGCGAAGAGCAGCCAGCGCAATGGCGAAGCGAACTCCAGACCGTCGAAGAGCAGCAGCCCGACAACGAGCATCAGAAGTGCGGAGACCACGGTGGAGATGAGATTTGCCGTGATTTCCCCGACAAGATAGCCCGTTGTTCCGCCCGGTACCGATTTTGAGCGCAGGAGAGTGCCGTTCGTGCGATCCATGGAGAGGACTCCCACGATCCCCATGACACCGCTAAACAGAACGCCCATCGCGATGACGCCGGGCAGTCCCATCGCTCCGAGATCGACGGATGCGCCGCCGAATGTTCCCTGCGACAGAAAGATCAGCGACACAACCATCAGCGTCATCATCACGAGGGTGCCGACGATCTCACTCGGAGTAGTCAGCTGAATGCGCGCCGAGATCAACCCGCGCTTCAGGCCGGTCTTGTAGGTGCTCACCGTCGGGTTGTACCGAGGGGTTCTCCTCACAACCGTCGTCATCGCGCTGCCTCCTCGAACGCTGTTGCCTCAATCGTGCCGCCACTCTCGAACTCCTCGACGAGCGACAGGTAGGCGTCTTCAAGCGTTGCACGACGAATCTGCAGGTCGGCCACGCCGGCATCGTGCTCCAACAGCTCGCGCACGAACTGCGTTGAGTCCTCGGCGACGTGGAGGTGTTGCTGCCCGTGCGCGCGCCAACTGATCTCGGCAGTGCGTGACACCGCGCTCGTCAGTTCGAATGGGGTGCCGTCGGCGATGATTCGCCCGCCTGCGAGAATGACGATGCGACTGGCCAGCGCCTCGGCTTCGGCCAGATCGTGTGTTGTCAGCATGATCGTGATGCCTTCCATGTCGCTCAGTCGATGGATGAGGTCGTGAAAGTCCCGGCGTGCACGCGGGTCGAACCCCGTCGTCGGTTCGTCGAGAAACAGCAGGGAGGGCTTGCCGATGATGGCGAGCGCCACATCAAGACGCCGCCGCTGCCCGCCTGAAAGAGTCTGCAGCTTCTGCTGTGCCTGCTCGGTCAGCCCAACCATGTCCAGCAGCTCGTCCGCCTCCCACGGGTCGACATATGGGCGGTAGAAGTCGGCCAGATGCGATAGCAACTGGCGCGGCCGCCATTTGCCGTGATCGGTCGATGCTTGAAGGACCATCCCGATCTGCGACCGCCAGCCGTCGTCGCCTCGCGCCGGATCGCTGCCGAGGACGGAGACACTCCCTGACGAGGGTGTGCGGAATCCCTCGAGGATCTCGATCGTCGTGCTCTTTCCCGCCCCATTCGGCCCGAGCATCGCCACGATCTCGTCTTCGTGGATGTCGAGCTGAAGACCATCGAGAACGGTCTTGTCTCCGTAACTCATGCGCAGATCGGAGACAGAGATGATCGGCGTTCGTGACGCCGTCTGCGATGATTCCACGTCTACCCCATCTAAGATCATGTACAGGATGTAGTACTTATGCTACATCTTTGACGTGCAGAAGTGCATGGCAGCCGCGGAATACGCGTCACGGCGAGGCGAGCCGGTCGCTGACGAGACGGCTATTCGCCAGATCTGCCGAATCGCTTGCCCATCGCCGTGACGGCGTTCGAGACGCGCTTGCGCGTTCCCGCGGCGACGTGCCCTATCGCGTCGGCAACCTGCTTGGCCTGCTCGGGCAGATGAGCTTCGATCTCGCGTTTGAGATCCTGCTCGCTGAAGTCAACGCTCAGAAAGGGGATGAGCCAGTCTTCGACGGCTTCGAGAGGCTCGCTGTCGAGTGAGTAGTAGCGGTGCTGCCCTTCTTCGCGCACCTCCACGAGCCCGGCTTCGCGCAGCACCTTGAGGTGCTTGGAGACGGTTGGCTGGCTCAGTCCCAGCCCGGCGACGATCTCGGAGACGCTTGTTCCGCGCGCGGCACCGCTCTCATCGAGGGAATGACGTTCGCGAAGCACGCGCAAGATGTCCCTTCTTGTTCCGTCTGCGATAACGTCAAAGATGTCGGCCATGTATCAAGGTTAGTAAGTCCCGCGGCGGAGTACCATTGCGAGGCGTATCAGCTCCAACTCAAGTGAGGTCTTCATGGCACGCAGCAGGCGCGCCTCATCGTCACCGCTCGCCCGCACCGCGCTCGGGCGCCTGCGCGAGGCAGTCAATGACTTCACGACGCGTTCGCCCTCACGATTTGCGATTCTGGTTTTCGGCTCGCTCATCGCGGTGTTCACATTTCTCTTCATGCTTCCCGCCGCGTCGGCGGACCGCAGCTGGACGCCGCTTGCTGATGCGTTCTTCACCGCGATGTCGACCATCTGCGTGACGGGCCTCGCGACCGTCGACATGGCAACGCACTGGTCGTTCTTCGGTGACGTGCTCGTTGTGCTCGGCGTGCAGATCGGCGCAGTAGGCGTGCTGACGCTTGCGTCGATTCTGGGAATGGTGATCTCACGACGACTCGGCTTGAGAGCGAAGCTCGTCGCCGCATCTGACAGCAATCCGCTGCGCGTGCACCACGGACCCGTCGCCGAAGGGCAGGCGGTACGCCTCGGCGACATCGGCAATCTGCTGCTGACCGTGGTCGTCAGCCTCCTAGTCATCGAAGCCGGGCTCGCCGTCCTGCTCTTCGCACGCATGATCATGGACGGCATCGCCTGGGGCGAGGCCGCGCTGCACGGCGTCTACTACTCGGCTATGGCGTTCACCAATACGGGTTTCACGCCGAACGAACTCGGCCTTGAGCGCTTTGCCAACGACACGTGGTTTCTCGGCATCCTGATCATCGGCGTCTTTCTCGGTTCAATCGGCTTTCCCGTGATCTTCGCGCTCAAACGTCACCTGATCCGGCCGCGGCAGTGGTCGCTGCACGTCAAGCTCACTCTCGTCACGACGTTGATTCTGCTCGTGCTCGGCGCCGTGGCCATCGTCGTTCTCGAGTTCAACAATCCAAGAACGTTCGGCCGAATGGATGCGGGCAACACGGTGTTCCAGTCGCTGTTCCTCTCGATGATGTCGCGATCGGGCGGCTTCGCCACCATCGACATCTCTGAGCTGAACAGCTCAAGCCTCCTTGTGCTCGACATGCTCATGTTCGTCGGCGGCGGCTCCGCTTCGACGGCGGGCGGCATCAAGGTCACGACGCTTGCCGTGCTTGTTCTTGCAGCATTCGCCGAGGCGCGCGGTCGTCAGGAGATCACCGCGTTCGGCCGCCGCATTCCCGGCGACGTGATTCGCGTCGCGATCTCGGTGTTCTTCTGGGGAGCGACGATCGTCGCTCTCTCGTCGATCATCATCATGCAGATCACGAAGGAGCCTCTCGACCGGGTTCTGTTCGACGTCATCTCGGGATTCGGAACCGTCGGCATGTCGACGGGTCTGACAGAAGAGCTGCCGGATGCCGGAAAATACGTGCTCGCGCTCACGATGTTTATGGGGCGCGTTGGTACAGTGACCTTGGCCGCAGCAGTCGCCTCCACGAGCAACGGGCGCCTGTATCGCCACCCAGAAGAGAGGCCCATCGTTGGTTGACCGCATCAAACACGACGCGCCCGTGCTGATCATCGGTCTCGGACGCTTCGGCGCCGCGTGCGCGGGCGAGCTCGACAGGCTGGACCGCGAGGTTCTCGCGATCGACGGCGACGAGGGCCTCGTGCAGAAGTGGGCGGACCGCATCACGCACACCGTGCAGGCCGACGCCCGCAACATCGAGGCGCTTAAGCAGATCGGCGCAGGCGACTTCTCGGTGGCCGTTGTCGCTGTCGGGTCCTCGATCGAGGCATCCGTGCTGATCACCGCGAACCTCGTCGACCTCAAGATTCCTCAGATCTGGGCCAAGGCCGTGTCTCAATCGCACGGCAAGATCCTCGCTCGCGTTGGCGCGAACCACGTCATCTACCCCGAAGCCGAGGCAGGCGAGCGCGTCGCGCACCTTGTGAACGGACGGATGCTGGATTTCATCCAGTTCGACGATGACTTCGCCCTCGTCAAGATGTATCCGCCCAAGCCGATTCGCGGAAAGAACCTCACCGATTCTGGCGTACGCACCAAGCACAACGTCACCGTTGTCGGCGTCAAGTCCCCGGGCAAGCCGTTCACCTACGCCACGGCAGACACCGTGGTGTCCGATCACGACCTGATCATCGTCTCGGGATCGTCGGGCGATATCGAGCGCTTCGCTGCGCTCAGCTGAGCGCAGGCACTCGCCGAACGCGGTCACGCGCGCAGCATCGCCAGCAGCCGCTCGGGGTCGCGCAGCAGCATCCGGGATTCTGGATCGTCGATGAGCCGGCGCAGAAGCGCCTGCGTCGCACGAACCGGCTTCACCCAGTAGCGACCGACGTGGTGCCTCGTGACATCGACGTGTACGGCATCTCCCTCGTGCGGCACCACGTCGAACGACGCGTCGTACTCCTGGTCGACGATCTCCCAATCGTGCAGCATCGCGCCGGCGACAGCGAGAAGCGCCGTCGTCACCGCCCCGGGCCAGCGGAAGCGCGTCGTGCGCACATCGAACGTCGCCGATGCAATCGTGTTCCAGCCCAGTTGGATCGGCTCCTCACCGTGACGCAGAATGACGATTCCCGCCTCGGTCAGGCGCACGTGGTGCCCGCCGAGGTCGCCGATGGCCAGGTGTCCGTCACGCGATTCGAGCGGACCGTATCGCGTCACGAGCCGGCTGCGAGCTCGCGCGCACGTGCGAGCGCAGCATCCGTCGCTTTCGTGAACGTCTCAGCGAACCCCGCCTGCTGCAGCACGGTGACGGCCTGCTCCGTGGTTCCCTTAGGACTCGTCACCTGAATGCGCAGCTGCTCCGGAGTCTTGTCGGACTGCATGAGCAGCTCGGTTGCTCCCGCAAACGTGCCGTTCACGAGCGTCGCTGCCTGCTCGGGCGTGAACCCCTTGTCGATCGCTGCCTTCGTGAACTCCTCGATCAGGTAGAAGACGTAGGCCGGGCCCGACCCGGAGATCGTCGAGAGCGCGTCGATCTGGTTCTCGGGAACCTCGACGACCTCGCCAACGGTCTCGAACACGGCACGTGCAAGCGCGAGGTCCTCATCGCTCGAGCGCGTGCCCGGCGCGATGCCCGTGACGCCCTTGCCGACGTGCGACGGCGTGTTGGGCATGGCGCGAATGACCGAGACGTTCTCGGGCAGCAGACTCTCGAAGGTCTCGACGGTGACGCCCGCCGCCACGCTCACGACGATGGCCCCGGGCTCCAGGTCGTCGGCGATGTCACGCAGCAGGTCGGGGACCATGTGCGGCTTCACGCCGATCAGCACGACCTTGGCGCCGGCAAGTGCTCGTGCCGTGGCATCCGGTGTCTGCTCAAGTGCATACGACGTGACGCCCTCAAGAGCGTCGAGCGGTTCGGCCTTGGCCGCGGTGCGGTTGGTGACGCGGATTCCGCCGTCGACGTTCACGTGCGGCTGCACGAGCCCCGAGAGGATCGCACCGCCCATCGACCCGGCACCGAGAATGGCAATGGCAGGAAGTGTCGTCTCACTCATGCGTCCATCCTACGAGCGCAGCGTACGGCTACCATCGGGGTATTACCGACGCATCAGAGAGGATGCCGCCATGACCGCGATCCGTGTCGAGACGATCACCCTCCCCGCCGCCGATCTCGGCGCCGCGAACCCGTTGGCCGTTGTCGCCGACGCATCGCAGCCGCCCTACGCCGTTTCCGGCGCGCTTCCCGAAGAGATTGCCGCGGGCATGGGCTTCGGCGGCGTGCGCAACCTCTTTCCCTATACGATGCAGGACGACTACGACCGAGAGCTGCGGCCCACCGAGTTCATGGCGATCGTGCTCGAGAACACTCACTTGCGGGCCATGGTGCTGCCCGAACTGGGCGGGCGCGTATGGTCGCTGCGCGATCTCGACAGAGATGTCGATCTGCTGCACGCGAACGATGCCGTTCAGTACGCCAATCTCGCTCTGCGCGACGCGTGGTTTGCGGGCGGAATCGAGTGGAACCTCGGCACGCGAGGGCATGCGCCGTCGACGGCGAGCCCGCTTCACGCGGCGATCGTCGACATCGACGGCGGACAGCTGCTGCGCATGTGGGAGTTCGATCGCCTGCGCGAGACCGTGTTTCAGGTCGATCTCTCGCTTCCCGCCGACTCAAGCGCGTTGTTCGCCTACGTGCGCATCCGCAACACGTCCGGGCGCGACGTCCCCATGTACTGGTGGACGAACGCCGCGATCCCCCAGACACCGAGCACGCGCATCATCACGCCCTCGCGTTCGGCGATCGCGACGGGATACGACGGCGCGATCGCGTCGGTCGAGATCACCCCAGACATGCTCGTTCCAGCGCGAGCGCCATACGCCGCGGACTACTTCTTCGACCCCGTCGACGACGAGCGCCCGTGGGTGGCAGCATGCGATGAGAACGGCGACGGCCTCGCGCTGCTCTCGACCAGACGCCTTCGCGGTCGCAAGCTGTTCTGCTGGGGCGAAGGCGCTGGCGGGCATCGCTGGCAGCGCTGGCTCACGCCAGGCGGAAACCATTACGCCGAGATCCAATCTGGCCTTGCGCGCACGCAGTTCGAGCATCTCCTGCTACCCGCAGGCGAGAGCTGGGACTGGGTCGAAGCGTACGGCAACATCGCGCTCGGCGGTGGGTCTCGTCTCGCCGAGGGTGAGATTCCGGATGCTGCCGCCGCAGCGCGCCGCGTCGAGACGCTGTGGCCTGCCGCCAGCATGGAGGCGCAGCTCGCGCAGTCCCGGGAGGCCGCGGATGTCCCGCCCGGCGACCTCGTCGTGCGCGGAAGCGGCTGGGGGCACCTCGAGCAGCGAAGACGCGAGCATGCCGGTGACGGCGCCCTCGCGGCATCCGGCACCCCCTTCGACGTCGTGACCGACGACGTGCAGCCCTGGCTCGAGCTTCTCGACACGGGCACGCTCTCGCTCATCGACCGACGTGAGATCCCGGGCAGCTATGTGCGCGGCGAAGCATGGGAGATGCTGCTCACGCAGGCTCCCCGCACGTGGCTCACGGCCGCGCACCTGGCAACCATGGCGCACGCCCGCGGCGATATCGAGAGAGCGGGCGCGTACTACGCGGCATCCTTCGCCCTCGCCCCCAACATGATGGTGCTGCGCGGCCGAGCTCGTCTGCGCGCCGAGACCGACCGTGTCACGCTCGCCGCCGATGACTACCTCGCGGCAGCAGGGCACGCTCTGCCCGCGGCGCAGCCTGCCCTCGTCATCGAGGCCGCCACGGTGCTTCTTGCCGGTGGCGACCCCGCGGGAGCCCTGCGCATCATTGAGGCGGCGGATGCTGAGATCGCGAAGATCGGTCGTGTGCGGTTTCTGCGAGCGACGGCGCTGCACCGGCTTGGGCGCAACGCCGAGGCGGGGCGGATGCTGCGCGAGGGCATCGAGATCGCGAATCTTCGCGAGGGCGACGATACGGTGTCGGATCTGTGGTCGCGAGTAATTCCCGACGAACCACTCCCGGCCGACTACGACTTCCGCATGAAGGTCTGAGCCCCGGTCTGGTCACTCGCCCTGCGCACCAGCTATCGCCTCACACCCACTCGACGTCGTATTCGCGAATCCGTTCGTCGACCGTAACAAGCGCCAGTCCCTCTGCACTCGCCTGCGCGATGAGCATGCGATCGAATGGGTCGTGATGGTGCCACGGCATGTCACGGAGCTTCTCCGCTTCCGCAGCGCTGAATGAGAGAATCTCGAACCCGCTCGATGTCACAGCGGGCTGCAGCGGTCCTGGGACATCCAGCTTGCCAAGGGACGCCTTGATCGATATTTCAGCGATCGACACGCTGGAGACAAAGACGGCGTTCGTTCCGTCCGCAATCAGCTCTCGGTGCCCTTTGCTCAACCGTGCATCGTTGGCGAGCCACCAGAGCATGATGTGCGTGTCGAGCAGAAGCCGCATGGGCTATGCGCCGTACCAATCACGCTCGTCCTGGGCCGTGAACTCGTCGAAGTCATCCGCGATGCGCACGCGGCCTTCCCAGACGCCTGCTACGCGATCACGCGGCGGCTCCCACTTCACGAGGCGAACAACCGGCTTTCCCGCTCGCGCAATGACCACGTCATCGCCGCGCAACGCGCTTTCGATGAGTCGTGAAAGCTGCGTCTTCGCCTCGTAGACGTTCACGGGCTTCGTAGACATACGATCATAATACTCCTCATGGTCTAGTTGGTCTAGTTCGATTCAGACCGGAGCTATCACAGCAGAGCTCACGCCCGGTTCGGTCGACGTGCGCCTGCGCCGCGACAATGCCGCATTGGAAGCTGCCCTGCGCTATATTTAGCCGCTGCTTCAGACAGTTATCGTCGCAGCGCGTAAGCGGAGCACTCGGGACAGCGCGTGATGAGACTGTGGCGGCACTGCCTCACATGACGCAAGAACAGCTCCGCAGCATCCAGTTCCTCGCGCTGCCGGCGAATTGCCGCCAAGCGCCGATCGATGACGGCATCCCTTCCCTGTTCGCCTCGATGAAGCACGTGCCGAATCTCACGCAGACTCACTCCGACACCACGACACGCCTGCACGATCTGCAGGCGGCGCACGTGCTCCTCCGAGTACTCCCGATGCCCCGCCGCCGTGCGCTCTGGCACGACGAGCTTCATGTCCTCCCAGTGGCGGAGCACGTGCGTCTCAACCCCCAGCCGAGCCGCGGCTTCTGCGATCTTCATGTGCTCATGATCGCACCTTGACTTCAGGTCGACCTGAACTTCTACCGTTGTGGCCATGAACACGTTCACGCCGATTCCGCTGCCGTCGCTCGTTGACATGGAGGGTTCGCGCATCGCGACGACGGTTCTGCAGCCGACAGAACGCGAGCCACGCGGAGACGTTGTGCTGTGTCATGGCACACCATGGTCTTCCACCGTGTGGGCCCCGATCGCGCAGGCCCTGAGTGCCGACTACCGCGTGTTCCTGTGGGACATGCCCGGGTACGGCAAGTCGATCGCCCAGGATGCTCCAAGCGCCGATCTCGTGAGCCAGCGCAAACGCTTCGCGTCCCTCATCGATCATTGGCAGCTTGATCGGCCGCACGTGATCGCGCACGACATCGGTGGAGCGGTCGCCCTCGGCGCTCACGTTCTCGAGGGCGTCGACTACGCGTCCCTCTACCTGATGGATACCGTCACTCTGGATCCGTGGGGATCTGCATTCTTTCGGCTTGTCGCCGACAACCGGAACGTGTTCTCTGCGCTGCCGCCGACGCTGCACGCGGCCCTCGTCCGCGCGTACATCGCTGGCGCGGGCGGTCCCCGTCTCGATCCCGGGTGGATCGACGCCCTCAGCCGGCCATGGAAGAGCGCCGTCGGACAAACGGCGTTCTACCAGCAGATCGCGCAGCTTTCACCCGACCACACCACGCCGATCGTCGAGCGACTTGCCACCGTTCGGTGCCGCACCCGAATCGCGTGGGGTGCGTCGGATCCGTGGATCGACGTCGAGCAGGCGACTCGCCTGGCGTCGCTGCTTCCGGGCACCCCTGATGTTGTGGTGTTCCCCGAGGTCGGCCACCTGCTTCCCCTCGAAGCCGCAGACGACCTCGCGGCCGACGTCGGTGACTGGCTCTGCGGTTCAGGAGCACGGGTTCCGGCATCATAGTCTGGAAGCGGTTCGCTGACCGCCGCACTCTCGCCTGACCTGAAAGAACACATGACCCACATCACTCGACTCTGCATTGACGGCGGCCAGTCAGGAATCCGCCTGCGCGGCACCGCCGATGACGGGAGCGTGCTGACAGCATCCGCTCCCGGTGTACTGACTGACCGGCCCGTTCTCGACCAGATGGCCGACGAGGTTCTGGCATTCGCGAGCGCCAACGATGTCACGTGCGACGAAGTCGCGGTCGGCGTTTCCGGGCTCACGCCCGCGGCAACGATGCCGGAACGCCTTCTCGACGCCGTGAGGCCCATCGGCGTCAGCAGGGTCGCGGTCGCGCACGACTCTATCAGCGGCTACCTCGCGGCGAACGACACCGAGACGGGTGTCATGCTCGCGGTGGGCACGGGCGTCGTCGTTCTCGCCGTCGCCGCCGGCGGTGTTGCCAAGGTCGACGGCTGGGGAAATCTGATCGGCGACGCCGGCAGCGGCTACTGGGTGGGGCGCGAGGGACTCATCGCCGTCATGCGCGCCTTCGACGGGCGTGGCGACGAGACGGAGCTGACGGCGCTGGCAGAGGACGCGTTCGGCCCTCTCGACGAGATCTACATGGTGCTGCAGTCCGATCCGAGGCGCGTCTCGCGCATCGCGGCGTTCTGCCGCACGACCGTCGACGCGGCGCGTGCGGGAGACTCCGTCGCGACGGAGATCGTTCGTCGTGCGGCCGCAGAGCTGGCACACTCGGCGCGATCGGCGCTCGTGCGCGCCGGCTGGGCGGAAGGCTCCCCCACCCGAGTGAGCGCCGTCGGGTCTCTGCCGACCAAATCGACGTTCTTCCGGGAGCACCTCGAGGACGCTCTCCACGACAAGGGCCTCGGCGGCGCCGTGCAGCAGCCGCTGCACACGGAGCCCATCGACGGCGTCGCCGCCCTGCTCGACGTCGCGCCGCAGCATCCGCTGAGAACTCACATCGCAATGGCATCGATCTGACACGCCTCCGCCGGTAAGATCGTGCCACCGAAACGAGGAGCATCGTGAGCGCAACTGGCGGAAACAAGGCAATCATCGCGGCATTCTCGGCAAACCTCGGGATCGCGATCACCAAGTTCATTGCGTGGGCCCTGTCCGGGTCCGCGTCCATGCTCGCTGAAGGCGTGCACTCCGTCGCCGACTCCGGAAACCAGCTGCTTCTGCTGGTCGGCGGACGCAAAGCGCGCAAGGAGGCAGACCGAGAGCATCCCTTCGGCTACGGGCGCGAGCGGTACGTGTACGCGTTCGTGGTCGCGATCATTCTGTTCAGCGTCGGCGGTGTCTTCTCGATCTACGAGGGCATCGAGAAGCTGCGGCATCCGCACGAACTCTCGATGTGGTGGCTGCCGATCGCGGTGCTGGTCGTGGCGATCTGCCTCGAGAGCTTCTCGCTGCGCACGGCGGTCAAGGAGTCGAACCAGGTGCGCGGCGACCGCTCGTGGGCGCAGTTCGTGCGTCGCGCCAAGGCCCCCGAGCTGCCCGTCGTTCTGCTCGAAGACGTCGCGGCTCTGCTCGGTCTCGTGTTCGCGCTGTTCGGCGTCGGGCTCACGGTGATCACCGGCAACTCGATCTTCGACGCGATCGGCACGCTGTGCATCGGCACGCTGCTCGTCGTGGTGGCGATCGTGCTCGGCATCGAGACGAAGAGCCTTCTCGTGGGCGAGGGCGCAACGGTCGAAGACCACAAGCGCATCGTGCACGCGATCACGTCGGGCGACGAGGTCGACACCATCATTCACATCAAGACGCTGTACCTCGGCCCAGACGAGCTGCTCGTTGCCGCAAAGCTTGGCTTCGCGAAGACGGCAACGCTCGATCAGGTGACGAACGGCATCAACGCGATTGAGCGCCGCGTGCGCGAGGCCGTTCCCGCGGCGCGCGTGATCTACTTCGAGCCCGACGTCTACCGAAAGGATGCTGCCGCAGACACAGAGTCGATCGTGGTACGCGGCGAGGACTGACGGTCCGCCGTCAGGCGAGGCCGCTCTCGCGCGCAATGATCGCCGCCTGCATGCGTGACGTGCAGTCGAGCTTGCGCAGAACGCGAGACACGTGCGTCTTCGCCGTCGCCTCAGAGATGTAGAGCTCTGCGGCTACCTGCTGGTTCGACAGACCGCGGCCGAGCGTGGCGAGAACGTCGCGCTCCCGCGCCGTGAGCTGGCGAAGCTGCGCGGCGTCGACAGCATCCATTCGCCTCGTCTGCTCCGGCGCATCGCCGTTCGGCGTGGCGGCCCACTCAGCGCCCACGGTGTCTCCGCCGGCGAACGCGGCGAGCAGCCGTCGCGTGACCTGGGGCGCAAGCACTCCGTCGCCCGCCGCCACGTGACGAATCGCCGCGACAAGGTCGTCGGGCTCCACCGTCTTCAGCAGAAACCCGGCGGCACCCGCGCGCATGGCCTCGAAGACGAACTCGTCGAGGTCGAACGTCGTGAGCACGAGCACCTCGGCCGTTGCCTCGGCCACGATCTGCCGCGTGGCACTGATGCCGTCCCTCCCGGGCATGCGAATGTCCATGAGCACCACGTCGGGCGCCCGCTCGCCGACGAGCGCCACCGCGCCGTCGCCGTCCGATGCCTCGCCGACGACCTCGAAGCCGGCGTTCTCGAGCATGGCGCGAAGGCCAAGCCGAATGGCCGCGTGGTCGTCGGCGATCACGATCCGAACACTCATCGCGCAGCCTCCGGCACAGACGCCTGCACGGGAATGCGCACGTCGACACGCCAGCCGTCGGCGTCCTTGCGCGAATCGAGGGCGCCGCCGAACGCCTCGGCCCGTTCGCGCATCACACGAATGCCGATTCCGGAGCTCGGCACGACAGCATCCGCCCCGTTCGTCGCCAGCGTGTTGCACGCGGTGATGCGTACCTCATGGTCGAGTGTCATGCGCAGGTCGAGCACACTCCCGGGAGCGTGCTTGGCAGCGTTTGCGACAATCTCGCCCACGATGCGCGCGATCGCCTGCCGAACCGGATCGCCAACGCGGCCAAACATCTCGGCGTCGGGCAGGTCGAGGGCGATGGAGATGGTGGATGCTGATTCAGCCTCGCGCACCTGCCGCTCAAGCCCCGCGAGCGACGCGTCCACGGCAACCGGCGCGAGCGGCTCGTCACCCGCTCGAAGCACGGTGATGAGCGAGCGCATGTCATCGAGCGCGCCCACGCTCGATTCTCGAACCGTCGCGAGAGTCTCGCGCTGCCGTTCTGCTACGCGCCGCCAGCCGTCGGCATCGTCCGCGTCCGCGACCGTCAGTCCTGCCGCCGAGTTGATGGCGATCGCCGAGAGCCGTGACGCGACGACGTCGTGCAGTTCGCTGGCCATGCGCGCCCGCTCATGACGCACAGCCTCATCGCGCTGCAGCTCGGCAATGCGTCGCGTGTCGTCGTTGCGCGTCCGCTCGAGCTCGAGCCGCTGCTCGCCGAGTGCGGCGATTTCATTGCGCTGCCGCACGTTCGTTCCCCACCACACGGGCGTGCCGAAGATGGCGACGCCCTGCAGCGCACCGAACACGACCGCGCCGAGTCCTTCGCTCATGGGTCCGGCGGTCGTGAGCGCGACTCCAGCGACGGCGACGCCCGCCGTCACGCGCCTGACGATGGTGCCGCCATAACAGGACGCCGAGTAGAGCCCATCGACGAGGTACAGGATCACCGCGCTCGACCCGCCGAGCGCGACGTCGAGAGCCACGGCGACAAGACTCAGGGCGAGGGTCGCGCCCGGCGCACGGCGCCTCAGCGCGCTCGCCGTCGCCGCCACCGCGATCGGGCCGAGAAAGACCGCGGTACCCAGCCCTCGGTCGATGAAGAAGCCGACGTCGCCCACGACAACGAGCACGATGCAGACCGCTGTGAAGACCACCGTTCCGGCAACGTGCATCACGCGCGGTCGATCGCGCGCCCACGCCGCCGCGCGGTCTGCAAAGCGAGAGAGAGCGGTCATCATGCCCATTTCAGCACAACGGCACCCGCGGCACGTCCCTCGAACGATGTACGCGCGCCGCCGGCATCCGCGTGAAATCACTCGATTGCCGGACGCCCCGCCCGCATGCGCTCGCAACCATGGAATTCATGGACATCGATTCCTTACTCAGCACAGCCTTTGACGGTCCCGCCCTGCTCGGCGTGCTGGCGGTTCTCGCGCTCATCGACTCGACGAGCTTCGGCACTCTGCTGATTCCCGTTTGGCTGCTGCTCGCTCCCGGGCGCCTCCGCCCCGGGCGCATGCTGGTTTATCTCGGCACGATCACCGCCTTCTACGCGGCGGTCGGCATCATGATCGCCCTCGGCGCGACGTTCTTCACCGACGCGATCGCAGCCTTCTTCGCCTCGCCCGTCGCGCGGTGGCTGCAGCTGCTTCTCGGCGCGGGCATGCTCGTGTTCAGCTTCACCATGGACACGGGAAAGAAGGGCGGCGACGGCGAGTCACCGCGTTCGGGCCGCCTCGCGCGGTGGCGCGCCCGGGCCATGGGGGTTCAGGATGCTGGTGAGCAGCCAGCCTCAAACGCACCGTCTGGCGGCGCTACGACCGCGACGCGCGCCGCCTTGGCACCCCTCATGATGCTCGCGCTGACTGCCGCGCTCATCGAAGTGGCGTCGATGCTCCCGTATCTCGCCGGAATCGGTCTGATTTCGGCCTCCGATGTCGGATGGCCTGGCTCGGCGGGCCTCATCGTCGGGTACTGCATTGTGATGGTGCTCCCCGCGCTCGTGCTGCTGGTCGCACGCATCGTCGCGCTTAAGCACGTCGAACCTCTGCTGCAGCGTATCAACGCGTGGATCACCAAGAACGCCGCGAGCTCGACGGCGTGGATCGTGGGAATCGTCGGGTTTCTGCTCGCCCGCGACGCGGCGACGGCGCTCGGGCTGTTCGACGCCCTGAACACCCTGCGCTGAGCCCGCGCTCAGCGCAGGTCGAGGCGCATGAGCACGCGCGGAAAGCCCGCGAGCACCGACGTCGTATCTGCTGCCTTCTCGAATCCCGCCTTCTCGAACGTTGCGCGGGTTCCGACGTACGCCATGGTCAAGTCGACCTTCTCTCCACGGTTGTCGACCGGATACCCCTCGATCGCCGGCGCTCCGTTCTCGCGGGCGAACTCGACGGCCCCCGCGAGCAGAGGATGCACGAGTCCCTGTTTACGATGCCCCGGGCGCACTCTCATGCACCAGACGCTCCAGACGTCGAGATCGTCAATGTGCGGAATCTTGCGATTGCGGGCGAAGCTCGTGTCGGCACGGGGATGAACACCCGCCCAGCCGACCGGCTCACCGTCGTCATAGGCGATCACTCCTGGGGGCGGCGTCTCGGCACACAGCTGTCTGACGCGCTCTGCACGCTCGGGTCCGCGCAGCTGCGTGTGCTCCTTCGCCTGGAGTCGGTAGCTCAGACAGAAGCACACGTTCGCGTCTGGTCGCTTGGGGCCGACAAGGGTCGCGACATCGTCGAAGTTCGACGCGGGCAGCACATCGATGGACATACTCGAATCGTCGCACACGGCGCCGACACCGTCGACGAGGAGCTTGCGTTAGAAGCAGGGGCGATGGTCGCGCAGAGAGAGCCTGGGCAACCAGAATCGTCGCGAGGCCGAGGTATTCACTGTCGATCGGTGCGACACTGAGAGTATGCCACGCACCATTAGCGACCAGCTCGACGAGGTCGTCGAGCTACTCCGTGGCGCCGGTGCCCGGTTCGCTTACCTTTTCGGCAGCCAATCAGACGGAAGCTCGAGGACAGAATCCGACATCGACATTGCTGCCTTTTTTGGACGCCGGATCGCCAGCTTCGACGTGCTCCTGCCCTCTGATGTCGATCTCCTTGTGCTTGACACCGCACCATTGGAGCTCGCCGGCCGCGTTGCGCTGCACGGAACACCCCTGTTCAACGCCGACTTCTCGGAACGCGTTCACTGGGAAGCGACAACGCGAAAGATCTACCTCGACGAAAAGCCGCGATTCGAACGAGCCCACCGTGAGTTCATCGAGGCGGTACGGCATGGTTGATCGACTTGGTGACAAGAAGGTCCTCCCTCGAGATGTCGCCGACGGCATGCGCGGAGCGGTAGGCTTCCGCAACGTGCTGGTGCACGAGTACGTCGAAGCGGACGACGAAGTTGTGATGACCCAGCTTCGCAACCACAACGACCTCTACGATTTCGTTGCACGAATAGCGGAGTATCTCGACGGGCCTACATAGGTCATGCGGTCGAATCGCCTGCGGGGGCAGGGCCATGGCCGCACGGGACTTACGCCGACGAGGGCCGGAACCCCCTCGGCATCCTGAAGGCGTAGATGGATGCTGCCAGCAGCAGCGCCGCAGCCACCCCGAACGCCGCTCCATACGAGATCGCGTCCGCGAGAACACCGGCCACGAGCGGCCCGACGATGGCGCCGAGATCCGAGAACATCGAGAACACCGCGACCGGGGTTCCGCTGCGCGCGCCTGCCGCGTCGCCCACAGAGGCAGCCGGCGCGGTTCCCGTGAACGCCGACGCGACGCCGTACAGCGCGAGCAGCACGACGAGCATCCACAGCTCACCGACGAAGGGCATGGCGACAAGCGACGCCGCTGCGAGCGCATACGCGCCGATGATGGCGGGCCGGCGCCCCACCTTGTCGACGAACGTTCCCGCGGGAGCGAGCATCACGGTCTGCACGACGGCCGCGATGGCGAACGCGATGCCCGTCCACGCCGGATCGTGATGCAGCACCTCGACGACGAGCACGGGAACGAGCGCGCTGCGCACACCGAGCCCCGCCCAGCCCTGACTGAAGTTCGCGAGGCAGGCCGCCTGGTACCGCACATCGCGCACGACGTCGCGGAACGGCATGACGACGGCCGTCGATCCCGTATCGGTGTTCTCGGTGCGGTGCAGCATGAACAACCCCACGAGCCCCGCGATCGCGAGCGTACCGGCGTAGAAGAAGAAGGGCGCGCGCAGCGAGATGAGCGCAAGAACGCCGCCGAGCGCTGGACCGGCCATGCCGCCGATGAGAAATCCGCCCTGATAGAAGCCGACCGCCCGGCCGCGCAGCGACAGCGGAGTCGAACCGAGCAGCAGCGTCATCGCCGACACCGAGAACATCGCAGACCCGATTCCACCGGCGCCCCGCAGCACGAGCACTTCGACATACGTCTGTGCGAGACCCACGAGGGCGCTCGATACGGCGACGATTCCGATGCCGATCGCCAGAATCGTGCGCTCGCCTCCGCGCTTGATGAGCCAGCCGCAGAACGGGCTCGCGATGAGCCGCATGAACGCGAACGCCGAGACCACGGCACCGACCTCGAGGTAGCCGACATCAAAGCTGCGCACGAAGACCGGAAGCACGGGAACGACGACGCCGAACCCCACCATGACGAAGAACGCGACGACGCCGAGCACGTAAACATCGCGTCCGAGGCGCGGCTTGCGAGGCGCGGCCGAATCAGAACTCACGGTCTCAACAATTCCAGATTTTCACCGGGGCGGAGGCACCGGGCGTATGGTGGGCGGCACACGCACGCAGGCGCAGAGGAGCATCATGGCCGAGATCCAGGACCCCCGAGTCGCGGTCTACCTCGATTTCGACAACATCGTCATCTCGTGGTACGACAGGGTGCACGGCCGCAATTCGTACGGCAAAGACCGTCAGCGCATCGCGGACGATCCCGACGATCCTCACGTCATTGAACGCCTCGAGCAGGCGATGATCGAGGTGGGGGCGATCATCGACTTCGCAGCATCCTTCGGCACCCTCGTTCTGACCCGCGCCTACGCCGACTGGTCCCTGCGGGTCAACGCCGAGTACCGCTCCCAGCTCGTCGCTCGGGCTGTGGACCTCGTGCAACTCTTCCCCGCCGCCGCGTACGCCAAGAACGGCGCCGATATTCGGCTCGCCGTGGATGCTGTCGAAGACATGTTCCGGCTGCCCGACCTGACGCACGTCGTGATCGTCGCCGGCGATTCCGACTACGTGCCGCTCGCACAGCGCTGCAAACGACTCGGCCGCTACGTCGTGGGAGTCGGGGTCGCCGGGTCGACGGCGAAGTCTCTGGCTGCCGCGTGCGACGAGTTCGAGGCGTACGATTCGCTGTCGGGTGTGCCGCGCATCGACGCCGCGCCGTCGAAATCGAAGACCTCGCGCAAGGCGAAGACCGCGCAGCCTGAGGAGCAGCCCGATGAATCGAGCGAGCCCGACAACCAAGAAGCCGCGACGATGCTGCTCGAACGGGCGCTGCGGCTCGGGCACGACAAGAGCGGCTCCGATGAGTGGCTGCACACGTCTGCTGTGAAGACGCACATGCGCCGCATGGATCCGTCGTTCAGCGAGAAGGCGCTCGGCTATCGCTCGTTCAACGACTTCCTCAAGTCGCGAGACGGCATCGTCGAGCTTGAGGAGAGCGGCAACGATCGCCTCGTGCGCCTGCCCGATCGCTGAGCGCTCTTACGCGTTGCCACTATCGCCCAGGCCGGAACGATGCGCGATCACGGCGAGTTCCGTGCGACTCTGCACGCCCATCTTCGTGAGGATCCGGCTGACATAGGTCCGCGCGGTCGCCGGGCTGATGTACAGCGATGTCGCGATCTCGGCATTGCTCTCACCGTGCGCCAGGCGCCCCAGCACTGCGGTCTCGCGTTCGGTGAGCATGTCGAGACGCGGATCTTTCGGTGCTGGCTTCGGCGCCGCAGCAACGTAGTCCATGACGGGCCCGACAACGGTCGGCGACAGCAGGTGCCCGCCGTCGGCCACAGTGTGTACCGCTGCCCGAAGATCCGTGCCTTGCGTGTCCTTGAGCAGATATCCCGCGGCCCCAAGTCGAATCGCCTCGAGGATCTCGTCGTCATCATTGAACGTCGTGAGTATCAGCACCCGAACACGGCGTAACTCAGGGTCACCACGAATGGCACGTGTGGCTTCGATCCCGTCCATCTCGGGCATCCGAATGTCCATCAGGATGACATCGGGCACGTGCTCCCGCGCTTTGGCGACAGCCTCTCGCCCCGTGCGCGCCTCGGCCACGACGTTCAACCGGCTGTCGTTCTCGAGCAGTGTCTTCAGCCCTGCGCGCACGAGATCCTGATCGTCAGCGAGAAGCACTCGAATCATTCGCCACCGCCGATCGGCAGCAGCGCAGTGACAGCAAAGCTGTTCGGCGTCGACCGTATCGCGAGTTCGCCGCCGACGGATGCCGCCCGCTCACGCATTCCCGCGATTCCGTGCGATTCCGCGACACCTACATCGGGTGCCCCTCCGTTGTCGCTGACGTCGATGCGCAGATTACTGCCCTCACGAGCCACCTCCACCCGGGCCCGCGTCGCCGTCGAATGTTTGAGCACGTTCGTCACGGCTTCCTGAACGATGCGAAACGCCGTCGCTTGGACCGCAGTCGGCACACCACTCGGGTCACGAATGTCCGCTGTAAATGCGATCGGGGAATCAGCCGGAATGACGCGCTCGAGATGTGCGAGTTCGCCGGCTGATCTCTCACGCGGTGCGCGCAGTACAGCAACGGTTTCACGCAGGTCTGCCATCGTCGACCGCGCGGCAGATGTGACATGACGCAGCGCTCGCGCAGCCTGGCCCGAATCCTGCGCGGCCAGGGCCTCCCCCGCGACGTCCGCATGAAGAGAGATCACCGAAACGCCGTGCCCGATGGAGTCGTGCAGATCGCGGGCGACAGCAAGCCGCTCCGCACGCGCGTGTTCGTCACTCTCGCGTTTCGCACGCTCAGCGACCAGCGTCACAACCTCGCGGCGCGAACGGATGCTGTCGCCGAGCGCGAGCGCACCGGCCATCAGAAACGCGTGACCAGCAAGTTCGTAGCCGATGACAAGCGAGACCGCCTGCCCGTCGGCGAGGCGAAACATGACGCTCACGAGAAGCGCGACGATTGCAGCCACGACTCCCCACAGCATCCGGCCGAACTCTGCTGCGGAATAGAGAGCGGCAGCGATCGGTACGGCGACGCCGATCGCCGGGTAGCCGGCCGTGTAATACGCGAAGAGCCCGAGAACTGAGATGGTGACAACGAGCCCAGGGTACCGTCGACGAGCAAGCATGAGGGCGCCGAGACCGATCGTCCAGATGTACGCGAGACCATCGGGGTCGTTTCGCCCGCCGTAGCCCGCGCTCATGACCGCGGCCACGATGACTGTGACCGCCGCGCCGAGAAGCGCGTCTGTCGCCCACGCGGGCCACCGCGTGTGACTGCCCCTTCTTCGCTCGCTGCCGTGCACGTTCCCCACCGTAGAGTCTCGCCCCTCGGTTGCGACAGTGTTCCGCGAGAACTGTCGCCTTTTTACGTATGCAGATCGCGATGTCTGACGGATGCACGACGTACTGGAGCCTTCGTAGCGTCGAAAACATGACTCAGTACTCTCACTCTTCCGACGCCCACCAACGCTCTGGTCCCGCACAGCGCCGACTCGGCCTGCCGTTTGTCGCACTCGTCGGGCTCGCACTGCTCGCCGTCCCTCGCGTCGTGCTTCACGACCTTGATCTGATCGCTGAGGGCACGCTGCTCAACGCCGTGTTCGTGTTCGGGCCCGCCATCGTCTGGATTGTCGTGGTGTGGGCGCTGCGGGTCCCGAATCCGTTCCTCACCCTCGTTGTCGTCGGCGCGCTCTACGGAATTTTTCTCGCGCTGGGGCACCAGCTCCTGTGGAACGTGAACACGGGCGGCACGCAGCCGCAGCTCGGGGGCAACCTCTCAGACGTCGATCCGGTTCTCGAATCGGTGATCTTTCGCGTGTTCGCCACGATCTCAAGCCTGTTCACCGGTGTGATCGTCGGGGCGATTTCGGGCCTCGTCGCGTGGGGTCTCAGCGCGATCACTCGTCGGGCTCGATAGCCCGAACAACAGCCCTAATCAGTGCCAGTAGTACTCAGTGCCAGCGGTGGTCTTGACGCGTAATGCGCGGACCACGCCGGGGCTTGCGGATGCCACTGAGGGCGATGAGCCGCAGCACGCGCTGACGCTGCCCCGCCCACGGTTCAAGCAGTTCGAGCATCGCGTCGTCGTCGACCGGTTCTCCGACCAGAGCGCAGCCGACCGATGCGGGCAGATGGTAATCGCCGACGCTGACGGCATCTGGATCGCCGTGTGAGCGTGCCGTGACCTCTGCGGCCGTCCACGCCCCGATTCCCGGAAGACTCTGCAGGCGAGCGGATGCTGTCGCCGGCGGCTCCGCGGCCGTGCGGTCGACTGCCTCGGCAACACGGCTCGCACGAACGATCGCCTCGGAGCGCTGCGGCCCGACGCCGACCGCGTGCCACTCCCAGCTGGGAATGCGTCGCCAGCTCGCGGCATCCGGTGCCACCCACATTCCCTCGGGAGCCGGGCCCGGTGCCGGCGTGCCGTGTCTGCGCACGAGCAGTCGCCACGATCGCCAGGCTTCGGTGCACGTCACCTTCTGCTCGATGACCGACGGCACGAGCATCTCGAAAACACGTCGGTTGCGGCTCAGCCGAACGCCGGGATGACGCCGGCGCACCTCGGTCAGCAGCGAGCTCTGCGACACGTCGAGCTCGCTCCAGTCGTCGCTCTCGCCGAGCAGTTGCGGCACGCCGTCGATCGCCCACTCCGCGCCGTGCCCCCACGCGGCCGCGTGTACCTCGTCACCAGTGCGGCCCAGGCGCAGTGTCGCAGGGCCGTCCGGCGTGCGAAATGTGAGCCACGCGCCATCCGCTGTTCTGCGAAACCCTGGGCCGTCTCCGCCGCGCGCGAGGGGCGACAGCACCTCTCGCAGGTCAAGCGCGTGCCTCGGTCGATACACCGTCGACGCGGACGGCTCGTGATCATGATCACGCGTCGTCGTGTCACCGAGAGCCTCGGCGACGGTGCGCAGTGCAATGGGAGGAATCTCAGCCGTGCCCGCCTCGCGGATTCGCTGCTGAACGAAGGTCATGCAAGAACACTACGTGCCGGCGCTGACATCCTCCGCGCGAGGCGCGCACGACGGCACTTCTTCGTGTTTGCTGAGCATTCACGCGAATGTCGGTGCCTGCCCCTACCATCCCACACATGACCTCCTCTCACATTTCACAGGATGCTGCTGCACTCTCGACCCGCGTCTCGGGGCCCGTCCTCCTCCGCGACGACCCTCGGCTCGCCGACGAAGTGCGCGGCCAGAACCTCAGCCTCGAGCACTCCCCCGAGATCGTCGTCGGCGCCGAAACCGCGAACGACATCGTCGAGGCCGTGCGCTTCGCGACGACGCACGAGCTCCCGATTCACGTGCAGGCGACGGGCCACGGAACCCACGAGAACATCACCGACGGAATGCTCATCACGACCCACCGGCTCAACGACGTGAGCGTCGATCCGCAGACCCGGCTGGCGGCGATCGAGTCGGGAGCGCGCTGGCGCGCGGTGGTCGATGCCGCTGCACCGCACGATCTCGCGCCCATCACCGGGTCGGCCCCGGGAGTCGGCGTGGTCGGCTTTCTCGTCGGAGGCGGCATCGGGCCGCTCGCGCGCAGTCACGGATTCGGCTCGGACTGGGTGCGCAGCGCACGCATCGTCACTCGAGCGGGTGAGCTTGTAACAGCATCCGCCGACGAAAATGCCGACCTGTTCTGGGCGCTCCGCGGTGGCAAGACGGGCTTCGGAGTCGTGACCGATGTCACTGTCGAACTCGCCGAGGTTCCCTCGCTCTACGCGGGAAGCCTCATGTTCGGTGCCGAGCACGTCGACGAGATGCTCCGCACCTGGGCGCGGTGGACGCGCACGGTGCCCGACAACGTCACGAGCGCCGCCGCGATCATGCGCTTTCCCGACGTCGAGCAGGTGCCGGCACCGATGCGCGGCTCCACGGTTCTGAACGTGCACGTTGCGGTTCCCGGCGATGCGGCCGACGCCGAGTCGATCGTGGCGCCGCTGCGCGAGGCTGCTCCCGCTCTCTCCGACGATCTCGGGCCGATGGCACTCACCGATGTGGGCCGTATTCACAACGACCCCGAAGACCCGTCGCCCATGCACGTGTCGTCAACGGGGCACCTGCTGTCGCGTTTCGACGACGACGCCGTCGAAACGCTGATCTCCGCGTTCGGCGCCGGTGCCGAATCGCCCCTCACCATCGCGGAGGTCCGCCATGTCGGAGGCACCGCGCCTGCGCCGGACACGGCTGTCGGCGGACGTGACGGCGACTACCTGTTCAGCGCGCTCAGCATCGCGCCGGTGCCGCAGCACGAGCTGTTCGCCTCCGCCACAGAGCCATTCCTTGCCGCTGCTGCAGCGTGGCTGGCCGCAGAGACTCCCGTGAACTTCACCGGGCCGTTCGCAACCGAAGCGCGCGACGCCCGCAGCTGGTCACCAGAGAAGCGGGAGCGCCTCGCAGAGGTCAGGGCCGCTTACGCCCCGCACGGCCTCTTCCGCTGACATCTGCCGGGCCGGCTCACGAGTTCCACACGCTCGGAGCCGGCTCGCGAGTCGAGGGCAAAGCAGCATTCCGCCCCCACTGCTCAAGCCACTCGGGCACGGTGAGATCGCGGTCATTGTCGTGACCGATCGCGTCGAGCAGCTCGCCGACTGAAACCGTGCCTCCCGATTTTTTGAGGAATCGAGCGCGAATGAATGCCTGCGTGTACATTTCGCCATCCACGACCGCTCGATGCTCGAGGTAGAACGACTTGTCGTCGAACCCGAGAATCCGCGTCTCGACAGTGAATCGCTGCCACAGCGTGAGCGACTTGCGAAAGGTGATGGTCTCGCTCGCCACAACCGGGTACCAGCCTCGCTCGGTGAACGTGTTCCACATTCCGCTGCGCATCAGCAGGTCGAAGCGTCCGAGGTCGAACAGCGAGAAGTAGACACCATTGTTGACGTGCTTCAAGACGTCGAGATCGGTCGGCAGCACGCGCAGCGTCAGGCGGCTCACCGCGTATGGGTCGGCGGGACCGCGCCGTCGGAGCGCTCGGCGTGCTCGCGACAGAACCAGCATGGTGCGCAGGATCATATGCATGCCGGGAGCCTATTCGGATGCTGCCAGCCCGCGCCGCGCGGCTGTCGCAGTGCGACAAGACGCCCGCGCTCAGCCACCTGTTGCGTTGCCGCGCCGCACAATTACACTGGCCGCATGTCACTTGAATGGGAACAGGTCATTGTCGACTCCGTTGACCCGCAATCGCTTGGCCGGTGGTGGGCAGAAGCCCTCGGCTGGGTCATCGTCGATGACACAGACGGCGTTGAGATTCGCCCGAGTGAAGATCGGCTGCCGGGAATTCTGTTCGGAAACGACGACAGCCCGAAGACGATGAAGAATCGGTTGCACTTCGATTTTCGCCCTGACGATCAGCAGGCGGAGGTGGAACGGCTGGTCGCGCACGGCGCGCGACACGCTGACGTCGGGCAGACGGGAGACGAGCCGTGGGTCGTGCTTCTCGACCCGGAGGACAACGAGTTCTGCGTGCTCTCGGGCAGGGCCTAGCGGAGCAAGAGCACTGGCACGACAGGGTGTTGCGCAGCGACGCACCACCGCCGAACCCGGCCGAGGAGACCGGGTGCGGCGGCGGCATCCATTCCCGAGCCCTACCCGGCGCGGCGCATGCTCCGCGTCCCCACAAGAAGACCGATCACGGCGATCACGACCGCTGCGATGACGCCTCCCAGAACGTCGGGTGAGGCCAGATTGCCGGCGAACAGGGCTCGCTCGGCCTCGACGACGTACCCGATCGGGTTGATCGCTGCGGCGATCTTCATCCAGCCCGGACCGGCGTCGACGGGCAGCAGCATTCCCGAGAGAATGAGCAGCGGAAACAGCACGGTCTGATGCACGACCCAGAACATCCATTCGCGTCCGACGACGGCGAGCGCGAGGCTGTAGCTCAGCGCGCCGAAGCCGACGCCGAACACGGCCAGCACGAGCAGCCCGAGAGCCAGGCCCGGGATGCTGAGGGAGAACCCGAACGGCAGGGCGACCAGCACGACGAGAAGTCCCTGCACCATGAGCGGAACGATCTCTTTGAGAGCGCGCCCCACCAGGAGTGCGCTGCGTGAGATCGGCGCGACAAGTGTTCGTTCGTGTGAACCGGCCATGATGTCGTCAAGCAGGTTCGCGCCGATCGTTCCCGTTCCGAAGAGAGCGACCATGACGAGGATGCCGGGAACAAACCACTGAAGGGTCTGCGCTGCTGGCGCGTCGGTCGTCGCGACGAGCAGCGGGCCGAAAAGTCCCAGGAAGAACAGCGGCTGAACCAGGCTGAAGATAAGACTGAACGGATCGCGCAGCGTGGGTCGCAGCTCTCGCGAGAGCACGCTCACCACGTCTCGCGTGAATCGGGTGGGGGCGGCGCTCGATGCGTCAATTGCGGTTGTCATGGCGAAACGACCTTTCGTTACGAGGGAAAGCGATGGTCACTGTGCGGGTGCCGCGACGTCGTCGCGAGCAGCATCCGGAGGTGAGGCGTGGGCCGCGCCCTCGTCGCGAAGGCTGCGACCCGTGAGCGCGAGGAACACGTCGTCGAGAGTCGGCCGACGGTATTCGGCGCTCACGGCGTGCACGCCAGAAGCGTCGAGCTGGCGCAGCAACTGCGGAACGCCGCGTTCGCCGTCATCGCTTGCGATGCTCACGCGCTCGCCCTCCACGATGCCGCCAACGAGAGCAGCCGCGGCTCGCGCATCGTCTTCGTCGGCGAACCCGAACCTGACACTGTCGCCCGCGAGCGTGTGCTTGAGCGCCGTCGCCGAATCGTCGGCGATGACCTCACCGTGGTCCATGACCATGACGCGCTCGGCGAGCTGGTCGGCCTCATCGAGGTAGTGCGTCGTGAGAAAGATCGTGGTTCCCGTGCGCGTGCGCAGGTCGAGAATATGCTGCCAGAGGTTCGCTCGGCTGTGAGGGTCAAGCCCTGTCGACGGCTCATCGAGAAACAGAACAGCGGGGTCGTGGATGAGTCCAAGGGCGATGTCGAGCCGACGCCGCTGGCCACCCGAAAGCGACTGCACTTGTCGCATCGCGACAGACGACAACTCGAGCGAATCGAGAAGCTCGTCTGCGCGGGCGTGGGCCGTGCGGCGGCTGAGGCCGTAGAACGCGCCTTGGCTGCGCAGCTCATCGCGCACGCGCTGGTTGTTGGACGCTGAAGACTTCTGGCCGATGAGACCGATGCGCCGACGAACGTCGCCGGGATCTCCCGCGACCGAGAATCCTGCAACGCGCGCTTCGCCCGAGGTCGGCTGAAGCAGCGTGGTCAGCATGCGCAGCGTTGTGGATTTGCCGGCCCCATTCGGACCGAGAAACGCCACCAGCTCGCCCGGAGCCACGTCGAGGTCGATACCACGAACGGCAGAGACGGAGCCGCCTTTCGCGGCGAATGACTTTGTCAGATTGCGTGCCGTGATCATTGTCGTTGTGTTCATGATCACGATGATTCCGCTCTAATAGGACGTATTCTGTCCTCATTCCGACGAGAATGAGAACATGGCCGAAACAACGTCGCGCACTCTCGATCTGCTCTCTCTTCTGCAGAGCCACCGCCACTGGTCTGCGCGCGAACTTTCGGAGCGCCTTGGGGTGAGTGGCCGCACGTTGCGACGCGACGTGGAGCGGCTGCGGGACCTCGGCTACGGCATCGAGGCAACGCGAGGCGCCATCGGCGGCTACCGGCTCGAGGCGGGAACGGGGCTCCCTCCCCTTCTGCTGAGCGACGACGAGGGCGTTGCGATCGCGATCGGGCTGCGTTCTCAAGCGACAGCGGGCCTGCGCGGGGCAGAGCACACAACACTCAGCGCACTCGCGAAGATCGAGCAGGTGCTCCCCTCAGGCTTGCGCCAGCGCGTCGCCGCTCTGCAGTCGCACGCCAGCACCTCACCGGGCCAGGGTCCGCCCGTGACAGCAGAGCTCCTCGGTCTGCTCGCCCTGTGCTGCCGAGACAGCGAGCGCATTCGATTCGACTACACGGATGCCGGCGGGCGCACGTCGGCCCGATCGACCGAACCGCACCGCCTCGTTCCCCTCGCACGGCGCTGGTACCTGCTCGCCTGGGACCGCGATCGTGACGCCTGGCGCACCTTTCGGGTCGACAGAATCACGAAGCCGTTCCAGACACGCGTCCACTTCGCGCCGCGAACGCTCAACGAGCAGGAGTCCGAGCGGCTCGTGCGCGAGGCCGTGCGGTTTCGCTCAACAACGGTCACGGCAATGCTGCGCTTCGACGCGCCCATACACGACGTCGCCCGTGAGCTCGGCTGGTGGGCTCGGAATGCGTCGTCGAACGCCGACGGCACAACGACGCTGCCGGTCGAGGCAGAAAGCGTCGAGGCGCTCGTCGCGGGGTTCGCGTGGATCTCACCTCGCCTCTCGTACACCGTCGCGGGCCCGCCAGAGCTTCGAGCGCACCTCAGAGCACAGGCGGACAGCTTTGCCGCAGCTCTCGACAATGGTTCCTGAGCAGGGCTACGTGCTGGCCAGCATCCATTCAGGCATTCGGCGCTCCAAGCAGACGCGAGATCTCGTTTGATAGCACTCGGTCGTTGCACGCGGACTCGAGACCGTCAAGGCCGTGTCCGCGCCCGCGCCGCGACGTTACGCTCGCCGCATGACGAACGCTCCAGCTCCGACAGCGCCTGACGCGACGAGGATCGAATCGGCGCCCGTGCTGCACGGTGACTCGTCGCTCATGTTCCTCTTGGAGGGCTACATGTTCGGACACCGCCGCTTCGAAAGGTTCGACACCGAGGCGTTCCGCACGCGGCTCATGGGTCGCTCCGCAACCCTGCTTCGTGGTCTCGACGCCGCGCGGTTCTTCTACGAGGGCGCTCGCTTCACGCGCCAGGGCGCGATGCCGCGCTCGGTGCTGCACTCGCTGCAAGACGAGGGGAGCGTGCAGACGCGGACCGGCGCACCGCATACCGCGCGCAAGACAATCTTCACGCGGATACTCGATGCCGGCGGAGAGGACGCGCTCGCTCACGCGTTCGCTGACGAATGGGATCGCGCGCAGGCGCTGTGGGTTCAGCATGATGAGCTCGCGCTCATGCCCGCGGTCGAGCAGGTGCTCACCGATGCTGCCCTGCGGTGGCTCGGCATCTCGGAGCCGCCGCGCAGACGGCGCGAGCTGGCACGAGAGGCTGCAGCAATGATCGATGGAGCCGGATCGTTCGGACCGCGCAATTGGCGGGGCCGGATGCTGCGGCAAGCGACCGAGCGCTGGGCACGCGACGTCGTCCGCGCGCAGCGCACCCGGCGCAGCGACGACAGTTCGCCGCTCGCGATCCTCTGCTCCGAGCTCAGGGACGACGAGGTCGCGGCAACGGAGTTACTCAACCTGCTGCGGCCGACCGTGGCCGTTGCCCGGTTCATCGCGTTCGCGGCGCTTGCGCTGCACCAGCATCCGCTCTGGCGTCAGCGCGCACGCGACGACGACACGGCCGCGAGCATGGTCGCGCAGGAGGTGCGGCGAGCCGCTCCCTTCTTTCCGGCGATCGGCGGTCGCGCGACCGCGTCGACGGAGTGGCGGGGCATCCGGTTCGGCGCAGGCGACTGGGTGATCGTTGATCTCTTCGCGACAAACCGACATCCGCGTGAGTGGGAGAACGCCTGGGAGTTCGACCCCTCTCGCTTCACACATGAGTCTCCCGAGCGGGTCGTCGCTCAGGGCGCGGGGCCGATTGCACTCACACACCGGTGCCCGGGCGAACCGGTCACCGGAGATCTGCTGGCGGTCGCGATCGGGCGGCTGGCCCGTTCAGACTGGCGGGTGCTGCCGCAGAACCTCGACGTCGACCTCTCACGATTGCCGGCGCGCGCGGGGAGTGACGGGATGCTCGTTCGGTTCAGGAGCTGACAGCCCCGGATTCACGGTGCGCTGTCGGGTCGCTCCCGCTCGGCCCGATTCCCTCGGCGAGATACGCAAGCCGGTGCAGGGTTTCAGCGTTGCGCATGCGGAGCAGCACATCGACGAGCATGCTCGGCAGATACTTCGCCGGACCGCTCACCGGATTCTCGCGAATGCGCACGAGGCTCCCGTCGGCATGCGGTTTCACATCGATCCTCACGTGAGCTTCACCAATGGGCCAGCTGCGTGCTCTCAATTCCATGCGCCGTGGCGGATCCCACGTCACGCAACTCGTGCTGTCGTCGATGAGCGCGGGCCACACTCCCACCGAATGGTGAAGGCGCGCTTCCGGACCTGGCCAGGCGTCGTCGACGGCGCGCATGCGCGAGGCCCCGACGACCCAGCCCGGGTACAGCCATCCGTCACCCAAAATGCGAAAGACCGCGTCAGGATCGCAGCGGAAACGTCGTACGTTCTGGGCCATGCATCCTCCGACCGTCTGTGACGAGCAACCCGATGACTGCCCGCAGGATTTCAATCAAGCACAGCAGTTCCCGCGCGCCAACGGGGTTGACATCGCTCGGCTGCCGAGTCAGCCGACGTGACGCTCGTCGGGTCCGTTGTACTCAGACAAGGGCCGAATGAGTGCATTGTTTGCCAGCTGCTCGGCGATGTGCGCCGTCCAGCCCGCGACGCGCGCCGCGACGAACAGCGGCGTGAATGTCTGCGTGTCGAAGCCCATGAGGTTGTACGCAGGGCCCGAGGGGTAGTCGAGGTTCGGCTTGATGTTCTTGCGCTCCCCCATCGCGGTCTCGAGCGCCTCGTACAGTTCGAGCATGTCGCGCCTGTCGTAGTGCTCGACGAGCGTGTCGAGCGCCTGCTTCATGGTCGGCACGCGCGAGTCGCCATTCTTGTAGACGCGGTGGCCGAACCCCATGATCTTGCGCTTCTCGGCGAGCGCGTCATCGAGCCATTTTTCGGCAGCATCCGCCGTCTTGATCTCGTCGAGGGCTTCCATGACGGCTTCATTGGCTCCGCCGTGCAGCGGCCCCTTGAGCGCACCGATCGCGGCGGTTACGGCGGAGTAAACGTCGGCGAGCGTCGACGTGACGACGCGTGCCGTGAACGTTGACGCGTTGAAGGAATGCTCCGCGTACAAGATCATCGACACGTTGAACGCCCGCTCGACGACCTCGTGCGGCTCTTCGCCGAAGGTCATCCAGAGAAAGTTGGCGGCGTAGCCGAGGTCATCGCGCGGTTCGACGAGGTCTTCGCCCCGGCGCCGACGCTGATCGAAGGCCACGATTGCGGGAAGCTGCGCCAGCAGATACATCGCGCGGCCCTCGTTGAGGTTCGCATCGGTGACACCCCCCGGCCGCAGCAGCGTGTCATCGAACGTTCCCAGCTGGCTCACGGCGGTGCGCACGACGTCCATGGGGTGGGCGCTCGTCGGCAGCGCGCTGATCAGCTTCTTCGTGCGCTCGTCGAGCGGCCGCAGCGACCGCTCGTGCTTCTCGAACTCGGCGCGCTCGTCGTCGGTGGGAAGCTCGCCGTGCCACAGCAGATACGCCACCTGCTCGAAGCTGCACGACTCGGCCAGCTCCTGCACGGGGTATCCGCGATAGAGCAGGGAGTTCGTCTCGGGATTGACCTTCGAGATCGCGGTGTAGTCCGCGACGACTCCGGCGAGACCCTTTTTGATGTCGGTGTCGGTCATCGTGCTCCTTTGCCTGAGTGGTGACGAGTGCACTCTACGTCGATGGGTGCTATTTCTCGACAGTGAAGTTGAAGATGGTCGCGTCGAAATGGTTGTACGACTCGTAGTCGATGAGGTCGTAAAGCTCGCTGCGGTGCTGCATGGCATCGAGCTGCGAGGTGAGTGCGCCCTGCTCATTCAGCGTGTCAAGGGCACGGGATGCTGCGCCCATGGCCATACGCAGAAGCGAGACGGGCCAGATCACAATGTTGATGCCGACGCTCGCGAGCTGCTCTGTGGTGAACAGCTCGCTCTTGCCGAACTCCGTCATGTTGGCCAGAACCGGCACGTCGACGGCAGCGCGGATCGCCGCGAACTCGTCGAGCGAGCGCATCGCCTCGGGAAAGATCGCGTCGGCGCCAGCATCCACCAGCTTCTTGGCGCGGTCCTTCGCCGCGTCGAGACCGTCGACAGCGCGAATATCGGTGCGCGCCATGATGAGAAAGTTCGGGTCGCGTCTGGCGTCTGCGGCCGCACGGATGCGCTTGAGCGCCGTCTCGTCGTCGACGACCTGCTTGCCGTCGAGGTGCCCACAGCGCTTGGGGTTCACCTGATCCTCAATGTGCGTTCCCGCCAGCCCCGCGTTCTCGAGCTCTTGAATCGTGCGGGCGACGTTCATCGGCTCGCCGAAACCGGTGTCGGCGTCGACGATCGCGGGCAGGTCTGTCGTGCGCGCGATCTGCGCCGCGCGCCCTGCGACCTCCGTGAGCGTCGTGAGGCCGATGTCCGGCAGGCCGAGGTCGGCGCTCAGCACGGCGCCCGAGATGTATACGCCGTCGAAGCCCTTGCGCTCGATGAGCCGCGCGCTGAGCGGATTGAACGCACCGGGGAACTGCAGCAGCTCACCGGTCGCAAGGCGATCGCGAAACGCTGCGCGTTTGGCGGCAGCATCCGTCTGCGAATAAAGCATCAGAACAGTCCCTTCGTCGTCGGCACCGAGGCGAGAACGCCCGGATCGACAGTGAACGTGAGTCCCGCGAGCTCGTGCGGCTCGAGCTCGGGAAGGCGCTGCGCGACGTCGAGAAAGCGCTCGATCTCGTCTGACGCGACGACGGGCTCCGCGAGCGTGCGGAACTTCTCGATGTAGTTGGCGCGGGCGAACGGACGGGCGCCGAGCGGATGGGCATCGGCAACGGCGATCTCGTCTGTGATGGTGCTGCCGTCGGCGAGAGTGATCTCCACGCGACCCCCGAACGCCTTCTCCTGCGGGTCGAGCGAGTGGTAGCGCCTGGTCCACGCGGGGTCCTCCTCCGTCGTGACGCGCTTCCACAGTTCGACCGTGTCGGGACGGCCGGCGCGCTCGGGAGCGTACGAGTGCCCGTGATGCCACTCACCGTCTTGCAGCGCGACAGTGAAGATGTAGGGGATCGAGTGGTCGAGCGTCTCACGGGATGCTGCGGGGTCGTACTTCTGCGGGTCGTTCGCCCCCGAGCCGATCACGTAGTGGGTGTGGTGCGACGTGTGCAGCACGACGTTCCGGATCGCGCCTGGCTCCAGCAGCTCCGGGTGCTCGTTGTGCAGCCTGCGCGCGAGGTCGATCCACGCCTGCGCCTGGTACTCGGCGGAGTGCTCCTTGGTGTAGCTGTCGAGAATTGCGCGCTTCGCTTCGCCCTTCTCGGGCAGTGGCACCTCGTACCGCCCCTCGGGTCCGTCGAGCAGCCAGGCGATCACGCCGTCTTCGCCCTCCCAGATCGGTTCGGGCGACGTCTGGCCGCGCATGGCGCGATCGACCGCCTCGACAGCCATCTTCCCGGCGAACGCGGGTGCGTGCGCCTTCCACGTGGAGATCTGCCCCTTGCGCGACTGACGCGTGGCGGTCGTCGTGTGCAGCGCCTGGCCGATCGCATGAAAGATCACCTCGGGGTCGAGGTGCAGCATAGTGCCGAGCCCGGCCGCGATGGACGGGCCGAGGTGGGCGACGTGGTCGATCTTGTGCTTGTGCAGGCTGATGGCCTTCACCAGGTCGATCTGCACCTCGTAGCCGGTGGCGATGCCGCGCACGACGTCACGGCCGGTGCTGCCCACGTGCTGGCCCACGGCGACCATTGCGGGAATGTTGTCGCCCGGGTGCGAGTACTCGGCCGAGAGAAATGTGTCGTGGTAGTCGAGCTCGCGCACCGCGACGCCGTTCGCCCACGTCGCCCACTCGGGGCTGACCCGGCGGGTCTGCTCGCGGCCGAAAACCGTCGCGCCGTCGCCATTCACCGACACCGGGTGGGTGAGCGCTTGAGCGCGCGCCGCCGCGACGGGGGCACGGGTGACGGATGCTGCGGCGACGGCCGCATTGTCGATGACGCGGTTGATCACCATCTCGGTCACGTCATCTGCGACCTCGACATCGTCGACGGCGACCTCGGCGATCGCCCACGCGAGCTGATCCTTTCGCTCGAGGTTCTCGTCGCTCCTGTAGGTGCGCAGCTTGTGTGTCTTCATGGGATTCCCTTTCGTCAGGAGACCGTCTTCTCCGAGTGCGTGGACGCGGCGAGCGCATTAGCGCGGCTGAGGCTCAAGTGAACGTGCGTGGCGTGACCGGCAAGCGCGACATCCCCGTCGCGAATCGCCTGGCAGATCAGCAGGTGCTCAGATGCTGCCTGGCGCAGCCGCTCCGGGTTTCGCTGTGCGCTGCGCCGCACTCTCGCCGAGTGCAGCCGCACACTCCGCAGCGCCTGCGTCAGGTAGGCGTTTCCCGTCGCCGCGTCGATTGCGGCGTCGAGCTCGGCGACCAGGTCGTAGTAGCGCTGCAGCCCGGTGTCGCCGCCGTCGACGAGCAGTGCCGCATGTGCGAAACGATCGTGCAGGTCGGCAAAGACCCGCTGGTCGCGGCGCTTCGCGGCGAGCCGGGCCGCCGAGACCTCGAGCGCTTCGCGCAACTCGTAGAGCGCCGAGATGTCGTCGCCCGAGACGTCGGTGACGACAAGGGCGCGAGCGGATGCTGCCTCGACGAGACCATCTGCGGTCAGCCTTCCGAGTGCCTCGCGTACGGGCGTGCGGGAGTAGCCGAGCCGCGTGGACTGCTCCACTTCGGTCAGCGTGGTTCCGGGGGGAAGGGCGCCGTCGAGAATCTCCTCACGGAGCACCGCGTACACTCTGTCGCTTGCGCGCACGTCACCTCCCGGCATCCCTCAATGTATACATTATCGTGTCGGACGCCGCACGCAGCAGCGGAATACCCTCATACACTCGTTTCCAGTGTATACACCAGCGCGCCACCCGTCGAGGCTGAATGCGCCGTACGCACGTGTTCCGACCGTGCATCCCGCCTAGCACCTGGGCGAGCCTGCGCCTAGGCTGAGAGGGCGCCTGCCCCAATCGCGCCGCCCCCAACCGCAAAGGAGCGCCATGACTACGAACGCCACGACCGTCACCGTCACCGGAGCCGCCGGGCAGATCGGCTACGCGCTGCTGTTTCGCATCGCGAGCGGGCAGATGCTGGGCGACGACGTTGCGGTAAAGCTGCGACTGCTCGAGATTCCGCAGGCCGTACGTGCGGCAGAGGGAACGGCGATGGAACTCGACGATTGCGCTTTCCCCCTGCTCGAGGGAATCGAGGTCACCGACGATGTGCAGCACGCCTTCGACGGTGCGAACATCGCGATGCTCGTCGGGGCGCGACCGCGGAGCGCGGGAATGGAACGCGCCGACCTGCTCGAGGCGAACGGCGGCATCTTCGGGCCTCAGGGCGCAGCGATCGGTGCGCGAGCAGCATCCGATATTCGCACTGTCGTCGTGGGCAACCCCGCCAACACCAACGCGCTCATCGCCGCCGCGCACGCCGACGGCGTGCCTGCCGAGCGCTTCACCGCCATGACGCGGCTCGACCACAATCGTGCCGTCGCGCAGCTGGCGCACAAGACGGATGCTGCCGTCGACGACGTCGCCGACATCACGATCTGGGGCAACCACTCGGCGACGCAATACCCCGATCTGAGCAACGCGACGGTGGCCGGCCGCCCCGCGCGCGAGCTCGTCGACGACGCGTGGATTCGCGACGAGTTCATTCCGCGGGTCGCGAAGCGCGGTGCCGAGATCATCGACGTGCGCGGCGCTTCGTCTGCAGCATCCGCCGCGAATGCCGCGATCGACCACATGCGCGACTGGGTGCTGGGCATGGTTCCGGGCGCGTGGACGTCTGCGGGCATCTTGTCCGACGGGTCGTATGGAGTTCCGGAGGGGCTCGTCTCGTCGTTCCCCGTGATCTCGCGTGGCGGCGAGTGGGAGATCGTGCCGAACATCGAGATCGATGCGTTCTCACGTGAGCGCATTGATGCTTCGGTCGCTGAGCTTGAGGCGGAGCGCGACGCGGTGCGGGCGCTCGGCCTCCTACGCTAGCCAGCGCTCTTCTGACATCTGCGGTTGATCTGCATCGCCGCGGCACTGCAAGACGACCGCAACTTTCAGGAACTTGCGCACGGCCGTCAGCGGACGCCGCGCATGAGCTTCAGCACCCACGGACTGATCGCGATCACAATGAGTCCAAGCGCGATCGCGATGCCGCCGACGATGCCGAAGTAGGTCGCCTCGGGGAGCGACTCGTACAGTTTCGCGAGCTCGCCCGAGACGGCGGAGCCGAGCGCCACCGAGAGGAAGAACAGCGCCACCATCTGCGCACGCATCGAGCGCGGGGCGAGCTTCGTCGACACCGAGAGGCCGACAGGTGACAGCAGCAGTTCGGCGATCGTGAAGGTGAAGAGAATGAGCACGATGGCCAGCAGCGGCGTCGTCGCGCCCTGACCGCCCGACCAGATGAGGAAGATCAGAAAGGCGACGCCGACACCGGCCGTGCCGAGCCCGAACTTCACGGGCGTTGACGGCTGGCGCTCGCCCCACTTCGTCCACAGCGCCGCGAAGGCTCCCGAGAGCAGAATGATGAACACGGGGTTGATCGACTGAACCCACGTCGGCGGGATCGCCCAGCCGAATACGTCGAGATTCAGTCGCTGCTCGGCGTAGATCGGAATCACCGTGAACTGCTGCTGATACAGCGACCAGAAAGCGCTCGAGGCGAGAAAGAGCGGAATGAACGCGTACACGCGGTGCCGCTCAGTGGTGTCGAGGCTGCGGCTCGTCAGCAGCACGATGAAGTACGCAATGGCCGCGACGACGGTGGCCGCGATGACGATGCCCGGCAAGTTGTCGGCGCGGATCAGGCCGACCAGGCAGAGCACCACGATGGCGGCGATTGCCACAAGTGCAACCGCGCCCCACATGAGACGCCCCATCCCGCTCAGCGGATTCGGCACCTCTCGCGCGTTGTCGGGAAGGCCGCGACGGCCGATCGAGTACTGGATGAGCCCGAGCACCATGCCGACAGCCGCGGCGCCGAAGCCGATGTGGAACCCGACGCTCGACTGCAGGGCGCCCGTGACAATGGGACCGACGAACGAGCCGAGGTTGATGCCGAGGTAGAACAGTGAGAATCCGGCATCCCGCCTCGTGTCGTCTGGCGCATACAGGGTTCCCACCACGCTCGTGGCGTTCGCCTTGAGGCCTCCGCTGCCGAGGGCGACGAGAATCAGCCCGATGCCGACGCCGACGAATCCCGGAAGAAGGGCGAGTGCGAGGTGACCGCACACGATGATGATCGCGCTCGCGAACAGCACACGCTCTGAGCCGAACATGCGGTCTGCGAGCCATGCTCCGACGACGGTCGAGAGATAGACGCCGCCACCGTACGCCCCCACGATGCCGGCGGCCTCGACCTGCGACATTCCCAGGCCGCCCTCGGTTGCCGAGAAGTACAGGTAGTAGATGAGGATGCCCTGCATCCCGTAGAACGAGAAGCGCTCCCACATCTCGACGCCGAAGATGTGCGCGAGTTCGCGCGGCTGGCCGAAGAACGAGCGTTTGTGCGGCTTCTTTCCGTTGGCCGTTGATGCTGCGGTCACGTTGTCAGACGGAGGATGTCCGGAAGCCATGGCCGCCAACTTAAGTCGCAAAGGTGTGAGGCAGGTTGGTGCCGCCCGAGTGCGAAATGGACAGCGGGTCCCCGGGCTGCGCTATACCCCCTGTCAGCCGTAGAGGTCGAAGCGTACGTAGCGCTCGGCAGCATCCGGCCCGCCCGTCGCGCCCAGCACCTGGCGGCGCGCCTGGTCGTCGATCGGGTCGTCGCTGAGCGCCGCGAGGTACTTCGCGTGCTCGGCGAGCGATGCGATCGCGGCATCCACTCCCACGGATACCTCGACGGCGTGCTGCCCGGTCGGCGAGTTCACGGCGATGTGGCGCACGCCCGGCCAGGGCTCGAGGCCGTCTGCCGTGAGGTCGGGGAAGATCCATTCGTTTGCAGCGTCGGCGACAGCGTCCATGACGGCGAGTCCGAAAGCGCGATGGTCGGCGCTGTTCCACACCCCGGGAAACCAAGTCTCGTGAAAGTTCATGGTCACGACCAGCTCGGGCCGGTGTCGGCGGATCGCCGCAGCGATGTCGCGTCGCAGCGCAGGACCGTACTCGATCGTGCCGTCGGCGTGGCCGAGAAACTCGAGCTCGCTCACGCCGACGTGCGCGATGGCGTTGCGCTGCTCGGCCTCGCGAACGCGGGCGGATTCGTCGGGCGGCATGCCGGCGATGCCCGCTTCGCCGCGGGTTGCGAGAACGTAACGCACGTCTTTTCCGGCGGCCGTCCACGTGGCGACCGCGGCACCGACGCCGTACTCGGGATCGTCGGGATGCGCCATGATCACGAGGGCACGCTCCCAGTCGTCGGGCAGGGGCGTGAGGTCGGATGCTGCAGCGGCGTCGTTCATGACGGCTCGATTGTCGGCGCGTCGCCGCTGGCGGGACTTGAGCCGTTCGGGCGCGAACCCGAGCGGCGGATCGCGGGGATGAAGGCGATCCAGGCGACGGACGCGATGGCAGCGCCCATGATCATCGATGCGGCATCCATATGTTTCACGGTAGACGGCGGGCGCGCGGCTTGTCGAGGGCACATGGTGTCCGGATGCGGACTCGTTGTCACGGCGCACCTGCTCACGTTGTCCGCGGGTGCACACCCGTTACCCGGGGTGGATGTCGGCGGCGGGGCCCATACTGGTTCTGTGCCCGAGTTGCCCGAAGTACACGCGCTCGCCGCCGACCTGAAGCGACGGCTCGCCGGACATACAATCGAGCGCTTCGACGTTCTCGCGGTGTCCGCACTGAAGACGGTCGGCATTCCGCCGTCGTCCATCCACGGACGAACGGTCGACGACGTCACCCGTCACGGCAAGTTTCTCGACGTGCAGGTCGGCGACGATCACATCGTCATCCACCTCGCTCGCGCCGGCTGGATCAGATGGCGCGATAGCGCGCCGAAGACGCCCACTCGGCGCGGCAAAGGGCCGTTGGCCGCGCGACTTCTTCTCACGGGAGACGACACGGCGGCGCCCGGGGCCGGGATCGACATCACCGAGGCGGGCACAAAGAAGAGCCTCGCCATTTCGTTCGTCGCAGATCCTCGCGAGGTTCCCGGTATCGCCCGGCTCGGCCCCGACCCTCTCGACGACGCGTTCACGGTCGAGGTGTTCGAGACGGTTCTCGCGCACGCGGGCAGGGCGCAGATCAAGGGCGTTTTGCGCAACCAATCGCTCATCGCGGGCATCGGAAACGCCTACTCCGACGAGATTCTGCACGCAGCGCGCATGTCGCCATTCAAGCCTGCGGCCATGGGGCACGAGGATGCTGTGCAGCTCTACGACGCGCTCAGGTCTACGCTCGAAGCTGCCGTTGCCCGCGCAGACGGACTCGCCGCGGCCGACCTCAAGCGCGAGAAGAAGTCTGGCATGCACGTGCACGGCCGCACGGGAGAAGCTTGCCCGGTGTGCGGCGACACCGTGCGTCAGGTGATCTTCGCCGACTCGACATTTCAGTACTGCCCCACGTGCCAGACGGGCGGAAAGGTGCTCGCGGATCGCGTGCTCTCTCGGCTCGTGAAGTAGGGGCGCAGGACGTTACAAGACGACCCGTTCGACCTCGGTGATGTCGACCTCGGCGATCGTCGCCGGATTCCACCGCGGAGCGTTGTCTTTGTCGACGACCCGCGCACGAATGCCCTCGACGAGATCCGGGCGGTCCAGCAGCCACGACGAGGTGCGGTACTCCTGATCGAGCACGTCGCGAAGGTCGTTGCGCATGCGTGCACGCCGAATAGCCAGGTGCGTCGTCACGAGGCTCGTCGGGCAGAGATCGTCGAGCTCGGCTGCCGCTGCGGTCGCAGCATCCGTCTCCATCTCGTGCAGACGCTCGACGATCTCGGGAACCGTCGCTGCGCTGTAACAATCGTCGATCCAGCGCCACTGCGCCCTGAGAGGCGCCGGCCCCGGATCGACCGCGAATCGCGCGACCGCCGCAGCAGGCTCGTCACCCGCGAGCAGGGCGTCGCGCAGCTTGGGCAGGCTGTCGCTCGGAACGAGGTGATCCGCGAAGCCGCACCACACAGCATCCGCACCCGTCATCGTCGCGGCGTTCAGCCCGAGATATGCGCCGATTGCGCCCGGAGCGCGCGACAGAAGCCACGTGCCCCCAACGTCCGGGGCGAGTCCGATGCGCGTCTCGGGCATCGCGACCTTCGAGCGCTCGGTCACGACACGGATGCTGCCGTGCGACGCCACTCCGACGCCGCCGCCCATCGTCACGCCGTCCATGAGCGCGACGTACGGTTTGGGGTAGTTCGCGATCACGGCGCACAGCGTGTACTCGTCGCGCCAGAAGTCGCGCGTGTCATTGGGCCGCTCGGCCAGGACGTTCTCGCGAAGACCACGGATGTCGCCTCCCGCGCAGAGTCCGCGATCGCCCGCACCGTCAATCACGACAGCGTGCACGCGCGGGTCGGTGCGCCAATGTCCGAGCGCATCGCGGATGCCGAGAATCATGCGGTGCGTCAGCGCATTGATCGCCCGCGGCCTGTTGAGTGTGAGATGCCCGACGCCGTTCTCGACGCGGGCGAGCAGCTGTGCTTCGTCGCTCATGCTCTCACGCTACCCGTATTGTGATTCGCGACCGCCCCGGGGAGCCTCGGCGAACCCATATGGCGATTTCTGCGGTTCTCAGCGCCGAAAACCGCAGAAATCGTCAGATGAACAGTGCTCGAAGCAGGCGCCCACGGCATCACAGGAAGATGTCGGGGAACAGGTCCGACTCATCGACACCCGGCGAATACTTCGCAAGATCGGTCACACCCGCGTCGGCGAGCACGTCTTCGACGATGAGCGACTTTCCGGTGTACTCACGTGCCGGCTTGAGCAGCACCTCATATGCAGCATCCGCGTAGATCTCGGGCGTGCGACTGCGGGCGATCATCTTCTCGCCGCCCAGAACGTTTCCAACCGCTGCCGTCTTGATGGTGGTTCGCGGCCACAGCGTGTTCGCGGCGATGCCATCACCCGCGAACTCGGCGGCCAGACCGAGCGTCGCGATGCTCATGCCGTACTTGGCGAGGGTGTAGCCCGTGTGCGCTCCGAGCCACTTCGGGTCGAGATTGATGGGCGGGCTCAGCGAGAGAATGTGCGGGTTCGCGGCCCCGCACAGGTGCGGAATCGCGGCGCGCGACAGCATGAAGGTGCCACGCACGTTGACATCCTGCATGAGGTCGTAGCGCTTCGGCTCGAGGTCGAGGGTGCGCGAGAGGTTGAGCACGCTCGCGTTGTTGACGACGATGTCGACGCCGCCGAACTCGCCGACCGTCTCGGTGACGGCGCGCACGATGTCGTCGTCGCTGCGCACGTCGCCGACGACCGCGATCGCCTGCCCTCCGGCATCCCGAATCTGCTCGGCTGCCGTGTGCACCGTGCCCTCGAGCTTCGGGTGCGGAGTGTCGGTCTTGGCCAGCAGCGCGATGTTGGCGCCGTCGCGGGCGGCCCGCAGCGCGATCGCGAGGCCGATGCCGCGGCTGCCTCCCGACATCAGAATGGTCTTTCCGGTGAGCGTCTCGGTCATGGGGTCTCCTCGGCTTGAGCGATGGCGGATTCGGAAGGGGCGGACGCTGTCTGCCGACGCGACGAGCGGGCGGCAAACGCCGCAATGCGCTCGGTCGCCTGCGGCGTCTCGAACGCGGCGCCGATCGTGGCGGCCTCATCGCTGAGCGCCTCACGGTAGCTGCGCGGCTCGACGGTCTGGGCGCGCACGAGGCGCTTGGCCTGACCGAACGCCGCCGCTGCCCCGTCGACCCACGATGCGGCGATCTCTCGAGAGCGCGCTGCGAGCGCAGCATCCGTCGTCACCTCGTTGACGAGCCCCCAGTCGCATGCTTCGCGGGCGCCGAGGCGGCGCGACGTGAGCGTGAGCTCAAGAGCGCGGCGCGTGCCAATCGCCTCGGGCAGAAGCGTGCTGACACCGCAGTCGGGAGTGAGGCCGATGTCGGCGTATTTCGACGCGAACGAGGCCGCCTCGCCTGCGACAACGTAGTCCGCCGTGAGCATGAACCCGAGCCCTCCGCCCGCGACCGCTCCCTGCACGGCGGCGACGATCGGCTTGGGCATGGTCGCAAACGTGTGATGGCCTTCATGAATCACGTGCGCGAGCGTCGCGATCATGCTGCCGCCCTCGCCGAACCCGGCCATCGCGGCCACGTCGCCGCCGGCGCAGAACGCGGGGCCCGCGGCATCGAGCAGCACGGCAGAGACGTCAGCGCGCTCCGCGATCTCGGCGGCAACATCGCGCCACCGGTACGCCGCCTCATCGTTGATCGCGTTGAGCCGCGTCGGCCGGTTGAGGGTGACGTGCGCGACTCCGCCGTCGACCTCGAACAGGATGCTGTCAGACATCGTTCTCCTTACTTGGGCGCCATGCGAATGGCGCCGTCGAGGCGAATGGTCTCGCCGTTGAGGTAGCCGTTGTCGACGATGTGCTCCACGAGCCGCGCGTACTCGGCGGGGCGCCCGAGGCGCGACGGGAACGGCACCTGCTGCCCGAGCGAGTCCTGTGCCGGCTGCGGCAATCCCGCGAGCATGGGCGTCTCCATGATTCCCGGCGCAATCGTCATGACGCGAATGCCGTAGCGGGCAAGTTCGCGCGCGATCGGCAGCGTCATGGAGTGCACGCCGCCCTTCGACGCGGCATACGCGGGCTGGCCGATCTGCCCGTCGAACGCGGCGACGGATGCTGTATTCACGATGACGCCGCGTGAGCCGTCGTCGTTGGCGTCCGTCTGCGCCATGGCCGCTGCCGCGAGTCGTATGACGTTGAACGTTCCGATGAGGTTGACGTTGACGATCTTCGCGAAGGCGTCGAGCTCGAGCGGGCCGTCTTTGCCGAGCACTTTCGCGGGCGGAGCGATGCCCGCGCAGCTGACGACGGTGCGCAGCGGACCGAGTGCTGTCGCAGCATCCACGGCCTTCTGCATCTGTTCGGGGCTCGTGACGTCTGCGGCCACGAACTCGCCCTCGATTGCGGCGGCGGCCTCTGCCCCGTTCGATGACTCGAGGTCGACGATCACCACCTTGATCCCGCGCGCTGAGAGGCGTCGTGCGGTGGCGTTGCCGAGGCCTGAGGCGCCTCCCGTCACGAGTGCCGATGTACCGTCGAGCGTCATTGCTACCTCCAAGCGTCGAGTTACGGTGCGAGCCTATGCCGCGGACGAGCGTGCTTCCACCCCTTGTCGCGAGTGAGACGGATGCCGCCTCCGCGATGTCGGCCGCGTTGTCGACGCCCTACAACTCGCCGCGCCCCGAGCCGCCGCGTAGGCTGATGCTCGTGGACAGTGCCTCCGCCAAGCCTCGCCGAGGGCGCCCGCGCAAGAACCTGCGCGGTGACACGCGTGCGAGAATCGCGGATGCTGCCGCCGCAGAGTTCGCCGACAAAGGCTACGACGCGACGTCGATTCGCGCGATCGCCCGACGTGCCGGGGTCGACTCGGCGCTCGTGCACCACTACTTCGACACGAAGGCTGCCCTGTTCGCCGACGTCGTCAAGCTGCCCGTTCGCCCCGATCGCATTGTTCGTCAGGCGCTGGAGGCCCCGATCGAGAGGCTCGGAGAATCGATCGCGCGTACTGTTCTTACCGCGTGGGAGAACCCGAAGGTGAAGCCGGTAGGCGTCACGGTTCTGCGCTCGGCGATCGGCGGTTCTGCAGCCGGAGGCCTGATCCGGCAGTTTCTGCTGCGTGAGCTCATGAGCGCCATCGCCGACAAGCTCGAGCACTCCGGTGTGCCGCACGCTGAGGCTGCGCTGCGCGCCGAGCTCGTGCTCACGCAGGTCGCCGGCGTGCTGATCATGCGCCACGTCCTCGGCGCCGACCCCCTCGCATCCATGCCCGTTGACGACGTCATTACGCGCATTGCGCCGGCGCTGCAGCTGCACATCGACGGCCTCACCTGACGGCATCCTCGGTCCCGTACCCCTCGCTCTTGACACCGCGCTCCGCTCCGGCGTTTAATTCATCACATGGTGAATAATGCGATCGAGGTGAGCGAGCTCACTGTTCGGCGTGGCCGCACGACGGTGATCGACGGCCTCGACCTCACAGTGCCGCGCGGAGCGATCGTCGGCCTGCTCGGGCCCAGCGGCAGCGGCAAGACAACGCTCATGCGCGCGATCGTCGGTGTGCAGGTCATTCGCAGCGGCACGGTTACGGTGCTCGGAGAGCCGGCGGGATCCGCCCCGCTGCGCCACCGTGTCGGCTACATGACGCAGCAGGCCAGCATCTACGATGACCTCACTGTGCGCCAGAATCTGCGCTACTTCGCGCGGGTGCAGGGCGCACCAGCATCCGATATCGACCGTGTGCTCGAGCGCACCGACCTCACCGCGCAGGCCGACCAGCTCGCCCGCACGCTCTCGGGCGGCCAAGCCAACCGCGTCTCGCTCGCGGCCGCGATGCTCGGCTCCCCCGACCTGCTCGTTCTCGACGAACCGACCGTCGGGCTCGACCCGGTGCTGCGCGCCGACCTCTGGAGCATCTTCCGCTCGCTCGCCGACGACGGCGCCACCCTGCTCGTCTCGAGCCACGTCATGGACGAGGCGACGCGCTGCGACCGGCTGCTTCTCATGCGCGAGGGAGCGATCATCGACGACACGACACCTGCCGAGCTGCTCGAGAGCACGGGAACCGACTCGGCTGAAGACGCGTTTCTGCGCATCATCGAAGCGCACGACAGGGGAGCGGATGCTGCAGCTCAGCGTGCCGCAGCATCCGACCCTCACCGACCACGCGGGCGTCACGCGGGAGGCACCCGATGAACCCGATGCGCACTCTCGCGACGGCGGGCCGCGTGCTCATGCAGATTCGGCACGACCCGCGCACGATCGCGCTGCTGCTCGTCGTGCCGAGCCTGCTGATCGGCCTCGTCGCGTGGATCTTCGACGAGACGTCCGTCTTCGCCGACATCGGCCCCGCGATGCTCGCGCTGTTCCCGTTTATCGTGATGTTCCTCGTCACGAGCATCGGCACGCTGCGCGAACGCCGAAGCGGCACCCTCGAGCGGCTGCTGTCGATGCCGCTCGGCCGCGGCGACTTCATTCTCGGCTACACGCTCGCGTTCGGGCTGCTCGCCGTCGCGCAGACCACTGTCGCCGTGGCGTACGCCACGTGGGTGTGCGGCCTCGAGATTGAGGGGTCGGTGTGGATGCTGTTCGTCGTCGCCATCGCCGATGCACTGCTCGGCACGGCACTCGGTCTGCTCGCGAGCGCCTTCGCGCGCACCGAGTTTCAGGTCGTGCAGTTCATGCCGGTGTTCGTGTTTCCGCAGATACTGCTCGGAGGCATCTTTCTGCCGCGCGATCAGCTGCCCGACGTGCTCGAGGTGATCGGCGACTGGATGCCGCTGTCGCACGCGATCGACGCGCTCACTGCAGTGTCGACGGGCGACGAAGACGCGGGCTACGTCTGGCTGCGCATTCTGTTCATCGCGTGCTGGATCGTTGGCGCGATTGTCGTCGGTTCGCTGACGCTGCGCCGCCGCACGCCGTAGCGTGTGCTTTATTCGGAAATCCGAGGGCATGCTCGGGGCTCCCGTCACAAAACCCCTGGTCACGGATGCCGGGGCGCGCCGCACCTCATGAATTTTCCGCCTGAAGCGCACGCACCGTCGCGTCGCTCCAGTCGAAGAGAGTGAGATGCCACAGCCCCGGTCTTTGCCGCGACGGGTCGATGAGGCCGCGAGCCCCGGCAGCGACGAGGGCGTCGCGCACGCGCCAGGACGGCGGAGTGCGCCCCTCTGCGACGGCCTCCTGCCACGGCGCTGCCGCCTCCTCAGGATCAACGCCGAAGAGAGCCGCTGCGGCAGCGTCGCGCAGATCGGCGATTGAGTCTACCTTGACGTCAAAGGCCATCACCTCGAGCTTCGGCGCCCGGTGGTCGACGTGTGCGATCATCGCCGCAGCAACGCCTTCGTGTGAGGCACTGAGGTACAAGGTCGACTCCCCGGTGCGCGAGTAGCGCCCCGGGTTGCGTGAACCCGCGAGGGCAGCACCCTTGTGTGCAGGGTCGACCGCACGATAGAACGTTCCGCGCACCGTGCAGAAGCCGCCAGCGCCTGTCCGGATGCTGGGCCCTGCGTCCTGTGTCGTCGGCTCAGAGGTCTCATCCACGACGCCCAGCTTGCCAGACGACACCCACGCGCGAGTGGTACTCTGACGGCGTTCCCACCCGAGGTCACGAGGTCACAGTGCTGCAATACATCGAGTTCATCACGCGGTTCATCACCGCTGCCTTTGAGCTCTCTGCGGCCAACCACACGCTGTGGGAGTTTGCGCTCGTCGCCGCGATCGGCCTGGCCGGCACCGCGGTCGTGGTCACGGCGCACTCGAGGTTCGCTATCGCCGTCACGGCGGGCGAGCCGTTCGTCGGCCGCATCCTTCCCCCGCGCGATACGTCGCGCATGCTCTCTCAGAGCGCACCGGATGCTGCGGGAAAGCCACGGCCCCGAGCACCGGGACTGGTCACTGCGACCGTCGCCTGACGCAGCCGCAGCGCATCGACGCTCTGCCGCACGGCACACTTCTCGAGGTGCCCCGGCCCAGAGTGAGCAGGTTCGGCACCGCCGGCGCTCCGTGCGGCAGCCAGGTTCGTCATCGCATCATCCGGCCAGTGCGGTCCGCGGTTCTGCGCATGGCGAGGCCTGCAGCGTCAGCATCCGATGGTCATACGGCTCCCCCTCCGCGTCGTCGAAAGTGACCCATGAACATCTACGAATTCGCGCCCATCGCGTGGCTCATCAACATCGCCCATACCGTGCTCACCTTCTTGAGCGACCTCATCGAACCCGTCGTCGGCGGGGCGAGCGCCGCCCTCGCCGTCATGCTGCTCACGATCATCGTGCGCGCGTGCCTCATTCCCGTCGGACGATCGCAGGTCAAAGCGCAGATCGACAGGCAGCGCCTCGCGCCGCAGCTGCAGGCCCTGCAGAAGAAGTACAAGAAGAAGCCCGAAGTGCTGCAGCGCAAGACCATGGAGCTGTACCAGAAAGAGAAGGTCTCGCCCATGGCGGGCTGCCTGCCGATGCTCGCGCAGATGCCCGTGCTCATGGCGGTGTACGGGCTGTTTCTCGTGCCGACCATCAACGGCGAACCGAACGACCTGCTGACCCACTCGTTCTTCGGCACCGAGCTCGGCGACAGCCTCGTGCTGCAGATTCAGTCGGGCACCGTCACGGTGACGTCGGCGATCATGTACGCGATCATCGTCGTGATCATCGCGGTTGTCGCGCAGGCGTCTCGCAAGATCCTCATGCCGCCGATGCCGCCGCAGACCGAGCGCCCTGAACCGGCGCCCGGCATGCCGCAAATGCCCGACATGACCAAGATCACCAAGGTGCTCAGCTTCATGCCGTTCATGACGGCGATCGTCGCGACGTTCGTTCCGCTCGCCGCGGCGCTCTACCTGCTCGTCACAGTGTCGTGGACGCTCGGCGAGCGCGTCATTCTGCGCAAGCTGATGGGTGCGGACAAGCCGGCAGACGGCACGGATGCTGCGGGAGCGACGCCGCAAACGGCATAACGCGCCCACGAGAAGTGCGCCCTTGCGGACAAAGTGTCACCGCGCAGCACACCTTATCCGCGACACCACACCTGACAGGCCGCCGCGTCGGCCTCGCGCCTCAGGCGGCGCCGCCGAACTCCCCCACGCCCTTCAAGATCGCCCGAGCAAGCGTGTGAAAGTGCAGGTTGAAGCCGAGCACCGCAGGGGTCGACTGCGCGTCGATGTCGAGCGACGGCACGTCAACGGCGTGCACAACGAAGTAGTAGCGGTGCACTCCCGTTCCCTCGGGCGGAGCAGCCCCCGTGAACGACGGCTCGCGCAGCTCGTTGGGCAGCGTGACGGCGCCGTCGGGCAGCATCCCCGAGTCAGGCGCTCCTGCGCCCGTCGGCAGCGACGTCACATCGGCCGGAATGTTGAACACAGCCCAGTGCCAGAACCCCGAGCCCGTCGGAGCATCCGGGTCGTATGCGGTGACCGCGAAGCTCTTGGTCTCGGGCGGAAACCCCGACCATGCGAGATGCGGAGACGTGTCTGCACCGCCCGCGTCTGCCGCATACTGCGGTGGCTTCAGCGGCAGATCCGGGTCGAGATCGTCGCTTTCGACGGTGAACTCGGGCACTGCATCGAGCTGGGCATAGGGATCGTAATCGAACATGAACCGCTCCGTTCTGTCTGATCCTCCCAGCCTATCGACGTGTGGCAGATGTCAAGCAGTTGCCCGATTCGCCCTGGTGACAGCGGCCGCTCTCATACCCACGGGCGAGGTGAATCATCCTTTGGCGTGATGTGCCGCGAACGGCAACACGATGAACTTGTACCGTGAACGAAAACACGAAGGCCTCAAAGCCCCTGGTCATCCTCGCGACACTCACGGGGGTGATCGCCCTCACGTGCGGCGCAGCGGCCGTCTGGCTCGTGACCGTCGGCATCTGACAGTCACCAGAAGAGCGGATGCTGTGACAGCATCCGCTCGTGATCGGGCACGTAAAATCAAGCGGTGGCCATTCCGAAGATCCTGCTCTACTACGTCTTCACACCGCTGAGCGACCCCGATGCGATTCGCCTGTGGCAGCGCGATCTCTGCGAGTCGCTGAACCTGCGCGGCCGCATCCTCATCTCGAAAGACGGCATCAACGGTACGGTCGGCGGCGAGCTGAACAGTGTCAAGCGCTACCTGCGCAAGACGCGCGAGTATGCCGCTTTCAAGAACATGGACGTCAAGTGGTCCGAGGGCACGGCGCTCGATGAGGGCGGGGCGAGTCTCGACTTTCCCAAACTCAGTGTCAAAGTGCGCGACGAAATCGTCTCATTCGGCGCACCGGGTGAGCTGAAGGTCGATGCCACGGGCGTCGTCGGCGGCGGCACGCACTTGAGCCCGCAGCAGGTGAACGAGCTCGTTGCCGATCGCGGCGACGACGTCGTGTTCTTCGACGGCCGCAACGCCTTCGAAGCCGAGATCGGGCATTTCAAGAACGCCGTGGTGCCCGACGTCGATACGACGCGCGACTTCGTCGACGTGCTCGACTCCGGTGCATACGACCACCTCAAAGACAAGCCCGTCGTCACGTACTGCACGGGCGGCATCCGCTGTGAAGTGCTCTCGAGTCTCATGCGCAATCGAGGGTTCAGCGAGGTCTACCAGATCGACGGCGGAATCGTGCGCTACGGAGAGCAGTTCGGCGACGACGGTCTCTGGGAGGGCTCGCTCTACGTCTTCGACAAGCGCATGAAGCTCGAGTTCTCAGAGAACGCTGCCGTCATCGGCGCGTGCGCCGTCTGCGGGGCGACGACGAGCCACATGCAGAACTGCACAGAGCCCTCGTGCAGAACGCAGCTTGTCGTGTGCGATGCGCACGCAGCATCCGGTCCCCTCTGCGTCGTGCATCAGGGCGAAGACTCGCGTCACTCGTCGTAGTCGCTCGCGGGAATTCCTTCGTCGTAGTCGCTCGCTGACTCATAGTCATTGGCGTCGTCGAGCTCGGTCTCGGCATCGTCACCGTACCCGTGGGGTGTGACTCTCTCGTCGACGTCTTCGGGCGTCTGGCTGAGGTCGTCGCGACTCTGCTCGATGACGTCGGCCTCGTTCGCCTCAGCATCCGAGAGCGAAGGATCATCGCCGAAGTTTGGTGTGAAGTCCGGGTCGCTCATAGTCCACTCCTCTCGTGTGATTCGACCGTACGGCGCGGCACACGCAACAGCAAGGCCTTCACAGAGACAGGTCAGCGAGTCCGGATGCTGCTCGCCAGCGAGAGCGCCCGGAAATCTCCGCCGTCAGAGGGATGCGCGGCGCGGCCTGCTCCGTCACACTGAGAGAAGCACAGCGAAAGGAGAAGGCGTGGGCGATCCCGGAGTGACGATCGAGTTCAGCAGCCTCACCAAGACCTTCGGCGGCTTTGCCGCTGTCAACGACATTTCATTCTCGGTCAAGCCGGGGCGCGTCACCGGGTTTCTCGGGCCGAACGGCGCCGGAAAAACGACGAGCCTGCGCACGCTCCTGGGGCTCGTGAACCCGACGAGCGGTTCCGCGACGTTCGGCGGAACCCGCTACCGCGACCTGCCAACACCGCTCACGACCGTCGGCGCCGCTCTCGAGGCGGCGAGCTTCCATCCGGGACGTTCTGCGCGCCACCACCTCGAGATCTACGCGCGGGCCGCCGGTCTGCCCCTCGCCCGCGCACGCGAGGTGCTCACGCTCGTCGGCCTCGACCCGTTCGTCGACAAGCGCGTCGGCGGTTACTCGCTGGGCATGCGCCAGCGCCTCGGCCTCGCATACGCGATGCTCGGAGACCCCCGCGTGCTGGTTCTCGACGAGCCCGTGAATGGCCTCGACCCCGAGGGCATCAAGTGGATTCGCGAGCTGCTCAGGGGACTCGCGGCAGAGGGACGCACCGTACTGATCTCGTCGCACCTTCTGAGCGAGGTGCAGCAGACCGTCGACGATGTCGTGATCATCTCGAAGGGAGAGATCGTTCACGAGGGAACTCTCGCTGACCTCGACACGGGCGACCAGCTGCGCGTGCACGTGGACTCGCCCGATCGCGCGGCGCTTCAGGCGGCTCTCGAGTCGGCCGGCTTCGCGTTCGACGTGAGCCGCACCGGATTCATCGTGCGCGACGTCGAACCCGGCGCTGTCGGGCACGCCGCCTTTGTCTCGGGCGTTGAGCTGCACGTGCTGCAGCGCAAGTCATCGGGACTCGAAGAGAGATTCCTGTCGATCGTCGGCGGAGGTGATGTCGCATGAGTACGCTCATCGCTGCCACGCGGGCGGAGTTCGCCAAGGTGTTCACGACGCGCATCTGGTGGATTCTGCTCATCATTCTCGCGGCCTACATCGCCTTGCTCTCGGGAGGGCTCGGCCTCGTGTTCGGCGCGACATCCGAGGGCCTCCTCGGAGCATCCGCCGGCGCAGAGCAGATGCCGACCGACGGTCTCGCGGTCACGATCTACAGCACGGCGACGAGCATCGGCTACGTCTTTCCGCTACTGCTCGGCGCTCTGGCCACAACGGGTGAGTTCCGGCATCAGACGCTCACGCCGACATTTCTCGCCACTCCCAAACGCGGAGTCGTTCTGTCGGCGAAAATGATCGCCCTGTTCGTCGTCGGCGGCGGCTACGGCGTCGTCGCCCTCGCGTGCGCCGTCGGCGCTGGCTCCGCTGCCCTTGCCGCGTTCGGCATCGACACCGCCCTCGACTCCTCAGACACGTGGGCGCTGATCGGCCGATCGGTTCTCGCGATGGCCATCTGGACGATGCTCGGCGTGGGTCTCGGCTCGGTGATCCCCAACCAGGTGGCGACGATCGTGATCGTTCTCGCCTTCACGCAGTTCGTCGAACCCATTCTTCGCTCGATCGGCGCCCTCGCCGACTGGATCGGCCAGGTCACGAAGTGGCTGCCCGGCGCTGCGAGCGATGCCCTCGTCGGGGCGAGCTTCTACGGCATGATGGGCACAAGCGACACGCAGCTCGAGTGGTGGGCCGGAGGCCTCGTTCTTCTCGCCATCGCGCTCGTCGTGACGGTTCTCGGGTGGCTCATCACGTGGCGCCGCGACGTCACGTGATCGCGATAGACGGATGCTGTGAGTCGCACAGCGGCTCCCAGTTGCCGCCTGTGCACCAAACGTAGGATTGAGCTATGGAAATCGTCGTTATCCTCGCAGTGCTGCTCGTGGGCGGCGCCGTCACCTACTTCGTTCTCGGGGCGCGACGCAGAAAGCGCGCCGTCACGGAGCGGCAGCAGGCAAGCGCGCAGATCGATGCGCTCGAGGTCGAGGCGGGTCAGGCGCTCGTGCGTGCCGACGAGCGCATTCTCCTCGCCGACGACGAGCTCGGGTTCATCACTGTCGAGTTCGGTGAGCAGGTCATCTCGCAGTTCCGCAGTGCGCTCGCCGACGCCCGCGGCTCCCTGACCGAGGCGTTCCGCCTCAACCAGCTGCTGCACGACGAGAAGCCCGACACCCCAGACGAGCGGCGAAGCATGTCGCAGGGCATCGTCAGACACTGCTCGAACATCGAGACAACGCTCGGTGAGCAGACGGCGGCCGTCTCGAAGCTCCGTGAGTCCATGCGCGGGCTTCCGGATGCTGTCGCGTCGGCGCGCGGCGACATTACGACGGTGCGCGAGCGCGTCGAGCCGGCGCGGCGCGCCCTCGCCGCAGCATCCGACCGCTATGCCGAGTCTGCACTGCGATCTGTCGCGCCCAACGTCGAGCAGGCGGAGCGCCTCATCGAGTTCAGCGAGCGCAGCCTGCAGATCGCCGAAGAGAAGCACTCCGAGCGCCTCGCGATTCCCGCGAGCAAAGCGCTGACGGTGGCGCGCGAGAGCGTCTCTCGCGCCGATGGACTCCTGCGTGCGGTGAGCGACTTCGAGATGGAGGCGCTGTCGGCCGAATCGACGTTGGCCGCGGTGATCGAGGACTCGCGCAGCGACATCATCGCGGCACGCGAGGTCGCGGAGCGTCCCGCCGATCTGGGGCCCGCGATCGAGCGTCTGCGTCACGAGACCGACGCCGTCGCGCAGCAGACGGGCAAGCGCGATCCCTTCGAGACGCTCTCTCGACTGCGCGACGCTAACTCAGCGCTCGACGCGATCATGGACCGCATCACGCAGAAGCGCAACGACGAAGAGCGCATGCGCAGCCAGCTGCCGCACGCGATCGACGACGCCGAGAGGCAGATCGCTGCGGCCACGAACATCGTCGACAACTACCAGGCGCCCGTCGGCCCCGACGCTCGCACGCGTCTCGCAGAAGCCCGCCGGATGCTCGACGGCGCGCGCACGGAGTCCGACACCGGCACCGCCGTCGCGAACGCGCGTCGTGCGGCAGATCTTGCCTCGGAGGCCGCGCGCATCGCCCACAACGACATCCAGCAGGGTGGAATGTACGGCATGCCCGGCTACGGCCCGCAGCGCGGCATGTATGGGCGCGGTGGCTACGGGCGTGGTGGGTATGGACGCGGTGGCCTCGGCGGCGGCGACATGCTCACGGGCATTCTCGGTGGCATGGTCGTCGGTGGTCTCCTCGATGACATGGGTGACATGTTCGACTGAGGCACAGTCGAGTGCTTTCGGCGACCGGCGGTGCAGGCATAGGCTGGCCGCATGACGTTTCGCGCATGGTGGATCGAGAAGAACGAGGATGCCGAGGGCACAACGCAGCAGACCGCGAGCTTGACCGATCTCGGACCCGCCGCTCTGCGCTCAGGCGACACATGGGTCGACCTGGCGGCATCAAGCGTCAACTACAAGGATGCTCTCGCCCTGACCGGCGGCGCCGGAATCGTTCGCGAGTGGCCGCTCATTCCGGGCATCGACGTCGTGGGAACCGTGCGCTCGTCGGACTCCGGACTGTGGACGCCGGGAGAGCACGTTCTGCTCAACGGCGCCGGGCTCGGTGAGAGCCGACACGGAGGCCTCGCGGAGGTGGCGCGCGTTGACGGGGAACAGCTCGTTCGTGTTCCGCAGCGCTTCACCCCGACGCAAGCCGCCGCCATTGGAACGGCGGGGTTCACGGCAATGCTCGCCGTGCTCGCCATCGAGAAGCATGGCGTCGAACCGGGCGATGGTCCGATTCTCGTCACGGGTGCCGCGGGCGGCGTCGGCTCCGTCACGATCGCCCTTCTCGCGCACCTCGGCTACGAGGTCGTCGCCTCGACGGGCCGAGGCGAGAGCGAGGGCGATTACCTGCGGCACCTCGGCGCGACAGACATCGTGGATCGGCATGAGCTGAGCGACGAAGCGGGAAAACCGCTGCAGAAGCAGCGGTGGACGGCGGTGGCGGATGCTGTCGGCAGCACGACGCTCGCCAATGCACTCGCGCAGACGCAGTACGGCGGCATCGTCACAGCATGCGGTCTCGCCCAGGGCGCCGATCTCCCGGCGACCGTCGTTCCGTTCATCTTGCGCGGTGTCACGCTCGCCGGGGTGAATTCCGTGGATGCTCCGCACGAGCTGCGCGAGGAGGCGTGGACCCGCCTCGCGCAGAATCTCGACATCGACCTGCTCGACGAGATGACAGAGGTCTACGCGCTTGCCGACGCGCGCTCCGTTGCCGACCAGGTGCTCGCGGGTTCCGTTCGGGGACGCGCCGTCATCGACGTGACTCAGTAACGCTCAGCGGCCGTCAGCTGTCAGACGTCGTCGGGCCAGACTTCTTGGGCCCCGACTTCTTCGGTCGAGATTTCTGAGGATCAGGCTTCTGCGCGCTGGGCTTCTGCCCAGAGGGCTTCTTTCCACTGGACTTCTGCCCGCCAGACTTCTGCCCGCCAGACTTCGGGGCGTCGGACTTCGGCACCGACCGCTTCTTCTTGGGCGTCGCCTGCTTCTTCGCGTCTCCGCCTGCCTCGGCATCCTTCTCGGCAACGCTCGCGACGGCCTTCGTTCGCGGTTTCGCGTGGTGAATGCGCACCTTGTGGGGCTTGCGCTCTTCGAGGCGCAGCGCAGCGATCAGCTCGACGCCCTTGCGCGTCGACACGAGCACGCGCCGGAACTCCTCGTCGACGAGGTCGATTACGACGGCCGGTCGGGCTCCCTTGAGAACGAGAAAGTCCTTGCCTCCGTGAAACTTCCACTGGCCGACCGCGAGCGTGAGCGGAACCGCGGTGCCCGGCGCGCGAACCCCGCGCACCCAGATCCACGGGTCGTCGGTGAGGGCGACAGAGCGAATGCTGTCGCGCGGAATCACGAGGGAGTCCTTGCGGTGAGCAAGCATCTTCTCTGCCGCGGTCAGCTTGATCTCAAGTCGATCGGAGTGCAGCAGAATTGACGCCATGCATCTAGTCTGCCGCGTATATTCCGGTAGCGGGATGGTGAAACCTCACAAAGAGGTAACACCCAGTTTGGTCACAGGCGATCAGGAGCCGCGCTCAGAGCTCCCGAACCGAGAGGGGCTCCTCGACAGCGCCGTCGCCAACGCGGCGCACGCGGTACACGGGGCGGTCTGGTCGCTCGGCGACCGCCTCGACCACGACACCATCGCGCAGCATGACTGCGGCGTGATCGTCAACCGCGATTCCGTCAGTCAGCTCGCCTGCCGCCACCCAGCGCTGGTACTTCTCGCGACGTCCCTCTTCGCCGAGGTAGTGCGGGCATGCGCTGCCTGCGACGAACCCCAGCCCGTCGCGAAGCGGCGCGAGCGGTCCGTACGAGTCGGTTGACGACGCCTCGAACCAGCAGTTCATTCCCGCGCTGATTCCCGCCAGCACCGTGCCGTTCGCGGCGGCCTCGCGCAGAATTTCGGGGAGACCGTGCAGTCGCCACACGGCGAGCAGGTTCGCCGTCGATCCGCCGCCGACATAGATCACGTCCTGGTCGAGAAGAACGCGCGGGTCGGTGTACCCCCACGGGTCCTGACCGAAGAGCGACAGCACACGCGTTTCAGCGCGGCCGTCGAACGCGTCTTCAAAGCGCCGGCCGTAGCTGTCGGCGTCTCCGCTCGCGGTCGGCACAAAGCAGACGCGTGGCGTGGCAGCATCCGTCAGTCCGAGAATGTAATCGTCGATCAGCGACGGCCTGTCGGGCGCCACCGAGAATCCTCCGCCGCCGAGCGCGACGATCGTGCCGGCGATCATGGGGCCGAAGCGGATGCTGCGGCACGCGCAGCCGTGGGAAGCGCGTCAATGATGCGGCTCACTGCGCGCTCGTCGTGCGCGGCAGTGACGAACCATGCCTCGAACACGCTCGGAGGCAGTGCGACGCCCGCGTCGAGCATCGCGTGGAAGAACGGCGGGTAGCGCCACGTCTGCTGCGCCTGCATGTCGGCGTAGTCGACGGGAGGCGTCTCGGTGAACGCAAAGCTGAACAGGTTGCCCGCACGCTGCACCTGGTGGGCGACGCCCTCCCGCGCAAGTGCCTCGGAGACGGCCTGCGCGAGCGTGTCTGCTGTGCTGTCGAGGTGCGCGTAGACCTCGGGCGTCGCGTGCTCGAGCGTGGCGATTCCGGCGGCCATCGCGACGGGATTCCCTGAGAGCGTTCCCGCCTGATACACGGGACCCGTCGGCGCGAGATGCTCCATGACGTCGGCGCGGCCGCCGAGCGCGGCAACCGGCATCCCTCCCCCAATGACCTTGCCGAACGTGAACAGGTCTGGCTGGTACGCCGGCCCTTCGCCCGTGCTCAGCCCCCAGTAGCCTGCCGCTGTCACGCGGAATCCGGTCAGCACTTCGTCGAGAATGAGCAGCGATCCATTTTCGTGAGCGATGTCGGCGAGCGCGGCGTTGAAGCCGGGCTTCGGCGCAAGCACACCCATGTTGGCGGATGCTGCCTCGACAATGATCGCGGCGATGCGATCACCGTGCTCAGCGACCGCTGCGCGCACGGCGTCGATGTCGTTGTACGGCAGCACGAGCGTCTGCGCAGCGATCGGCGCGGGAACGCCGGCCGAGCCGGGCAGCGCCATGGTCGCAACTCCGGACCCGGCGGCAGCCAGCAGGCCGTCGGAATGGCCGTGATAGTGCCCGGCGAACTTGATGAGAAGATCGCGGCCCGTGTAGCCCCGCGCAAGGCGAATCGCGCTCATCGTGGCTTCGGTTCCGGTCGACACGAGACGGAGCTGCTCGATCGGGTGAACCGTTTCTCCGTTCGCCCCTGCGCCGGCCACGCGTGATTCGACGAGCTCGGCAAGCTCGGTCTCGCTCGGAGTCGAGGCGCCGAACGAGAGGCCGAGCGCCGCGGCATCCTGCACCGCCTTCACGACCGCTGGGTGGGCGTGGCCCAGAATCGCCGGCCCCCACGAGGCGACGAGATCGACGAACTCGCTGCCCTCGGCGTCGTAGACGTACGGCCCCTCGGCGCGCACGAGAAAGCGGGGAGTTCCGCCGACGGATCCGTACGCGCGAACCGGCGAGTTCACGCCGCCGGGAATCGCCCGCTTTGCCCGCTCGAAGAGCTCGTTGTTCACTTGATCCACCCTGCGATCTCTGTTGCCCAGTAGGTGAGTACGGTGTCGGCGCCTGCGCGGCGAATGCCGAGAACAGACTCGAGGATGCTGGCGCGACGATCGATCCATCCCTGCGACGCCGCGGCTTCGATCATGGCGTACTCCCCAGAGATCTGGTAGGCCCACACGGGGACGTCGCTGATCTCGGCAACGTCGCTGAGCACGTCGAGGTAGCTCATGGCGGGCTTCACCATGACGATGTCCGCGCCCTCGGCGAGGTCGAGCGTGGCCTCGCGCAGGCCCTCGCGGCGGTTGGCGGGGTCTTGCTGGTAGGTGCGGCGATCGCCCTGCAGCTGCGAGTCGACGGCTTCGCGGAAGGGCCCGTAGAACGCAGACGAGTACTTGGCGGCGTAGGCAAGCACTGCCGTGTCGGTGTGGCCTGCGGTATCGAGGGCATCGCGCACGACGGCGACTTGGCCGTCCATCATGCCGCTGAGGCCGAGAATGCTCGACCCGGCGTTCGCCTGGGCGACCGCCATGTCGGCGTATCGCTCGAGCGTCGTGTCGTTGTCGACGTGCCCGGCGGCGTCGAGAACGCCGCAGTGCCCGTGGTCGGTGAACTCGTCGAGGCACAGGTCGGTCTGCACGACGAGGGCGTCGCCCACCTCACGCTGCAGTCGCTCGGTGGCGCGGTTCAGGATGCCGTCGGGGTCAGTCGCCTGCGATCCTGTCGCGTCGCGCACGCTCGGGATGCCGAAGAGCATGACCCCGCCGATGCCGGCGTGCGCAGCCTCGTCAGCCGCGCGCGCGAGGGACTCCATGGAGTGCTGGACGACGCCGGGCATCGAGCCGATGGGAACCGGCTCCGACGCATCTTCGCGCACGAACATCGGCAGCACGAGATCGGCGGGATGCAGCCGGGTCTCGGCGACGAGACGCCGCATCGCAGGAGTTGTGCGAAGACGGCGAGGACGGATGCGCGGAGGCGTCACGTGTTCTCCATTCGATCGGCGGCGAGCCGCTATTTGGCGTTGCGCTCGTCGACGATGCGGATCGCCGACGTGATGGCTTCGCTCTGCTTCGACGACCGCACGGCCTCGTCGAGCCCGCCCGACTCGACGACGCGCACGACGCTGTCGAGCAGCGCTTCGACGGTCTGCCGCGGCGACACGATGTGCACCGTGAGGCCAGCCTGCTCGGCATCCTTCGCCGTTCTCGGACCGATCGCGGCAATGAGCGTCGTGGGCGGCAGCGGACTGAACTGCTCGACGACCTGCTCCGCAACGGAGCCCGAGGTCACGAGGATCGCGTTCGTGCGCCCGCTCGCGACATCCTCGAGCACCTTGGGAGTGACGGGCTCGCCAACGGTGCGGTACGCGATGACCGAGCGGACGTCGTGCCCGGCATCCATGAGGCCCTTCGAGAGCACCGGTTTGGCGATCTCGGAGCGCAACGAGAGAAACTTCTTCGGCTCGGATTCAAGCGCCGTGAGCTGCGCCACCATGCCCTTTGCCGAGTTGTCTTTCTCGGGAAGCAGATCGACGTGGTACCCGACCGCCTGAAGAGCGGCCGCCGTGGTCTCGCCCACGGCCGCGATCTTCGTCGTCGACGGCACCTTGACGCGCTGGCTGTAGAGCACGTCGACGGTCGTGGCGCTCGTGACCGTGAGCCAGTCGAACGCTCCGGCGGCGAGGTCGTCGAGCGCAGTGCTGAGCGTCTCGGGCTCGGAGGTGGCGGCGAAGTTGATCATGGGGGCGATGACGGGGGTAGCACCTCGCTCGCGGAGCTCTGCCGCGACATCATCTCCCCAGGGGCCGCCTCGCGGCACCAGAACACGCCAACCCTTCAGTGGCTTGATCGGAGCTGTAGTCATGATTCCCTCAACGGTGCGATGTCAGCCGCTCCAGCGGCTAGGAGAGCATCGGCCAAATCTGCTCCCGCGCGTGCCGCGCGCTCGCGAAGCGCGCGGGCGCGATCAGAAGCAGTGGCCGAGCCCGGTGCATGCTCACGCGGTCGAACATCGCCGATGCCGACGGTGATGCTGTGCGTGCGCATGTCAGATCCGTCAAGCGCGTACACACGCGCTGTGACGACGAGGTCGTCGCCTGAAATGACGGCGTGCGCGCCGACGGGAGCCGCGCAGCCGGCTTCGAGACGGGCGAGAACGCCGCGTTCTGCGCTGGCGACAGCGTCGGCATCGATATCGTGCACTGCCTCAAGCGCACGATGCAGCGGTGCGTCGGCCTCCAGCGTCTCGAGATCCCCCGAGCGCACCTCGACGGCGAGCACCCCCTGTGCCGGAGCGGTGGGCCAGTCCACGAGGTCGAAGTATTCGGTCACGCGTTCGGTGAGCTCGAGTCGAGCGAGCCCTGCGGCCGCGAGCACCACCGCGTCGAGCTCTCCGGAGTCCACAAAGCCAAGGCGGGTTCCCACGTTCCCGCGGATGTCCACGACCTCGAGATCGGGACGACGGTGCTTGAGCTGGGCAATGCGGCGCGGGGAGCCTGTGCCAACGCGGGCGCCCTCGGGAAGCTGCGCGAGCGTCAGCCCGTCGCGGGCGCACAGCGCGTCGCGGGCGTCTTCGCGCTCGGGAACAGCGCCGACGGCGAGACCGGGGTGGGATGCTGTCGGAAGGTCCTTCATCGAGTGCACGACGACATCGCACTCGTTGTCGAGCAGCGCCTCCCGCAGCGCGGCGGCGAACACTCCCGTTCCGCCGAGGCTCGAGAGCGACGCACGCGACACGTCGCCGTGCGTGGTGACGCGCACGAGCTCCGCCTCCACGCCAACCGCGGCACCGAGACGCCTCGCGACGCCACCGGCCTGAGCCGTCGCCAGCGCGCTTCCGCGAGTGCCGACCAGCAGGCTCGTCATCGTGTGTTTGTCACCGCCGATGTGAGCGCGGCACCTTGCGAGGGGTGGTCGGGCCACGGTCCCAACGCGGTTTCGTGCGGGCGCTCGGAGTCGGGAACGTCGTTGATGCGCTCGAGAAGCAGGTCGACGAGTCCCGTCACGTACGCCGGGTGGATGCCGGGCGTGGGCACCCGAATCGCACGAATGCCCTTCGCGGTCGCGGTCTCCATGGCTTCGTTGTCGAGGTCCCAGATGACCTCCATGTGGTCGCTCACGAAACCGATCGGCACGATGACGAGACCGTCAACGCCGTCGAGCTGCTCGATGGCGTCGTTAATGTCGGGCTCGAGCCACGGCGTCGCCGGGTTGCCCGACCGCGACTGGTAGACGAGGCTGTGCGGCGCGGCGCTTCCGACGCCGCGCATGATGGCCTCAGCGACGGCGAGATGCTGAGCCTCGTACGCCCCGCCCTCACCGTACTCGGGCCCCGATTCTGTTGCGGCGGCAGTCGGGATCGAGTGCGTCACGAACATGACGTGCGTGTTCGCAGCATCCGCCAAATCATCAAGGACCGAACGCACACCTTCGACGAACGGGGCCACGAAACCGGGGTGGTCGAAGAATTCACGGATGCGGCTGAGGCGGACCTCGTCGCGCAATCCGGTCTCATCGAGGGCGCGCTCGAAGTCTTCGTGGTACTGCTTGACGCCGGAGTACGAGGTGTAGGCGCTCGTCACGATGACCAGCACGTCGCGCTTGCCGTCGGCGTGCAGTTCGCGGAGGGCGTCGGTGAAGTACGGGTCCCAGTTGCGGTTGCCCCAGTACACGGGCAAGTCGATCCCGCGCGTGGCCAGTTCGGCCTCAAGCGCGACCTTGAGCTCGCGGTTCTGCTGGTTGATGGGCGAGACCCCGCCGTGGTGGCGGTAGTGAACGGCGACCTCCTCGAGGCGCTCTTCGGGGATTCCCTTTCCCCGCGTGACGTTCTTGAGGAACGGAATGACGTCGTCTTGTCCCTCGGGGCCGCCGAAGCTGGCGAGCAGAATAGCGTCGTAGCTCACGACAGAACCTCCGCGATCTCAGATGTCTCAATGCGGCGCCCCGTGTAGAAAGGCACCTCTTCACGCACGTGCATTCGTGCCTGTGTGTAGCGCAGTTCGCGCATCATGTCGACGAGCTCGGTGAGTTCGTCTGACTCGATCGGCAGCACCCATTCGTAGTCGCCGAGCGCGAATGCCGCAACCGTGTTGGCGATGGCGCCGCGGAAAGCGGCGCCCTTGCGCCCGTGATCCGCCAGCATCTTCGACCGGTCCTCGTCGGGCAGCAGATACCAGTCGTAGCTGCGCACGAACGGATAGACGACGATCCAGTCCTTGGGCGCGAGCCCCTTGAGAAAGCCGGGAACGTGCCGCTTGTTGAACTCGGCGTCGCGGTGGCAGGCCATGGCGTTCCACGTGGGCAGGAGCGGGGCGATGAGCCCGGTGCGCCGCAGCACGCGAAGCGCCGCCTGGATGTCTTCGGCGCGGTCGCCGTGCAGCCAGACCATGAGGTCGGCGTCGGCCTTGAACCCTGAGACGTCGTAGAAGCCGCGGATGGTGACTCCGAGATCGGCCGCTGTGGCGACGGCGTCATCGAGTTCTGACGCCGAACCATCGGTAACGGTCACGGGTGAGTCGGGGTTTCGCCGGAAGACAGCCCAAAGAGTGAAACCGCTGAGAGGGAGGTCTTCCTGCGCTGAAGTGGAGGCGTCGTGGGGGTTCGACGATGCCTTCTGAGAGGCAGGTGCAGTCATGCTCTCCATGATCGCTCACGACCCTGCGCAGAGCAAAATGGCTGACGACCGGGCGAGCGCCAGGCGCAAAGACCGGCGTCAGCCTATTTGATGACGGCGCGAACGACAGCCCACACCCCGAGCCCGACAGCGGTCGCCACTCCTGCAGCACCGGCGACGAGCGCGGCGGGATTCTGCTCGCGCAGCCTCTCATACGTGGCTTTCGCCTGCTTCGGAACGTTGAGCTTGTCTTCGATGGCATCGAGCGTCGCCGCGAGATCGGCACGCGCTTCGGCCGTTGTCGGCAGCTTCTCAGCGGTCATAGGAGCCCATTCCCTTCAGCGCGTCGACGTCTTGCTTCACGCTCTCGACGGGGTTCGGATCTTGACCGATCTTCTTGAAGAACGACAGACCGACGAGCGCCAGAACCACGGCGATGAGCACAAAGACGACGAACACGATGAGCGCGGCAAGCCACGCGGGGAGCACGAGCGCGAGTGCGAGGATCCCCACGGCGACAAGCACGCCGATCGCGAAATAGATGAAGATGAGCGCACCGACGAAGAACCCTGCGCCGATTCCGGCGTACTTGCCCATGTGAATGGCTTTGGTCTTCGCCTGCTCGATCTCGGCCTTGATGAGGTCGGTGATCAGCCCCGGCAGGGAGCGCACGAGCGAAATGAGAGATTCGTTGCTGCGGTCAGTCATCGTCGAACCCGCTTACTTGGTGCGCTTCGTCGATGATGACGCGTCACCAGACGCCGCACCGCGCTCGCTCACATCGTCAAGCTCGTCCGCCGTCGTCTTCGCAGCCGAGATGGTGGAATCGAGCTTCTCGCCGGGAGTCGCATCCGACGCGAGCGTCGTCACGACCTTCTTGGCACCCGAGGCCAGCACCTTCGGAACCTCAGAGACGCGAGCCTTTGCGAAACCCTCGACTTTGGCCACCTGCTTCTGCACAGGTTCGGTGTTCCAGATCTTCTCCCACCCAGACTTGATCTGCTCATAACGCTTGCGTCCGGCTCGGGTTCCCAGCACATAACCGGTCGCCAGACCGGCCACGAACAGTACTTTCCCCTTCATGTCGCCTCCCTGTCGTCGCGTCGCGAATGTCTCCAGCGTAACGCCCTCAGAGCGCTGGCACGAAGGCTTGCGAAAATTCCTATTCCCTGCCAGGCATAAACGGACGCCGTCACTCGCCGTCGAGCACCTCGGAGATGATGCGTCTGCGCACCCGCCCTGCGGCGGACGCAGCATCCGGAATCACTGACGCCAGACCCGTGCCACTCAGCCATGCCCCCGTGATATCGAGTCCCGGAATGTCCGTGACGGCGTCGCGGACGCCGCTGGCGCGCTCCTTCTGACCCGCGAACGCGCGCGGAAGCGTCGATTGCCACCGCGTGCGCAGCGTCTCGACAACGTCGTCTGCGGCGATGTTCACGCCGAGCATGGCGGTCGCCTCTGAGCGCGCAAGCTCGGCGATCTGCTCGTCGTCGAGGCCGTCGAGAGGGCTTCGCTCCCCCGCTCGCCCGAAAGACACGCGCACGATGTGGCGATGGGGAACGTCGATCTCGGCGGCAAGCCACGGCCATTTGGCGCTGCTGTGTGTGAGCGCCTTGGCGGTTCTGCCAGCTGACGCAGCGGTGAGAACGCCGGTGCCGCGCGGGCGGGCGTCAAGCGCAGCATTGTCAATCGCGAGAGTCACGATGTCGACGACGGGAGCCTCTGCGGCGGCGGGCACCGCGATCTCGGGAACAACGTCGTGAAGCAGCTCGGTCGCCACGCCCTCTGGAGTCGCGACGATAACGGCCTCCGACTCGAGCACGAGCGCCTCGGCCTCTGCGTCAGAGTCTGCCTCGGACTCCGAGGGCGTCTCTGCGTGAACGCGCCACTGCTCGTCGCCGAGGTGCTCCAGTCGCGTCGCCCGCGTCGAGGTGAGCACGCGCACCTCGTAATTGGCAAGAGTCGCAAGAAGCGCGTCGACGAGCACGCGCATTCCGCCGGCGAATCCGCCGACCGCAGAACCCGCCGGTGCGTTGTCGCGCAGGGTCGCCACGGCACCCGAAAGCGAACCAGCAACGGTGAGCGCGTTGTTGAGTCCGGGCGCGGCTCGCGCGACGTCGAGCTGCGCCGGGTCGGCCGAGTAGACGCCGTTCGTCACGGGAGCGACGAGGTTCTCGAGCACAGCCCGGCCCATGCGCTTCTCGACGAGGGCACCCAAATTGCGCTCGGTGCCGATCGTCAGCACGGGCTTGATGCGATCGACGTAGGCACGCACGGCGCCGGACCACCCGATGATGCGCCTCACGTCGTCGGCGAGGGGATTCGAGGGGATGCCGAGAAGCCCGGCCTTAGGCAGCGGGGCTGCATCGTCGCCGAACGCGAGCCACGCACCCTCGGGCGACGGGGCGACAACCGCATCCGCCAGCCCCAGCTCGTCGATGAGATCGCGGACCGTTCCACCGCGGGTCGCGAAGCTCTCGGCACCCGTGTCGACGTCGACGCCCGCGATCTGCTCGGTGCGGATGCAGCCGCCGACTCGCGCGTCAGCTTCGAGCAGCGTGACACTCACGCCGATTCGCGCGCACTCGTACGCGGCGACGAGGCCGGCGATGCCACCGCCGACGACGGTGACGCGACGATCGCTCGGAACACCGTCCATCATCGGCCGTGCACCAGCTCGACGAGTCGCGTCAGAACCTCGGGGTCCGCATCCGGAGGCACGCCGTGCCCCAGGTTCAGCACGTGAGCGGGCGCCGATTCCCCGCGGAGCAGCACCTCGACGACGTGCTGCTCAAGCACGTTCCACGGCGCGAACAGCATTGACGGGTCGACGTTCCCCTGCAACGGCACGTCACCGCCGAGCCGCTGTGAGGCGACGTCGAGCGGCGTCTTGTAATCGATGCCGACAGTATCGGCGCCCACCTCGTGCATGACGGTGAGCAGTTCGCCCGTTCCGACGCCGAAATGAACGATCGGTACGCTGTGCGACTCGCCGCCGCGCGCGTATTCGATGTCGTGCACATACTCGAGCGTGCGAGCGGATGCTGGCGCGACGCTCTCGCTGTAATCGGTGAGCGAGAGGCTGCCCGCCCACGAGTCGAACAGCTGAGCCGCCGACGCCCCCGCGAGCACTTGAGCGCGCAGGAAGCGTCCCGTCACGTCGGCGCACCAGGCCATGAGGCGCGACCAGGCGTGCGGGTCGCTGTGCATGAGGGCGCGGGCGCGCATGTGGTCCTTGCTCGGGCCGCCCTCGACCAGGTAGGCCGCGAGTGTGAAGGGCGCGCCGGCGAAACCCACGAGCGGGGTCGGTCCGGCGGTGCCGGCAACGTTCTCGAGCTCCGCGACCGTGAGCCGCACGGCCTCCGCGACGGGCGCGAGTGCCTCGTCGAGCACCGCGGGATCAAGCGACACCAAGGCGTCGAGTTCGTCATTCGTGCGCACGGGCGTCTGCATGACGGGCCCCTTGCCCGGAACGATCTCGACGTCGACGCCAACGAGCTTGAGAGGAACGACGATGTCCGAGAAGAACACCGCGGCGTCGACCTTGTGCCTGCGCACCGGCTGCAGCGTGATCTCGCTCGCCATCTGCGGATTGAGGCATGCGTCGAGCATCGCCGTCCCCGCGCGCAGTTCGCGGTATTCGGGCAGCGATCGGCCCGCCTGGCGCATGAACCAGACGGGCGTCGTGTCTGGCCGGTCCCCGCGGTAGGCGCGGATCAGTCGAGAATCGTGTGTGAGGCCCGCCGCGAGCGGGTGGCCGGAATCGAGATGCACTCGCTCATTCTCTCAAAGTCCCCTGCCATCTGCGTTCTTCTACACGGCATAGAACATTTGCACAGGATGTACGGGTTACCATGGAGCACGTGCTCATGAGTCTGACGGCGAGTCACAAGAACGCGTCCTTCGATCTGCTGGAACACCTGTCTTCGCAGGCCGACGCGAACGCTGTCGTCTCGCGCGTCACCGAGAGCTCCGACGTCGTCAAAGGCGGCATCCTCGTCTCGACCTGCAATCGCTTCGAGCTGTATGTCGATGTCGATGACCAAAGGCCGGATGCTGTCGCGCACGCCCTGCGCGAGGCGACGAGCGCAGTCGCCGACGAGTGTGACCTTCCCGCAGAGACGCTGTCGTCAACGTGGCACGTCACAACCGAGCACGGCACCGCCGAGCACCTCTTCTCCGTGGCCTCCGGTCTCGAGTCGGTCGTCGTCGGCGAGGGCGAGATCGCCGGGCAGGTGCGCCGCTCGCTCGAGCGGGCCCGAGCTGCGGGCACCACGACATCTGATCTTGAGCGGCTCTTTCAGCACGCGTCGAAGACGTCACGCGGAGTGAAGAACCGCACACCGCTCGGACGCGCCGGACGATCGATCGTTCGCCTCGGGCTCGAACTCGCGTCGAGCCGTGTCGCCGACTGGGCGGCAGCGCGGGTGCTTCTCGTGGGGACAGGCGCGTATGCGGGAGCGAGCCTTGCGGCACTGCGCGATCGCGGCGTCACCGACGTGCGCGTGTTCTCGCCGTCCGGCCGCGGCGCGAAGTTCGCCGCGAACCACGGCATAGCCCTTGTCGAGCCCGATGAGCTGCACACTGCCATCGCGTCAAGCGACGTCGTCGTCACGTGCACGGTGACCGAGGGCTACGTTCTCGATGCCGAGCTGCTGCAGCGCGCGCGCATCGACTTTGCCCTGTCGCACACGAAGGCGCACGTGCACGACGCCCTGCACCGCGACGAGACCCCCGGGTGCCCCGTCAACCACGACGCCTACCAGCTGGTGATCGACCTCGGCCTTCCGCGCAACGTTAATCCGGATGTGGGCGGCGTGTACGGCGTCGAGCTGCTCGACCTCGAGACCATCCGCATCCACGCCCCGCTCGAAGAGCTGCAGGCCACCGACACTGCTCGGGCGATTGTCACGACGGCCGCGCGCAACTTCGCTCGCAGCGCTGCCGAAGAGTCGCTGACTCCCGCCGTCGTCGCACTGCGGCGCAATGCGCACCGCGTTCTCGATGAAGAGATCGCCCGGGTCCAGCGCACCGACCCCGATGGCGTTGCCGCGGCTGCTCTTCGTCACATGATGGGCCGGCTGCTGCACAAGCCGACGACTCGCGCCCGTGACTTCGCTCGCGACGGCGAGCACGACCGCTACATCGATGCGCTCGGCGTTCTGTTCGACATCGAGGTCGAGACCGACGCGGATGCTGCCGCGCAGCGCGCCGCAGATGACGAAGCCGCCTCGTAGCCCCCTGACTTAACAAGTTCGGGCCCCGCCGAAGCGGGGCCCGAACTTTTTCGCTCTCGATCAGTACGAGTAGGTGTCCATCTGCGTTGCCACAGAACCGAGAAACGCTACAACGATGATGATGTAGATAATCGTGATGACGAGGGACGCAAGCCCGATGATCACACCAGCGATCGCGAGCCCGCGACCCTTCTCGCCCGTCTTCTTGATCTGCGACAGCGCAACGAAGCTGAGGATCGCGCCAACGATGTTGACGATGAACGCCAGGATGAACCCGACGATCGCCATGACGTTGTACTTTTCCTGAGGTGCAGGCGCTCCCTGGTAGGGGTTCGGTGCGGGAGGAGGAGGTGTCTGAGACATTCGTGGGTTCCTTTCTCACGTGTGCGCTGCACCAGCATCCGACTAGACGTGGCGCACACAGACGTCTTGTGATTCAAGAGTGGCCTACGGGCGTTCGACGCGTCAACAGGGAGAACTCCCCATGCTCGCGCGTGCGGTTATGCGCCCTTGAGCCTCTCGGCAAGATAGCCGGACAAGCGGTCGAGCGACACGCGCTCCTGCGACATGGTGTCGCGGTCGCGCACCGTCACCGCCCGGTCGTCGAGCGAGTCGAAGTCGACGGTGATGCAGAACGGCGTGCCGATCTCGTCCTGCCGGCGGTATCGGCGACCGATTGCGCCGGCATCATCGAAGTCCACGTTCCACTGCTGGCGCAGCGAGTCGCCCACCTCACGCGCAAGCGGAGAGAGCTTCTCGTTGCGGCTGAGCGGCAGCACGGCCGCCTTGACCGGGGCGAGCCGTGGGTCGAGCTTCAGCACCGTGCGCTTGTCGACGCCGCCCTTGGTATTGGGCGCTTCGTCTTCGGTGTACGCGTCGACGAGGAACGCCATCATCGAGCGCGTCAAACCGAACGAGGGCTCAATCACGTACGGAATGTAGCGCTCACCGGACGCCTGGTTGAAGTAGCTGAGCTCGGTGCCCGACGCATCCGAATGGGACTTGAGGTCGAAATCGGTGCGGTTCGCGACGCCCATGAGCTCACCCCACTCACTGCCCGTGAAACCGAAACGGTACTCGAAGTCGATCGTCCCCGCGGAGTAGTGGGCGCGCTCGTCTTCGGGAACATCGAACTGGCGCATGTTGTCGGGGTTGAGCCCTAAGTCGATGAACCAGTTCCAGCAGGTGTCTACCCACGTCTGGAACCACTCGCCCGCGTCTTCGGGGGCCGTGAAGAACTCGATCTCCATCTGCTCGAACTCCCGAGTGCGGAAGATGAAGTTTCCGGGCGTGATCTCGTTGCGGAACGCCTTGCCGATCTGGCCGATGCCGAACGGCGGCTTCTTGCGCGAGGCCGTGAGCACGTTGTTGAAGTTGACGAAGATGCCCTGCGCAGTCTCTGGTCGCAGGTAGTTCAGGCCTGCTGCCGAGTCGACGGGGCCGAGAAACGTCTTGACGAGGCCCGAGAACATCTGCGGCTCGGTCCAGCGGCCCTTGGTTCCGCAGTCGGGGCATGCGATTTCGCTCATGCCATCGCGCGGTGCGCGACCCTTCTTCTTCTCGAAGCCCTCGATGAGGTGGTCTTGGCGGTGCCGCTTGTGGCACTGCTGACACTCGACGAGGGGGTCGGTGAAGGTGGCGACGTGGCCCGAGGCCTCCCACACGGCCTTCGGCAGGATCACCGACGAGTCGAGTCCGACCATGTCGTCGCGCCCGCGCACGAAGTGCTGCCACCACTGTCGCTTGATGTTCTCTTTCAGCTCGACACCGAGGGGCCCGTAATCCCATGCCGACCGCGACCCGCCGTAGATCTCACCCGCTTGAAACACGAACCCGCGGTGGCGGGCGAGGGCGATGACGGCGTCGAGTCTGCTGGAAGCGGCCACGATGGCTCCTGAGTGGGTTGTAATGCGAGAACTGCCGGATTGCGCGGCAGACTTCAGTCTATCGACTGGCCCTGGTCTCTTCACATCTGCCGGAGGTGCAGACTGGTCGGGTGAGTATTGACGCAGCATCCTCTCAAACACTCCCCGACATCATCGTCTCGGCTGTCGCGATCATTCGAGATCGGCGCGTGCTCATGGTGACCGCCCGCGGTCGCGACGTCGTGTTCATGCCCGGCGGCAAGGTGGATGCCGGTGAGACACTGCTCGAGGCAGCGCAGCGTGAGTCGCGCGAAGAGATCTCGGTCGGGCTCATCTCGGACACCGTCCGTGAACTCTTCACGGTCGTGACGCAGGCTCACGGCGAGCCCGAGGGGCGCATGGTGCGCATGACGCTGTTTGCGGGAATTCCGGATGCTGAGCCGCAGCCGGCAGCGGAGGTCAGCGCCCTGCATTGGATCAGCTCCGCGGAGCTGCACCGGTGCCCGCCCGCGGGGGCCGAGGTCGTGCGTCGCCTTGCAGCATCCGGACTCATCGACTGAGGAATGCAACGCTACTGTGCGACGAGACCCCTCAGGTGCGTTTCAACGATACGGCGGCTCAGCACACTGAAATCGGGGTCAGACGCCAGAACGCCGTGGAGTAGCAGGCCATCGACGAGCGCGTGAAGACGGGCGATTTCCACGTTGGCGTCGAGGTCGTGGCGAAGCCTCCCCGATTGCAGTCCCGATGTGATCATTCGGCCGACGAGAGTTCGGAGTCCGTCATGCAGCAGGCCGATCGGGTGCGCCGTGTCGGCACGAGTTCGTGCGGCGACGGCGAACTCGAGCCACACGACCGCCTCGGTCTCTCGGGTCTCGTCGAGCGGCAGAACCTCGCAGAGCATGTCGACGGCCGCAGTCGTGCGCGCTTCTGCGGAATCGGCGGTACCGAGCGCGCCGAGATGCGATTCAAGCCGTGCCGTCGTGCGATCGACAAGCGTTTCAGCAGCGAACCGCAACAGCTCGTTGTGCCCGGCGAAGTAGTGGCGCACAGATCCAACGGCGAGCCCCGACTCTGAGGCGATGGACGCGAGTGTCGCGGCACGCAGTCCCCCGTGGGCGATGACGGCGAGAACGGCTTCGGCGATGGCGTCACGTCGAGCGCTAGCATCCACGATCTTGGGCATGCATCTTTTTTAGCAGACATGTGCTATTTTATTTAGCATGCTGTTGCCAATAAAAGATCACCACGGGCTCGAGACGGTCCTGAATGTGCTGCTCATTCGCTTTGGGATCATCGCTGCTGTCGTTGTCGCGATCATGGTCGGTCTGTTCGCGATTGCACTGTGGCTGCGCAGGCGCGGCAGGCTGGGAGACGCTTCGCGCCGCGTCGCCCCGCTCGCGCGCAAAGCCGCCGAGTATCGCTCGCGCCGCAGCCACGGTCGTAGCGATATCGTCTCGTCTGGGCTCTCGTCGCTCGCGTCCGCGCTCGAGCGCCACGACGACAAGCACAACGAACACGACCGATGACCATTCGCACGGTCATGTCGGTTCGCACAGGCCTTGTCGAGCACCTCATCGCCGACATGCTCATCAAGGCCGCGATCGTCGGCGTCAGCGTGGTCATCGTGATCGTGGCTATGGTGATCCTTTGGAAGACGGTCGGCCGCGGACGTTGACCCGGCGGATACTCCCCCTCGACCCAGGCTATTGCCGAAGGACGCTGCTCTGAACGGCTGAAAACCACCGAATTCGATAATTGCCCTGAAGGAGCGCAACGGCGGCCCTCCGAGGAGGGCCGCCGCTGTGCGTTGCGCTGACGATCAGTCGTGCAGCGTGTTCAGGATGCTGTTGAGCGTCGCCGACGGTCGCATGACGGCATCCGCCTTCGCCTCGTCGGGGCGGTAGTAGCCGCCCAGCTCAACCGGCGAGCCCTGAACCTCAATGAGCTCCTGCTCGATCTGGTCGGACTGCGCCTCGAACTTCTCGGCGATCGGCTGCAGCGCCTCAGCGAGCGGAGCATCGTCAGTCTGCTTCGCGAGCTCTTCGGCCCAGTAGCGCGCGAGCCAGAAATGGCTGCCGCGGTTGTCGCGCTCGCCTGCCCTGCGCGACGGCGACTTGTTCTCGTTGAGGAACGTTGCTGTCGCAGCATCCAGGGTCTCGCCAAGCACTGCCGCACGCCGGTTGTCCCGCGCACGCGCGAGGTGGCGGAATGACTCGGCGAGCGCCATGAACTCACCGAGCGAGTCCCAGCGCAGGTGGTTCTCTTCAACCAGTTGCTGTACGTGCTTGGGCGCAGAGCCGCCCGCGCCGGTCTCGAACAGGCCACCGCCCGCGAGCAGGGGAACGACAGAGAGCATCTTGGCGCTCGTGCCGAGCTCGAGGATCGGGAACAGGTCGGTGTTGTAGTCGCGCAGCACGTTTCCCGTTACCGAGATGGTGTCTTTGCCCTCGCGGATGCGGTCGATCGAGAGCTTCGTGGCCTCGATCGGCGAGAGAATGCGGATGTCGAGACCGTCGGTGTCGTGTTTGGGCAGCTCGTCGTTGACCTTGGCGATGAGCTCGGCGTCGTGCGCGCGCGTCTCGTCGAGCCAGAACACCGCCGGAGTGTCAGAGAGGCGTGCACGCTCGACAGCGAGACGCACCCAGTCACGCACGGGGACGTCCTTTGTCTGGCACGCGCGCCAAATGTCTCCGGGCTCGACATCGTGCTGCAAGAGCACGTCGCCGGCCTGGTTGACCACCTCGACCGAACCGGCGGCGGAGATCAGGAACGTCTTGTCGTGGCTGCCGTACTCCTCGGCCTTCTGCGCCATGAGTCCGACGTTGGGCACCGAGCCCATGGTCGTCGGGTCGAAAGCGCCGTTCGCCTTGCAGTCGTCGACGACGGCCTTGTAGACGCCCGCATACGAGCTGTCGGGAATGACGGCGAGCGTCTCGGCGGGATTGCCCGCGGCATCCCACATGATTCCGCCACCGCGGATCATCGCGGGCATCGAGGCGTCGATGATGACGTCTGAAGGAACGTGCAGGTTGGTGATGCCCTTGTCGGAGTTGACCATCGCGATCTGCGGTGCGTTGGCGAAGCCCTCGTCGACGGCAGCGCGAACGCCATCAGCCACGTCGGCGGGGAGCGCGTCAAGACCGGAGAGGATGCCGCCAAGGCCATTGTCTGGCGTGAGCCCCGCCGCGGCCAACTGCTCGCCGTACCTCTCGAAGACGGCGGGCAGGACAGCGCGAACCACGTGCCCGAAGATGATCGGGTCGGAGACCTTCATCATGGTGGCCTTGAGGTGCGCCGAGAACAGCACGTCTTCGCGCTTGGCGCGCTCGACCTGCTCGGCGAGGAATGCGTCAAGCGCCTTCGCGCTCATGAACGTCGCATCGACGATCTCGCCCTCGAGCACGTCGAGACCGTCTTTCAGAACGGTGACGCCGTCTGAGGTGACGAGGCGAATCTGCAGCACGTCGTCGGTCGCGAGGGTGACGGACTTCTCGTTGTGACGGAAGTCGCCCGAGTCCATCGTGACCACGTCGGTCTTGCTGTCTGCACTCCACTCACCCATCGAGTGCGGATGCTTGCGCGCGTACTCCTTGACCGAGCGCGGTGCCCTTCGGTCGGAGTTGCCCTCACGCAGCACGGGGTTGACGGCGCTTCCCTTGACGCTGTCGTATCGAGCTCGAATATCGCGCTCGTCGTCGGTCGACGGCTCGTCGGGGTAGTCGGGAAGCGCGACGCCCTGCGCCTGAAGCTCGGCGACGACGGCCTTGAGCTGCGGCACGGAGGCCGAGATGTTCGGCAGCTTGATGATGTTCGCTTCCGGGGTCTTCGCCAGCGCACCGAGCTCAGCGAGTGCGTCGGCTTCGCGCTGCGCCTCGGGCAGGAGGTCGGAGAACGCGGCGATGACGCGTCCGGCGAGCGAGATGTCACGCGTCTCGACCTCGACGCCGGCCTTGCTTGCGAACGCCTGCACGACAGGCAGGAACGAGTGGGTCGCGAGCATGGGAGCTTCGTCGGTGTGCGTGTAGATGATGGTCGCCATAGATGTACGCTTCCTCAATCTCTGGGATGTCAGGTCCGCTGCGGGGTCTGCGCGGGGCACCACTACAAAACTACCCGACATGCGGGCGCTCTGCGCTCGTCAGGCCGCGGTGCCGAGGCTTTCAAGCGTCACGGGGTGCGTAAGCGGCTCGCCCGCCGCAATGCGCCGCAGCTCGGCCACCTCGACGTCGATCATCCTGTCGACCTCGCTCCCGACGGAGCCCGCGATGTGCGGGGTCAAGATGACATGAGGATGCTCGTAGAACGGGTGATCCGCGGGAAGCACCCACGGCGTCGTCACGTCGAGAACAGCGTAGAGGTCTCCGCAAAGCACGCGCTCGACGAGAGCATCCTGATCGATGATCGAACCGCGCGACGTGTTGATGAGGGTGGCGCCCGGCGGCATCCCGTCGATCAGCGACCGCGAGAGCATCCCCTCCGTCGATGGAAGCGCGGGCGCGTGCACCGAGACGACATCGCACGTAGCGCACAGCTGATCGAGGCTCGCCGGGGCGACACCGAGGGCCTGAATCTGGTCATCGGTGAGGGTCGGATCGAAGAGAACCACGTCGAGATCAAAGGGCCGCAGCAGCTCGACGACGCGCCGCCCGATGCGCGACGCCCCGACGATTCCCACGCGCCGGCGGTAGTTACCGACGACGCCCAGCTGGGCTTGGTCGATGAAGGCTCGCTCGGCGCGATACTGACGAGCGATCGGCAGAATCCGTTTGTTCGCCACAAGGATCATCGCGAGGGTGTACTCGGCGACGGGCAACGCGTTCGCGTCGACGGCCGACGACACCTCGATTCCACGCTCCCAGACCTCGGGCGCCAGTAGCTCCTTGACCGAGCCGCCCACGTGCAGAAGCTCGAGTCGAAGCGCCAGCGAGGTCTACGCTCTCAGATCCCAACACTCACCGGCATTCTGGAATCAGCGGAGGGCGAGCTCCTCAATGAGATCACGGAGCCTGCGCTCGTCGTTCGGCAGCTTCGTCACACGCTGTGGAGCGTCGAGGAGAGCCTGAGTCTCGGCATCGGGCTCGACCGGAGAGCCGAGCGCCTCACTGATGGTGTCCGAGAACTTCTCGGGCTTTGCCGTCTCAAGCACGAGCATTGGAACACCCGGCTCCACGTGGTCACGCGCAACCTTTGCACCGTCTGCCGTGTGCGGGTCGAGTACGACACCATTGCTCTTCGCAAACGCTCGGATCGTGTCGAGACGGTCCTGGTGCGAGCTGGTCCCGCTGACAATCCCGAACTCGTCAGCGAAGCGCTCCTGCTCACTCGAGAGATCGAACTCGCCTTCAGCGGCAAGCGCCGCCCAGGCAGCAGCCGTGCGCTCCGGGTCCCGCCCGAGCAGGTCAAACACGAAGCGCTCGAGGTTCGACGCCCTCGATACGTCCATCGATGGGCTCGACGTCGCAAGAGTATCTGCAGCCGAACGCGGACGATACCGCCCGGTGCGGAAGAACTCGTCGAGAACGTTGTTCTCGTTCGTCGCGAGCACGAGCTTGCGCACGGGAAGCCCCATGAGGCGAGCGTAGAGACCCGAGAGGATGTTGCCGAAGTTGCCGGACGGCACGGCAAACGACACCTCGAACCCGTCGCGCTTCTCGGCGGGCACGTCATCGGTCACGCGCAGCCATGCCCACACGTAGTACACAATCTGCGCAGAGATACGGCCGAAGTTGATGGAGTTGACGGCGCCGATGTGGTGCTCACGCTTGAACGCGAGGTCTTCGGCGAGGCTCTTGACGAGGTGCTGGCAGTCGTCGAAGACGCCCTCGACCGCAATGTTGTGAATGTTGTCGTCGTGCAGCGAATACATCTGGGCGCGCTGGAACGGACTCATGCGCCCCTGCGGCGAGAGCATGAACACCGAGATGCGGTCGCGTCCGCGCAGCGCGTGCTCGGCAGCGGAGCCCGTGTCGCCCGACGTCGCGCCAAGCACGTTGAGCACGTCGCCCAAGGTCGCGAGCACGTACTCCAGCGCTTCACCCAGAAACTGCATCGCCATGTCTTTGAACGCGAGCGTCGGCCCTTCTGAAAGTCCGACGAGCGTCATGCCGTCTCCGATGTCGGTGAGCGGCACCGCGCGGTCTGACGCGTACTTGGCCGGATCGTACGCTGCACGGCACAGGCGCGCGAGGTCATCGCGCGGAATCTCGGTAGCGAAGAGGCCGATCACCTCGGTCGCGAGCTCGGAGTAGCTCAGCGAGCGCCACCGCTCAAGATCGCCGCCGATCTGCGGCATCCGCTCGGGAACCGCAAGCCCGCCGTTCGGTGCGAGACCCTCCACGAGAATGTCGCTGTAGTGACCGATCGTTCCCCCGCGTGTGGAGATGTATTGCACGGACGGTGCCCTTCGTTCTCGCCTGTTCCGGTGCCCTGCGCACACGAACGCCTCGGCGCCCATCGTACGCGAGTCTCGGCACGCGCGAGTGGCGATGCCCGGTGGCGTTACGGCAGACGCGGGATGGACGCGACGAGGCTGCGCGCGTAATCGGTGCCAGGGTTCGACAGGATGCTGCTGGTCGCAGCGTGCTCGACGATACGGCCGTCTTTCAGCACGACCGTGCTCTCGCACAGCGCCGCGACGCTCGTGAGGTCGTGCGACACCATGAGCAGCGCGAGTCCCGTCTCGCGACGCAGGCGCTGCAGCACCTCGATCACCTGGATGCGCGTCGTCACGTCGAGCGCACTGACCGGCTCATCGGCCAGCAGCACCTTCGGGCGGCACACGATCGCCCGAGCGATGGCGATGCGCTGACGCTGCCCTCCCGAGAACTCGTGCGGAAAGCGTCGCAGCACATCGCGCTCCAGACCGACGGATGCCAGAGCGTCGACCACGCGCTCGCGCGCGGTGTCACCCGACGCGATGTCGAGCGAACGCAGGGGCTCGGCCACGATGCGGTCGATGCGCTGCCTCGGGTCGAGCGACGAGTACGGATCTTGAAAGACCGTCTGCACCGACGATCGGAAGCGCCGCATGAGGCTGCGGTCGCGCCGGGCGAGCGGTGCGCCGTCGAACAGCACCTCCCCGCTCGTCGGGGCGATGAGTCCGAGCAGAAGCGACAGGACCGTCGACTTGCCCGCCCCGGACTCCCCCACAAGTCCGATGCTCTCGCCCGCGTCGATCGAGAACGACACGTCGTCGACGACGGTCCGCGCTCGCCCGTAGGCGAACGAGGTGCCGCGAAGCTCGAGAAGGCTCATGCGTCGCCCCCATCGAGCGTGCGATCAAGAGCACGAGCGCTCTCGACGAGCCGCTGCGTGTACTCGTGCCGTGGCGCGTCGATGACCTCGCGCACGGGACCGGATTCGACCGCGACGCCCCGGCGCAGAACCGTGACGCGCTGCGCCATGCGCGACACGACGGCGAGATCGTGGCTGATGAACAGCAGCGCCATGTCGCGCTCGGCGACCAGGCGATCGAGCAGGTCGAGCACCTCGTTCTGCACGGTCACGTCGAGCGCGGTCGTCGGTTCGTCGGCAATCAGCAGACGGGGATGCGCCGCAAGCGCGATGGCGATCGCGACGCGTTGGCGCTGGCCGCCCGAGAGCTCGTGGGGGAACGCACGCGCCGCCCGCTCGTCGGGCAGCGACACGGTGACGAGCGCATCGTGCACCGCGGCCGACAGCTCGCGCCCGCGGAGGCCGCGGTGCCTGGCGATGGGCTCTGCGATCTGCTTTCCCACTCGCATGAGCGGGTCGAGTGCTGTGAGCGGCTCTTGAAAGACGATGGATGCTGCCGGCCCACGCAGTGGGCGCAGCGCGCGGTCTGTCGCGCCGACGATCTGCTGACCGTCGAGCAGCACGGAGCCGTGCGCCGTGAGACCCGCGTCGAGAAGACCCGTGATCGCGAGCGACGTGACGGACTTGCCCGACCCCGATTCTCCGATGAGGCCGACGCGTTCACCAGCATCCACCGTGAACGAGAGGTCGCTCACCAGGGCGTCGCCGTCACGCGTGCGAACGCTCAGCCCCGACACCTCGAGAAAACTCATGAGCGCCTCCTCGTCGGGTCGGCGACGTCGCGCAGTCCGTCGGCGATGAAGTTGACGCCGAGCACGAGCACGACGAGGGCGATGCCGGGCGCGATCGCTCCGACGGGCGCGCTCATGACGGTGCCCTGCGCCTCTTGCAGCATCCGCCCCCACGACGCGTTCGGCGGTGGCGTGCCGAGTCCGAGGTACGACAGGCTCGCTTCGGCGAGCACGGCGATGCCGAACTGCAGCGCAAGGTTGACGCCGAGCATGGGCGCGATGTTCGGCAGAATGTGGCCGCCCACGACGCCGGGCCAGCGCGTTCCGCTCGTGCGCGACGCCGTGATGTATTGCTCACCGAGCACGCGCCGGGCGAGAATGCGTACGAGCCGCGCCACGACGGCGGACTGCGCGAGTCCGATCGCGAGGATGGCCGACCACAGCGACGCTCCCTGCACGGCGACCACGAGCATCGCCAGCAGCAGCACGGGGAACGCGATGATCACGTCGAGCGCCGCCGAAAGCGTGTCGTCGAGCCACGGCCACGCGAACGCGGCGATGAGCCCGATGATGAGGCCGAGCACCGCGGCGATGGCGACTGCGCCTGCGCCGACGACAAGGGCGATGCGTGCGCCGATCATGAGCTGCGTCATGAGGTCGCGCCCGAGCTTGTCTGTGCCGAGCCAGTGCGCGTCGCTCGGCCCTTCGAGGCGGGTTCCACTCGTGTCCGCCTGGGCATACGGCAGCCAGAACAGAGAGGTCAGGGCAAGAAGAGCGATGGATGCTGTCAGCACGATGCCGATCACCAGCACGGTGCGGCGGCCGCGGCGCCCTCTGCGGCGCGCTGTCGCCGCAGCATCCTGAACCTCCGTGACCTGCACGGGTGCCGTGTCGCTCATCGGTTGCCCGAGACGCTCAACCGCAGACGCGGATCGACGAGGCGCTGCACGATGTCGGCCGCGAAGCCGACGAGCAGCACGAACAGCGTGCTGACGACGAGGATGCCTTGAATGTTGGGGTAATCGTGCTGAGCGATGGCGTCGATGAGCATGTTGCCGAGGCCAGGCAGCGTGAATACGCTCTCGACCACGACGGCGCCGAGCAGAGTCGTCGAGAGTTCGATGCCGAGAATCGCGATCACGGGAACCGAGCCGTTGCGCAGCCCGTGCCACCACAGCGCCTGCGCCATGCTGGCGCCGCCCGCGCGCGCCGTGCGCAGATAGCCGCTGCCGACGACATCGAGCGTCGCCGCGCGCACGTAGCGGGTGAGCGATGCGCTCATGACCACGGCGATCGTGATGACCGGAAGCGTCAAGGCGGTGAGCGCCTCACCTGGAGTCTCCCAGTCATCGCGCGGAAACCCTCCTGCGGGCAGTGCCCCGAGCTGCAGCGCGAAGATCCAGACGAGAATGATGCCGACCCAGAAGACGGGAATCGCGATACCGAGCTGCGCGAAGCCCGACAGGACGGTGCCGTACCAGCGGTCGGACCCGACCGCGGCGGCGACGCCTGCGACGAGCGCGATCACGAGGGCGAGCAGAAACCCGAGCACCGTGAGCGGAACGGTCACCTGGAGCCGCGCGAGCACCTCGGGCAGCACCGGGAGTCCGCTGATGTACGACTCGCCAAGGTCGAAGCGCACCATGTCGCCCGCCCACCGCGCGAACTGCTCGGCGAGCGGACGGTCGCTGCCCACTTGAGCACGCGCGGCCGCGATCTGCTCGGGCGTCGCGTTCACGCTCAGCAGCGCGTTCGCGGGGTCACCGGGCAGCAGCCTGAGCAGCACGAAGATCACGACCAGTGCGACGACGAGCGACAGCACCAAGAACGCGAAGCGGCGGATCAGGTACGCAAGCATGCCCTGCGAACTTACTCCTTGACGATGTCGTACGCGTAAAACTGTGAGTTGAGGCCGTTGACCGGGTAGCCCGACACGTCGCTCGAGGCGACGACGATCTGCGGGTAGAGGTACAGCCAGACGCTCGCGGCATCCTCGGCGATCTGCTTGTTCACCTTGGTCAGCAGCTCGGTCTGCTCGTCTGTGGTCTTCGCCTGCTCGGCCTCGGCCACCCACTTCTGAACCTGGGCGTTGTCGTAGCCCCAGTAGAAGTCGGGGTTGCCGTACCAGACGACGTCACGGTCGTTCACGTGCTCTTGCAGCGTCGCCTCGAAGTCACGGTCCTGGAATACCTTCGTGTACCACTCGTCTGCCGTGATCACGTTGATGTTGACGGTGATGCCGACCTTCGCGAGCTCGGACTTGAGAAACTCGGCGACGGCGGGGTGCGGATCGTAGTTCGGGGTGTCGAGGGTGAAGCTGAAGCCGTCGGCGTAGCCCGCCTCGGCAAGGAGATCCTTCGCGAGGTCGACGTCGTACGGGTTCACGTCTGTGAGGTCCACGTACCAGGGATCGGTCGGGGGCACCATCGAGCCGATCAGCTGGCCGTAGTCACCCCAGATCGAGTTGAGCAGCTTCTCGCGGTCGATCGCCGAGTACACGGCCTTGCGCACGAGCCTGTCGTTGAACGGCTCGAGGCGGTCGTTGAAGGCAAGCAGCTCCTTCGTCGTCGACGACCCGTTGTTCACGACGTAGTCGTCATTGCCCTCGAACTGGCTCAGCGCGTCAGGGCTCTGCACGCTCGTGATGATGTCGATCTGCCCGCTGATAAGCGCATTGTTCTGCGACGTCGCGTCTGTGTAGTAGTGGAAGACCACCTCGGCGTTCTTCGCGGCATCCCCCCAGTAGTCGTCCCAGCGCGTGAGGCTCAGCGTGCTGCCGCGTTTCCACTCGTCGAGCGTGTAGGGACCGGTGCCGTCTTCGCTCGTCTTGAGGTCGGTCGCGGCGTCATTGACGATCCAGATGTAGCTGAGGTTGTAGATGAACGAGATCGAGCGCTGGCTCAACGTGAAAACCACGGTGGTGTCGTCGGGTGTCTCGATCGACTCGATCACGTCAAAGCTCGACTTGCGGGCCGACTGCGAGTCCTCAGCCGTGACGGCCTCGATGCTGGACTTCACATCGACAGATGTCAGCGGGTCGCCCGAGTGAAATTCGACGTCGTCGCGCAGCGTGATTGTGTAGGTCAGACCGTCGTCGCTCACCTCGTCGTCGGCGGCGAGCAGCGGCTCGACCTCTCCGTCATCGGTGAGCTTGTAGAGCCCCTCGTAGACATTGCCGCTCAGCGCCTCGGTGACGCCCTGGCCTCCGCCGCCCGTGTTACTGAGGTTCTGCGGCTCGTACAGCGACCCGATGTTGATGGTGGCGTCGGCGCCGCCCGCGTCGTCGGCAGATCCTGACGAGCAGCCGGTCAGCACAAGGGCTGCAGCGGCGATCGTAGCGGCGAGGGTGAGCTGTCGTTTCACTGAGTTCTCCACGTGATGTTCTTCTCGCCCGCGGTCACGGGCACGGCAAAGCGGTTCTGCGGCGGCGGCATCGGGCAGTTGTACTGGTCCGAGAACCCGCACGGCGGCACGAAGGCGCGGTTGAAGTCGAGCGTCACGGTGCCCGCGTCGCCAAAGCCTCCGCCGTCGGTGCGCTGCACAAAGAGAAAGCGTCCGGCAGCGTAGGTGCCGTCATCAGCCTCTGCGCCGTTCGTCGGGTCTCCGAAGACCAGCAGCAGCACGCCACCGTCATCGAATGCAGCGAACGTGTAGCGCGTGCCGTCGCGAGAGAACGTGATGTCGCCTGGCACGACGAGATCACGCGTGCCCCCGTTGTCGCGGATGTGCTCGAACGGCACGGTGCGACCAGCGCCGACGGGCGTAAACTGCGCCTCGATCACCCACGCGGGGTCGTAGTCGAAAGCGGCGATCCCCTGGAATGCGTGAATCGCAGGCGACTCGGCGTTCCAGAACCGCAGCCCGTGCTGCGTCGCGCCCGTATCGATGTCTGTGCGCGTCAGGGACGTGACAGTGACGGATGCTGGCGAGGCAGCGGCTTCGGCGGCGATGTCGGGCTGCTCGCCTCCGGGCGGGAGCCACCGCGTCTCTACGAGAGCAAGGTTTCCGGTCGATGCGGTGACGGCGCGCTGTCGCTCGTCGCGCCAGGCAGCGTGCTCGGCGGCAGCGTTCACGGCAGGGAGGTGTGAGGGCATCGTACTTCCGATTATCTGGGGAAAGTTGACGGCACGGCGAATCGCAGCGTCACGAAACTCAACGAGTTTGCGGATGGCGGTATTCCGCGGCGCCTACGCTCAGGCTCGGTCGATGAGGTCGAACGGACCGTCGCGCCACGTGGGGTGCTCGGGCACCCAGCCCAGCTTGGCTGCGAGCGCATTCGTACTCGCACGGCCACGCGATCGCACGCTCAGCTCGGTCTCGCCTCCGCCAGCTGCCCACACGAGCTCAGGCGCCCACTCGTCGGCGTCGGCCGGGTCATCATCGACGATGTTCACGATGCCGTGAGGCCAGTCGAGCGCCTGAACGACGGCTCTCACCGCGTCATCGGCATGCACGAACGACGTGTGCCGCACGGTCGCGACGACGACGCCGTCTTCTGCGCGCTCGTATGCTCGCCCGCCGCGCCAGAACCATGTGCCGCGTCCGTACAGCATTCCCATGCGCAGCACGACGCCGTTCTCGAGTCCGAGCACCGCATGCTCGAGCGACTCCACGGCGGGGAACAGGCTCTCGTCGGAGTCGGGATCGCGCGCGATTGCCACCGATTCGTCGCCTGGCTCAGTATCCGGCTCCCCCACCCAGGCGATGCTCTCGGCGACCATGCGCGTCACCCCGGCGCGCTCGGCCGCGGACACGAGGTTGCGCGTTCCGACGATACGCACCTGTGCGTTGCTGGCGAAGTCTTCCGTTGCGAGATCGGTCAGCAGGTGCACGATCGCGTCGGGGTCGGCCTGGTCAACGACGGCATCAACGGATGCTGCGTCGCGAGCATCCATCACCACGCCCTCAGCTCCTGCCGCCGTTGCCGGCACCAGTCTGTCGATGCTGCGGCTCGTCGCAATGACGTCGTGGCCTGCCGCTGTCAGGAGCGGAACGACTCGTGAGCCGATCACTCCCGTTCCCCCGGCGACCAAGATCCTCATGCCACTATTGTCTCCCGCTCGCCCGACAAGAGTCCACCATCATTAGCGCCGGCGCTACCCGTGACCGATGCGTCGTCGGCGACTTTCTGCTCGCCGTGCGTCTGCCACGTTCCCACCATTGACCGGCCTGTCAGCTGCCTGGCAGTACAGCGGCTTGCCAAGCGGTCACGCGCACGGTCGCGCCGGAGATGATATCCAACGAGATCTCCCAGGAGAGCCGCTCTTCTCCCGGGAGCACGGCGATCCACAGGCTGCGGGCGGCGAGCTGCCCGTGCACCGAGTTCGCATCCCACCCGATCACGGCTGAGGCCGACTCGCTCGGTTCGAGGGTGATCGGCGATGCCCCTGGGTCCTCGGCCATGAACGAGCCGCCGTGCTCGACAGTCGCGTCGAGAAGGTGCTCGTTCTGGTCTCCGTAGGCGATGTCTGGATACCCCTCGACGACGCACGGCTCCTCGGAGACGTTCACAAGCGACAGGGACTGCCCTCGGTGCCCCGTAGCGGCATCCGGCGCCGGCGCCAAGATCGTCGTGTTTGCCGACGTGCACGCATCTGCGGCCAGACAGCCTTCGGAGGGCGCCACGGTCGGCACCGGTTCGCCAGCCGCGGAGGGATCCGGGGCAGCCGCTCCTTCCGGATCGGCCTGCGCCTGCGTTGCCGCCTCTTTCTCGCGCAGCTGCTCTTGTGTCGCACTGTGGCCGGCCTCGGCCGCGAACGGAAGACTGATCAGCGCAACGACTGCAGTCAGGGAAACGGCGCCAGTCGACCTCCTCATTCGGGCGGGGTGGCGCGAAGGCTTCAAGCCCGTCTCCTGATCTCGTCCCGACTTCACCCATACGAGCGCCGGGACCCATCCCACCAGGACCGCCCACCACGTCGTCAGGGGCGTCGCGCCCATCGTACCGATGGCGCCGCGAACCCCGATGTCGCCGACCCAGACGACGAAATTCCCAAGATCGAGGACAGCGCCGATGGCGAAGGCGGTCAGAACCGCGGCGAGCCAGTCGGCCACGAAAGCTACAGCACCTGCCGAGAACCTGGAGGCGAGTACCCGCGAACCCGGCGACGAGCACGACCGCCATCAGCACCTGTACGATGACGATCCACAGAACCGGGCTGCCGAAGACTCCGCGCACCATGGGGGAGGGCACCAGCCGAGCGAGAGTGGCCATGCTTCCGCCTGCCGAGTACAGAAGGTGCGGCACCCAGCCGCAGAAGAACCACAGGACGGCGAGGACGCCTCCGCCGATCAGACCACGCCGCATCGCACTCCCCGGATCAGCACCGCCCACACACGGATGCCTCGACCCTATCGTCACGATCTCCGCGCCCGCTTGCCGAGACTCCGTCCGCGAGTTTCGAATAATTGTTGTCGTTGAAAGGCGTCGAAACCTCGTTACGTTGGACGTGAGAGCGTCACCAACGCCCTGCTCCGGCTTCTGTGGAAGGACCGTCTGATTTCTCGAACACCCAAGCTTTCTTTCGTGGTATTTCTTGCGCTGACTCTCAGCGCATGTTCCACGAGTGGGGTCGGTGACCAGGCTTCTTCGGCCACCGGCGGAACGATCGAGTTGGCGGTGTCGGAGACTTGCGTTGAGGGCTCGAGCCCCGAGTGCATTTCAGTCAACGGCACGAATGTCTTGCTCCCCTCCGAATTTGACCAAGCTGGTGTTGCGGATGCCACTGTCGTCGAAGACACGGAACAGAGCGCGGTCGACGTGACATTCAATGAAGACGGAGCCGTGATCTTTCATTCGCTTTCGAAAGAAGCAGCTCGAGCCGGCGACGAAGCGCGCCTCGTTATAAAGATCGGTGACGAGGTATTAACTGCCGTCATGGTGATGCAAGCCATGGAGAGCGACCACGTACAGCTCGGTCTTTCCCCCGACGACAACGCACAGGAGATCGTGGACCTCATTCAGCACGGCTGAGCCCGTGCCCGGGCCCCGAGTGCCTCTACCTGGCGACGCGTTCAGCATCGTTGTCGTCCCGGCGCTACCCTTGACCTATGCGTCGCCCGCTATCCATCACCGCGAGGTCTGCGCGTGGTGCGTGAGCTTGTTGTTCTCGGAACGTCGTCGCACCTTCCCACGCGAGCCCGCAACCACAATGGCTACCTGCTGCTGTGGGACGGCGACGGCTATCTGTTCGATCCAGGCGAAGGAACCCAGCGCCAGATGACCTTCGCGGGTATCTCGGCGTCGAAGATCACGCACATCTGCCTCACACACGTTCATGGCGATCACAGTTACGGTCTTCCCGGCGTGATCTCGCGGCTCGCCGCCGACGGCGTTGAGCACACCGTTCAACTGCACTATCCCGCGAGCGGCGAAGCCTTCGTGCGTGCGCTTGTCGGCGTCTCGGCGCCGCTGTCGACTCTTCAGCTCGTGCCCCACGGCAGCGCAGGGCAGATCGCCTCCCATTTGAGCGTCGCACCGCTGCACCACCGTGTCGAGACCTTCGGCTACCGGCTCACCGAGCCCGACGACCGCACATTTCTGCCGGCGAAGCTCGCAGCTGCCGGTATCAGCGGTTTCGATGTCGGCAAGCTGCGCCGCGAGGGATCGCTCAACGGCGTTGACCTCGACGATGTAAGCGTTCCGCGGTCGGGCCAGAGCTTCGCCTTCATCATGGACACGGCGCCCTGCCCCGGGGCCGAGGATCTGGCGGACGGCACCGACATGCTCGTGAGCGAGTGCACATTTGCCGACGAAGAATCGGATCTTGCGCGCGACTACCTCCACATGACGGCAGGCCAAGCAGGCGATCTTGCGCACCGCGCGCGGGCACGACACCTCGTTCTCACGCACTTTTCGTCACGCTATGCGGACACAGCACATCTCGTCGCTCAGGCTCAAGCGCGTGCCCCGCACTCGCGTGTGACAGCCGCGAACGATCTCGACCGGTTCGCAATGCCGCGGCGACGTACGACGGCCGTGTAGCGCTCAGTGCACGTACTCGAGCAGGTCGCTACCAACCGCACGCATGCCGTCGACCACCGCGAGCCGCGTCAGAAGATCGGTGTCGGTGAACGACGTCGCGACCGCGTAGGCGACACCCGAACGCGGCCCGCGGAGCACACCGGCCTCGGCACGGACGCCGGGAGCAGAACCGGTCTTATTGAAGAGCGTGAGGCCGTGCGTGCCGCTGCGATGTGCGAGCGGATCGAGGCCGAACGCCGAGGCGACGAGCGAGAGGTCCATGTTGAGCGAGAGCCAGTCGACAACGCGCTGGCTCGCCGCCGGACTGATCGCCTCTCCCCTCGCGAACTCGGCGAAGAGCCACGTGAGCTCCTTCATGGACCCGACCGAGAGGTGCGGAGCGTCGTCGGGACCTCGGTGATCACGGGCGAGATCGAGCAGCGCCGTTCGCCTGAGGCCGAGATGCTCAGCGCGCAGCCGAACGGCGTCGAGACCGATCTGCCTCAGGAGCACGTTCATGGCGAGGTGGTCGTTCGACGCGGCGACGAGCGCGGCGAGATCGGCGATCGGCAGCGACGGTGCTTGAAGGTGCTGCCACAGGCCAGCATCCCCCACTTGGTCCTGCGTCTCACGATCGAGGATCATGAGTGATTCGAAGGCAGGGTCGTCAAGCCGCGCTGCAACATCGGCGAGCAGCAGCGAGGTGCCGATGCCCGCCGTCGGCATCACGATGTAATCGTCGATCGAGAAGAGTTCTCGTCCACTCGCCAGGTCGATCGCGCGTGCGGACACCTGCACGCCATTGCGGGCGAGCAGAGCAAGTGACCGGAAGCCCGATGCGAACGTGTCGGCCGGCTCATCAGAGCGGTGTCGTGCCCGTCTCGCACTGGGACGCACCCGGCGACCGGGCTCACGTGTGGGGGATGCCACGGACCACGTCCTCCTTCAGACCGGAATTCATCAACCGGCACTCCGACGTCGCGTTCCCCCGCGTTCTCGCACCGTCGGCGTAGACGGTTCTACCAGATCGTGACGCGCTGCTCCGGGTCGAGCCAGAGCGCATCACCCTTCTGGACTCCAAAGGTAGTGTAGAACTCGTTGAGATTCCTCACAATCTGGTTGCACCGGAACTCGTTGGGCGAGTGCGGGTCGATCGCGAGCAGGCGGATCGTCTCGGCATCGCGGCCTTTCTGACGCCACGCCTGCGCCCACGACAGGAAAAATCGCTCGGCTCCCGTCAGCCCATCAATGACCGCCGAGTCCTGCCCGTCGAGCGAAATCAGGTACGCCTTCCAGGCGATGCCGAGCCCGCCGAGATCACCGATGTTCTCGCCGATGGTGAGAGCGCCGTTCACGTGATGGTCGGGCACCTGCTGGGGTGCGAGCGCGTTGTACTGCTCGATGAGCGAGCCCGTGCGCTTCTCGAACGCCTCCCGATCAGCATCCGTCCACCAGTCGATGAGACGGCCATCGCCATCGAAGCGTGAACCCTGATCGTCGAAGCCGTGGCCGAGCTCGTGCCCGATCACGGCGCCGATTGCGCCGTAGTTGGCCGCAGCATCCCGTGACGCATCAAAGAACGGGAACTGCAGGATCGCCGCGGGGAAGACGATCTCGTTGAACCCGGGGTTGTAGTAGGCGTTGACGGTCTGCGGCGTCATGAACCACTCGTCACGATCGAGCGGCTTGCCGATCTTCGACACCTCACGGTGCAGCTCGAACCGGTTGGCGCGGTGCACGTTGCCAATGAGGTCGGCCGGATCGATCTCAAGCGTCGTGTAGTCACGCCATTTCACGGGGTAGCCGATCTTCGGTGTGAACTTCGCCAGCTTGTCGAGAGCCCGTTCGCGCGTCTCGGGACTCATCCAGTCGAGCGTGGAGATCGACTGCCGGTAAGCCTCGATCAGGTTCGCGACGAGCTCGTCCATGGCCGTCTTCGCCTCGGGCGGGAAGTGCCGTTCGATGTAGACACGGCCGACAGCTTCGCCCATGGCGCCCTCGACCAGCGAGACGCCGCGCTTCCAGCGTTCGCGCTGCTCGGGCGTGCCCGTGATGGTGCGGCCGTAGAAGTCGAAGTTCTCGCTGACGAAGTCATCGGTGAGATAGGGCGCGGCGTCGTGCAGCACCTTCCACGCCAGCCAGTCCTTCCACGCGTCGAGCTTCTCGTCGACGAGCAGAGGGCCGAGACCCTCGAGGTACGACGGCTGCATGACGACGATCTCGGCAAGCGCGTCGTCCGGCATGTCGAGCGCGTTCTTCCACGGCGACATGTCGACGCCCTTGATCAGGCCGAGGGCGTCCTCGCCCGAATACAGGTTGTACGTCTTCTGGGCGTCGCGCGTCGCGACGTTGTCCCAGTGCTGCGCGGCCAGCTCGGTCTCGAGGTCGAACACGCGCTGAGCGCGCGCGGCAGCGTCGTCGAGCCCGCCGAGCCCGAACATGCGCTGCAGGTGCTCAAGGTACGCCGAGCGGATCTCCGCGAACTTCTCGTCGCGGTAGTAGCTCTCGTCTGGAAGCGTGATGCCACCCTGAACCATGAACATCACGTACCGCTCTGGGTTTCCCGGGTCGTTGTCGACGCCCATGCCGACAAAGCCGCCGAGTCCGTCGTTCTCGAGCGTTCCGATCGTCTCGAGCAGTTCGGCGATCGACGAGACGGCGGATGCTGCACGCAGCTGCTCTGCGACGGGCTCGACGCCCAGCTCGGCAATGCGCTCGGTGTTCATGAAGCTCGCGTAGAGGTCGCCGACCTTGCGGGCCTCTGCCGCAGCATCCGTGTCGTCGAAGACGCCCTTCTGTGCATCGAGGATGATCTGCTGAACGTTCTTCTCAGCGGTCTCGGCGAGCTGGTGGAACGTGCCCCACCTGGCCTTGTCGCCCGGGATCTCTGTGTTGTCGATCCACGTGCCGTTGACGTGCCTGAACAAATCGTCTTGAGCGCGGATGTCGGCACTGAGGCCGTCAATTTCGATACCGGAGTTCAGAACACCATCAGTCATGCACCCAGCCTAAACGAGCTAGACAACCAAACAGAACGGGTGCCCCGCGGGATCGAGATAGACCCGGAAGCCCTCCTCTTTCACGCCGGCATCCGTCGCACCTCGATCGAGCACCTGGCGCTCGCCCTCGTCGAGGTCGTCGACCGTGACGTCGAGGTGAAACTGCTGCGGCACATCCTGGCCCGGCCACTCGGGCGCTCGATAGTCGTCGACCTTCTGGAAGGCGACGGCGGGGATCCCCTCGGCATAGCCGATCGTGATCCAGTCGTCCTCCGTGGTGACCCGCGACATTCCGAGCAGCTCTTCGTAGAACGGCGCGAGTGCCGCCGGGTCGGGGCAATCGATGACTGTGGAGTGAAGTTTTCCAATCATGGTGCGACCATACGACGCGACACCACCACAGAAAACCCCTTGTCAGCGCGGCTCAGGTGTGAACGAGGTACTGCTCAAGAGCTGTTCGCTCAGTGTCCACAGACGCCGGGCGGACCGCGGATCAATGGAGTGGGAGACCACATCTGCGGGAATCTCCTCCGCCGTCACGGGTCGCTGATTGTCGTTCAGCTCTGAGATGTCGCAGTTGTTCAGGTAGATGCCGCCGATCCCGGCAAGCAGAGGACTCGTAGCGCCGAAGACAATCGTCGCGGCTCCCTGCTCAGGCGTCTTCTTGCCGCGCTCCGGGTCGATGATCGGCTCGCCGGACTCATCGATCAGCCCCAGCTCACGCTGGGCATCCGCGCCGACGGCGCTGTTGAACGCCGTGCTGGCGATGACACCAGGGTGAGCGGCGAACGCGCGAATCATGTCGCCGCGCCACCGGCGGTCCAGCTCCACCGTGAAGAGCACGTTCGCCGTCTTCGACTGGGCGTAGGCGAGGCCGGGGTCGAAACTGCGCTCGACGAAGTTCGGGTCGTCCCAGAGAATGCCGGACATTCTCTGGGCGCCCGAGGTCGTGCTGACGACGCGCGCTCCCCTGGCGGCCTTCAATGAGGGATACAGACTCTGTGTCAGCTGGAAGTGACCGAGGTGGTTTGTGGCGAGCTGCGCTTCGTAGCCGCGTGCGTCGCGCTCAATCTCGTCCGTGCCTGCGTGCCCCGCGTTGTTGATCAGGGTGTGAAGGGGACGATCGGATTCGAGCCAACGCTGCGCGAAGGCGTCGATCGATGCCGGATCGAGCAGGTCGAGACGACTCACCTCGACGCGCTCGATCCCCTCGACGGCGGCCGCTGCGCGGTCGGCGTCTCGAGAGCCCACGGTGACGGACGCTCCCGCTGCCGACAGTGCTCGCGTGATCACGAGACCGAGCCCGGAGTGGCCGCCCGTGACGACGACATTCTTTCCGGTGAGGTCGATCCCCGCGAGCACGTCGTCGACAGTCGACGACGCCGAGAATCCGCTCCCGATGGGATGCTGCTGATGTCTCATTGTGGTTCCCTTCGTCTACGCGACTCGTGTCACGCGGCTGCGCGTGTCGCGGTCGGCAGCCGACGCAGCGATGCCTGCTGCAGCGCCGGCGGCACATACGAGGCCTGGTCGGGACGGCCCACATCGGTTCCCGGCGGAACGATCTCGTCAATGCGGTCAAGCACGTCGTCAGAGAGCGTCACGTCTGCTGCCGCAAGCAGGTCGTCAAGCTGCTCCATCGTGCGGGGGCCGATGAGCACTGAACTGACGGCCGGATGCGCCACCGCGAAGGCCAGCGCCAGGTGCGGCATCGAGAGGCCGGCCTCCTCGGCGAGCGCCGCGATCTTCTCGACAGCATCCAGTCGCTCGGTGTCGCTGAAGCTCGAGAACACGGCGGCCCGGCGAAGGTCAGTGGCGCCGTCTCGCCGAATGCGCCCCGACAGCATCCCCTTTGCCATGGGGCTCCAGGTGAGCACGCCCATGCCGTAGCGGTCGGTCACGGGAAGCACCTCGGCTTCGATCGCACGATTGAGGATCGAGTACGGCGGCTGCTCGGTGCGGAAGGGCTCGAGGCCGTGCCGCTCGGCGACCCACTGCGCCTCGACGATCTGCGATGCGGGCACGGTCGACGCCCCGATCGCGCGCACCTTTCCGCTGCGCACCAGCTCGGTCAGCGCCGACAGGGTCTCGTCGATATCGGTGTCGGGGTCGAGCCTGTGCATCTGGTAGAGGTCGATGTGATCGGTCTGCAGGCGACGAAGCGAGTTCTCGACCTCGGTCATAATCCATCGTCGCGATGCGCCTTTGTGGTTGGGGTCGTCGCTCATCGGAAGCCCGAATTTCGTCGCGAGCACGACATCGTCGCGGCGGCCCTTGAGCGCTTTGCCGACGACGACCTCTGATTCGCCGCGCGAGTACGCATCAGCGGTGTCAACGAGGTTGATTCCGGAGTCGAGAGCCTTGTGAATGATGCGCACGGAATCGTCGTGGTCGGGATTGCCGAGCCCCTCGGCCCCCAGCACCATGGTGCCAAGAGCGAAAGAGCTGACCTGGATGCCGGTGCGGCCGAGTGTGCGGTAGTGCATGGCGTCTTCTTTCTTCTGTGCTCGATACGGGTGTCTGCGGCGTTCCGGAATCGATTGATATGCTGGTCTAAGCGGAACACCTTTCCACTACTATACGGAACAATGTTCCGGTTATGCAAGGGAGAATTCTCATGAGCGCACAGCGTGCTCTCCGATCCGACGCCAAACGCAACGTCGAGGCACTGGTCGAGTCAGCGAGGACGCACTTCGCTGAGTCGGGGGTGGATGCTCCCGCGCGAGCGATCGCCGACACGGCAGGCGTGGGCGTCGGAACGCTCTACCGGCATTTTCCGCAACGTTCCGATCTCGTCATCGCCGTCTTTCAGCATGAGGTGGACGCCTGCGCTGGCGCCGCGCCGGAGTTGGCCGCGACGCTCCCCCCTGCAGACGCCCTCGTCGCATGGCTGCGGCGCTACACGGACTTTCTCGGCACGAAAAAGGGTCTCGGCAAGGCGCTGCACTCGGGAGATCCCGCCTTCGAGGCTCTGCCCGAGTACTTTCTCGCCAATCTCCGCCCAGCACTCGAGTCCCTTCTCGTTGCAGCAGAAGCCGCAGGCGAGATTCGCTCCGGCGTGAACGCGAAAGATTTCCTCTACGCGATCGCCAACCTCTCGGTGCCCGTCGTCGACGATGCCTCGGGCGGCGGCAATGACATGGTCGGGCTTCTGATCGACGGCCTGCGCCACACGGCGAGATCGTGAGTGCGCGGGCGCAGTGCAACGAGGCGGCGCTTCGCAGCCTCGGCACCACACCCCGTTAGAGTCGTACGCGTGACATCTGTTGACCGCGAGATCATGCGCCTCGCGGTGCCGGCTCTCGGCGCCCTCATTGCCGAACCCATGTTTCTTCTCGCAGACTCTGCGATGGTCGGGCATCTCGGTGTCGAACCCCTCGCTGGCCTCGGCATCGCGAGCGCCGTGCTGCAGACGATTATCGGTCTCATGGTGTTTCTCGCCTACGCGACGACGCCCGCCGTCGCCCGACTGCTCGGCGCCGGCGACGAACGCGGAGGCGTCTCGGTCGGAATCGACGGCATCTGGCTCGCGCTCGGCCTCGGCATTGTGCTCGCCGGTGCGGGTTGGGCCTCGACACCGCTCATGATCGCGCCCTTCGGAGCCACCGAGGGCGTCGCCGAGCAGGCATCCATTTATCTGGGCATCTCGATGGCGGGCATTCCTGCGATGCTCATCGTCTACGCCGCAACCGGTCTGCTGCGTGGGCTGCAAGACACGAAGACGCCGCTGTTCGTGGCCGTCGCCGGATTCGGTGCGAACATCGTGCTCAACTTCATCTTCATGTATGTGCTCGACTTCGGCATCGCGGGCTCTGCGCTGGGAACCGTCGTGGCCCAGTGGGGCATGGTCGCCGCATACCTCGCCGTCGTACTGTGCCATGCGCGCAGGACGAACGCGACGATCCGGCCGACTCGTGCAGGGCTGCGCGGCTCAGCGCTGTCGGGCGGCTGGCTTTTCGTGCGAACGGCAAGCCTGCGCGCGGCGATGCTGCTGTCGATCTTCGTCGCCACATCACTCGGCACGGCGGAGCTGGCGGGGTTCCAGATCATGATGACGATCTACGGCACGACGGCATTTGCCCTCGATGCGCTGGCGATTGCCGCTCAGGCGCTCATCGGCAAGGGTCTCGGCGCCGGCAACGTCACGGAGGTGCGCGCCGTGCTCGTGCGCTGCCTCGTCTGGGGCCTCGGCGCCGGCGTCGTGATCGGAGCCATCGTCGCCGGTCTCAGCGGCGTGCTCGGACACGCGTTCACGGGCGACGCGGACCTGGCTCAGATGATGACTCCCGCGATGATCGTGCTCGGCTGCAGTGTCCCGCTCGGCGGCTTCGTCTTCGTTCTCGACGGCGTGCTGATCGGCGCTGGCGATGCGCGCTACCTTGCGCTCACCGGCATCCTCAACGTGCTCTGCTATCTGCCGCTCGCGCTCTGGGTGTACGTCGCATCACCATCAGGAGTGGCCGGGCTTGCCTGGCTCACGGCCGCGTTCAGCTTCGGCTACATTGCGGCACGCGCGCTCACTCTGGGTCTGCGCTCGCGCACGACAGCGTGGATGCGCACGGGTGCGTAGCCCATCGTCATTCGAAAATGTAGATTTTTGTCTACATTTAGAATAAAATTGTGCTATGGCACAGACGGTCCCCATCGGCAAACTGCGGCAGAACCCTACGGAGGTTCTGCGCGCCGTCGCGGCAGGCCAGCAGTTCGTCATCACGAATCATCGTGTACCCGTCGCAAATCTCGTGCCTTATCGGGAGAGCGCCGGCATCTCTGGCCCGGAACTCATGCGGCGCCTCCGTCAGGTTCACGACGATGAGACGTGGAACGACGAATTGCATGCGCTGCGCGAGACCGAGACGGGGCGGGATCCGTGGCAGTAGCGCCGGCTGTCGCACTTCTCGATACCTCGGTCACCATCGCTCTGACTCAAGAAGGTCGTCGTCTCGATCTGAGTTCGTATGATCGCCTTCTTATCTCGTCGATCACGTATGCCGAACTTCGACTTGGAGTCGCGTGCGCGCGCAGCGCAGATTCAGCTCGCCAGCGGTCCGCAGCTCTCGAAGAGATCTCGGCACTCTTCGGAGAAGGCCTGCCTTTCGACGACGCTGCTTCTGCATCATATGGGCGCATTCTGCAGGCGGTCGCACGACGAAAAGGGGAGCCGAAAGCGCACGCTAACGACCGCATGATCGCCGCCGTTGCCGCCGCTCACGATTTGCCGTTGCTGACGTTGAACCCGTCAGACCTCCGAGGGCTCGACTCCCATCTTCTAGTGATCGACGCCCGCTGAGGTTGTCGATCACAGTATCCACCGATTGGTGGAGGGCACAATCAGCCTGACGGATGCTGCCGCACGGCGCCCCGCACCGCCAGTGTTGAATCATGGCAACCACTGATACTCCTGGCAGCACTGACACTCCGAGCACCGCTGATACTCCGGGCAGCACAGGAACTCGGCCCGGCGCTGGCAACATCGTCGAAGTGCGCGACCTGCGCAAGACCTACGGCTCGTTCACGGCGCTCGACGGCGTGAGCTTCGACATTCATCGCGGCGAGACATTCGCGCTGCTCGGCCCGAACGGTGCGGGCAAGTCCACGACGATCGAGATCCTCGAGGGGTACCGCCAGCGCTCGGCCGGCGCGGTCAGCGTTCTCGGCTCCGATCCCGAGAAGGGCGGTCTGCCGTGGCGGTCGCAGCTCGGCATCGTGCTGCAGTCAGGTGGGGAGTCAGGCAACATCACGGTGCGCGAGCAGCTCACCGAGTTCGCCGGCTACTACCCCACGCCGCGTGACGTCGACGAGGTGCTCGCGGCGGTCGGTCTCGCCGAGCAGCACAAGACGCGCATCGGCAAGCTCTCGGGCGGGCAGCGGCGACGCGTTGACGTCGCGCTCGGCATCATCGGCAATCCGCAGCTGCTCTTTCTCGACGAGCCGACGACGGGCTTCGACCCCGAGGCCCGGCGTCAGTTCTGGGGTCTCATCCGCTCGCTCAAGGCCGATGGCACCAGCATCCTGCTCACCACTCACTACCTCGACGAGGCAGCACAGCTGGGCGACCGTGCCGCCGTGATCGCGGGCGGCCGGCTCGTGGACATCGGAGGCATCGACGCGATCGGGGGACGCGAATCGCGCGTTCCGATCGTGCGATGGACGGATGCTGCCGGGCGCCGTCACGAGGAGCGCACCCCAGAGCCGGGACGCCTCGTCGCCGCACTCGTGGCAGAGAGCTCTGGCGAGCCACGTGACCTCGAGATCGTGCGGCCGACGCTCGAAGGCGTTTACCTCGAGCTCATCGCAGACGCAGACGACGAGGGCTCCGCGAACGCCCTCACCATGGATCAGGAGAACGCAGCATGACGACAGCAGACGTCGCACCCGTCACCTCAGCGCGCACGGACGCGCTTCCGGCCTTCTCGCCGACGCGCACGTTGCGCCTCGGCATCCGTCGCATCTCACTCGAGCTGAAGACCTACTTCCGCGCTGGCGACCAGGTGTTCTTCACGTTTCTCTTTCCCACGCTCATCTACTCGCTGTTCGCGGCGGTCTTCGCCGATCAAGACTTGCCCGACGGCGTGAGCATGGCCACGTACTACCTGCCGGGCATGATCGCAGGAGCCATTCTGCTCTCGGGCGTGCAGAACCTCGCCGGCGACATCGCGGTGGAGAAGAGTGACGGAACTCTCAAGCGCCTCGGCGGTTCACCGCTGTCACCACTGTCGTACTTCGTGGGCAAGCTCGGGCAGGTGATCGTCACGAGCCTGCTGCAGATCGGGCTGCTCGTGCTCGTTGCCGTGCTCGTCTTCGACGCGCAGCTTCCCGCCACAGTCGAGGGCTGGACGACCGTGGCGTGGGTGTATGTTCTCGGCATCGCGGCGTGCTCGTTCGCGGGCATCGCCCTCTCGGCCGTGCCCCGCTCGGGCAAGACCGCGTCGGCCGTGATCATTCCGATCGTTCTGGTGCTGCAGTTCATCTCGGGCGTTTACCTGCAATTCTCTATGCTTCCGGACTGGCTGCAGACAGCATCCGGACTCTTCCCCGTGCGCTGGATGGCGCAGGGCCTGCGCGCGGCATTCCTCCCCGAGACGTGGGCCACGGCCGAGCCGAGCGGAAGCTGGGATCTGCCGCTCGTCGCCCTCATGCTCGCCGGGTGGATCGTGCTGGCGCTTATTCTGTCGCGCCTGACGTTCCGGTGGATTCACAAAGACCGATGACGGCGTCGAGCTTCGCGGCTCGCAACGTGAGAATCTAGGGCAATGAACACGCGTCGTTGGTGGGATGTGGCTGTCGCCGCAGTGATCGTCGCGCTTTGCGCGGTCGCGGTGCTGGATGCTGACAGCAGCAACGTCGAGCAGTGGACGCTGCTCGGTCTGCTTGGCGCGCTCGGTGTGCTCTACGGAACGCTGCTTCGGCGCTGGGTTCCGCTGCACGTCGGCATTAACGACGACGAGCCCTCGGTTGCCGTCGCCCTCATGGGCCAGCTACCGATGATCGCCCTCGCTGCGGCCGCCGTCGCCCTCAACCCAAACATGATGAACACGATGGTGATCGTGCTGCCACTGCTGTGGCTGTCGTCGGCGGGAACGTTGCACGCGATCGTCGTGAACGTTGTCGCCACGACGGCGCTCGGGGTCGGCTACGCCTTCAACCAGGGATGGACTGCGACGGGATCCCTCACGGCACTGGCGATCTCGGGCATTTCGACGGCATTCAGCATCGCTCTCGGACTGTGGATCTCGAGCATCGCCGATTGGGGCACGGAGCGGTCACGACTGCTCGCCGAGCTCACCGAAGCGCAGGGTGCACTTGAGGCGGCGCACCGTGAGTCGGGGGCTGCGTTCGAACGTGAACGCATTGCGCGCGATATCCACGACACGATCGCCCAGAGTCTCACGAGCATCGTGATGCTCGCCGAGCGGGCGTCACGTGAGCCGGATGCACGGGGAACGATCGCGCTCGTCGAAGACACCGCCCGCGATGCCCTGAGCGACGCACGGGCGCTTGTCGCGGCGAACGCGACAGTGTCAACGCAGCTCGCGCCGCTCGAAGCCAGTCTCACGCGCCTCGGCGAGCGCTTCGCGCGCGAGACCGGTGTGGCGGTGTCGTCGAGCGTCGATCTCGGCGATCAGCTGCCGCGGGAGCTCGAGGTCATGCTGCTGCGCTGCGTGCAGGAGGGTCTCGCGAACGTGCGCAAGCACGCCGATGCTCACGCGGTGTCCGTGACTCTGCGCAGCACGGTCGCGGGGGTCGAACTCACCGTTACCGATGACGGGCGCGGACTTCGCGGCGTCACCGTCGACGACGAACGCGGCTTCGGGCTGACGGGAATGCGCGAGCGCGTCGCCCTCGTGGGAGGATCTCTCTCGGTCATGGATGCTGCGCCCGGCGGCGTCACTCTCGCGGTGACCGTGCCGCACTCACCCGTCCCGTCGAATGGAGCAACCCCGTGATCCGCGTTCTCGTCGCAGACGACCATCCCATCGTGCGCTCCGGCATCGTCGGCCTGCTCGATGATGCCGACGGCATTGACGTGGTGGGCGAGGCGGCCACGGGCACTGAGGCCGTGGAACGCGCACGCGCGCTGCAGCCCGACCTCGTGCTCATGGATCTGCGCATGCCAGAGCTCGACGGAACCGAGGCGACGCTCGTCATCACCGCTGAACTGCCCGGCACGCGCGTGCTCGTGCTCACGACGTACGAGAGCGACGACCACATTCTGGGGGCCATTGAGGCCGGGGCATCCGGGTACCTGCTCAAGGCGGCGCCGTCGGCAGAGATCATCGCGGGAGCGCGCGCCGTCGTCGCGGGCGAGACCGTGCTCGCACCGTCGATCGCCGCGACACTCGTCAAGCGCATGCGGCATCGCGAGGAGCCCGCGGCGCCCGCGCTCAGTCCGCGCGAGGTCGACGTGCTGCGCCTCGTCGCCGCCGGGCACAGCAACCCGCGCATCGCGCGAGAACTCTTCATCGGCGAAGCGACGGTGAAGACGCATCTGCTTCACGCGTACGACAAGCTCGGCGTCTCCGACCGCACGCAAGCGGTGCTCCGAGCGCTGGATCTCGGCATTATCGCGCGCGACGGCACGAATCAGTGACGCCTGCGGACACGGTGTGCCGGTACACCCTCACACCATGTTCGCCCGTGTCACACAAGCATCCGCCTACCGCTGCCGTGCTGGTTACCGCTGCCGTGCCAGTTACCGTTGCTCTGCCGGCACGAGCGACACTCGCGTGCTCAGCCAGTCGTTCGCGTCGGCCTCCGCCTCGGCCGTCGTCAGCGGCTCGAAGCCCGCACGCTCGGCAACCGAGCGAGACTTGGGGTTCTCGGGGTTCACGCGCGTGATGGCCTCTGAAATGCCTGGAATCTGGTCGAGGAACGACACGACGAGCATCACCGCTCGCGTTGCGATTCCACGCCCGCGCGTCGCCGGGTAGAGACCGTAGACAATGTCGGCCTGGTAGTCCTTGAGCCCCTCGCGCCCGACCTCTGCCGTGATCGTCCCGGCCAGTTTGCCGTCTGCCACGATCGCGAACGAGTAGATGGGCCCTTCCGCTTCCCACGACTTCTCCACGTCAGAAAGGTGCGCTCGCACGCTCTCTTCCGTGGCCTCAGCGTCGTCGAGCCACGTCACGTACTCGTCGTCCTGCCCGGCGATGTGCTCGTCAGCATCCGCCACAGTCAACGGTCGCAGCATGACGACGCCATCGTCGGAATACAGCACCTTGATCATCGTTCCCCCTCAGAGTTCTCGGCCGCGCCGAGCCATTCGCGCGCGGCTGTGGTGAGTGCCGCAATGCCCACGCGAAGCGTCGGCTCGGGCACGGGTGCGAAAAACGGCGAGTGGTTCGACGGCACTCCGGCAGGCAGCGAGGTGAGCAGCTCGCTGCCCTCGAACAGCGTGGGGTCGGTGCCGCCGAGCAGCCAGTACACGATCGGCGCGTCAACAGGTGCCGCGAGGTTTCCGATGTCCTCGCTGCCCATGATGGGTTGAACATCGCCGACGACGACGCCCTCCAGTTGTTCGCGCAGGACCCCGAGCGTGCGCGCTGTGGCTGCCGGCTCGTTAACGAGCACGGGAAACGAGTCGCGGCCGGTGATCTCGGGGGCTCGATCGACGCCGGATGCTGCTGCCTCAGCGTTCACGATACGGTGCGCAGCCGCGATCACGCGGTCCCGCACGGCGGGGTCATAGCTGCGGATGTTGAGTCCGAGGCGCGCCTCGTCGGCGATGACGTTGTTCTTCGTGCCGGCCTGCATCGTGCCGATCGTTAGCACAGCCGTCTCGCGGCCGGCGACCTCGCGCGACACGATCGTCTGCAGTCGCATCACGGTTGCCGCGGCCATGACGACCGGATCGATGGTCGACTCCGGTTGCGAGCCGTGGCCTCCCCGGCCGAACAAGCGCACTTCGAGCTCGTCGGTCGCGGCGAAAGCCGGGCCGGACGCCGCGCCGATGAAGCCGGCGGGAAACGGCATGACGTGCTGTCCGAGCACGATATCGGGGGCGGGAATGATGTCGTACAGACCGTCGTCGACCATCACCTGGGCGCCGCCGCCGTTCTCTTCTGCGGGCTGGAACACGAGAACGAGGGTCCCCGTCCACTCCCCATGGGCGGCAGAAAGCAGTTCCGCAGCGCCGAGCAGCGCTGTCACATGCATGTCGTGCCCGCACGCGTGCATGACCGGCACGTCGACGCCCTCGGCGTCGGTCCCGCGCGCCGTCGAGGCGTACGGCAGTCCCGTCTGCTCAAAGACGGGCAGTGCGTCCATATCGGCGCGCAGCATGACAACCGGGCCGTCGCCCGATGTCAAGACGCCGACAACGCCCGTTCTGCCGATCTCCTCGTGCACGTCGAAGCCGAGTTCGGCGAGGCGCGCCGCCACGATGCCCGCCGTTCGCGTCTCATGAAACGACAGTTCAGGATGCTGGTGCAAGTCTTCGTACACCGGCAGAAGACGCTCGGCGACGGCCGCGGCCTCGTGCAGCGCATTCAGGCTCACCATCGCCTCCTCGTGATCGTTCGAACGTCGTGACTCCAGCGTATCCCGGGAGGTCCGCAACGGCACTACGCGCGGCTCACGCTCCCGGGGGCGCGGATACGGTCTCGCCCGCGACGAATTCCACGCCGAACGACGTCGATACGGGCATCCGCCCGTCGAGCAGCTCAAGAACGGCACGACCGGCGGCAGCGCCCTTCTCGTTCATCGGCTGCCGCACGGTCGTCAGCTGCATGCCGAGGTTGTCGACACGGATGCCGTCGAAGCCGACGATGCTCACGTCGCGGGGAACTTCGAGGCCAAGATCTCGCGCCGCAGCGATCGCCCCCGCGGCGATGAGATCGCTCTGCGCGATGATCGCCGTCGGCCGGCGCGCCGCCTCCACGTCGAGCAGGGCCCGCGCGGCACGTCGCCCTGCGTCAACACGGCTCGATCCCGCGACCCAGCCGCCGATTCCCGGGAACACGTCGCGTGCGCCCAGCATCCGCTCTCGTGCCGGGAGCACGCTCTCGCGCTCGCACTCCGGCGTCAGCGCGCGCGGTTCCGTCGGTCGCTCGAGCCCGAGCGTGATGAGGCTGACGTGTTCATGTCCCAGGTCACGCAGGTGCTGCGCGAGCATGCGGGTTCCACCCCGGTTGTCCACGCTGATCACGGGGCTCTCGCCTGTCGGTTCCGCCTCGATCGCCACCATCGGAATTCCCCGGCGCGTCAGAACATCGAGTGAGTGGCCCGGGTCAATGTTGCAGCCGAGCAGAACGACGGCGTCAACAGGCGCATTGGCGACGGTGACCTGACTCGTGCTCTCGGCCGAATCGCTCATGAGCAGCAGCCCGGCGCCGAGCGAACTGAGCTCTTCGGCAAGTCCGTCGAGGGTCTGAATCAGAACCGGATCCCGAAACGACACTCCGATGCGTGAGGCGAGCACCGCTCCGACGATTCCGCTGCGGCCGCGACGAAGCCCCGCTGCCCGAGGATCCGGGCCGACGTAGCCGAGCGCCGCCGCCGCGTCGAGCACCTTCTTCTTGGTCGCCTCCGACACCGGGCCCTGGCCGCTGAAGGCGATGGATGCGGTTGAGGCCGAGACGCCTGCGCGAGCGGCGACGTCGGCGAGCGTGGGGCGAGAGTCTTCGGCGGCGCTTCTCGACACGCTTCTCGACATCGGGCACCTCCTCTGGCGCTTCTCTGCGGCGGCTTGACCACCGGCTCCTGTCTCGGCTAGCTTAGGCGGATGCCGCGATCGAATCGATTCGAGCTCGGTCTCTACCCTTCGTCCCACGTTTCGAAAGACCATCATGGCTGTCACGACATCGCGCTCTGAACTTGTCGCGTGGCGCAACGCGATCTTTGTCATCTTCACGATGTCGGGCCTCAGCGTGGCAACGTGGGCGGCGCGCGTTCCGACCATCAAGGCGAACCTCGACATCTCGACGGGCTCCGTCGGACTGCTTGTCTTGTGCATGTCGGCGTGCTCCGTTGTCGGCCTCATCGTCGCGCCGATGATGTTCGCGCGCCTCGGACCACGACGCAGCATGCTCACGTCACTGCTCCTGGTGGCGGTGGGGCTCATCGTCATCGGACTCGGCGCTGCGGTCGTCTTCACGCCGGTCGTCGTGGGCATCGGTCTCGGCCTCTTCGGGTTCGGCAACGGCAGCTGCGACGTCGTCATGAACGTCGAGGCAGCCGACGTCGAGAAGCACCTCAAGCGCACGGTCATGCCGCTCATGCACGCGTTCTTCAGCGGCGGCACGGTGCTCGGTGCCGGCATTGCGGCGCTCACGGAGCTGCTGCAGGTATCGATGATCGCCCACGCACTCGTCATGGCCGCGGTCGTTGCAGCGACCGCGTTCGTTGCCGCTCGTTTCGTGCCGCTGCGTACGTCGACCGACACTCAGGAGCTCAAGCGTCAGAATACGAGCTGGCAGCAGAAGGTCCGCGAGAGTCTCGCCGTCTGGGCCGATCCTCGGCTGCTCGCGATCGGCGTCATTATTCTGGGCATGGCATTTGCCGAGGGCAGTGCGAATGACTGGGTCGCTCTTGCCGTCGTGGAGGGGCACGGGATGCTGGAGTCGGCGGGAGCCGCGATTCTCGCGGTGTTCCTCACGGCGATGACCGTTGGGCGTGTCATCGGCGGGCCCATCCTCGACCGTTTCGGCCGTGTGAAGGTGCTCATCGGATGCTCGGTGTCGGCGGTCGCCGGCCTTCTGCTGTTCATTGTCGCGCCCACCCTTCCGCTCCTGGTGATCGGTGCGATTCTGTGGGGCCTCGGTGCTTCGCTCGGTTTCCCCGTGGGAATGTCGGCGGCGGCAGATTCACCGAAGGATGCTGCGGCACGAGTGAGTGCTGTTGCAATCATCGGCTACTGTGCGTTCCTCGTCGGGCCTCCGCTGATCGGTCTGCTTGCCGACCACATCGGTCTGCTCAATGCACTGTTCGTCGTGCTCGGCCTGATTGTCTTCGCCGGTGTCGCGTCCCCTGCGGCGCGTGAGCGTTCGGTGCGCATTCACGACAGTGAGTAACGTCGTGCGGGTCTGATGCAACGTCGTGCGGGTCTGATGCAACGTCGTGCGGGCCTGATGCAACGTCGTGCGGGCCTGATGCAACGTCGTGCGGGCCTGATGTAACATCGCACGGGCCCGATGCAGCCTTGACCGCCCGAGCAGTGGTCCTGCTCAGGTTCAGGCCCAGGAACTTCCCTTAGCGCCTCCCCGATGCGGTCCTGCAAAACTGGCAGGCAGTGCCGCCGACGACATCGGCGGCCAGCTCAAGGTCGGCCAGGGACGGCTCGTCAGAACAACGGTTCTTCGGCTACTTCCTTCCGCTCGTCGTCGTCCGCCGCACTCTCGGCATTCGCCGTCGCTTTGTCTTCGGCGCCTACTTCCAGGAATTGGACGTTGGAGGTGCGTGGCACCTGGTAAGCGATTCCGAGGGGTGAGATCCATTCGATCCGGTCGCCGTCGGTATGAACCTGCCACATGGTGTGGTGTCGGAGCATGTGGTGCTGTTCGCATCCGGGCTGCAGATTCGACAACTTTGTTTCACCGCCGTGTTGCCATTGTTCGATGTGATCCAGGTCACAAATGGTGGCAGGCCGGTCGCAGCCGATGCCGGTGCAGGTTTCATCGCGCAGTCGCACGGTGCGTTTCAGATCCGCCGGCACCGCATAACTGTCACGCCCCACCGACAGCACCGCCCCGGTCTCCGGGTGCGTCAATAACCTCGTGAAACTCGGTGCCCGCGCCGCCAACTCGCGTGCGATGTCGGGGGCGATGGGCCCGTATCCGTCCAACTGTCCGGGCTCGTCGGAGTGTCCGAGGAGTGTCATGACGGGGACGGTGACATGCACGGTCGGACGAATCCCACCCAAACGGTCAGCCCCCACCCCCGAAGCACCAACACCGGGTTTAGGCCCGTCGGTGGTGAAGCCTTTCATCAGGGCATCAGTGACAGCATCTGCTTCGATCTGCGCCAGAGTCCGGTCGTCGCCGGCAGCTTTCAACGCCCGCGCCGTCCGCGTGGCCGCATTCAGAAAGCTCTGCACCACCTCGACCGGACCGTGCAGGGTGAGAGCTCCCATGCCGTCTTGGGTGCCGTAGCACTCCACCCGACGCTGCTTCACCGCCTCACACCGACGCTCACTAATCGTCTCCGGAAACAAACCCTCCCGGATCTTGATCGCAGCACGAGCAAACTGCGTCGCCGACTGCTGCCTTGCCTTAGGGAGAGCTTTCGTCTCGAACGCGGCCGCTTCTTCTGGGTCGAGGCTCACGGCCTGACGCAGCATCGCATCCACATGCTGCCGCGTAATCTCACCAGCCTCTAAAGCGCCGAATGTTGACGAGAGCTTCTCACACAGAAACTCAGCATCATTCAGCAGGCCCTGCGCGTGACCTTTCGTGACACCGATCGCCGCACCGATCTCCTGCGCCAAAGAAGACCGCACCCACCCCTCAGCCTCCGCGTCAAGATCCGCCCGAGACGTTCCGGCCGGGACAGGGATGAACACACCCGGATGCTCAAGGGCCTCCTGCAGCATCCCGTAGATGCCGCGCATGCGCGATGCTTCCGCTGCCGAGATCGCACGAGAATCAGCAACAACACCAGCCAGCCGCTCACGCAACGCGCTCGCTACAGCATCCGCTGACTCTCGATCAGGCACGTCAGGGCCGACGACGTCAAACTGATCATTCGAATCCGTCGGCGGCGGTTGATATAACTCTTCTCTCCCATCCGGCGGACCCCAATTGTCCGGGTCCGGAGGGGAATCTCTGAACTCATCCATGCACCAATTCCACCACGAATCACGACATTCATTCGAGCAAACCTACGAATGTGGATAACTCTTCTCGAAGTTGTATTCGCATCGATCCTGTGGAGAACTGACACCTGAAAGAGCGTTGTCGACAGCATCCGCCCTCTCTCGCTGTGTACACTCGCAGAGTGCGTTTGGTGATTGCAAAGTGCTCGGTCGACTACGCGGGCCGCCTGACCTCCCATCTTCCCGAGGCAACGCGCCTGCTCATGCTCAAGAGCGACGGCAGCCTTCTGGTTCACTCCGACGGCGGAAGCTACAAGCCCCTCAACTGGATGAGCCCTCCCTGCGTCTTCGAAACCGAAGAGCCCACCGACGAGCAGCGCGAAGCGGGCATTGTCGATGTCTGGAAAGTCACCCACAAGAAGACGAGTGACCAAATCGTCGTCTCGATCTTCGAGGTGATTCACGACAGCCAGCACGAGCTCGGCATCGACCCCGGTCTGCAGAAAGACGGCGTCGAAGCGCACCTGCAGAAGCTGCTCGCCGAGCAGATCGACCTGCTCGGCGACGGCCACACCCTCGTGCGCCGCGAGTACATGACGGCGATCGGCCCCGTCGACATTCTGGCGAAGGATGCTGCCGGCAGCTCCGTCGCCGTCGAGCTGAAGCGCCGCGGCGACATCGACGGCGTCGAACAGCTCACCCGCTACCTCGAGCTGATGAACCGCGACCCTCTGCTCGCCCCCGTCACGGGAATCTTCGCGGCACAGGAGATCAAGCCGCAGGCTCGAACGCTCGCGGAGGACCGCGGCATCCGGTGTCTTGTTCTCGACTACGACGCCATGCGCGGCATGGACATCGCCGACGGGCGTCTCTTCTAGATCATGCGTCTCATCTCATCGGCCGACCCCGATCTCTGGATTCCCGTCACGAGCTCTCTGGGGTGGAAGGGACGCCGCCATCGCAAAGCAGCACTGCGGATGCTGATGGCGAACGGCCCCGGACTGGGCGCCGGAGGGCAGCGGCGAGGTTCGGGATTCGGTGCCTGGCTTGCCAGCCAGCTCGCTCCATTCGCGATGCGCAAGGCCGATGGACGGGTGCTTGCCTGGACATGGAAGGCCGAGCCTGAGCTCGTTGTCGCGATCGCCACGACGCAGGAGCTGACGCCGCACGTGCGCATGGCTCGAGCATCGATGCCCATGGAGTATGACGACACCGAGAACTTTCCCACGCCGCTCGGCGTGGGCGAGAAGCTCGTGATGATGACGCCGCCGAATCCGCGCGGTCTGCCGTTCGCAACCTACACGTGGGACACGGGAACGCATCTCGTCACGCTCACGGCTGTGTGCCCCGACCGTGAGCGCTTCGGAACACTGGAACCCGCGCTCGACGACCTTGCTCGCAGCATCCGCATCGCTGGCGACGCGACAGCTGGCGGCGATGACGTGCTGCACCTACCGCCTGCCTGAGACAAGTGCGGGCGCCGCCCGAACCGGATCAGATGCTTCCGGAAGCCGAATGCAGTACTAGGCCGTGCCGCCGCGCAGCCGCATTCAGCTCATTGTCGAAAGCAAGAAATTCCGTCAGCTCACCGCCAACCTCAAGAGCTGTGGCCAGATGCAGCGCATCGAGGCTCCGAAGGCCTGACCTCAGCCGGATCGCGTCGTCGAGGACATTGTCGTCAACAGCAATGAGAGTAATCGTGTCGAGCACCTCGTCGATGTGCTCCCTCGGGAGTCCGCGCCGATCCGCAGCTGCGCTCAGTTCGACGGCGAGCAGGCGAGAAGAAACAAGGCGATCAGACGTGGCGAAGAGGGTTCGAACATGGGCACTCCCCGTCTCGTCGACGAGGGTCTTCATGACCGCCGACGTGTCAAGGTAGATCACCCGCGGTCCCGCCTGATGTCGGCCATGATCTCTTCGGTCGAGACGCCGAGCTGCGTCGGCTCGAAGCTCAGAGCCCCGCGCCGTTTTGCGGGACGAACCTTGCCTGCTGCGACCAGCCTCTCCCAGCCGGAGTCACGCGTGGGAGCGATTTCAGCGATGGGACGCCCGCGGTCAGTGATGGTGACGCGTTCGCCAGCCGCCACACGCGCCAATACGCGCGCGGTTTGCTGATTCAGTTCGGTTCGAGTCACGCTTCCCATGCAACCATGCTAACCCCGAACTACTATTATTACTACACAGCTAGCACGACGCCTCTCTCGCCTACGATTGAGAGCACAATGAATACTTCTTCCGGCCCTTGGTCGTGCGTTCTCTTCGACCTTGACGGCACGCTCACCGACTCCGCACCCGGCATCGTCGACCGCATTGACCGAACGCTGAAGCAGCTCGGCCGCCCCGCCGCAGACCGCGACGATCTGTTCAGCTGGGTCGGCCCGCCCATGCTTGAATCGCTCGAACAGTACGGCTTCACGCCGAACGAGGCGATCGAGGCACTCGACGTGTATCGCTCCATCTCTGAGGCAGAGGGACCGTGGTCGGGATCGTCGGTGTACGCCGGAATTCCCGACTTGCTGTCGCGCGTCAAGGCTGCGGGAATTCCGCTCGCCGTTGCGAGCAGCAAGCCCGAGTACCAGGTCGCGAAGGTCATTGAGCACTTCGGGCTGAAGCCGCACTTCGAGATTCTCTGCGGCGCCTCCGCCGACGAGACGATCAGCGCAAAGGCCGACGTCATTGCAGAAGCACTGCGTCGCCTGCACCATCGCGGCATCGACCTGTCGAACACGCTGTACGTTGGCGATCGCATACACGATGTCGAGGGCGCAACCGCGCACGGACTCCCGGTGATCATCGTCGACTGGGGCTACGGCACAGCAGCGGAGGCACAGGGGTCGCTCGCCCATGTCGCGACGATCTCCGAGCTCGAGAAGCATCTGCTCGGCTGAGCATTGCCACAGGGCTCGCGCCCGCGCAGCATCCGTTTTCTAGACTTTGAGTATGTCTTCGCTCTGGTGGGTGCCATCGCTCGTCGTCTTCGGAACGACAGCGCTCATCATTGTGGGAGTCGTGCTCGCCGTCAAGGCGCGGCGGAGGCGCGCGATCGCCTCTGGGCGCATCGCCGATACGCGGCCCGAGCCAATCGAGCACCTCGAGGTGCGCGCTGGACAGGCGCTCGTTCAGGCGGACGAGGCGGTGCGCCGAGGCGTTGAGGAGCACGCGTTCGCGGCAGCGCAGTTCGGCGTCGACGAGACCGCGGCGTTCGCGGCGGCTATCGAGAGCGCCCGCGGCCGCCTGAGCGAGGCGTTCGAGCTGCGACAGCGGCTCAGCGATTTCACGCCCGACACCGATGCCGATCGCCGCGCGTGGTCCGAGAGCATCCTGCAAGCCTGCACAAACATCGAATCGACGCTCGACGAGCACACCGACGCGTTCGTCGGCAGGCGATCCGAAGAGCGCCTCGCGCCCGAACGCGTAGCGTCACTGCGCGCGCTGCGCACCCAGGTTGAAGCGAGAATTCCGGATGCTGTAGCCACACTCGCGCGTCTGTCGAAACTGTATGCCCCCGCGGCGTTCGCCGACCAGCGCGACGCCGTGACAACAGCGACGGCGCAGCTGGCCGAAGCCGACACTGCGTTGTCACGTGCCGAGTCGGCCGTCGCCGCTACAGAGCCCGCGGTTCCGGCGCTCGAGAAAGCCGAGGGCGCGTGCCGAGACGCGACCACGGCGCTCGATGCCCTGGCCCGCGCAGAAGAGCGGCTTGCCGACGCCGACACGGAGCTGCGTGAGGCGATCGTCGAAGCCGAACGCGCGCTTGCCGAAGCATCCGAGTTGCGCGACTCGAGCGAGATTCCGGATGCTGCCGAGCGCATTGCGAGCGGAATCACCGAGCTGCGCCGCGTGCTCGATACCGTCTCAGCGTCGACCGGACCGCAGACCCCGCTGCGGAGCGTCGACGACATTCGCTTTGCGCAGGCACGGCTCGATGACGCCCTCGCATCAGCCCGCAGCGCACAGCAGCGCATCGACAGCGCTCGTGAGACATTAAGCGGTGCACTGTTCTCGGCGACGAGCCATCTCGATACGGCGCGCGAGTTCATTGCCGCAAACCGCGGGCGCGTGGGCCCAGACGCACGCACGCGGCTCGCCGAAGCCGAGCGCCAGCTCGCCCTCGCCAAGGCTGCCGGCGATCCGGTTGAGGCCGTCGACATCGCGCGCAGGGCAGCGCGACTTGCCCAGGACGCCGGGGACCTCGCGCACTATGACGCCGGACCTCGAACAGCGCCAATCAAACGCCACAGCTGAGCGAGCGCATCCTTCGTCAATGCGCTGCGGCCCAGTGCGGACTCTGAATCAGACCGATCAGGTTGCCAAAGGGGTCGACGACCGAGGCGGTCCACCACTCTTCGCTTCGCTGCATGACGGGGTCGAACTCGCGGGCGCCGGCGGCGATGAGCTCATCGAACGAGGCCCGAACGTCGTCGACGTGCAAATAGACGAGCGTTCCGCCCGGCTTCGAGGTAACGGGGCGAAATGCGGCATCCATGACGGCGAATTCGTCTTCGTCGTCTCCGAAACGCCATTCGGCGTACTGTGGCTCCCCCGTTTCTGGGCGCTTGAAGTACGGCGCCTCGCCGAAGATGCCGGAGTACCACGTGATCGCGGCGGGCACATCGGTTGAGACGACGTTGACATTGGCAATTCCTCGAAACATGATTCTTTCCCTTCTCGCCCGGCGACTGTCCCCCGGCGCGTATCTCCATCATTTCCGCAAAAGTGCTCACCCTTTGAGCACTTTGAATGGCAAAGTTGAGAACATGAGAGCAGACAGACTGATTCGCGTTCTCTTCGTGCTGCAATCCCGCGAATCGGTGACGGCCGCGCAACTCGCCGTTGAGCTCGAGACATCAGTCGCCACCGCGAGACGCGACCTCGAAGCGCTGTCGATGTCGGGAGTGCCCGTCTACCCACAACCGGGGCGCGGAGGCGGCTGGCGGCTGCTCGGAGGTGCTCGCACGAATCTCACGGGGCTCACCGAATCGGAGTCGACGGCGCTCTTCGCTCTGCTCGGCAAGGCTCAAGGCGGGGCGCGCGAAGCCGCGTCGGCGATTCAGAAGCTTCTCGCGGCGTTGCCAGCGACCTTCCGACACAACGCCCAGCGCGCCATCGGGTCGACGCTCGACGACGGCGCGGCCTGGGGCGACGCGCCGACCTCGACGCCTGCTGAAGTCTCGACTCTTCAGCGAGCCATCTCACACGAGCGCGCGATCCACCTCGGCTACCGCGCGCATCCTGCCAGCGCCGCGACACCACTGGGCGTGGCCACCCGCGGCGGGCACTGGTATCTTCTCGCCGATCCCGGCGCCGGGCCGCGCATGTACCGCGTTGACCGCATCCGCGATCTCTCGATTCTCGACAGCGACGCACCGCCGCCACCTGGCTTCGACCTGAGCAGGGCATGGGCCGACGCCGTTGCAGCGGTGGAGTCACTGCGCGGAGCGTCGAGCGCGGAGGTCCTCGTCGATGACGATGCCGTCGCGGCGTTCGTGCGACGCTTCGGCAGACAGGCGAGTGTTCAGGATGCTGTAGGAAACGGCCGCGTGCGCGTCGAGGCACGCGCACAGAGCACTGAAGCGCTTGCGGAGCAGCTTGCCGGATGGGCTGCAGTGATCGAGGTCGTCGGGCCGTCTGAGGTTCGTCGCGCACTTGCCGATCTGGGCAGACGACTCGTCAATCGCTATGGCTGAACGCTCACCTCTCTCCTCTCGAATCTGAGTTGACGCGCCGAAGCGGCTACACTTCGTGCGGAGACTCCCGCCACGACAAGGACGACGCACCCGCATGACGATCGACAAGAAGCAGCTCGAAGGGCTCACGAAGAAAGAGCGCCGCGAGCTGCAGCGAGAGATGGCCCGCATTAAGCGCGAGACCGATCGCAAACGGCGCAAGCGCCGCAAGGTTCTCGGCATCTCCGGTCTCATTCTGCTGATCGTCGCCATCATCGCGGCCGTCGCGCTCGTGGTGTGGACGCAGCTGCGCCTCGCGAACGAGGGGCCCGAGAACATGGCGAGCGACGGCATCGTGCTCACCGGCGACGGCCAGACGATTTCCGCCATGCCCACGGGAGCGCACGGGTGGCTTGAGCCGGCTGCTGATGTTCCCGAGCCTGAAGAAGGCATCGTTCCGCTCACGGTTTACGTCGACTACGGCAGTCAAGACGCTGCGGCGTTCTTCGCAACGAACGGGCAGCAGCTGCAGCAGTGGCTGACGTACGGCTTCGTTCAGCTCGAGATCAAGCCGATCGCTCTCGACCAATACGACGAGGCGACCGATAACTATTCGACACTTGCCGCGAACGCAGCGGCCTGCGTCGCGAACTTTGCGCCGACCAACTTCCTCGCCGTCAACACGGCACTGCTCGACGCGAATCCGCTCGTGACCGACACCGCCATCGACAAGGCCGGCGTCTCGAAGGCCGTCGCGACCGCGCTGGGCGGAGAGAACACAGACATCTCGACGTGCATCGCCAACGACCGCTACGCCAACTGGGTGGCGACGGTGAGCCAGAACGCGGCGAACGGACCGCTGCAGGGCACCGACGTGCAGAAGGTCGCGCACGCACCGCTCGTGCTCGTCGACGGCAAGAAGTTCACGGGCAAGAACGACGAGTCGACCGACCTGCTCTCGTTCATTTCGGAGGTGCTCGCGGCCGAGCAGAAGGCGAAAGAGGGCGAGGGCTCAGAGGAGTCGACGCCCACGCCGACTCCGACGGGATCCGCGACTGAGGGTGCGAAGTAGCGCACAACGACGCGCAAAATGAGCGGATGCTACGCGGCGATGTCGCGTAGCATCCGCTCTTTTCAGCACTCACACATAAGACGCATACCCTCCTGGCGTATTGTTGAAATGACAACCTCCCCGCCCCCGACCAGGATGAGCCGTGAGCAAAAAGCCCAACAATGTCCCACCAGCCGGAGCGTCGAAGAAGCAGCGACAGCAGCACATTCGGGAACTCGCGCGCCAGGAGCGCGAACGCCACGAGAAGCGTGAACGCCGCGTGCGTTGGGCATGGCAGGGCGGGATCGGCGCGATCATTCTCGCGGTCGTCGCCATCGTTGTCGTGGTGATCGTCACGTCGATGAAGCCGTCGGTGACAGCGGCGGGGCCGAAGAACATGATCAGCGACGGCATCCTGTTCACCGCCGGCGAGAACGGGGCAGCAGTCGTCGAGACGCCGGCGATGGAAGAAGGCGGCACGCCCACGCCGACGGATTACTCACAGTACTCCGATGCCGTGAACGTCATCGTCTACCTCGACTACATGTGCCCCTACTGCGGCCAGTTCGAGCAGGCGAACGGCGAGATGCTCACGAGCCTGACGGCATCCGGCGACATCACGCTTGAAATGCATCCGATCTCATTCCTCGACAGCATGTCGCAGGGAACCGAGTACTCAACACGTGCGGCGAACGCCATGGCAGCCGTCGCGAACTACCAGCCCGAGGTGTTCCTCGACGCCAACGCGGCGCTGTTCGCCAACCAGCCCGCCGAGAACACCGAGGGGCTGACCGACGACGAGATCTGGTCGATTCTGCAGTCCGCAGGAGTCTCTGACGAGAACGTCAAGAAGGCGATCGACGAAGGGACATTCTCAACGTGGGTCGGCGAGCAGACCGACCGCGCCATGGACGAGAACCTGCCGTACCTGACCGGAGACAATGCGGCACCGCTCAGCGGAACGCCCACGGTGATCATCGACGGCTCGCTCTACCAGGGAAGCATCACCGACTCAGGCGCGCTCGCGAAGGCGATTCAGGATGCTGCCACCCAGTCGGGCGGCTCGGGATCCGACGGCTCGCAGACTGATGCGCCAGCGACCGAGGAGCCCTCAGCCGAGCAGTAATCGCTTTGTGAAGGCCCGGGCACCGTTCAGCGGCGCCCGGGCCTTTTATCTTCGAGCGCAAACGGTCCGCGGCGTAGAATCCGGGTATGGGCGTTGAGATCAAGCGCGTGTACGAGGACGCTGCGAAAGCCGACGGTTTTCGCGTGCTCGTAGATCGGCTCTGGCCACGCGGCGTCAAGAAGGAGGCGGCCGAGCTCGACGCCTGGCTGAAAGACGTCGCGCCGAGCGCGGACCTGCGCACGTGGTGGAATCACGACCCCGATCGCATGGACGAGTTCGAACAGCGGTATCGCAGCGAGCTCGACGAGAACGATGCCGTCGACGAGCTGCGTGGGATTGTCGACACGCACGGCTCTGTGACGCTCGTCTACGGCGCGAAAGACACGCACGTCAACCACGCGCGGGTGCTGCGGGACTACTTACGGGACTGACGCCGCCTCACCGTCAGGCACCCAGGACATCATCGAACATCGTGCGCGACTCCAGCACGCCGTCGAGGTGATCGACGGCCCAGCGCTCAAGCGCAGCGAGCGGCGCGCGCAGGCTCCGACCAGCATCCGTCAACTCGTATTCGACGCGCGGCGGAATCTCCGGAAAGACCGTTCGGGTCACGAGTCCATCGCGCTCAAGGCTGCGCAACGTCTGCGTGAGCATCTTCTGCGACACCCCGTCGACGCGGCGCGCGATCTCCCCGTACCGTTTCGGACCGTCTGAGAGAGAGCCGACGACGAGCACGGTCCATTTATCGCCGATGCGATCGAGAACACGGCGCGAGGGGCAGTTTCTCGCGTAGGGGTCTGGTCCGGACATGCGTGTCTCCTTGGTTTGCCTGTGCTGGCGCATCTCGGGTTCGTCAGGCACTCTGAAGTGCCTACTTCCGTTCAGTGCGTCACTCTCTTATGGTAACTACCGTGGGCAAGGCCCGCGAGAGTTCACACAAATCGAGAGGATTCATATGGCACACGTCGTCGTCTTCGGAGCAACCGGTTATGCGGGCGGGCACATCACGAACGAGTTGCTCGAGCGCGGGCACAGCGTCACTGCGGTCGCGCGCGACACATCGAAGCTCGAGGCACGCGACCGGCTGACGGCGGAGCAGGGCAGCATCCACGACCCTGCGTTCGTGACTCGAGTCAGTTCGGGCGCGGATGCCGTGATCGTGGCACTTCGCGCCGCGGATGACAACGGCGAGAAGCTCGTCGAGGCGATGCCGCACGTGCTCGCGGTCGCGGCCGAGGTGGGAGCCCGCGTCGGCATTGTTGGGGGTGCCGGAAGCCTGCGGGTGTCAGAGGGCGGACCGCTGCTGATCGACACACCCGCGTTCCCGGATGCCGCCAAGGACGAAGCAAGCGCTCACAAGAAGGTGCTCGACCTGGTGCGCGACACACCTGACGTTGACTGGTTCTACGTGAGCCCTGGCGCCGAGTTCGGGTCGTGGGCGCCCGGCGAGCGCACGGGGAAGTATCGCGTGAGCGACGAGATCCTGCTGACGGATGCCGAGGGTCACTCGTTCATCTCGGGAGCCGACCTGGCGATTGCGTTCGCCGACGAGATCGAGAACCCTGCGCACCATGGCGCGCGGTTCGGTGTCGCCTACTGATTCACGCGTGCCACGTCGCGTGGTTTGCTGGCGCGCCGCCAGTCGGCGGGGGCGAACCATGCGACGGCGCCCACGACGGGTGCCGCGATGACGACGAGAATCCAGAGTGCTTTGGCGCTCGACGACGGGCTCGTCGCTCTCGGCCACATCGGTCTGGCGTTCTGGGCGGGGTTCGTCCTCGGGAGCCGCCGGCGCTTCTAATCAACGCGATTACCACGATGCAATGGGTCGGGCTACGATTCAAAGTACCCGAATCGTCAAGGATGTCGATGCCCACGCCTTCTCGCGCCACCCCGCGCACTCCCCCGTCGAGCCAGAAGCCGCCCGCGCTCGGTGGCCGTACCTGGACAGCCCTCGTTGTCGTCGGCCTCGTCGGCCAGCTCGCCTGGACCGTCGAGAACATGTACCTCAACGTGTTCGTCTACGACACGATCACCGACGACTCGAACGTGCTCGCCACGCTCGTCGCATTGAGCGCCATCACGGCGACGATCGCGACAATGGTCATCGGCGCAGCATCCGACCGTGCCCGCCGCAGGCGCCCTTTCATCGCGTTCGGCTACATGCTCTGGGGACTCTCGACTGCGGCCTTCGGATTCGTTCAACCGGATGCTGCGCCGGGCGCTCAGCCCGCAGCCAACGCGGTCGTGATGGCGATCGTCGCGATCGTGCTTCTCGACTGCATGATGTCGTTTTTCGGCTCCGGCGCGAACGACGCCGCATTCAACGCCTGGGTCACCGAGTCGACGGTTCCCGCCAACCGCGGCCGCGTCGACGGCGTGCTCGCGATCATGCCGCTCATGGCGATGCTGCTGATCTTCGGCGCACTCGATCCGCTCACGCAAGCCGGCGAGTGGAAGCTCTTCTTCGGCATCATCGGGCTGCTCACGGCGGTGGTCGGCGTACTCGTGCTCGTTCTGGTACGTGATTCCGACAGCATCCAGACGACCGGCGACGGGTACCTCGCCTCGACCCTGCACGGTCTGCGCCCGAGCACGATCCGCGCGAACCCGCGCCTCTACCTCACGCTGGTGGCGTGGGCGATCATCGGCACGTCGACGCAGATTTTCATTCCGTACCTCATCATCTACTTGCAGCGCTACCTGCGCATCGACGGCTACGCGCTCATTCTGGGCAGTGTGCTCACACTCGCCGCCGTGATCAGCGTGCTCGGCGGCCGCGTCATCGACCGCGTCGGAAAGCGTCGCGCGATCGTCCCGGCGACGGCCCTGATGGTCATCGGGCTCATCGGTATGTTCTTCGTGCGCGAGATGGTGCCGATCATTGTGTTCGGCACCCTCATGATGGGCGGCTTCATGGTCACCGTCGCAGCGACCTCGGCGACCGTTCGCGACCACACGCCCGCCGACCGCGTGGGCATGGTGCAGGGACTCCGCATGATCTCGGCGGTGCTCATTCCCATGGTCGCCGGGCCGTTCATCGGCGCCGCCGTCATCACCGGCGCCAACGAGACGTACATCGACCTCGGCGTCGTCAAGCAGGTTCCGACCCCGTGGATCTTCATTGCCGCGGCCGTCGTCGCCGCATTCGTCGTGATTCCGGTGGCGCTGCTGAAGCGCCGCGAGAGCGAGATCGAAAAGGTGCATGCATGAAATGGCTCACCCCATGGGGCGAGAACCTCGACGCCGACAACCCGCTGCCCGAGTACCCGAGACCGCAGCTCGTTCGCGACAGCTACCTCAACCTCAACGGTCAGTGGCAGCACGCGTTCACCCCGCTGCGGTCGACGACACAGGATGCCGCGACAGCATCCGGCCCCCTTTCGGTCCCCGACCCGAGCGCGCCCCCGAGCATGTGGGACGGCGACATCGTCGTTCCGTTCTCGCCCGAGACACCGCTGTCGCAGGTGGAGCGGATGCTGCAGCCGGACGAGGTGCTCTGGTACCGCCGCACGTTCACGCTGCCGCCTGACCGTGCTGGCGAGCGCGTTCTGCTGCACTTCGGCGCTGTCGACCAGACGTGCGAGGTCGCGGTCAATGGGGTGCGCGTCGGCGGTCACACGGGCGGCTTTCTGCCGTTCGCCCTCGACATCACCGGCGCGCTGGCGGAACGCGGAAACGACGCCGAGCACGAGATCGTCGTCGCGGTGCGCGACGTGACCGACACGTCGTGGCTGTCGCGCGGCAAGCAGGCGCGCAAGCGCGGCGGCATCTGGTATTCGCCGCAGTCAGGAATCTGGCAGACGGTGTGGCTCGAGGTGCTGCCGTGCGTCGCCGTCGACGCGCTTGAGCTGACGCCGCGCCTTGCCGAACGCGGCGTCGACGTGCTCGTGCGCAGCGACAACGCGGAGTCCGGTGACGTCGCCACAGTGACGATTCGCGCGGGCCGTAACGTCGTCGCGACAGCATCCGTCACCCCCAACGTCACGACACGCGTCGTATTTGACGCCGGTCACGAGGTACGTGCGTGGTCACCCGATGACCCGTTTCTGTACGACATCGATGTGACGCTCGGCGACGACAGCATCTCAAGCTACGTCGGCATCCGCTCGTTCGGCATCGGCCCAGACGAACACGGCACACCGCGGCTGCTGCTGAACGGCCGCCCGTACTTTCACACGGGACTGCTCGACCAGGGCTATTGGTCGGACGGCTGGCTCACGGCGCCGAGCGACGCCGCCCTCGAGTACGACGTGCGGCTCGCCAAAGACCTCGGATTCACCATGCTGCGCAAGCACATCAAGATCGAGCCGCTGCGCTGGTACTACCACTGCGACCGCCTCGGCATGCTCGTGTGGCAAGACATGGTCAACGGCGGAACAACGTACAACCCGCTGGTCATCTCGGTTCCCGCCGTAGGCACCGGCCCCGTGAGCGACCACCGTTACCGCGCGTTCGGGCGAGCGGATGCTGCGGGACGCGCCAGCTTCAGAGACGAGTTGCGTGCCACCGTCGACCATCTGCGCAACGTCACAAGCCTCGCGCTGTGGGTGCCGTTCAACGAAGCCTGGGGGCAGTTCGACGCCCTGCAGATCGAACGTGAGCTGCGCGAGCTCGACGACACGCGGCCCGTCGACCACGCGAGCGGCTGGCACGATCAGGGCGGCGGAGACCTGAAGAGCCTGCACGTGTACTTTCGCGCGTTCCGCGTGAAGGACTCGTGGCGTGACGGGCGTCGGGCACTCGCGCTCACCGAGTACGGCGGCTACAGTCACCGCGTCGAGGGACACTGCTGGAACGATCGCGAGTTCGGCTATCGCAAGTACAAGACCGCTGCCGAACTCGAGGCGGCGTTCGCGGCACTGCACGAGCAGCAGATCGTCCCAGCCGTCGAGCGCGGCCTCGCAGCATCCGTGTACACCCAGCTGAGCGACGTCGAAGACGAGGTGAACGGCATGGTGACGTACGACCGGCGCGTCGTGAAGATCCCCGCCGAGACCGTGCGCCGCGTCAACGCGCAGCTGAGGTACCCCTAACGCCAGGCGATGGTCGCTGAATGCTGCGCTGCGGCTCCGTGAACAGCACTCATCGACAACGGCCAGGGACACACGACGAACGGAGAACACTGTGACCCCCACCAACGGGAACGCTGAGCGCGAGATCACGACGCCTACGCCGCTCATAGACGAGCGGGGCCGCCTCAATCGCGACGCCGTCGGGTGGATGCGCCGCCCGCTTCTCGACACGAGCGGTATCGACGGCCGTCGTTCGTGGGGCCGCAACAAGCGGTGGGAGTACTGGTGCGTCATGACACCCACGCACATTATGGCGGCGACCGTGTCATCGATCGACTACGCCGGCGTGCACGAAGTCTGGGTGTTCGACCGCGAGACGCAGGAGTCCATCGGGCACGGAGCAACCGTTCCGCTCGCGCGCGACACCGTGCTGCCCCGCAGCCTCGGCGACGGACCGGCGAGCGCGAGCACACGCGACATGAGCATCGAGATCGTCGACACCGAGGCAGGGGGCGCTGCGGGTGGTCTGCCCGAGGGCAGGGGCATGGATGCCGCGGGCACGCGGCTGCGCGCCCGGGCACCGCGCGTGCGCTTCGACGTGACCGCGGCAGTTCCGCCAGGACACGAGTGCCTCGGCGTCGTGGTCCCTTGGAGCGACACGCGGTTTCAGTACACGGTGAAGGACGTCGCTCGTCCAGCATCCGGAACCCTCTGCATTGACGACGTCGAGTACGACGTGCCCGCCGGACGCTCCTGGGCCGTGCTCGATCACGGGCGAGGTCGATGGCCGTACGACGTGCGCTGGAACTGGGGCGCCGGCTCGGGCGAGTGCGACGGGCACACCATCGGCATTCAGATCGGCGGGCAGTGGACGGTCGGATCCGGGTCCACCGAGAACGCGTTCGTGCTCGACGGGAAGCTGCACAAGATCAGCCAGGAGCTGCGGTGGCAGTACGACACCCAGAACTACCTCGAGCCGTGGCGCATCACGGGTGACGACATCGACCTCACGTTCGAGCCGTTCTACGACAAGGGCACGCGCACCAACCTCGGCGTGCTGCAGTCGCACACAGATCAGTGCTTCGGAACGTACTCGGGGTGGTTTCGCGACGCCGACGGCGCGGCGACCGAGTTCCGCGGCATTGAGGGCTGGGCCGAAGACGTGCACAACCGGTGGTAGGACGGGACGTATCGCTTTCGCGGTTCAGCTCGTCTGCTGAGTCGGGCGCGTGCCGATCACGACCGTCGTCTCGCGCTCGTCGTCGTACTCCGTTCGTGCGCGCAGGTTCGCCGAGGCGAGGGCAGCGAGCGCAGCATCCGTTTGCTCGTCACTGATTTCACTCAGGATGCTGCCGCCCGGCGCGAGCCAGTCGGAGGCTGCGCTGACGAGTCGCCGATACACGTCGAGGCCGTCACTACCGCCATCGTGCGTGATCTCGGGCTCCTGCTCGCGCGCTTCCGCCGGCATAAGACGCAGTTTGTCGTGCGGAACGTACGGAACGTTGGCGACCATGACGTCAATGCGTCCGTGAAGCTGCGCTGGCAGAGCATCCACGAGGTCCCCCTCGGACACGTTCCCGAGACCTGCGAGGTTCTCGCGCGCGCACGCGACGGCGAGCGGCTCAACGTCAGCCGCGTGCAGGGTCACACCCGGCACGCGCTCCGCGATCACGCGACCCAGAGCGCCCGAACCGCAGCACATGTCAACGACGACGCTGCCCGTACGACAGAGCGCCACGGCTTGCTCGACGAGCGCGACCGTGCGCTGGCGTGGAATGAAGACTCCTGGTGCGACGACAACGCGCACGCCGCAGAACTCAGCCCAGCCCACAACGTGCTCGGGCGCTTCTCCGGCAACGCGACGCTCGATCATGCTCGCGAGTTCGGCCGGGGTCTGCGCTGCCTCGAGAAAGATCGCCGCCTCGTCTTCGGCGAAGACGCTGCCCGCACGGCGCAGCTTCGCGGTGATCTCGTCCACGCGCATCACTGAAGCACCATCGCAAGCGCGAAGCCTCCCATGAGCACCACTGCCGCGCCGATCATCCACGGAAGCACGTTGACCCGCTGCATCCGCACGCCCTGCGGCGCCACTCTTCCATCGAGAGTGCGGTCGTCTGAGTACCGCCCGGCCCGGCGTGCCATGTCCGCCGCGACGCGCGACAGCATCCGATTGATCACTGCCCACTCACGCTCGTCTGCAAGCGCGAGGCCGAGCGGCTTGTAGAAGATGATGCGGTCGTCGACGATCTCGACGTCGAAGCCCGATCCGGAGTCGATCAGGTCTCCCATGAGATCGGGAGTGAGCAGATAGCGGATGTCGGCGTCGTATCCCGCGGGGCAGTACAGGGTGAAGTGCTGGGGGAAGTCGCCCTCGAGCTGGACGGCACCGCTCCGATAAGGGTTGGGAAAGACCTGCCCGTTCAACCCGTTGTTCGACCTCGAATCGAGGATGGTGTGGGGAAAGCGGCGCTCGAGCTGCACCGAGATGAATCCCCAGCGATGATCGATCGCGCCACCTCTGCCCGTGTCTTGCCTGTAAGCGAGGTTTCCGATCGAGACGCGGGGCGCGGAGCGTGTTGTAACCACGTCATACACGCGGTCGCTCATTCTGAGAAGCAGGCCAGGTGTTCCGGGCTGCGCGTTCGCCGTTGCCGTGTACGTGCTGTTGTTCTGCTCGGCGAGACGCGCAAGCACGAAGCGTTCACGCCATAACCGTCTGCCGATGCGGGGAGGGCGGATGCGGGCGACGACCAACACGGAGCCGAGCACCATGAGCAGTGCGATGACGCTCACGAAGATCACGGGCCCCGAGAACCCGTCGATGACGAATCCGACGACCGCAAAGCCGACGACGAGGAGCGCGAACGGCACCATGAGAAGCGCCGTGCATCCGCCGCGAAAACTTGGAGCAGCGGCGTCTCTGCTCGGTACACCCGCCGCGCGGGCGGCCTGGCGAAACTGGCGCAGCGCAGCGCGGTTCGGCCGCGCGTTCAGAGCGTCGAGAACGAACGTCTGCATCACGTTACTCGGTCGAGAAAGTCGAGTGTCTTGTCGAAGGCCATTCTGGCGTCGGCGAGGTCAAGATGAAATTGGTATTCGTGCGGAAGTGCCGGTTCATGGTCTGCCTCGTAGAAGAGCTCTGTCACCGAAACTCCCTCATCGCGCAGAGTCTGAGACATCGGCAATGACTGGATCCAGGTGAGCCCGTCCCCGTTGCCTCCGGAGATGAAGGTGTCGGGAAAGTCCTCGGTCACCCACTCCTTCGTCGACATCAGCGATCCCGCGGCGAGCTCGGACCATCGCTTCGTTCCGGTATAGGCCCACAAGGACGTTTTGAGTCCCCAGGCATCAAGACCGGTGAGGTCGGCCATCGCGTCGAGGTCGTAGACGCCGCAGTGCAGGATCACTGCTTCGAGCTGGCTCGCGGTGATCTGGGGCTCGATCCCTGTGAAGTGCGCGTAGTGCGGGTTGGTCACCAGAACCGCGAGCTGACTGGCGAGCTGAGAGCCCGCCGAGTCTCCGGCGAGCACGATGCGCTCGGGATCAACTCCGAGCTCCTTCGCGTGCTCGTTGATGTAACCCAAGGCAGTGTTGAGCTGCTCGAATGCGGTGGGGTACGTGGCCTCGGGGCCGAGCGTGTAGCCAAGTCCGATCGCGGCATATCCCTCATTGGCGATCATTTCGAGATACGGAGCAACGTTGCCCTTGTCCCCCGATACCCACGCCCCACCGTGAATCCAGACGACAGCGGGAAGGGGCTCGTCAGCGTTCGCGGGGCGAAACACGTCGAGGCGCGTGTCGTCGCTTCCCTCGGCATAGGCGATATCGCGCTCTGACTCGATGTTGAGCTCGGGCTGGTTGCGCTCCATCTCGGCGACGATCGACCGCGAGCCGGCATCGAAGACCCCTCGCAGAATCATCGTTGATGGGACAGGACTCGCCGTGAATGCGATCGCGACCGCGACGATGAACGCGCTGGCCCCGAGCAGTATCTGGGTCCGGAGGAATCGGTGCCGTCGATGGGCATCAGGGGAGCTCACAAGCCGAGCCTAGCTGCCGTCGACGCGCCGTGCGCGTGACCTGCGCCAGTCGGTCTCCTTGTGTTGCTCAGTGATGACGACGAATGGCTAGACCGCGTGCGGACCTGAAGACGGATCCACAGCGGGAGGAACCGCTACTGCCGGCTCCGCGATGCGCTCTTCCAGCGCAACACTCAGATGCTCAAGAGTTGAGGCGAGTTCTTCCGTGCCCGACTTCGACATCGTGGCGATGACGTCGTTGATCGCGGTATCGAACTCCTCATTCACCCACTCAACTGCCTGACGACCGGCTTCTGTGAGGGCGATCAGCAGGCTTCTACGGTCGTCGGGATTGCTGTTGCGTGTGACATATCCCGCACGTTCGACACGATCAAGCAGCGGAGTGATCGTCCCCGACGTCATCTCCATGCGGCGTGCGAGGTCGCGCGGCGTGAGCGGCTCTTCTTCGCAGAGTGCTGTGAGCGCGGCGAGGTCGTTTCGGCCGAGGTGCAACTGAAGGGCGCGGGCGAGGCGGAACTCCTCACCGCTTTTCACGAGGTGTCGCAAGGCGAGCGTCACAGCTCGCACATCGTCCGGTGATTCATCTGCCGGTGCGCTCATGAGCGTAGTCACTTTCCCGACCCCCAAAAACTGTAATTGAAGACAGTCTAGCCCGATGTTCGTCCTAAACCTCGATTTACTTTGCCCTAGTTTCGCTTGTTTGGCAAGTTAGTTGCCCTGCTGTTTTGTTTGTGGTACTTTCTTTTTGGCGCCGAGCTAGTTGGCGCTTCCCAGTTCCACTTGCTGAATAGGAAAAACACCAAATGCTGTCTCTTTTCGTCACACTTCAGTCGTTCGTTTCGAGCGTCAAGGGCCGCCTCTCTCGTGAAGAGTCCGGCGCCACCGCCGTCGAGTACGGCCTTCTCGTCGGCCTTATCGCCGTCGCGATCGTGGGCACGCTCATCCTTCTTGGACCGCAGCTTCAGGACCTCTTCGAGACGGTTCTCAACGGCGTCAAGACGGCGAACGTCAACGCGCCTGCCGCGTAACACCTCCGGAACAGTGCGTCGGCAATCGTGACGACGCCATGTTCCGCCGGATGCCGAGAAGAAGGGAACACGATGATCGATCTGCGATCCGAGCGCGGGTCAGCCGCAGTCGAATTCGCGCTGGTCGTGCCCATCTTGATCGCCCTCCTTCTCGGCATCCTCGAGTTCGGCTCCGCCTACAGCGCTCAAGTGAGCGTCACAGCAGCAGCTCGCGACGGAGCACGTACGATGTCCGTCACCGCAGACCCCGCAGCCGCCCGCCAATCCGTGCGAGCGTCGGCTCCGGGCTTCTCTCCCCAGATCTCGTCATCACAGATCGCCATCACGAATTCCTCCGGAGGCGTCATGTCATCGTGCCCGCCCGGACAAACGGTGACGGTGACGATCACCTATCCGTACACCTACTACACCGGCTTCTTCGGACCAGGTTTTTCAATGACAGGTAAGGCGGCAATGCGATGCGGAGGCTGAACGCCGCTCGGCTTCGCGACGAACAGGGCGGCGTCGCCGTCATCGTCGCCGTCATCATGGTCGCGCTGCTCGCCGCCACCGCCCTCGCCATCGACGTCGGCGCCATGTACGCCGAGCGCGCTCAACTGCAGAACGGTGCCGACGCTGCAGCTCTCGCGGTCGCTGGAGATTGCGCGGACGGCACGTGCGGCAATGCGAGCTCGATCGCTCAGCGCTACGCCGACGCGAACGCGAACGACGGGGCCTCGGCGGTCTCCTCCGTTGATTTTCCCCGAGCAGGAACCGTCAGCGTCACGACAGCGACCGAGGATGCCGCCACCGGCGCTGGCCCTCTGGCACTGACCTTTGCACCATTGCTCGGAATCGCGGATCCCGACCTGTCGGCATCCGCGACAGCATCCTGGGGCAGTCCTGCCAGTGGCCGTGCCGACCTCCCCCTCGCCTTCGCACCGTGCGTCTTCCGCTTAGACGGCGCCATTCAGGTACTCAGCATCCACGGTGACTCGGGCGGCACATCGTGCTCGAGCACGAGCCCGTCTGGCCAACTGCTTCCCGGAGGATTCGGTTGGCTCGCTGACCCGACAAACACGTGCAGCGCAGATGTCAGCATCTCCAAGAACGCGCCGATGGCGGGTGACTCTGGAGTGAGCATCTCATCGGCGTGCGCAACAGTGCTCCCCGGGCTCGCCGACAAGACGATTCTCCTCCCCGTTTACGGCGACATCAGTGGCACAGGCGGAGGCTCGTACCGCATCACGGGCTGGGCCGCCTTCACGGTACTCGGTTGGAACTTCTCAGGCTCCGTCACGAGCTACCACAACCAGTACTATCCGGGCGCGACGTGCACCGGGTCGTGCAAGGGACTCATCGGCAAGTTCGTCAGGTTCGTGTCATTCGACGACCGATTCACGATGGGAGGCCCGGACCTCGGAGCCTCAGTCGTGCGACTCACAAAATAGGACCTCACATGAAGATTCGCATCATCAGCGCGATCGTCGCCCTCGTTCTCGCCATAGTCGGCACAATCGCCATCTCGTCGTACGTGCAAGATGCAGATCGACGAGCCTTCGAAGGCGCAAAGCTCCGCGACGTCTTCGTCGTGACCAAGGCAGTTCCCGCAGGAACACCTTCCGCGGAGCTTGAAACGTCCGTGAGTATCCAGTCTCTCCCCGTGTCAGCCGTCCCGGCGGACGCCGTGTCCGACCTCGCGGCGTTTGCCCACACCGTAACCGCTGTTGATCTGGTCCCTGGCGAGCAGCTTCTGGGATCGCGGCTCGTCGACCCGTCCGAACTTCAGTCGTCGTCATCCGTTCCCGTGCCTGAGGGTTTCGATGAGGTCTCCGTGCAGTTGACCCCCGATCGCATGGTCGGCGGACAGGTCAAGGCAGGCGACACCGTTGGGATCTATATCTCCTTCGGCGATACCGCTGCCGGACCTGCCTCGACGCAGCTTGAGTTTCAGAAGGTGCTCGTGACGAACGTTCAGGGCGCCCCGGTGCAAGACGGTGAAGCCGCGCCAAGCGGAGCTGTTCTCGTGACGCTTGCACGGCCCGCCGCTGATGCCGAGAAGATCATCTACGCCGCTCAGTACGGATCGATCTGGTTGTCGCGCCAGCCGGCAGACGGTCCGACCGCTAAGACAGACGGCGCGCGACAGGAGAGCTTCTCATGAGCCGGTTTGTTCTTCTCACCGAAGACACGGCGTTCGAGCACCGCGTTCGAGCAGCGATCGCAGGTGGACTGTCGGGATCGCTTCGCGCCCTCGGCTCCGCGATTCCTGATTCACCACTCGAGATTCTTGCCGTGTCGGATGCTGAGCCGGTCGAAGTTCTACTGCTCGGCCCGAGCGTCGCGCAAGACGAGGCGTTCAGAATGGCGTCGATCATCGACGTACAGCGACCGGATATCAGCGTTGTGCTCGTCGCGGACGCGACCCCCGAAACAGCGATCGCCGCGATGCGCGCGGGAATCCGCGATATTCTCGATCCCGCGGCGAACCCCGACGAGATCCGGGTGCTCGTCGAACGGGCGAGCCGTGCATCGGCGAACCGCGTAAAAACCCCGGCTCCGCACGGCGCCACATCGTCAGGCCGCATCCTCGTTGTCGCATCGTCGAAGGGTGGAGTGGGCAAAACGACTCTCGCGACGAACCTCGCACTCGCCCTGGGACGAGTCGCTCCGATGTCGACGGTTCTCGTCGATCTCGATGCTCAATTCGGTGATGTCGCGAGCGCACTGCGGCTCGAGCCCGAGCACACGCTTGTCGATGCGGTTTCCGGCGCTGCCAAGCAAGACTCTATGGTTCTCAAGACGTTCCTCAGTGTCCACCCCAGCTCGATCTACGCGCTGTGCGCACCGTCCTCGCCCGCAGACGCCGACAGCGTCACCGGTGAGGACGTGGCCCACCTTCTCGATCAGCTGGCAAGCGAGTTCGAGTACGTTGTGGTCGACACCGCGCCCGGTCTCGGTGAACGTGCGCTTGCCGCGCTAGAAGCCGCGACCGACGGCATCTTCACGTGCTCCATGGACGTGCCGAGCGTACGCGGTCTTCGCAAGGAACTCGACGTCGCCGCACAGCTCGGCCTGGCGGCACAGCGCCACGTCGTACTCAACATGGGTGACCCGAAGAACGGCCTGTCGCTTCGCGATGTCGAAGCAACGCTCGGAACACGCGTTGACATCGTCGTTCCGCGCTCGCGCGAGGTGGCTCTGTCGACGAACACCGGCGAACCGCTGCTGCAGAAGACCAAGCGCGGCCGCGCGGCGAAGTCGCTCGACCGTCTTGCTGCCCGATTCGATCCCGCACGCGCGGCCGAGTCGCGACGTGGCCGCCACGGCCTGGAGGTTGTGAAGTGAACCTGTCCGAGCGACTCGCCGGGGCGACGGCCGATGCACCCGTACCGATTCGAGAGACGCCGTCGATCGTTGTCGCCGAACCAGACAAGGCAGACGCGACTCCGGCGGTCGACGCGCTCCTCGACCTGAAAGCCCGCGTCGGCGCAACGTTGTTCGAGCGACTAGGTACGCGCCTCGCCGACCCCAATCTCGGCGAAGCCGACCTGCTCATCTTTGCGCGTGACGTTCTCACCGAGATCGTCGAGGCCGAGCAGGTACCGCTCAGCGCACCCGAGCGACAGCGGCTCATTCAGCAGATCAGCGACGACGTTCTCGGCTACGGCCCACTTCAACCGCTCCTCGACGATCCGTCCCTGAGCGAGATCATGGTCAACGGTCCTGACCAGATCTACGTCGAACGAGCAGGTCAGCTCACCCTCACCTCCTCCCGCTTCCGCTCCGAAGACCAGCTGCGCCGCGTGATCGAGAAGATCGTCTCGCGCGTAGGCCGCCGTATCGACGAGTCGTCACCGCTTGTCGACGCGCGCCTCGAAGACGGTTCGCGCGTGAACGCCGTGATTCCCCCTCTCGCGGTCAATGGCTCCTCGCTGACCATCCGAAAATTCGCCGCCGACCCCCTCACGGTCGACGACCTCATCGGCTTCGGGTCGCTGTCGCCCGAGATGTCCGAGCTCCTCGAAGCGTGCGTGAAAGCCCACCTCAACGTCATCGTGTCCGGCGGCACGGGGACCGGCAAGACGACTCTTCTGAACGTTCTCTCGTCGTTCATTCCCCGCGGTGAGCGCATAATCACCATTGAGGATGCTGTTGAGCTGCAGCTTCAGCAGGATCACGTCGTGCGTCTCGAGAGTCGTCCTGCGAATATCGAGGGCAAGGGCGAGATCGCGATCCGCGACCTCCTCAAGAACTCTCTGCGTATGCGCCCCGACCGCATCGTCGTCGGCGAGGTCCGCGGTGGAGAGGCACTCGACATGCTTCAGGCGATGAACACCGGCCACGACGGGTCGCTGTCGACCGTGCACGCGAACTCGCCACGAGACGCGATCGCGCGCCTTGAGACCCTCGTGCTGATGGCAGGTATGGATCTTCCTCTTCGGGCGATTCGCGAGCAGATCGCGTCGGCCGTCGATGTGGTCGTGCAGCTCACTCGTCTGCGCGACGGCAGCAGGCGCGTGACCCACGTCACTGAGGTGCAGGGAATGGAAGGCGACATCGTCACGCTTCAAGACGCGTTCGTGTTCGACTACTCCGCCGGTATGGATGCGGCCGGACGATTCCTCGGCAAAGCAGTGCCGACGGGTGTTCGTCCTCGCTTCATCGACCGATTCAGCGAACTCGGCATCCCCGTCTCTCCACGCGTTTTCGACGCCGGAGGGCGGTTCTGATGCTCACCGTTGCGCTTGTCCTCCTCTATGCTGCTGCACTCGTTGTGCTGTTCGGAGTCTTCCGTTCGACCTCGCGGCTGCCGCTTGAACGCCGTCGCCCCAGCGACGCAGAGAAGCAGACGACACTGAGCCGCACGAGCGGGGCGACGACAGACTTCCTCTCGGACCTCCTGTCGCGCCGAGGATGGACACAGCCCCTCGCAGCATCCCTCGAGCAAGCGGGCATGAAGATCTCGCCCGCCGAGTTCCTCGTGTTCGTGATCTCCGGCTCGGTCGTTGCGCTCCTGGTCGGATATCTGATCGCGGGTCTCGGGCTCGGGCTGCTCTTCGCGGCTGCCTCCCCCGCGTTCGCTGTCGCTCTTGTCAATATTCGCCAGTCGAAGCGCCGTGCCGCGTTCGCCGCCCAGCTCGAAGACACGCTTCAGCTGCTGTCGGGCGGACTGAAGGCGGGGCACAGCCTTCTGCGCGCTGTGGACGCGATATCGCGCGAGGCCGAGTCCCCGACGAATGAGGAGTTCGCTCGCATCGTCAACGAGACCCGGCTCGGTCGCGACCTCGACGATGCCCTCGATCAGGCGGCCCAGCGCATGCGCAGCGACGACTTCAGCTGGATCGGACAGGCGATCGCGATCCACAGGGAAGTCGGTGGCGACCTCGCCGGTGTCCTTGACGAGGTGGCGGAGACAATTCGCCAGCGTAATCAGATTCGACGACAAGTCGCGGCGCTGAGCGCCGAGGGCAAGTTCTCCGCGTACATCCTCATGGCGCTGCCGTTCGTCGTTGTCGGCATCCTGTCGCTCACGAGCCCGTCGTATGTCGCGCGATTCGTCGAGACCCCGCTGGGGTTCGGGCTCATCGGCGTCTCAGCGGTCATGCTCATCATCGGCGGCGTCTGGATGAAGAAGGTCGTGAGCTTTAAATTCTGATGATGACAACCAATGTACGCGAACGCGCGGTCACCCGAGCCGCCGAGGAGATGCCGTGCAGATGATGATCGCACTTCCGATCTTCCTGATCGCTGCCTGCCTCGCGGCTGTCGTCGGCTCGCTCGCGCCCGCAGAATCTCGCTCTCGCCGCGCCATTCGAGCGAACCTCGCTGCTGGCTTCGACGGGGACTCGGCCGACGTCGACGAGCGTGCCGAGCCAAGCGTCCTCGGACAGCTGGCCCGCCGGCTCGTGCTGCCCGCGAATCGCGTCAAGCTCGAGAAGCTCGTCGCTCTCGCAGGGCACCCGTCGGCGTGGCCGCTAGAGCGCATCCTCGTTGCGAAACCCCTGCTCGCGGCCACAGCTCTCACGCTTGGCCTTCTGCTGCTCGGCGGATCACCGGGTGGGCTCGTCGTGCTTCTCGTCATCGCCGTCGTCATCACCTCCTACTTCGTACCCGACCTTCTGCTCCACAGTCGCGGCATCGAACGCCAGGCCGCTATTGAGCTTGCCCTTCCCGATACGCTCGACCAGATGCTCATTGCCGTTGAAGCCGGCCTCGGGTTCGAGGCGGCGATGTCTCGGGCGGGCCAGAACGGTTCGGGGCCGCTCGCCGAAGAGCTCGTGCGCACGCTGCAGGACATGCGCGTCGGTCTCTCGAGACGCGAGGCTTACCAGGCCATGGTTGAGCGCACGAACGTTCCCGACCTCCGAGCCTTCGTACGCGCCGTTGTTCAGGCGGATGCCTACGGGATCTCGATCACCAGCGTTCTGCGCACGCAAGCGAAGGAGATGCGAGTCAAACGACGTCAACGCGCCGAAGAGAAGGCGATGAAGATCCCCGTCAAGGTACTCTTCCCGCTCATGTTGTTCATTCTCCCAGTGCTCTTCATTGCCGTGCTCGGACCGACTGTCATCAACGTCGTCAATGGCTGACTGGGTTCAGCCCGGCGTGATCGGTGCCATAGCGCTCGTCGCCGGTTTCTTCGGTCACCGGATGCTGTGGCGCCGCCTTCCGCGCCTAGCCACCGCGCCGACGCCCTCGTTGGGCTCAGACGTTCTCGCCGGCGCAATCACCGGGGCAGCTGCCGTCGCGCTCGCACCGCTCGGCACTAACCCTGCCGGTGCTGTCGCATACGGGTTCTTCGCGATCGCGGGCGTTCAGTTATCGCTGATCGATGCCCGGCTGAAGCTCTTGCCCAACGTGCTCGTGCTCCCCACCGCCGGGATCAGCCTCGCGCTGCTCGCGGCGACAGCAGCTGCAGAAGACGCATGGCTGTCGCTCGGGCGAGCCGTCGCCGGAGGCGCAGCGCTCTTCGTCGCGTACCTCGTACTCGCGCTCGTCTCACCGAGCGGCATCGGCATGGGTGACGTCAAGCTCTCGGTCGTCGCCGGTGTCTTTCTCGCGTATCAGGGCTGGATGCCGCTTGTCGTCGGTGCCGCAGCTGGCTTCGTGATCGGTGCCCTCGTCGGCCTTGCGCTCCTCGCTGCGCGCAAGGCGAATCGTCACACCACTGTGCCATTCGGCCCGTCGATGCTCGGCGGCGCTGTGCTCGTGCTCGCCTCGATTCCTGCGGGACTCTTCGCACTGTGACGACAGAGCTGCGGGGCAGGAGAAGCTCCTGCCCCGCAGCATCCGTCATGCTGATTCGCGTCAGCTCTCGGTTGGCGCCGTTTCTGCTGGCGCCTTGTAGTTGGGCATCGAGATCTCAGCGGTACGGCTGAACTCCTGCGTGACCGCCTCGTTCTCTCGGTACGTGAACAGGCTCACGACCACCGCGACCACAAGGTTCGCGATGAAGCCCGGAATGATCTCGTACGTCTGCGCCACGAACGATTCGGCTCCGAAGATGTCGGCACCGAACTGACCCCACACGTACGCGACGACGGCACCCGCGATGAGGCCGCACAGCGCGCCCCAGTTGCTGAGCTTCTTCCAGAACAGCGCGAGCAGAATGATCGGCCCGAAGGCGGAGCCGAACCCTGCCCACGCAAATCCGACGAGGTCGAGGATGCTCTGGGACGGGTTGAGAGCGAGAAGGACCGCGATGATCGCAACGACGAGAACACCGAGGCGACCGAGGGTCACGTACGTCTTCTCGGAGATGCGGTCGACACCACCGGTCTTCTCGGCGATCATCTTGTACAGGTCCTCGACGAGCGCGGACGACGTCACGACCAGTTGCGACGAGATCGTCGACATGATCGCAGCAAGGACGGCAGCGAGCACCAGACCCGCGATGAACGGGTGGAATAGAATCTGCGCGAGGTCGAGGAAGACCGTCTCGCCCGATTCCGCATCCGTCGGTGAACCGCCGGTGTTGGTGAAGTACGAGATTCCGATGAGCGCAGTGGCGATCGAGCCGAGAACCGTGAGGATCATCCAGCCGATGCCGATGCGCCGGCCAGCCTTCGCGTCTTGCGGAGTCTTCAGTGCCATGAAGCGCACGATAATGTGCGGCTGACCGAAGTACCCGAGTCCCCACGCCGCGGCAGAGATGATACCGAGTGCCGTGCCGCCCGAGACGAGGCTGAGCAGGTTTGGGTCGACCTCGTTGATCGTGTTGACGACCGTGGCCGGTCCGCCCGCGTTGATCACGGCGACGATCGGCACCGCGATGAGCGCGGCCAGCATGAGAATACCCTGGGCGACGTCGGTGAGGGTTGCACCAAGGAAGCCGCCGAAGAGCGTGTAGATCATGGTGATCACGGCGACGAGCAGCATGCCCCAGACGTAGTTGACGCCGAAGCTGGACTCGAAGAACTTGCCCGCTGCGACCATGCCGCTCGACACGTAGAACGTGAAGAAGACGAGAATGATGATGCCGCACACGATGCGCAGTGCGCGCGATCTGTCACGCAGACGGTGCTCAAGGAAGCTCGGGATCGTGATGGAGTTTCCCGCGACCTCTGTGTAGGCGCGCAAGCGCGGGGCCACGAACTTCCAGTTGAGCCAGGCGCCGATCGTCAGTCCGATCGCGATCCAGGCTTCAACGAGTCCCGAAATGTAGATGGCGCCGGGAAGGCCCATGAGCAGCCATCCCGACATATCGGAGGCGCCGGCGCTGAGCGCCGCGACTCCCGGTTTCAATCCGCGACCGGCGAGCATGTACTCGTCGAGGTTGTTCTTCGTTTTTCTATACGCGAACCAACCGATGGTCAGCATCCCCGCGAAATAGAGAACGATGGCGATTGTCTGGAACACTTGATCCGACATGTTGCTCCTCGGGTTTTGCACCTCACGCCAATGTGAGGATGTTTCCACTATGCCAGAGGATCCCCAGGTTTCGGGCCCTCGAACGAGTGTCATCCACGCAAAAGTCGACGCAAGTCTCGTGGTGTGTGGGACGCGCGGCGAGGGACGAGAACTGACGATGCCGGGGGTGCATGGCTTCATAACGCCTGCCGCGCAACACACAACACTATCGGAATTCTGTAAATCCATGGAAGTCACTGCTGATTAGGAACCGATTTTCAGGTTTGCTATGGTTGCTGTGCGCCAGTGTTCGCAACGCACTGCTCCCACCACCCGGGTGTCGCGAGCTCGTCTGCTGAACCGCGCAGCGAGACCTGAGTCGTATTCGCCAGGTCACGCCTGTTTGCGATGCCGGATCGCGAACACCGTCAGAGACGGATGAACGATGCTGCCTGCGAACAGGCACGCTCAGAATTCAGCGCGGGCCGGCGCCGCCGAGGAAGGGACGACATCGCACGTGGACGCATCTGATCTGACTCAACTGGGAGGACCGCTCACGATCGGTCTTCTCATTCTGTTCTTCGGCGGCACTCTCGTGATGTCGGTCACGATCAGCCGCAAGAAGGAGAACGCTGACGGGTACATGACGGCCGGAAACAAGATCGGCTTCGGCATCTCCGCAGCATCCATGACCGCCACGTGGATCTGGGCGTCGTCCATGTATGCGTCCGCCACGTCGGGGTACACCTACGGCATCTCGGGCCCGATCCACTACGGGCTCTGGGGCGCGCTCATGATCCTTTTGATCTACCCCTTCGGCCGGCGTATTCGCGCCGTCGCTCCCCGTGCACACACCATGGCCGAAGTCATGCACGCGCGTCATGGCCGCTCGAGCCAGCTCATGCTCGCCGGCTCCAACGTGCTCGGCAGCTTGATCAGCCTCACGTCGAACTTCATCGCGGGTGGCGCGCTCATCGACATGCTCTCGCCGTTCACGTTCGGCCAGGGCATCCTGATCATCGCCGCAGGTGTACTGCTGTACACGCTCTGGTCGGGTTTCCGTGCCTCGGTGCTCACGGACTTCGCGCAGGTTCTCGCGATGCTCGGTGCTGTCGTGATCATCATTCCGGCGGTGTTCTTCCTCGCCGGCGGTCCGACCATGTTCGTCGAGGGCGCTCAGAACCTCACACCGCAGCAGGGCAACTTCTTCTCGTCTGACGCCTTCCTCAACCAGGGCGCCCCCTACATTGCCGCCGTTCTCGCGTACGCCATCGGCAACCAGACCATCGCGCAGCGCCTCTTCGCCGTGCGCGAAGACCTCATCAAGAAGACCTTCGTGACGGCAACCGTCGGGTACGGCGCCACCATCATCGGAATCGGGATGCTGGGCGTCATGGCCCTGTATCTGGGCATCGAGCCTCTCGACGGCGACCCGAACAACCTCGTCCCGCAGATCGCCGCGAGCTTCCTCGGGCCGGTCATGCTGTGCCTGTTCTTCATCATGATCATCGGCTCGCTCGCATCGACGGCCGACTCCGACCTCGCAGCGCTGTCATCGATCATGATGGCCGACGTGTACGGTCAGAACATCGCGGGCAAGGACAAGGCGAACCCTAAGACGATGCTTCTCGTCGGCCGCGTGACCATGATCATCGCCACCGGTGCCGCGCTCTTCTTCGCGAGCGGTCAGATGAACATTCTCGACCTGCTCGTCTTCGTGGGAGCACTCTGGGGTGCGCTCGTGTTCCCCGTCATCGCAAGCTTCTACTGGAAGAAGGTCACGAACCTCGCCTTCACGGTGTCGGTGCTCGCCGCCCTCGCGGTGTTCATTCCGGTGCGCTTCTCGTGGATCTCGATGGATGGCTTCACGGGCATCTTCTTCGATGTTCTCTCGGTGATCGGCATCGGCATCGTGCTCGGACTCATGGCCTTCGGGTTCTTCGGAAAGCGCGTGGCTTTGATCGTGGCGATCGTCGCGATCGCAGCATCCGCCCCTTTCGCCATCGGGTTCCTGCACGATTACGCCGTGCTGTCGGGCTCGCTCGTGGCGTACGCCGTCAGCACGATCGTTTGCACGGCGATGTCGTTCCGCAGTTCGATGAACTTCGATTTCGACCTCATCAAGAAGCGCACGGGCGACTTCGACACCAACGACCCGAGCGACAGTGTGATCGAGACGGTCGCACCCACCACAGACCCCGTCGACGATTCAGACGGCCAGTCCGCCGACACGGCGCGGCGCTAAGGAGAAACCATGAACATCATTCTGCTCACCCTTTATGTTCTGATCTGGCCGCTCATCGTCGCCGGAACCCTCTACTTCATTGCCAGCGCGTTCTTTCGCGAGTGGAAGGAAGCACGCCGTGAGGGCCGCCGCCTGATCTAGCTGCGTCCCCTCACTCGGTTGAGGTCCCGGCCGTCGGCACAGCGCCCGTCACGGCCGGGACCTCTTGCGTGAGCGGTGCCTCCGCAGCGACCTCGAGCAGCTCCTCCGTCTCGAACTGCTCCTCGCGGTCTTCGCCCCGGAACTGCGTCATGTAGAGGTCGTAGTACGCACCGCGCCGCTCGAGCAGTTCGTCGTGGGTTCCCTGCTCGACTATTGCGCCGTGCTCCATCACGAGGATGGTGTGCGCGTCGCGAATGGTCGACAGCCTGTGCGCGATGACGAACGAGGTGCGGTCGGTGCGCAGCGCCGCCATGGCCTTCTGCACCAGCAGTTCGGTTCGCGTGTCGACCGAGCTCGTCGCCTCGTCGAGAATGAGCAGCGACGGGTTCGCGAGGAACGCACGGGCGATCGTGATGAGCTGCCGTTCACCGGCCGAGACACTGCCGCCCTCGGCATCCACCACGGTGTCGTATCCGTCGGGAAGCTGGCGAACGAAGCGATCAACCATCGTCGCCGTCGCGGCATCCACGACCTCATCGTCTGTCGCATCAAGGCGGCCATAGCGGATGTTGTCACGGATGGTGCCCTCGAACAGCCAGGTATCCTGAAGCACCATGCCGACTTGCGCGCGCAGCTGCGCCCGCGAGAGTGCACGCGTGTCGATGCCGTCGAGCAGAATGCGACCGCCCGTGATCTCGTAGAAACGCATCACGAGGTTGACGAGCGTTGTCTTTCCGGCACCGGTCGGGCCGACGATCGCGACGGTCTCGCCCGGCTGCACGTCGAACGAGACGTCGTCGATGAGCGACGAGTCGGGGTTGTAGCTGAACGTGACATTCTCGAACGTGACGTGTCCGTCGGTCTTCGCGGGCAACTCGGCGCGCACGTCGTCGGGCTCCTGCTCGTCGGCGTCGAGCAGCTCGAACGTGCGCTCGGCCGAAGCGACTCCCGACTGCACCATGTTGGCGACGCCGGCCATCTCGCTGATCGGCTGCGAGAACTCGCGCGAGTACTGGATGAACGCCGTGGCGTCGCCGAGCGTCATCTGCCCCGAGGCGACCCGCAGTCCACCCGCGACGGCGATGAGCACGTACGAGAGATACGAGACGAATTGCATGGCCGGCATGATCATGCCGGACACGAACTGGGCGCCAAAGGATGCTGTGAAGAGCTTCTCGTTGCGGTCGTCGAACTCGCGCAGCATCTCGTCATCACGGCCGAACGCGCGCACAAGCTCGAGGCCCGAGTACGTCTCTTCGATGTGACCGTTGAGATTGCCCGTGTTCTTCCACTGTGCCGTGAAGAGCTTCTGCGAGCGCACGCCGATCACTCCGGCGATGATGCCCGAGAGCGGCAGCGCAATGAGCGCGAGAAGCGCAAGCTGCCACGAGACGATGAACATCATGGCCGCGATGCCGATGATCGTGAGCGCCGACTGCACGAGCTGCGAGAACGCCTGTTGCAGAGACGCCTGCACGTTGTCGACGTCGTTCGTGACGCGCGACATCAGGTCTCCGCGCTGACGCGTGTCGAAGTAGCTGAGCGGCAGGCGGTTGAGCTTGACCTCGATATCTTCACGCAGCCGGTAGACAACACGCATGACGAGGGCGTTCAGAATGAAGCCCTGTGCCCACATGAGAATCGAGGCGACGATGTACATGCCGAGCACGATGAAGATGAGGCGGCTCAGTTCGACGAAGTCGATGCCCTGCCCGGGCACGACGTCGGCCGTCGCGAGCATCTGAGCGTAGTCGCCCTGCCCCGCAGCTTCGGCCTGCGCGATGATCGTCTCGAGGGGAACGCCCTCGGGCAGCTGAGCGCCGATGATGCCGTTGAAGATCACGTCCATCGCCGCGCCGAGCACCTTGGGCGCGATCACCGTGAGCACGACAGACCCCACCACGAGCAGCACGACGAGGATCATGCCGGCGCGCTCAGGCTTGAGCAGGCCGATCAGGCGCTTCGTCGACGGCCAGAAGTGCTGGGCCTTCTTGGCGGGAGCGTCGCCGAACATGTCACTGTCGCCCTGAACTGGCGTGTACTCCAGCAGCTCGTCGTCAGTCTTCGCGGCTTCAGCCTCGGCGATTCCGGATGCTGTGGAAGCGGCGTTCTTCTTCTCTCGGCGCGCCATCAGCGCACTCCTTCCACGCTGAGCTGCGATTCGACGATCTCTTGATACGTCTCGTTCGATTCCAGAAGCTCATCGTGCGTTCCTCGCCCGACGATGACCCCCGTGTCGAGAACGATGATCTCGTCGGCCTCGCGAATGGTCGACACGCGTTGCGCAACGACGATCACGGCAGCATCTGTGATCGACTCGGCGAGCGCTTCGCGCAGTCGGGCGTCAGTGGAGACGTCGAGGGCCGAGAACGAATCGTCGAACAGAAACACCTTCGGCTGGGCGACAAGGGCGCGGGCGATGCAGAGGCGCTGACGCTGTCCGCCTGAGACGTTCGTGCCGCCCTGAGAGACGGGGTCGTCGAGGCCCTTGGGCTTCGCGGCGACGAAGTCGTCGGCCTGCGCAATGCGCAGCGCCTCCCACAGTTCGTCGTCCGTCGCGTCCGGTCTTCCGAATCGCAGGTTCGAGGCGATGGTACCCGCGAACAGGTAGGGCTTCTGCGGCACAAGGCCGATCACACTCGCGCGCTGGGCACGCGTCAGCTCGGCGACCGACGAACCGTCGATTGTGATGCTTCCCGACTGCACGTCGTACAGATTGGGAATGAGATTGACGAGCGTCGTCTTGCCCGCTCCCGTGGAGCCGACGATCGCGGTCGTCTTTCCGGGTTCTGCCGTGAAGCTGACGTCGTCGAGAACGGGGCGCTCGGCACCGGGGTAGCCGAACGTGACGTGGTCGAAGACGACGCGCCCGGTCTCGGGCGTTGGCAGCTTCTGCTCGGTCGGCGGCAGATGATCGTTCTCGCGCAGCACGTCGTCGATGCGCTCGGCACATACAACGGCGCGCGGGATCATCATGACCATGAACACGCCCATCATGACGGCGACGAGAATCTGCAGAAGGTACTGCAGAAACGCGGTGAGCGATCCGACTTCCATGGCGCCGTCGTCGACGCGGTGCCCGCCGAACCACAGCACGGCGGCTGTTGCGAGGTGCAGCACCATCATGATGACGGGGAACATCAGCACGAAGATGTTGCCGACGCGCACGGACACTCGAGTGATCTGCTCGTTCGCGGTGCGGTAGCGGGCCGTCTCGTGCGGCTCGCGCACGAAGGCACGGATGACGCGGATCCCGACGATCTGCTCACGCAGCACGCCGTTGATGGTGTCGATGCGGTCCTGCATTTCGCGGAAGAGCGGGAGCAGGAGCTTCACGAGGATGCCGACGATGACGAAGAGCACCGGAACGGAGACCCACACGAGCCACGAGAGTCCGACGTCTTCGCGCAGCGCCATGATGATGCCACCGATGCACATGATGGGCGTGGACACCATGAAGTTGAGCGTCATAAGCACGAGCATCTGCACCTGCTGCACGTCGTTGGTGTTGCGCGTGATCAGAGTTGCGGTGCCGAAGCGGCCCACCTCGAGTGCTGACAGCTTGTCGACCTTGCGGTAGACGGCGCGCCTCAGGTCACGCCCGACGGCCATGCCGACGCGGGCGCCACAGTAGATCGCCGAGATGGCAGCGATGATCTGCGCGAAGCAGACGGCGAGCATCACCATCCCGGTGTTCCAGATGAACTCGGTATCACCCTTGGCGATGCCCTCGTCGATGATGCGGGCATTGAGGCTGGGCAGGTACAGCGTCGCGATCGTCGATGCGAGTTGAAGCACGACGACGCCGATGATCCACGGCCAATACGGCCGGGCATAGTGAAGTGAAAGGCGGAGGAGGGCCACGAGAGTCTAGTCCTGACGTTGCTTTTTCGCCTGCCGAAAATTGGCGAGCGTATGAGCATAACTCAGAACGAGCTGCTCGATCTATCCGCCTTAAGGGGGATATTCGGCGCCATGCAACCTTCGGCTTATCCCGTCGACCCGGCGAGCAGACCCATTACCTCGTCGGGGTAGATCGGCACCTGCTCAGAGCTGTCGTCGAACGAGCGCCACACGACCGGAACGATCGATCCATCGCTCTCGGTGAGCGTCGCGCCGGTGGCCGCCGGTTCGGGGTCAAAACGCCCGGTGTATACGAAGACAATCTCGTGACCGCACACACCGTCGATCTTGAAGATATTCTCCACCACGCCGAGATACCGCAGGTCGCGGATCGACGCTGAGAGCTCTTCGCTCACCTCTCGTTCGACAGCTGCCCTGTGCGATTCACCGAACTCGACGCTGCCCCCGATGAGCCGATGGAATCCGCTCGGATTCTCTGCCGTCGGCGCATTGAGACTTACCGCGTGCGCGGTGCCCTCAGCATTTGGCGCAATGAGCATGGCCTTCACCCGGATGCGGCTTCGATCGATCGACATCCGATCATGTTATGCCAGACGGGCACACACGACGACAAGGCCGGATCCTTTCGGTGCAGAGCCTTTCGGTCTCGACGTGAGAAGAGTCGCTTGACCCTCACGCGACGTCAGGCTTCACGATTGTCGGCATGACACACACAACCGACGACGCACCGTTCTACAACGCATTCGAGATCAGCCCTGTCCCGCCGCCGGGGCCGGACGCGACGCCGCCTGACCTCTACCGCGGCATCTACGGCATGCCCATGTTCGTGACGATTCCGACGGCTGACCTGGCAGCATCCGTCGATTTCTGGACCCGAGGACTCGGCTTCATCGATCTCTTCATGACGCCGGGCGTCATGTCGCACATGCGGCGGTGGGCCTTTCAAGACGCACTGCTCGTGGCGGGAGAACCCGCGGATGGTGAGCCGGCCATGACCGTAAGCTTCTCGTGCGTGCTCAGCGAGCTCGACGCGATCGCCGACGCCTGCGAGAAGCTCGTTCCCGGCTGTACGACCGGACCCCGCGCCATGCCGTGGCCCACGGTCGACCTCGAGGTGCGAACCCCCGAGAACACGCGCGTGATCATCACCGCCGCGAGAGGCGTCGACCCGCGCAGCGACGAAGCCCAGGCCCTGCGCGAGGCCGGGTACGGGGTTCCCGACGCCGACGAGGAGGCGTAAGACTGGATGCTGTGAGCACACACTCCCGTGACGAGGCCGCCGTGAGCGGCCTCACCGTGGGTGCCGTGGCACACCGCACGGGAGTAACCGTACGCACTCTGCACCACTGGGACGACATCGGCCTCGTGACTCCAAGCGCACGGTCGAGCGCGGGGTACCGGCAGTACGGCCCTCGAGATCTCGCGCGCGTGCACCGCGTGCTGATCTACCGCGAGCTCGGGCTGCCCCTCGAGAGCATTCGCGAGGTCCTCAACTCTGACGCGACACTGTCGGCGGCCACGCTTCGCGCCCAGCGCGACCAGCTGGAGCAGCGCATCGCCGACCTGCAGAGCATGCAACGTGCGCTCGATCGCATGATCGGTGCCGTTGACGAGGGAATCCTGCTCTCGGCCGATGAGCAGCTGCGTATCTTCGGCGAGACGTGGGATCCTGCGTGGACGAAGCAGGCCCGCGATACCTGGGGCGACACCGAGCAGTGGGCGCAGTACGCCGAGCGCGCGGCGAATCGTGACACGCGCGATTGGGAGGAGATCGCCGAGCAGACGCGCCGGCTCGACACCATGCTCGCCGACGCGATGCGCCGCGGCGTACGGGCAGGCATGAGCGAAGCAAACGAGCTCGCCGAGGCGCACAGGCGGTCGATGAGCCGGTACTTCGACTGCAGCGTCTCGATGCACGTGTGCATTGGGCGGCGGTGCGCCAGTGACCCGGACTTTCGCGCCCACTTCGACACCATTGCGCCCGGCCTCGCCGTGTGGCTGCGCGACGTCATTGACGCGAACGCCCGCGAGCACGGCGTCGATCCCGACAGCGCCACCTGGGAGTAGTGACTCCTGCGAGCATCGAGGTTGCTGCAAGCGCGCGGCGATGTCGCACGAGCACGATACGCTGACGGAAAGCTCACGAGAGAGGACCGCCGTGGCAGAACCTAGCGACGCTTCGCCCCAGGAGGGAATCGTCGTCGACGGTGTCGCTCGGTCATTCGGCCGCGTTCACGCTGTTCGCCAAGCGAGTTTCACCGTGCCTCACGGGAGCATCACGGGGCTCGTCGGGCCCAACGGAGCAGGCAAGACGACACTTCTGCTCATGCTCGCCACCTTGCTGCGGCCGGATTCCGGCAGCATCCATGTCGCCGGAGCCGACCCCGTCGCTGACCCTGTTGCGGTGCGTTCGCGCATCGGGTGGATGCCAGACAGTCTCGGCACCTGGTCGTCGCTGAGTCCCCGCACGGCGCTCAAAACGATCGGCCGCATGTACGGCCTCAGCGCGCAGGCGTCCCGCGAGCGCGCGGCAGAGTTGCTCGACACCGTGGGACTCGCTCCCCTCGCCGATCAGCCGGCGCGCGTTCTCTCGCGCGGGCAGAAGCAGCGCCTCAGCCTCGCTCGCGCCATCGTTCACTCGCCGCGCGTGCTGCTCCTCGACGAACCCGCATCAGGACTCGATCCCGTTGCCCGCGCCGAGCTTCGCACGCTGCTGCGCCGCATCGCCGACGACGGTGCGGCCATCCTGGTCTCGAGTCACGAGCTCGCCGAGCTCGAAGAGATCTCGGATGCCGCCGTCTACATGTCCGCTGGCGTGACGGCCTCGAGCGAGGCAGTCTCGCGCGCGGCCACAACGGCTCGGCAGTGGCGCATTCGAACGCTCGAGGCAGCGCCGCTCGTGCAGACGCTGCAGCAGATCGGCGTCACCCCAGAAAACATCGCCTCCGACAACCGAGGAACCCTCGTGAGCGTCACCGGGGAAGCCGATGCCGCACAGCTGCTCAACGCCCTCGTCGCCGCGGGAGCGCCCGTCACGTCGTTTGCGCCCGCTGTGGGCGAGTTCGAGCACACGTTCCGCGATCTCACCCAGAGCAGCGCGGTCCACCAGCATCCGCACCCCGACGACTCCGGAGGAGCACAGTGACGTTCTTCCGCGGCCTCGGCCTCATCATCGGTCTCGAACTGCGCCAACGCGTTCGCGGTGTCGCGTGGTACGTGCTCATCGGCATCTTCGTCGTACTCGTCGCCATCGTTACGGCACTGCTGTGGCTGACGACACGCACCTGGAACACCGGCCCCGAGATCGGGGCAGCGGAGACCGGAGCAGGCGGCTGGCTGTTCTCACTCATTCTCTACTTCGTGCTGCTGCTCGGCACCCTCGCAACCCCAGCGTTCAGCGGAAACGCCGTCAATGGCGAGAGGGATGCCGGCACGCTCGCGACCACCCAGGTGACACTCGTCTCGACCACGCAGATCGTGCTGGGCAAGTTCGTCGCAGCGTGGGTCGCCTCGCTCGCCTTTCTCGTGGCGAGCCTGCCGTTCATCGCCATCGCGCTCGTGCTCGGCAACCTCGACGTCGCGACGATCGCCGTGTCGTTCGTTGTGCTCGCCGCAGAACTCGGGGTTCTCGCCGCTCTCGGCGTCGCACTGTCGGCCATCATCACGCGACCGCTGTTCTCCATCGTGGTGAGCTATCTCGTCGTCGCCGCGCTCAGCATCGGCACGCTCATCGCGTTTGGCCTGCTCGGTACGGTGACCACCTCGACGGTCACCGAGACGTACATCGGCATGGAAGCCGACGAGTTCGACGAGCAGACGGGCGAGCCGATTGACCCGGTGTGCCTCGACCCCGAGACGCGCACGTACCAGCAGCCGCGCTACGACCTGTACTGGGGATTTCTCGCTGCAAATCCATATGTCGTGATCGCGGATGCTGCGCCCGGCGGTTTCGATTCGCACGGCAACCCGACAAATATGTTCAGCACGCTCTCGAGCGGCGTGCGGTCGCTGCAAACTCCGCCGGAGTTCGAGCCCGTCCTCGATTACTGCAATGACGGAAACCCGGGAATGTCGTACCTCGCCGATCGGCCGACGCCCGAAGAGGTGCACGACAACGCGGTGCCAAGCTGGTTCGTCGGCCTCGGCATCCATGTGCTTCTGGCCGCCGGCGCCCTGTGGTGGGCCATCGCGCGAACCCGCACGCCCGCCAAGCGCCTCGCGACGGGCAGCCGCATCGCCTGAGCGACCGTGTCTGGAGCCAGGGTGAGCAGCTATCGGGCATTCGAGTGCCCGCGTGAGAGGTTGCTCGCCCCTACTGCGGAGGCTCCACCGGTTCTGCGCCGCGCTTGATCTTCACGCCCGTGAACTCGACGTCAACGGGCTCTGTGAAGCGGCGCCCGTTGATCTCGTCGTGGCGCATGAAGGTCGGCGGATCGATGTGCACCTTGAGCGTGTACTCGCCATCTTCTGGCAGCGTCCAGTTGCGGGCGTAGTGATAGAGCATCGGATGCCACACGAGCATCTGATCGTGCGGGCCGAACGTCTCTCCACTCGGTGACACGAGCGTCGCCGTGACGTTGAGGCACGGCACAAAGCGGCCGTCTGCGGCATCGCACGCGACGATCTCAAGATGCACGTTCTCGTCGTCGGGATTGACCCACGTGAGGGAACCGTCGGCGAAATCGTACATTCCTTCAGCATCCTCAACCGCGTAGCCGACGATGTAATCGCCCGCGGGTTGCGTGCCGCCATCTTTCGCAACCTCCTCGGCCATGTAGCGCAGCGCCTCGCGGTAGGCGTCACCCTCGGCCTTTGCACGGTCAAGCTGCGGCTGCGTCGCCTCGGAACTGTTGGGGTCCATAGGCGGAGTGTGCGCGCTCATGCGTCCTCCCGTTCAGGGTTGTCGAGGCGGAAGAACGTCGATTGGTTGCCGTTCGACTTCTTCTCTTGATAGATGAAGTTGAGACGCCGCGCGTCGAAGGTCTCGAACCATTCGTCCCACGAGACCTCGCGCAGCCCACCGTCGTCGTGCGAGAAATCGATCTGCAGCACGCCCATGCGTTCTCCATGCTCGGTCGCCTCGACGGTCGCGGGGGTTCCTCCGCGCTCCTTCGCCCATGCCGTGATCACGTCGTGACTTGTCGTCACGAGCGTTGCGCCGTCGTGGTCGGGCTTCTCGTCTGGCGACGAGATGACCTGCGCGTTCTCAATCGATTCTGACATTCCGGGCCCCGTGCGGATCTCGCCGTCGTCGCCTGCGTTTTGCGTCTCATCAGTCATTGCGATCCTCCATCCATCGTGTGGAACTGCACGATCGTCACGGTACGCAGCTTCGGCTCTGCCCGTCTATTCCCTTTCGGACCCCGAGAACTCGTGCCATAATGGCCCGCTTGGCCGCCGGTCAGCTGTGCCGGCGGCGCTGCCTGCGCTCAGATGCCGAGAGCCCGACCGACGCCAGCACGGCAATGAGCAGCGCGCAGACGCCGACGACGACAACGTTCTGCTGCAGCGTGCCGAGCACGCCGAAAGCGACAGCGGGCACCGAGACGCCGCAGATCACCGCGGCGACTGTTGCCGAGGTCACACGGCGTCGGGCGCTCGGAGAACGCCGCTGAGCAATCACGACGCTCGCCGCGCCGAGCGAGGCCGCAAACCCGATCAGCGCTCCCGCCGCCGCAGCGATGAGCGCGTACACGACAGCGAGATCGAGCGAGATGCCACCGGCGAACCACGCAACCTCGATCAGGGTGCCGACGAAGATGTATCCGGCAGCGGCGACGGCGCCGCCCACGACAGCGCCGATCACAAGGACGATGATGCTGCCGAACTTCCACACAGATCTAAGTATGCGCTCGGCCGACGACAGAGCGCCTGAACGCGTTGCCGAGACTTTCGTCAGCTCTGAAGCGCGGCAGCCTCGGCACCCAGTGCGTCCTGAGCCTCGACAATGCGCAGCGCGCGCTCGACCTTGTCGACGTCGCGCACCGCGCCCTTGTCGGCCGACAGCGCCATGGCAGCGTAGGCGCGAAGCGCGGGAGACACGATGCGCTCACGATCACGCGGCGCGAAGCCACCGCTCGCGAGCAGCGCACGGCGACGCTCCTCGAGCACGTCGTCTGGCACGTCGAGCGACATGGACCGGCTCGGAATGTCGATCGTGACGGTGTCGCCGTCCTCGACGAGGGCGATGAGACCACCGGATGCTGCCTCGGGCGAGATGTGCCCGATCGACAGTCCCGAGGTTCCGCCCGAGAAACGTCCGTCGGTGATCAGCGCGCACTTCTTGCCGAGCCCGCGACCCTTGAGGAACGACGTCGGATACAGCATCTCCTGCATGCCCGGGCCGCCCTTGGGGCCTTCGTAGCGAATGACGACGACGTCGCCGGCGCCAACTTCCTTCGCGAGGATCTTCTGCACGGCCTCGTCTTGCGATTCACACACGACGGCCGGGCCCGAGAACGTCCAGATCGACTCGTCGACGCCCGCGGTCTTCACGACGGCGCCGTCTACAGCGAGGTTGCCGCGCAGCACGGCGAGCCCGCCGTCGACCGAATATGCGTGCTCCATGTCGCGGATGCATCCCTCCGCAGCATCCGTGTCGAGATCGGCCCAACGCTCCGACTGGCTGAACGCCGTCGACGACCGCTTGCCGCCCGGCGCGGCGAACCACAGGTCCATTGCTTCGGCGGATGCTGCGCCGCCACGCACATCCCAGGCGTCGAGCCACTCGGCCAACGACGGCGCGTGCACGCTGTGCACGTTCTCGTTGAGCAGGCCGCCGCGGCGCAGCTCGCCCAGGATCGCGGGGATGCCGCCGGCGCGGTGCACGTCTTCCATGTAATAGGTGCGGCCGTTCGCGACGTTGGGGGCGACCTTCGCGAGGCACGGCACCCGGCGCGACACCGCGTCGATCTCGTCGAGTCCGAAGTCGACGCCCGCCTCGTGGGCCGCCGCGAGCAGGTGCAGAATCGTGTTCGTCGATCCGCCCATCGCGATGTCGAGCGCCATGGCATTTTCAAACGCCGCGGGGCTCGCGATCGCGCGCGGCAGCACCGACTCGTCGTCGCCGTCGTAGTACCGGGTCGCGATGTCGACGACGGTCTTTCCGGCGTTCTCGTACAGCGCCTTGCGCGCGGTGTGCGTCGCGAGCACGGAGCCATTGCCGGGCAGCGACAGGCCCATCGCCTCGGTGAGGCAGTTCATCGAGTTCGCCGTGAACATGCCCGAGCACGAGCCGCACGTCGGGCATGCGCTCTCTTCGATGCGCAGCATGTCGGCGTCGGAGATGTTCTCGTTGACAGCATCCGAAATCGCGTCGACGAGGTCGAGCGAGCGCACCGAGCCGTCGACGAGCGTTGCGTGGCCCGACTCCATGGGGCCGCCCGAGACGAAGACCGTCGGAATGTTGAGGCGCAGTGCGGCCATCAGCATCCCGGGCGTGATCTTGTCGCAGTTCGAGATGCAGACGAGGGCGTCGGCACAGTGCGCGTTGACCATGTACTCGACCGAGTCGGCGATGAGGTCGCGACTGGGCAGCGAGTAGAGCATGCCCGAGTGCCCCATGGCGATTCCGTCGTCGACGGCGATCGAGTTGAACTCGCGCGCGATGCCGCCCGCCTTGTTGATCGCCTCTGACACGATGCGGCCGACCGGCTGCAGGTGCGTGTGACCGGGAACAAACTCGGTGAAGCTGTTCGCGACGGCGATGATCGGCTTGCCGAAGTCGCTTCCCTTGACGCCGGCGGCGCGCAGCAGTGCGCGGGCTCCGGCCATGTTTCGTCCGTTGGTGACAGTTCGTGAGCGCAGGTGTGGCATGAGACCACAATGGCCGCCGGATGCTACGCGCGGAAGTTGCCCGTTGTACTAGTAGTGTCACTACTAGTATTGAAGCGTGGTTGAGGATGCTGCCAGCGCGACGCGCTCTGCAGAAGACGCGCAACGCCGCCGTGAGCTCGGCGGATTTCTGCGCGCCCGCCGCACGCAGCTGTCGCGCAGCGAGGTGGGGCTTCCCCCGCGCACCCGCGGCGGCGACGTGGGACTGCGCCGCGAAGAGGTTTCGTATCTCTCGGGCGTGAGCGTCACGTGGTACACGTGGCTTGAGCAGGGCCGCGACATCAACCCGTCACGGCAGGTGGTGGATGCTGTCGCGCGAACGCTGCGGCTCGAAACCTCCGCACACGAGTACGTTCTCGCCCTGCTGGGTTATTCCACCCCGCTCCCCCAGCACGCCGCGCCCGTTCCGCAAGCACCGGCGCATCTGCAGCGGCTGCTCGACTCGTGGGACGACCCGGCCTTCGCACTCGCTCCCGACTGGGGAATGCTCGCGTGGAACGACGCATACGAACGGCTGTACCCCGGCATCGCGACGGTTGACGACGAGCATCGCAACCTGCTGTGGCTTGTGTTCACCGACCCCTATGTGCGCGAGCTGCTTCCGGACTGGCAGGCGACGAGCCGCCGCTTTCTCAGCGAGTTCCGCGCCGAGACCGGGCCGCGGCTCGGTGACCCCGCGCACGGCGTGCTCGTCGAGAGGCTGAGTGCGGCGAGCGCGGAGTTTCGCGCGGGCTGGGAGAGCCGCGACGTGCAGCGCTTCGCCTCGCGGGAACGGCTGTTCCAGCATCCTGATGTGGGCCTTCTGCACCTCGAGCACCACCAGCTCGCGCTCTCGGACCACCCAGAGATTCACGTCGTCGTCTATACGGCGATGCCGGAAACGGATGCTGCCGAGCGCCTCGCCCGCCTGCGGGCACCCTGACTCGAGCAACGCGAGTCGCACCCACCCGGCTGCGTGCATTCGTCCGGCGTCGGCTCACGTCCCGGCCGCACGGGCACGATAGCTGTTCGGCGATTCCCCGACGTGACGTTTGAACGCCGTGCTGAACGCGCTCTCTGAGGAGTACCCGAGCTTGAGCGCAAGCGGACGGATGCGCGAACCCGGCAACTGCAGCTCACGCTGTGCGAGCAGCATCCGCCATCGCAATGAATAGGCGAGCGGCGGCACACCCGCGACGTCGCGAAAGCGAACGGCAAATGCGGTGCGCGACATCGCCGCCGCGCGAGCAAGGTCATCGAGGCTCCAGTTTGTCTCGGGATGCTCGTGCATGAGGTCGAGCGCGGGGCGCATCCGCTCGTCGTCCAGCAGCCGCAGCCACCCAGGCGGCACGTCCGGCTCGCGCGCGAATGCGCGCAGCACGTCGAGAATCAGCAGCTGACTGTACTGGCGCACGGCAAACGCGGCGCCTGTTCGATCGGCAACGATCTCCGCGAGGAGCTGGTCGACGTGCGCGCGCACTCGCTTCGCGGGCTCTGCCGCGGCCTGCACGTGAGCGACGGGAGGCAGGGCGTTCAGCACGAGCTCTCGCCCGGCACCATTCAACTCGATGCGTCCCCCGATGAAGACATCGGCGCTCTCATGGTCGTCACCTTCGTACCGCGTGATGGTGCCGTTCGAGGGCTGCTCGATCGTTGTGAGCGGGCCATCGCCTGCACTGCCGCGGAGCGACAGCCATGATCGTCCGTTGAGAATCGCCACGTCGCCCCGCGAAAGGCGGATCGGCTCGTCGATGCCGTCGGTCGTCAGCCACGCCTCGCCGCGCGCCATGGCGCAGAACTTGAGCTGCTCGACAACGGGCGCCTCTGCGTGCCAGCGCCCGCTCACGGCAGCCCCGCCCGAGACAACGCCGCGAACAGCGATCAGATCGAGCACCTCAGAGAGACGATCGCCGGCCATGTTTGAACTCTAAAGCATATTTTCTGTGCTTTACGTTATTCCTCGTTTCGTTGCTACGGAGCACACTGGCATTCATGACTCAGATCAACACACCCACCACCACCTCCCCGGTCGCTCTCATCAGCGGTGCCAACCGAGGCATCGGGTTGCAGGTCGCCAAGGACCTCGCGGCTCACGGCTTCGCCGTCGTTGTCGGATCTCGCAATCTTCAGCGGGGTCAAGAGGCCGCTGCCGAGATCGGCGCGAACGCCAGCGCTGTTCAGCTCGACGTCGCCGACGGCGACTCTATCGCCGCCGCAGCCGACCATATTCGCACCCGCTTCGGCCGACTGGACGTGCTCGTGAACAACGCGGGCGTCTCATTTCTCGGCGACCAGAACACGCCGCTGCCCGTCCGCGCAAGCTCGGGACTGCTGTCCGTCGTACCTCTCGACATCGTGCGCCAGATCTACGAGATCAACGTGTTCGGCGTCATCGCATTGACGCAGGCACTTCTTCCGCTGCTCCGGTCGACAGCGGGCTCGCGCGTCGTCATCGTCGGCAGCGGAGGCGGGTCCCTCGCCGCAAATGCAGACACGGACAATCCACATCGCCAGATGTTCGGCGTCTACTCGGCATCGAAGACGGCGCTTCACGCCGTCTCGCTCGCCTTCGCCACGGCACTCGCGCCCGACGGCATCCCCGTTAACACCGTCGACCCCGGCATGACGTCAACGGCGCTCAACGATTTTCAGGGCACGAAGTCCGTCGAGCAGGGCGCCGCACACATCGTCGAGGTGGCTCTGCGTGGCACCGACGGCCCCACCGGAACATTCACGAGCGATGAGGGCCCTGTCCCCTGGTGAGTGACCGACCCGTGGGTCAGCTTGCCGAGCTTGCCGCGTAAACGTCGTCGAGGGCGCGGCGCACAACAACCCCGAAGCCCTCGTCGCCCTCCGCAGCCGACCACCGTTCATACGCAATATCCATGGCGAGCGCGCCGAATTCGGCGGCGACCCGCGCGGCCAGCTCGGGAACGCCGCGTCGCGTGAGGCCCGCAGACATCGCCGCCGTCAGCGAGAGACCTTTGAGTGCCTCGCGCTCTTGAAGCTCGGGGTTGGCCGCGATAACCGCGCGACGGCGCCCCGAGAACTCCCGCGTCTCGGGCGTGAACGTCTGGCTTCCGACAGCGTCGAGTGCGGCGGCAATGACCTCCCGCGCCGATAGGTCGGCCGGGAGATCCTCGATCGTCTGCTCAAGCAGCGTGGCGACGGCGCCGCCCCCGAAGAGCACCTCGCGCTTGTCGGGAAAGTACCGAAAGAACGTGCTCTTGGTCAGCCCCGCGCGCTCGGCGATCTCGATCACGGTTGTGCTCTCGTAGCCGTTCTCGGCGAACAGCTCGACGGCAGCGACAATGAGCCGCTCGCGCGCATCGGGTTTCCAACGAGGCATGGCCACGAGTTTATCGGACCGAGTCGCATCAAACACGGACGTGATGGCACTTAGTCCCATCACGGGTGTACAGTGATAAGACTTAGTCCCATCACTGGCATTCGGAGGTCAGTATGAATCGCGCTGTCATCTACGAGAAGTTCGGAGGGCCGGAGGTCCTTGACGTGAAGGAGACGCCCGAGCCGCACGCCGCGCCTGGAGAGGTTCGCGTACGTGTGACCGCGGCGGGTCTCAACCCCATGGACTGGATCATCGCTTCGCTTCCCGAAGCGGCGGAACAGTGGGGAGTCACGCTCCCCGCCGGGTTCGGCTGCGACTTCGCCGGAGTCATCGACGAAGTCGGACCCGGCGCGGGCGACTTCGTCGTGGGCGACCGCGTCTTCGGCGGCGTCATGGCGCGAGCCGTCGCTGATCACGTCATCGTCAACATTGGTCCTTCTGCTCTCTGGCCGCTGGCGCGAATCCCTGAAGGCATGAGTGATGAGACGGCGGCAGCGCTGCCGACACCGGGGCTCACCGCCGCCGCCGTTGTCGACACGATCGGTCTCGGTCCAGACGACACGGTGCTGCTCGGCGGCGCCGCGGGCGGCGTCGGGGTTCTCACCGTTCAGCTGGCGAAGCTCGCGGGCGCACGGGTGATTGGAACAGCATCCGAGGGCACCTTCGACTTTCTGCGCACGCTCGGAGCCGAACCAGTCACCTACGGACCGGGGCTCGCCGACCGCGTTCGAGAACTCGCGCCGAATGGAGTGACGGCCGCGGCCGATCTCTTCGGATCCGAGACCGTTGAGGCTGCCCTTGAGCTCGGTGTGGCGAAGCAACGCATCACGTGGATCGCCGCGGGCGAGTCCGTCCCCGACGGCATCCGGTGGTCGACCGGTTCAGACGCGGCCCCCGGTTCACTCGAGAAGGTGGCACGCGCGATCGTCGCGGGCGAGATCACCGTGCCGATCGCCGCACGCTTCGGCATGGACGACATCCGCGACGCCGTCGCGCTGCAGGCCGAGCGGCACGTACACGGCAAGATCGTCGTCATTCCGTAATGTCAGGCGCAGTGCGGCTTGCGACGCCCCAGCCAGCCGCGCGCTGCAGGCATGCCTGCATTGCGAAACCACCGGGAAGCACTGCACTACACGTTGCGCGAAGAGATCGACTGCACTCCGCTATCAGGCGCCAGCGCCGAGCGCGCGCATTGAGGCGAGCGTCACCTCTTCGCGCGGCGGGATCACCGCCGGATGCGTTCCCGCTATCTCCTCAATGACGCGCAGCACTTGGCAGCTGTACCCGAACTCATTGTCGTACCAGACGTACACGACGACATTCTCATCGTCGGCGATCGTCGCGAGGCCGTCGACGATCCCGGCCCGATGCGAGCCGACGAAGTCCGTCGACACGATATCGGGCGACTCGACATAGTCGACCTGCTGCCGCAGCTTCGAGTGCAGCGACACAGCCCTCAAGTATGCATTCAGCTCGTCGCGCTGGGCATGATTCTCAAGGGTCAGGTTCAGAATCGCCAGCGAGACGTCTGGGGTCGGCACTCGAATCGCGCTGCCCGTCAGTTTTCCCTCGAGCGCCGGCAGCGCCTTCGCTACAGCTTTCGCCGCGCCGGTCTCAGTGATCACCATGTTGAGCGCGGCCGACCGCCCCCGCCGCTCGCCCTTGTGAAAGTTGTCGATGAGGTTCTGATCGTTCGTGTACGAGTGCACGGTCTCGACGTGCCCGCGCACCACGCCATACGCCTCGTCAATGGCGGCAAGCACCGGCGTGATCGCGTTGGTCGTGCACGATGCGGCAGAAAGGATGCTGTCGCCCTCCCCGATCTCATGGTGATTGATGCCGTACACGATGTTCTTGAGGTCGCCCTTGCCCGGCGCCGTGAGCAGAACGCGAGAGACTCCACGGGCGCGAAGATGCTGTTCGAGCCCCGCACGGTCGCGCCACCGCCCCGTATTGTCCACGACGATCGCGTCGTCGATGCCGTACTCCGTGTAGTCGACGGTCGCCGGATCATTGGAGTAGATCACCTGAATGAGCGTGCCATTGGCCAGAATCGTGTTGTTCTCGGTGTCGATGGTGAGCGTACCGGCGAAAGGGCCGTGCACGGAGTCACGACGCAGCAGGCTCGCGCGCTTCACAAGGTCTCCGTCGCTCCCTTTGCGCACGACGATCGCGCGAAGCCGCAGCCCCGCGCCGCTTCCGGCATGCGCGATCAGAAGCCGAGCCACAAGCCGTCCGATGCGCCCGAAGCCGTAGAGCACGACGTCGCGCGGCTCAGCGGTCTCGCTGTTCCCCGCAAGGTTGCCGGCAAGCTCCTCGCGCAAAAATTCACGCAGGCTCCGTCCCTCACCGCGGTCGCGGTGTGCCTGATGCAGGCGTGCGATGTCGAGCGACGCCGGCCCGGGCTTCAGCGCGGTGAGCGCCTCGAGAACAGCCGTCGAAGCATCCATCGACATGGTCTGCGCACCCGCCTGCCGAGCGAATTTGTGCGCCTTGATGAGATCGATCGTCGACAGCCCGATGAGCCGACGGCCGTGAATCGACGTCACGACGCCGTGGGTGCGATAGAGACCGCCGACCAGGGGAATGAGTCGTTCTGCCTGCTCCTCGCGGGCGATCCAGTTCGTGCGGTGGGCTTCTGCCGAGCTGTTCACTGCGCTCCTTCTGCCGAGCTGCCTCGTGAGCAGGCGGCAATTCGTGTTTTCGGGCACGCCGAATCGGCGTGAAGAAGGGGCGTACCGGCATTCTACCGAGCGCGCGAGCGCCGATGCTGAGAAGAGTCAGCCCCGTTCGACCGGCTGCCGAATGATCGTGCGCAGCTTCTCGGGCGCCGTCTTCCGCACGTCAGAGAGATAGATCTCGTGGTGTCTGCCCGTGAGCACGCAGTCGCTGCCGGGAATGAACGCGTCGTGCATTTCGGCGATCACCGGACCTTCGGCATCGTACGCGATCCACTCGGGCTGCGCGATCATCATGGTCCAGTCCCAGTCCCCCTTGCGCCTCTCGGCGAACGCCGTCATGTCGCGCGACCTCGGGGCATAGAGGGCGCGATGATGCTTCTTGATGTCGTAGTTGTCCATGGCTCACTCACCGTCGACGCCGAATCGGACGTGTGCCGCGAGCATATGCGACGCCTCCGACAGCATGACCAGTCCCGTGAGTTCAGGCGCTCGGGGATCCGTCCCGACACGCCGATGGCGGCGCGCCCGAGTCGGCGCGCCGCCATCGATTACCGAATGCGTGAACGCGAGATCAGCCCGCGGGCGTGAAGTCGCGCGCTCCGGCGAACTCCGGGCGGGGACTGCTCGTCGAGAACGGCTCGACAGCGGTGTTCTCCACACTGTTGAACACGATGAACACGTTGGAGCGCGGGTACGGCGTCACGTTGCCGTTCGACGCGTGCATGCAGTTGCAGTCGAACATGATCGCGCCGCCGGACTTTCCCTCGAGCACGTCGATGCCGTACTCATCGGCGAACGCCGTGAGGGTCTCTTTCTCCGGTGTTCCCGCTCCCTGCATGATGAGGGACTTCTTGTAGTTGTCTTCAGGCGTCTCGCCCGCGCACGACACGTACTTCTTGTGCGAGCCGGGCATGATCATGAGCGGCCCGTTGTACGAGTAGTTGTCGGTCAGCGAGATCGAGATGCTCACCGTGCGCATGTTCGGCAGGCCGTCTTCGGCATGCCACGTCTCGAAGTCCGAGTGCCACATGAACTCCTTGCCCTCGAACCCGGGCTTGAAGTTCACGCGCGACTGGTGAATGTAGACGTCAGAGCCGAGCAGCTGCTTCGCTCGGCCCACAACGCGCGGATCGTTGGCGATCTTGGCGAACACGTCGCTGACCTTGTGGATCTCGAAGATCGAACGCACTTCATCGCTCGCGGCCTCGACAATGGTGCGCTCGTCACGTCGCACGCCCTCGTCCGCTGAGAGCCGCTGCAGTTCAGCCGTCAGCGCGGCGACCTCGTCTGCGCTGATCAGCTCGTCGATTGCGAGATACCCGTTGCGGTCGTAGCCGCTGAGTGTCGCAGCATCCATGGGGCCGTCGTCGGCCGTGCCATAGAGCGTCGGGTCCTCGCGGTCGAGCACGCGTTCCGCACCTCCGGTACGGGTGGGGTAAACGTCGGTCTGGACTGTCTGAGTTGCAGTCACTCACTCCTCCTTGATCGGTGTTGTTCGTTCTTGCATTTGTGTCACCCAAACGACAACAGCCGGGTCAGCTTTCGCTGACTCGGCTGCTGTGAATGGGAGCTTCAGGCGCCCGCTGGCTCTTCGGTGATGAGCGGGTACACGCCGTTCTCGTCGTGCACCTCACGGCCCGTCACGGGCGGGTTGAATACGCACACGCACTTGATCTCGGTGCGCGGACGCACGATGTGCTTGTCGTGGTCGTTGAGCAGGTACACCGTTCCGGGCTTCAGTTCGTGGGTCTCGCCCGTCGCCTTGTCGGTGACGGTGCCCTCGCCCTGCGTGATGAACACGGCCTCGATGTGGTTGGCGTACCAGAACTCACTCTCGGTTCCGGCGTAGAGGGTGGTCTCGTGAACAGAGAAGCCCACGCCCTCCTTCGCAAGGATGATGCGCTTGCTGCGCCAGTTCTCGCTCTTGATATCGGCGTCGGTACCCTCGACGTCTTCAACGCTGCGGACGATCATGCGAAGCTCTCCTCGGTCTTGGAAATGGTGGATGCTGAGTTCGCCAGCTCTCCCGAGGCGACCGTGGCAACGGCGCTCTCGAGAATGTCGAGTCCGGCGTTAAGTACATCTTCGGGAATGGTCAGGGCCGCGAGCAACTTCACGACCTCGCCGCTCGGGCCAGCGGTCTCGACGAGAAGACCGTTCTTGAACGCCTCCTCGCACACGGCATCGGCGAGCTCGCCCGACGCCATTTCGATTCCGCGCGCAAGACCGCGACCCTTCGCCGTGACGGTGATGCCCGGCGTCACGTCCACGATCGACTGGAAGCGCTTCGCGACGATCTCGCCCTTGTCCTTGATGGACTTCGTGAACGAGTCATCTGACCAGTACTCGCGGATCGTGGCCGTCGCCGTGGCGAAGCCGGCGCTGATACCACGGAAGGTGCCGTTGTGCTCTCCGGGCTCCCACACGTCGAGCTCTGGCTTGAGCAGCGTGAGGGCCATGGGGATGCCGTAGCCGGAGATCGACTTCGACAGGCACACCATGTCGGGCTCGATGCCGGCCTCTTCGAAGCTGAAGAAGGTACCGGTGCGGCCGCATCCCATCTGAACATCGTCGATGATCAGCAGAATGTCGTGCTGCTTGCAGAGCTTCGAGAGGTTCTGCAGCCACTCGTAGCGCGCCGGGTTGATGCCGCCCTCACCCTGCACCGTCTCGACAATCACGGCACCGGGTTTGTTGAGGCCGCTGCCGCTGTCGGTGAGCAGGCGCTCCAGGTAGAAGAAGTCGGGGTAGTCGCCGTCGAAGTAGTCGTCGTACGGCATGGGCGTCGCGTGCACGAGCGGAACACCGGCGCCGCCGCGCTTGAGCGAGTTGCCGGTCACCGAGAGGGCGCCGAGCGTCATGCCGTGGAAGCCGTTCGTGAAGCTGATGACCGACTCGCGCCCGGTGTACTTGCGCGCAAGTTTGAGCGCCGCCTCGGTGGCCTGCGTTCCTCCGGGGCCGGGGAAGGCGAGTTTGTAGTTGAGGCCGCGCGGCTTGAGGATCAGCTCGTTGAACGTGTCGATGAACTCCTGGCGCGACGTCGTGAACATGTCGAGCGAGTGCATCACGCGGTCGTCGCTGATGTAGTCGAGCAGCACCTTCTTGAGCACAGGGTTGTTGTGCCCGTAGTTGAGCGCACCAGCTCCCGCAAAGAAGTCAATGTACTCGCGACCGTTTTCGTCGTACATGTGGCTGCCGACAGCGCGATCGAAGACCGCGGGCCATGAGCGAGAGTAGCTCCGGACCTCGGACTCGAGAGCAATGATGGCGTCGGAAATGGGGGACATCACGATTCCTTCCTTCGTGAGGATGCCGTGAATCTTTTGCAGTAGCAGCGTGCGCAGGCGTCACGGGTGATCCTGCGCCCGTCGGAGGGCAGCGGTGGCCGCCCTCGTCGTCGTGGGTGCGTCAGCCGAGCGATTCGGCGCGCTGACGAGCTTGTTCGACCTCAGCGAGGAGCTCGTCGTCGAAGAAGAAGATGGGGCCGATCTCGTACAACTTCTCGGCGTCGTGGTTGTCGGGGAAGTGCTTGCCGTCGAACAGCGGGTCCACGGTCATGGGCGCCTTCTGCCAGCGACGGGCGAACGACGCGAAGAGGTTCTGGGAGGCCTCATTGTCGTCGGTGATCGTCGTCTCGACGGTGTGCACGTCATCGGATGCTGCGACACCGCTGAACAGCTCATCGAGCAGCCGACCCGCGAGACCGCGGCCTCGATAGCTCTCATCGACGGCGACCTGCCAGACGAAGAGGTGGTGCGGCTTCTCGGGTCGCACGTGGCCCATAACGTAGCCGACGACCTTACCGTCGACGACGGCCACGCGCGTTGTGCGGCTGAAGTCGCGACAGTACACGAGGTAGGCGTAGGAGGGGTTGAGATCGAGCGTGACCGAGTCGCGCGCAATGCGCCACATCTCGGCAGCGTGTTCAATTCCGGGAGCGATGATGCGCTCGGTGGAGTCACTCTCGACTTGGACATTCGTAATGGCTTGAGTCGCAGACATATGGCTTCCGAGGTTACAGAGACGATCACACGCATTCAACCGCATTCGGCGATACCCGGAGAGCCCACAGATAAGCTCGAACCCCCGTGCTAAGGCCCGAAAATCGTTGGCATCTCAAGGATCGGGACGCGCGGAAATCGCCCTGTTCAGATTCTGTCCAGTCGATAACGCGATCGTGATCAAAACGAGACATAACGCACCCGTAACCTCAGGTTTCCTCTGTCACAATCACGGGTTCTCGTAAACGCCTCCGTTCAGAAGACCCACGAAGACGACGCCTGCGAGAACGTAGGGCACGACCCCGAGCATGACCATGCGCGGCGGCCGGAACCACCGCACGCGCACGGTGGCGACGACGCAGATCCACGCCGTCAGCGGCATCCACAGTGCTCCTGCCCAGAACCGGGGCGACGCGATCTGCTCAACGATGGCCGCGCCCCAGGCGGCGTCTGCGTCGCCATGCGGAATCACGATCGCCACCACGACGATCACAAACTCGACAATCGTGACGATGCCGACGACAGGAGCGATCCACCAGTGCAGCATGGGCCGTCCCTCAGCCGTTCGCCACGTCACGAGCCACGAGAACGCGCCGACGACGAGCGCGCCGAGAACCGCCCAGGTGACCGCGGCGGCAATGCGCTCACCGAGAGCGAGCTCCGTGGACAGTGCACGGTAGACGATGCCGGCCAGTACGTGAGTAACGAGCAGGTAGAGAGGCACGGTGCCGATCGACACACCCGTACGCACCCACGGGTCTCGCTCGAGCACACTGGCCATGGGCTCAGAATATGCACGGGTGCTCTAATGTTGTCTGGGTGCCCGAAGAAACTCGCTTTCCCTGGGTCGGTCTTCTCACCCTCGCCGGCGCGATCTTCGTCTCGGTGACGAGCGAGTTTCTGCCGACAGGGCTCCTGCCCGACATGGCCCGGGACCTCGACGTCAGTCTGTCGACGGCGGGACTGCTCGTGACGGTCTTCGCGGGGACAGTGGTTGTCGCGACGACTCCGCTCGCGGCGATTACGCGCAACATGTCGCGCAAGGCCCTCGTCGTGGTTGTTCTGCTCGTCATCGCCCTCGCCAACGTGCTCGCCGCCATCGCTCCGAGCTATGAGCTTCTCGTCGGAGCCCGCATTCTGGGCGGGCTGGCTCACGGCCTGTTCTGGGCGGTCGTCGCAGCGTACTCAGCGCACCTCGTGCCGCCGCACCAGCTCGGCCGCGCCGTAGCCATCACCTCGGGCGGCGGCTCAGCCGCATTCGTTCTCGGCGTACCCGTCGGCACAGCGCTCGGTCACACGCTCGGCTGGCGCGCGGCGTTTCTCATCATCGGCGGCATTGTCGTCGTGCTCGCGCTCGTCGTCATCAAGTTTCTTCCCGCCGTGCGGCACCAGGTTCCGCTGCGCACGGGCGAGATCCCCATTCCGGCGCGTCGAGATCGCAGCCTGCCCGGCGTAATCATCGTGTGCATCGTGATTCTGCTCGTGCTCACGGCGCACAACACCTTCTACACGTACATCGCGCCCTGGCTCGTGAGCGAAGCTGGGTTCCCCGCCGACAGCGTCGCGTTTCTGCTCTTCCTGTTCGGCGGCGCCGGTGCCGTCGGTCTCGTGATCGCCGGGTTCACCACCGATCGCTTTCCCAAGCGCGGCTTCGCCATCGCCGTGCTGTCGCTCATGGCCGCGATCACGGTGCTTGCCGCGCTTACCTCGAACCAGGCCGTCGTCACGGTGGCCTTCGTGGTCTGGGGTGTCACGTTCGGCGGCATTCCGGCAATGCTTCAGACCCGGATGCTGCACACCGCGTCGTTCCGCCTCCGTGATCTCGCCGCCGCTCTGCAGACCACGGCGTTCAACGTCGGCATCGGCGGTGGCGCGCTGCTCGGCGCTGTCATTCTCGACGGCACGAGCCTGAGCGCGCTACCCATTGCGGCGCTCGTGCTCTTCGGCGTCGGCCTCGCGCTCAGCATCGCGACGGATGCGCTCCGGGTCGCGCGTGCCCGTCGGTCGCTGAGCTGACCTCAGTCGCTCTCGCGCATGGATCATGCAGAGTAGCTGATCCACTCCTTGATCTTTTCAAGGCATGTTCTGAACGTCGGCTCGTCTGATTGCGTCAGGAGATTAAGTAACTCAAGAACCTCGTAGCGCTGTCGCCGCGTTCCGGCACTAGGAAATTCGCTCCCATACTGGATCCAATGCGCATCTTCACGTTGCTGCACCAGGACGTTGCCCAGAAACACCGCAGCCGAGTTCTCCAGTCCCCGAGAGCGAATCTCATCACCCTGTCCTCGGATATGGCTCGCACAAGCGCCGATGTCTGATGCCAGAGAGCGCGGATCGGTTCCCAGCTCTGCGCACAACGTAACGAACGCCTCATACCCGGTGAGATGCCGAACCATGTTCGGCCGCGAACTATCTTCAGGCAGGTAGGCCGCATACCCCTGCGCTATCTGAGGCACCGAAGAGTAAGACGGCTCCGGGAAAATTGGCATGTCCATGTACTTCGAACTTATGTCAGGGCAATCCAGAAGAATATCGGTGTTTCTCCCGGCTATTCGAGTGTGCCGTACGCTTCGCGCACGGCAGGGGCTCGGTATCCGGAAGGAACACCTGTGCTCTCATCGAGAGCCAGCAGCCCCAAGAGCACGACGGACGCTTGATGCCCCCGCTCCCAGCACGTGCGCGATGTGTGCGTAGCTCTGGTTCTCGGCCCGCATGCGCTCGGCGGCGTCGATGCGATCGGGTGTCATCACTGTGGGACGTCCGCCGATCCTTCCCTGGCTTCTCGCGTAGTCCAAGCCGCGCCGGGTTGTTTCTCGGATGCCGTCTACGCGCAGCTGCGCGGAGACGGCGTTGATGCTGAATAGCGCGCGCCCCATCGGCGTTGTCGTGTCGAATGCCGGCTCGGTGAGGCTGCGCAGGTCTATGCCTCGTCAGCCGAGTTCTGCGACTATCTCGATCGCCATAACCTCGCTGCCGGCGATGCGGTCGAGGCCACGGACAACGAGGATGTCACCGCCGCGCAGATTGTCCATGCAGGCAAGCCACTGCGGGCGATCTGCGACCCTGCTCGACTCACCATGATCGATGAACACGCGGTGCGCTCCGGCTGCGCGAAGCTCGGCCTCTTGCGCAGCTGGGTTCTGATCGCGGGTCGATACCCGGGCGTATCCAACGCTGTTGGTCATGCCGAAAACGCTACCGCCAGGATTCCGGCGCGAATTGGTTTCGGTGGGGTGTTCCGGCGCACTCATCCTCGGCGTGTCGCAGCACGCAAATGATGCCTGCAAAGGTGCACCGGAAACGATCGTTTTTGGGCGGAAGGTGTGGTCGATCAGAGATGCCGGCGATGATCGGCATCTTCTGGCAAAGAGCCGGGAGAAGTTGTCGGTCGAGGCGTGATTTTGATGTCGTCGAGGTTCGGAATTGCATGCCTTAGGGCGTTTTGAGCGAGAGTGGCAATTTGGTCGGCCTCGGTGAGCGTGACGACACTGGTGGTGATCGTTGCGTTGCCGCTGAGGCGGTGTCCGATCCAGCGCAATTGGAGGCGCTCGATGCCTTCAATGCCGGGTGTGTCGTGCAGCGCATGCTCGGCTCTGTGCAGGAGGCCTGGTTCGATTCCGTCCATGAGGCGGCGGCCGAGGCTGCGCACTGTTCCCCAGAGCAAGACGATGATGGCAGCCGAGATGAGCAGGCCGACAATTGGGTCTGCCAGGGGGAAACCGATCATGACACCGAAGCCGCCGATGACCACGGCGAGGGATGTGAAGCCGTCGATGCGTGCGTGCACCCCGTCGGCGACAAGGGCGGCGGAGCCGATTCTTTGACCGACGCGGATGCGGTAGATGGCGACGGCTTCATTGCCGGCGAACCCGATCAGCCCAGCGATGACGACCCACCAGAGGTTGTGCACGGGTTGTGGATGGAAAAAACGGTCGATGGATTGCCATGCGGCAACGATCGCGGAGATGGCGACCACGGCGATGATGAACAGACCGGCGAGGTCCTCAGCTCGGCCGTAGCCGTAGGTGTAGCGGCGGTTCGCAGCTCGGCGGCCGAGAATGAATGCGATCCATAGCGGTACAGCAGTGAGCGCGTCCGCGAAGTTGTGTACGGTGTCAGCGAATAGGGCGATCGAGCCGGAGAAGACAGTGACGACGAGCTGAAGCACCGTGGTGACCAGCAGTATGCCCATGCTGATCTTGAGGGCGCGCACTCCCTCAGTCGACGCTTCCAGCGCGTCGTCGATGGAGTCGGCGGCGTCATGCGAATGCGGCACGAACAGGCCATACAAAAAACCTTTGAACCCCGTCGGATGCGTATGCCCATGCCCGTGGTCGTGGTCGTGGTCGAAAGCATGCTCGTGGTCGTGCGAGTGGGCACTCACGAGCGCTCGCCTGTCTGCACGTGGTGGTGGCGCGGAACACCGCCGAGGGAATGTTCGGCTTGGAAGATGGCGTCTGAGACGAGCTGCCGGGCATGCTCATTCTCCAACCGATAGAACACTCGCTGCCCGTCCTGCCGAGTAGACAAGATTCGGGCAAGCCTCAGCTTGGCTAGGTGCTGTGACACGGCCGACGGCGGCTTATCCAAAATGTCGGCCAGGTGGTTCACCGACAACTCATCGACATCACGGAGCGCGAGGATTATTCGCACCCGCGTCGCGTCCGCGAGCATCGAAAACACCTCGACAGCGAGTTCCACATACTGACTATCGACCTCACGACCGCATATCGGCTTATCTGCATCCATACGCAGATGATAATGCAAAAACGGAGTGCGGTCGCTCCCGAGGAACGCTAGTACCGCTCGAGAATGCGCTTCATCTGATCGATCTCCTCCTGCTGAGACTTGATGATCGTGTCACACAACTTCTCGATTTCCGGGTCGCTGATGTCGGATTCTTGGCAGACGAGGATCGCGCGAGAGTGATGCGGGATCATCGCTTTCAGGAAACCCTCGTTGCCGACGAAGGTTTCGGCGCGGCCCATGAAGAACGCAGCAATGAAGACGACGACGAACCCAGCGATGAGCGCGATCTTCAGCTTCTTGTTCTTGAACATCCCCCACATCACGACCAGCATCACGATCGCCATGGGGCACACCATCATCAAGGCCATGTAGCCATTGCTGATATTGAAGTAGAAGTCGCCGATGACGTTGATCATCGAGAAGGTCAGCAGGTACATAATGACGAAGCTCACGACGAGGGTGATGCCCAGCTTGAGGTAGTTGGACATTCCCTTCCGTCGCGGCTTCGTGTGGTGCTGCTCGCTCACAGCTTCGCGATCACGTCGGCGCACGCCTGCTCGCACTGGCGGCAGGCATCGGCGCAGATCTTGCAGTGGTCGTGCATCTGGGCGTGGCTCTCGCACTCGTCGCCGCAGCTCTTGCACGCCGCCTGGCAGGCTTCCAGAGTGACGCGGGTGATGTTGGCGTCATACCCGGTATGGCGAGAGAGAACGTTCCCCGTTGTTGTACAGAGGTCGGCGCAGTCGAGGTTAGTGCGGATGCATTTGGTGAGCTCGGTCACCCCGTCCTCACTGAGGCAGGCGTCGGCACAGGCCACACAGGTCTGTTCGCACTCACGACACGCTGCAATGCATTTGCTCAGGGCTGCCTGGTCGACTCCTCCGAGGTCTTTCGGGTAGGAGTCGAGCATTTGATCGATAACGTGCATGATTCGTCTTCCTTACCGTGTAGCTGTCACCTAATGCCCACACGGTATAGCGGTCGCGACGAAGCAAGAAAGGGGGTTGCATCAACGCTGGAGCAACCAGCAACCCTCAGCAAGGCATATTGAGGAACACGGCGGCCAGGGTCGCGATTAGCGAGACCACCAGTGCGACTACTCCGATGTTGCGGGCAACCGTTTGGCGATCGCGGCGGCGCCAGAGGAACCAGAGCACCCCGGCGATGAGGGCGATGATCCAAGCGACAATCGCGATCCCCGTTGCCGCGGTGAGTAAGGCATCTGCCAGAAACGGCGGTGTGCAGGGCTTTGCGTCGAGTCCGTCGAGCCTCATCAGTTGGTACTGCTGTCCGCATCCAGCCGACGGGGGATGATGCCGAAGCGTTCGGCCCGGATCACGCGGCCGAATTTGCGGTCGTCCTCCGCTCCCCATGATTCGCTGCGTTCTTTGCCGTAGACGATCGCCCCGTCACCTTTCGAGAGGTTCGCCGCTGCGCTTTTGCTCAGCTCGAACCACGCTTCGATGAAGTGTGTTGTGGGGGTGTCGTCATCAACCCATTCGCCGCCTCGGTAGCTGCGGGTGTTCTCGATCACCCGGAACTTCGTAACCTCGGCCTTCCCGGCCTGCTCAACCGTGAGGTCGGCGGCGAGGTTTCCCCAGATGGTTCGTTCTGCCATGGTTTCTTCTCCTTCTCATTAGGTGCGGGTGCACCATTCAGCGGGGCACAGTTCGATCCCGAACAGTGCCATGAAGTCGGCCGGGTCCACGTATCCAGCGGGGCCGTCGATCGTTTGCGCCTGCGGCAGGCTGTTTACCTGCGCGTTGCTGCTGGCGGCTACGTTGATGCGCAGATCGAGGTGGCATCCGGTGGCCGGGGCCACGTCCCCGACTTTCGCGATCTGCTGCCCGGCCTGTACGACATCGCCCACGTCCACGGAGCGATCGGCCTTGTATGTGTGCAGGTAGGAGATAACGAACCCGTCAGGGTGAGTGACCGAGAGCCAGAGCTTTTCCGATTTCGTGACGACTCCGGGAAGCACGGCGTAAACCGGTCGCCACACTGGCCTACCAGGTCAACGGCCGGGTGCCACGAGCTGGCACCCGGTGTCGATGATGTGCGCGGCCCGTAGCCGCTGGTCTGCATGTACGGCTGATCGAGCGGGTAGACAGCTGCACCGCAGCTGCCAGAGCCGAGGCCAGCCACCACGGCCTGCGCCGGCTCCCAGTACTTCGTGTAGTGGTCAGGGTCCGCGTTGACCTGCACGGTGTGAGCGACCGCCGTGGGCTCCATGGTTTCCCAGCCCTCGACGGTGACCATCTTTGAGTAGAAGAGAGTCGCTGCCGTTGTGGGGTCCATGCGTTCCGCGCGGCTGCCCCAGTTGTCGCGCTGCTGGAACAGCCCGAGAGAATCGGGGCCAGCTGCGTCGCCATGGTCGAGGTTCTTCAGCGAGGATTCGCCCATGGCTGTCATGACGCCGATCTGCTGCGCGCGCCGGTTCAGGCCCATGGCCGTAGCAGCGTTCATGATGAGCGCGGCGTTACTGAGCTGGTGGAGACCATCAGGACGGTGCCGATCAAGCCGCCGATAATGACGATGATCGCACCGGGTGTCAGGCCGACGGCTAGCATGTCTTCTTGCTTTCTAGTTAGCTTTCTCGCTTTCTAGAAAGTAAGACAGCCAGCCGCTTCTCAGTTTCACCGGGTTTATTCGGGCCAGCTGTAGAGAGCTTCGGTGGCCGCGATCTTCGGAGTTCCCTCAGCGGCAGTGATGCTCGTTTCCTTTGAGTCGGCTCCGCTTAGTCTCCCGGCTGCGTCTGATATTCCCGGCGAGGCTGTTAAACGCTGGCCTTCTCGCGATCTTCGAGCAGCTGGTAGACACGGCCTCGGGTGACGCCAAGCAGGGCGGCGATGTCGATCGCGCTCAGTGCGTAGACCTCGCGGAGTCGTCGCGCCGCTGCACGACGGTCGTGCGCTGCGCGCGCGATTGCTTCCTGGGCCTCACGGTCGAGTCGTGCCGCTTCGTCGAGTTGCGCGGCAACGTCGGCGGGCTTTTCGATCTGTACGGCCACGTCGAAGCTGTCGGGCTCGACGTCTTCCATCGTTGCGATGAGGTCGCGGCCCATGTACTCAACTTCGCTCAGTGCGCGCGCCTGTGTGCGGTGATCAATGGAGAGCACGTCGATGATCCACCAGCGGCCCTCGCGGGTCACGCTGAGCTGATAGGTTGTGCGGCTCGTCGCTTCCCCCTCACTTCCACTCGTTCGGGACGAACCCGATTACCTTTTCGATAGTTCGCAGAGCTCCGGGAGAAATCCTGTTAGGCCGGGGGATCGGGATGGATCGAGCGCCGGACTTGCCCCCACTTCGTGTGGCCGCCCTTCTCACTTTGCACCGTGTATTCCCGCTCACGCAGGAACCGCTCGACCTCACTCCGCTTCGATTCCTCCACGACGTTAGTACACCCGCCCCTATACATCAATGTCTAGCGCACCTAGACATCCTTCTACCTGTCTTCTGTCGTGAACGCTTCTCCGCAGAGTCCGCAGATGACCGGGCCCGCGTCGAGAACGGTGATGCTCTGATCTTGCGGTCGCAGCTGCATGATGCTGCCGCGCCGTTGTTGTTGATTGTTCGGCCTTCTGCGTCGCGGCTCTCGTGCTGTTCGGCGTCGGTCTCGCGCTCAGCATCGCGACGGATGCGCTCCGGGTCGCGCGCGCCCGTCGGTCGCTGAGCTGACCTCAAGCGCTCTCGCGGACCGCACGCGCCGCGTTCGAGTACGCCTCGGCCGCCGCCGTGACGTAGCGCTCAACGCCTGAACGCTGCTCCTCGCTCATCGCTTCGAGAGCCGCGGCAATCGGTTCTCGAACGGCGTCCAGCACTGTCGCGAGATCGCCGGGGAGATGCCCCGTGTGTTCGACCACGGCTCGTCGCCGGTCGGCAGGGTCCTCCCGGCGTCGAGCGATTCCGGCGTCGATGAGGCGGTCGACGAGGCGAGAGGTCGCCGCAAGCGAGAGCCCCAGCCGACGAGCGAGTTCGCTGCTCGGCATTGGTCCGTCGAGCCCCAGCAGGTTGCTCGCCTGGTAATCGACGCCCGCGAGACCGACGGAATCCGCGGCGGCCTCGTGGAACAGGGTCAGTGCCGCGAGATACCGGCGGTAGGCGGCAGCATCGACGGGCTCTTGTGCTTTACTTGCATTCATGCAACTATTGCCTCCATGCAAGCAAGTATAGAACATGCTCTTGACCGGATGGTCGCCGCGTGGAACGCGGGAGACGCTCGCGCTTACGCAGACCAGTTCACCGAGCACGCGACGTACGTGATCTTCGCCGGGTCGACCAGCATCGGCCGAGAGGCGATTCGGCGTGATCATGAGCCGGTGCTCTCGCGCTTTCAGAAAGGGAGCCGCATGCGCGTCTCTGTGACGAACGTGCGATACATCGGTGACGACGTCGCGCTCGTACTCACGGAGGGCGGCGTCGGAACCGGCAGGCGCGTACCGCTCGACAAGGTGCAGTCGTTCGTGTTCCGTCGCCAGTCCGACGGGGGCTGGCTCTGCGAAGCATTTCAGAACACGAAGAAGCACCGCTTGATGATGTGGCTCTTTGCGCGAAGCACGCGCGAGACCGCGCCGACCCTACAGCCGCACTGAACTCTGCGGTCGTTCTGCATCGCCGCGGCGTGACAGCACGACCGCAGATGACAGATGCGCGTGCCACGTGACCGGCCCCACAACACCGGGGCATACTTGAGGCAGCAGACAACGCCGTCAGCACAGGAGTCCTATGCCAGCCCTCACTCCCCCAGTCACCGCCGATGCCCTCACCCTCGCACACCGCATTCCGCCCGGCTTCGTGATGGGCACGGCAACAGCGGCCGCACAGATCGAAGGCATGCGCACGTCAGCCGGCCGCAGCGTCTGGGATGACTTCGCCGCGCAACCCGGTCACGTTCTCGACGGTAGCGATACGTCGGTGACGTGCGATCACGTGCACCGCTATGCCGACGACGTCGCGCTCATGAGCGAGCTCGGCATTGACGCGTACCGCTTCTCATTCGCGTGGCCGCGACTGCAGCCCGGTGGCACGGGAGCGCTCGATCCGAGCGGCGTCGACTTCTACGACCGGATGCTGGATGAGCTCGCCGCGCACGGCATCGCAGCGTTCGCCACGCTCTACCACTGGGATACGCCGTCAGAGCTCGGCGGCTGGCTCGACCGCGATACGGCACTGCGGTTCGGCGACTTCGCGAGTCTCGTCGGCGAGCGCTTCGCCGACCGCGTGAGCCACTGGATCACGCTCAACGAACCAGCGACGGTGACTCTCAACGGCTACGCTCTCGGCATCCATGCACCGGGCGAGGCACTGCTCTTCGATGCGCTGCCCACCGTGCATCATCAGCTGCTCGGGCATGGCCTGGCCGTGCAAGCGCTGCGAGCAGCATCCGTTCCCGGCCGCATCGGCATCACCAACTCGCACACGCCCGTGCAGCCGGCGACCGAATCGGCCGAGGATGCTGTCATGGCGCAGCTGTTCGACATGGTGCACAACCGCGTCTTCGCCGAGCCCGTGCTGCTCGGCCGCTACCCCGACGCGCCGGCCGAGCTCGAGGCGATGTTCGGCGCACTCGGCAACACAGACGCGGCGGACCTTGCGACGATTCACCAGCCGCTCGACTTCTACGGCCTCAACTACTACATGCCGTCGCGCATCGCCGCTGGCCCCGGTAGCGGCGACAGCCCCGACGGCAGCGCCGAGGCGATGAGCGACCTCCCGTTTCACCTCGTAGACATCGACGAATACCCGCGCACGGGCTTCGGCTGGCCCATTGCGCCGGAGCACCTTGGCACCGCGCTGGGCGAGCTGCGCGACCGATACGGCACGGCGCTCCCGCCGGTGTACATCACCGAGAACGGCGCGAGCTTCGCCGATGACGTCGCGGCAGACGGCACCGTGCACGACCCGGAGCGCGTCGCCTTCATCGCGCAGCACCTCAACGCGGCGCTCGACGCGGTCTCGCCCGGCGGTGTGGCCGAGGGCGTCGACCTGCGCGGCTACTTCGTCTGGTCGCTGCTCGACAACTGGGAGTGGGCGGCCGGCTTCACGCAGCGCTTCGGCCTCGTTCACGTCGACTTCGACACACTCGAGCGCACCCCGAAGTCGTCGTTCCGATGGCTGCGCGAGGTGCTCGCGGCGCGCAAGGCGTAGACCATGATGCCGGATGCCGCGAGCACACCGCTCGCCGAACCGACAAAGCGCGTCGGCATGGCGTGGCTTCTCGCGTTCGCCCTCGCCTGGTTCGGATTCTGGCTGCTCATCGTGCTGCCGGGGCAGTTCATGGTGCTCAAGCTCGCAAGCGTTCTCGACCCGGTCGGCAAAGTCGCGTCGAGCTCGTTCATGATCGCCGAGATGTCGCTCGTCATCGTGGTGTCGGTTCCGTTCATCGGCGTCGCGTGCGACCGCACCCGCACGCGCTTCGGGCGTCGCCGCGCATGGATTCTCGGCGGCTTCGTCACGGCGACCGCGCCCTTCGCGTTCGTGGGCGCGCAAGCATCCTGGCCCCTTGCCGCTTTGCTGCTCGGCGTCGTCTCGCTCGGGCAGGCCGCGGTGCTCGTCGCGCTCTCTGCCGTGATCGCCGACCAGGTGCCGCGCGAGCAGCGGGGGCGCGCTTCTGCAGCCATGGGCGTTCCGCAGGTGATCGCGCTCGCGGGCGGCATGGTCGTTGTCACGATGCTCGTCACCGACGTGGCGCAGAGCTGGTTCGTGATCGCCATTCTCGCCCTCGCGTCGAGTGTGCCGTTCCTCGTGATCCTGCGCGACACTGAGCCCGGCCCGCTCCTGCCGCGGGCACGATTCCGGATGCTGCGGCGCAGCGACCTGCGCGGCTACCACGACTTCTCGTGGGCGATGCTGTCGCGCGTGCTCATCAACGCGGGCAACCTCACCGGCACGACGTACCTGCTGTACTTCCTCGCCGACGTGCTGAAGGTGCCGAACCCTGACGAAGCGCTCACGACGCTGATCTTCGTATACCTCGGAGCGTGCGCCGCGGCATCGTGGCTGAGCGGCATTCTGTCTGATCGATGGCGCATGCGGCGGCACTTCGTCGCGGCCTCGGCGGCGCTGCAGGCGGCCGCAGCGCTGTGCCTCGCGTTCGTGCCCACGTGGGAGAGCGCGATGATCGCCGCCGTGCTGCTGGGCTTCGGCTTCGGCACGTTCCTCGCCGTCGACCAGGCGCTCATTACTGACGTGCTGCCGAATCCTGCCAGCCGTGCACGTGACCTCGGCATCATCAACTCGGCGCAGTACTTACCCGTAGCGCCGGTCGTCGGCTGGCTCGTTCTCGGTGTTGCGGGGTACAGCGAGCTCTACGCGGTCACGGCGGCGATCATCGTCACGGGCGGCATCGTGGTGTACCGCATCCGTGGCGTGCGCTGAGCCGCAGCGTGGCCACGCACGCACCCTGTCTCTTGATTGGGAGCCACGTTTGATCATCAGTCCGCATCGTGCAGACATCAAAGTTGGTCCCCCGATCTGGGACATGCTCCCGGCCCGTACACTCTGAAGCATGACCGTCATCGATGACCAGGGCCGCCCCGAACCTCCGATCGCCGCGAACGAAATCGAGACTCTCGTAGGGTTTCTCGAGTTTCACAGAGCCACGTTCGAGTGGAAGTGCGCGGGGCTCGACGCCGCGGGGCTGAGCGCCACGACAGCATCCTCGTCGATGACTCTCGGCGGCATGATGAAGCACCTCGCGCTCGTCGAGGACTCGTGGTTCTCGGAGCGCCTGCTCGGCAACGAGCCGGGCGCCGAGTGGATCGACGTCGACTGGAACGCCGATTACGACTGGGACTGGCACTCGGCCGCCGACGACAGCCCTGAGCGGCTGCGGCAGGTGTGGGCGGATGCTGTCACGCACTCGCGCGCCTGCGTCGCGGCGGCGCTGGAGCGCGATGGCCTCGACACGCTCGCTGTCACAGCGCTCGCTGACGGCACCCATGTCTCGCTGCGGTGGATGCTGGTGCACATGATCGAGGAGTACGCGCGCCACAACGGGCACGCCGACCTGCTGCGCGAGGCGATCGACGGCGAGACCGGCGAGTAGCTGCACGGCCGAGGTTCACGAGCTGTACCGCCAAGCGCTACGACGTTCGTCACCGCCTGCCGCCGTCTGAACTGCGCGGTCGTTCTGTAACGCCGCGGCGTTACAGAACGACCGCAGAGTTCAGCAATCAGCACAGCTTCAAAAACTTTTCTGCGCGATGTCGATTTACACGGTTGCCGTTCGACGACATAGTAAGAGGGGCCACGCGGCGTCCTCACAACATAAGGAGAGAACCGTGAAATACATGCTGATCATGCGCAACACTGACGATGCGGCGATCCACGAGTACGAGCAGACGAACTTCGAAGAGATCATCAATGCGATGGGTCGGTACAACGAGTCGATGATGAAGGCCGGCGTGCTGCTCGCCGGCGAAGGGCTCAGCGATGCCTCCGAGGGCTTCGTCGTCGACTTCGGCAGCGAGACGCCGATCGTCACCGACGGACCTTACGGCGAGACGCACGAGCTCTTCAACGGGTTCTGGATTATCGAGGTCGCGAGCAAAGAAGAAGCGGCGGAGTGGGCACGCCGCGCTCCGCTTGGCCGCGGAAGCAAGCTCGAGGTGCGTCGCGTCACCGACGAGAGCGACTTCGCCGACTACGAAGACAACGAGTTCGTGCAGAAAGAGAAGGGCTGGCGCGAAGAGCAGCAGAAGCGCGCGGCGCAGTCCTAGCGGCCCCGTCGCGGCCGAGCCATACCGGATCGTCGCGGCTGCACTTCACGGCGGCGGTTCGCGGCGTCGCGCGACAGCATCCTGTGACCATCATGACGACAGTTCAGAGCACACTCGATGTCACCTGGCGAATCGAGGGAGCTCACATCATCGCCGCGCTCGCTCGGTTCACCGGTGACATCGGGCGCGCCGAAGACCTCGCAAGTGACGCGAGCGTCGAGGCGCTCTCGACATGGCCGGATGCCGGTGTGCCACGTAACGCGGCGGCGTGGCTAACCGCCGTCGCGAAGCGTCGTGCGATCGACGCGTGGCGACGCGATGCGCGGCTCGCGGAGCGGTACGCCGCAATGGCACACGACCTTGACGAGGCCGAACGTCGTGATCCAACGGCCGAGTGGGAACCTGTCGACGACGACGTGCTGCGGCTCGTGTTCATCGCGTGCCACCCGGTGCTGTCGCGTGAATCGCAGGTGGCGCTCACGCTGCGCGTCGTGGGCGGTCTCACGACCACAGAGATCGGGCGGATGCTGCTCGCCCCCGTCGCGACGGTGCAGGCTCGCATTACTCGGGCGAAGCGCACGCTCAGCGAAGCGCGCGTTCCGTTCGAGTCACCGGATCCGGGTGAGCTGCGGGCACGACTCGGCGGAGTGCTGAGCGTCGTATACCTGATCTTCACCGAGGGGTATGCCGCGACCTCGGGAGACACGTGGATGCGCACCGATCTCGCGCGGGAGGCGCTGCGGCTCGGCCGCATCCTGTCTGGCCTCATGCCGCGCGAGCCCGAAGTTTTCGCTCTTGTCGCGCTCATGGAATTTCAGGCGTCGCGATTCGCGGCGAGAACGGATGCTGCCGGGCAGCCGATCCTGCTCGCAGACCAGAATCGGGCGCGGTGGGATCACGCGCAGATCCGCCGCGGAAGCGCCGCGCTCGCGCGGGCCGATGCTCTGGGGCACGGGCGCGGTGCGTATGCCCTGCAGGCGGCGATCGCCGAGTGTCACGCCGTGGCGCCGAGCGTCGAGGCGACCGACTGGGAGCGCATCGTGGTGCTGTACGAAGCGCTCGGCCGCCTTGCTCCGAATCCGATCGTCGACCTCAACCGCGCCGTCGCCGTGTCGAAGGCGACGGGCCCGGCGTCGGCGCTGCGCATTGTCGACGAACTCGTGGCGGCCGGCGCGCTGAAGGGCTCGCATCTGCTGCCGAGCGTGCGCGGCGAGTTGCTGCTGCAGTTGGGCCGACACGACGAGGCGCGGGCAGAGCTTGAGCGCGCGGCGTCACTCACGGGCAACGAGCGCGAGGCCGAGGTGCTGCGCGGCAAGGCGCAGCGTCTCGGCCCGGCGCACTCGTGAGGCGGCACTCATCGGCCGGAACGCGAGCGCCGAGCGTTCGTTTGACGAAGTTTGCTCTACAACCGCTCTCATAGAGCAAACTTCGTCAAACGAACTGCAAAGAGCTCTGCCTGACGCGCCACGCAGATCGCAGCGCTGCGCAGGCGAGCATAGCTCCGGGCGGGGCTAGATCACGCCGTCCGAGAGGGTACTCGGCGTTCCGAAGCGGTGCGCCGTGATCGACACAGCCTGCTCGTGCAAGTGCGGAAGCATCTCGACACGTCCCGCCGAGACCACCTCGCCCGCGTACACGGCGATGTCAGGCTTACCGTTCGCCGCCGCGAAGACCGCTGCGGCGTCAGCATCCCGAGACGCGCCAGCGACAACGCGAATGCGCGCACTGGCCGACGGGCCCTCCTGCGCCGCGAGACCGGCAACCCGCGAACGCCAGGCAGCGTCGTCTTCGAAGTGGATCGTCACTCCGGCGGCGCGCATGGCGTTCATGATCGGCTCCGGCAGAGCGATCGGTGTGCTGACGGTCGGCGTCGACTCTGCCGCAAGTCCCGCCGCGACCGCGCGCACCACGTGGTGCAGCGGGGCGTCTGCCACGACGCGAATCGTCACGGGAACGGGCAGGTAGCGCAGCATGTTGCGCTCCACGCCGAGCTGCGACGCGTCACGCGCGATGCCGAACTCGTCGTCCCACGCCTGAGCGTCGCTGCCGAGCGCCGCCGACAGCCAGGCAAGCTCGTCGCCCGCGACACCGGCGCGTTCCGCGGCGTTCAGCAGCGCTGCAGCTGCAGCACGTGGCGACCGCGAGGGCGCTGCGGGAGCAGCATCCGCCCAGTCAACGAGCCCGTGCAGGTAGTTCGGGCCACCCGCCTTGGTGCCGGCGCCGATCGCCGACTTCTTCCAGCCTCCGAACGACTGGCGGCGCACGATCGCTCCCGTGATGCCGCGGTTCGCGTAGAGGTTTCCGGCCTGAACGCGGTCGAGCCAACGCGCCAGTTCGTCGCTGTCGAGCGAGTGCAGGCCCGTCGTGAGGCCGTACTCGATGTCGTTGACGATGTCGATGGCCTCGTCGAGCGTGTCGGCGGTCATGATGCCGAGAATCGGCCCGAAGTACTCGGTGAGGTGGTACTCGGAGCCACGCTTCACGCCGTCGCGCACACCCGGGCTCCACAGCTTGTTCTCGCCGTTCTTGTCGAGCGCGAGCGGACTGTCGCTGTCGAGCGGCTCGGGCTTGATCGCCCAGCTCTCGCCGGGGCCGAGTGTGGTGAGACCGCGCAGCAGCTTGCCCTCGGGAGCCGCGATCACGGGGCCCATTTGCGTGTCGAGGTGCTCGGGCGTGCCGACCTTGAGCGACTGCACCGCGTCGAGAAGCTGGCTGCGGAATCGCTTGGATGTCGCGACAGAGCCCACGAGAATGACGAGGGATGCTGCCGAGCACTTCTGCCCCGCATGCCCGAACGCTGACTGCGCAACGTCTTTCGCCGCGAGGTCGAGGTCGGCGTTCGGCGTGACGATGATGGCGTTCTTGCCGCTCGTCTCCGCGAGGATTGGCAGGTCTTGCCGAAGCCCGCGGAACGTGGATGCTGTCTCGTAGGAGCCCGTGAGGATGAGCCGGTCGACACGCTCGTCGGCGACAAGCTTCGAGCCGAGAGAACGGTCGCCGAACTGCACGAGTTGCAGCACGTCGCGCGGAACGCCGGCCTCCCACAGCGCCTCCACCATGACGGCGCCGGTGCGCGCGGAGTTGGATGCCGGCTTGATAATCACCGACGAGCCGGACGCAAGGGCGGCGAGCGTGCCGCCCGCGGGAATGGCGATGGGGAAGTTCCACGGCGGGATCACGGCGACGAGCTTCTTCGACGTGTGCGTTGCGCCGTCGACCTGCTCGAGCTGCTGGCCGAGCATCGCGTAGTAGTTGGCGAAGTCGATCGCCTCTGAGACCTCGGGGTCACCCTGATCGAGGGTCTTCCCCGCCTCAGAGCCCGCGACCTCGAGCAGGTCGGCCCGGTGCTCTTCGAGCTTCTCACCCGCACGGTACAGAATGCGGGCACGCTCGTCGGCGCCCAGCGCCTGCCAGGCGTCGGCCGCCGCGACACCGCGCTCGATCGCGTCGTTGAGCGCGGCTTCGTCGTTGATGCGCGCCGCTTCAACAGCATCCGTTCCCAATGTCGACCCCGCCATGCGCTCTGCGATGGCGCGCCCCCACTCGCGGTTGCCGTCGAGGTCGGGGTCGGTGTCGGGCGTGTTGTCGAACTCGCCGGTGCGACCGGCGGCGATGCGCGCCTCGATACGGGCTTCCGCCCCGTCGGCGTCGTAGTAGCGGCGGTCTTGCTGGCGATTGGGCTTCGGCACGTCGAACGAGTCGACGTCGCCGTCACCCGTGATCGCCTCGAGGTCGTCGAGCGAGGCAAGGAAGCGCTGCTTCTCGCGCTCGAACAACGTCTCGCTGTCGTTGAGCTCGAAGACGGCAGACATGAAGTTCTCGTGGCTCGCGCCCTCTTCGAGGCGGCGGATCAGGTAGGCGATCGCCACATCGAACTCCTGCGGGTGCACGACGGGCGTGTAGAGCAGCAGCGATCCGACGTCGCGCTTCACGACCTCCGCCTGACCGGTCGCCATGCCGAGGAGCATCTCGAACTCGACGCCATCTTGCGCGCCTCGGTCCTTCGCGAGCAGCCACGCGAGCGCGACATCGAAGAGGTTGTGGCCGGCGACGCCGATACGCACGTTCTTCACGCGCTCCGGGTGCAGGGCGTAGTCGAGCACCGCCTTGTAGCTGGTGTCGGAGCCCTGCTTGGTGTCCCACGTGGCCGCGGGCCAGCCGTGAATCGCGGCGTCGACGTGCTCCATCGGCAGGTTGGCGCCCTTCACGACGCGCACCTTGATGGGCGCACCGCCGTCCGCCACGCGCTGGGCTGCCCACTCCTGCAGGTGCATCATGGCCCCGAGCGCATCCGGAAGGTATGCCTGCAGTACGATTCCCGCCTCGAGGTGCTTGAACTCAGGTCGGTTCAGGATGCCGGTGAAGACCGCGAGTGTCAGGTCGAGGTCTTTGTACTCCTCCATGTCGAGGTTGATGAACTTCTGCGGGCTGGCGTTCTTCGCCTGCTCGAGCAGCGGCGCGAGATGGTTCTGAATGCGCTCAACGGCTTCGTCGAACGCCCAGTGGTTGTGGGGCGCGACGGTCGACGACACCTTGATCGACACGTAGTCGACGTCGGAGCGCGCGAGCAGAGCCTTCGTGCCGGCGATGCGACGCTCGGCCTCATGCTCGCCGAGAATCGCCTCGCCAAGCAGGTTGATGTTGAGTTTGACGTCGTCTTTCTTGATCTTGGCGATCGCGGGGCCGAGCTTGGAGTCGGTCGCGTCGATGATGAGGTGGCTGACCATCTCGCGCAGCACCTTGCGGGCGATCGGAACGACAACGCCAGGCAGGGGTTTCGCGAAGGCGCCGCCAAGGCCGATGGCTCCGCGCAGCACGGCGGGGAGGAACTGCGGAGTAAGCGGCGTCAGTTCGGTGAGCTTCTTCGCGGCAGCGCGCAGGTCTTCGGGGCGCACGACTCCGTCGACGAACCCGACGGTGAAGTCGAGGCCGTTCGGGTCGCGCAGAACTCCAGCGAGACGCTCGGCCGACGCGTCGGCGGGAATGTCAGCGGATTCAGCAAGCCAACGCTTGACGAGGGCCACGGCCTCGTCGGCGAGGTCCTGGGGACGGGCCATGGATTGCGTGGCATTCGGTGAGGAAGTCTTGGCGGAACTCACGATGCGCCTTTCACGAGTGCGAGAGCAGCGATGCTCCATAGGGATATGAACGTCAGAGTGCCAGTTTCAGCCCGCGGAAGCATGAAGTAAAGCGACGATTTGTGACGGATATCGTGAAGCAGAATTGCGGCATCGTTGGGCGCAGATCACGCCGTACCGGACGCAGGCTCGACCGGCCCAACCCGATTGACTCAGCCGTCACGAATGAACACGACGACGCGCGGCGCTATGCGAGATAATCAACCCGTGACCTCGACTTTCACCCTCGTAACTCGAACAGGCGCACCTGTCGAGCAGTTGTTCGACGTGTCGCTCAACATCGACGCCCATGAGGCGTCAATGGCTGCTTCGGGCGAACGCGCCATTGAAGGCGTGACGAACGGCGCCATCGGACTTGGGGAAACCGTGACATGGCGAGCGCGGCACTTTGGAATCTGGTTCACTATGACGTCGCGACTCACAAGCCTCGAAAGACCTCAGCGTTTCGTTGATGAGCAGGTGCGTGGCCCCTTTCGATCGTTCCGGCATGAGCACACATTCGGAACCGATTCGGGAATGACGGTGATGACGGACACACTCACGATCAGGTCGCCCATATTCGGGATGCTCGCTGAACGCCTCATTCTTGTTCCGTACTTGCGTCGACTGATCCGGGGGCGAAACCGGCATCTTCTCGCCTCGTTGAACGCAACATTCCAGTGAAGCTCGTTCAGAGCCTCATGGCGTCCACTCAGAGGACCAGTAATCGGCCTTGATGCTGAGAATGCCGCCCTTCTGCTCCCCTCGAAGCCAAATGGTTCGTGGATCGAGTAGGTTCCCGCTGATCTTCCCTTGAGGATCAATGCCCAGCTCCCGAGCGAGATCCGCCGGCGTCATTCCTTCTGGTGGGCGCACATCGATCAGTGACCAGCATCCGCCGGAAGCACAGTCGGTGCTCACGTCGACGATCTGACTCCCGGCGGGAAGCGGAATTGACGACGCCGAAGGAACATCGCCCTCCGTCGCCCCTGCGAATAGCCAGGCAACGCGCGCAGCATAGCCGAGCATAAGGACCCCGACGAGGCACGAGACAACGACGAGCGTGTATCGCCGCGTCCGTGTGCGAGTCATAGTTCGCACACCGTATCAGGGCGCGTCGCGGCGGCGCGCTTACGCACGGGAGCGCGCGAGGAGATACACGAAGTACGGTGCCCCGATGAGCGCCACCACGAGTCCCGCGGGGATCTGCGCCGGCGCGATGACCGTGCGCCCAAGTGCATCGGCGACGACGAGCAGCACCGCACCGAGCATCATCGCAACGGGAGCGACCCTCGAGTGACGGCTTCCCACCAGCGCCCGCGCCGCGTGCGGAGCGACGAGCCCCACGAACCCCACGACGCCAACGGCCGAGACACTCAGCGCCGCAAGCACAGCGGCAGTGAGCAGCAGCCCGAAGCGCACGCGCTCACGCGCCACGCCGACCAGACGCGGAGTATCGTCGTCGAGCGACAGCAGATCGAGCTCACGCCGCCACACGACAGCGAGCGGCACCGCGGCGAGCAGTGCGACGCCAACCGGAACAACGTCGGCCCAGCCGCGCCCGTACGTCGACCCCGACAGCCACGTGAAGATCGCTGGCGTGTTCCAGGGATTGGCGCGCACGAGAATGAACGTTGTCAGCGCCGTGAATCCATACCAGAGCCCGATGCCAATGAGCACGAGCCGATCGGTGTTCATGCCGCCACGCCACGACAGTGTGTAGACGACAGCGAACGCCAGCAGTGCTCCACCGATCGCCGCCGCCGTCATCGTGACAACGCCTCCTCCCGAGACGAGCGTGACAATAATCACGGCGCCGAGCCCCGCACCTCCGGTAATGCCGAGGATGCCCGGCTCGGCGAGCGGGTTGCGGGCGCTTGCCTGCACGAACGTTCCCGCGAGAGCGAGCGCTGCGCCCGCGAGAAGCGCGGCCGCCACACGCGGAGCACGGCCGTCGAGCGCGTGCGCGATGACGGGGGCCGCATTGTTCTGCAGCCACAGCGCGATGTCGCCGGTGAGCAACCAGCGTTCACCGGCCAGAAGTGCAACGACAGCCGTCGCGACAACCAGAATGGCGAGAACTGTGGCGACAACCGCGGTGCGCAGTCCGCTATGCGTTGTCGTGCGCGCGGCACGCGGCTGCCGCGTCGGCCCCGAGTCGCGGGCACGACGGGCAAGCAGCACGAGCACAAGAGCGCCGAGAAGCGTCGTCGTCACGCCTGTCGGCACTGCGATGGCAGCATCCGCCCCGATAATCGCACGCAGCACGGCATCGGAGACGACCACGATGAGGGCACCGACAAGTCCCGCGGCCGGAATCATCACGACATGGCGGTGCAGCACGGGAACCGCGCGGGCGATGAGCCGAGTGATGACGGGCGCACACAGTCCGACGAAGCCGATGGGCCCGGCAAGCGCGACAGCGGTGGCCGTGAGAACGACGGCAAGAAGGATGCCGCTTGCTCGCGTCGCTCGAATCGGAACACCGAGAACGGATGCCGCGTCGTCACCGAGCCCCAGCAGGTCCAGGCGGCGCGACAACAGCATCGCGAGCACCGTTGCCACGAGAATGACCGGCGCGCAGCGTCGCGCGTTGTCGAGGCCGAGCTGACTGAGCGAGCCACTGCCCCACGCGAAGAGGCTCGTCGTCTCTTCGTCGAAGAGGATGAGCAGAGTCGACGTGCCTGCTTGAAGGGCAAGGGCCGCCGCCGTGCCCGCGAGGATGAGGCGCGTGGTCGACGCTCCGGCTCCCCCGGCGATGCCGAGCACGAGGCCCGCCGCGAGCAAGCCGCCGGCGAACGCGACGCCGCCCGACGCCCACAGCGGAATCGCGATGCCGAACGCGGCGACCGCCGTGACCGCGAAGTACGACCCTGCCGTGACGGCGAGCGTGTCGGGAGAGGCCAGCGCATTGCGCGCAAGCGACTGGAAGAGCGCCCCGGCGACGCCGAGCGCGATGCCGACCAGAACACCAGCGGCGACGCGCGGCAGCCGCGATCCGAGCAGCACGTCGCGGGTCGTGACGCCGTCACTGTTGGTGGCGCCGGACAGCATCCTGATCAGGTCGGTAAAGCCCGTGTTCGACGTGCCCTGCGTCATGTGCCACGCGACGGCGAGGGCGACGAGCACGGCGAGCACGGTGAGCGCTCCTGCCGCGCCCAGCCCGCGCCCCAGCCTGAGCGCGCGCGAGCCGCCGCCCGCCGGAGCGGACGGCGGCGCCGTCTCGGTGCGTGCCATGTGGCCGAGGATTACGCGGTGAGAAGGTCGACGTAGGCGTCGATCGCCTGCTCCGCCGAGCGGGGCCCGCCGAACGTCCAGATTCCCGAGGGGAACGCGTACACGTCGCCACGCTCAACCGCGGGCAGCGACGCCCAGATGTCGTTGTCGGCCAGCAGGTCGACGACGCTGTCGGACTCGGGATCGTCGGTGCCCGTGTAGATGAGCATGGCGTCGCCCACCTCGACGAGCCCCTCGACGTCGGTCTGCCCGAGGCCATACACCGGGTCGACCTCACCGGACCAGACGTTCGTCAGCCCGAGCTCTTCGCCCAGCTCGCCGAACAGCGAGCCCTGGCCGAACGGCCTGATCGCGACGTTGCCGCCCTGCGCCCAGCCGTCGAAGTACACGAAGTCCATCGTCTCGAGATCGGCGTCGGCGACAGCATCCTTCGCCTCGGCAAGCGCCGTGTCGAACTCGTCGAGAACGACCCCCGCACGCTCGCTGCGTCCCGTCGCCTCGGCGATGAGCGAGAACGTGTCTTTCATGTGCTGGATGGGCTCAGCAGCATCCGCCCCCACCGTCGCGAGCACGGGAACGTCGTACGCCTCGAGCTGCGAGACGATCTCGTCGTCGGGCGATGACACCTCCACGATCACGAGATCCGGGTCTTCACCGAAGATCGCGTCGAGGCTGGGCTCCTGACGGGTGCCGACGTCGGCGACGCCCTCGGGCAGCTTCTCTGCGGTGTCCCACGTCGAGTAGCCCTCGGCATCCGCGACGGCCACGGGGGTCACGCACAGCGAGAGCAGGTCTTCGGTCTGCTGCCACTCGAGAACGGCGACGCGCTCGGCCGGCTTGTCGAGCTCGACGGTGCGGCCGAGGTCATCGGTAAGTGTCACGGGGTCGGTCGAGGTTGTTGTCGAGTCGTTCTCGCACGACTGCGACACCGGTTCGCTCGACGTGTCGTCGCCCGAGGCTTCGACCGAGGTGGTTCCGCACCCCGTCAGCACAAGGGCGGTGAGGGCCGCGAAGGCGACGGCGGATGCTGTGGCAGTGCGTCGTGACATAGATCTACTTTCGTGAGAGGGGGAGGGGACGGATGCTGCCGCAGCAGCGGCGCGTCAGACGGCGCGCGCCAGACAGCGGCGCGGCAACGACTCGACACGGACGAGCCCTGAAGCGTCGTCGACGCGCGAGACGATCGGAATGCCGTACACCTCAGAGAGCACGCCAGCGCCGAACACCTCAGCGGGTGTGCCGGTGATGCGCACACGGCCCGCGCTGAGCAGTACGACGTTGTCGGCGACCGCGGCGGCGTGGTTGAGGTCGTGCAGCACGACGCCCACTGCGGTGCCGTGGTCGTCGGCCAGCTCGCGCATGAGGTCGAGGATCTCGATCTGATATCGCAGATCGAGGTGGTTGGTTGGCTCATCGAGCAGCAGCACGCCGGTGTCTTGCGCGAGGCAGGTCGCGAGCCACACGCGCTGCAGCTCGCCGCCCGAGAGCTGGTCGACGGGGCGGTCGGCCATGCGGTCGGTTCCCGTGAGGCTCAGAGCCTTGTCGATCGCGGCGAGGTCGCCGTCGCTGAGAGCTGCGAACCGGCGGCGGTGCGGATGGCGGCCGTAGGCGACAACGTCGCGCACACTCAGTCCCGACGGGTGCGGTCGCGACTGCGACAACAGCGTCACGCGGCGGGCAAAGTCGCGAGAGCTGAGCGCGACAGCATCCGTGGTGTCATCATCACCCTCGCGCACGCGGACGGTGCCGGAGCGGATCGGATGCAGTCGGGCCATGGATCGCAGCACCGTCGACTTGCCGCTGCCGTTCGGGCCGATGAGCGCGGTGACGGCGCCGGGCGTGATGTCCAACGAGACGTCGTGCACGACGGTATCGCGCTCATACGCGAGGGTCAGCCTCTCGGCGGTCAGCTCAGTGCGATTCACATTAGCCGAGCCTAACCTAACTAAACCGCGATTGGGAGAGTCCGGCGAAAATTTCTGCGTCGCACGGTTGGCACCCCGTGTCCGAGATTCCGCTTTCTCTCGACATTCAGGATCATGCGCGTATGCTGGTGCGCGTGAAAACGACGATCTCGACTCCGCCCGCTGGGCGTTTGGAGGATGCTGGCGCGCTCTGCGCCGGTACGAGATAGCGCTGCCGCCGCGTCGGGGTACGAGTGTGCCCTTTCGATGCCGTGCATGAGTCCACGCACCGTATGCCCGAACCTTGCAGGCATGGCATTCGGCGTGCACCGCGGGCTACTGCTCCCCGCAGCCTCGGCGCCCCGCAGCCTCCGCACCTCGTAGCTTTTTCGCGCTACGTTCTGCTCTTCGCTCCCGAAGCTTCTGGCGCGAGAAGCCGACGAAGGCGCGGATCGGCGAGCACGGGCACGCCGCCGGCTCTCGTGCGTCGAGCGCGGCATCCTGTCTGACCACGATCACCAGGGGCACCGCCCCACACCGTAAGGCCACCTCATGATTCCTCTGACCGAAAACCAGATCCGCTCCAGCTTCGTCAACGCGACGAAGCGCGAACGCACCCAGCTGACGCTGCCCGACCTCGATGCGCTGGATTGGGACGCCCGGGACTTTCTCGGCTGGCGCGACGCCAAGTTTCCTAAGCTCGGCTACGTCGTCATCGTGATCGACGACGAACCGGTCGGCGTTCTGCTCAAGCTCGCCGAAGGGCGCACGCTCACGCGACCACAGTGCTCGTGGTGTGAAGACGTGCACCTGCCGAATGACGTCGTGTTCTTCGTGGCGAAGCGCGCGGGAGACGCTGGTCGCAAGGGCGACACCGTCGGAACACTCGCCTGCGCGGAGTTTCAGTGCAACGTGAATGCGCGCAAACGTCCCCGAACCGCGTATGTCGGGTTCGACGTCGAAGCTGCCAAGCAGCAGCGCATCGACGCGATGCGCAACAACGTCACGCGCTTCGTCGCGGGTGTGCGTGACGGAAACTGACCCGCGTCGTCGGGGTGGGCGCCGGTGTTCTGATCCGGCGCCCACCCTGCTCTCCACGCATCCCGCCTCGCCTCCGGTTGCTCGCACCAGAACTTTCTGAGCGCAAAACCTGAACTGGCGCGGGATGGAGCGCTTGGGTTAACGCGCGTGACGCAGTGTCGTGAGCGACACCACGATCGCGGCGACGATGATCCCGGCCGCCAGCCACGACGTGATCGAGACGCCACTGCCGAACGCCGAAACCGCGGCATCGTACAGCGCCGATCCGAGCGCGCTCGGCAACTCGCTGGCGACCTGCACAGCTCCGCCGAGCGTCTCGCCTGCGGCTGCAGCATCCGCTCCGCCTACCCCTTCGGGAATTACGATGTGCCCGCGGTATGACGCGGTCAGCACCGTGCCGAGTGTGGCGACGCCGAGCACAGAGCCCAGCTCATACGCCGTCTCAGACAAGCCCGAGGCGGCACCGGCCTTCGCCGCCGGAGCGTTCGCGAGGATGAGGTCGTTGGTGATGGTTTCGGCCGCACCCACTCCAATGCCGAGGGAGACGACAGCCAGCGCAACACCCAGCACGCCGACGGCACCGCCCTGCACCGCAATGCTGCCGTAGCAGAGCACCGAGAACACGAGCGAAACGGCGACGAGCAGGCTCGGTCGCACATTCCGGGCGATGGGCACGATGGCGAGGCCGGCGATGATCATCACGGCGAGACCGGGCAGCAGCACGAGGCCCGCGATCATCGGACTGAGGCCGAGCACAAGCTGCAGATGCTGGGTGATGAAGAACAGGCCGCCGACGAACGCGATGATGCTGAACAGGTTGATGACGATCGCACCGCTGAACGCCGCGTTGCGGAACAGCGACACATCGAGCATGGGGTGCTCGAGCTTCAGCTGGCGCATGACAAACAGGATGCCAAAGGCCACCGCCGCGACGAACGCGACACCGGCCGCGAGGTCGACGCCGTCTTCTGCCGCGTGCTTGATCGACCAGACGAAGGGCACCATCGTCAGCAGAACAAGTGCGGCGCTCAGCAGGTCGATCGGAGCGTCGACGGGGTCGCGTGACTCGCGCACGAGGATCGGCAGCAGAATGAACAGCGGCAGCAGCACGGGCACCGCGAGAAGAAAGATCGATCCCCACCAGAAGTGCTCGAGCAAGAAGCCGCCGGCGATCGGACCGAGTGCGCCACCGCCGGCGAAACCCGTGCCCCAGACCGCAATGGCGAGTCGCCGCTGCTCACGGTTGAGAAAGAGATTGCGCAGCAGCGACAACGTCGACGGCATGAGCGTGGCGCCGAAGAGACCAAGGGCCGCGCGGGCGGCGATGAGCGCTTCAGCGGAGGGGGCGAACGCGGCAAGGATCGAGACGACGCCAAACCCCGTGGCACCGATGAGCAGCAGCTTGCGGCGCCCCAGACGGTCGCCGATGCTGCCCATCGTCACCAGGAGTCCAGCGAGAACGAGCGGGTAGACGTCGAGAATCCACAGCAGCTGAGTTCCGGTGGGCAGCAGCGCCTCCGAGATCTCGGGCAGCGCAAAGTTGAGGATCGTATTGTCGGCCGAGATCAGCACGACCGGCAGCATGAGCACAACGAGGCCCCACCACTCACGGGCGCCCGCGCGCGGTTCCAGTCGCATCTCAGCCGTCGTCATCATGCCCTCCGGTCGACAACTGTACCGTCCAGACGGTACAGTGACAACATGGCCGCCTCACCTGACAGCGCATCCACAGCCAGCCCTTCAACAGCAGACCGCCTTCTCGACGCCTTCAGCGCCCTGCTCATCGAGGGAGGCGAGAAGGCAGCCACGCTTGACGCCGTCGCCGCCCGCGCGAGTGTCTCGAAGGGCGGTCTGCTCTATCACTACGGGTCAAAGGATGCTCTCGCTCACGGTCTTGTCGAGCGCCTCGGTCGGTTTGTCGACGCCGACATCGAAGCGATGACCTCTGCTCCGGAGGGTCCGGTCGCGTTCTTCATTCGCACGTCGACAGACGTCGGCACCGATTTCGATGTCGCAATCAATGCGACGATCGCTCTCGCGCAGGGTGGAAGCAGCGCAGCGGTCGCCGCGATTGCCCACGCGCGCACCCGCTGGCACGAAGCACTCCTCCCGGAGACGCGAGATTCAGACGTCGCGTGGGCGCTGCTCTTCATGAGCGACGGACTCTATCTCGCGAGCGCCAATCCGCAGGCGTACCCCGACATCGACCGCGGTCCAACGGCAGAGTTCGCCGAGCGAATGGTCGCGGTCGCCCGCCGCCTCACCGCCGGTTAGTCTGCTGCGGTTCAGTCCCGTTTTCGCCACGCTGAGCGTTCACATAATCGGAAATCTCGCTGCGACACGCCGAGAAAAGCGCTTTCTCTGACGGCGTGTCGCCAAGATTTCCGAATGAGGAGCGCGGCGTAGAGCGGTTACGAGCGCACCTTCGCGGCGAAAGCAGGAGCAGGAGCAGGAGCTGCAGCGTCAGCGCACGCGGCGGCCGTGTGCGAGGTCGATCAGGCGCGGCAGCACGGTGCCCGAACGCAGGCCGTTGTGCTCGTTCTCGCTCGAGATGAACGGTGTCACTCCCGGCAGCAGCGTCAGTGTCTGCAGCGAGTACTCCATCGGAACATAGATGTCGTTCGCGTACACCGCCGCGGCGCCGCGAGCCTCCGACTCAAGCAGTGTCGCCTCGTCGTAGAGCCTCGGCCACTCGTGCGCGGCGAGAATGTCGACAACTTCGCGCCACGGCTGCAACGCCGGAACCGTGTCGGCCCATTCACGCCGCACATGCTCACCCGTGAGCAGCGTCACATCGCCGCGGAACTCCTGCGGCAGCGTGCGCTCGGCCGACCAGTTCGTCACGACACCGTCGGCGTAGCACGACTCGTGAAAGACGTAATACAGCGGATTGCGCCCCGAGAACGGCAGCGCCGCCTCAAGGTCGTAACGGAACGCGTTGGTCGCGGAGTCGCGCTCCAGCAGGCTCCACAGCGTCTGCCAGCCCTCGTTGGCACCGAGCAACATCCCGAGCGAGCGCAACCTCGACACCGAGACCACTTCGCCGCTCGGCAACGTGATGGCGCCAGCATCCGCCCGCTCTGCAAGCCGACGAAACGCATCGCGGTGCTCAGGGAACCGACGGTAGTAGGCCAGCGAGGCATCCTTCACCTTGTCGTACGTGAGCGCGTACGCGTCGTCGGGATGCCGTCCGACGGCGCTTACTCCGCCCGTGAAGTACGCGTGCTCGATCGACGAGGGCGCGGTCGACAGGTACGTGAGAGTCGTGAATCCGCCGAACGACTGGCCGAGCACGCTCCAGGTTTCGGCCCCGAGCTCTTCGCGCACCGCCTCGCAGTCGCGCACGATCGAGTCGGCGCGCAGATGCGTGATGTATTCGGCGACGGATGCTGCCGGGCGCTGCAGATCGTCATCGCCAACGGGCGTCGAACGCCCCGTTCCGCGCTGGTCGAGCATGACGACGCGGTAGTGCTCGAGCGCCGCGTCGAGCCACGAGGGCGAGGTGGGGTCGTGGAAGGACGCGGTGCCTCGCTGCCCGGGCCGCCCTGCAGAAACACGAGGTAGGGAAGGTCTTCGCCTCCCTCGCGCACGACGGCCGCCGCAAAGATATCAATGGTGCGTGCATCTGCGTCGTCGCCCCACACCAACGGCACGGTGAGCGTGTGCTCGTGAACGGTCAGATCCAGCATGCGGCGCGTCGTCACGGTCATGCATACAGCCTATGGGCGGGCGAGCGTATAACGATGGCTGTGTCACGCCGTTTACATTTGTCACACAGGCGCTAGAATGTGGGCATGAGCAGCACTCTCAGCTTTCGCCCCACGCCGGACGACGCTCGCATTCTGCGCGAGGCCGCCCGCGACGGCGAGAGCACATCAGAGACCCTGCGTCGCGCCCTGCGACTGCTCGATCACGAGCGCTGGCTCGAGCAGTTCCACGCCGACACGGCTCGAATCGCCGACGAGGACATCACAACGGAACCCGAAGCCTGGTGATTCGGGGAGGCATCTACCGAATCGACCTCGGTGCGGCCCGAGGTCATGAGCAGCGCGGCCGGCGTTTGGGCCTTGTTATGTCACCGACAGACTCGCTCTTATCTGTCGTCACCGTGATTCCCACGTCAACGTCAGCGGGCACCGCGATACACCGCCCGCGCCCGACGATCGCGGGCAGAGAAACGCTTGTCCTTGTGGATCAAATTCGAAGCATCGACGTCGACAACGTGTTCGGCGACCCTGTCGACTACCTCACCCGGGACGAAATGGGTGAGGTAGAGAACTCACTGGCGCACTACCTCGGCATCGTTCCCGGCGGCCCGAGCGCCTGACGACGTCGCTGTTCTCAGACGGTCAACAGCACCTTCGTCGCACGACGCTCATCCATGGCGGCATAGCCCTCGGCGGCGCGCTCCAGCGGAATGGTCATGTCGAAGACGTCGCCCGGCGTGATGGTGCCCGTCATGATCAGGTCGATGAGCTCGGGCAAGAACCGCCGCACAGGAGCGGGGCCGCCATGCAGATGCACCGCCGAGAAGAAGAGCTTGTTGCCGGGAAGCTCGACGTCGTGCGACACGCCGACGAAGCCGATGTGTCCGCCGGCACGCGTCGATCGGATGGCCTGCATCATCGACTCCTGCGTGCCCACGGCCTCGATCGTCGAGTGCGCCCCAAGTCCACCGGTGAGCTCGCGGATGCGGCGAGCGCCAGCATCCCCGCGCTCTTCGACGATGTCCGTCGCACCGAACCTGCGGGCAAGCTCCTGCCGGTCAGCATGCCTGCTCATCGCGATGATTCGCTCGGCCCCGAGCTGACGCGCGGCGAGCACACCCAGAAGCCCCACCGCGCCGTCACCGACGACCGCCACCGTCTTGCCCGGCCCGACTTCAGCGGCGACGGCAGCGAACCAGCCGGTGCCGAGAACATCGGATGCTGCGAGCAGCCCCGGAATCTCGGCGGGCGTTGGCTGTCGCGGCGTGGCGACGAGCGTTCCGTCAGCTAACGGAATGCGCGCGTACTCGGCCTGTGTTCCGATCGCGCCCATCGGCACAACGTGCACGCAGCGGCTCTGGTATCCGGCCGCGCAGATCTCGCACGTGTTGTCGCTCGCCATGAACGATCCGACCACGAAGTCGCCGGGCTTGAGCGTCGAGACGTCATCGCCGATGCTCTCGACGACGCCGACGTACTCATGTCCCATTGGCGCTGGCTCCTCGAGCACGTCAGCGCCGCGGTACGGCCACAGGTCAGAGCCGCACACGCACGTCGCAGCAACCTTGATGATGGCGTCGGTCGGTTCAACGATCGTCGGCTTGTCGCGCTCCTCGACGCGTACGTCGCCGGGACCGTGCATGATCACTCCGCGCATGGCTACTCCTTCTCTCTTCATCGTGCGAGGTTCGGGCTGAAGCCCAGATTACGCCCGGCCACGCATGGCGCGATCAATCGACGTTCACGCCGTGCAGGCGCGCATGCAGCTGCTTGATCTCGTCGGCGAACTCGGGCGCAGGGCCGGTAACGGGCACGAACGGCGCAATCTCGGTGATCGGGTACGGTGCCACCGGACCTCCCGGAACGCCCCAATCCGCCAGCCACCCGACGAGCTGGTCGGTGCTCGATGCGAAGACGATTCGCCCCAGTCCCACCCAGGCGTGCGCCGCGCTGCACATGGGGCAATGCTCGCCCGACGTGTAGACGACAGCATCCCTCCTCTCGTCTGGCGTCATGTGCTCAGCCGCCCAGCGCGCAATGGCGAATTCCGGATGCTGCGTGCGGTCGCCGCTCTCCACAACATGGTTACGGTCTTCGAAGCGCACGCTGCCGACGGCGTCCACCAGCACCGACCCGAACGGCTCATCGCCCGCGTCGAGGGCCTCGCACGCCAGCTCAACGCAGCGGGCGAGGTGGCGTCGGTCGAGCTCGGTCAGGTCTCCCCCGTCGTGGGAAGGCACAGCGTTGTGAGACATGCCCACACCGTAGCAAGAGCAGCTGATCCGATCTCGCACGGATAGCACAGGATGCGAAGCGGTGACAAGCACTACCCGCCGCGGGGGCTTCCGCGTATGGTCAAAAAGAAGGCAGTCACGCGTCGCATCAGCACCGTGTGGCGGCCCTCGCGATCACCCCGCTGCGGCGGGGCAAGGAGGGATCATGGGCATCATCATCACATTGCTCATTCTGTGGGCGATTCTGAGCGTTCTCGGGTTTGCGGTGAAGGGCCTTATGTGGCTCGCCATCATCTGCATCATTCTGTTCGTGGCGACAGCTGTCTTCGGGTTCATCCGGCGCAAGGCGAGCGGCAGCTGACGTGCACGGCGTCTGCTGACGCCACGATACGAGAGCGCGGGAACGACGCAGCGACGATCGTCAAGAACACTTTCCGGTGCCTACGATCGCACGTAGGCTGAGCCGAGTGAGCACAACGACGTACCTTCGCTACCCACACATCTCGAACGATCTCATCACCTTCGTCGCCGACGACGACATCTGGCTCGTCGGCGACGACGGAGGCCGCGCCTGGCGCCTCACCTCGGACCATGCGCCCGTGCGCCAGCCACGCCTCTCTCCTGACGCAGCGCACGTGGCGTTCGTCTCGAATCGCGACGGGCACCCCGAAGTGATGGTCGCCGACGTCGCCACCGGCGCAGCGCGACGGCTGACGTGGTGGGGCGGCTCGGTCACCACGATGCTCGGGTGGGCATCGCGCGACAGCATCCTTGTCGCCTCGAACGCCGGCGAGGCGAACATGCGCCACACCGTCGTGAAGAAGGTGTCGCTCGACGGCACGACCGAACGGTTGCGTTATGGCACAGCATCCGGTCTCGCCCTTCGCGCAGACGGCGCTGTCGCGCTCAGCACTCCGGGTAGCCGCCCGCCCGCATGGTGGAAGCGCTATCGCGGCGGCACGGCACCGCGGCTCTGGCTCAGCGTCGACGGCGCGTGGGAGCAGCTTCTGCGTGACGACGAGGCGTCGATCGTCGATCCGATGTGGCTCGGCGACCGTCTCGCCTTCGTCTCTGATCGCGCCGCGCGATTCCCCGATCACGCTCACGAGCAGGCGAATATTTGGGTGATGGATGCCGCAAGGGGCGACGAGCCGCGCCAGGTGACGTTCCAGACCGAAGACGACGGATACGTGCGCGACGCCACGACAGACGGGGAGCGCATCGTCTGGCACAGTCGAGGGCAGATCCGGATGCTGTCGAGTCTCGACGCCGAGCCGCGCACTGTCGACATCACGCTTCCCGGCGTCAGCGTCGCTCCGGTGAGCCTCGACTCCACGAAGAACATCAACGCGATCGTTCCCGATCATGGCGGCGACGGCAGCCTCGTCTCGTGGCGCGGCAACGCCTTCTGGCTCTCGCACCGCGAGGGGCCCGCCCGCGCCCTCGCCGCCGATTCCGGCGTGCGCACCCGCGACCCCGTTGTGCTCGGGCAGACCGGCTCGGTCGCTTACGTCACCGACGCCGAGGGGGAGGATGCTGTCGAGATCCGCGCCGCCGACGGCACGGGCGAGGCACGGCGCATGCTCAGCGGGACGCTCGGCCGCGTGCTGCATCTCGCATCGAACCCCACCGGGGATCGTCTCGCCGCGATCTCGCACGATGGCGTGATCCGCCTGATCGACGTCGATGCGGCAACGGCCCGCGAGGTCGGCCGAAGCGCTGCGGGCGAAGCCCTCGGCCCCGTGTTCTCGCCCGACGGCCGCTACCTCGCGTGGTCACAGCCGACCTCAGGTGAATCGGAGCTGCACCAGATCCGCCTGCTCGACACGACGCGCGACGACGAGTCGGTTGCGCTCACAACCGGCAAGTACCACGACCACTCGCCCGCGTTCACGTTCGACGGCAAGCACATCGTGTTCCTCTCGGATCGCACCTTCGACCCGCACTACAACCAGCACGCGTTCGACCTCGCGTTCTCGGGGGCGACGCGGCCGTGGCTCATCCCGCTCTCGGCCACGGAGCCGGCTCCGTTCGGGCCGAGCGCCGACGGCTGGCGCGTCTCGAATGCCGCCGAGCCGAGTGCCGGCGCCGAGGGCGGCGCTTCGGCAGCATCCACCCCTGTCGCCTGCCCCGATCTCGACGCCGACGGGGCCGAAGAGCGCATCACGCCGTTCCCCGTTCCCAGCGCCGATTATCGCGACCTCGCTGCTGTGAAAGACGGCGTGCTGTGGGTACGCGTGGCCTCTGACGAGCAGGGCGAGCTCGGGTCGCGCCGCGCGGGCGTCACGGGCGACAAGGCCGCGGATCGCCTCGAGCGGTGGTCGTTCGCCGATCGACGGGTGACGACGCTCGTCGAGAAGGTCGATCAGTTCGCGGTCTCCGGTGACGGCGAGCGCATTGTCGTGCGGCACGGCGACGACGTGACGGTGCTGCCGTCCACGCGCAAGGTTGACGACGACGACAGCGCGCGCATCGCGGTCGACATGAGCCGCCTGCGCTTCCAGCTCGACCCATCGGCCGAGTGGCACCAGATGTTCGACGAGAACGCGCGCCTCATGCGCGATCACTACTGGCGCGCCGACATGAATGGGGTGGACTGGGATGCTGTCGCAGCGCGGTGGCGCCCGGTGGTGGATGCTGTTCGCACCCACGATGACCTCATCGACGTGCTGTGGGAGACCGTCGGCGAGTTGAACACGTCGCACGCTTACGTCATGCCGCGCGATCCGCTCGGAGACGCCTCGCGCAAACTCGGCTTTCTCGGCGCCGACCTGTCGCCGGCCGAGGGAGGCTGGCGCATCGAAAGCATCCTTCCCGGTGAGTCGAGCGAACCGGACGCCCGCTCCCCGCTGCGTCAGGCGGGAGTCGGTGCGCGCGAGGGCGATCTCATCGTCGCCGTCGACGGCACGCCGGTCGATCCGGTTGCCGGGCCCGCGGCGCACCTCATTGGAGCGGCGGGCAAGCCCGTCGAGCTGACGCTGAGCCGAGATGGTGATGAGCGGCGCGTCGCGGTGGTTCCGCTCGAGAGCGAAGAGGTGCTGCGCTACCAGGCGTGGGTGCGGTCGCGGCGCGCGTACGTCACAGAACGCAGCGGCGGGCGGCTCGGGTACCTGCACGTTCCCGACATGCAGAGCTACGGCTGGGCGCAGCTGCACCGCGATCTGCGCGTCGCGACCGATGCCGAAGGCGTCATCGCCGATGTGCGCTACAACCGCGGCGGGCACACGAGCCAGCTCGTGATCGAACGGCTCGCTTCCCGGGTGATCGCGTGGACACAGGCGCGGCAGTATGACCGCCCGATCCCGGATCCCGATCGTGCGCCGCGCGGGCCCGTGGTGATCGTCGCGAACGAGAACTCGGGTTCTGACGGCGACATCGTGAATGCTCGAGCACAGGCGCTCGGCGTTGGCCCGGTTGTCGGCGTGCGCACGTGGGGTGGTGTGGTCGGCATCGATAGCCGTTTCGATCTTGTCGACGGCACAGGAGTGACGCAGCCACGCTACGCATACTGGCTCGAGGGCAAAGGCTGGGGGGTCGAGAACCATGGAGTCGACCCCGACATCGAGGTCGTGCACACGCCGTCGCAGCTGTTCGAGGCGGACGACCCGCAACTCGACCGCGCGATCGACGAGGCGCTGGCCCGTCTCGACGAGACCCCGGCAGCGACGGCTCCTCCGCTGCCTGAGCCGCGCGTGCAGAGCTGAGCCCGAGGGGCGGAGCAATGCTCCGCCCCTCGTGCTGACGGCCGGACCGCGACCCGCCACCATCGTGGTTCCTCAACTGCTCGAGACACCGGCATCCATCGACTACGGCATCGGTCAGGCCATGCTCGAAGCCGGCCTCTGGAATCGTGCTGCGCATTCGCAAGCAGAAGAAGGCGGATGCTGTTGCCGACGCTCACGCCTCGGCAACAGCATCCGCGCACTGAATCAGCTCTGCGCGACCGCGACCTCGTTCGGGGTGAACTCGAACTCGGCCGTCGTCAGCACCTCGCCGGTTGCCAGGTCGACGACGTGCAGCGCGTTCGCCGACGGCTCGGTCACGTAACCGACCTCGCCATCGGTCACGATCGCGGGGTGCGCGTCTTGCCACTCGCTCGGCCCCTCCCAGGGATCGATCACGGGGAACGCGTCGACGAGTTCGCCTGATGTGGGATCGAGCACGTGGATCGACCCGTCGGACGACAGAATGTACGCATTGTCATCGGGTCCTCGCACGACGTCGCGGAACGTGTACTGCACCTCGTCGGGAAGGTCGACGACGTCGTACGTGCCCGCTGCGGTGTCGATGAGCGTCACGGCGTTGAGCAGGTAGCCCTCGGCATCGGGGTCGTTCTTGTAGTCACCCACGACGATCGGGCTTGTCTCAGAGACGTACGCGTTGCCCATGCGCCCGTAGTCGTCGGGCGCGGTGAACTTGGTGAACTCGCCATCGTGGAATAGAAGCGCGCCGTTCTCGCAGCCGAAGATCACGGCCTCGTCGGCGGCCGTACCCTCACCGTGGATGCCCGGGCACTCGTCGCTCGATGCGGCTTCGTGCCAGTGGTCGTCGTGCGGGTGAAGCGCGACCGCTCCGGTGCGCGACTCCTCTGTGCCGACCGTCGTCACGAGCGTGCCGTCGTCAAGCACGATCGAGACTCCGTGATGGGCGGACTCCGCCGTGTACGTCTGGGTCTCGGGCAGCGATCCGTCGCTCTGTAGGAGCCCCTCGGTATCGACGACCGTCGTCGTTCCGGTGCCATCGTCAAAGAGCACCGTTTTTCCCGCATGGCGCACGACGTGACCCGCGCCCGTCGCGTCGAAGACGAGATCGGTGAGCTCCGGCGTCGCCGTGTCGAGAACCTGAAAGCCCCTCGACGTCGTCACGGCGACGTGGCGTCCGTCACCGAACGCGTTGAGGCGCGTGAACTGCTCCGAGTCGAACTGCTCGACGACCTCGAGTGTCTCGGCGTCGATCACCGCAATGCCGCCCTCGTACGAGACGGCGATGCGCGCGTCGGAGCTGCCGCGCGCGGTGTCGGTGTCTCCCGCAGCATCCGCCGTGCCTCCACCTCCCGCGCAGCCTGTCATGAGCAGTGAGAGACCGGCGAGCGCGGCTGCTCCTGTCACCAGTCGCGTCTGTCGTTTCATGTGTTTCCTTTCCATGGGTGGCCTCACGGCGTGAGGCCCTCTGCGATGCGCTCGGTGTTCGCGCGCATCATCGTGAGATAGGTGGCGGCGCCTTCGCCTGGCTCGGTGAGCGACTCCGTGAAGAGCTCGACGACGGCGACATCGACGCCGACCTCGCTGGCGAGTGCCTGAACGAGCCGGTCGGGCTGCGACGATTCGGCGAAGATCGTGGGTACGCCGGCCTCGTCAATGGCGTCGGCGAGGTCGCGAAGGTCGGCCGCGCTCGGGGCGGCGAGGGTGGTTCCCCCGGGAATCACGGCGCCGACGACCCGAAAGTCGAAGCGGTCGGCAAGGTACCCGAACACGTGGTGGTTCGTCACGAGTGCTCGGTTCTTCTCGCCGATCGCGTCGAACGCGTCCGTCATGTCGGCGTCGAGCTGGGAGAGGTCGGTGCGGTACGACTCGGCGTTCGCGGCGATCGTCCCGGCATCGATGCCGCTCACCGCAGCCAGCTCGGTTTCGAGCGCGTCGACGACGTCGATCATGCGGGCGGGGTCCGTCCAGAAGTGCGGATCGGGCGCTCCGTCGGCGTCGCCGGTCGAATACGGCAGTACATCGATGGCGTCGCCGGCAGCGAACAGCTCGGTACCCGCCTCTGCCGCGCTGTCGAGATGCTGCTGCAGCCCCTCTTCGAGTCCGAGGCCGTTTGAGACGACGAGGTCGGCGTTGCGCAGCAAAGCGCCCTCTTGAGCCGAGATCTCGAACGAGTGCGGGTCGGCGTTCGGCTTCATGAGCGTCGTGACGTGCGCCTCGTCCCCGGCGACCTGCTCGACGACATCGCCCAGGATGTTGGTGGTGACGACGATCTGCACGTCGTCTGACGCGCTCGCGTCTGCACACCCGACGAGCCCGAGCGCCGAGAGCAGAGCAATGCCGGCCCCGAGATGACGGGCCATTCCGTTCATCGTCCGACCTCCGCAATGTGTACGGGAGCGGTCGGGGTCTCAAGTGTGCGGGCAATGCGCGCTCCGTCGGCATACGCGATCTCGTAGACCACGCCCTCTGCCGGCGCGTTCAGGTACGCCCGCTGACCGTCGACAACGAGAGTCATGCTCTCGAGCTGCTCGGCGTCGATCGTTTCGGCCAGAAGGGCGTCGGTTTCCGCGATCTGTTCGCCGGACTCGGCCTGGTAGACGCGCACGCGTCCGTCTGAATCCAGCGCCACGACGTGTCCCTCCGCGTCGTCGACCGCGGTCACGCGTACGAGCTCAGCATCTGTCTCAACCAACGACCACGAGCGTTCGCGCGTGTCGAGCAGCCAGAAGCCCCTGTCACCCGCGATCGCGGCGACGGTGGGGCGGCCTTTGCGCCCGTCGAACGCCGTCGCGCGCTCCGCGTTCAAAGCCTCGGGGTACGCCACGTGTTCGAACACGGGCCGATCGCCCTCCGCGGTCGCGATCACGGCGCCGTCCGAACACCCGACGGCGAGCCCCACGCGCGTCGTGATCGTTCCAGCGGGACTCGGGCACGCGATCGACTCGTCCGCCGGCGAGCCGTCGCCGGTGTAGTACCGCAGCGCGTCTCCGTCGGAGACGAGCGCACCGTCACCAAGAGGGGCCGCAACGCCGGCCGCTGAACCAGTGTCGATGCGGAACAGCTCGACGATCTTCCCCTTCGAGAGCGCGTCATTGTCGAGCAGAACCGCCTCGCGCGACCCTTCGAAGTACAGGGCAGTGCTGCCTGCTGTGGCGAGCATTCCCGTCGCAACCCTCACGGGCCCCGCGCCCTCGACTGTGCCGATGACCGATGGCTCGGCCCGGTAGTAGTGAAAATGGTCGACGTGATCCCACGTCCACACGCCGCTGTCGACGATCTCGACTCCCGCGTCCGTCGTGGCGAAGACGTACCGGCCGCCGGTCGCTGTCGCGCTGGGCGCGCCGATCGTTCCGAGCTCGCTCGTCGCACCGTCGAGCAGGTCGAGGATGCCCACGGCCCCCGTCTCGTCGATCGACACAAGCTGCAGCGGCGGCTCGGCGACCTCGGCCGCACCGGCTATCGCGCCGTGGCCGGGTGTCGCAGTAGCCGTTGCGGAGGTAGACGGCGCAGACCCACATGCCGACGTGGCGAGAAGCAGCGCGGCGGTTGACGCGAGCAGAAGAGAACGACGTGATGTCATCAGGGCCTTTCGAGAATCGATGAGGGTGGCGAAACAGGGGTGGCCGGCTCACGGCCGTGGATGCTGCGGTGCGACGCCTCGGCGCGGCGCACGCGGTCCACGGCACCTCGCACGAGGGCGGATGCTGCGGCGAGCGCGATCGCCGAGCAGGCGATGGAGGCGCCTGCCGCGCTTCCGACGTGCCACGACACGAGCAGGCCGGTCAGAACGGCGGCGACGCCGAAACCGCTTGCAAGCGTCATGATGACCGGGATGCGCTGTGCCCATGGTCGTGCGGCGACGACGGGAGCGATCAGAAGGCCGACGACGAGCAGCGTTCCGACTGCCTGAAAGGACACGACGACAGCGAGTGTCACGAGTCCCACGAGCGCGCTTTGCGCGATGTGCGGAGCGAGTCCGAGAGTCTGCGCGATGCGCCGGTCGAAGGCAGCGGCGACGAACGCTCGGTGGAATGCGGCGGTGACGATGAGAGTCACGGCGAGGGCGGCGACGAGCAGGACGATGTCGCCGGGTGCGATCGCGAGGATGTCGCCGAAGAGCATCGCCGTTGCGTCTGTGGCGAAGCTGCGCGAGTGCGACACGATGATCACGCCGAGCGAGAGCATGCCGACGAACAGCAGGCCGATGCTCGTGTCGTATGAGAGCCGGCCCCGCCGTTGCAGCATGCCGATCGCCGCGCTCATGACGAGAGCGCTCATCGCGGCGCCCGCGATCAGGGGAAGGCCGAGCACGCTCGCGAGGGCGACGCCCGGCAGCATCCCGTGCCCGATCGCCTCGCCGAGAAATGCCATGCCCCGAATCACGACCCACGTTCCGACGACGCCGCAGATCACCGCGACGAGCATGCCGCCGAGGGCAGCGCGCACGACGAAGTCGGTGCTGAGGGGATCGATCAGCCAGGACACGGACTCGACACTAGTCGAGAATGAGAATGATTATCAATTGCTATAGTGGGGCAATGCCTTCTCCCCCGCACGCCGTTCTCGCCGACTCGCTCTGCTACGCGTACGAGCAGACCGACGTGCTGCGCGACGTGAGCCTGCAGGTGCGGCGGGGCGAGGTCGTTGCGATCACGGGTGCCAACGGTTCGGGTAAATCGACGCTCGTCGAGTTGCTCGCCGGCGTGCTGACCCCGCGGCAAGGCATCGTGACGCGCTCAGGCGACGTGGCGCTCGTGGTGCAGAGACCGAGGGTGTCCGACGCACTGCCGCTCACGGTGCGCGATGTGGTCGCGATGGGAACGTGGGCGCGTGGCCGAGCGCACCGCACCAGCGACACGCGGTCTGCGGTAGCCGACGCGCTTGATCGCGTTGATCTAGCCGAGCTCGCGTCGCGCCCATTCACCGCGCTGTCAGGTGGTCAGGGTCAGCGCGCCCTCGTCGCGCAGGGAATCGTGAGGCGCCCCGAGATTCTGCTTCTCGACGAGCCCGCGGCCGGGCTCGACGAGCACAGTCGGGAGCGCACGCGGTCGATCCTCGCCGAAGAAGCTGCTCGAGGCGCCGCCGTCGCTTGTGTGACCCACGATCCCGAGTCGATTGCGGCGGCCGACCGGGTGATACGCCTCGAGAACGGTCGTGTCGTCAGCGGGTTGCTGTCACAGCATCCTGAAGCGCCATGAGAATGTACTCGGCGGTTCCGACCGTCGCATTCGGGCCCATGAGGCCGATGCGCCACACGGTGTCTGCATACTTTCCGACACCCGCGCCAATCTCCATGCTGTACTTCTCGAGCAGGTAGCCCCGCACGGCAGCAGAGTCGACGCCGTCGGGCACGCACACCGTCGTGAGCGACGGCAGCCGCGCGCCCTCGGCTGCGAACAGCTCGAAGCCGCGCTCTTGCAGCCCAGACCGCAGCGCCGCGGCCGCCGCACTGTGCCGCGCCCAGACGTTCTCGAGACCTTCACCGAGGATGCGGTCGAGCGCCGCCTCGAGACTCGCGATCATGGCGACGGGCGCCGTGTGATGGTACGTGCGCTTGGCGCCCGATGCGGCACCGACGTAGCCGCCCAGCATGCCGAGGTCGAGATACCACGAGCGGGGATTCTCGACCCGGCGCTCGAACGCCCGGTCAGACACGGTGAACGGCGCGAGCCCTGGAGCGACACCGAGGCACTTCTGTGTGCCGGCGTAGCCGATGTCGATGCCCCAGTCGTCTGCGCGCAGCTCGACACCGCCAATCGACGTGACGGCGTCGACGAGCAGCAGGGCGTCGCCCTTGAGCTGCCCGAGCGCCGCGATGTCTGACAGCACGCCCGTCGAGGTCTCGGCATGCACGACGGCAATGATGGCGGGGCTCGGATGCGCCTCGGCGACGCGCTGCGGGTCGATCGGCTGGCCGTACTCGTGGTCGACGCGCACAACGTCCGCTCCGCACCGCGCGGCAACATCGCACATGCGCTCACCGAAGAGGCCGTTCACCGCAATGACGACGACGTCGCCGGGCTCGACCATGTTGACGAACGCGGCCTCCATGCCCGCAGAGCCTGTCGCGCTGAGCGGCAGCGTTCGAGCGTTCTGCGTTCCCCACACCTTGCGCAGTCCGTCGCACGTGTGGTCGATCCGCTCGATGAAGAGCGGGTCGAGGTGCCCGAGCAGCGGATAGCCGAGCGCCACGGTCGCCTCGGTGTAGGGATTCGTCGGACCAGGACCGAACAGGCTGCGCGTGGTGATCGGTGTCTGCATGGAATGCTCCCTCGAATGTCCGGCATCGGCGAGGCCGCGGCAGCCTCGCCTCCATTGAATCAGTACACGGCTCGCCCGCGGGCCTCACCGGCGCGCGTCGCTGCCTACTCCGTGATGCTCCGCGTCACTCCGGGCAAGCGCTCGGGGTCGGCCAGAACATCGATCGCCACCACGCGGTCATCGACGACCGTGAACGACATAAGCGAGACGACACGACCCTGCACGACGACGGCCGCGCCCTCGGCGCCGTTGATCGAGACGAATCGCACGTGCGGTGCGAGCTCCATGTACATCGCCGCTTGCGACGCAACGGTCTGAGCACCCTCCAGCACGACGGACTGCTCCCGGCGACGCGCACCGCCGTCGCTGCGCAGCACCACATCGGGTGCGAGCACGGCGAGCAACCCATCAATGTCTCCGTCGCGGGATGCTGCAAAGAACGCCCTCACTACGCGGCGCTGCTCTGCAGCATCCGCATGCCCTTGGGTCTCTCGCGTGCGCACGCGGCGTCGTGCCCGGCTCGCGAGCTGGCGCACAGCATCCGGAGTCTTCTCGACCAGAGTCGCAATTTCGTCGAACGGAACGGTGAACATGTCGTGCAGCACGAACGCTACGCGCTCTGTCGGGGAGAGGGTCTCCATGACGACCATGAGGGCCATGCTGACGGCCTCGCCCTGCTCCGCGCTCAGCTCGGGGTCGGCCGTCGAGGAGACCACGATCGGGTCGGGCATGCGCGCGTCGAGCGCCGTCTCGCCGCGGGTGCGACGCGTGCGCAGCATGTTGAGGCAGACTCGCGAGGTCGCGGTCATGAGCCACGCCCCCAGATTGCGAATGTCGGTTGTGTCGCTCGCGTTCAAACGCAGCCACGCGTCTTGAACTGCGTCGTCAGCCTCGGCAAGAGACCCGAGCATGCGATACGCCGCCGCTCTGAGCCGAGGGCGTTCGCGTTCGAAGCGCTCCGTTGGGTTCATTTTCTCCCCGCATGTCACACATCTCGTTCGCCGCGTGTCGTCTCAGTGAAGCACATTCACCGCGGGCGAAGCCCGCGCCACAGAACTGGAGAACCACATGTCTGCAATCCTCGTCACCGGAGGAACCGGGACGATCGGCTCATACGTCGTCGAGAGCCTTCGAGCTCTCGGGCGCGATGTGCGCACCGTCAGCCGCCATGCGCACGTCCCGGCCGACGGCACGTCGCACGTTGTCTGCGACCTTCGCACCGGAGACGGCTTGGCCGACGCCATGCGCGACGTCGAGACCGTGCTGCACCTCGCCGGCGGCGCGAGCGGCGACGGAGCGCTGACCGCGACCGTTGCGCGCGCGGCTAGGACTGCCAGCGTCGCGCACCTCGTGCTCATCTCGGTGATCGGCGCCGATGCCATGCCCATCGGCTACTTCCGCGAGAAGAAGGCCGCCGAGAGCGTCGTGCGCGAATCGCGCGTTCCCTTCAGCATCCTTCGAGCCGCCCAGGCCCACTCGCTCGTGCTGCCCCTCGCGCAGATGATGTCGAAGCTGCCGCTGGTGCCGAATCCGACGGGACTGCGGTTCGAGCCCGTCGACCCGCGCGACATCGCCGACCGACTCGTCGAGATCGCCGAAGGGACACCGGCGGGTCTCGTGCCTGACATCGCGGGCCCTCAGGTGTACTCGCTGCGTGAGCTCGTGCAGAGCTACGCGGATGCTGTCGGCAAGCGTTGCGCGTTCGTGCGCGTACGCATTCCCGGAGCCATCGGTCGCGCCTATCGCGCTGGCGAGAACCTGGCGGCACGCGATGCAGACCACGGCGAGCGCACGTGGGAGGGCTATATCGCTGAGCATGGCGCGCTGGTTGTGTCTGCACGGAAGTGAGCGTAAAGTGACTGAACATGTTCACTGAACCGGTTCAGTCAAGGGTCCAGCAACGCGAGGCGACGCGCCGGCGAGTAATCGACGTTGCCGACAGGCTGTTTCGCGCAAACGGCTTCACGGCAACTTCGGTTCGCCAAATCGCACATGAAGCGGGAGTCAGCGCGGGCACCGTCATGGCGGTCGGCGACAAGAGCACGCTGCTTGCCGCCGTGTTCGAATCATCGATCGCGCAGATGCAGAGCGCGCCGCCTCCTCGCACATCAGCCTCAGCGGATGCCGCCACCACTCCGGACCGCATCGCCGCCGTGCTTCGCCCCTTTCTCGAGCTGTTCGCCCGTGACCAGGAGCTCTCACGCGAATACGCCGGAGTCCTCGTTCGCGGAGGTCACGAATCCGTGATCTTCACGACGCTCGGCAACGACCTGCTTCAGGCGATCACGGTTGAGCTCGCGAGATCGGGACTCAGCGCGGCACGTGCCGCCGCGGCATCCCGGGTCATCTACTTCGCGTACCTCGGCGTTCTCTTCGCCTGGGCAGGAAACGGCTCAGACGTCCCATCTGCGCTGCGTGAGCTGCGGAACGCGGTGTCCGTGGTGACCGCCGAGAATCCGGAGAACTGAGATGCTGCTTCTGCCCGACCCCTGGTGGCTCACGGCACTGCTCGCCGCGGTCGTGCTGGGCGATGCCGTGATGTCGATTCGACCTCCCCGGTTCATTCGCGACTGCCTGAACGGGGTCCACTTTCCGCGCGAGTGGTGGTGGGCTCTCGTGGTGATCAAGCTCCTCGCAGCGGGAGGGCTCGCCGTCGGCGTCTGGATTCCGGGCATCGCGTTTGCGGCGAACGTGGGAGTCGTCTGCTATTTCATTGCGGCGGCATACGCCCACGTTCGCGTGCGCTTCGTCGGCAGCGAGTTCTGGGTGAACTGCCTGGGAATGCTGACGCTTGCATCGGTCGTGCTGCTCGTCTCGTACCTCTGAGACAGCATCCCCGCCGCCTCGGTTAACACACTCGTGAGCGGAGACACAAGCTCTTCCAGCGTGACGCGCCATAGGCGTAGCCTCGCAATCGAGGCGCTGAGCAATGCTCGGCCAACCGCGGGTGTGAGGAGGAACAACATGGATGCTGGATCCCAGCCCAAAGACGCACGACTCTCGGACTCCGAGACGGAGTTTCCGCTCGAAGACGACCCAGAGACCGACGAGTCCCACGACGGACTGACGTATGTTCAAGACCGTCCGGGGCAGTCGAAGGATTCCGACCAGCCAGAGGACTCAGACACGAACGAAGAGTGATCCGCCCATCACGCGATCCCGATAGAGGTGAGACCATGGCCGAATTCGCCGTTGGCGACCACGTGAGCTGGAACTCCGAGGCCGGGCAGGTGTCAGGAACGATCACCAAGGTGCACGAGTCCGACTTCACGTACAAGGGCCACAATCGCCGGGCGTCGAAAGATGACCCGCAGTACGAGATCGCGAGCGACAAGACGGACCACGTCGCGGCGCACAAGGGCTCCGCTCTGACGCGCATCGAGAAATAGCATCCGTGCCTGACGCGCCTATTGCGAGCCCGGTCTTCACGGTCGGCCACTCGGACCGCACGCTCGAAGAATTCACCAGGATGCTGCATGAGCACGATGTGCGGCACATAGTCGACGTGCGCAAGCTCGCGGGCTCACGCAAGTACCCGCACTTCAACGACGACGCACTCAGCGAGTCGTTGCCGAGCGCCGGCATTGCCTACTCGCGCATCGAGGAGCTCGCGGGGCGGCGTCCGGTATCGAAGGACGTGCCGTTTGAGGTGAACGCCTTCTGGAACAATCGCAGCTTTCACAACTACGCCGACTACGCACTGAGCGAGAGCTTTCGTAACGGTCTTGACCAGTTACACGCTCTGGCAGCAGAGGCAACCGTGGCCGTCATGTGCTCGGAGGCGGTGTGGTGGCGCTGCCATCGGCGCATCATTGCCGACCATCTGCTCGCGCATGGCGACACCGTGCGGCACATCATGACTGAGACGAAAGCGGATGCTGCGAGCCTGACACTCGGCGCGGTCACCCACCCGGACCACTCAGTCACGTACCCGCCCACCGCGCGCTGAAGCGAGCGCAACCTCGCGCCCGTATTGCATCTCCAGCGATCCGAGACATTGAGGTCCGAACCCGATTACCGGGAGCACCGCATGTCGCGAACGTAGGGGTGTACCACCACTATTTGCGGTGGTACACTGGTGGTATGCCAACCGTGCTGCCCCGGTTTCAAGTGACCCGGACCGACGAGGTCGAACGGGCGCTGCAAATCGCGCGCGAGCGCTGGCCCGATGCAACACGAGGCGAGCTCGTCACGCGGCTGTTCACGACGGGTGCTGCCGCCGTTGCCGACGAGATCGAAGCTCGACGTCAGCGTCGTCTTGAGGCCGTCGACTTCGCCTCCGGGATTCTCGATGTCGCCTACGAAACCGACTACCTGCAGAACCTTCGCGAGGACTGGCCCGAATGATCGTGCTCGATGCAAGCGTCGTCATCGCTGTTCTCACGCACGACGACCAGCACCACGATCAAGCCGATTCCTTTTTTCGTGCGACCGTGAGTAATGGCTACCTCATGCACTCACTGACACTCGCCGAGATCCTCGTTGGTCCCGTGCGCGCCCATCGCGAGACACTCGCGCTCCGAGCAATAGATGGTCTTGGAATCTCCGAGTGGTCGCCGGGCGAACGCAGCGCATCCCGTCTGGCCACACTTCGCGCAGAAACGTCGCTTAAGCTGCCCGACTGCTGTGTTCTCGATGCTGCCCTCGAAACTAGCTCGAGCCTCGCAACGTTCGACGAGAAGCTAGCAACCGCGGCCAGGGCATTGGGAGTAGACGTGTTCTCCCACGACAGCCGGTAATCCACCATCCCACCTGGAGTGACTCTCGTCGTCAATCGCTGTCGTCGGGTGACGACACCGAGAGCACGTCTTTCACGTCGGACAGCGCCTCAACCAGATCGTCTGTTGGCCCGGCCTTTGCCCGTGTGAAGCGCATGCTCGCCTCGATCATGTCTGTGCCGCGTTCCTCGAGCTTTCGCGTGTTGCTCAACGAGGTCTGGTAGCCGAGATCTGTCGCGCACGCGAGGATTCTGCGGAGCGCACCCTTGTGATTGCGATAGGTCACCACGAACCTCACGCTGCGGTCAGCAGACGGAATCAGAGCGGCAATCATGCTCAGTGCCATCACTGCGATCAAGTACAGGGCCGTCGCTGCCGCAGCGACCAGCGGCATCCCGGCACCGCACGCCATGCCGATCGCTGCCGTCACCCAAATCGAGGCGGCGGTCGTGAGGCCATTGACAATGTTCTGGCGCACAAAAATGACTCCGGCGCCGAGAAAGCCGATTCCCGACACGATCTGCGCCGCAATGCGGGAGGGGTCCAGCACAACGTCGGGACCGAGCACGTTCTCGAAGCCGTACGCCGACACCAGGGTGAACAGCGCTGCACCTAGGCCGACGACCGTGTGCGTGCGCATTCCCGCCGACTTCAGCTGCCGCTGGCGTTCGAACCCGACGATCGCCGACAATCCGAATGCAATGCAGAGCAAGATGAGCTGCGTGAGAAGAGTGTCGGGAATCCAGGTGATGCCGTCCATCGGTCGCCCCTCCCCGAATGTCGCCTTCGATCGTGCCGTGCCCGGTGTCGCCCAGCGCTCCCATTCTCGCATCGCTGCCGGTGCACCTCCACACGGTGAAGCAGGTAAAACAATCGGTGACACGCCAGCGAATCCGCGTGGCAGAGTGGAGGGGTAACAGCGTGAAGGGAACGCAGATGACCACCGAGCTCCTCGTCGATCGCCCGGCATTCACGGTGCGGCGCGCTTTCGTGTCGTCGATGAACAACGCTGTCTATCTTGTGACGGCGCGGCGTTCGGGCGAGCAGGTGCTCATTGACGCCGCTGACGATGCCGAGGCGATCTCCGATCTCGTCGAAGAAGGGGCTCAGGATGCTGCGGATGGCGCACGTCTCGCTTACGTCGTGACGACGCACGCTCACTGGGACCATACGCGCGCAACGGCAGAGATCGCTGCGCAGACAGGTGCTCATGTCGCCATTGGACGAGAGGATGCTGCGCAGCTCAAGGCGGAGCGAGGCATTGAAGCCGACATGCTGCTTGACGACGGAGACCTGGTGCACGTCGACGGCGTCACGCTCGATGTGATCGGACTTCGCGGGCACACCGCGGGCTCGGTCGCGCTTGCCCTCGACGCCGAAGAACCGGCGCTTCTCTTCACGGGCGACAGCCTCTTCCCCGGTGGCGTCGGCAACACCGGAGACGACCCAGAACGTTTCGCCCAGCTGTTCGGCGACGTGACCACGCGGCTCTTCGATCGCTTCGCCGACGACACAATCGTCTTTCCCGGTCACGGCGAGCCGACGACCCTCGGAGCCGAGCGCCCCGCGCTTCCGGAGTGGCGCGCCCGCGGCTGGTAGCTAGCGTGTCAACGGGCCCGACGGCGTACGTCGATATGTCTGTCGCACGAACCATGAGCGTACAGTGCAGGTATGCAGCCCACCGACACCGCGGTCTTCGACGCGCACTTTCACATCGTTGACCCCGCGTACCCACTGATTCCGAACAACGGATACCTGCCCGACGCCTTCACCGCCGACGACTACGTTGCGCGCACTGCGGCGCTCGGCGTCACGGGTGGAGCGGTCGTGAGCGGGTCGTTCCAGGGCACGGACCAGAGCTATCTGGTGGCCGCACTCGAGCGCCTCGGCCCCGGATTCGTCGGCGTCACGCAGCTGTCCACGAGCGTCTCAGACGACGAGATCACACGATTGGATGCTGCGGGAGTCCGCGCCGTGCGCTTCAACCTCTACCGCGGCGCCACGATCGGTCTCGCCGAGATGGAGCACTTCGCCACACGCGTGCACGATGTCGCCGGATGGCACAGTGAGCTCTACGTCGATGCATCGGACCTCCCCGACCTCGCCGAGACGCTCCGACGGCTTCCGCAAGCATCCGTCGATCACCTCGGCATGACCGGCGACGCGTCGGGCACTCTGCTCTCGCTTGTTGAGGGCGGCCTCGTTGTGAAGGCGACCGGCTTCGGGCGCATGTCAGTGAGCGATCCGGATGCTCTGATGGCAACGATCGACAGGGCCAACCCGCACGCGCTGATCTTCGGAACCGATCTGCCCTCGACTCGCGCCGCCGTGCCGTTCGCTGATGCGGATCTCGACCGTGTGCGCGCTGCCGTCGGCGACGACCGTGCCCAAGCCGTGCTGTGGCACAATGCCCGGCGCTTCTACCGCCTCTCCGACATGGAGTAGGCCCGACTCGTTACGCGGATATCGCGGTTGCGTCGCCCCGGTGTCGGCGATTGTCGCGCTCGTCGCCCTCCAGCATCCGCATTATCTGCGTTGCCGCGTGCCGACCGGCGCGGTTGGCACCGACGGTCGACTGCGAGGGGCCGAATCCAACGAGGTGAACGCGCGGTTCGTCCTTCACCCGCGTTCCGCGCATCGTGATGCCGCCGAGCTCGTTGCGCAGACGCAGTGGGCCGAGGTGTCTCAACGCGGGCCTGAAACCGGTAGCCCAGAGAATCACGTCAACGGTCGTGAGCGACCCGTCTGCTTCGCGAACGCCGCGCGGTTCGATCGCCGTGAACATCGGGCGGCGCTCGAGTGCACCGCGCGCCTTCGCTTTGAGCGCATACGGGGTCCATGGGATGCCGGTGTACGACGAGATGCTGCCAGATGGGCGCCCTGCCTCGACGTCGGCGGTCACCGCGGCGATCGTGGCGCGGCCGTTGGTCTCCGCCTCGAACTTGCCGTCGATCCAGACGGGGTCACGTCGCGTGTACCAGAGCGTTGTGGCGACGCGAGAGATCTCCTCAATGTGCTGAATCGCCGAGATGCCGCCGCCAACGACGGCAACCCGCTGTCCGGCGAACTCGTCGAGCGATACGTACTCGCTCGTGTGCAGCTGGCGCCCGAGAAAGCTGTCCGCGCCAGGGTACTGCGGCACAAGCGGGTTATCCCACGTGCCTGTCGCGTTGATGACGGCGCGTGTGCGCCAGGCTCCAGCATCCGTGTCGACGATGAGTTCTGCGTCGGGCGACGCCTCAGCCTCATGGACGGACGACACGTGCACGGGCCGCAGGATCGGCAGATCGAACGCGTTCTCGTAGGCCGCAAAGTAGCGCGGAACCGCGTCACGACTCGGCTCGCTGTCGTCGATCGGTGGCTTCTCCATGCCGGGCAGGTCGAAGATGCCGTTCACCGTGTTCATCGTGAGCGAGTCCCACCGGTGCTGCCACGCACCGCCAGGCGCAGCGTTCCCGTCGACCACGACGAAGGTGCGATCTCCATCGGAATTATCGAGGGCGCTCGCGAACCCGAGGCGCTGCAGGTGAAAAGCGGACGAGAGTCCCGCTTGCCCAGCACCGATCACGACGACGGTCGCGAAGCGGGGATCGGTGGCCATACTCCCTGCAACGCTCCCGCCCCCGTCGCTCTTCCCTCGGCACCGCGCACCACAAGCTCTGGTGCTCTACGGCCCCGAACACTAAATTGCGAGAGATCGGGACCAAAATGCGGGGCGGCGGTGTTATACACCGTGGGGCCGCGCTCCGGCGGCCACAAGAGAAAGTAGATCGTTGCCTCACAACGACCACCGCGCGCTCATGTGACGCGGTTACGGTGGGTACGAGACGTCGTTCGAGTCGTCGGGCACCGTCTACAGGTAAGGAGCATGCATCATGACTAGCGGAATTCGCGACACCGGCGAGATTACACGCAGGGAAGGCGCAGAAACCGCCGTGCTCGCAGGAGGGTGCTTCTGGGGCATGGAAGACCTCGTGCGCAAGCAGCCGGGAGTGCTCGGAACGCGCGTGGGATACACGGGTGGCGAGAACGAGCACGCCACGTATGGCAACCATCCGGGTCACGCCGAGGCACTGGAGATTGTCTTCGACCCGACGAAGACCACGTATCGGGACATTCTTGCCTTCTTCTTCCAGATCCACGACCCTTCTACGCTCAATCGGCAGGGTAACGACAGGGGAACGAGCTACCGGTCGGCGATCTTCCCCGTCACTGACGAACAAGAGGCCGTCGCCCGTGAGACGATCGCGGACGTCGACGCTTCCGGCCTGTGGCCCGCACCGGCGGTGACCACGATCGAACCATTGGGCGCGTTCTGGGAGGCCGAGCCGGAACACCAGGACTACCTCGAGAAGTACCCGAACGGCTACACCTGCCACTTCCCGAGAGCAGACTGGGTGCTTCCGCGCCGGGGCGCCGCAACGGCCTGACCGCTTCGGGGCACGGGAGGATTCACGTGTACGTTCGATTGCGTGACTTTTCCCGCTGCCCCGGCAGCTCCCGCCCGACGCGCACGCGTCGCGGTCTCGGCGCTCTTTCTCACCAATGGCGCTTTGTTCGCCAACATCCTGCCGCGCTATCCCGAGATCAAGGCGGCACTCGGACTCGATAACGTCGCATACGGAGTCGCGGTTGCTGCCTTCCCCGCGGGTGCGATTGTTGCGGGTCTCGCCGCCGCACCGCTGATGCGCAGGGGCGGGTCTGCACGCATTGCCGTCATCGGCACGATCCTCACCGGGCTGAGTCTTCTGGCCGCGGGCATCGCGCCCACCGGCATCCTGTTCGCTATGGCTCTCTTCGTCGGCGGAGCATCCGACGCGATCACCGATGTGGCTCAGAATGCGCACGGTCTGCGGGTGCAGCGTCAATACCGGCGATCGATCATCAACTCGTTCCATGCGATCTGGTCAATTGGCGCCGTACTGGGCGGAGCGATGGCCGCGTCAGCAATTGCACTGCGACTTCCCCTCGGCATCCACCTGGGAATCTCGACGCTCGTGTTCGCCCTCGTCGCAGTCACCGCCCTGCGCTTCTGCCTTCCCGGGTTCGATGTCGACATCACCCCTGATGTCCACGCAGATGATTCCAAGCCACACAAGAAGCAACGCCCAACGGTGAGCGCTCGGCTCGTCTGGATGCTTGGCGCGCTGACGCTCGTGGCCATGGCCGGGGCTGTAGCCGAAGACGCCGGGAACTCGTGGGCGACCCTCTACCTGTCGGATTCGCTCGGTGCAGCCTCGGCGATCGCGCCGGTCGGTTTCATCGCGCTCGTCGGAGCGCAGTTCATCGGTCGCCTGCTCGGCGACGGCATGACGGACAGGCTCGGCCAGCAAGCCGTCGCACGCATTGGCGGAATCATCGCGGCGATCGGCATGGGGCTCGCCCTTGCGTTCCCCTCAGTGCTGGGTACGACCCTCGGCTTCGCAGCGGTCGGGTTCGGGATCGCAACGCTGATTCCTGCGGCGATGCACGCAGCGGATGAACTCCCCGGGCTTCGCCCTGGTGTCGGCCTCACGATCGTCTCCTGGCTGCTGCGCCTCGGGTTTCTGCTCTCACCACCGTTCGTCGGGTTTATCGCTGAAACTCAGAGCCTGCGGGCCGGATTGCTCGTCGTTCCGGTCGCGGGAATCGTGGCGGCCGTGTTCGCGGGCGCGCTCGCTGGGCGCAGTGCGTCCCGCAACAACAAACGCTCTTCCGAATGAAGGTCCGCCGGGCACCGGCGGATCGTTCAGGGCAAAGTTCAGGGCTCCCAGGTGTCGTTGTTGGTGCCGAGCTGAATTCGCTCGCCTTCCCAAGAGAAGCTGTGCCGTGCCCATCGGGGGTGCTGCGCCACATGCACGTCCAGACCGAGACATACTTCGTGACGCTGTTGGGTAGTCAACCAGTCAAAGCGCCAGATGACGGAAAACGTTGACGAAGAGAGGGCAGCGGAATGGACTTTCAGGAGGCAATCGAATCTGCTGGCCGTGTCGTCGACGCGGCGGGCGTTTTTGCGGTCGTCATCGGTGCCTTGCTTGCAGCGATTTTCGCTGCGACGCGGTTAATCCGTCATCAGAGTGACGTGTATCGACAGTTCCGGCGATTCCTCGGTCGCTCTATTCTGCTCGGCCTCGAACTCTTAGTCGCGGCCGACATCATTAGGACGGTAGCCGTGACACCGTCGTTGGAAAGCGTTGCGGTTCTCGCAGCGATCGTCGTCATCCGAACCTTCTTGAGCTGGTCACTTGAGCTCGAGATCACCGGGAAGTGGCCTTGGCAGAAGGGGAAAGAAGCCGACGAGCCGAAGGGTGCTGACGTCTAATTCTGCGTCATCACCGCCAGTGCACAGATTTGCACCGTTACGCGTCGAAAACGGGATGAACCACACTGTGCGCGAGGGGGGACTTGAACCCCCACGTTCTTGCGAACACTGGCACCTGAAGCCAGCGCGTCTACCAATTCCGCCACTCGCGCGAGCGTCGACAACACTGTGTCAACTCAGCGAGATTAGCACGAAACTACAGGCGACGAGGAATCGGAGAGAAGCCGCCGAAGACCCCGAGAAGACGGTGGACAGGATGCCGCTCACAGTCCTTCCCGTTAGCATGTCCCTAGCCACCGAACGCAAACAGGAGCACCGTGGGGATTTTGGACAACTTCGAGAAGGGTCTTGAGCGCGCCGTCAATGGCGCCTTCGCCAAGACCTTTCGCGCGGGTCTGCAGCCCGTCGAGATCTCCAGCGCGCTTAAACGCGAACTCGACACAACGGCCGCAGTCGTCACTCGCGACCGCATCCTGGTTCCCAACCGCTTTCGCGTCAGCATGTCTGTCGACGACCACGACCGCATGGACCGCATCGGCCCTGCCCTCATCGACGAGCTCACGAGCGTCGTTCAGAAGCACGCCAAGCAGCAGGGCTACCAGTTCGCGGGAGGCATTGACATCACGCTCATCGCCGACCCGACGCTGAGTGACGGGATGCTGCAGGTCGACTCCGACAACGTCAAGAACGACGTCACGTGGCAGCCTGTCGTCGACATCGACGGCAAGCGCCACCCCATCCGCCAGTCCCGCACCGTGATCGGCCGCGGCAGCGACGCCGACATCACGGTCAACGACACGGGGACGAGCCGCAAGCACGTGGAGATCCTCTGGGACGGCGAGCGCGCGCAGGTTCGCGACCTCGGCTCCACAAACGGCTCCACCCTCAACGGAGCGAAGATCTCCCAGGCCGCACTGCCGCCCGACTCGGTCATACAGATCGGCCGCACCCGCATCACCTTCCGCGTGCTCGCACAAGCACAGCCCACCTCGAGCGCCGACGTCCCCACGCGACGCAACGACATGGGCGGATTCTGGGGGCCCGCCTCGTGAGTGAACTGACTCTTCTCGTTCTGCGCTTCGGTTTTCTCATCCTCCTCTGGTTCTTCGTTCTGGGGGTGGTCTACGCTCTGCGCTCCGACCTCTTCGGGCAGGGCCGAAAAGTGGATGCTGGCAAGCAGCAGAGCGCGCGAGCAGCATCCGCTCCCCCAGCGCCGAAGCCGACACCGGCTGCCGCACCACGCGCAGCCCGCAGCGGCAATGCGACGGTGCACAACGTGAACCGCATCGTCATCACGTCGGGCACCAAGCAGGGAACCGAGGTTCCCCTCGACAAGGGCCCCATCACGATCGGCCGCGCCGCCGACTCAACGCTCGTGCTGCGCGACGATTACACCTCGACACACCACGCGCGACTGCTGCTGTGGAACGACGATTGGATGCTGCAAGACCTCGACTCGACGAACGGCACGTTCCTCGCCGGTAAGCGCGTCGGCGCCCCGACAGCGGTGAAGCTCGGTGCTCCCATCAAGGTGGGCCAGACGACGTTCGAGCTGCGAGGCTAACCCATGCCACTCTCGGCAAACGCGGCGGCGGCGACCGACGTCGGCAAGATCCGTTCGAACAACCAGGACTCCGGATACGCCGGCGACTACCTGTTCATGATCGCCGACGGCATGGGCGGCCACGCCGGCGGCGACGTCGCTTCGGCCATTGCCGCCAAGCGCATCATGGAGGTCGACGCCGAGTACGAGACCGTGCAAGACGCGCAGTTCGCCATGCAAGACGCCATCATGGCGGCCAACGATCAACTGAGCGAGACCGTTTTCGAGCATCCTGAGCTCACGGGAATGGGAACGACCGTCGACGCGCTCATGGTCGTGGGCGACGAGGTCGCGATCGCGCACATCGGCGACTCGCGCATCTACCTCTACCGCGACGGCGAGCTCACACAGATCACCACGGACCACACGTTCGTGCAGAAGCTCGTGGACTCGGGCCGCATCACGCAAGCCGAAGCGCGCGTCCACCCGCGCCGTTCGGTGCTCATGCGCGTGCTCGGCGACGTCGATACCTCGCCCGAGGTCGACACGCTCTCGATGACGGTTCAGGACGGCGACCGCTGGATCATCTGCTCCGACGGCCTGAGCGACTACGTCGACGACCGCGACACACTGCGCATTGTCGCGGCCGGTCAGAACGCGCAGAAGACCGCCGACCGGCTCGTCAAGAAGACGCTCGACAACGGAGCACCCGACAACGTCACAGTCGTCGTACTCGACGTCGGCGCCAAGAGCACAGCCTCCGGACCGGTCGTCGTGGGCTCAGCATCCCGCCCTCTGGCGTTCGAGGTGAAGCCCTCACGTCGCACGGGACTCATTCCCGCGCTCCGCCTGCACACCGGCCGCGTCGCCCCGCTCGATCCCTCGCACTTCGAGCCCGCAAGCGAGGACTACCTCGAAGAGCTCATCGAAGAGGATGCTCGGCGCGTGCGACGCCGACGTCTCACCTGGACGCTCGGCATCTTCGTGCTCGTTCTCGCACTCGCGCTCAGCCTGCTCGCGGCCTACTCCTGGACGCAGACGCGCTACTACGTCGGCGCCGACGGCGACAGCGTGGTGATCTTTCAGGGCATTCAGCAGAACGTCGGGCCGCTATCGCTCTCGCACGAGTACGACGACACCGGCATTCTGCTGAGCGAACTGTCGTTCTACGACCGTCAAGAGGTCGAGCGCACCATCAGCGCCGCAAGCCTCGACGACGCCATGGACATCGTGTCGCGCCTGCGCCTCGACAGAGACGATGAACAGGATGCTGACACGGGGACGCCGAGCGAGACCCCGACGCCCACTCCGACCGCAACGGGAGGAGGTTGATGGCCGACGTGAAAGACGCGGGAAGCGTCACGACCGACACCGCCGTGGTGCGCATCATGCGCAAGCTGCACGTTCCGCAAAAGCTGCGCAACCGTGAGCTCATGCTGCTCGTCTTCGCGAGCATCGTGAACACTGTCGCGATCATGCTCGTGCAGCTGGGCGCGCTCGGCGAACTCGACTACTCTCTCCTCTATTTCGGCGCAGCCCTCTCGGTTCTGGTCTTCGGTCTGCACATCTGCCTGCGGTACGTCGCGACGCAGTCCGACCCGCTGCTGCTGCCCATCGCCACCGTGCTCAACGGCCTCGGCATCGCAGAGATCTACCGCATCGACATTGCCGAGAACAATCTCGGCTGGGCCGCAGCATCCACTCGCCAAATCGCGTGGAGCGCGATCGCCATCATCGCTGCGATCGTCGTGGTGCTCGTGCTGCGCAACCACCGTGTGCTGTTCCGCTACACGTATCTGTTCGGCCTCGGCGCATTCGTGCTGCTTCTGCTGCCGCTCGTTCCGGGCCTCGGGCGCAGCGTCAACGGTGCGAAGGTGTGGATCGGCATCGGCGACATCATGTCGTTCCAGCCCGGCGAAGTCGCCAAGATCGCCCTCGCCGTGTTCTTCGCCGGCTACCTCGTGCGCACGCGTGACAGTCTCTCGATGGTCGGCACGAAGGTTCTCGGCGTGCGGTTTCCGCGGCTGCGCGACCTCGGGCCGATCCTCGTGGTGTGGGTGTTTGCGATGCTCATCATCATCTTCGAGCGCGACATGGGAACGGCGCTGCTGTTCTTCGGCATGTTCACCGTCATGCTCTACGTGGCGACGGGCCGGCTCAGCTGGGTGCTCATCGGCGGTGGTCTGTTCGGCGCGGGCGCGCTCGTGGCGAGCCAGTACCTCACATACGTGCAGAACCGCTTCAACAACTGGATCAACGCGTTCGACCCCGAGGTGTACAACGCCGAGGTCGGCGGCAGCTGGCAGCTTGTGCAGGGCATCTTCGGGCTCGCGCACGGCGGACTCATTGGCACGGGCCTCGGACAGGGTCGCCCGCACCTCACCCCCGTCGCCGAGAGCGACTACATCATCGCAAGCCTCGGCGAAGAGCTGGGTCTTGCCGGCATCTTCGCGATTCTCGTGCTCTACCTCGTGCTCGTGTCGCGCGGCTTTCGCATCGGCTTCGTCGGTCAGGATGACTTCAGCAAGCTGCTCGCCCTCGGCCTCTCGTTCACGATCGCGCTTCAGGTGTTCATCATGGTCGGCGGCGTGACGCGCGTGATTCCGCTCACCGGTCTCACGACGCCGTTCCTTGCCGCCGGCGGCTCATCGCTCGTCGCCAACTGGATGATCATTGCGATTCTGCTGCGCGTGAGCGACAGCGTCAGGCGCAAACCGGCGGAGGTGAGCGCATGAACAAGGAGTTCAAGCGCGTGAGCGTCGTCGTCGTGGCAATGTTTCTCGCGCTGTTCGTGTCGACAACCGTGATTCAGGGAATTCAAGCGGATGCTCTCGCCGCAGACCCGCGCAACACGCGAACCCTCTACGACAGCTACCAGACCGAGCGCGGCGCGATTCTCGCGGGCGACACGGTTCTGGCGACGTCCAAGCCGACGGGCGACCGCTTCGTGTACCAGCGGGAATACCCACAGGGCGAGAAGTACGCGGCGATCACCGGATACTTCAACCCGACGCAGGGCTCGTCCGGCCTCGAACACGCGATGAACCAGTACCTCTCGGGTACGTCGAACTCGCAGTTCCTCGACACGCTCAACCAGATCATCGCGGGTCAGGACCCCAAGGGTGCCGCCGTCGAGGTGACGGTCGATCCAAAGGTTCAGGATGCTGCGTGGGAGGCGATGCAGGGCTATACGGGCGGGCTCGTCGCTCTTGAACCGAAGACCGGTCGCGTTCTCGCCATGGTGACGACGCCGACGTACGACCCCAACGCGCTTGCGGTGCACGACGGCGAGGCCGTGCTCAAAACGTATGACCAGCTGCTCGAGGACGCCGGAAAGCCGCTGTACAACCGCGCCATTGCCGGAGACCAGAATCCGCCCGGCTCGACGTTCAAGGTTGTCGTCGCCGCCGCGGCATTCGCCTCGGGCGATTACACCCCGGAATCCACGCTTCCCAACCCGGCGTCGTACACGCTGCCGGGCACGTCGACGAAGGTCTACAACTCAAACCGCGGAACGTGCGGACCGGGCGACGAAGTGACGATTTCGGACGCGATCCGCCTGAGCTGCAACATCCCCATGGCCGAGCTCGGTGTGGAACTCGGCGACGAGGTCATCCGCGAGACCGCAGAGTCGTTCGGTTTCAACGACGAGAACATCACGATTCCGCTGCAGTGCGGGACGAGCCACTACCCGCAAGAGGGGCTGAACGATGCCCAGACGGCGCTGTCGGCGTTCGGCCAGGGTGACGTGAGGTCAACGCCGCTGCAGATGGCGATGGTCTCGGCGGGCATCGCCAACGAGGGCACAGTGATGCAGCCGACGCTCGTTGACCGGGTTACGGGGCGCAACCTCGAGGTGCTGCAGAGCTTCACACCCTCGGTATACAACGAGGCCACACCCCCCGATGTGGCGGCAGATGTGTCTGCCGCCATGCAGCTCAGCGTCCGAAGCGGGGCCGCGAGTAATGCCACAATAGACGGAGTCAATGTGGCGGGAAAAACGGGCACGGCCGAGAACGGGTCCGACGAGCCATACTCCCTGTGGTTCACCGGATTCGCCCCCGCGGACAACCCTCAGGTTGCAGTAGCAGTCGTAATTGAAGATGGTGGCGGAAAGGGCCAGTCCGGAAGCGGCAACGAAATTGCCGCACCGGTCGCCAAAAAGGTAATCGAGGCGGTGCTGAACGAATGAGACCCATGGCAGGGGTGACCTTCGGCGGGCGATACGAGTTGGAGTCTCGCATCGCCATCGGAGGCATGGGCGAAGTCTGGAAAGCGACAGACAACGTCATCGGCCGTACGGTCGCCATCAAGATTCTCAAAGACGAGTACATGGGCGACCCGGGCTTTCTCGAGCGCTTCCGCGCCGAGGCCAGGCACGCTGCACTCGTCAACCACGAGGGCATCGCCAACGTCTTCGACTACGGCGAAGAGAACGGCTCGGCCTTTCTCGTCATGGAGCTCGTTCCGGGCGAGGCGCTGTCATCGACGCTCGAACGTGAGCACGTGCTGTCCACAGATGCCACTCTCGACATCGTGGCGCAGACCGCAGCCGCCCTGCAGGCCGCGCACACCGCTGGCCTTGTGCACCGCGACATCAAGCCGGGAAACCTGCTGATCACCCCCGATCGTCGCGTGAAGATCACCGACTTCGGCATCGCGCGCATCGCCGACCAGGTTCCGCTCACGGCGACCGGTCAGGTGATGGGCACCGTGCAGTACCTCTCGCCGGAGCAGGCGTCAGGGCACCCGGCCTCGCCGGCGACCGACATCTATTCGCTCGGCATCGTCGCCTACGAATGCCTGGCGGGCAAGCGCCCCTTCACGGGCGAATCGCAAGTGGCGATCGCGATGGCGCAGATCAACGACGCGCCGCCCGAGCTTCCTGCGACCGTCGCAGAGCCGGTGCGCAACCTCGTGTTCTCGATGATCGCGAAGAACCCCGACGACCGACCCGCGTCGACGGCGCACGTCGTGCGCGCTGCCAACGCTTTGCGCCGCGGCGACGTTTCGGCGGCGACCGCCGCGGTTCCCGCTGTCGGCGAGGGCACGGGCGGGACCAGCATTCTGCCCGGTGGCAACGACGACGCCACCCAGGTGATCAGCGAGCACGAAGACACCGGCACCGCGTCGCTGCCCGTCGCCGGCGAAGAGGGTGAAGACGGCGAAAAGAAGAAGAAGCGCAGCCCGTGGACGTGGCCGCTCATCGTTCTGATCGCCGTGCTCGCGCTCGTGCTAGCCGGGACCATCTTTGCGCTCGTCAATATGAACGCGGACCCGAATGCTGGTGAGACATCCACGCCTCCGAGTACTGATACCTCGTCACCGCGCGAAACGACGACTGAACCGACGCCCGAGAACACGCGTGTCTCGATCGACAAGGCCGACTTCGTCGGGCTGTCGTACGACGATGCCGCTGCGAAGCTTTCTGACCTCGGTCTCAAGGCCGAGAAGCAAGTGGGCGACGCGGCGTCGTCGGCCGACCAGGTGAACACGGTCTACGATGTGAACCCGTTTGGCCGGGTGAACCCCGGGGAGACGGTGACGCTCACGGTGTACGGCGAGGTGCCTCCCCCCGAGACGCCGCCTGCACCAGACGCTCCGGCCGTGGAGGGCTGCACAGGCTCTGATTGTTCGGTCGACGGCGTCGAGGGGCAAGACACCACCATCAGAGTGACGTGGAACCCGTACAGGCAGTGTCCGGCTGGCGAGCCCACCAACTACCAGGTGTCGGCGCCCGGCGCTAACCCGTCTTCGGTCGATGTTCAGCCCAGTGGAAGCATGAGCACCAACCTGACGATTCCCGCCGGAACCGATTCAGTCAGCGTCTCGCTCATCGTTTTCTGCGACGACGTCAAGTCCGATCCCTCGGACTCGACGAACGTCACGGTGAACCGATCCGGCGGTGACGGGGGCGGCACCGAGGGCGACCCGAACACAAGCGGTGACCTGAGTTCGCTGCCGCCGAACGACAAGGCGACGTCGCGCCGATAACGGAACGTCACGATCCAGGCCAGCGTTCAGGGATTCCGGCGACTGTCCAGCATCCGCCCGATAAGCTATACGCGTTCAATGCCCCGACAGGGGCGGTGTCCGACGATTCGGAGTTCATGGGGTGGTTGACGAAGAGCGGATTCTCGCCGGACGGTACCGCGTCGGTTCCGTCATCGGGCGGGGAGGCATGGCGGTCGTCTATAAGGGGCGCGACACCAAGCTCGGCCGCAACGTCGCCATCAAGATTCTCAAGTCTGAGCTCGCGAGCGACCCGGCCTTCCGCACCCGCTTTCGGCAAGAGGCCCAGGCCGCATCGCGCATGTCTCACTCGAGCATCGTTCGCGTGTACGACGCAGGCGAAGAGTCCGTGCGACGCGAGAACGGCGAGGTCGAGCGCGAACCCTTCATCGTCATGGAGTACGTGCAGGGGTACCAGCTCAAGGATCTGATCGCCAAGGGTCCGCTCGACGTCGACGAAGCCATCCGCATCACGCAGGACATCCTCACCGCCCTCGAATATTCGCACCGCGCGGGGGTCGTTCACCGGGACATCAAGCCGGGCAACGTCATGATCACAGCGGACGGCACCGTTAAGGTCATGGACTTCGGCATTGCGCGCGCCGTGAGCGACACCTCCTCGACCGTCGCCCAGACAACGCAGATTCTCGGGACCGCCTCGTACTTCTCGCCAGAGCAGGCAAAGGGCGAAACCGTCGACGCGCGCACCGACATCTACTCGGCAACAGTCGTGCTCTTCGAGATGCTCACGGGACGCCCGCCGTTCGTCGGCGACACCGCGGTCTCTGTTGCGTACCAGCACGTGAGCGAGACGCCCACCAAGCCGTCGACGATCAACAGCGCCGTGACGGCAGCACTCGACAAGGTCGTGCTCACCGGGCTCGCAAAGGACCGCTTTCAGCGCTACCAGACGGCGAGCGACTTCAGCGAGGCGCTCGACATGGCCGCGGGCGGACACATTCCGGTCGACACCGTCGCCGTCTCTCACGACGACGATGTCGCGACCGAGCTCTTCGGGGCCGCGCCGCCGCCCGTCAACGACACCGAGCAGGCGCTACGGCAGCTGACGAACGACGAAACGGTGACGCGCACGCAGCGGCGCCCACCCGTGGTGTGGATCTGGGCTGGCGTCACCGTCGTCGCGGTGATCATGCTCGCCGTGCTGTGGTGGGTGATGACGTTGCCTCAGGCCGCGCAGATCCCGTCGGCATCTCGCACGATTCCCACTCTCGCTGGTGCCACGTGGGAGAGCGCAGAGAAGACGCTCACCGACCTCGACTTGCTGCCCACGAAGTACGAGCAATCGAGCACCGAGGTGCCCGCGGGCGAGGTGATCTCGGTCGACCCCGAAGCGGGAACGCGCGTGGAACCCGACACTCAGGTGAAGGTGTACGTCTCGACCGGGGCCGAGCTGAATCCGATTCCCGACGTGGCGAACATGTCACTCGACGATGCCAGGGCAGAGATCGAGGATGCCGGGCTCGAAGTGGGCTCGATCACCTCTGAGAACTCTGCGTCAGTTCCCGCAGACACCGTGCTCTCGACGTCGCCGGAGATCGGCGAGGAAGTTGCCGAGGGAACGACGATCGACATCGTGATCTCAGACGGCATGGTGACGGTACCCGATATGACGGGCAAGGCGCTCGACACCGCGCGGCAGGAGCTTGAGGGCGAGAAGTACGCGCTCACGGTGATCGATGTCGCCGATTCGTCGTGCGTCGCTGAAGACGGCAGCCCCGTAACCGAGCAGTCGATCGGCCCAGGAGAGGTTCCCCAGCACTCGACGATCGAGCTGACCTATTGCTCAGGCTCGGCCGAAGAGGGCGGCGATAGTGGCAATGGCAACGGCGGCGGAAACAACGGCAAGGGCAATGGGAACAGCGGCAACGGTCAGAGCGCGCCGAACACGCAGGGCGTTCTGGGTCGCGAGAACCGCTGAGCCGGCGGGCGCTCGTTAGGCGGTTGCTGCGGGCGCAGCATCCGTGGTCATGAGCGGATGCAACTCGGATGCTCGAGCTGCAGCCCCGGCAAGCCCGACGGTCTCGAGCCAATTGCCGAGCATGCGGTAGCCGCCCTCGGTGAGCACGCTCTCGGGGTGAAACTGCACGCCGAAGATCGGGCGGCTGCGGTGATGCAGGCCCATGATGACGCCGCCGTGCGTTCGGCTGTTCACAACGAGATCGTCGGGAACGGTTCCGTCAACGACGGCGAGCGAGTGATAGCGGGTCGCGGTGAATGGCTGCGGAACACCGTCGTAGAACGGGCTCTCGTCGTGCACCACCTGCGACGTCTTGCCGTGCATGAGCTCTTCGGCGTTCGTCACGACTCCGCCGAACGCCTCGGCGATGGCCTGGTGCCCGAGACACACGCCGAGCAGCGGCTGCCGCGAGGCGACGGCGGCATGCACGAGCGGGATCGAGACGCCGGCATCAGCGGGCTTGCCTGGACCGGGCGACAGCAGCACGCCGTCAAACCGGGCCGCGTGCGCGACAGCATCCGTGTCGCTGAATGCGTCGTTGCGCACAACCTCGGTCTCAGCGCCGATCTGCTGCAGATAGCCGTTGAGCGTGTACACGAAGCTGTCGTAGTTGTCGACAACGAGAACGCGGGTCATGACAGAGATTCTATTCGTCGAGCGTGGCGTCAGGCACCGGAATGAGCGTCTGCACCCACGGGAACACGAACGCGAACAGCAGGTACAGCACGGCCGCGATGAGCACGAGAAGAATGATGAGCTTCACGATGACCGGGCCGGGCAAGACGCGCCAGAGTGCTGCGTACACGATCAGTTCTCCAGATCTTCGGTGAGGGATGCTGGCGGGCCAACAGCCGCTGGCGTGAACGACTCGAGCGTGCCGTAGGCGATGATGCGCTCGGCCGCCGAGAACATGGGACTGCACGCGGTGAGCGTGATGAAGCTGTCGGTGATCTCGGCGGTGTCGCTCTGCGGAACCGGATTGAGCACGTCGACCGCTTGCGGCGTGACGTACTCGAGAGTGCGGAAGCGGTACGTGTACCAGCCGTCTTTCGTCTGCAGCACGATCGCGTCGCCGACGCGGAGCTCCGCGATCTGATTGAGCGGCTTTCCGTAGGTGGTGCGGTGCCCCGCGAGTGCGAAGTTGCCCGGCTCTCCCGGCGCCTGAGTGTTGAGGTAGTGGCCCAGACCGATCGGGTCGAGCGTGCCCGAGCGCGTCACCCCGCCCGCGACGTCGGCCGCATAGTCGTCGCCGAAGCGCGGGATGAGCATGACGCCGAAGATCTCGGTGTCCGCCGCCGGTTCGGGGACCACCGGTTCATACACCGTCTCGCCGCCCTCGGTGCTGAGCGGCTCAGGCGCGGGTGGCGCGTCGGCGAGCCACTCTTGTGCACGATCGTGGGCAAGGTCGTTCTGCTCGGCTCTGACAATGATGTCGTTGAGCCACAGCTGCCAGAACAGAAACAGAAGAATGAGAACGCCAGCCGTGATCAGCAGCTCACCGAGCACGCCGACGACCGTCACGCGTGGGCGCGGCCTTTCCGGTGTGCGCCGAGCAGTCGCGCGTCTGCGCTCACGACGGGAGCCGACAGCATCCGGAGCGCCATGTACCATGGGGCTGATTCTACTGATGCCCGATGTATAGATAGAATGGCTGGCATGGCACGCACGAAGAACAAGGCCGCAGCTGCACGCGCGCAACAGCAGCAGCAAGCTCAGCGCAGCGGCGACGACGCGCCGAACCCGGTGTGGTTCAAGCCGGTCATGTTCGGCTTCATGCTGATCGGACTCGCCTGGATCATCGTCTTCTACCTCTCGCAGGGTCTTCTGCCCATCGCGGCGCTCGGTTCATGGAACATCCTGGTCGGCTTCGGCATCGCCTTCATCGGATTCTTGATGACCACGCGCTGGCGATAGCCGCACACACACGTACTGCGCAGGGCCTCCACTCCGGTGGGGGCCCTGAGTTACGTTGCGGCGCCCTCATGGGTGAATTGCAGAAAATGGTGGTCGTGGATGCCGTCTGGCGCTGCCACTTTCTGCAACTCACCAGCCGCGGGTCAACGTCGCTGCGTCGTGCCGTACTCCGAGCGGTAGTGGACGAGCGGAGTGGCGTCGTGGTCGTCGCTGCGCCCCATGGCGACGACCTCGCCGACGACGAGCGTGTGAGTTGCAGCGTCGTGCACCGCCGTCGTGCGGCACTCGAACCAGGCGACGCAGCCGTCAATAATCGCCGGCGCGCCGAGTTCCCGCCGCCAGTGCGGGGTGCGCGCGAGCAGACCACGCAGCGGTGCGCCCAGCTCTCCGAGCTCGTCGGCGATTGTGCGCTGGTCGCTCGCGAGAAGACTGAGCGCCCAGCGCCCCGCCTCGTCCACCGCCTCTGCCGTGCGCGAGAGCCCGTAGAGACTCACGAGCATCGTCGGCGGATCGTACGAGACCGAGAGGTAGTCGGTCACCGTCGTGGCGTGGTCATAGCGACCGACGACGGTCGAGACAACGGCGACCCCCTTCGCGGCGCGGCCCGACAGCATCCGGTAGCTGTCACGCACCGAGCGGTCGAGCGCGGAGGAGTCGACGTCGATGACCTCGTGCGTCATCAGTCGGGGTCACTCGGATCGAGCGGGGCGTGGTGGTCGAGGTTGACGATGCCGCGCTTCCAGTACCCCTCGACCTCGACCTGCTCTTTGGGAAGGCCGAGGTCGCGACGGAAGTAGCGGCGCACGTCGACGAGCTCATTCGCCTCGCCCGCTGCCCAGACGAACGTGTCGTCGCCGATGGATCCGAGCGAGCGTACGGCCTCGATGAGCTGACCGGGACCGTCTTCGCGGTACAGCACCTCGACGTTTGTGCGTGTGCGGTGCTCGCCGGTGAGGTAGCTTTCGGCGTCTTCGTCGTGCACCTGCACGATCGACGTCACCTTGACGTCAGGCGGCAGCATCCGCAGCCATCGACTGAAGGCGGGCAATGCCGTCTCATCGGCGATCAGCACGACGCGAGCGATGCCGTCGGGAACGAGCTTCGAGCCGCGCGGTCCGCCGATGCCGAGCTGCAGACCGGGGTGAACGTGCGCCGCGAACGACGTGGCGGGAGCCTCATCGCCGTGCACGACGAAGTCGATGTCGAGCTCGGGCACGCCGCCGGTGCCGTTTTCGCGGAACGCGAGCGGAGTGAAGTCTCGCGAGAGAATGAGGCCGTCTGTCGGCCGTTTGAGCCCATCGGCAGTGACTTCCGGGGTCGTCAGGTCGCCCGTCTCCGGGTCGGGAAAGAACAGCTTGACGTGGTCGTTGGGCCCAAGCGCCGTGAACCCGCGCAGGCTCTCGCCGAACACCGTGACGCGCACCATCGAATCGTTCAGCCATTCAACGCGCTGAACTGTCGTGCGGCGCACGGCCAGCTCGTGACGTCTGCGTTCACGGGTGATCATCGGGGCATCCTTCCTCTTACCTACGTCCCCCAGCGTACGCGTCGGGCAGCTGGCCCAAGTCGACGTGGCGGATGCTGCGCGGCGACGAACTACACACATGTAGTTCTCCCCACCTGTTGATAACCCCTGTGAGTAACTTCTGCGGAGCGCTCAGCGCAGTAACTTCTCTGGACGGTGTCGAGTTACAGCCCTGTAATTCTCCACAGTGTGGACAAGGCTGTGGATAACTATGGGGAGGAATTGTGGGCGCGCTGTGAAAAACAACTGGGGATATGTGGACAACGTGTGGACAGAACAGGCCTTTCCTCCCTGGCGACGCCCGAACGTGGGCCAGCACGCGGCTACTCAGGGCATTAAGGTGAGAGCATGTCGAGATTACTGCGCCTCGTCGCCGCGCTTGTCTTCGGGTGCATGCTCGCGCTCGCTGGCACAACAGCAGCGGCCGCGATGCCGCTGTACGTGACGATCGACGGCGAAGACGAACTCGCACTAGAGGTGGAGGCGTCCGACTCCATTCAGCAGGTCAAGCACAAGATCCGCGATCAGAGCGGCATCCCGGTCGATAACCAAACTCTCGAGTTCGCGGGAAGGACGCTCGAGGATGGCCGGACACTCGGCGACTACAACATCCAGAGCGGGTCGACGGTGACACTTCTCGTCTCTCCTCAGTGGGTCGACATCGACCTCGCCGTGCCGGTCATCGGCGAGGAGTACATCGACGGCGTCGCCGCGCGCTACGGCGATTTGCAGTACGCGGTCACCTCCGGCGCGCTGCCGGTCGGTCTCGAACTCAACGCTGCGACGGGTGCCATCACCGGGATTGCCACCGTTGCCGGTCCCTACACTTTCACGGTGACCGCCACGAACGCGGTGAGTTCGGTGTCGCAGAGCTTCTCGGGTGAGATCGCGTCGGCGCCGATCGTCACTCCGAGTCCGACGGAGTCCGCGACAGCGGAGCCCGTCGATCCGGCTCCTCAGCCCGAGGCGACTCAGGATGCTGCGGACAGCGCCGACCTCGACGAACCTGAACTGCCGGCAACGGGGCCCTCGCCATCGACGATGGCGCTTCTTCTCGCAGCGCTGATCTTGCTCATCGCCGGAACAATGCTCTTCGCGCGATCGAGGCGCACTCGGCCCGAGTGACCGCGACTGTCGCGTTCGACAGAGAGCCGGAGCTAGACGTAGAGCAGCGTACCCACGACCGTCAGAACCAGCAGCAGCACAACGACGCCGGCAATGCCCAGCTTCTGCAGCCCCTGCTGCCTGCGCTTACGCGTTCCCACGAATACGAGGCCGAGCAGCGCCCCGGTGATGAGCCCACCGAGGTGCGCCTGCCACGCGATGTTCGTGCCGGGGATAAATCCGATCACGAGGTTGATGCCCACGAGCACGAGCAGCCCGGTCATGTTTCCGCCCAGCCGGTGCACGATCACGAGCGTCGCGCCCATGAGTCCGAAGATCGCACCTGAGGCACCCACGACGGGCTGCAGCGGGTTGTCGAGCAGCAGAACGCCCACCGACGACCCGAAGGCCGTGATGATGTACAGCGTTGCGAATCGCCATCGCCCAATCATCGGCTCGATCATCCTGCCGAAGATCCACAGCGTGTACATGTTGAGCGCCACGTGCAGAATGAACGACTTCGAGTGCACGAGAGCGACCGTCAGCATCCGCCATGGCTCAAAGTGACCCAGCTCAGGGATGCTGTAGACGCCCGCGTACAGCAGAGCGTCGGTGACGCCGAGTGGCAACAGCTGAAGCACGAACACCACGAGCGTCAGCGCGATGATGACGTACGTGACGGCCGGGTGTCCCGAGTCCTTGCGCATGACGCTTGAGAACCGGGACGCGGCGGCCGACTTGACCCGTGGCGCCGAGGCACGCTGCTCGCGCATGCACTCGGGGCAGATCACGCCGACGGGAGCCTGCGTCTGGCATTCCGCACAGATTGTGCGGCCGCAACGCTGGCAGAGCACGAAACTCTGACGGTCAGGATGCCGGTAGCAGAAGTTCTCGCGTCCCGTCGGGAAGGTGCTCACGGGCCCTCTGGATCAGACGTTCTCGACGTCGATGCTCTCGATGACGACGTCGTCGAGCGGACGATCGCGGGCATCTGTGGGAACCGTCGCGAGCTTGTCGACGACCTTGCGGCTTGCGTCGTCGGCAACCTCACCGAAGATGGTGTGCTTGCCCTGCAGCCACGTGGTCGCGCCGACAGTGATGAAGAACTGCGAGCCGTTGGTGCCCTGTCCCATGACGATTCCGGCGTTCGCCATCGCGAGCTTGTAGGGCTGCGTGAAGTCGAGTTCGGGGTTGATCTCGTCGTTGAACTGGTAGCCGGGGCCGCCGGTTCCGTTGCCGAGCGGGTCGCCGCCCTGAATCATGAAGCCCGGAATGATGCGGTGGAAGATCACGCCGTTGTAGAGGGGCGCGTTCGTCTTTGTCTCACCCGTCGACGCGTCGGTCCAGTCTTTCGAACCCGTAGCGAGTCCGATGAAGTTCTCGACAGTCTTGGGGGCGTGATTGCCGAAGAGATTGACCTTGATGTCGCCGTAGTTGGTGTGAATCGTGGCGACAGCGGTGTGAATAGACATATGTCAATTCTTGCATAATGAATGCTCCACCCCTTGTGACGCTCCCAGCCTCTCGTGACAAGATAGGGTGAGTCGTTTGTCACGAGATCAATGGAGGTCCCCCAGTGAGCATGACACGCAAGCGCAAGAAGCAGCTGAAGCGCCTCAAGGGTGACGCAAACGCCCTGTGGGCTGCGCAGCAGGATCTACTGGACCAGGCGAACTCCGTGGCTCGTGATGCGAGCCGCCAGCTCTCGGCGTACAGCCGTGACGAGATCGCACCCCGGCTCGCGCGAGCGTACGAAGACAAGCTGCAGCCGGTCGTTCACCGGGTGGATGCTGCCACGTACGACGCGCGCAAGGCCGCAAAGCACAACTTCGACAAGAAGGTTCTTCCCGCTGTCGGCGGCGCGCTTGGCACGGTCATGGCTCTCGGTGACGCCGCCCGCGACGGGCGCGTCAAGGCCGCGTTCGGCAAGGTCGTCGAGCCCGAGCCGAAGAAGAAGTCCGGCGCGGGACGCGCGATTGCGCTGACCGCTGGCGTCATCGCCGCCGCAGGTGTCGCCTACGCCGTCTGGCAGACCTTCAGGGCAGACGACGAGCTGTGGGTCGCCGATGACGACGACGCGATGCCCAGCAACTGAGCTGAGAACTTCTGTCGACGAGGGGTATCGCCTGCGGGCGGTGCCCCTCGTCAGCATCCGCGTGCCTGCCTTCCGGTGCATTCGCGCGGCCCAAATGTTCGCGAGAGACCATGTATCGCTGACATGAGGGCCGCATGAACGAACGGGGCGGCCGAACACGCTCAGTCGAGCATGCGCAGGGCAACATTGACGAGCTCGACGCGATGCAGTGATTCGACAGCGTCGAGGTAGTGCCACTCGGCGTAGTCGGTCGACCCGTCGAGTTCATAGGTGAGAGTGCCGCCGACGACGCGGGCTCGGTACACGATGCGCAGCGCCTGCAGTGGCCGGTCGGCACCCGCGGCAAAGCGTGCCACCGCCGGAATGATCATCGAGTCAACACCGAGAACCCCGTCGAGTTTGGCGTCGTAGCCGGTTTCTTCGCGGATCTCCCGCACCGCCGCGTCGGCGGGATGCTCACCCGGCTCGAGCCCGCCCCCGGGCAGTGTCCACGCCTGGCGACCGCCCTCGTTCCAGTGCGACAGCAGCATGCGTCCATCGTCGATGATGACGCCGTACGCGGCGACGCGCATGTCCATGCCCATGACGAAACCCTAGCAATGCAGATGCTGTGAGGGCAGCGCAAACGGACCGGAAGTAGCTCGGGTGCTGTGAGAGTGCCGGGCGACGTGGGACAGCCGTCAAGACCAGGTGATCGGCGAAGCCGAGCGGGCTCGGCAGGACAGGACAGCCGTGCACAGTCCGTCGCGCAGCTCCCCCGCCCATCGTGGACGCTGCTGTAAGAGCATCACGGCGAGCGTCGAGGTGGCGTGGCTGTGCGCCCGCGTCATTCGCACGTGGTCGACGACGAGATGCTGCTCATGCGTCAGCATCCGCGAACCCTCCACGGGCAATTGAGGCGAATGCGTGCACAAACAGACCGATGCTCCACAATCCGACCATCCAGACGAGACCACCACTGATGGAGCCGGTCCATCCCGCGAGGAATGCATGCACTGAAACGGAGCCCACGACGAGAACGAAGCTCAGAACGTGAAAGACGAAGTACGCGAACGGGCGCCTAATCAGGTTCTTGCGCATCACGCGCGCCCCGATCACGATCGTAAGCGCTGCACCCGCGAGCGCCAGCATCGACCACTGGTCGACCGTGCCATCACCGACGGTCACGACCACGACGTGGAATACAACCATCACGGCCGCGAGAACGAGCGCATAGAGTGTCAAGCCCGCTACGAGCGAACGTTCTTCCCCTGACCGAGAGATCATTGTTCCTCCCCTCATCAGCACCGGTGCGTTGTCGGAACATGATCTTGTCCGCACGCTACCAACGGCCCGATGAGGGGTCAAGGGATGTATTCAGCATCATGGACACACCTGGAACGGATTCGCTCCATCGGCAACAGGGCTTCGTGCTTCGCGGGGCCCCGACAGAACACGCGATCACCCCGCTCTCTGGCGCCGCGTTGAGAACGGCTGAGGTGAGCATCAGCCCGCCGTCACGCGTTCCGCGTTCACCGAGAATTCATCAAGCCACGCACCGATCGCGCGCAGAATCCGCGAGTAGTCGCTTCGCCTCGGTGACGAGGGAAGACGCTGCTCATGTTGCGCTTCCCACCGGGTGAGCGCCTAGGCTCGACGCATGAAACGCAACCGCGGGCGCATTGTGCAGATCGATTCGCTCGACGAGTTCGACACCCGCTGGGCCGAGGGAGCACGCGAGCTTTCAGGGTGGCGGCTCATGGCCATCGACTTCTCGCATCGCAGTCAGCAGCTGCGGTCTGCCGACGTCGGCGGGGCTCTGTTTCTCGGCTGCACATTCGCGGATCACGATGAGGACTCGGTTCGAGCACGAGGCGCTGTCGTCTTTCCCGAGGTGCCCAGCGTTCCGGTCGACACCTATCGCACGGCGCTGTACAGCCCGCACGACCTTTACGACAACCGGGAGTACGACAGAACACTCGATGCTCGCACATACGCGTGGTCGCAAGAAGACCACTCCATCGACGCGACCCTCGCCGAGGCTCTGCACGACCACGCGATCGATGGCGCGCTGGCCGAATGGGTGGCGCAGCGCGACCTGGTCGGCCTGATGGGCGGCCACTCGCTCAAGAGAGATGAGCAGACTTACGCGGATGCTGCCCGGCTCGGATATCTGCTCGGGCAGAGCTACACGGTGGCGACCGGCGGTGGCCCTGGCGCGATGGAGGCCGCGAATCTGGGCGGCTACCTCTCTTCGGTCGATCACGATGCTGTTGGCGACGCCGTGGAGTCACTCGCCGCCGTTCCGCGCTTTCGCCCCGACATCGGTGCATGGGCGCGCGCGGCGTTCGATGTGCACGAGCGTCACCCCGAGGGCGCGGACTCCCTCGGCATCCCGACCTGGCACTACGGCCATGAACCGCCCAACGCGTTCGCCTCGGTGATCGCGAAGTACTTTCACAACGCCCAGCGCGAGGCGATTCTGCTCGAGGTCTGCCAAGCCGGCATCGTGTTTCTGCCAGGCGCCGGTGGCACGGTTCAAGAGATCTTCCAAGACGCGTGCGAGAACTATTACGCCGACGAATCCGCCGTCGCGCACATGGTGCTCGTCGGCGTCGACTACTGGACGCGAAAGTATCCCGCGTGGCCGCTGCTGCAGGCGCTCGCCAAGGGCCGGCCCATGGAATCGCGTGTGCACATCGTCGATACGGTCGATGAGGCCGCCGAGCTGGTGCTCGAGGGCAAGCGCTAGACACACGGATGAAGGGCACAAGTACGGCGTTCACCTCGTCGGCGTGTGTCCAGAGGAGTCCGTGGGGAGCACCCTCGATCTCGACGTACTGAGCATCGGGAAGCAGCGTGCGGAACTTTCGCGCCGTTGCGTCGATGGGAAGGATGTTGTCTGCGGTGCCGTGCAGGATGAGCGTCGGCTTGCCGCTCTGCCTTACGGCCTCGACATCGTCGCGGAAGTCTTCGATCCACGTCGGGACGACCGCGTATGCCGCGACGGGAGCGCTTGAGACTGCCGTGTTCCAGCTGCCGGTCACCGCCTCCTGGCTGATGCGCGAGCCGAGGTTCTCGTCAAGGTTGTAGAAATCGGCGAAGAAGTTCGTGTACCACGCGTAGCGATCGCCCTTCGCCTGTGCGGCGATGCCGTCGAAGACCTCCTGCGGCACGCCGCCCTCGTTGTCGTCGCGAGCGACGAGAAATGGCTCGAGCGAGGCGAGGAAGGCCAGCTTGGCGACGCGCTCATGACCGTACCGCGACACGTAGCGCGCAAGTTCGCCCGTTCCCATGGAGAAGCCCACGAGAATGACGTCGCGGAGGTCGAGCTCCTCGAGCACGGTGTTGAGGTCAGCAGCGAAGGTGTCGTAGTCGTATCCGGTGCCCACCTTGCTCGACATTCCGAAACCGCGGCGGTCATACGTGATGACGCGGTAGCCGGCGTCGAGCAGCTCGCGCGTCTGTCGCTCCCAGCTGTGTCCATTAAGCGGGTAGCCGTGAATCAGAACAACCGGCTGCCCAGTGCCCTGGTCCTCGTAGTAGAGGTCGATCGACGTGCTGTTCTCGGTGCCAACGGTGATGTAGCCCATGATTCTCTTCCTTCATCTCTGTGTGAGAACGGTCGTTCTCGTTTCGTGGTTACGAATATAAAGAACGCTCGTTCTCGTGTCAAGTACACTGGGGATATGAATGTAGAAGAGGCGCGTGAACGCATTCTTTCGGCAGCAGAGGATCTCTACTACCAGAAGGGGTACTCGGCCGTCGGCATGGACGAACTGCGCACGACCGCGGGCGTATCGCTGCGGCGCTTGTACGCCCTGTTCCCGTCGAAAGACGACATCATCACGGCCGTGCTCGACCGAAAGCACAGCGAGTGGGAATCGGGACTCACGGGACGGGTCGCCTCCGCGCCGGACACTGCTCGCGAACGCCTTCTCGCGATCTACGCGTACCTCGAAGAGTGGTTCACGACCGAAAGTTTTCGCGGCTGCGCATTCATCAACGCGTTCGGCGAACTGGGTGGCACGCACCCCGAGATCGCCGCGCTCGTGCGCGATCACAAGGCGTCGTTCCAGCAGTACGTGACCGCGCTTGTGCGCGACCTCGGCGCGAGCGACGATCTCGCCGCTCAACTCTCGATTCTCGCCGAGGGAGCTCAGAGCACAGCAGCGATCTCGCGAGATCCCGCGGTAGCGGGTCAGGCACGGTCGGCAGCGCAAACACTCATCGACTCGGCGCTCGCAACAGCGTGATCGGCGGCGGGTGGCGCGCACCGCTATCGTTGAACCGACTGTCTCCCGCGATATGGTCGTCGCGAGTCTCATTCGCGCACACGTGACCAGCATGAAGGAGCCCTTCGTATGATGCAGCCCGTGACCCGCTTGAGCGGCGTCTCGTTCACCCGCAACGGAACTCACATTCTGAGCGACATTTCGTTCACGGCGCACGCGGGAGAGCACTGGGCCCTTCTCGGCCCGAATGGAGCGGGCAAGTCGACGATTCTCGGGTTCTGCGGCGCACGGACGCACCCGACGAGCGGCACCGTCGAGATTCTCGGGCAGCGCCTCGGCCGCGTCGACATGCAGCAGCTGCGGCGCGCGATCGGGCCGTCGACCCCCGGCATCCAGTTCGCTCTCCACTGTCGGTCACTGAGGTCGTGCTGACCGGACTCACCGGAACGATCGAGCTGCGATGCGGTGGAGTGCGTCAGCCGCAGAGACCCGCCGAGCACACGAACTGATCGACCAGGTAGGCCTCGCTGCTCGACAGGACGCCCTGTGGCCCACGCTGTCGCAAGGCGAACGGGGCCGAGCGCTCATTGCGCGCGCTCTCATCGCGGATCCCCGGCTGCTGCTGCTTGACGAGCCCACGACAGGGCTCGACGTCGCGGCGCGCGAGCAACTGCTCGAGACCATTGACGATCTTGCCGTCACCGCACCAGATGTCGCGACCGTTCTCGTCACTCATCATCTCGAAGAACTTCCCGTTTCAACGACTCATGCTCTCGTGATTGCCCACGGCGCCATCGTCGCTGCGGGCACTGCTGATGAGGTCGTGACGTCAGGCACGATCTCCCGCGCTTTCGCGCACCCCATTCGCGTGGGGAGAGACGACGGACGATGGAGTGCGCGCACGGTGCGCAGGCAAAGCACGTCGGATGCTGCCGTAGCAGCGAGCGCGTAGACCCGACTGCCCATCAGAATCCCGTGATGGCGGGGCGCGACGGCGTGCCGCCGTTAATGCGCGATTCCAGAGTAGTCAGACGAGCGCGGAGCCGCCGGGAACGGCGCTCGAGGTGTGCCATGCGACGCTGCTCTCGCGCCGACAACAGCATCCGCGATTCTCGCGACCACGACTCGTACTCACGGGTTCCGGGGTGACCGAGACAGGCAGACCCGGGCACCGCCGCTGCACCGCGACGTTCGATCGCGTGGAGGCTGAACTGGTCCATTGCCCTATCCCTTCAACGTGAAGCATGCGCTTCATATATCTGAAGCATACGCTTCATACTCGAGATGTCAAGGAGAATTTTCAGATCTCGCGTAGACTGGGGACATGCCTCGCAACGACCTCGATGAGCAGCTCGCAGCGGCAAGCGGCATCCCGAGTCGTCCCATACACTTGCGGGATGCCGAGGCCATACGCGTGCTCGCGCACTCCGCGCGCCAGCGGGTCGTGAATCTGCTCTTCGCCGACCAGCTTGCGCACACGTCCACGGAGCTCTCGGAGCTCACGGGACTGACCCCGAGCGCCATGAGCTACCACTTGCGCGCCCTCGAGAAGGCGGGTCTCGTTGAGCGATCGAAGCCCGACGCGAACGATTCGCGCACCCGGCCGTGGCGGGCGGCGGGGACCTCGATCTTCATTCACGGCAGCGAGGCCGAGGGGGTATGGGAGGCCCAAGACGCTCTCACGAGCATCGCAGTGTCAGAGTTTCGCGAGCGCCTCCAAGCGGTTCGAGAACACGAGCCGTCGAGCGGCAGCTACGTGGGAATCAGCGAATCGACGCTGTGGCTCACCGACGACGAGGCGGCGCAGTACGCAGAGGCTCTGCAGCGCGCCGAACTCAGCCTCAGGAAGTCCGGCTGGACCAACACTCCGGGTCCAGGACGGCGGCTGACCCGCGCTCTCTTCTCGCTTCTTCCCGAGACGCCGGCGAGCGATCAGAACTGAGGCTCGCCCGTCGCCCTCACCGCGCCATGGGACGCAAACGCGCCGAGCCCGAACGCGAGAAGTGCGAACCCCGATGCCACGCCGCTCACGAGCGCGATGGCGAACGTCGCGCCGACGAGCCACAGCACGAAACCGGAGATGCCGAGCGCAGTGACGATTGCGCCCAGAACGTGAAAGCGCGCGAGCCGGAAGATCGGCGCAAGCGCAAAGAAATGCGTGCCGACGACGAAGGCGACCCACGCAACACCGAGCTCCGGGTGCCCCCAGGCCGTCAGCAGGCGGCTGCCGCCGAACAGGGCAATGGCTTCGATGGCAACGACGACCCAATACCCCCAGCCGAAGGGCGGGCGGACACCCTGCCCTCCCCCGGCGCCAGCGACATCCGAGTGGCCGGTCCCCTTCGAGCGATAGCTCCGCACACTCAGAACGATGATCGCGGCGAGCGCGCATAGTGCGATCACCACGAGGGGAATCCGCACGACCGGCAGCGTCTCACCCGAGTTCACCCATACGAAGACGGTGCCGAAAACTCCGGCGATTTGCGCTCCGACTTCTCGTCCACGCATGGTCGGGGTTGCGTTCGCCGCCGGTGTCTCTTCGGCCATGAATTGATCTCCCCCGTCTTTCACTGAATTGGTTATAGTATGTTATATCCAATTCAGCGATGCAACCGTGATGGGCAGTTGTGATCCATGGCACACCCGAGTAGAGCCACACGCGAGTACCGTTCTGCCGTACGCGAGCAGCGTGCCGCGCAGACACGAGCGGCGATTCTGGATGCTGCACGGCAGCTGTTCCGCAGCGGCGGCTTCGCGGCGACGACGGTCAACGCGATTGCCGAGCGCGCGGGGGTCTCAGCGCCGACGGTCTACGCGACCTTCGGCTCCAAGGCGAGCGTCGCGCGCGCGATCGTTGAGCAGATAGAGGAGTCGAGTCGTGCGGCGCACTGGCGCAACCGCATTGCACACGAGTCCGACCCGCACGTGATTCTGCACGCGTTCGCGCAGTGGACGGCCGAGTTCTTCAGCGCGAGCATTCCCGAACTGACACTGGCGAGCGAGCTCACCGCCGAAGCGAGCACGATGGTTGCAGAAGGCAACGCTCGCCGGCGTGATGCCCTGACGGCGCTTGTCGGCCGACTCGCCGATCATGCGGCGCTGCGTCCCGGCCTGTCGCAGCGCGAAGCAGTCGATCGGGTATGGATGCTGACGGGCATCGAGATGTATGTCAACGCCGTCCAGGGCTGCGGGTGGCCGATCGCGCACTACGTGTCGTGGCTCTCCGAAACGCTCGCGCAGCAGATTCTCGACCGCGGGGCCACATCCTGACGAGAACCCCGTGTGCCGGGACCGCCGCACAGAGCAGTGGGCGAGCGCTGTGCGCCCGCCCACTGGTTCCGCCTCAACGTCACTTGTCGCTAGACGGTGCGTCTCCAGCATCCGGCTCTGTTGTCGCTGTTGGCGCGCTGCCAGCTGCCTGCGATTCGGCCGAAGGCGACACGTGAGTCTCCTCCTGCTGAGACCGGTCGGCTGTGGAAGCCGAGGACTCACGCATGGCCTCGCCGACGGCGCTGCCTGTGACGCGACCCTGAATGACACTCGCGAGGTCGACGCCGGTCGCTTCCTTGACCGACTCGAAAACGCCGCGCATCGCCGATGCCGACTCTCCCGAGAACTGACTGCCCGCGGGCGACGAATCGGAGCCTGACCCGATGACGCTGATGGTGCCGATTCTCGAGTAACCCTGCGCGAACCGCTCCATGAGGTCGGGCAGAATCTCGATGGCGCGCTGAGCAATGACTCCTTCGAGATTCTCTTGAAGCGCTGCAGCCTCGGCACGGATGGCGTCACCCTTCGCCTCACCGGCGAGACGGACCGACTCCGCCTCGGCCGCAGCACGTGCCTTGATGGCCTCGGCTTCGCTCTCGGCGACGTCGACTTCGGCCTGAGCCGCCTTCACCTGGGTGTAGGCCTTGGCGTCTGCCTCGCGCTCCTTCTCGTACTGGGCGGCGTCGGCGACGCGCTTGACGTCGGCGTCCAGCTGAGCCTGCTTGTTCTCGGCCTCTTGTTGCAGCACGTCTTGACGGGCCTGCACACGGGCGAGTGCTTCGGCCTGCTCAGCGCGGGCATTCGCCTGGCCGACTTGCGCCTTAGAGTCCGCCTCGTTCTTGTCGTACGCCGTCTGCTCGACGAGGTTGGCCTCGTCGTTGGTGATCTGCTGCTTGCGAATCGCACGCTCTGCGTTCGTTGCAGCGATCTCCGCCGCCTGACGCTTTGACTGCACCTCGGGCGCACCGAGCGACGCAATGTATCCGAGGTCGTCGGTGATGCCCTTGATCTGGAACGAGTCGAGAATCAGACCCTGGTCAGCGAGCTCTCCCGACACGTCGGCGGCGATCTGGTCTGAGAACTTCTTGCGGTCGCGCATCAGACTCACGACGGCGAGCGTGGCGACGATTCCACGAAGTGCACCCTCAAGCTGTTCTGTCGTGAACTGCTCAATCGCCTTGTCCTGCGAGGCGAATCGTTCGGCCGCGCGCTGCACGAGCTGCTTCGACGACCCGATCTTCACCATGGCGACAGCCTCGACCTCAAGGGTGACGCCGTCGTACGACTGTGCTTCAGCCTGCATCGAAACCTGGCGTGAACGCAGCGAGATGATCTCGTGGCGCTGTGTCAGCGGGTTGACGAGGGCCTTGCCGTTGACGATGACGGCGAGCGATGACTCGTCTTTGTTCTTCTTTGACTTTCCCGAGACGACGAGTGCTTCATCGGAACGAGCGACTTTGATCCACATCTTCGCAACAATCAAAGCGATGATCAGAACGACGACGACGATGGCCGCGATGATTCCGATCAGCACCAAGACGCCGCCCGCGATGGCGAACTCCATGAGACCTCCAGGTTGTCCGAGTGTTCCTCCAATCATGTCGGAGTTGTCAGCTGATGCATAGTTCGGCGCTCAAACTGTGGAGTGCAAGCCGCGGAGATCCGTGATCGTCGGTGCTCACTCACGCATTGCCCGAGGCGATGCGTGAGTGAGCAGTACTGCCGTCACCCTATGCGTAGCGGTAGTAGGGGAATGCCGGGTATGCGTAACCCGGCGTCCAGTACGGTGAGTATCCGTAGTACCCGAAGACCTCGTTATAGTACGACGTGTCGTTCACAAGCTCCGGATCGTAGGCAGGAGCGCCGGCGACCGTGCTTCGTGTTTGGTCTATGCGAACTTCGTCTTCCGAGATTCCCGTAATCGCGTCGACGGGAATGAACGATTTGTCTTGTCCGATGCCCAGGAATCCGCCGGACGCGACTTCCATGAATCGCACTTTGTTCTCGTCTGGGTCGATCAGCAAGTCGTCGACCTTGCCGAGGTCGGCGCCTTCTCGATCCTTGACATCGTAGTTTCGAATGTCCTCATCGGCGCTCGTGATCGTTTCCTGAGTGTCGCTGAGCTTGATCAGTTTGCTTGCCTCATTTGTTGCCATGATCTGGTTCTCCAATCCTTCCTGCTGTGGTGGAGGCGGCGTGAACGTGGAACTGCACTCTCAGCTGCCATTTGCGGCCAGACTAGGTATCGCTTTCGAGCATCCTCAACCCGTTGACGGTGATCGTTACCGCATGTGAATGCAACGCCAAGGTCGCGCAGAGGCTCGCATCGCGATCTCGCGCCGGCAAGCGGTCGTTGACGTGGCGCGGAATCCATCGCCGTTTCGGCTGTCCGAGACGGAATTCAGCCGGTACACGCGAGCTTCGGCTCGACTTCAGACCAGGATGCTGGTTGGCTCTCAGTGGCCCACAGGTCGATCTCTGCGCGATTACCGTCCCACTCAAGTGAGTACGTGCCAGCAGAGAACGGCATATAAGCGTCTTTGGCCGAATACTGGCCGCGCCAGTCAACGATCATGGAGCCCGGCTCGAGGATTCCGACGTCTCCCCACGACGTGACAACGAATGTGCTTTCGCGAACGACGACGCGGCACCCGTCGGCGCTCTCGCCGGGGAGCACCGAATATCGCGAGCTGGTGCTGAGCGCGACGCAAACAAGGCTCGCGGGTACTGCGAGTATGAGCGCAGCGGCGAGCACGACACGAGATGCGCGCCATGGCCGTGGGCTCATGGGACCTGCCAGAAGTATGGCTGCCAAAAGCGCGACGTATCCAACGATGGCGAGCACAATGTCAACGAGTAACCACGTCGGTACCCAGTCACCGAACGCGATCGTCAGCGATGTGAGGGAATCGGGAGACCCCGGCCGAATCAGCATGGCGATGAGAGCCACACAGCTCATGGCGATCGGGGTCACCTCGGCAATTAAGAGTGCCGCGCGCTGCCCCTTCTTCCGCACACGATCGTCCCCGTCACCTTGTGCGTCCTGATGTCGACGGGATGGATCAGTCACCAACACGGTGTGACCTCCTCCATCTCGTCGAATTTACGGATAACAATACGAGCAGTCGCCGCTATGGAGTCCATTCCTGAACAGCGGGCTTGCTCGCCCAATCTGCCCCAAAGAACGGAAAGGGCCACGAACCGTCCGGCACCCATTGATCCCATTCATCATCGGTAAAGATCGGCGTCCGTGCATCGAGGTCCGCCACTGCCTGCCATCCCGCGTTCCGAATCCACTGTGCTTGTGCCGAGGAGAGAATGCGTTGTTCGACCGACCATGCGAGGTGGTCCTCATCCTTCCAGCGCCAGGTCGAAAGGTCGCGCTCGGCGACAATGTCGAGGACCAGGTCGCGCGAGTCGAAACCGGCAACGGAGCGCTGCCACGCAAGCTCGAGGTTCACGTACCACCCGTCGAAGCGTTGTGCTGAGGAGTCCCATTGACGAATGACCGCGTAGTGCCGGCCTCGCGGGTGTACCCGAACGCTCGGGCCTCCGTTCCACGGAAGTTCTTGATGCCCTCCGTCCCAACCTCCCCTGAGGATTGACCCCCGTGGTCCTCCACGTGCTCCGGTGCGGAGCCGGATCGGTGCACCATGTGGCTGGTACAGGGCAACGTGGCGGTCGTTAGCTTCGATCACGTTCGCCGCGAAACAGTAGGAAACGGCGTCGTCAGGAACAGAGCGCCAGAGCACGGCCTCACCCCTGAACGGCTCATTTCCCTGCATCGAGTGCCCTCCCGATCCTGCTCAGCGCTGGCGGCTGCGACCTTGCGCCCGACGCTAGCACGCCCCGAAGCCGCGACCAGTCGTTGCGAAAGATCCACCTCGCGCGGATTGCCGACGAAAGAGCATCGGTCTCTCACGCCAGACACGGTGGGCCTGCTGGTCTTGAGATTTCCAGTACTCCGTCACGAGCCTTCTCTGGCGGAGGTAGACGTCCCGCAGCGAGGTCCTCCGTCAAATGGACCGATCCATGCAGCGATAAAGCGTTTCGTGCTCCGCATTCTCCGACCGTTTCGATCGGTATCGTGCGTAGTGCACCGATTGAGGCGTGAGATCGATTCCTCGTAATCACGGGGCCAGCCTGGACACACTGGAGCCAACACGACTACTACCGAACGAGGCCAGATTACTACCGCTAAGTTGATTGCGGATCTCTAGCGCGCGCAAACAGCGGCTTCTGTCGATACCTGCTCTGAACTGGGAGAGAGTCCCAATCTCAATCACAAGCGATTAGCGAGATTAGTGGCAATCGTAGTGTGGAGCCTAGGGGAATCGAACCCCTGACCTCCTGCTTGCAAAGCAGGCGCTCTACCAATTGAGCTAAGGCCCCGAAAAGGGATGAACAGTTTAACGCGTCATCCACAAGTGGGGCTACCAGGACTTGAACCTGGGACCTCTTCGTTATCAGCGAAGCGCTCTAACCGCCTGAGCTATAGCCCCGTTTTTGACCAGATTAGAGATTACCCGAAATGGTCGCGAATTCCCAATCGAAAACCGCCCTCCGGCATGCCGGGAGTGTCACGATCAGTTGTTCGTGAAACCGACGAGCAACCCGCCCGTGATCTTGACAGCCAAGTTGTACAAACCGGCAGCAAGAGCACCAAGGACCGTCACGATCACGAGGTTGAGAATCGCCACAATGAGCGCAAAGCCCATCACGCGACCCAGGCCGATGATCGCTTCGAGGCCCTCCTTCGATCCCGTGACCTCCTTGTAGAGACTCGACACCTGGTCGAAGACACCCGTCGCATCGAGAACTGTGAATACCAGAAAGAAGAAGACCACGGTGATGATGGCGACCGCGATCGCGATCAGGAACGACAGCTTCAACGCCGACCAGAAGTCAATGTAGACGAGCTTCAGTCGCACCTGCTTACTCGACGGCTTTCGCGCTGACTTCTTAGCCAGTTTGTCGGCAACGCTTGTCATTCTTACTCTTCCTGTTTCGGAGCATCAGGAGCCTTGGCTCCGTCAGACTCGACCGTCTCCGCTTCAGCGGATTCGGCGTCGTCTTCTGACTCCTCATTCTCAAGCTGTCTATCGCTGTTCTTGGCCAACGCGAGGATGCGGTCATTGTCGGCGAATCGCGCAAAGACCACTCCCATAGTGTCGCGTCCCTTTGCAGGAACCTCGGCCACGGCAGAGCGTACCACCTTGCCGCTGGCAAGAACCACCAAAACCTCGTCGTCTTCTGCGACGATCAGAGCACCCGCAAGATCGCCCCGATCCTCGTGCAATTTGGCCACCTTGATGCCCAGCCCACCGCGGTTCTGCAGGCGGTACTGGTCGACGTGCGTGCGCTTGGCGTAGCCGCCTTCGGTCGCGACGAACATGAACCAATCGGTGTCATCTTCAACCCAGGATGCTGACAGAAGCTCGTCGCCTTCACGGAACGACATGCCTTTAACACCCGACGTGGAACGACCCATCGGCCGCAGCGCTTCGTCACTCGCGGTGAAGCGGAGTGACATTCCCTGACGCGACACGAGCATGATGTCGGTGTCGGAGTTGACGAGCAGCGCCGACACGAGCTCGTCGCCCTCGCGCAAGTTGATCGCGATGATGCCGCCCGTGCGGTTCGTGTCGTAGTCGGTGAGCTTCGTCTTCTTGACGAGGCCCGAGCGCGTCGCGAGCACAAGGTACTCCGCCGCCTCGTAGTCGGGGATGTCGAGGATCTGCGCGATCTCCTCGTCGGGCTGCAGCGCCAGGAAGTTGGCGACGTGCTGACCCTTGGCGTCGCGGCCGCCCTCTTGAAGCTCGTAGGTCTTCGCGCGGTACACCCGACCCTTGTTCGTGAAGAACAGCAGCCAGTGGTGCGTCGTCGTCACGAAGAAGTGCTCGACGATATCGTCTGCCCGCAACTGGGCTCCGCGAACACCCTTGCCACCGCGGTGCTGCGAGCGATAGTTATCGCTGCGCGTGCGCTTGACGTAACCGCCGCGTGTCACCGAGACCACCATCTCCTCTTCGGGAATGAGGTCTTCGATCGACATGTCGCCGTCGTAGCCGTAGAGAATCTCGGTGCGACGGTCGTCGCCGAAGCGGCCGACGATTTCGTTGAGCTCCTCAGACACGATGGAGCGCTGGCGCCCTTCATCGGCCAAGATCGCCTTGTACTCCGCGATCTCACGCTCGATCTCGGCGAGCCGATCGATGATCTTCTGGCGCTCGAGCGCAGCGAGACGACGCAGCTGCATCGCGAGAATCGCGTCGGCCTGAAGCTGGTCGACGTCGAGCAGCTCAATGAGCCCCTCACGCGCCTCATCGACGGTCGGCGAACGGCGAATGAGCGCAATGACCTCGTCAAGAGCGTCGAGTGCCTTCACGTAGCCGCGCTGAATGTGCGCGTCGGCTTCGGCCTTCTTCAGCCGGTACTGGGTGCGCCGCACGATCACTTCGATCTGGTGCGCGACCCATGCAGAGATGAACCCGTCGAGCGCGAGAGTGCGCGGCACTCCGTCGACGATCGCGAGCATGTTGGCGCCGAAGTTCTCTTGCAGAGGCGTGTGCTTGTACAGGTTGTTCAGCACAACCTTCGCGACAGCATCCCGCTTGAGAACGATCACGAGTCGCTGACCCGTACGACCCGACGTCTCATCGCGCAGGTCGGCGATGCCGCTCAGCCGACCGTCCTTGATCATCTCCGCGATCTTGATCGCAAGGTTGTCGGGGTTCACCTGATAGGGCAGCTCGGTGACGACGAGGCAGGTTCGGCCCTGGATCTCCTCGACGTTGACGACAGCGCGCATCGTGATCGATCCGCGACCGGTTCGGTAGGCGTCACGGATTCCCTTAACGCCGAGAATCTGAGCGCCGGTCGGGAAGTCAGGACCCTTGATGCGCTGCATCAGTGCCTCAAGCAGCTCCTCGCGGGAGGCATCCGGGTTCTCAAGAGACCACAGCGCACCGGCCGCGACCTCGCGAAGGTTGTGCGGCGGAATGTTCGTCGCCATACCGACGGCGATACCGACCGACCCGTTGACGAGAAGGTTCGGAAAACGTGACGGCAGGATCGCAGGCTCTTGCGTGCGACCGTCGTAGTTGTCTTGAAAGTCGACGGTGTCTTCGTCGATGTCCCGCACCATCTCGAGCGCGAGCGGAGCCATCTTGGTCTCGGTGTAACGCGGGGCCGCCGCGCCATCGTTTCCGGGAGACCCGAAGTTGCCCTGCCCCAGCGCGAGCGGGTAGCGCATGCTCCACGGCTGCACCAGACGAACGAGTGCGTCGTAAATGGCGGAGTCGCCGTGCGGGTGAAAGTTTCCCATGACGTCGCCGACCACACGGGCGCACTTCGAGAACGCCTTGTCGGGGCGGTACCCGCCGTCGAACATCGCGTAGATCACACGTCGGTGTACGGGCTTCAATCCGTCGCGCACCTCGGGAAGGGCTCGCCCGACAATGACGCTCATGGCGTAGTCGAGATACGACCTCTGCATCTCGAGTTGAAGGTCTACCTGGTCGATGCGACCGTGCAACCCGAAGGACTCGCCCTCGCTCGCTTCGTTCTCTGGAGTCACGTCGTCGTTAGATGTCAAGGAAGCGCACGTCCTTCGCGTTCTTCTGGATGAAGTTGCGGCGAGACTCGACGTCCTCGCCCATCAGAATGGAGAAAATCTCGTCAGCTGCTGCTGCATCGTCGAGGGTGACCTGGCGAAGCGTTCTCGTCTCCGGGTTCATCGTGGTGTCCCAGAGCTCCTTGTAATCCATCTCGCCGAGACCCTTGTACCGCTGAATCCCATTGTCTTTAGGGATGCGCTTGCCGTTGGCCTGGCCATCGGCCAGCAGAGCGTCACGTTCGGGGTCGGAGTACACGTAGTCGTGCGGAGCGTTCGACCACTTCAGTCGGAACAGCGGCGGCTGCGCGAGATACACGTAGCCCATCTCGATGAGCGGGCGCATGTACCGGAACAGCAGCGTGAGCAGGAGCGTCGTGATGTGCTGTCCGTCGACATCAGCATCCGCCATCAGCACGATCTTGTGGTACCGCGCCTTGTCGCCGTCGAAGTCCTCGCCGATCCCTGTGCCGAACGCGGTGATCATCGCCTGGATCTCGGCGTTGCCGAGTGCACGGTCGAGCCGCGCCTTCTCGACGTTGAGCACCTTTCCGCGCAACGCAAGAATCGCCTGCGTGTCGGGGTTGCGGCCCTGCGTCGCCGAGCCGCCGGCCGAGTCTCCCTCGACGAGGAAGATCTCGCTGACCGTCGGGTCCTTCGACTGGCAGTCCTTGAGCTTGCCCGGCATGCCGCCGCCCTCGAGAAGCCCCTTGCGCCGCGCCGTCTCACGCGCCTTGCGAGCAGCAAGACGAGCGGATGCTGCCTGAATGGCCTTTCGAATGATCTCTTTCGCCGAGATCGGGTTGCGGTCGAGCCAGTCACCGAGCTCGTCCCAGACGACCTTCTGCACGAAAGCCTTTGCCTCGGTGTTGCCGAGCTTCGTCTTCGTCTGGCCCTCGAACTGCGGCTCACCAAGCTTCACCGAGAGCACGGCGGTGAGCCCCTCGCGCACGTCGTCGCCCGAGAGGTTCTCGTCTTTGTCTTTGAGGATGCCCTTGTCGCGCGCGTACCGGTTGATGAGCGTCGTCAACGCGGCACGGAAACCCTCTTCGTGGGTTCCGCCCTCGTGCGTGTTGATGGTGTTCGCGTAGGTATGCACGCTCTCGGTGTACGCCGTGGTCCACTGCATCGCGACCTCAAGCGCGATCTTGCGCTCGCTGTCTTCGCTCTCGAACGAGATGATGTCGTCGTTGACGAGGTCACCGCGCTTCGCCTTGTTGAGAAATTCGACGTAGTCGACCAGACCACGCTCGTAGTAGAAGACCTCGTGCGGAACCTTGCGCTCTTGCGTCGACTCCGACGCAGAATCAACGCCTTCGGCATCATCGTCGGCAACAGAGAAGACGCCGGTGTCGGGATCCGGATCGTCGAGCTCCCTACTCGGTCGCTCATCGCGCAAGCTGATGCGAAGTCCCTTGTTGAGAAACGCCATCTGCTGAAAGCGCGTGCGCAGGGTGTCGTAGTCAAAGTCGGTCGTCTCGAAGATCTCGGCGCTCGGCCAGAACGTGATCGACGTGCCGGTCTCGTCTGTCGCCTCCCCCTTCTCAAGCGGTCCCTGCGGAGCACCATCGTTGTAGGTCTGGCGGTAGACGTTCCCCAGCTGGCTCACAGCGACATCGAGCTGCGTGGACAGCGCGTTCACAACGGAGCTGCCGACACCGTGCAGACCGCCCGAGACCGCGTATGCCCCGCCGCCGAACTTTCCGCCGGCGTGCAGAACGGTCAGAACAAGCTGAACCGTTGAGATGCCTTCGCGTTCGTGGATGCCGACAGGAATGCCGCGCCCATTGTCGACGACGCGCACGCCGCCGTCCTTGAGAATCGTGACATTAATCGTGTCGCAGTACCCGGCGAGTGCCTCGTCAACGGAGTTGTCGACGATCTCGTACACCAGGTGGTGCAGGCCGCGCGGGCCCGTCGATCCGATGTACATTCCCGGACGTTTGCGAACTGCTTCGAGCCCCTCAAGAACCTGAATGGCGTCAGCGCCGTAATCGTTCGTGCCCTCGCCGCTCTTCGGTTCTGATGACATAGAAAATGGACTCCAAACCGTCGCGAATTCGACGTCTGAGTCTACCAAATGAGACTGAGAAAAAGGCGCTCAACGCCCGTTTGAGCGCCTTTCTCGTCAATATCCACCAGATTTGTCACCTTAACCGTAGGTATCGCGCACACCGCGGCCCTGAACCGATCTAGGGCCGCGTTTGAACGATGGGACGTTGGGGCCTTGAAAACGGATGCTGTCGATACCCGCATCGGGAAACGACGTCGCGATGCGATTCATGATCTCGACCCGCATGAGTCGCAGTTGCGTCGCCCACGCCGTCGAATCGCATTTCACCGTGAGCATCCCGCCCTCGATCCCGACCGGCTCGGAGTGTGCTGCAGTGCTCTCTCCAGCCACTTCGGCCCACCTGTTGATGAGCTCTGCTTGAGACAGCGTCGAGTCCCACCCGAGCCTGTCCGTCAGGGTATTCATGACGTCGCCAATCCCTTTGGGATCCCGGCCAGAACCGAACGGGATACTCGACGGACCGTCGTCACCACCGCGCTTTCGCCGGCCGGCGCCGCGACGGCGCCCGCCGAAGATCTCTTTGAAACGCAGGTAGACCCGCGTCGATTCGGTCTCTCTCTCAGCCATCGACGATCGTTCCCGCCGAGATATGAACGGTGTGCGCGGTGAGCTGCTCCGGAATATCTTCGATCACGGCGGCCGTGATCAGCACCTGCTCAAAACCGGCCACGGCTTCGGCCAGGCGCGAGCGACGCCCCTTATCGAGCTCAGCGAAGACGTCGTCGAGCATCAGTACCGGATCGCCCGAGTACGAGTCACGCCGCAGCAGTTCCGCCGACGCCAGCTTGAGCGAGAGCGCGAATGACCACGATTCGCCGTGACTTGCGTAGCCCTTCACGGGAAGATCGTTGAGAGAGAAGAGCACGTCATCCCGATGCGGGCCCACAAGCGTGAGACCACGTTCGAGTTCTTGCGACCTGCGCGCCACGAGAGCTCCTTGGAACGTCTCGGCCGTCGACAGATTTGCGGATGCTGTCGCCGACGCTGCCGCTTGCTCGGCGTCGTCATCTTCAGCATCCCGCCCCGAAATCGAGAGGAGCGGTTCAAGCCCTGGCCTGTGGTCTGCGTCGACAACGTGAGCGTACGCCTCCGCGAGAGGTGCGCGCAGGGCGTCGACGAGAGCGATTCGTTCGTCGATGATCTCGCTTCCGAGCGTGACGAGTTTGTCGTCCCAGACCTCCAGGGTGCTGAGCTGGGCGCCGCGAAGTCCCGAAGCGCGTGCGGACTTCATCAGCGTGTTGCGCTGCTTGAGCGTTCGGTCGTAGTCGGCCAGCACGCTCGCGAGCCTCGGCGATCGCAGCACGAGAAGCTCATCGAGAAAGCGCCGTCGGGCCCCCGGATCACCGCGGACGATGCCCAGGTCTTCAGGCGCAAACAGAACACTCGAGAAGTATCGTGGCAGCTCCCGCGGTTTGATGCTGCCGCGATTCACCTGCGCCCGATTGGGACCAGATCGATTGAGCTGCACTTCGACGAGCATGTCCCTGCCCGCGTGGTGGAGCTTCGCGCGAACGATCGCGGCGTCTTGTCCGGCGCGAATGAGCGCTTTGTCGCTCGATACCCGATGCGATCCCAGTGTCGAGAGGTACCCGAGCGACTCGACGAGGTTGGTCTTTCCCTGCCCGTTCCGCCCGATGAAGAGATTCGCGCCAGGGTGAAGCGCCACATCAGCGGTCGCATAATTGCGAAAATCGCTGAGGTTCAAGTGCGTGACGATCACGCGTTCCATCGTAGGCGGTGCGCCTGACGAAGCTCACGCCACGCAGATGACGGATGCTGTCAGTCCTCGGACTTCTTCACAGCGTGTCCGCCGAACTGGTGACGCAGCGCAGCGACGGCCTTCATGGCGGGCGAGTCGTCCTGGCGCGAGACGAAGCGCGCGAAGATCGACGCCGAGATCGTGGGCACGGGAACGGCATTCATGATCGCCTCCTCAATCGTCCACCGACCTTCTCCGGAGTCCTCGACATAGCCTTCGATCTCCGAAAGATCGTCGTCTTCGTCGAGAGCGCGAACGAGCAGCTCAAGCAGCCATGACCGAACCACGGTTCCGCGCTGCCACGCCTTGAACGTGCCGGGAACGTCCTTGAGAAGATCGCTGCGCTTCTCCAAAAGCTCGAAGCCCTCGGCATATGCCTGCATGAGCGCGTATTCGATGCCGTTGTGGACCATCTTCGCGTAGTGGCCCGCCCCGACCTCGCCCGCGTGAACGAAGCCTTCATCGCGCGGTCCGTCGGGACGCAGCGCATCGAACACCGGCATCACGCGCTCAACCTGGTCCGTCGGCCCGCCGACCATGAGGCCGTACCCGTTGTCGAGTCCCCAGACGCCGCCGGAAACTCCCGCATCGATGTAGTCGATGCCCTTTTCGTCGAGCGCCTTGTCGTGTCGAAGATCATCGGTGAACTTGCTGTTGCCGCCGTCGATGACAAGATCACCCGGCTCGAGCTTCTCGGCAAGCTCCTCGATGACGGTATCCGTGATCTGTCCCGCGGGCACCATCACCCAGACGGTTCTCGGCGTTGGCAGCGCCGCGATCATCTCGTCGACGCTTGTCACGTCACTGACGTCGGGGTTCGGATCGTATCCAGTCACCTCAATGTCGGCGGCGCGCAATCGTGTGCGCATGTTTCCGCCCATGCGGCCGAGTCCGATAAGTCCAATGTGCATGACACTCCCCTTTCGTCAGCCGCTCCGCGAGTCAGCGGAGCAGCAGGTTTGGCTGCAGCAGGTACTTGTAGCTGTCTGCTCCGGGCTGGTCCTTCGATGACTGACTCGTGATCAGCATCGGTCCGGGCTTGTTCGTGTTCTCAGACTTCGTGAACGAGAACCGAACGAATTCGCTGCGCACGGCGTTGAGCCCGTCGATGAGGAACGACGGTTTGAGCGAGAGAACGATGTCTTCTCCGGTCAGCAGGGCGTCGACGGATTCAGATGCCTGAGCCTGCTCTGAGCCGACGGCTTCCATCGTCAATCCGTCGATGCTGAAGGAGAAGCGCAGAGCGGCCTCTCTCTCGAGAACAAGTGAAACGCGACGCACCGCTTCGATCAGTTCAGATGTATTGATGACGGCATAGTTGTCGACGTTCTCAGGAAAGAGACGTCGCACAGGAGGGAAGGAGCCCTTGATCAGCAGCGATGTCACTGTCTTGCGATCGACGGAGAACGAGACGAGCTCGCGGTCGTCCTTGTGAGCGAAGGAAATCGAGATGTTGCCGTTATGACCGAAGGTCTTTCCGACCTCCTGCAGTGTGCGAGCCGGAACGAGCGCCGTGAGGGGCTCATCGCTCGTGATGTCGCTTCCATCCCAGTCGATGGCGCGAACGGCAACGCGATAGCGATCAGTCGCGACCATGCCGAGGCTGTTGTCATTGACTTCGAGCTGCACGCCCGTGATCACCGGAGTGACATCGTCACGGGATGCTGCGACGGCGACTTGTGCGACAGAGGTAGCGAACTCCTCGCCGGGAACAAGTCCGGTGGGGCCTTCGACCTGGGGAACCGTCGGGTACTCTTCGACCGGCATCGAGAGCAGAGTGAAGTTCGCGGAGCCGCACGTGACGAGGATCTTGTTGTCGTCAGTCGTGAAGTTGACTGGAGCATTGGGCAGTCTGCTGGCAATATCGGCGAGAAGACGGCCCGAGACGAGGATCGTTCCCTCTTCGTCGACATCAGCATCGATCTCGGTTTGCGAAGAGACCTCGTAGTCGAAGCTCGACAGACGCAGCCCTGCGTCTGTGGTCTCGATCAGCACGCCGCTGAGAATGGGCAGCGTCGTTCGCTGCGGCAGCAGTTTGACGGCGAATGAGACGGCCTCACTCAAGACATCGCGGTTGACGCTGAATCGCACCTGGTACCCCTGTCGAACTCGATGGACAAGTCGCACACCATGCTAGCCCCACATCGCTCGGGCAAAACGTGTCATTCGCCGAAACGGCGTCGGGCGGCGAAGGTTCCCGCGTGAACGTTCTTTAAGTAATTCTCTTAATCGGCTTAACCGTTGTGGAAACTGTGGATAAGTCCCGACACGCCGCTGTTTCTGTGGGAACTACACGTGTGTGAGTTGTTGAAGCGGTGTGGGATCCGCGTAATTACACGGTTGTGACCTGTCGCGGCCGAGACCCCGTCATTCACAGCTGAGGGCCATTTTTCCCCATGTGAAGAGAAGTTGTCCGGATCTTCTCCACAAGTTATCCACAGGCCGGATTAAAGCCCCGGTGGATCAGCGGTTTCCCTGCTTGATTCTGCTGGTGAGCTCGGTCACCTGGTTATAGATCGAACGACGCTCCTGCATGAGGTCTCCAATCTTCTTGTTCGCGTACATGACCGTGGTGTGGTCGCGCCCGCCGAACAGCTGGCCGATTTTTGGCAGCGAGAGATTCGTGAGCTCGCGGCACAGATACATCGCGATCTGGCGGGACGTCGCGACGGCCTGGGAACGGCTCGAGCCGTAGAGGTCATCGACCGTGAGCTTGAAGTAGGCGGCCGTGGTGTTGATGATGTCGACCGGCGAGATGACGTTGTCTTCGTCGAGCGTGATGATGTCTTTGAGTACCGTCTGCACGAGTGCCATGTCAACCGGGGTGTGATTGAGACTGGCGAACGCCGTGACGCGAATCAGGGTTCCTTCAAGCTCGCGAATGTTGCTCGACACCTTCGAGGCGATGAACTCGAGCACCTCGTCGGGAATCTGCAGGCGCTCGCTTTGCGCCTTCTTGCGCAGAATGGCGATGCGCGTCTCGAGATCGGGAACCTGCACATCGGTGATGAGTCCCCACTCGAAGCGCGACCGCATGCGGTCTTCGAAACCCGTCAGGTGCTTGGGGGGAAGGTCGCTTGTGATCACAACCTGCTTGTTGTGGTCGTGCAACGTGTTGAAGGTATGGAAGAACGCTTCCTGAGTCTCGGCCTTGTTCTGAAGAAACTGAATGTCGTCGATGAGGAGAATGTCGATGTCGCGGTATCGGGCTTGGAACTCTTGCCCTCGGTTGTTTGCGATCGAGTTGATGAAGTCGTTTGTGAACTCTTCGCTCGAGACGTAACGCACGCGAATTCCGGGGTACAGGTTCATGGCGTAGTGGCCGATGGCGTGCAGAAGGTGCGTTTTTCCCAGGCCCGAGTCGCCGTAGATGAAGAGCGGGTTGTACGCCTTTGCGGGTGCTTCTGAAACGGCGACCGCCGCGGCATGGGCGAAGCGGTTGGATTGCCCGATGACGAAATTGTCGAATGAATACTTGGGGTTCAGCCGCGTATCGTTTTGCCTTGCGGGCAGAACCGAGGGCGGCATTGAGTACGACGGCTGCTGCTCTTGTTGTTGCGGTCTGGGGGGCTCTGGCAGCGATTCGGTGTTGTAGTCGTATTCCTGCTCGATGATCTCGGGGTTCACGACGACGGCGAAGGTGGATGCTCCGTGAGACTGTTCGATCGTGTTCGCGAACGCCTGCAGAATCGGCGCCCTCATTCGCGCATTGAGCTGTCCCGCCGTGAACTCGTTGGGAACCTCAAGATAGAAGGTTCCGCCCATGATTCCCTTGGGAACGACGAGACTCAGAAAACCCTGCAGCGGCGGCGTGATCCGCTCATCGTCGGCGAGTGCATCGAGCACGATCTGCCATGTGGCTGCAACATCCTGCTGCTCGTCAGACATAGACTCCCCCGTATTTATCCACAGCGTTATCCACCGATTCAACCCCACCGAAGCGCGTCGTCGCGCCGTCACCTGCAGGGGCTGTGGATAACTAGATCACATCACGGTAGTCTGAGGAAGAGGCCAAGGCAAAATTCCGCGCGGTGACGGTTGGCGCGACTCGGTGTGTCGTTGCGCTGCAGCCTGTGAAAGTTGTGGATAATTGCCCTTTTGGCATCGCGCGGTTTGACCGGGACTGCGCGACAACGTAGTTTTAATCAGTTGACGCCGCCCGATTGCGCTCGGGCATAATCTTTCCCGTTGCACACTGATGCGGCGGGTGTCCTCCAGGAGAAGTGATGAGCAAGAGAACGTTCCAGCCGAACAACCGTCGTCGTGCAAAGGTTCACGGCTTCCGCGCCCGCATGCGTACGCGCGCCGGCCGCGCGATTGTGTCGGCCCGTCGCCGCAAGGGCCGCACAGAGCTCTCCGCGTAAGACGGCCTCGGCCGACAGTGCTCGACAAGGCTCATCGCATCACGAGCGCTGCTGACTATAAGCACGTCGTGCGCCGAGGTCGACGCAGCGCTGGTAGGAGTACCGTGACATACGCAACGAAGAACCCGAATGGTGGCGACCCACGATTCGGGTTCATTGTTGCGAAAACGGTCGGGAATGCCGTCACTCGCAATCGCGTGCGTCGTCGGTTGAAGGCGCTCGCGTACTCGGCACTTCGCGGTGAATTGGTCCCTGAAACCCCGCTTATCGGTCGTGACCTGGTGTTTCGCGCACTACCTTCGGCATCGACAGCATCTTTCGATGATTTGCGAGCCGATGTTTCTCGCGCAATCGCGTCTGTGGCGGCGCGATGATCGTCGACGCGCTGCGGACCGTGCTTCTCATTCCACGCAATCTCGCTGTTGCCCTGCTTCAGGTATACCGGCGCCTTGTTTCGCCGCTGTATGGCGATGTCTGCCGGTACTACCCGTCCTGCTCCGCTTTCACCCTTCGGGCGATTCAGATCCACGGTGTCGTGATCGGGTCCGTGATGGGTGTGCGCCGCATTCTCCGGTGTCATCCGTGGGCGGCAGGCGGTATCGACGACGTGCCTGAAAAGAAGAACTTCCGTTATGCCCTGAACCGTCACGGGTTCGTGGTCTCCCCCACAGACAGAAAGAACTGATCGCTCCATGGACATCATCGGTACGATCCTCTGGCCGCTCAAATGGGCGGTCGAGCTGATCCTTGTTGCCTTCCACGCTCTCTTCACGTTCGTGGGGATGAATCCGGCGGCTGGTCTGACCTGGGTGCTGTCGATCGTGGGCCTCGTTCTCGTCGTGAGGGCCCTTCTCATTCCGCTGTTCGTGAAGCAGATCAAGAATCAGCGAAAGATGATGGAGGTTGCGCCCCAGCTCAAGAAGATCCAGGACAAGTACAAGGGCAAGCGCGACCAGATGTCTCGTGAGGCCATGAGTCGCGAGACCATGGCCTTGTACAAGAACACGGGAACGAACCCGATGGGTTCATGTCTTCCGCTCCTCGTGCAGATGCCGATCTTCTTCGCTCTCTTCTCCGTGCTGCGCGAGGCTGCAAGTGGAAAGCGCGGTGTTGGTCCACTCAACCAAGAGCTCGCGTCTCTGTTCGGTGACGCGTCTCTCTTCGATGTCGCGCCGCTGCACTCGAGTTTCCAAGACGCGATGAACGCGACGCCGCCCGCTGTGGGAGTGATGGTGATCGCGGCAGTCATGGTCGTGCTGATGACGTCATCGCAGTTCTTCACGCAGCTGCAGATCATGTCGAAGAACATCTCTGAGGAGACGAAGGCGTCTCCCATGTTCAAGCAGCAGCGCATTCTGCTGTACCTGCTCCCGTTCGTCTTCCTGTTTTCTGGGTTCGCCTTCCCCCTCGGCGTGATGTTCTACTGGCTCGTCTCCAACATCTGGACGATGGTTCAGCAGTTCATCATCATCCGCAACATGCCCATGCCGGGTACCGAAGCAGCTCGTGAGCGTGAGGCGCGGCTTGCTCGAAAGGGCAAGCTCGACAAGCTGGCAAAAGGCGACGACACGATTGTCGTCGAAGAAAAGAAGCCGGCACAGCGTCAGCAGCCAGTCGGAAAGAACCGCGCCAAGAAGCTGGCACAGCAGGGTAAGCAGGTTCCTCAGGCGAAAGAACAGAAGAAGCCGGGCTCCACTTCGGGCCCACGCGATTCCAAGGGGAAGAAGTAGACATGTCGGAAACGATGAACCAGAAACAGCCGACTGATTCTCTCGACCGTGAGGGCGACGCAGCTGCGGACTATATCGAGGAGCTGCTGGACATCTGCGACCTTGGCGGTGACATCGACATCGATGTGCGCAACGAGCGCGCATACGTCTCAGTGTCGGACCCGGAAGGCGAGCTCTCTCGCCTCGCGAAATCTGACGTTGTGAACGCACTGCAGGAGCTGACGAGACTTGCTGTCCAGAACGAGACGGGTTTGTTCTCCCGAGTGATCCTTGACGTCGCCGGGTCTCGCGATGCTCGTCAGGCAGAGCTGACCCGTCTCGTCGACCAGGCGATCAAGCGCATCGAAGATGGTTCGTCCGAAGCAGACCTCCCGCCGATGTCGAGCTATGAGCGCAAACTGGTGCACGACATCGTGGCGGAGCGCGGCTTTGTTTCTGAGTCGCACGGAGAAGGCCGCGGACGCCACACGGTGATCGCTCGTCGGTGAATGTTTCACGTGAAACACCATGACTGATCACTCGGAATCCCCCTCCCCCACGGTCGAAGCGGAACCGGCATCCGCTGCACGCGTGTTCGGCGATCGTCTTGAGCTCGCTCAGGCGTTCACGGAGAACCTTGCTCGCCATGGCGAGGAGCGCGGGCTGATTGGTCCGCTCGAACTTCCGCGGCTATGGAGTCGGCACGTTCTCAACAGCGGTGTTGTGAGTCCGCTTCTGCGTCCGGGCTATGTTGGTGACGTCGGATCGGGTGCGGGCCTCCCCGGTCTCGTTCTTGCGATCGCACGTCCCGATGTTCATTTGACACTCATCGAACCGATGGAACGACGCGTGACCTGGCTCACCGAGCAGGTTGATGAACTGGAGCTCGACAACGTTTCTGTCTTGCGAGCGCGTGGGGAGGACGCTGTTCTCGATCACGGCCTGGACCAGGTGACCGCTCGTGCCGTCAGCGCACTTCGGAAGTTGCTGAAGATCACAGCCCCCCTCGTGCGTGACGGCGGAGAGCTCGTCCTCATGAAGGGTGCGAACGCGGCGGCAGAGATCGATGCCGCTCACAAGGAAATCCGTAAGTTCAAAGTCTCTGACGTTCGAGTCGAGATCGTCGGCGAGGGAATCGTTGACGATCCCACGCGCGTCGTGAGGGGAAACGTCCGGGCGTAGATCTCCCTTGTGGATATCTCGAACTGTCCACTGCTGTACGGCCCCTTGTGGAATGTGCGGAACTGGCGCGGAATCTCGCGGTTCTCTGACTGACCTCTCCTTGTCCGGGCCGCGGGTTATCCACAGGCAGCGTGAGGGTGTGGAGAAAAGCTGGTGCAATGTTTCACGTGAAACATTCGCGGCAGCGTCCCGCTAGCGCGGGCATTGCAGGGCCGCGCTCTCGTGTTTGCTCCCTGCGACTCAGTCCGGATGCCCAGCGGCGGGTTCCGTCACACTGTTGTACGCGCCGGCGAGGAGGGGCGCTGGATGGCAGGCTGACGGGCCTCGGCTCCGCGAAAACGGTACCGGATTGGCGTCGACTGGCGCCACCGAACGCGTTCCTAGTATATCGACCACAGATTTCCAACCGCGGCGTCCTCTGAGCTCGGAACCACCCCTGTTCTTCGAAGCTGGATATCAAGCTTTACCTGGTCTTTTAAGGTCAGAATTGCACAGGAGCGATTCTGAGCGTTGTGCCGGCGAGAGGCGGTGTTGTCAATAGCGCCTCGGACGCCGAGCATCGCCGCTCACAAGGGGTGCCCGGCAATTTACGCAGCCGAATGTTTCACGTGAAACATCGTCCCGTGTAGCGCTCCTCGTCCGCGGTCCTCGCAGACGAGAATGCGCAGTGAGCGCCGAACGCGTACAGTTGGTAGGTACGGTTTCGACGGAAGGTTTCACGTGAAACATGGGATGAAGCGGTGACTCTCGCATGACCGATGTCTCCTTCGATGAGTCCACTCCCCTGGCCCGTGAGCTGGCAGCGTTGACGAAGCGCCGAAAGTCCATTTCGGAGGTCTCCGTGCGCCGCCCTGACTCGACGAGAATCTTTACGATCTCGAATCAGAAGGGCGGAGTGGGCAAGACCACCACGACCGTCAATATTGCTGCCGCTTTCGCGAAGCACGGTCTCAAGGTTCTGGTCATCGACCTTGATCCTCAGGGGAATGCTTCGACCGCCCTCGGAGTGGACCACACGTCGGAGGTCCCAAGCGTGTACGACGTGCTTATCGATGACTTTCCCATGGAAGATGTGATCCAGAAGAGCCCGGAGTTTGATTCGCTCTACTGTGTTCCGTCAACGATCCATCTTGCGGGCGCGGAGATCGAACTGGTCTCACAGGTGGCCCGCGAGCATCGGCTGCGTACCGCTCTCGACGACTTCGTGAAGCGGGCCGACGCGAATAGCTCGCCCTGGGACTACATCTTCATCGACTGCCCGCCGTCACTTGGACTTCTCACAATAAACGGATTCGTTGCAGCGACAGAGGTCTTGATCCCCATCCAGTGCGAGTACTACGCGCTTGAGGGCCTGAGTCAGCTTCTCAACAGCATCCACCTCATTCAGAAACACCTGAATCCGGTGCTGCATCTGTCGACGATACTTCTGACGATGTTCGACTCACGCACCAATCTCGCGAATCAGGTCGCTGAAGACGTGCGCGCGCACTTCCCCGATGAAGTGCTGGACGCTGTCATTCCGCGCGCGGTGCGGATCTCGGAAGCACCGAGCTTCGGTCAGACTGTCATCAGCCACGATCCCAGCGGCATCGGCGCCGTCTCGTACCTTGAAGCGGCGGCAGAAATAGCGCGACGCGAAGCGACTCAGAAGAAGGAAGACAACTAATGGCAACTCGGCGAACAGGACTGGGTCGAGGTATCGGCGCCCTGATCCCCACGCAGTCGGAGGGTGCGTCAACGGAGCGCCCCGTCGACGTCTTCTTTCCGGACACGGCTCGCTCCATCAACGTCGAGTCGACGGCTCAAGCAGAATCGAACGAGCAGGCGGACCTCAAGGCGGTTCCCGGCGCGCAGCTGGTGGGATTGAGCCCGAGCGACATCATTCCCAACGCCAACCAGCCTCGACGCAACTTCGATCCGGACGACCTCGCTGAACTCGTGCACAGCATCCGCGAGTTCGGTGTGCTCCAACCCATCGTCGTCCGGACTCACGACGCCGAGAAGGGCGTCTACGAGCTGATCATGGGCGAGCGCCGTTTGCGTGCCGCCAAGGAAGCGGGACTCGACAGCATTCCCGCGGTCATCAAGGACACGTCCGACGACGCGATGTTGCGGGACGCACTGCTCGAGAACCTGCATCGGTCAGAGCTCAATCCACTCGAAGAAGCCTCGGCGTATCAGCAGCTGCTCGAGGACTTCGGGATCACGCAGGAGCAGCTCGCCGATCGCATTGGACGATCGCGTCCACAGATCACCAACACGATCCGGCTTCTCCGTCTGCCGACGGCCGTGCAGTCAAAAGTCGCGGCTGGTGTTCTCAGTGCTGGTCACGCCCGTACGATCCTTTCGGTAAGCGAGCCCGACCTGATGGAACGGCTCGCCGCGAAGATCGTGAACGAAGACCTCTCCGTGCGCGCGGCGGAAGAGGCGGCGAAGCGCATGACGGCGAGCAGCCGCCCGAAGCCCAAACCTGGGGCGCGTCGCGGTCAGCTCGACTCGGTCGGCGAACGGCTCGGTGACCGTCTCAATACGCGCGTCAAGGTGACTCTCGGTTCGAAGAAGGGCCAGATCGTCGTTGACTTCGCCACGATCGGCGACCTCAACCGCATTCTGGAAGAGATCGGGGAAGACCCGTATAGTGGCTGACACAGAAACCGGTGCGAGAGCATTGAAAACGGGCGGTGGATCACATCCACCGCCCGTTTTGTATGATGAGCAGGCTGCTTCTCAGTCAGTCATCGCCCTGTGGACGAGCGTGCTGTATACCGCACTCAGTGTGAGCCCCGCAGCCTCGATGGCCTGCGGGACGAGGGAGGTCTCGGTGAGGCCGGGAAGCATGTTCGCTTCGAGGAACCAGACCGTCCCTTCAGCATCCACGATCACATCGATGCGCGAGATGTGTCGCAGACCGAGAAGCTTGTGGATGTTGACGGCCGTCGACGTGGCGAGAGCGGCAAGGTCGTCGTCAACGCGCGCAGGAGCGTAGAACATGGTCTCCCCCGCGTTGTACCGCGCTTCAAAACTGTACACTCCAGAGACCGGCTCGATCTCGACAGCCGGCAATGCCTGGGGGCCGTCGCCCATATCGACGACGGCGATGGCAAGCTCGACCCCGTCAACCTTCTGCTCGACGAGAGCGGTGTCGGAGTAGGTATACGCATCGACCATCGCGCGCGGCAGAACGCTCGAGTCGTCGACAATGGTCACGCCCTGGGCCGATCCACCTTGCGCCGGCTTGACCACAGCTGGTGTGCCGATTCCGGCGAGCACTTCCCCGAGCACGCCTCCCGCACCGAGCTCCCGGAACGTCTCCTGTGGAAGTGAGAGCCACTTAGGCGTTGCGAAACCCGCGCGGTCGACGAGCACTTTCGCCGTCGGCTTGAACCACGCGAGACCCGCTGCCTCGGAGTGCGAGCCGACGTAGCGAATGCCTCGCCCACGGAGCAGGGCCTGGAGCGCGCCGTCCTCTCCGCTTGCGCCGTGCAGTGCGGGCCACACAACGTCGGGAGGGGATGCAGCGAAGTCTTCGAACAGTGTCGCATTCGGCTCACGTACCGTTACCCGGTGACCCGCACGACGCAGCTCGTCGGACAGTCGAGCGCCAGAACGAAGAGAGACGTCGCGCTCGTGGGAGATGCCACCAGCGAGAACAGCGATGTCGAGTGCAGATTTATCCGTCATGATCAGGTATTCTTCCAATCTGAGATTCACGACATGTTGGGCGGAGGGGCATTGTAGTTCGATGATGATGCTCGGCCGGGGAGAGAGCCGGAGCCGCCGAACGTCTGCAGCAAGTCGAGCTCGCCGTTGACGACGTTCGCCAGGCGTCTGATTCCCACGCGGATCTGCTCCGGCGTCGGATAGCAGAACGAGAGCCGCATGTTCTGGGCGCCTCCCCCGTCTCCGTAGAAGGCTGTTCCCGGTGTGTACGCGACGAGCTCCTTCACCGCGCGCGGAAGCATTGCCTTGGAATCAAGCCCCTCGGGCAGCGTCAGCCACACGTAGAACCCGCCGTTCGGATCGGTCCACGTGCACATCGGAAGATGCTCTTCGAGAGCGGCGATCATTGTCTGCTTGCGTTCGCGGTACACGCCGCGGAACGTCTCGATCTGCCCCTTCCAATCCGCGCTGGCCAAGTACTCCGAGATGACGAGCTGGCTGAACGAAGACGGGCAGAGGATGGCCGCCTCGTTCGCCAGAATGAGCTTCTCGCGGATCGCATGCGGTGCGAGAGCCCAGCCGACGCGGAACCCCGGGGCGAGCGTCTTCGAGAAGGTGCCGAGATACACGACGCCGTCTTCGTCGAGAGAACGCAGCGCCTTCGGGGGCTCCTTGTCGAAGTAGAGCAAGCCGTACGGGTTGTCTTCGAGCACGAGAATGTCGTTCTGCTTCGCGATCTCGAGAATCTCCGCGCGCCGGCTCTCCGCGAGGGTTACTCCCGCCGGATTGTGGAACGTGGGGATCGTGTAGAGGAACTTGATGCGCTTTCCCTCGGCCTTGAGTGCCGCAATGCGCTGCCTGAGTGCCTCGGGCTCGAGACCGTCGTCGTCCATAGGAACATGGGAGATCTCGGCCTGATAGCTCTTGAAGATGACCATCGCCGTGACATAGCTCGGTCCCTCTGAAATGACGACGTCGCCGGGGTCGAGGAACAATTTGCTGAACAGCTCGAGGGCGTGCTGGCTTCCGGTCGTGACGACAATGTCAGAGGCGCTGGCAGAAATGCCCTCGAGAGCCATGACGTCAAGGATCTGCTCACGAAGGGCGGGGACGCCCTGCCCCGATCCGTACTGCAGGGCTGTCGGGCCCTGCTCACGCATGACGCGGTCCATCGCACCGGTGACGAGATCTTCGGGAAGTGCAGAGACGTAGGGCATGCCCCCCGCAAGCGACACGACCTCCGGGCGCGAGGCGACAGCGAACAGAGCCCGCACTTCGCTCGCGGCAAGACCGGCGGCGCGCGCGGCGTAGCTGGAATACCAGGGATCGAGGTTGTTTCCGGATGAGCTGGGTCGGCCTTGTTGTGTCACGTGAATCCGTTTCTTCTCTCTGATCATGGTAGTCGCAGGTGCCCCTGGCCACGGGCCGCGTTGCACTCGCGCTTAACCGAAAATCGACCCGCCCGGCGTAGCCGGACGGGTCGATAAGGTCTCGTCGGCTACGCGAGGTAGGCGGCGAGGTCGGCCTCAAGGGCCGGCTTCGGCTTGGCGCCAATGACAGTCGTCGCCACCTCTCCCCCGCTGAAGACCTTCATGGCGGGAATCGAGGTGATCTGGTACTGCATGGCAAGGTTGGGGTTCTCGTCGACATTCACCTTGACGATGTCGATCTTGTCGCTGTTCTCTGTAGCGATCTCGTCGAGAATCGGCGAAACCATGCGACACGGTCCGCACCATTCCGCCCAGAAGTCAACGAGGACGGGCTTCTCAGACTTCAAGACCTCGGCCTCGAAAGTCTGCTCAGTTACTGCGCGAGCGGTCATTGTGTCTCCTTCATCTTGGGTACAGCGGATGCTGTCGGTCGGCGTCAGGCGACGTGACCGGCAAGTTGGTCGACACCGGTGTCAGGTTCACCGGCTTCATCTAAAGACGCGAGGTAATGCTCGGCATCGAGGGCGGCGACCGTTCCGCTGCCCGCCGCGGTCGCTGCCTGGCGGTAGGTGGGGTCGATGACGTCACCCGCGGCGAAAACACCGGCGAGGTTTGTCTTGGAGGACCGTCCGTCAACGGCGATCGTTCCTTCGTCGGTAAGGTCGAGCTGGCCGTGCACGAGGTGGGTGCGGGGATCGTTTCCGATCGCGACGAAGAGACCCTGAACATCGAGGTGAGACTCAGCGCCGTCGACCGTGTTGCGCAGGGTCAGGCCTGTGACAGCATCCTCTCCGCTGATTCCCACCACCTCGTTGTTCCAGACGAACTCGATCTTGGGGTTGCTGAGCGCACGCTCCTGCATGATCTTGGAGGCGCGAAGGCTGTCGCGGCGGTGGACGATGTAGACCTTCTCTGCGAAGCGCGTGAGGAACGTCGCCTCTTCCATGGCGGAGTCTCCCCCGCCGACGACGGCGATGGTCTTGCCTTTGAAGAAGAAACCATCGCACGTGGCGCACCAGCTGACTCCGCGGCCAGAGAGGCGCTCTTCGTCGTCAAGCCCGATCTTGCGGTAGGCCGAGCCGGTCGCAACGATGACGGAACGCGCTTCGTAGGTGTCGCCAAGCATGGTCTTGACAGTCTTGACGGGGCCGTCGAGCTGAACGGAGTCGACGTCGTCGTAGACGACCTGTGCGCCGAAGCGCTCGGCCTGAGCCTGCATCTTGGTCATGAGTTCCGGTCCGAGAATGCCCTCGGGAAAACCGGGGAAGTTCTCAACGTCTGTCGTGTTCATGAGCTCGCCGCCTGCTTCGACAGAACTGGCGATGACGATCGGCTCGAGCTCTGCCCGCGCTGCGTAGATCGCCGCCGTATAGCCGGCGGGGCCGGATCCAATGATGATGACGTTGTGCACCAAGTCTCCTGACGTTGACGTTCTGTCGAATAGAACACAGTGTAGTCAGCAACTATTCCAGGTGAATCTGGGTTGACGTCGAGCGTTCTGCCCCTCTCAGCATCCCGTGTAACCACGTAGCACGGTTACGGATGCGGCGAGAGACGCTATCGACCGAGGCGACGCTTGAGCGGAGCGAGCGCACCCCTGAGATCAGGAGTGCGCAGAGCGATCAGGATGCCGAAATAGACGACGGCCATCGCAGTGGCCACGATCGCCATCGTCGCGATAGCACCGAGCGCGGAGCCGACAGCGAAGCCGCCCTCGACGGTGGCGCCGAGAGCCCACGTGATGAGCCAGCCGACGCCGGCGGCCGGCAGCGCCGCGAGAATGAACCGCAAGATCGCGAGCAGGACAGGCCGGGCACCGAGACCGCCGATCTTGCGACGAAGGAAGAGGTAGCCGACGACGAGCTGTGCCGTACCGGCGACGGAGATCGAAACAGCGAGACCGACGCCGATCCACTCGCGCGGCAGCAGAGAGCACGACAGCGCGAGCGCGATGAACAGCGATGACTGCACCACGGTGGAGAGGAACGGCGTTCGCGTGTCTCCGAGAGCGTAGAACGTGCGTTGCACGACGAAGAGAAGTGTGAAGGGGAGAAGGTCTCCGAGATACGCCAGAATAACGATCGACATCTGGCCTGCCTGCGGCAGAGTTCCGGTGAAGAGGCTCGAGAACGGCAGTGCGACGACCGCGATGACGGCGCCCGCGAGCACGATCAGCAGGGTGATCTGCCTGGCGGCCCGAGCGACATCTTCTTTCATGGTCTCGATGAGGCCCGCGTTCACGTGTTCGGCCATTCGCGTGAAGTACGCGGTGGCGACAGAGACCGCAATGACCGAGTGCGGGAGCATGATGATGAGCCACGAGCTCTGCAGCGTGGCCGTCGACGCGCCATGGCCGGACGCAAGCATCGCCACATTCGTCTGAATGAGACCACCCAGTTGCGTCAGCAGAAGAGAGCCGAACGTCCACCCTGCGAGCTTGCCCGTCGCTCGGAGGCCGATACCGCGCCAGTGGAAGTCCGGCCGATATGAGAGCCCGATGCGGCGCCAGAACAAGAACAAGATGAGGGCCTGAGCGACGATGCCCGCTGTCGCGGATCCCGCGAGAACCAGGATCATGCCGTCGGTCCACTCTGTGACGAGACGCGTTCCCGCAGCATCCGCCCTGAAGATCACCATGAAGGCGATGAGTCCCGCCATCGCAATCACGTTGTTGACCGCTGGTGCCCACGTGAATGGACCGAACAGCTTGTGGGCGTTGAGGATCTCGCCAAGCAGCGAGTAGAGCCCGTAGAACAGCACTTGCGGAAGGCACCAGTACGCGAATGCGGTGGCGAGGGCGCGTGCATCCGGGTCGATATCGCCGCTGCTGAGGTAGAGGTTCACAATGAACGGGGCAGCGAGAGTAACGACGAGCGTCACGGCGATCAGGATGACGAGGGCGACCGTGAGCAGCTTGTTAATGTACGCGCGCCCGCGGTCTTCTCCCACGATGGCTCGCACGATCGTCGGCACCAGAACGGCGCTCAGTACGCCGCCCGCGACGATCGAGTAGATCTGATTGGGAAGCTGGTTTGCGACACCGAACGCGTCGGCGCCAGCGCTGCCAACGCTTCCGATCGCCATGGCGAGCAGCACGGCCTTGGCGAAGCCCAGGAGGCGTGACACCACAGTTCCTGAGGCCAGGAAGATGCTCGCACGGCCGATGGACTCGCGGCCGTCGTTCTCGGCGTCAGTCACTTTCGCGCTCCGTCGGTGGCTCGTCCGGAGCCGGCGCCTCGGGACGAGATGCGTCATCTGCTGCCTGCTCATCGCCGTCCGACGCGCTGTCCTGCGTGTCGGCGGCCGCATGCTCCCGGCGACGTCGCAGAACCGTGCGGATGACGCCGAAGATGAACAGCAGGCTGACCCCGGCAATCAGAATGATCGTGCCGATGCGCTCCCAGTCCGCTCGTACCGTGACGGGGACCGTCGAGCTCTCGGTGAGCGAGACGCCCTCGGCCGTGTACAGATTGAGCCGGAGGTTGACGTCGCCGTTGCCGAGCCGAGCCGTCACGGGAATGGAGATGGCCTGCTGGGTCTCTGCGGGAATCTCGGTGAGCTCTGACGATTCGACAGCGAGCCTCGGATTGTCGGGCGACGCCCTCATGATCACGTGAACGGGCAGGTCGAGGCTGTTGCGCACGGAGATCTTGATCGAGATCTGATCGGCGATCATCAGAATCGGACTCGACTGCACGATCGTCACAGAATTGAGGACGTCGTTCGTGCTCTGCTCGAACTCGGCGACCGCGTCGGACCACCCGTCGAGGTCGGAGCGCCATCCGATGGAGTATGCCGTGAGCTTGGCCGCGTCGTGACGGCCGATCAGGAGGCTCGGATCGGAAAGTGCCGTGGAGAACGCGGCGATGTCGTCGTCAAAGGACGCGATGCGCGTGAATGCCGAGATGCGCTCCTCGGACTGCGGCTTGTCGACGAGCTCGAGGCCGCCGTTCTCGGCGAGCTCAATCGATTCGAGATCGGTCATTGCGACGCCGGGCGTGGATTCCAGCGTCGACAGCACGGCCGACATGCGCTCGGCGTTCGTCGGCCAGGTGCGATCCATGGTGAGAAGGATGCTGCGCTCTCCAGCGCCGGACTCCCCCGCGATGACCGCGAGCTTCGCTTCGAGAGCGGCAAGCGCGTCGCTCTGACCCGTATCGCTCGCCGCGGTCGCCGCGCGCCTCAAGTCATCGGATGCCGCAGAGTCGGCGATGAACGCTGTCGTGTCGCCAAGCGACACCTTTGCGTCGACGGTCGAGTGCGCACCTGCTGACGTGTTCGACGACGAGAGGATCACGGGTCCGAGCTTCGCGTTCTCAAAGCCGGAGAGGTCGGCCTTGGTCACGGTGTCGTCGTCGGGCCAGACGGCGGAGGGGAAGGTGTAGGGAAACTCGAGAAGAGTGTCGAGCGAGGGGATGCCGTCGGGGTCGACGGGCGGTGTCGGAGTAGGCGTCACGGCGGCACCGTTCGGACTCGGTGTTTCTGTGCCGGTCGGCGTGGTCGGCTGATCGGGCTCGTCGTCGGGCACCGGCGTGAAGTTGTTCGGATCGATGCCGAACATGAGCGATGAGGGCTGCTGAAGCGCGGACGCCCCCGACTGCAGCTGGGCGGTCGGATCGGCATCAGCATACTGAAGCGGGAATATGTTGTGTCCCGAGGTCTCGAGCGTGCGGAGCCACTCGACCGCGCTTTCGGGCGCCGCTGAGCCGAGCGCGCGAACGGATGCGATGATTCGCGGGTCGATCGCGATCGCCACGTCGTGGGCGAGCACACCGTTCAGCTGCTGCGTGAGGGAGCCCTCTTCGGACGTGTATGCCGCGAGATCCTCAGCGCTGACGAGGCTCTCGGCCGTGGGCGGGAGCGTGATGGGAACGGCAATGGCGACCGTGACGGGATCGGGAGTCTCTCCTGCCTGAAAGGCGAACGCATCGCGGGACTGCGCTGTCGCGCTGCCCGCGACGTATGTGCCCGAGAACGCATATGCGCCGAACGTCTCGGGCAGATCGAGATCATCGCTCGTCACGGTGACGGGTGTGCTGGTCCACGTGGAGCTCGGGTCGATGGCCGGAACATCCAGGGTGTCGAGCGTGACCGACGACTCCGTGTCAGCCGCCGAAACATCGAGAAACGTCGCGAGCTCGTTGCGCGAGCTGAATGGCTCGTCGCCGGCCGAGAGCACGACGTGGCCAGATGCGAGGGCGTCGTCGGTCGAGTTCGTCACCGTGACGCTCGCCCGCATTTCGCCGTCGGGGACCAGCGGAGTGTCGAGCAGCTCGACGGTGAGCACGACGCCGCCGTCGGCCTGCACGGCCGAGCGAGCGGTCCCCTCGGCGGCCGACGACGGCGTGAGGGCCAGCGACGACAAACCGACGGCCGTGATGACGGCCGCGCGCGCAAGGGTCGTAGGAAGAGTCATAGTGTTGGCGAGCCACCGCGACGGGCGAGGGCTCAGCCGATTCTACGTTGCGCGAGACTCAGCTTCCCTGAGCGCGATCGGAGCGCCCTACTCCTCTGAGCGGCGGCTCGCGGGTTCGGCTGGAGAGATCTGCGCATGGTCGAGGTCGCCCGCGAGGGTCCAGACCGCTCGTGTGAGCTCTGGATGACGGTGCGCAATATCGCGAAGGATGCCGTACTCGAGACGATCTGCTTCGGAGCGCAGCCGCGCAGCATCCGATCGCCCTGTCTTCTGCCCGAGCCGGGCAAGCAGAAACTCGGCGGTCTTGCCGAGCCGGTCGAGCTCTTCGTCTCGCAGAGCGGTGACGACGAGCTGGTCGACGGTCGGGAGGAACTGCAGAAACTCCCACGGATCTTCGCCGTCGCGCGAACGATGTTCGATGAGAACGTCGAGCTCAAGACGCGCGTCGGCTCGCAGGCGGGCGAGGGAGTCGCTCATCTCTGCTCTCTTTCACCGGTTCCGACGTGCCCATCCAGGGTACGTCTTCGGCGCGGCGTCATGCGCTGCCCTCGGAAATACCCGCGTTCGGCGCAACCATATGTCACGATGGTCTATGGCCACTTCACGACTGAGCGACAGCACACTCGAGCACTTCGCCACTGTTCTGCAGCGCCGCAGAGAAGAACTGCTGCACCTGATGCACGCCAACGACGAGGCGCTCGGCCAGGTACGCGAATCGCTCAGCGAGGGGACGAACGACGACGAGCACGACCCCGAGGGCCCGACGATGTCGGATGAGTGGTCGAAGCTCACCGGTTTGCAGGCCGAGGGCGTGACGGAGCTGCGCGAACTCGACGCCGCTCTCGAGCGCATCTCGAATCACGAGTTCGGCATGTGCGCGTCGTGCGGCACCGCGATCGGACGGCCCCGGCTCGAGGCGCGGCCCTATACGACGCTGTGCATCGACTGCGCGCGCAAGGCCGAGACCCACTGACGCGGGCGCGGCTCTGCTGTGCGGCCCCGGACCACGGGCTCACGCCTGCAGCGCTAGCGTGAACGGGAGTACCGAGCCGGCGCCGGCGTTGAGCAGCGCCTGACCGGCGACCGTGAGAGTCCATCTGCTGTCGGCGCGGTCGTCGACGAGCAGAATCGGCGCGCCCGCGTGGGCGGCGAGCCCATGTGCCAGATCGGCGCCGATGCGAAAGCGGCCCCACACCGACGAGAGGCGAAAGACGCTGTTCATGGTTCCCGTCGCAGGCGCGGTCGCCTCGCCATCGAGTGCGCCGAGATATGGCAGTCGGCCGATCGACGAGAGTCCAGCCGCGAGCGAGCCGACAAGCTGCGGGCGGGTGTGCGATGGGACCGACACGATCGCGGCCGGACGCTGCTCCCAGTCCCAGTCGGCGAGAACGCGCACGCACGCATCGAGAACATCGGAGCCGACGGGTGCGTCGGCTGCGTTCGGAGCGAAGATCTCGCGCAAGCGGCCTCCCCATCCCAGGTCGGTGAGCCGCGCAAGTGCTCGACCGGGCTCGAGTCGTCGCTCTGGTGAGATGCGCCCCTTGACGGCAAGCCCGACACGGTCTGATCCTGTCGGCCATTGCGCGCGCGGCTCGATCGGCACGCCGACGCGCGCGAGGCTCTGCGTCGCAGCATCCCTCGAGCCCTCGTCGGCGTCGACCGGATACCACCGTCCTGCGCAGACGTCGCAGCGGCCGCAGTCCTCTGCTGTGTCATCGTCGAGCTGACGCTGCAGAAACGCCATGCGGCACTCGTCGCCGCTCTCATAGCGAATCATGGCGTTCTGCTCGGCAACGCGCTCGGCGGCAATGCGTTCATAGCGCTCGCTGTCGTGCTGCCACGGCACGCCCGTCGTGACCCAGCCGCCCTGAACCCGCTGCACAGCGCCGTCGACGTCGAGCACCTTGAGCAGCAGTTCGAGAGTGCTGCGCTTGAGGTCGACGCGCGACTCGAGCGCCGGGGTCGAGAGCGGCCGATCCGACTCGGCGAGTGCGGCGAGAACACCGTGCGCGGCCTGCTCATCGGGCATGGATGCTGTCGCGAAGTAGCGCCAGATCGCGCGATCTTCTTCACCGGGCAGCAGCAGAACATCTGCGTGCTCGGTCGCACGCCCCGCACGCCCCACCTGCTGATAGTAGGAGACCGGGGAAGACGGCGCGCCGAGGTGCACGACGAAGCCAAGATCGGGCTTGTCGAAGCCCATGCCGAGAGCGCTCGTGGCGACGAGTGCCTTGACGTCGTTCGCCTTGAGCGCCTCTTCGGCCCGCTCTCGGTCGCCCGGGTCGGTGCGCCCCGTGTAGGCGAGCACGTTGTGCCCCGCGTCGCGCAGAAGCCGGGCGGTGTCTTCGGCGGCGGAGACCGTGAGGGCGTAGACGATGCCGCTCCCCGGCAGATCTGCGAGGTGACTGAGCAGCCACGCGAGTCTCGCGGCGCTGTCGGCAAGCTGGAGCACGCCGAGGCGTAACGATCGTCGCGCAAGCGGACCCCTGATGGTCGTCACCGCTTGCCCTCCGGCGCTCAGCTGCTCTTCGACGTCGTCGGCGACGCGCTTGTTCGCCGTCGCGGTGGTCGCGAGAACCGGAACGCCGGCCGGCATGCGCGAGACGAGGTCGCGCAAACGGCGGTAGTCGGGACGAAAATCGTGGCCCCAGTCGGAGATGCAGTGCGCCTCGTCAACGACGAGCAAACCCGTGCGGTCGACAAGCTGCGGCAGCTGCTCGTCGCGGAACGAGGGGTTGTTCAAGCGCTCGGGTGACACGAGCAGCACGTCGATCTCGTCGCGCCCCAGGGCATCGACCACGTCTGCCCACTCGTGCGCGTTGGCAGAGCTGATGGATGCTGCCCGCACGCCGGCCCGCGCAGCGGCAGCGATCTGGTCGCGCATGAGAGCGAGTAGCGGCGAGACCAGGAGCGTCGGTCCCGCACCGGCCTGGCGCAGAAGCAGCGTGGCGACGAAGTAGACGGCGGACTTGCCCCACCCGGTGCGCTGTACGACGAGGGTGCGCTCACGATCGTCGACGAGCGCTGAGATCGCCTCGAACTGTCCGTCGTGAAACTCTGCGTCGTCTCGTCCGACAAGGGTGCGCAGCTTCTCGAGTGCGGCGATTCGGGTTGTGTCAATCACACACCTAGACAATCAGACGCGTATGACAGCGCGGTGGTCGCACCGAGAGCTGTGGAGAACGTCGGGTGTATCCACAGATCGGCGATATGGGCGTCGTGTCGCGACAGCAACCGGGCACCATCGGCGTATGACTATCAGCGCAGAAGAAGCAGCTCACGCGCCGCTCGTGAGCGATGAGCAGATTGAGATGCGAGTGAGCGACCTCGTGGGAAAGGCCATCAAGCGGCAATGGTGGATGTTGTTTCTCGACGAGAACGACGTACAGCTGCCCCACATAGTCCCCGTCGACGGCGCGCCGCTCGTGCCCGACGATGCGGCGACGCAGCACAGTGCCGAGGGAATGGGCGCGATCATGGACGAGCTCGGCGCCGCGCAGGTGATTCTGGTCTGGGAGCGCCCGACCGGACCGACCGTCGCCATGCCCGACCGAGTGTGGGCCAGATCGCTCGCGGAGGCGGCTCGACGCCGCGGCATTCGCGTGCGCGCGCAGCTGATCAGCCACAGCAACGGCGTGCGGTGGCTGGCCCCCGACGATTACCTCGAACACAACCTGCCGTCGTAACCGGTGCAGCCCGTTTCACGGAGCGGATGCTGCCGCGACAGCGTGCTGAGAGAATATGCGAGTGACTCCACCGATCGCTCCGCTGCCAGCGCGTGACGCGCAGCCCGCGCTCCCGCAGAAGCTCAGGGCCGATCTGACGGCCGCAGCCTTCTCGGTCTCGACGCTCACGGCCCTGTGGGGAGACGACGCCGAGCGGGCGCTGCACCGCAATCAGCGCGTGCCGGCGATTCGCCGCCTCGATGAGCAGGCCGTGACGCCCGCGTCGACGCTCGCGCGGCTGTTCGTGCTCGGTCTCGACGTACCCCGCGAGCAGGTTGAGCGCGCGCTGCCGACGCTGGGTATCGACGGCGCTGCCGAGCTTGGTCTCATGAGCGCAGCGGGCGACAGCATCCGTCCCCTCAAAGATCTGCGGCCGTACAGTTTTGTCGACGCAGACGGTGCGGGCAGCTGGTGGATCGTGTCTGACCTCGGCGAGCTCAGTCGCCCTGGTCCGCTCGACGAAGACCACGTGCTCGGCGTTGGCGGGGCATCGATGACGCTCGCGGGCCTCATGCTGCAGGCGAGAGTCGATCGGGTGCTTGACCTGGGCACCGGTTGCGGCATTCAGGCGCTGCACGCCGCTCGGCACGCAAAGCACGTGGTCGCCACGGACATCTCGGATGCGGCGCTGACCACGGCCCGGCTGAACGCCGACCTCAATGCGGTGACCAACATCGAGTTTCGGCACGGCAGTCTGTATGAACCGGTCGCGGGTGAACGGTTCGATCGGATCGTGAGCAATCCGCCGTTCGTCATCACACCGCGGCGGCCGGGTGTGCCGGCGTATGAGTACCGCGACGGCGGGCTCGTGGGCGATGAGATCGTGCGCACCGTGATCGTCGGCAGCGCCGACCACTTGGTACCAGGCGGCACCGTGCAGATGCTGGCGAACTGGGAGTATCGCGCCGGCGAAACAGGCAGTGATCGCGTTGCGCGCTGGCTGCACGACAACGCCGCAGACGCCCTCGATTCGTGGGTCATCGAGCGTGAGGTGCAGTCTCCCGAGGAGTACGCCGAGACGTGGATTCGCGACGGCGGCACGCGCGAAGGGACGGAGAAGTTCAATGCACTCTACGGGGCGTGGCTTGACGACTTTGCCGAGCGCGGAGTGCGTCAGGTGGGCTTCGGCTATGTCTTTCTGAGGCGACGAGACGCGTCGTCGGGCCCCGTGTGGAACCGCCATGAGCGGTTACTGTCCGCGCCGGGGCAGAACGAAGCGGGACTCGGCGTGCACATCGCAGCGTGCGTCGCCGCGCATGATGCGCAAGCCAGGTTGAGCGATGACGACCTCGCCGCTTCGACGCTCGTCGTCGCAGGAGATGTCACTCAGGAGCAGCACCACTGGCCCGGAAGCGACGATCCCACAGCGATCATCGTGCGTCAGGGCGGCGGCTTCGGCCGCAGCATCCCCGTCGATACCGCTCTTGCCGCGCTCGTCGGCGCATGCGACGGCGACCTGTCGGTCGGCGCGATCACAGCAGCGCTCGCTCAGCTTCTCGAGGTCGACGAGCGAGCGCTGAGGGCGCAGCTGCTTCCGCGCGTGCGCGAGTTCGTCGACGACGGCATCCTCTCGTTTGCGCTACCTCAGAAGCCCGATCGCCAAAGATAAGGCACCTGCCCGATGAACGAGGGCTACCTTAGCTTCCACTCTGGGGGTATTGACCGAGATACCGAGAGTGGACATCATGTACGCATCACCAGAGCTGTACTACGACATTGAATATCGTCAGCATGAACGCGCGCTCGAGAACGCTGCCGCCTATCGTCGCGCCGCTGAGTTCAGCCCGGGTCAGGTTTCGCTGAGGACACCCGCGTTCGCGCGCCTCGTAACCTGGCTGAGGGGTGTTGCCACGGCGCGTCGGGAGCGTCGCAGGGGCGGTGGAATTGCGCTCGACAGTGTCGAGACGAGAACTTCTGCCGCACCGGCGCTGCCCGCAGGCCAGTCGGAACCGAATAACACGAGGGTGGATGCTGTCGCCTGAGGTTCCGCCCGTCGATGTCGGTGCTTCGTGGCACGATTGGTGCATGATCGGAACGCCCGTGCGAGCCTCAATGGTGGGGCGCGACGCCGAGCTGTCGGCGTTGAGCGACATTTTCGCGCGCAGCCTCGCCGGGTCGCCTCACGTCGCGCTTGTCGCGGGCGAAGCGGGCATCGGCAAGACGCGGCTTCTGCGCGAGTTTCAGGAGCACGCGCGCACGCGTGCGAACGTCGCCGTGGGCCAGTGCATCGACTATGGCGCGACGCCGGTTCCGTACGCGCCGATCGTCAGCATTCTGCGCACGATCGTCGCCGACATGGGCGCCGAAGCCGCGCGCGAGGTCGCCGGCCCCGGGCGCGATGCTCTGCTGCTTCTGCTTCCTGAACTCGGCGACGGCCCGCTCGACTGGAGCGAGGTGAGCGCGAGCCGTCTGCACGACGTGATCGCGGTGCTCATTGAGGCATACGCGCAGCAGGCGCCGCTTGTCGTCATGATCGAAGACCTGCACTGGGCAGACGACTCGACGCTGACGATGCTGCGTTTTCTCATGCGGGCCATCACGAATGTGCGCGTGCTGATCGTCGTGAGCGTGCGCAGCGAAGACGTGGGTCGTGGTTCCGCCGTGCACACCTTTCTCGCCGAAAGCGAGCGCGCTCGGCTCATGGAGCGGATCGAGCTGACGCGGCTCGATCGTCAGCAGGTGCGTGATCTTGCCGAGACGTTTCGCCGGAGCCCGCTCGATGACGACGCCCTTGACCGCGTCTTCGATCGAACCGAGGGCGTGCCGTTCTTTGTCGAAGAGCTGTCGAGCTGCACTGAAGGCGCCATGCCCGACACCCTTCGAGATCTTCTTCTCGCTCGTTACGACGCGCTCGACGCAACCGCACAGCGCATCGTTCGCGTGCTCTCGGCGTCGAACGGCTGGCTTCCGCACGTGATTCTGCGCGACGTGGTTGACGAGAGTGACGCCGACCTCGACGACGCCGTGCGCGCCGGTGTGCAGGCAAGCATTCTCGAGGTCGATCGCGACGCCTACTGCTTTCGCCATTCGCTGCTGCGTGAGGCCGCACAAGGAGAGCTTCTGCCCGGTGAGCGAGGCCGCGTTCACCTTGCATATGCGCGCGCCTTCGAGCAGCATCCTGAAATCGATGCCGAGTACGAGATTGCGCACCATTGGAACGCCGCCGGTGATTCGCCGCGCGCGCTCGCCTCGGCCGTGACGGCGATGATGAGCGCGAAGAAGGCCTACGCCTACGCGACCGCTTCTCAGCTGGGCGAGCTCGCAATCGAGCTCTGGGAGCGTGTGCCCGATGCGGAGGACTTGACGGGGACAACGCGAGTGCGGCTGCTCTCGACGGTTGCGTCGATGCACAGAAATGCGGGGTCGGGCGAACGCGCGATCGCCGTCGTCAATGCCGCACTCGACGAAGCAGATCGCTCCCCCGTTGAGCCAGCGCTCTTCGTTCGGCTGCTGCGCGATAAAGCGCAGTACCTCGCGAACATCGGAAGACCGGGAGCCGTCGAGCTGCTCATCGACGCGCTTGCGCTCATGGGCGACGTCGACGACGAGCATCCCTCGCACGTTCACGATGAGAAGCTGCGCGCCAACCTGCTCAACATGCTGGCGGCGCGCTACATGCTCGCGGGAAAGGCTCACGAGGCGATCGTCACCGCGGCTACCGCCCACGACGTGGCAATGGCGGCGGGCGAGCGGTCCGAACAGTCAGTCGCCGCGAATCTGCGCGGCATGTCGCGTGCTCAGCTCGGCGACATCGACGAGGCGCTCGCCGATCTCGAGCGTGCGCGCGAGAACGCCATCGACTCGAGTTCGCGCCTGCGCTTCAGTGTCAATTACTCCGACCTCCTCAATCTTCTCGGCCGCTACCAGGAGGCGATCGACGTGGCGCGCGCGGGCCTTGCCCGCGCGATCGAGCTCGGCGTTGAACGCAGCTCGGGGGCCATCATGCTGCACAACCTGATCGATCCGCTCTTCGCCCTCGGCGACATTGATGAAGCCGAGCGGATCATCGACCGCACGCTCTCGCTGGGGAGCCTCACGGTTCCGCAGTCCTACACCCAGAGAACGCGCGTGCAGGCGCTGCTGTGGCGGGGTGACACCGCGACGGCCAAGCGGCTTGCCGAGCAATGGCTTCCGGGATTCGACGTGACAGCGACCGTCGAACGGCAACTGTGGTGGGCGTCGGGCACCCTGCGGGTGGAACTTGCGCTCGCCGATCGCGACTGGACGACGGCGTGGCAGACGGTTACGACGATCCTCGACGATCCGGCAAGCGCCAGTCACGTCGTTCACCGTCGCAACCGGCTGCTCGATGCGGCGGGTATCGTGGCGCGCTTGCGAACCGTGGTCTCTGAGAGTGAAGCGGATGCTGCCGCTGCTACGGTTCTCAACGCATGGCGTGCGCTCCCCGACCCCGTGACGCCCGAACCGCTTTCTGCCATCGTCACGGGGCTCGTTGCCGTGCCCGATGCGTCGGGCGTTGACGTTCTCCGGGCAGCGGCCGACGCAGCTGAGGACCCCACCGTGCCCGCCCTGACCCGTCCGTTCGTGTACATGCAGTACGCGAAGGCGCTTGTCGCCTCGGGCGAGCGTTCGCGCGCAGCATCCACTCTTGCCCATGCTCTTGAGGTGGTGACGGCGCTGGCGCATGCGGGACTACGGGCGGAGCTTGAAGAGTATGCTGACGCTGCGGGACTGCGGTCACCGGCCGATGTCGGGAGTATGCCGATTCTGACGGCGCGTGAGAGCCAGGTTCTCGATCTGATTGCGCAGGGCCTCAGCAACCGTCAGATCGGTGAGCGGCTGTTCATCAGCACCAAGACGGCCAGCGTCCACGTTTCGGCGATTCTGCGCAAACTCGGGGTTTCCACGCGAACAGAAGCGGCCGTCGCTGCGCGCCGCGCCGTCGGTTAGCGGCTCGCCGTCGTCTATTCACCGTCCGTTCGGACTCGTGTGCTGTGATGTGGGTAACCGAAGAAGCCAGCGAATGGATGCGTCGTGACTCCACGAACGGCCGAGTACCCGAGGCCGGACCACTTTCTTCTGCACATCAGCGACACCCACCTGCTCGGTGGGGATCGCAGGCTCTACGGCTCTGTCGACCCGGCGGAGCAGCTGCGTACGCTCTTTGCGGAGCTTGAGGGCTCTGAGGGTCGTCCCGATGCCATTGTGTTCACGGGTGACCTTGCCGATAAGGGCGAGCCCGAGGCCTACGACCTGCTGCGTCGTATTGTCGAGCCCGCAGCCGAGAGACTCGGTGCCCGGGTGATCTGGGCCATGGGCAATCACGACAATCGTGCGGCAGTCAGATCGGAGCTATTGGCCGAGCCGCCGAGCATGCTTCCCATCAATCGGGTGTACGACGTGAATGGCCTGCGGGTCATTACGCTCGACACGAGTGTTCCGGGTGAACACTATGGTGATGTCACGGCAGAGCAGCTTGCGTGGCTTCGGGAACAGCTTGCCGTTCCTGCTCCGCACGGCACGATTCTGGCGATGCATCATCCGCCGATTCCGAGTGTTCTCGACCTGGCGGTGAGTGTCGAGTTGCGTGATCAGGCTGCGCTTGCTGAGGTGCTGAGGGGTACGGATGTGCGCAGCATCCTTGCGGGGCATTTGCACTACTCATCGACAGCGACCTTTGCGGGCATTCCTGTGTCGGTGGCGTCGGCCAGTTGTTATACGCAGGATCTCAATGTGCCTGTCGGCGGAACGCGTGGTCGTGACGGGGCTCGTGCCTTCAACCTTGTACATGTGTATGAGAGCACGGTGTTGCACTCGGTCGTGCCGCTGGGGCAGTATCAGGTGCTTGATTATGTGGATGCTGATGAGACGGCGAGACGTCTGAAGGCAGATGGGGTCGAGATTCCGTTGTCTCGTATGCAGGCGGCGGCAGCTGCTGACGCGGTGGCGAATCGCGAGCCTGCGCCGGTCGGCTAGCTGGCAGTGGTGCCGAAGCAGGGTCTCATCCGTCACTGCGTGTGTGAGATGACCCGACGTCGGGCTGTTGACGGACAGACTTGCGGTCTTTGAGCGTCTGGGCACTCCGAGTAGCGCTTCGAGTGGTTTCACTCGTGCATGTTGTGTCTCGGGGCCGCCGCGTTGTCAGGGACGCGGCCCGGTATCTCGTTCGTCGTCGGGTGGACCGCCGTTTTCACTGGTGGTTGTGCCTTCGAGCGCACTCGTGCCTGGTCTCGTCGCGTTGGTCCCGCGCCGGGGCACGCTCGTCCCTGTCTCGGCCGCGTTTGTTCCTGGTTCTGCCGCAGTCGTATCGCGTCTGGTTGCTTCGCGCTGTCCCAAATAGCGTCTGTTGACATACCAGCCCGGTGGGACCACGCGTGGTCGACCGGTTTCGTCGCGGATGATGGCCCATTCTCCGTGTTCGACAACGCGGTGGTGCCACCAACACAGCAGGACGCCGTTGGACAGGTCTGTTCTTCCGCCGGTTTTCCATCCGTGAATGTGGTGGGCTTCGCACAGCCAGGCGGGAATCTGGCAGTCGGGGACCGCGCAGGTGTTGCCGTCACGTGCGATCAGGGCGAGGCGTTGTTTCGGGGAGAACTCCCGGCTGGCATGTCCCAGGTCAAGCACCTCCCCGTGCTCGTCGATCTGCACGTGCCGGGTATCGCCGTCGCACTGCATCTGGGTCACGAACCTCATTGGCAGCGGCACCGGTGTCCCCGGTGACCACGCTGCCCCGGTTCCGCTGTCGAGGTTGCGTTCATCCACAGTCACCAGCACGGTCGGTCCTCGCCCGTGGAGTTTCGGTGCGGTCTTCTGTTTTCCGGTGCCGCCGATGATCGTCGTGAATACGTCGGCGCGTTCTTGCGGTTTCGACCGCTCCTCCGGTGCTTGCTCGTTGTCGGCTTGCTCGTCGGCATGCATAAACGTTGGGCTGGTGCGTTTGGACATGTATGCGTCAAACACGGGTGTCACTTGTGCTGCCTGTTCCGGGGACAGGGTGCCGGTGATCTTCAGGGTCCCGTTTTCTTGATGCCGAAACACCAGCTTCCTCGCCTCATGCAGTTCCTCCGCGGTGGGTTCGACCCCATCAGGGTCGAGAACGGCGCAGAACGCTCTCGCCTGCTGCCGCAGGTTATCCGCGGACACGGGTGCCTCCCCGTTCGCGCCGGTCGCGTTGCCCAGCAAGGTCGCTTCGGCCCAGTCCATCTGCTCCGGCACCGCCCGCGGCAGGACCGGTGCGAGTGTCGCGGTGATTGCTTCGGCAGCATCCAAACCGATGACACCGTCCCTCAACGCTTGCGCGGTCTGCGCGAACATCGGAGCAAGGGGCAGCCCGGTGTCGGAAACTCTCGGTGTCGTGTGGGTGGCGAGTTTCGTGTATCGGTAGGCGGTCGAGTTCTTCGCCCCCGTGATCTTCTCAAACAGTCCCGTCGCAGAGGACGCCCCATGACGAGCGGCGAGACCGTTGAATCCGGCGTTGGTGTCGGAGCGGCGGGCGATGTCACCGACGTTGCCGACCTGGCGGCCCTCGACAAGACGAGCAATGTTCCCGAGCAGACCGGTTAACTCCAGCAGGGCATCCGCGGAGAGCGTGCTTGGGTCGACATCGGTAAGGTTCGCGACAGTCGACAGCGCTTCTTCAGCGGCACGCACAGCGACAGCATCCGGCCCCTCCGGAGACCCGAATCGTGCTGCTGCCGTGTCTTCCATGCCAAGAGTCTTCCAGGACCCACTGACATTTCCGCCGACAGAAGACCCGGTCACAGCGGTATTGTGGAAAACCGTGGAGACACGTTACTTGTGGACGATGAGTGAGGCCGAAGGGTGGGCGAGTGGTCCACGTCCGACGCGATGGGTAGAGCGCATCTCGAGCGCGCGCGACACTCGAACCGCAATGCCGAGAAGCTGTCGCCCACTCTGCTCACGTACCGGCTAGAGCTCTTCCTTCTCCCACGGCGCCGGGAAGGGGAAGTAGCGATTGAGAAACCCCAGAACAGCCCGGGTTCGCTCCGCGTCGCTCAACTCGGGATTCGAGCCATCATTGAGGCAGAACATGTCTTGGTCACGCTTGCGCAGCAGCCGCTCCAGCGCCGGGATCGAGCTCTTCAGCGTCGTTTCAATGTATTTGACCTTTGCCTGCCGCTGCTCAACGGCTCGACCCGTCATGAGGGCGTAGTAGTGGTAAAACGAGTTCGTTACCGAGATGTCCGTCGCCGACCGGAATCGCGCTGCCGCCGTGCGACGAAACTCGTCAGGAAACTCTCGTTCCATTTCGGCGAGCACGCTCACTCGCAGAGGTGCAGCGCAGTGCTCAAGGTGCCGAGTCGTGACCTTGCCGAACCGTGACCGCAGAACATCACGATTCACCCGAGCCGCATTCTCATGACCACTGCGCGCGGGATCGGTCTCACCTAAACCGATTCGTGTGCGGGCTTCGACGAACTTGGTGACTCCCCCGGGAGAAAAGAACATATCGGGACTCACTGGCCGCCCGAAGAACATGTCGTCGTTGGAATACAAGAAGTGCTCCGCGAGTCCCGGAATGTGGTGAAGCTGGCACTCTACCGCGTGCGAATTGTGGGTCGGCAGTACGCTCGGATCGGCGAAATGCTTCTCGGCAGGCACGAAGGTGACCTTGGGATGCCGCTGGATCCACGCCGGCGCGGGAGAGTCCGTCGCGATGAAAATGCGTCGAATCCACGGGGCGAAAAGGTAGATGCTGCGAAGCGCATACTTCAACTCATCGATTTGACGAAAGCGAGCCACCGAATCGTCGCCCTCCCCCACAACGACGCCGGACATCTGCTCACGGCGCTTCTTCTGGTACTCGGTGCTCGACCCGTCGACCCATGAGAACACCATGTCGATGTCGAAGCCGATATCGCTGGCGAGTTCCGCGAACATATTCTCGAGCGTGGGCCACTCTCGGCCGAAGCGCCGCACTGTCGCGATGACGGCTTCTGAACGGTCGAGCTGCTGTCGAGTAAGTGCGTTGGGCGTTGGAGCAACGATCGTCTGCTCGCCGAAGCTCCAGAACTCCAACTGCGGAGCCGTTTCTGGCCCATAGCGGAGTCGACCGATCGGCTCAACGCGGGGCCGGAACAGGCGAAGGACCTTCGCCTTCGGGTTTGTCGAGAGCCGACCGTCTGCGAGGAGCACCGGGCGCGCTTCTTTATCGACCACGTAAAACGGCGAACCTGAGACGTCGCGATTGTGCTTCTTCTTGAGTGTCAGCGCGTAGAACGGTTCGTTGGCAAACGACTCGGCGAAGGCTGCCTCCACCGCTCGGCGGTCTCGGCGATCGACGGCAATAGTTTCTTGGTCCTCCTCCCCTCGCACGAGGAGGTAGTCAATGCCGGCAGCGTCAAGCGCGTCGCCGATCGCGGTGAGATCCGCGATCATCGCGTCGCGGGGCGTGAACGTTCCGGTCGCGAGTGCATATTGCCCCTTGCGCTGTACGACGTCGTCGCGATCGAACGGGTTTCGCTCGTCGACGCGAATGACGGGTTCGTCGCTCCCCAGGCGCGGTGCGTCGTGGGCCGGTTCTGATGCGACCAGGCCGCTGGACTCGAAGGAGTACTCCTGGGGGCGGAATGCCACCGCAGCATCCGAGTCATATCTGTCGTCGTCTGGACTGGTCATCGCACCCCCCTGGTTTCTTCGTCAGTCTACGGCGACGGTGTGGACCGCACGAGGCCCGAGACCGCTGTGGTGCCCGGGCCCGTGCCGCACCTGCTAAATGACGTGCGCTACTTCTCGAGAGCGAAGCCGGTCGTCCAGCTCGTCTTCTCGTTGGCGGCGAGCGTGAGCTGCAGGAAGCCCAGCCCCTCGAGCTCTCGAGCGCGCTTCAGTGATCCGGCGTCCGTGGCCTGCAGGCCTGCCGACACGATGACGTCCGACAGTGACGCCTTCGCTTCAGCGCTGTCACCCGCGACCAGGACGACAGTCGGCGTCTGGCCGACGGTTCCGCTCGCGAGCGTTGCGGCAAAGTTCGTGTTGAACGCCTTGACGACGTTCGCAGCGGGCAACTTCGCCTGGATCTCAGCCGCAGCCGACGAATCTGCGGGCACAACGAGCGCGTCGAACGTGCTGAAGTCGAGGGGGTTCGTGAGATCCACGACCGTCTTCCCATTGAGCTGGTTTCCGTAGGTGGAGAGCACGTCATCGATTGCAGGGTACGGCAGCGCGAGAATGACGATATCGCCCGTGAGCTCGTCGCCCACGACTCCGGCCGAAACGGCCTCTGAGATGCGAGCCTTCTCGATGTCGCGAGCGATCACCTGTACAGAGTGTCCACCGTTCACGAGTCGGTTCGCGATGGCACTTCCCATGTTTCCCGCGCCAATGATGGAGATAGCGGTCATATGTATCCTCCTGATGTATGTAGTGGGAACTGCACGGCCGGCCGCTCCCAAACTAGTTGTTGCTACAAGTAGATTAGCAAGCCTTTAGTTGTAGCGTCAACTATCGGTAGAATGGGTGCATGACAGAACCGGAATGGCTCTCGCCCGAGCAGCTTGTCGCATGGACTCGGCTCGTCGCCGTCGTCGAGCTGTTGCCCGGGGCTCTCGACACTCAGCTTCAGCGCGACGCAGATCTGACGCATTTCGAATACTTCACCCTTGCGATGCTCTCGGAGGCCGAACACCGATCGTTGCGCATGACCGCGCTCGCGTCGCGCACGAATGCGACGCTTCCTCGCCTGTCTCACGTGGTCTCGCGGCTGGAGCGGCGCGGCTATGTGCGACGCACTCCCGACGTGGATGATCGTCGTGCAATCAACGCCCAGCTCACTGACGAGGGCTGGCAGAAGGTGCTCGCGACGGCTCCCGGGCACGTGGCGACGGTCCGGAGGAACGTCATCGACGCTCTCGACGATCGAGACACGGAAGACCTGCGCCGAATTATGGCAAAGGTGCTTGAGCGGCTTGACCCAGAAGGCCGATTCGGCATGACGACGGGCCCGATGTAGCGCTAGGACTGAGGGCCAGGCGCGACAGCGGAAGCGCGAGCATGGAGATCGGCGAGCTCGTCGAGCTGCCCGGCGAGTGCACGCTCGTGCCGCTCGCTCGCCGCAAAAACGCCGTCCGCGACATGCTCGGCAACCCACGCGATTTCGACGTTGCTGTGCACGCCGATCATTCCGAGGTTCGCAAGGACCGGCTGAAGGGCGACGACGGCCCGGGTTCCCCCGGCAAGGCCGCCGTAACTCACCAGCCCGACCGGCTTGTCGCTCCACTCGCGAAAGAGAAAATCCAGGGCGTTCTTGAGCGGTGCGCTGAAGCTGTGGTTGTACTCGGGCATGACGAACATGAACGCATCCGCGCCGTCGACCTGCCGGCTCCACCGCAGCGTGTGCTCATTGACATACGCGCGAAGCCGAGGGTGCTCCGGCTCGTCGAGGAACGGAAGCTGCAGCTGCGCGAGGTCAGCGACCTCGATCTCAAACCGGCCATGCTCTCGAGCGCGTTCGACAGCCCATTCGCCAACGGCCGCGCCGACGCGGCCCGGTCGCGTGCTCGCGATGACGAGGAGTAGGCGGGGCATCAGCCGACCTCGGCGAGTGGACGGTTCTCGAATCGCGCCCAGTCTCCGCTGATCGCCCCCGCGGCAGTGAGCAGCTTTGGCAGGTACTCATCGATGAGCGTCTCGACGCTCGTCTCAAGCGCGTGCGCGTTCACGTTGACGGCGGCCACAACGTCGCCGGCACCATTGCGAATGGGCGCTGCGATCGAGCGGATCGCGGGAGCGAGCTGCTGATCGGTGACAGCCCAGCCGGCCGCGCGGACCTCTCGTAGGGTCTCCTCAATCTCGTCGGCCTCTGGATGCCAGGTGGGCGTCACGCCCGACAGTGACGGGATCGTGAGAGTGCGCCGAAGCTCGTCAGGAGGCAGCGAGGCGAGCAGCACCTTCCCGAGCGAGGTCGACAGCGCGGGAAAGCGTGTCCCGATCGAGACCGAGAGCGTCACGAGCTTGGGTACGGCTACTCGCGAAACGTAGACGATGTCGGAACCCTCGAGCTGAGCGATCGAACACGATTGTCCGAGTGAGGCGCTCAGATCAACGAGGTGCGGGCGCGTGAGCTCCCAGATGCCGCTCGAGGACACGTAGGCCATGCCGAGGTCGAGGACCCGAGGTGTCAACGAGTAGGCGCCGTCGTCGGAGCGCACGTAACCGAGCTCATCGAGGGTCAGCAGAATGCGGCGCACAGTCGGCCGCGCGAGCCCCGTCTCGCTTGCGAGCTCGCTCAGACTGAGCACATTCCCTCGCGTGCCGAACGCGCGAATGACATCGAGACCTCGTGCTATCGCCTCAATGAATTCGGGACGCGTGCTTTCCCGCATGGTCCTCCTCGGTCAACTGTCCGATTTCCGACTCTACACAGGCTCGAGCACAAACTGCACCCTCCGGACGAAGACGTACGGATGCTTGACGTACAAGCAAAGCGGCGCTTCAATGGAGTATCGCTATACGGACAATTGTCCGAAACGATTGGGAGTAGCAATGACGCCATCCGCTCCGGCACCGAGTGCTGCCGAAGAAGCACTGCGGCAGCTCGCCGCCGAAAGTGCCGAGGGCCCGCTGGCCGGCCTGCTCATCGCGGACTTCTCGCGCGTTCTCGCGGGACCGTACGCCACGCAGCTGATGGCAGATCTCGGTGCGACCGTCGTGAAGGTCGAGAGCCCTGCCGGTGACGAGACCCGTTCCTGGTCCCCGCCGGAGCGCGACGGCGTCTCCACCTACTACCTGGGCATCAATCGCAACAAGTACGATGTGGTTCTCGACTTTCGTGACGAGGGCGATCGGAGTCTCGCGCTGGAACTCGCGCGTCGCGCCGACGTTGTGATCGAGAACTTCAAGCCGGGCGGGCTGCAGAAGTTCGGCCTCGACTACGAGTCCGTGGCCGCGGTGAACCCGGCGGTGATCTACGCCTCGATCAGCGGCTTCGGCTCGAAGAAAGGAGCGACGCTGCCCGGTTACGACCTGATCGTGCAGGCAGCATCCGGTCTCATGAGCCTGACGGGTTCGCCTGACGGCCCCGCCTATCGCAGCGGCGTTTCGGTGTTCGACATCATGACGGGAATGCAGGCCACGATCGGCATCCTCGCGGCGCTGAATCATCGCACTCAGACCGGCGACGGGCAGCACATCGAGGTGAACCTGCTCTCGACGGCTCTTTCCGCCATGGCCAACCACAGCTCGACGTATGTTGCCGGCGGGACGATTCCCTTCCGAATGGGGAACGCCCACCCCAGCCTCTTCCCCTACGAGCCGCTGCCAGCGAGCGACGGGGAGATCATTATCGTCGCCGCCAACGATCGACAGTTTGCGAAGCTCGCGGCTGCCATCGGGCGTTCGCACCTCGCCGACGATGAGCGTTTCACGACCACGGAAGAGCGCAACCGCAACCGAGGAGAGCTGCGGCTTCTGCTTGTCGACGCGCTCGCAGCTCACACCGCCGCAGAGTGGTTCGACATCCTCACCGATGCCGGAATCGCGTGCGGGCCGATCAACACGATCGATGGCGGCGTCGCGCTCGCGGAACGCCTCGGCCTCGACCCCATCGTGCAGGTCGGCGAGGGCGAGCAGTCCGTGCCGATGATCCGCAACCCGATAACGTTCTCGCGCACGCAGCCGCGATATGACTCGCCGCCGCCCGCCCTCGGGCAGGATGACGGCCGCATCAGGGCGTGGCTGAGCGGCACACCCGACCATTCAGACGGAGGATTCGCGAATGACTGAGTACCCAACGGGAATCGGAACGAGTACGCCCGAGTCGATCTCGCTGCTCGGGCAGGACCTCGCTGGCGAGCTCCTCGGCCAGGTCGGCTTCGGCGAACTTGCATATCGACTCGCGACGAAGCGCCAGCCGACGGCGGGCCAGCTCCGCGTATTCGAAGCGGTCCTCGTCTCGCTCGCAGACCACGGCTTCACTCCCACAGCTCTTGCCGCGCGCCTCACGTACTACAGCGCCCCCGATTCGCTGCAAGGCGCTGTTGCCGCGGGACTTCTCGGCGGCGGATCCCGGTTTCTCGGAGTCACCGAAGACACGGGCGCCTACCTCCACGGAATCGTGAAGAATCACGATGACACCGAAGGTTGGGGGAGCGACCGCTGGGACGATATCGCCCGCACCGCGATCACCGAGAGCCGCTCCGCCGGCGAGAAGATCCCGGGGCTTGGCCATCCCGTGCACAAGAACGGAGATCCTCGCACCCCGGTGATCATGAGGATCGCCGAGGAGTCCGGTGTAAAGGGCGCGCACTTGGAACTGTTCGAGGCCATCGGACGCGTGCACCCCGAGCTTCTCGGACGCACGCTCCCCCTCAACGGGGCCGGCGTCGCGGGTGCGGCCCTCGTCGATGCCGGGCTTCCCGTCAGCCTGCTCCGAGGCTTCGCGCTTCTTGCGCGCACGGCGGGACTCATTGGCCACATCGCCGAGGAAGATGAGAACCCCATCGGCCCCGCAATCTACACGCACGTCGACCGCAACGCGGTATACACGCCGCCCGCAGCACCGGGCGAGACGGCTCGCTGACCCCAGCCCTCAATCACCGACTCAAAGGAGAGAACATGGCGACACTGAGTGCGGTGCTCGCGACGACGCACCACCCGTTCTATCTGAAGGCGACCGAACTGACGCCGCCGGAAGAACGCATACCCCAGGCAGCAGAGTGGAAGCGAAAAGTCGAGGCGTACCGCGAGACGCTGACGGCAGCCGATCCAGACATTCTCGTGATGGTCGGCGCTGATCACTTCCATCAGTTCTTCTCCGATAACTATCCGACGTTCCTCATCGGAAAACAGCCCACATACGACGGAACGTTTTACAACGAGGAGCGCGAATTCAGCATCCCGAAATATGTTCTCGACGGGCATGAAGAGCTCTCGGGCTACATGCTCCAGGGCCTGCTCGACCGCGGCTTCGACTTCTCCGTCAGTCACGAGCTCAAGATCGACCATTCGATCATCTGCCCGATCATTACCACTCGACCTCAGGCCGATCTGCCGATCGTGCCCATCTACACAAACATCTTCGCGCCACCGCTTCCGTCCCCGAAGCGGTTCTGGGATCTCGGCCGGGCCATCCGCTCGATCATCGACGAGTACCCGTCCGACGCGAAGATCGCAGCCGTTGGCAGCGGACACCTGTCGCTCGAGCTCGGTGGGCCCCGGCAGTTCGGTGAAACGGGGCCGGATCCCGAGTTCGACAGGCAGGCGATCGAGTGGCTGAGCACGGGCAACGTTGACGCGATTCTCGAGAATGTGACGCACGAAAGCATGGCTGGAGCCGGGAACGCAACACACGGTTTCATGGACCTCATCCTCATGATGGGCATCGCCGGCCCGGAGGCCGCTGCCTACACGGACAGCCTCGATCTCTTCCACACGATGGAGGCCTACATCACCTGGTACCCGAACGGAGATCCGCGATGAGCACGTACTACGTGAACAAGTTTCTCTATCAAGTTGACCGGGATCCCGAGCTCCTCGCGCAATACAAGGCGAACCCTCAGTCGATGGTCGATGACTGGGATGCCGATTTCGGACGTCGCCTCGGTAACGGCGCGACGGTCGAGCGCACGAGTTGGCTCTCGCTTGAACCGGAGGAGCGCCAGGCGCTCGTCGACCACGACTACGTGGCGCTGTTCGAGATGGGTGCCCACTTCTTCCTCACGCTCACCATCTTCATCGCCATCTACGAGGAAGACTATGCCGCCCAGCACGGGCCGCTGTCGTTCCAGCGCGAGTACGCATCGAAGCTCTCCCATTGGCTTGGCACGAGCTACCCGAGCGTCGCGCTCTGAACAGAGCAGCATCCATTCCCCGCCACCCCCAGGCAAAGGAGCCGAACAATGACACAGGAGACAACCCCACTTCCCCGCGACGGTCAGCCGATCGTGTTTCGCAACGGCACGGTGCTGACGATGAACGGCCGACGCGACGTCCTGCACAAGGGCGACGTGCTGGTCTCGAGAGACACCATCGACGCCGTGGGCACGGCGCTCGAGGTGCCAGAAGGCACATTCGAGATCGACGCCGACGGCGGCATCCTCATGCCCGGCATGATCGACACTCACCGGCACATGTGGCAGACCGCCATGCGGGGCTACGGCGCCGATTGGACGCTCACGCAGTACTTCGTCTGGTACTACCTCGAGTATGGCAAGCACTTCCGACCGCAAGACATCTACGCCGGCAACGCGCTTTCGGCCATGGACGCGATCGACGCCGGAGTCACGACGACCGTCGATTGGTCGCACGGGCTGCGGACCATTGAGCACGCGGAAGCAGCACTCGACGCTCTTCGCGCTTCGACGGGACGCTTCGTCTTCGCGCCGGGGAACATCTTCGGCGCACCATGGGAGTGGGCGTCCAACCCCGAGTTCACGCGGTTCATCCGTGACAACAACACCGAGTCGGAGATGCTTCGATTCCAGCTTGCATTCGATGTCACGGGCGATCCTGAATTTCCCGAGCGAGGTGCTTTTGAGACGGCGCGCGAGCTCGGCCTCCCCGTGACGACGCATGCGGGAGTGTGGGGAGCGACGAATGACGACGGCATCCGCCTGATGTATGAAAACGGCTTCATGACGCCCGAGACCGTCTATGTGCACGCGGCGACGCTGAACAACGACTCCTATCAGCGCATCGCGGCAACCGGCGGCTCCGTTTCTCTCTCGACCGAGAGCGAGCAGAGTTGCGGGCAGGGCTACCCACCGTCGTGGGTGCTCCGGACCCACGCGATCCCCATGTCGCTTTCCGTCGACACGAGTGTCTGGTTCTCGAGTGACCTGTTCTCAGCGATGCGAGCCACTCTCGGCGCCGACCGCGCCTGGGAGCACATCAAGGCACACGAGAAGGGAGACACCATCACGCATTCCCACCTGCGCGCCGAACACGTCGTGGAGTGGTCGACGCTGGGTGGCGCGAAGGCTCTCGGAATCGACGATCTCGTCGGAAGTCTGGAGCCTGGAAAGAAGGCCGACGTGGTGCTCGTCAAGAACGATACGTCGCCGACGATGTTCCCGATCATGAATCCGTACGGACACATTGCCCTGCAGGCAGGGCGCGCAGACGTGCACACCGTGCTCGTCAACGGAGCGATCGCAAAGTTCCAGAACGAACTTCTCGATTCCGAGGTCGCGCGCGCGAAGGCAGACGTCGAGCAGACTGTCGATTATCTGCGGAGCACACTCGGCGACGACGTCTGGGAGTCCGGAATGAACCCAGAGATACCCGAGACTAAGGTGCTCGACAATCCGTACATGTACACCGACTACCGCAGTGACGCGACCCATCGGGGAGCGGAGCCCGAGGACGCGGAGCCCGCCGTGAGCTGACGTTGTGAGCGCGCCGTGTTCGCTGTGGGCGAGGCATAAGCGTTAGCACTCGGAATAGGAGAGTGCTAATCTCAGTTGTAGTTGAGTAAGACACACTCAAGTTTTGGAGGAGACCTCATGGCTACAACATTCGACCCGTTCCGGGAGTTCGCGACGCTTGCGGGCGCACTTGCCGATGCACCGTCGGGACCTCGACGGATGCCGATGGATCTGTACCGCGACGGCGACACCTACGTGCTGAACGCCGACCTTCCGGGAATCGACCCGGGCTCGGTCGACATCGACGTGGACGGGCAGCTCCTGACGATCCGCGCCGAGCGCACGGTGAGCAGCGGCGACGGCGTGAAGTGGATCACGCGTGAGCGCGGAACGGCCTCGTACCTGCGCCAGCTCAGCCTCGGCCAGGGAATCGACACCGAGAAGATCAGCGCGACCTACGACAATGGGGTGCTCAGCATCATGATCCCCGTGAGCGAGCGCGCGAAGCCCCGCAAGATCGCTGTGACCTCTGCCGGATCGGACGAATCCGCGGAGCTCAGCGATGCCACCACGGTATAACGCCCCAGTGCAGAAGCGGCCGTCGACCACCCGGTCGGCGGCCGTTTCGCGCATCGGGCAGGCGCAGCACAGCTAATCGCTGTAGGGTTTTTGGTCGTCCCCGATTCGAAAGTGCTTATGTCTGAGAGCCCCCTCGACGAGAGCCCGTACGACGTGCTCGGCGTCGATCGCACCGCGAGCAATGAGGAGCTTCGCCGTGCATACCGTCGGCGTGCGCGGCAGACACATCCTGACCTCGGGGGAAGCGCCGCCACATTCAACGCCGTACAGCTCGCGTGGGAGCAGCTCGGCACTCCCGAATCACGGGCAGCGTACGATCGGGGCGCGTCGGCTCGACCAGCATCCGCCCCCGCATCTGACGAGTCGGAACACGTGTGGGCAACGAGCCGATCGCGATCGACGCAGCGCGATTCACGCCCCAAGGCGCGCATGTACGGACACCCCGGAGGCCGGGCGCGCGATCGATTCACCACGCTGATGCGCGAATGGGTCGGCCGCGGCAGCGAGCCCGTCGACATCTACGACGACGCGCTCATTCGCCGCGCGCCGAGCGAAATCAAGCACGCCCTCGCCGACGCGCTCGCTGAAGAGGCGACGGCCCGCGCGCTCGGCGACCTCGGCATGGGCTACACCGTGTGGCACGGGGTCGCGACCGAGCGCGGAAGCGACACATGGGTCGTTGATGCGGATGCTGCCGCAAGCGACACCCGCAAGATCGACCACGTCGTGCTGGGCCCGAGCGGCCTGTTCGCTGTGCAGTCAGAGGACTGGGGAGCACCTGCACGGCCCCGCCGCGGAGACCTCATCAGCGAGGGGCTGGCAAAGGGGGAGAAGCCGGTGCACGCGCTTGCGACCCGCGCGAAGGCCGTCGCCCGCGCTGCTCGCGTGAAGTTCACGGCCCTCATCGTCGTGCTGCCCGACAACGCCCTCGACGGCGCGATCACGGCACTCGGGCGAACGCGCGGCCTGCCGGCTTTCGCCGTGCAACGCTCCGTGATCGGCCACTTTCTGCGCACCGGGGTTCCGGATGCGCCGCGACCGGCAGGTACGGACATGTTCGAGGTGCGCACACGGCTGCAGAACAGCATCCGTCTGGTCTGATTTCCGTCGCGCGGGGGATGTGTCGCAACTGACCCGCCGCGTACCGTTGTGGCCAGAATCAGTCGAGCGGCGGCCGCGGAGGCGAGAGCATGAGCAAGCGCACCAGAGAGGCGAACATGGGCGCCGGCCTGGCGATCGGTATCGGCGTCGGCATGGCGATGGGTGTCGCATTGGACAACATCGGAACCGGCTTGTCGATCGGTATCGCGATCGGTATTGCGTTCGGCATCGCGTTCAACGCCGAGAAGAAGAGCGACGGGCCGAAGGACGACCCAGAGGACGGCTCCGGCCCCGAGCGGCCGGAGCCGTGACATCGGGTCTCTCGCTCAAACCGGTCGAGGTGCCCCGAGCCGACGGCGATTGCGCAGCGCGATGACGACGGCGATCGGCTTGATCAGCAGGTTCTCGCCGAGGCGATAGTCCTCGCCCCGCACGAGGCGCGCGGCAAGATCCGGTCGTTGCTCGGCGAGAAAAGCGCGACCGAACTCGGCGTGCATGGAGTCGGAGACGACCTTGATGCGGTCGGCATCCTCGACCAGCGGAATCGCATTCTCGATGTTCTGCCACGTTGAACGGCTCTCACCGTCTAGGCGCATCGGCCCGGAGTACCCGCGCTGCTGCGCATAGCGGGCCATGATCTCGGCCTCGGGCGTGCTGCTGGCAACCGGCCCGCCGCAGAGCACGAGAACGCTGCGTGATGCATGCGGGTCGATCGAGCGGATGCCGGCGCGAACGCGACTGCGATTGATGATGTTCGCACGGCTTCCGCGGTTCTTGTAGCCAAGAACGACGACGGCCTCGGTCGCGCCCCGAACGTCGGCATCGCCCAGCTGACGCGTGCTCGCGCGCCAGTGCAGCAGCTCAGCACAGGCAAGGATGCTGCCGGCGGCAGCAAGTGGAAGGGCGATGCCGAGAACCCGCAGTACGCGCATCGTGGCTCAATCGGCGAGCGAGAGGGCGACGCCATCGAGAATGTCGTGCTCGCTCGTGACCACGGAGTCGAGTGAGCCGCCTGCCGCCGCAACCGCGTCGACGGTCCGCGTGAGCACGGTGTGCCACGTGATCGCGCCCGCGGCGATGACATCGACGCGCCCCGGGTGCATGTAGGGGAGCGCCGCACGTTGCTCGCGGGGCATGGCCGCCAGCTCATCGCACGCGGCGAGCATCGCCGACATGCTCGAGCGCGTGCCATTGATCGCACCCGGATCGTAGCGATCGAGGCGGAGAGCGTGCGCCGTGAGCGTCGTGATGGTTCCGGCGACACCGACAACCTCGCGCACGCGACCGAGATCGACGGACGCTGCCGCGCCATCGATTGCGGCGTTGACGTCGCGCACGATGCCCGCCCGGTCGTCGGCCGACGGCGGGTCGCTCGTGACGTTGCGTTCGGTCATGCGCACACAGCCGACGTCCATAGAGAACGACGAGAGGTCGCCGCCGTCGCCGAGCACGAGCTCGGTCGAGCCGCCGCCGAGATCGACGACGAGGCGCCCGGGGCCGGGAGGGAGCACGCTCGTGGCGCCGCGGAACGAGAGCTCGGCCTCTTCGGTGCCCGCGAGCACTTCGGGCTCGACGCCAATGATGTCGCGGACGGCATCGATGAAGACGAGCCGGTTCGCAGCATCCCGAGTCGCCGACGTCGCGACGAAGCGCACACGTTCAACGTCGCTGTCGCGGCATTGTGCGGCGTACTCGCGGGTGGTGTCGAGTGTGCGGTCGAGGGCGGCGTCATCGAAACGGCCCGTGCGGTCGACGCCTTGCCCGAGGCGAACGACCTTGAGCGTGCGCGCGACGTCGGTGAGTTTTCCGTCGGCGACATCGGCGATGAGCAGGCGAATGGAGTTGGTGCCACAGTCGATGGCGGCGACGCGGGTCATGAATACTCCTTCTGAGAGACGCGAGTTTCACTGTAGTCGCCGTGAAGCGCCGAGGTTCTCACGTCAGCTTGCGGTACGAGTGCGCCTTCACGCGCTCGCCGACGACACTCCACGGATGCGGTTGCGCGGCGTACATGTCGTCGACCAGCTGCTGGTCAACGTCGTCGTAGGCGTAGAGACCGCCGGATTCGAATTGCACCAGCAGGGTGCGCGTGCCCGGGTCGTATGCGACAGCATCCAGCGCATCGGACTCGATCGGCTCCAATCTCATGGCATCCATTCCATACCACGGTGGCGCGGTGCCGCTAGGGCGGCGGGTAGAGGCGAATCGCGGTGCGCGACGGGCTGATGTCCCACGAGCGGTCGGGTGGCGTTCCTGCCATCGTTACGTGGCGCTGACGCTGGCTCGCGCGCACATCGGCGTCGAGCGCGTCGATGTCGACGTGGCTGAGCAGACGTTCTCGCAAGCGATCGACGATACCTGCATCGTCGGGCAGCGGCGCGAGGTTGCGCAGCTCATGGGGGTCGGCATCGAGGTCGAAGAGCAGTGCCGGCTGATTGCGGACGTAAACGTACTTGTATCTTCCCGCCCGCAGCGCGAGCAGCGGTTCGAGCGTTCCCTCGGCGAGATACTCGAACTCGGCTTCGTCTCGCCCCGGCGACCGTGGATCATGCAAGACCGGGGCGAGGGATTCCCCGTCGAGCTCGGCGATATGGGCTGCCGCGTCCGGGACATTGCCGATCTCCATGAGCGTTGGCGTCAGGTCAACGAGGGAGACGACGCCGGGGCGTCGTCCTGGTTGAACGCCGGTTCCGCTGACCAGCAGCGGAACTTTTGCTGAGCCCTCACGATAGGTGCGCTTGAACCACATGCCGTGCTCGCCGAGCATCTCGCTGTGGTCGCTCGTGAACACCACGACCGTGTCGTCACGCAGCCCGAGCCGATCCAGTTCTGCGAGCAGGCGGCCAACGAGGTCGTCGACGTACGAGACGACGGCGAAGTACGCTCGCCGTGCCGTCTGTGTCTCTTGCTCGCTCAGGGGGAACCTGTCGGCCTCGTGGTGTATCTGGATCCACTGGTCGAACGGGTGCAGCTCGTCGAACGGAACGGCAGGATCGTTCGGCGGAGGGATCTCGACGTCATCGTAGCGATGCCAGTACTCGGCGGGGACGATGAAGGGGTCGTGCGGGTGCACGAAAGACGAGCACAGCAGAAACGGTACGCTGTCGGCGGCGAGGGCGCGCAAGCGGGTCAGAGACGTGTGCAGAACCTCTTCGTCGTAGGCCAGCTGCTGACTCCACGGCTGAACCGGGTCGCCGCGCAGCCGCGTGACGCTCGTGCCCGGATTCGCAGTGGCACCATCGGTCCAATCGGGTGTGAGCGCATAGGATGCCGGCGCAGAGTCAGAGGTGAGGCGTTCGTCGAAGCCGTGCATCTGGTCGGGTCCCGCGAAATGCATTTTTCCCGAGAGAACGGTCGTGTAGCCCGCGCGGTTGAGGTGATGCGCGAGCGTGGGAACGCGCGCCGGCAGTTCGGATCCGTTGTCGTAAATGCCGAGGTTGCGGCCAAGTCGTCCCGTGAGGAGAGAGGCGCGGGAGGGGAGGCAGATTGGCGACGTGCAGTAGGCGTTCTCGAAAACCGCGCTCTGATCGACAAGCTCGTCGAGATGTGGTGTGACAACGCTCGGATGCCCGAGTGCCGAGATCACGTCGTGGGCCATCTGGTCGACGACAATGAGAAGGATATTGGGACGATCCATGTCGCTCCTTCGCGGCTGACTCCCTCTGACAACGATCCACAGATGTGGTCAGAGCGCACGGGTTCACGCGCGTGGGGCGTGCACTTGACGTGGTATTTGTTAAGACAATAAGATGTAAACAAGCTTGAGCACTTCACGAGAGAGCGATACACCGACGTATGACCACCCAGAACGAACCATTCGACCTGATCACCATCGGCCGGATCGGCACAGACATCTACCCGCTCCAAGACGGCGTGGGTCTCGAAGAGGTCGAGACGTTCGGCAAGTACCTCGGTGGAAGCGCGACGAACGTCGCTGTCGCCGCCGCACGACACGGGCTTCACTCCGCCGTGGTCACCGGCGTTGGTGATGATCCGTTCGGCCGATTCTGCATTCGCGAGGCGGGACGTCTTGGGGTCGACAACCGCTTCATCATGGTCGACGACGAGAACCCCACACCCGTGACATTCTGCGAGATCTTTCCTCCAGACGACTTTCCGCTCTACTTTTACCGCAAGCCGAAGGCCCCCGACCTGAACATCACGCCGGAGCACCTCGACCTCGAAGCGATCCGGCATGCGCGCATCTACTGGTCGACGGTCACGGGACTGTCGGAAGAGCCGAGCCGCGGATCTCACTTTGCCGCATGGGACGCACGCGAGCGCCGAGAGCACACGATTCTCGACCTCGACTACCGTCCCATGTTCTGGGAGTCGGCCGAGGCAGCACGCGAGCAGGTTCAGAAGGCGCTCGAGCATGTGACCGTCGCGGTCGGCAACAAAGAGGAGTGCGAGGTCGCGGTGGGGGAGACAGACCCCGAGCGCGCTGCCGACGCGCTGCTCGAACGCGGCGTCGAGATCGCGATCGTCAAGCAGGGACCCAAGGGTGTTCTCGCGAAGACCCGCGACGAGAGCGTCATCGTTCCGCCGTACTTCGTCGACGTGGTCAACGGGCTCGGAGCCGGCGACAGCTTCGGCGGAGCTCTCGCCTTCGGGCTGCTGAGCGAGTGGTCGCTCGACCGCATCCTGCGCTTCGCCAACGTGGCTGGGGCGATCGTCGCCTCTCGCCGCGAGTGCTCCACGGCGATGCCCGAGACTCACGAGATCGACAAGGTTCTGAAGGAGAGCGACTATGTCGGCAACTGACACCGTGACGGCAGCGCCGATCATTACACCGCAGCAGTTCGAGCAACTGCGCGAGACGCGCGCCTTTCACCCTGAGAAGGTTGCCGCCGCGCATGCCGCTCGCACGCGCCGCCCCCTTCTGACCGACGGCCGCCTCTTCATCGTCGCCGCTGATCACCCGGCTCGTGGGGCGCTCGGCGTGCGCGACGATCAGATGGCGATGGCCGACCGCTACGATCTGCTCAACAGGCTCGCCCTCGCCGTGAGCCGCCCGGGCGTCGACGGCGTGCTCGGAACGCCCGACATCATCGACGATCTCGCCCTGCTCGGCGTTCTCGACGACAAGGTGGTCGTCGGCTCGATGAACCGCGGAGGGCTCAAGGGTGCTGCCTTCGAGATGGACGACCGCGTCACCGCGTACGACATCGACTCGATTGTGCGCGACCGGCTCGACTTCGCGAAGACGCTTCTGCGCGTCAACCTCGACGACGCGGCAACCGAGAACACGCTCGTTGCCAATGCGCACGCGGTGTCGGATGCTGCCGCAGCATCCGTTCCCATCATGGTCGAGCCGTTCATGAGCGACTGGAAGGGTGACGCCGTGGTCAACGACCTCTCGACGGAGGCCGTCATCAGGAGCGTCGCGATCGCGCAGGGCCTCGGCACGAGCTCGGCCTACACGTGGCTCAAGCTTCCCGTCGTCGACGAGATGGAACGCGTCATGGCGTCGACGACGCTTCCGACGCTGCTTCTGGGCGGCGACCCCTCGGGTCAGCCCGAAGAGACCTACCGCCGCTGGGAGAACGCGCTCGCGCTGCCCGGCGTGCGCGGTCTCGTCGTGGGCAGAACCCTCGTGTACCCGCCGGACGGCGACGTGGCGCACGCCGTCGACACCGCTGCCGAACTCGTGCATCAGCGCACGAACTGAGACTTGTCAAAGGAGAGAAAATGACCGAGAACACTGATCGTCCTGTGGTGTCGCATTGGGTTGATGGCGCGGAGTTCACGTCGTCGAGTGGGCGTACGGCGCCTGTGTTCAATCCGGCGACGGGTGAGCAGACGAAGGATCTGGCTCTGGCGAATGATGCGGAGATTCGTGCGGCGATCCGGTCGGCGTCTGATGCGTTTCCGGGGTGGCGCGACCTGTCGATGGCGAAGCGTCAGGCGATCATCTTCAAATTTCGTGAGCTGTTGAACGAGCGCAAGCTCGAGTTGGCCGAGATCATCACGAGCGAGCACGGCAAGGTGGTGTCGGATGCTGCCGGTGAGGTGCAGCGCGGTCTTGAGGTTGTGGACCTGGCGTGCGGTTTCCCGCACCTGATCAAGGGCGATTTCTCGGAGAACGTGTCGACGGGTGTCGATGTGTATTCGATCAAGCAGCCGCTGGGTGTTGTGGGGATCATCAGCCCATTCAATTTTCCGGCGATGGTGCCGTTGTGGTTCTTCCCGATCGCGATCGCGGCGGGTAACACGGTGGTGTTGAAGCCGAGTGAGAAGGATCCGTCGGCTGCGGTGTGGATGGCGAAGCTGTGGAAGGAAGCGGGCCTTCCTGATGGTGTGTTCACGGTGTTGCAGGGGGATAAGCAGGCGGTGGATGGGTTGCTGACGGCGCCGGAGGTGCGGTCGATCTCGTTTGTGGGGTCTACGCCGATCGCGCAGTACATTTACGAGACTGCGGCGAAGCACGGCAAGCGGGTGCAGGCGCTCGGTGGGGCGAATAACCACATGATGGTGTTGCCGGATGCTGATCTGGACCTTGTTGCGGATCAGGCGATCAACTCCGGCTATGGTTCCGCGGGGGAGCGGTGCATGGCACAGTCCGTCGTGATCGCCGTGGAGCCGGTCGCAGACGCGCTGATCGACAAGATCCGTGAGCGCATGGCGAAGCTGACCGTCGGTGACGGGCGCGACAACCCCGACATGGGGCCGCTTGTCACAGCGCAGCATCGCGACAAGGTGCGCGGCTACATCGACATTGCTGAGCAGGACGGTGCCGACATCGTCGTCGACGGGCGTGGTTTCACCGTTGATGGTGCTGAGGACGGGTTCTGGTTGGGCCCGACGCTGATCGACAACATCCCGTTGTCGTCGAAGGCGTACTCGGAGGAGATCTTCGGACCTGTGCTCTCGATCGTGCGGGTGCAGACGTTCCAAGAGGGCATGGACCTGATCAACTCGGGCCAGTTCGGCAACGGCACCGCGATCTTCACCAACGATGGTGGTGCTGCCCGGCGGTTCCAGAACGAGGTCGAGGTCGGCATGATCGGCATCAACGTGCCGATTCCGGTTCCGGTGGCGTATCACTCGTTCGGCGGGTGGAAGCAGTCGCTGTTCGGCAGCGCGAAGGCATACGGTGTGCACGGATTCGACTTCTTCACCCAAGAGAAGGCCATCACCTCACGCTGGCTCGACCCCGCAACCCACGGCGGCATCAACCTCGGATTCCCCGAAAACGACTAGCAGAGCAACGACCAACCCGCACGAGATTTACGGAGCATTCTCATGACGCAGTGGTTCTACCGCAACGGCGAACTCGCCCGCGACGGCTGGCAGAGCGTTGTCGACGGAGAGCTCGAGGGCTGGCAGCACACGGGACTGCGCATCGCCGAGCTGGCGGCAGGGGAGTCGCGCGATCTCTCCGCGGGAGACGTGGAACGGCTCGTCATTCCACTCGCGGGCTCGTTCCACGTTGAGTACGCGAGAGATCAGCTGACGGATGCTGTCGAGAGCGACGTCGCCGTCCTGGTCGGTCGCCGATCGGTCTTCGACGGGCCACCCGACGTTCTCTATCTGCCGGCCGGAACGTCAGCGACGATCTCGGGATCGGGCCGTGTCGCGGTGGCCGAGGCGCCGGTGTCGGGGGAGGCGGCTGCGCAACAGCATCCGGTCACCTACATTCCACAGGCAGACGTTCCCGTCGAGCTGCGCGGTGCCGGGCGCTCGAGTCGACAGGTGCACAACTACGGAACGCCCGCGGCACTCGCCGCATCGAAGTTCATTGTGTGCGAGGTGATCACGCCTGCTGAGAACTGGTCGTCGTTCCCCGCTCACAAGCACGACACTCATGTGCCGGGCACCGAGTCGCGGCTCGAGGAGATCTACTACTTCGAGACGGCCGTGTCTCGCGGGCTCGACGCCCCGGCCGAGGCCGACCCCTTCGGGCTCTTCGCCACGTACTCGTCGAGCGCAGGCGACATCGACATCAACGCGATCGTGCGCACGGGCGACATCGCCCTCGTGCCCTACGGATACCACGGACCCGCCGCAGCGGCGCCCGGGTACGACATGTACTACCTCAATGTGATGGCAGGGCCAGACGCCGAGCGGGTCTGGAACATCACAGACGACCCCGCGCACGGGTGGGTGCGCGCCAGCTGGGAGGGCCAGGAGTTCGACTCCCGGCTTCCGTACCGTGAAGAAGAAGGGCAGTGACCATGTCACGGCGAATGACGGTGGGCCAAGCGCTCGTGGAGTTTCTCGGGCACCAGTGGACGGTAGACGGTGATGTGCGCGAGCGCACGATCCCGGGCGTCTTCGGCATCTTCGGCCACGGAAACGTGGCAGGGCTCGGCCAGGCGATCGCCCAGGCGAACGCTCTCGAGCCCGACCTGCTGCCGTACCACCAGGCGCGCAACGAGCAGGCCATGGTGCACCAGGCGGTCGGCTATGCGCGCATGCACCGCCGGCGCGGCACCTTCGCCTGCGCAGCATCCGTCGGTCCTGGCGCCGCCAACATGCTCACGGGCGCGGCTCTCGCGACGTCGAACCGGCTTCCCGCGCTGCTGCTGCCGAGCGACACATTCGCCACGCGCGTATCTGATCCGGTGCTGCAGCAGCTGGAGATGCCGCACGACACCTCCGTGCAGGTGACCGACGCCTTCCGGCCGCTGTCGAAGTTCTTCGACCGCGTTGACCGCCCAGAGCAGCTGTTCTCGATCGCGCTCGCCGCCATGCGCGTGCTCACGGACCCGGCCGAGACCGGCGCCGTGACGATCGCCCTGCCCGAAGATGTTCAGGCCGAGGTGCTTGACGTGCCCGAGGAGTTTCTCGCCGACCGTGAGTGGCACATTCGTCGCCCACTCGCCGAGCACGGGCCGATCGAGCGTGCCGCCGCGGCGATTCGCGGCGCGCAGAAGCCCATCGTCGTGGCGGGCGGCGGGGTGCTGTACGCCGACGCCGAGAACGATCTGCGTGACCTCGTGGAGCACACGGGAATTCCCGTCGGCACGTCGCAGGCCGGCGGGGGAGTGCTCGCGTGGGACCACGCGCAGAACCTGGGGGGAATCGGGGCGACCGGCACCACGGCGGCCAACCGCATTGCGGAGCAGGCCGACGTGGTGATCGGCATCGGCACCCGGTACAGCGACTTCACGACGGCGAGCCGCACCGCCTTCCAAAACCCCGACGTGACGTTCGTGAACATCAACGTCGCGTCGTTCGACGCCTACAAGCACGGCAGTCAGCTGCCCGTCATCGCCGACGCGGGCGAAGCGCTGCGCAGCCTGCGCACGCTGCTCGACGGTCACCGAGTCTCCGACGAGTTCGCCACGCGCGTGGCCGACGAGAAGAAGGCATGGGATGCTGTCGTCGACGCTGCCTTCGAGCCGACCGGCGCCGAGCTTCCCGGACAAAGCGAGATCATCGGCGCCGTGCAGGGCGCGAGCGACCCGCGCGACGTGATCGTGCAGGCAGCCGGATCGCTGCCGGGAGACCTGCACAAGCTGTGGCGTGTGCGTGACGCCCTCGGCTACCACGTGGAGTACGCGTTCTCGTGCATGGGCTACGAGATCGCGGGAGGACTCGGCGTGCGACGCGGAGCACCCGACCGTGACGTGATCGTGATGGTGGGCGACGGTTCGTACCTCATGCTGCACACGGAGCTCGTCACCGCCGTGGCCGAGGGCCTCAAGATCATCGTGATCATCGTGCAGAACCACGGCTACGCCTCGATCGGAGCCCTGTCGGAGACCACGGGATCCCAGCGTTTCGGCACCAAGTACCGCACGCTCGACGAGTCGGCGCGCAACTTCCAGGGCAACGAGGTGCTGCCCATCGATCTTGCGGCGAACGCCCGCAGCTACGGCGTCGACGTGATCGAGGTGGACCCATCAGCATCCGCCATTGACGACCTGAAACAGGCGATCGCCGCGGCCAAAGCCTCGGACAGGTCGACTGTGATCCACATCAACTCCAACCCGCTCGACTACGCGCCCGACGGCGAGGGCTGGTGGGATGTGCCCGTCGCCCCCGTCTCGGAGCTTGAGTCGACGCAGACCGCATACGACGAGTACCTCGTCGACAAGGCCAGGCAGAAGCCGCTGCTTGGCTGACAGCATCCGCCCACAGAATCGTCAGAACGTCAGAGAGGACGACATTCGTATGTCGAACGGAATTCGCATCGGCACCGCCCCCGACTCGTGGGGCGTGTGGTTCCCCGACGACCCCAATCAGGTTCCGTGGGAGCGGTTCCTCGACGAGGTCGTCGAGGCCGGGTACACCTGGATCGAGCTCGGTCCCTACGGCTACCTGCCGACCGACCCGCATCAGCTTGAAGACGAGCTCGGCACCCGCGGACTCAAGCTCTCGGCCGGCACGGTCTTCACGGGTTTTCACAAGGGCGACGACCAGTGGAAGCGCGCGTGGGATCAGGCGCTCGCCGTTGCAGGGCTCGCCTCGAAGCTGGGCGCTGAGCACCTCGTCGTGATTCCCGATCTGTGGCGCAGCGACGCGACGGGCGAGGCGCTTGAGCCGCGAACGCTCGACGCCGACCAGTGGGCGAAGCTCGCCGCGGCGCACGACCGGCTCGGCAAAGCGCTGCTCGACGAGTTCGGCATGGCCCAGCAGTTCCACTCGCACGCCGACAGCCACATCGGCACCTATCGGGAGGTGGAGCGCTTTCTCACCGAGACAGACGAGCGCTACACGAACCTCTGCCTCGACACCGGGCACTTCGCCTACTACGGCGGCGACAACCTGCGGCTCATCGACGCCTACCCGTCGCGCATTGGATACCTGCACCTCAAGCAGGTCGACCAGGAGCAGCTGTTCGACGTGTTGAAGAACGATGTGTCGTTCAAGGATGCTGTCGCAGACGGCATCATGATCGAACCGCCGAACGGCGTGCCGCCGCTCGCACCGATCATCGAAAAGGTCGCGGCACTCGACCCGAACATCTTCGGCATCGTGGAGCAGGACATGTATGGCTGCGCCGTCGACCACCCGTTCCCCATCGCTCAGCGCACGCGCGAGCACCTGCTCTCATCCACCTCGGCCGCGCGCCTCGACTGAGCCGACCACACAGAAACCTGGCAAGGAGCACACTCATGACCCACAGCGACATCCGCGTCGCCGTCGTCGGCGCCGGAATGATGGGCGCCGACCACATCAGCCGCCTGACGAATCGCGTCGCGGGAGCGCACGTCTCGGCGATCGTCGAACCGGATGCTGGTCGCGCCGACGCCGCGCTCGAGCACGCTCCCGGTGCGCGCGCGTTCGCGAGCATCGAGGAGGCGATTGCCGCAGACGCCGTGGACGCTGTGCTCATCGCGACGCCCGGACAGTTTCACGAACCCGTGATTCTGCCCGCCCTCGACGCGAAGCTGCCGATGTTGTGCGAGAAGCCGCTGACGCAGGAGCCGGAGTCGTCGCGGCGTGTGCTCGAGGCCGAGCAGAAGCTCGACAGGCCGCACATTCAGGTGGGATTCATGCGGCGCTTCGACCGCGAGTACGGACAGCTGCGCGACCTCGTCACCTCGAAAGACGCGGGGGAACTCGTGATGCTGCGCTGCGTGCACCGCAACCCGAGTGTTCCCGACGCGTATCACCAGGACATGCTCATCACCGACTCGGTGGTGCACGAGTTCGACGTTGCTCCCTGGCTCGCGGGAAGCGACGTAAAGAGCGTCGAGGTGAAGTATCCACGCCGCAACTCGCTTGCGCCCGAGCGCCTGAAAGAGCCGATTCTCGTGATCATCGAGCTCGAGAACGGCGTGCTCGTCGATGTCGAGATGAACGTCAGCATCCAGTTCGGCTACCAGGTGGCGACCGAGGCCGTTTTCGAGAAGGGGACCGCTCGCATCGGGCAGCCCAACGGCCTGCAGCGCTGGCAAGACGAGCGCATATTCCAGAAGGAGCATGCAAGTTTCACCACGCGCTTCGCCGACGCCTACGACAACGAGGTTCAGCGCTGGGTGGATGCCGTTCGCCGCGGCGACCTCATCGACGGTCCGAACGCGTGGGACGGCTACAAGGTCGCGCTCGCGTGCGAGGCCGGAGTCACGGCGCTCAACTCCGGCGGCATCGTCGAGATCCCGCACGAGGAGCGCCCGGCGTTCTACGCCTGAGACAGCCGGATGCTGTCGCGAGCAGCTGCTCTGACAGCATCCGCCTCTCTTCCACTGACGAAGGAGCATCATGGTCCGCATCGCACTCGACCCGACACCGTACAACGATTCCGTGCACCTGCTCGACTTTCCCGAGCTCGTCGCGCGACTCGGGTACGAGCACCTGCAGCTGACACCGAACCCCGACTTCGGGCGTCACTTTCACTACCCCAAGCTCGACGACGCGATGATCGCCGAGCTCAAGAAGCGGGCGAAGGACGCCGGCGTGACAATCACGTCGATTCTGCCCGTTCAGCGCATCTCGTGGCCCGACGAGCCGCAGCGTGAAGCGGCCGTGCGCAATATGCGCCGGTACATCGAGGTCGCGGCCGAGCTCGGTGTGCCCATGATCAATACCGAGTTCTCGGGGCGGCCCGAACGCGAGGAGGAGTCGGAGGCCGGCTTCTACCGGTCGATGGACGAGCTGCTTCCTGTGCTGGAGCGCGAGGGCATCACGCTCAACATCGATCCCCACCCCGACGATTTCGTCGAAGACGGTCTCGAGGCCTGGCGCATCATCCGCGGGCTCAACTCACGGCAGGTGGGCTTTGTCTACGTCGCATCGCACACCTTCCACTACGGGGATCGCGCGACAACACTGCTGCCCGAGATCGGCGATCGGCTCGGCGCCGTGTACACGGCAGACAGCTTCGACCACAATCGCTCGCACGGTCTGCGCTACATCAGCAACCCGCCGGGAAACACGGTGCGCATTCACCAGCACTCGGCGATCGGCGACGGCGACGTCGACTGGCAGGAGCTGTTCGGCGTACTCGCGAAGACCGGCTACCTCGATCGAGACGACGCGCTCATCGTGTCGAACGTGTTCGGCGAAGACGAGCGCGCAGATGAGGTCAGCAAATACCAGGTGCAGAAGATCCGCGAGCTCATCGACAAGGCCCGCGCATGAGCGCGCGCACGATCGGCGTTGGCCTCATCAGCGTCGGCTGGATGGGGCGCCTGCACACTCGGTCGTACAAGTCGATTCCCGAGCGGTTCCCCGAGCTGGGCGTGCGGCCGCGTCTGGTGATAGCGGCGGATGCTGTCGCGGAGGCCGCGCAGCAAGCCGTCGACCAGCTGGGCTACGAGCGCTGCACAACCGACTACCGCGACGTGCTTTCGGATCCCGATGTCGACGTCGTGTCGATCTGCGCGCCCAACTTTCTGCACAAAGAGTTCGCGCTCGCCGCCGCCGAGGCAGGCAAGCCGTTCTGGATCGAGAAGCCCATGGGGCGCAACGTCGCCGAGAGCGTGGAGATCGCGCGAGCGGCATCCGACGCTGGCCTCGTCACCGCCGTCGGCTTCAACTATCGCAACGCGCCGGCGGTCTCTCACGCCCGCGAGCTCATCGAACGTGGCGCGCTTGGCATGATCACGAATGTTCGCACGTCGTTCCTCGCCGACTACTCATCAGATCCGCAGGGTGCGCTGACGTGGCGCTTTGAGCGCGAGCGCGCCGGCTCTGGCGTACTCGGCGACCTACTGTCACACGGTTTCGATCTCGCGACGTTTCTCGTCGGAGAGATCGACGAGGTGTCGGCGACGACGGGTACGTACATCACGGAGCGTGCGAAGCCGACCTCGGCAAACGCGAGCCACTTCAGCAAGTCTGCGGGCGGCGAGATGAAGACCGTCGAGAACGAAGACGTTGCTCTCGTGATCGCGAAATTTGCGTCGGGAGCGATCGGCACGTTCGAGTCGAGTCGCATCGCGATCGGCCCTCGGGCGGAGTACGTGATCGAGGTCTATGGAACCGAGGGATCGCTGCGCTGGGACTTCCAGCGTATGAACGAACTGCAGGTCAGTCTGCGCTCAGGAGAGAACTACGGCTACACCGACGTCTACATGAGCCCGGGGCATGGCGACTTCGCGCGCTTTCAGCCCGGCGGCGGCACGAGCATGGGCTTCGACGACCTTAAGGCGATCGAGGCTGCGCTCTTCGTGGAGTCCGTGGTGACGGGTGAGCAGAAGGCGCCGTCGGTCCATGACGGCCTAGCAGCTGCGCGGGCGGCGGATGCCGCGGAGCGCTCGGCCGAGTCGCGCGAGTGGGTCGCGCTCCCCCGCTGACTCCACGGCGTCGTCTCGATCTTCGGCGATAAAACATTCGGCACGGTCGTCTCATCGCTGGCGACGACGGTGTGACCGCAGCCGCGCTACCCCACGGCCGATGTCCACCCGAGGCCGCGCTTGCGATAAATGTCCAGTGTCTTCTGAAACGGAATCACGCCCACTGAATCAGCAGTCTTCCGCCACTCATCCGCGAGTTCGTCCACGAGTTCCGGATGTTGAGAAGCGACATCAATCGTCTCTGAGCGGTCAGTCGACATGTCATAAAGTTCCCAAGTGAAACCGTGTTCGCGCACCAGCTTCCAGTTGCCCTTGCGGTATGCCGCGTTGCCGCAGTGCTCCCACCAGAGCGGTTGTGGGTCGCTAACCTCAGCGCCACGGAGCGTGCTAAGGATGCTGTTGCTCGGCAGCGATGCCGGGGCGTTCACGTGAGCAGCTTCGAGGAGTGTCGGCAGCACGTGAGTGAGCTGAAACGCTCCGTCGATGACTTCCCCGGTAGGGAGATCGCCTTCCGGCCACGAGAAAATGAACGGTGCCGCAATTCCCCCTTCATGAGCCCACAATTTGTAAAGGCGATATGGCGTATTGGACAAATTCGCCCATGCCCGCCCGTAACTCTGGTAGGACTCTTCGCCGCCGGGCATGACCCGAGGATCATTGCCAATATCGACTGATCTACCGTCTTTGGTTCGTTGATTGAGAATGTCGAGCCGCTCGCGAAAGTACTCGAGTTCAATGAGCGGCACCGGGTCAGCAGACGCGCCGTTATCGGAGAGGAAGACGACGATCGTATTCTCGCGAACGTTCTGATCCTTGAGCTCATTGAGGATTGTGCCAACGGCTGAGTCCATCTCCTCGACCATTGCGGCGTAGACGCTCATGCGCTCTATCTGCCATTCCTTGTTCGGTTCGTTCGCCCACTCTGGAACCGACGGGTCTCGCTCTGACAGCGGGGTGCCAGGAGATAGGACGCCGAGCGAGATCTGCCGTTCGAATCTCTCATCACGCAATTCGTCCCAGCCGCGCGCGTAAACCGCTCGATACTTCGCGATCGTCGCCTCGCGTGCATGAAGCGGCCAGTGAGGGGCCGTGAATGGCGCGTAGAGAAAAAATGGTCGATCCCGATCACGATTTCTGAGGAACGATACTGATTCTTCAGCGATTCGATCGGTGTAGAAGAACCCAGGATCCGTGGCCTCGTGGCTCGCGTCGGCGAGATCGCGCGTGAGGGTGCCCGGCCGGTAGTAGCTACCGCAGCCGGTCAGCGTTCCCCAGAAGCTATCGAACCCGCGCTCAGTTGGCCAAGCGCCGTTGGGAGTGTGCATATCTGCGGCGAGATGCCATTTCCCTCGGGCTGCCGTCTCGTAGCCAGCGTCCTTCAGGATCTCAGCGATGGTGAGCACGTCAGGATTGAGATTTCCGCGGTAACCTCCGTCATCTGAATCGTCGCCGGTCAGAATGCCGATCCCCGCTTGATGAGGGTGAAGGCCGGTGAGAAGAGAAGCGCGGCTTGGACTGCATCGTGGTGTGTTGTGAAAGTCACGCAGCCTGACTCCGTCTGCGGCCAACGAGTCGATATGAGGCGTCGAGATCTCGCCGCCAAAGCACCCGATATCCGAGTAGCCGAGGTCGTCGGCAAGTATGACCAGGATGTTGGGCTTGTTCTCACGCACAGAAACTCCAATGTTTCAGCAAAGTCATAACAAATAGGAAACTCTCTTGACTTTCCTAACTTTGTTAGGTCAATATAGCCTAACCAGCACGATGGGGCAATCGGGGGAATCGCAAAGGAGCGAACATGAACGTGAAGAGATGGCGAGTACCCGGCGTAGTCGCCGCCATAGCGGGCGGGAGCCTTATTCTCTCGGGTTGCTCGGGCGGCGGTGGAGGCGCGCTAGGAGAAGGCGGCGGAGACGGTTCGTCCCTCGTCGTCATCACCAATGAGTCTCCCTGGCTCGGCGCGTACGAGGCCGCGATCAAAGTCTATGAGGAAGAGAGCGGCGTAAGCGTTGACCTCCGCACCGTTCCCTACGATGAGGTTCGAACGCAGATCCTCAATGACGTGCAAAGCGGAAGCCATGCATACGACGTCTATCAACTGGACGAACCGTGGATGCCCGAGTTCTTCGAGAACGAATGGGTAGTTCCGTTCACCGATATCGATCCAAGCTACAAAGAGGATCCCGCGATCAACAGCTACGGGAACTTCACTCACTGGGACGCTGAAAAGCGCATTTCGAGTGAATCCGGCGAGGCGATGTCGATTCCCCTGAACGGCAATATCCAAATCCTGTCGTACCGAACTGACGTCTACGAGGAGCTTGGAGCAGAGCCTCCAACGACGTGGGCCGAGGCCATTCAGATTGGTAAGGAAGCTCAGGAACAGGGGCTCGCGAACTATGGGTACACCTTGCGGACGCAGGGATCCAAAGGCGGAGGAACTCAGGTCACCTACGACTTTTTGGCGATCATGTATTCGTATGGGGCCAATTGGTTCAAAGATGAAGGAACGGATTGGACTCCGAACCTCTCGAGCCCTGAAGGAATCAAAGCCGCCACAACGCTGAGAGAGCTCGCGAAGCTCGGCCCGAGTGCAACCGCGACCATTGGACAGGCACAGGTCATCGGCGCAATGCAGGCCGGGGAAACGGCACAGGTGCAGGCGGTTGCCGCCGCGGCACCCAACTTCCTCGACGAGGCGAACTCCAATGTCGTCGAGAACGTCGGTTTCGCTCCGTTGCCCGGAGGCGACGCGGGGCCTGCAGCAGCGAGCGGCGTGTGGGCGCTGACCGTCCCGGCCGGGCTTACTGACGAAAGGTCACAAGCTGCTCTGGACTTCATCACGTGGATGGGCTCGAAGGAGGCGCAGGTTGCGTTTACAGAAGCAGGCGGAATTCCAACGAGAGACGACATCCTCGAATCCGTCGACGTGTCCGATGGGGAACTCGCGTACTTGAACGCAATTCAAGAGGCACTTCCCAACGTGAACAAGCACGTCCGCTATACGTTCGGAGCGAAGATGGCTCCGATCACGGAGAAGTATCTCGCACAGATTGCTGCAGGGTCGATCAGTCCAGAAGAGGGTGTGAAGGCGATCGATGAAGAACTCACGCCGATCATCGAAGAGGCCGGCTACCCGATGGGAGGCGGCAAGTGACCGCAGCCGGGGAGTTACGGAAAAATCCGTCAACTCCCCGGCGGCGCCCTCGTTCCCTTAACCGGGGGCGAGGGTTCGCTACCATCGCCCTCGCGCCGTTTCTCGCGTTCCTCGCAGTATTTGCGCTCTATCCGCTGGGCGAACTCGTACGACTCGCCTTCTCCGACACTCAGATCGTGGACGGACTGTTCGTTTCCAGTTCGTCCGGTTTTGCGAACTTTGCGGAAGTCTGGGCGGATCCGACGACGCAGCAATCTGTCGTGGTCACGATTCTCTTCATCGCGGTGACAGTGATAGGTACGGTAGGGCTCGGAACGACGCTGGCTTTGCTTGTAGACCGAGCGGGCTGGAGCCGAGCCCTCGCACGTAACGTGTTCGTCTGGCCCGCGGTCGTGGCGCCTGTTGTCGTGAGCCTCATGTGGTTGCTCCTGCTGAGCCCTACGGTTGGCGGCTTCAATAAGGTGCTCTTGAACTGGGGGCTGCCGACACAATCGTGGCTCAACTCTGAGAGCGGTGCGTTCCTGTCGGTCGCCGTCGTCGATATCTGGCACTGGACACCCATCGTCTTCCTGTTCGTTTATGCGGCGCTACAAGGAGTCTCGAAAGAAGTCCTCGAGGCGGCGCGTATGGACGGCGCGACTGAGTGGCAAATCACAATGCGGGTCGTCATCCCGATGCTCATGCCCGCGATCCTTGTGGTGACTCTGGTCCGTCTTGTCTCCAGCATCAAAGCATTTGACGAGATGTACTTGCTTACTCGTGGCGGACCAAACGGAGCAACGAATATCGTCAGCCTCCATATCCGTACGCTCTTCTTTGATCAGCTTGAGTTTGGTACCGCTGCCGCGCTCAGCGTGTCAGTAGTTGCCATCGTCTTGGCGGTTGTCGGCGGAGCCTTCTTTGCGCGTCGCATCTCGGCTCTCGGCATTAAGTGAGGTTTGGGCGGAAATGAGTGCACATTCAATGACATCAGAGCCGTCGACGAGGACGACTGTCCTTCGTCAGGGTGCCCGTCGCCCAGCTCGGCAACGGTCACGCGGTTCGGTACTTGTCGACGTCATCATTCTGATTACAGCAATAGCAACTGTCATCCCGATCGCGTGGACGCTCTTTCAGTCGTTCCTGCCTAATCGTGCGATCGTGAATCGATCGTGGGATTTTCCGTTCTGGATCGGCAATTTCACCGAGGTACTGTCCCCAGAAAGTTCCTTCATTGCGCAAATTGGGAATTCGCTCGTGATCACCGCTGGAACGGTGCTTCTGTGCTTGATTCTCGGAGCGCTGTCGGGCTACGCGCTATCGCGGCTTTCTCCATCGAAGTGGCTGACCATCCCGGCATTAGTACTTGCGGCGTTCCTGCCGCTTGTGCCGCCGATGACATTGGTGCCCGGACTGTATCTGACGATGGGCTCTCTCGGGCTCCTCGGTTCGAACCTCGGGCTGATATTCATCAACACGTTGTTCAACCTGCCGTTCGCGGTGCTCCTGCTACGCTCATTCTTCAGCCAGATCCCGGAGGAACTGCGCGAAGCTGCCCTCGTCGACGGCGCCTCGGAGGCTCGAGCCTTCTTCTCCGTTGCGCTTCCGCTTGTGAGGCCAGGTCTGGCCTCCGTCGGCATCTACGTCGCCATTATGGCGTGGAACGAGTTCCTTTTCGGGCTCACCATGACCTCGGGTGGCCCATCTGCGCCCCTGACGGTCGGGATCGCTTCGCTGGTGCAGCCGTTTGACGTGACCTGGGGTGAAATGGCAGCGGCGGGAACGATCGCAGCCGTCCCTATCGTCGTACTCGCGATTGTGGCAAACCGATACATCGTCACTGGCATGACTGCCGGCGCCGTCAAGGGCTAAAGCCTAGCAAGCCACCCTCTCGTTAGACAGGTACTTCTGGCTAGCGCCTCTCCGGTGAAGAGCGTCGGCGTTTGTCGGACGAACTGCGCGAGGCAGGGTCGAACACTGACACGCGGAACGAGCTTGTCCAATGCGCGCCGCTTGTGGATCGCATCGAATACTGTCGAGCCATTGAAGCCTGGGTTGCGGATCAACGCTCGGAGATCGTCGGATGGTTGGATTGAAGCGGGCGTACCAGCAGACGCACCTTCTGCATCAGGTTCGCTGCGGCTGGGTGACTCCGACAGCGATCGTCTATACGCGGGTTTGTTCTGGTCATTCCAGACCATCCCGCTTGCGTGAGGGAGGGATGCTGCAGTGTCTCGGCCCGTCGAGCGGGGCTGTTGCCACTCGACGCGCGTTTTCAATGCGCTGATACCGGCATCATCGGCAACTGCCCGCGCGACAGCGAGAATCTTCGAGTTGGAGCCAGCAGAACGTGCGCACAGCGGTGCTCACTTCCCTTCTCGACTCGATCGCGACAGAATGTCAGAACAAACCTAACGGAGCCGGGCAGGCATCTGACAGCCCGCCGAGAAGGGATCACTCATGCCGCTCGTTCGCATTGACCTCAACGAAGGCCGCAGTCCAGAGCAGGTGCGCGGCATCGCCGACGCCATTCACGACGCGATCGTCGCCGAATACGGCATCCCTGATCGCGATCGATTTCAGATCATCACCGAGCACACGTCGGGGCAGATCATCGCCGAAGACGCCGGCCTCGGGTTTGAGCGCAGCGACGGTGTCGTTATGATCCAGATCTTCACACAGGCCGGTCGAACGGATGCTGCCAAGCAGTCGCTCTACGCGACCATCGCCGAGCGGCTCAACGCTATCGGCGTTACAGGCAACGACGTCTTTCTCGGGTACGTCGAGAACGGTCCTCAAGACTGGACGTTTGGGTTCGGCCGCGCTCAGTATCTCACGGGCGAGCTGGGCGTTCCGGAGGCGTCATGACGGTGAAGATCGGCCTCGTCGGCTTCGGCGCTGGGGGCAGGTGGTTTCATGCACCGTTCATCGCGGCATCTGATGAGTGCGAGCTCGTCGGCATTGTCACGCGCTCACCCGAGCGTCAGCGCCTCGCTCGCGACGAGTACCCGGCAGCGTACATCTGCGACTCCCTTGCCGATCTCGCGGCACTTGGGGTCGACGCGGTCGTGATCACGACTCCACCACAGACCCGCAAAGAGCTCGTGCTCGAGGCGATCGCGCTCGGGCTGCCCATCGTGGCCGATAAACCGTTCGCACCGGATGCTGCAACCGGCAGCCTTCTCGCCGAAACCGCGGAGCGGGCGGGAGTTCTGCTGAATGTCTTTCACAACCGCCGCTTCGACGCCGACATCGTCACCGCGCGCTCCGTTCTCGAATCGGGCGCTCTCGGAGCCCTCCAGCGGCTCGAGCTGCGGTGCGATCAAGACGACCCGAGCTCGATCGAGGCCGGCCCTCAGGGCGGGCTTCTGCGCGACCTGGGGAGCCACGTCGTTGACCAAGCGATCCTGCTTGCCGGCGAGCCCCGCCGCGTGACGGCGCACCTCGAGTGGCAGAACCTTGCGCAGGGGCGCACCGACGTCGGCTTCGTCATCGCCGTTGAGCACGCGTCCGGCGCGTACTCAACGATCTCGGCGTCAAAGGCGTACCGCCTCGAATCGCGTGACCTGAAGCTCCTCGGTGCCGCGGGTACCTATGTCTCCGACTACAGCGACGTGCAGGCGGAGGCCGTGGTCGCGGGCGAGCGTCCCGCGGGCAATCGTGCCGCCTGGGGGTACGAGAGCGACGACCGCTGGGGCACGCTCACCACAGCCGACGGCACTCGACGCGTTACGTCGGAGCAGGGCGATTACACCTGCTACTACGACGCCTTCGCCCACGCGGTCGTCAATGGCGAGGCGGGACCGGTTCCGGCTGCGCAGGGAGTCACGGTGCTGCGGGTGCTGGATGCTGCCAGGCAGAGTGCCGCCGAGCACCGCACCGTCACTCCTTGACGGCGCCCTCCAGCATCCCCTTGATGAAGTGCCGCTGCAGAAAGATGTACAGCAGCACGACCGGAAGCGCCACGAGGATCGCCCCCGCCGCCAGCAGCGCAGTGCCCTGCGTGTACTGACCCTGAAAGAACGCGAGTCCCAGCGGCGCCGTGCGAAACTGCCCGCTCGGCGACATGATGAGCGGAATGAGAAACTCGTTCCACGTCCACATGAACACCAACACCGTCATGGTCGTGAGCGCTGGACGCCCCATGGGCAAAAGCACAGACCAGAGGATGCGGCGCGACGACGCTCCGTCGAGTTTCGCCGCCTCGATCATCGACCGATTCACTCCGCGAAAGTACGTGCGCATCCAGTACGTTCCGAATGCGACGGACTGCGCGACCTGCGGCAGCGCGACGGCCCAGATCGTGTCGACGAGTCCGATGTCGCGCAGGTCGTAAAACAGCGGAACCACGATCACCTCGGCCGGCACCATGATGCCGAGCAGAAAGAGGTAGAACAACGGCGTGCTTCCGGGAAAGCGCATGGTGCCGAAGGCGTAGCCGCTCAACGATGAGAGCACGACCGTGAGCGTGACGACGATGACAGCGACAAGCACTGAGGTGGCCATATACTGGCCGAATCGCCCCTCGACCCAGGCGGCCTGAAAATTCTCGGGATGCCACATGCTGACGCGAGCGTCCGAGGCTGAGGCGGGGCCGAACGCGGTGACGAGGATCGTGGCAACGGGCGTGAGAACGACCAGCGCGACGATGATGAGGATCGCGTAGTTGGCGAAGCGTTCGAACGGGCTGATTCTCATGCTGAACTCCGTTCGCCGAGCCGGTTGACGATGAGGCTGATGATGAAGATGATGACCGTGATCGTCACGCCGACGGCAGCCGCAGAGCCGACCTGGCCGAGCTCGAAAGCCCGCCGGTAGACCTCGTAGCTCGGAACGGTCGTCGAGTACCCTGGGCCGCCGCGCGTGGTCATGTAGATGAGGTCGAAGGTCTTGAGCGACGCGATGAGCGTCAGCGTGAGCGCGACCGTGGTCTCGGCTCGCACCGACGGCACGGTGATCGAGAAGAATTCGCGAATCGGACCGGCACCGTCGAGCCGTGCCGATTCGTACTGCTCGACCGGGATCTTCGCCATTCCCGCCATCAGCAGAACGGTGACAAGCCCGGTGCACACCCACGTGCCGATGAGCCCCACCGCGGGCAGCGCGATGTCGTAGTCGCCGAGCCAGCTTCGCGTGACGGCATCAAGGCCGACCGCGCGCAGTGCACTGTTAAGCAGCCCATCGGGAGCGTAGATCTGGCGCCACGTGACGGCGACCACGACCATGGCGATCACCTGCGGCAGAAAGACCACAGTGCGAAAAAGGGGAAGCCCGCGCACCTTTGCCCGCGTGAGAAGCGCTGCGAGAACGAGGCCGATGCACACGGGCAGAATCGCGAAGAAGAACATGAGCACGAGAGCGTGCACGAACGCGGCTCGAAGCTGCTCGTCGGCCACGATGTCGAGATAGTTCTCAAAGCCGATGAAGGTTCCAAGGGTCAGCCCGTCCCACTCGAAGAACGACAGATGCACCGCTCGGCCGAGCGGAAAGAGCATGAAGGCGCCGTAGATCAGCAGTGCGGGCAAGATGTACAGATACGCGCTGTACTGGTAGCGCCGTGCGGGCCGTGATGCAGCGTTTGCACCACGGCCCGTGCGGTCAGTTCTGGGCGACGAAGTCTGCATAGTCCTTTTCGATGGCCTTCGTAAATTCTTCTGGCGACGTTCGCCCGTCAAGCAGTCCCTGCAGGCTCGAACCGAGCGTGTCGGCCATCGTCGGGGTCGCGTAGTCGAGGTACGGCAGCAGCACGCCGTCTGTCGTCACGGAGTGGAAGACACCGAAGACGTCGGCCTGGACGCCGGACTCGGGAGCGTAGTCTGCGGTGTTGACCACGGGCAGGTTTCCGGTGTCGGCGAGCACCTGCATGGCGTCTTCGTTCGTGATGAAGTCGATGTAGGCGGCAGCCAGATCAGGATACTGTGACGCACTCGTCACGGTAAAGGGCAATCCCGTTCCGCCCGTCGTGTGAATGCCTTCTCCGACCGACGACGTGGGAGCGAAGAAGCCGACGTCATCGCCCATCGCGTCTTCGAGGTCCGCCGCAAGCCATGACCCGCCGATGAGGAAGGTGCCCGACCCGTCGGTGAGCTTCTGCCATGCCGCGTCGTAGTCGGTGCCGTTGACACCCTCGTTGAAGTAGCCGTCTTTCGCCCAGGTGGCGAGCGTCGACGCCGCCTTCTCGTTCTCCGGCGTTGTCCACGAAGCGCCCTCGTTGCCGAAGCCGAGCGTGGCGATCTCATCGCTCGGCACGAGCGCACCCTGCACGAGACCGAAGTCGTGGATGGCGGGCCACTTCTCGATGTTGCCCAGAAGCAGCGGCGTCTGACCGGCATCCTTCACCGTCTTGAGCGCTGACGTGAAGTCGTCCCATGTCTCAGGCACCTCGACGCCGGCGTCCTTGAGCGCAGACTTGCTGTAGAAGACGCCGACGACCTCGCCGACCTGAGGCAGCCCGAAGATCGACCCCTCACCGAACGTGACCCCGTCGGAGCTGTAGCGCGAATACGTGAGCACGCTCTCGGAGTACCGGTCCTCCCAGCCGTAGGCCTCTGCCCACGGGTCGAGACTGACGATCTGACCGGCCTGGACGAAGGCGCCCATCGAGTTGCGGGCGTTGTTCGCCTGAACCACGTCCGGAGCGTCGTCACCGCTGAGCGCGAGACGCAGCGTCTTGTTGAGATCGTCGAACGACTGGGAAACCCGCTTGATCGTGATGTTCGGGTACTTCTCTTCGAACGCGGCGTTGAGCTTGGTCATCTGCTCGTCTTGCCCGCCGCGCACCTCCTGATCCCACACGGTCAGCGTGAGGTCCCCCATGGCCGAGACATCCGTCTTGACCGTGCGGTCGGTGCTCTCGTCAGAGGGGTTCGCATTGTTCGAACCCGGCGTGCACGCTGTGAGCATGAGAGCGGTCGCTGCGGCAATGCTGGCGACCATGATCGAACGTTTTCTCATCATGTGTCCTTATGTGTCGGTGTTTGGGGAGGAGAGAATGTTCCGTGCGCGTGATGTTCGGCCTCGTCGAGGAGCCCGAACGTCGCCTCTGCTCTGCGCACGGAGCGCGTCGCGTGACGAGGGATGGCGTCGTCGAGAAAACCATATTCCCGCGAGAGCTCTCGCGAGTACGCATCGGAGCGGGAGCGAAGCATCGCCCACCAGTCGGCGATGTCACCCCATCCGGGTGATGCGAGAGAGCCCCCGAAGTTCTCGACGGCGAGACCCGAGCACAGAATCGCAAAGCGCAGCCTCTGCTCCAGCGGCCAGCCCTCGAGCGTTCCGAGCACGATGCCCGCGGCGAAAACATCGCCTGCTCCCGTCGCGTCGAACGCCCGAACGGGAAGGCCTGGCGCGCTCGCGCGTTCTCCCGTCTCGGAGTCGACGGCGATGGCGCCATCGGCTCCCCGCGTGACGACGGCGAGAGGCACGCGGTCGGCAAGCTTCGTCAACGCTTGCTCTGGCGTCTCGGTTCGCGTGTACTTCATCGCCTCGACGTGATTGGGCAGAAAGGCGTGGCAGCGGTCGAGGGGAGCCAGCGTGGCGACGTCCCACTTCTCGGTCGGGTCCCATCCGGAATCGGCGAAGATCTTCGTCGCTGCCGTGTCGACGGAGTTCCACCAGGGCTCCTCGTCGTGTGACGTGTGCAGATCGATGATGCACGCGCTCGCCGACGGAGGATTTCCGATCATGGTGGCGAAGCTCTCGGGCATGTCATGACCGTGCGTGATCATGCTTCTATCGCCGTCGGTCGCAATCGAGACCGTGACCGCGGAATGCCAGTGCTCGAACATGCGCGAACGGCTGAGGTCGATGTGCTCCTGCTTGCTCAAAAGTGACCAAGACCATCGTCCGTATGCGTCGTCTCCGAACCCGGTGCTCAGCCCCGTGTTTAGTCCGAGGCGCGAGGCGGCCACGGCGAGATTCGCGATTCCGCCGGGAACCGAGCCCATGCCGTCTGCCATGACCTCCGTACCGGGAGCCATGCGGGACGTCAGTCCCGTGAAGATCACGTCGAAGAAGAGCGAGCCCGCGAGAAAGAGATCAAGGGGCTGCTCGGGCGTGCTGGTCTGAACCGAGTGGCTCGGGTTCATGTCTGACACGGGGCTCCTTTGGTCGCGCAATTGTCAGGACAATAGCACGCAACTCTGAGCACAACAAGACCAATGATGCTTGAAATTGCTCAATTGTGCTTGCTAGCATCAGCGCATGCTGACTTCAACACGGCACGCGGCGATCGTGCGCCGTCTTCACGAGACCGGGGAGGCCTCGGTGACCGATCTGGCGGAGATGCTGGGGGTCAGCACCTCGACGATCCGGCGCGATCTCAACAAGCTCAGCACCGAAGGGCGACTCAATCGAGTGCGCGGGGGCGGGAGCATCGAGGCCGATGAGGTTCCGTTCCAGCAAGTGGCGCAGACCTCGAGCGGCACCAAAGACCGCATCGCCCGTCGAGCAGCAGAGCTCGTCGTCGACGGCGACGTTGTTGTGCTCGACATCGGCACGACGACGGCTCTGGTCGCGCGCTATCTGCGCGGCAAGAAGATCACCCTCATGACGTCGAGCATCGCGGTTCTCGACGAGCTGCGCGACGACGACGGAATCGAGCTGGTGCTGGCCGGAGGAATCGTGAGGCGTTCGTATCACTCGCTCGTCGGACCGCTCGCCGAGCATGCGTTCCGACAGATTCAAGCGACGATCGGCTTCGTCGGCACGAGTGGCGTGAGAAGCGACGGCACGGTCATGGACTCGACGGGTATCGAAGTCGCCGTGAAGCACGCGATCCTCGACAGCTCGCTGCACAAAGTTCTCGTCGCCGACGAGACGAAGTTTCCCGGGATCGGCCTTCACGCGGTGTGCGGGCACGACCGGATCGACACGCTCGTCACGAGCGAAACCGCAGACGCGAGCACGCGTGCTCTCTTTGCCGATGCAGGAAGTGATGTGATCACGGTATGAAACTCACGATCATCGGCGGTGGCGGTTTTCGCGTGCCGCAGATCTTTGAGGCTGTCAGTTCCGCGGACGCGCCGACGCGCGTGGACGAGCTGTGCCTTCACGACGTCTCGACTGAGCGTCTCGCTGCGATCCGCGCTGTGCTCGAGAGCCAGGCGGATTCTGCCGCTCGGCCACCGAAGCTCACCTATACGACCAACCTCGACGACGCGGTTTCCGGCGCCGATTTCGTGTTCTCTGCCATGCGCGTCGGCGGCCTCGAAGGCCGTATCGCCGATGAGCGGGTCGCCCTCGACCTCGGCGTTCTCGGGCAGGAGACGATCGGCCCTGGCGGGCTCTCGTACGCGTTGCGGACCCTGCCTGCCGTGCGGCACCTCGCTCGCCGCATCGCCGAGCTCGCGCCCGAGGCATGGGTGATCAACTTCACAAATCCCGCAGGCATCGTCACCGAGACCATGCAGGCCGAGCTCGGTGACAGGGTCGTCGGCATCTGCGACACCCCGATCGGTCTGATGCGCCGCGCCGTTCGTGCGGTCGGTGGCGACGCAGCATCCGTCTCGTTCGACTATGTCGGCCTCAACCACCTCGGCTGGCTGCGAAGCATCACGGTCGGCGACGTCGAAAAACTACCCGACCTGCTGGCTGACGACGACGCGCTGTACGGCATTGAAGAGGCGCGGCTCATGGGCTTCGACTGGGTGCGGTCACTGGGTGCACTGCCCAACGAGTACCTCTTCTACTACTACTTTCAGGCGGAGGCCACAGCGCGCATTCGCGAGAGCGTGCAGACGCGGGGTGAGTTTCTGCTGGCCCAGCAGTCGGGTTTCTACCAGGATGCTGCCGCAGATCCCGACGCGTTCGCGAGCTGGGAGCGCACGAAGTTCGAGCGCGAAGCGAGCTACATGGCCGAGAGTCGCCCCGAGGAAGAACGCGACAACCGTGAGGCGAGCGACATTGAAGGCGGCGGGTATCAGGCTGTCGCGCTCGCGCTCATGGCGGCGTTGAGCGGAGGGGGCTCGTCGACGATGATTCTGAACGTCGCCAACCGTGGCGCGGTGCCGCAACTGAGCGACAACGCCGTCGTCGAGATTCCGTGCACCGTCGACGCCAGCGGCATCCACCCGCACCGTGTTGCCCCCGTGACCGGCGACATGATCGGACTCATGCAGCAGGTGAAGGCTGCAGAGCAGCTCACGATCGCGGCGTCAGCGCGGCGAGACCCGTCGCTTGCATGGCGCGCGATCGCGGCGCACCCGATTGTGGACTCGGTCGCGACGGCGAAGCGCCTTCTCGAGCGGTACCGAGAGGTGATTCCGGGAGTTGCGCGCGCGTTCGACTGACCGTACGGACGTGGGCCGGAGCAGCGTCGACCAACGCTCATAGAATCGCTGTATGAGAGACGTCGACGAACTGGACGAACGCCTGATCGCCGAGCTGCGCCTCAACGGCCGAGAGCCCGTAGCGACCCTTGCCCATCGCCTCGGCGTCACCCGCGCGACGATCAACAACCGCATCAACCGGCTCGTCGACGACGGCATCGTGCTCGGATTCACGGTTCGCGTTCGCGAAGACGTCAGCACCGATGTCGTGCGGGCCGTCAGCCTCATCGAGGTCGAGGGGCGCACTACGTCCGACGTGATCGACCGACTGCGCGGCTTTCCCGAGGTGCACGCTTTGCACACCACGAACGGCGGATGGGATCTCGTCGCCGACCTGCGCACTGATAGTCTCGCGTCGTTCGACCGGCTGCTCGCGCGCATTCGCGGGGTCGAAGGTGTGATCAACAGCGAGACGAGCTTGCTGCTCAGCTCTGCCCTGCGCTGATCTCAGCGGCGGGGGTCGAGGTGGATCCCGGCGAGCATACAGCGCACAGAGCCGCCTGCGAGCTCGATGGTCGGCACGTTGAGTGGCACGAGTTCGCAGCTCTTCTCGATGGTGGCGCGCTGCTGCGGCGTGAGTGCAGCGAGCGCGCGCGTCGACAGTGCAAGGACGCGGCCATCGCGACCCTGAAGCTCGATCGCGTTGCCCGCAAACTCGCGAACTTGCTCGCGGGTCAGCGCGATGACCTCGCGATCGTGAGCGCCGAGCCGATCGACGATTTGCGTGCGGCGGCGCTCGTCGGCAATGAAGTCGAGCCCGATGAGCGCAAAGTCGGTGGCGACGCACATGAGCACGTTCGAGTGGTAGATCGGGCAGCCGCTCTCGTCGACGGCGTCGAAGGCCATGGGCTCATAGCCGAAGTTCGTGCAGAAGCGCTCGAGCGCGATCGGGTCCGCGCGGTTCGACCGCACCGTGTAAGCAATGCGGCTGAGGTGATCGAGCACCATCGCGCCGGTTCCCTCGAGAAACACATCGTCGTACTCGAGCCCCGAGTAGTCGATGACGTCTTGAACTCGGTACTCGCGCTTGAGCAGCTCGATGATGTCTTCGCGACGCTCGCCGCGCCGACTGGGCGACTGCATGGGATAGATGGCGATGTGCCCGCCGGAGTGCGTCGAGAACCAGTTGTTCGGGAACACGGCGTCGGCCCGATCGTCGCGCTCATCGTCGAATAGATGCACGGTAACGCCGTGGCGCTCGAGCTCCGCGGCAGCATCCGTCACCTCATTCCACGCCGCTCGCGCGATCGTCTCGGCGTCGCGCGTCGCCGGCTTCTGAAACGTGTTGTCGGTTGCCGTCGCGGGATTCGGAGTGAAGTGGCGCGGCCGCACGAGCACCACGGCCGATGGTGCCTGAATCGACATTCGCACTGCTCTACAGGGCGGGAACCGGGGCGTCGGAGCCCTGCGTGAACCCGAAGAGGTCCTTGGGGTCGTCGGGATCGGCGACCAAGTCGATGTCGATCCAGAACGCGGAGTTGTGCGTCTGCGCGTGCAGGTAGCGCAGCACCGAGAAGTCTTCGATTGCGAATCCGACAGAGTCGAACACCGTGATCTGGTCAGACGATGTGCGCCCGGGCGTCGTTCCGGCTACGACCTGCCACAGCTCGGTCACGGGGAAGTCGCGCTCGACCTGCTGAATCTCGCCCTCGATGCGCGTCTGCTCGGGAAACTCGACGAAGACATCCGCGCGGCGCAGAATGGCAGCATCCAATTCGGTCTTGCCTGGGCAGTCGCCGCCAATCGCGTTGACGTGCACGCCCGGCTTGACCATGTCGTCGGTCAGCACCGTCGCATTCGCCTTGTCGGCTGTGCACGTCGTGATCACGTCGGCACCCGCGACGGCGTCTGCTGAGTCGGTCGCGACGTGAACGTCGAAGCCGAGAGGAGTCAGGTTGCGTACGAGCTTGGCCGAAGCGGCGGGGTCTGTGTCGAAGACGCGCAGCGAGCGGATGCCGAGCGTCTCCCGCACAGCAATCGCCTGAAACTCGGCCTGCGTGCCGGCGCCGATCATCGCCATCGTCGTCGAGTCGGGCCGCGCGAGGTGCTTGGCGGCCATGGCCGACGTCGCGGCGGTGCGCAGCGCGGTGAGTAGCGTCATCTCGGCGACGAGCAGCGGGTATCCGCTCTCGACGTCGGAGAGCACGCCGAACGCCGTCACCGTCTGCAGGCCCTTCGCCGGGTTCGACGGGTGGCCGTTGACGTACTTGAAGCTGTACAAGTGGCCGTCGCTGGTCGGCATGAGTTCGATGACGCCGATCGCTGAATGGTTGGCGACGCGCGGCGACTTGTCGAACGACTCCCAGCGGCGGTAGTCGTCAGAGACGTACTCGCTCAACTCCCCGAGAATCTTCTCAAGCCCTGTGGTCTGAATCCACCGAACCGCGTTCTGAACACCAACAAACCGAACCATTCCGTACGCGCTCCTTCTGCGTTGCCTCACCCTCCACGTTAGACACCGCAGATGTGCACCAACAAGAGAAGAGAGTGACCATTTCAGGCAGGATGCTGTACAGAATGCGCACCTCTGCTGCCCAGAACGGAAGCTCCTGGAGCGTCTGTCAGGGGAGGCGTCAGTCAGGGTGCGCCTTACCGGATGCTTCGCTTCAGGACGTCTGCGAGGCGCTCGTTGCTGCCAGAGTCCTGGCTATGAAAGCGCGCGTCGATGAATTCATCGCGCAGCTCCGTGCCGGGCCCGAGGCGCTTGGCATCCAGCACGAATCCCGCGTTCTCGGTGAGTTGAGAGAAGAAGACGAACTGTGATCGAGTATTGCCCTCGTGAAAACTGTGGATGACGTTGAGCTCGCCCCAGATTTCGGCCAGCTCAGTCGCGAACTGCTCGTGGGTGAGCCCTCGCAGAAAGTCCTTCTCGGCGAGGCGCGCGTACTGTAGCTCCGCTGCTTCGGTCAGGTGTGGTCCGGCGCCGTAGTACGCGTGGCCGTCCTTCACCATGAAGGCTCCGACGGGCCCCACGCGCTCCTGCCCTGCCCATTCGTATACATCTTGAAAGATGTATCGGTGGATTGCCTTCATGTGGTCGTAATCGAAGGCACCGTCAACGGGACGCACGGCCAGTTCCGCGAGGCGCACAGCGGCCACGGCCTCTTCCATACTCTGCAACGCCGATGCGTCCGTCTCGCCAAAGGGCTTGCCCGGCTTCGTCAACTTGTTTTTCAGAACCGATGTTCCGGGAATGTAATAGTCATCCCACGACCGAAACGGGCGAGACTTGGGCATCAGCCTTGAATGTGGCGCCGGATCAACGCAATAGCCTCGTCAGGCAGGAGTTCGTTTCGGGCGGTTCGCTCGACGATCTCGCGCAGCTGCGGGTCGGTCACCTCGTGACCAGCGAGGGCAAGCGCGGCGTCAGCGAATTCAAGGCGAGCCTTGGCCTCAGCATCCGCCTGCTGAACCGCTGCCGGTGTTCGAGCCATCCTAACCCCTTTCCTCATGCGCCATTTTACCAGCGTGGCCTTGGAAAAGAGCGATCGCCGACTCCCTGTGGAGAGCGCGGGATCAGCGGTCGACGAGCGTGATCTCGAACGAGTAGAGGTCGGGTCGATAGCAGTGGCGCCCGTGCTCGATCGCCTTGCCCGAGTTGTCGAACGCCGTACGCGACATCGTCAGCACGGGGCCGGCCTTGCCGACGTCGAGAAGCTCGGCCTCGCGCTGCGTTGCAGCTCGAGCGCCGATTGTCTGCTTCGCCACACGCATGTTCACGCCGCGCGTGCGCAGCATCTGGTACAGCCCGTACTTGGCGAGGTCGTCGATGCTGAGGTCGATGAACTCGGCGGGGAGCACGTTGTCGAGAATCGCCAGCGGCACGCCGTCTGCCGAGCGCAGCCTCGTGAGGTGCAGCACGGGGCTGCCCAGATCAACGCCGAGGAGCTCCGCGATCTCAGCATCCGCTGTTCCCCGCTCGCTCGCGAGAACGACCGTCTTGGGAGCCTGGCCAGAGCGCTCGAGATCGTCGAAGAGGCTCGTGAGCTCGACGTTGCGCGTGACGCGGCCGTGCACCACCTGCGTGCCGATGCCGCGGCGCCGCACGAGCAGTCCCTTGTCGACGAGCTCCTGGATCGCACGGCGAATGGTGGGCCGCGACAGTCCGAGCCGCTGCGCGAGGGCCACTTCGTTCTCAAGGCGCGAGCCGGCGGGGAGAACCTCCTCGCGAATCGCCTTCTCGAGGCGCTGTGCAATCTGATAGTAGAGAGGCACGGGGCCGTTGCGGTCGAGATCGACGAAGACGCTGAGCGGCAGCGTCTTCTCTTCTAGCTGCGCCACGCGGGCACCTCCATTGATATGCCTGAGTTTGTACAGACAATATATATCGCAGTCAAGGTGTCGCGCACCTCACCCGCGGGTTTGTCAGTCGGCGATCTCGAAATCGGCCTCGCCGTCGACGGGAACGACGTTGGTCACCTCAAAGCTGCGCACGTTGGCAGACGACGGTCCTGTACGAAGCCAGCGCAGCATGTCGGTGACTCGCTCTGCGTCGCCCTGCACGGCCGCTTCGACCGAGCCGTCGGAGCGATTGCGCACCCACCCGGTCACGCCGAGTCGCGCTGCTTCGCGTCGCGCTGAGAACCGAAACCCGACGCCCTGCACGATCCCGGTTACGATCACAATCTTGCGCACCATGTCTCCATTGTGGTGCTCATTGTTGTCGTTACGCGGAATGCGGGCTGTGTGTTCGCATCACGACACAGGGCCGTGAGGCATCTGCTGCTGGTTCTGCTGCTGCGGTGAGTGCTGAGGGACGTGCTGCCCGTGCGACTGCTCCCCCTGAGCGGTGTGCTCGTTCGTCTGAGGGTGTTGCTGGTTGTTGTCGACAATCCATGCGGACTGCGGCGTCGCGCCCTCTTCGCCCGCGGGAATCGGAACCGCATAGACGGCTGTTCCGTAGGCGCAGACTTCCGTCCAGGTGGTCCCAAGTTCTGACGAGTCGAAGCGCATGGCGACGATCGCGTTCGCCTGGCGCTGCTGCGCTTCGGTCACCATGCGGTTCATGACCTCGGACCGGCTCTCATACAGCATCCGTGTCATCTCGGGCAGTTCACCGCCCCCGAGCGACCGGAACCCCGCCGTGAACTGCGAGCCGATATCGCGAGCGCGCACGGTGAGACCCATCACTTCACCGAACACCGCTTCGATGCGGTACCCGGGAATGTCGTTGCTCGTGACGATGATCATGAGGCTCCTCTGCTCGGCTCTGCGCATGATGCTAGCGCTAAACTCCGCCGGTTACCCTCGAGAGGTGAACGTTCTCACCGACAGCACCACTCGCTTGCTCACGCGCGAGCAATGGGTGGAGCGTGCGCGTGAACACGAGCGGCGCTCCGACGCGTTCACGGCCGGATGGCGCGCCCGCAAGGCCAGCGGCGACAAGCATCCGATCGACGACTTTCTCTTCACGTACTACTCGTACAAGCCGAGCGTTCTGCGGCGCTGGCATCCCGGTGCCGAGGTCGAGATGGCGGATGCTGCGGGCCAGCCGCGCGCGCAATGGGCGTGGTACGCGTCGGGCACCGAGCACGGATCGCTGCGGGTCGACGCGGCGGCGTATCTCGCGGTGAAGCGCGCGGGGGTCGACGTGATCCGGCGCATTCTCGAGCGCACCGCTGCGCGGCCCGGGCAATTCAGCTGCTTCGGTCTGCACGAGTGGGCGATGGTGTACCGGCAGCGTGAGCACAGGCACGAGGTGCCGCTTCGGCTGGGGCAACAGGGCACGGATGCTGTCGTCGACAGCCACAGCATCCAGTGCACTCATTACGATGCCTTTCGGTTCTTCACGCCAGAGGCGGCGCCCCTCAACCGGCTGCGGCCGTCGCGCGAGACGCAGCCGGAGCTCGAGCAGCCGGGCTGCCTGCACGCGGGCATGGACGTATACAAGTGGGCGATCAAGCTCGGCCCGCTCGTGCCCGGCGAGGTGCTGCTCGACGCCTTCGAGCTCGCGCGCGACATCCGGTGGCTCGACATGGCGGCGTCGCCCTACGACGTGAGCGGCTGGGGCGCTGAGCCCGTCGCGATCGAGACGCCCGAGGGCAAGGCCGAGTACGTGCGGCGCCAGCGTGGGTTTGCCGAGCGGTCGAATGCGCTGCGCCGCCGGGTGATCGAAGCTCTGGATGCTGCGGAGCGCGCTGCCCTGGCAGCATCCGCCTGATCTTCTTGTCGTGTGCGTCTGCGCCGGCGACGCTTCTAAGCGGCGGCCTCGCGGTCGAATGACTCGCGAAGTGCCTCGTCCAGCGTGGGGTATTGGAACTCGAAGCCCGCCGCGGTGAGCTTCTCGGGGAGCACCCAGCGCGACTTCAGCACGAGCTCCGACTCGGTGCGCATTCCGATGGAGCCGAGCTCGAGCATCCAGCGGGGCATGGGCGGACCGAAGCGCACGCCGAGCACACGACGGACCGTCGCCATGAACTCTGCATTGTCGACGGGGTTCGGGGATGCCACGTTGACGGGTCCTTCGAGTGACGGGGTCTCTCGAATGAAGTCGATGATGCGCGCGACGTCCTCGATGTGCACCCAGCTGAACTTCTGCCGACCGCGGCGGGCGCCGCCGATGTGCGCGGTTCCTGCCTGGAGGCGTCGTCGGCTCGTGGGCCACCAGCCGTCGTACTGCGCGCCGCCGAGGCCGATGCGCGCGAGGCCCTTGAGCGGTGCGAGCACGCCGCCGTGCCCGAGGACGATCGTGCTGCGCAGGGCGACGCGGCGCGTTTGCGGAAGCTCGTCGGCGAAGAGCGCCCGTTCCCACACGGTGGCGACGTCGACGGAGAATCCCGTGCCGATCTCGCCCGTCGATTCCGTCATCGGGCGGTCTTCGGCGTGGCGGTAGATTGTGGCGGTCGAGCTGTTCACCCACAGTGGCGGGGGCGCGGTCGCTGTCGCGATCGCGTGGCTGAGTGACGCCGTGGTCTTCAAACGCGAGGCGAAGATCTCGGCGCGGTTCTCGGGCGTGTAACGACAATTGACGCTCTTGCCGGCGAGTCCGATCACGAGTGAGGCACCGTCGACGGCGGCGTCGATGCCGGCCTGGTCGCCCCAGCGCAGATCGCCCGACGACCGCGAAATGGTCACGACCTCGTGTCCTAAGTTGAAGAACCGCCGCTGCAGGTACTGCCCCATGAAGCCCTTGGCCCCGCCGATCACGATGCGCTCAGTGCTCACGTGTTCTCCCCTCTGACGCCAGCTTAGCGAGCGCGCGTCGACAGAAGGGTGGAGCAACCGCTGCCGCATGCGTAGGCTGGGCTCACCCATCACAGCGAGGTGAGAATGCCCGGCGAAGCCTTCATCTACGACGTCGTTCGCACACCGCGCGGCAAAAACCGCGGCGGCTCCTTGCACAGCGTGAAACCGCTCGACCTGGTTACAGGGCTCGTGGGAGCGCTGCGAGAGCGGCATCCGGCCCTTGACCCAGCCCGTGTCGAGGACATCGTGCTCGGCGTCGTCTCACCCGTGGGAGAGCAGGGCGCCGACATCGCGCGCACCGTCGCGCTTGCCTCCGGTCTTCCGCAGACCGTCCCCGGCGTGCAGGTGAACCGCTTCTGCGCGTCGGGCCTCGAGGCCGTGAACATCGCCGCGCAGAAGGTGGCGTCGGGATTCGAAGACCTCGTGCTCGCCGGCGGCGTCGAGTCGATGTCGCGCGTTCCGCTCGGCAGAGACGGCGGTGCGATCGGGCACGACCCCGCAACGGCATGGGACACCGGCTTCGTGCCGCAGGGCATCGGCGCCGACCTCATCGCCACGATCGAGGGCTTCACCCGGAGACACGTCGACGAATTCGCCGCGGAGTCGCAGCGCCGAGCAGAGCAGGCGTGGGCAGACGGGCGTTACGACAACGCCGTTGTGCCCGTCACAGACATCAACGGCAGGATGCTGCTCGCCACAGACGAGCATCGGCGCGCCGGAACGACAGCCGACGCGCTCGCCGCCCTTCCAGCATCCTTCGCCCACACGGGTGAGGCCGGCTTCGACGATGTCGCCCTCTCGCGCTACCCTGAGGTGCCGCGCATCGATCACGTTCACACGGCGGGCAACTCGTCGGGAATCGTCGACGGAGCCGCGCTCGCCGTCATCGGCAGTCGTGAAACGGGAGCGCAACTCAGCCTGACGCCCCGCGCGCGCATCGTGCAGACCGCTGTTGTCGGCAGTGACCCGACGATCATGCTCACGGGGCCGGGCCCGGCAACACGCAAAGCGCTCGCGAAGGCCGGGCTGACAGCATCCGACATCGATTTGTTCGAAGTGAACGAGGCGTTCGCGTCCGTCGTGCTGCGCTGGATGCGCGAGTTGGATGTGCTGCACGACACGGTGAACGTCAACGGCGGCGCCATCGCCATGGGGCACCCGCTCGGCGCTACCGGCGCGATGCTCGTTGCGACGCTGCTCGACGAGCTGGAGCGACGTGACCTGAGCCGGGGCCTCGTGACGCTGTGCGTCGGCTCGGGCATGGGGATCGCCACGATCATCGAGCGAGTCTGACACCGAGCCCGAACGGAGACCATCATGACAGCGACACCAGCATCGAGCGCCGTCGTCACCCGAACGGATGCTGACGGCATCGCGACGCTGACCCTCGATGATCCCTCGTCGCCGGTCAACGTGATGAACGAGGCCTACGTCGAGAGCATGCGCGCCGCCGTCGATGCGCTCGAGACAGACCGCGAGAGCCTGCGCGGCGTGATCGTCACGTCGGGTAAGCGATCGTTCTGCGCGGGCGGCGATCTTGCGCTGCTGCGACGTGCCGACCCCGAGCGTGCCGCAGAGGAGACGGCGCGGCTTGATGGGATCAAGACGGATCTGCGTCGACTCGAGACGCTAGGGCTGCCGGTCGTCGCTGTCCTGAACGGCTCGGCTCTGGGCGGAGGTCTGGAACTCGCGCTCGCGTGCCACTACCGCATCGCCGTCGATGAACCGCGTCTGCGCGTTGGGCTGCCCGAGGTCGGCCTTGGTCTGTTGCCGGGTGCCGGCGGCACCGTGCGGCTCACGCGCATGCTCGGAATCGAGGCCGCTCTGAAGCTGATTCTGCCGGCCGAGACCGTGGATGCTGCAGCCGCGCTCGACCTCGGCATTATCGACGAGATTGCCGCCGACGTGGCTGCGGCGACAGCATCCGCCCTCGCCTGGATCGACGCGAACCCCGCACCTGTGAAGCCGTGGGATGAGCGAGGGTTCGAGGTTCCCGGGGGCAACGGTAGCGACCCGCGGCTCGCGAACACGCTACCCGGGTGGATCGCCGCCGCGCATGCCGAGGCGGGCGACCTGCCTGCGCCGCGCGCGGCGATGGCGGCGGTGGTCGAGGGGTCGCTCGTCGACGCCGAGACCGCATCGCAGATTGAAACGCGGTATTTCGTGCACGTCTCGCACACCGCGGAGGCGCGCAATCTCATCGACGCGTTCTTCGATCGGCAGCGTGTGTCAGACGAGACCGAGGACGCTCGGGCTGACGTGAGCGCCGTTGTCGACGAGTCTGTGCTCGCAGAGGCGATCGCTGCAGTGCGGGCGGGTGCCGACCCCGAGGTCGTCGACCGGGCCGCGCGCTGCGCCGGGTGGAGTGGCGGCGTGCTGAAGCGCGTTGACCAGAGGGCTCTTCAGCCGAGCGAGAGCGAGTGGATCGAGGCTCCGTTTGCCGATCTCGTTGACCGGATGCTGTTCGCGCCGGCGCTCGCGGCGGCCCGCGTTCAGGCAGCAGAAGCTCTCGGCGACGCGGAGGTCAACGTCGCATCGATCGACGCGGGCTTTCCGGCGGCGACCGGTGGAGCGGCGAGGTTCCGCCACACGTACCCGGGTGGTGCGGAGGGCTTTGCCGCGCGGGCGACGGTGCTTGCGGCATCCTATGGTCCGCGTTTTGCGCCGCTGCCGAGTGCGACCTGACGCCGCTGCGCCAGGTCGTAGTGCACCAATGAGCCGTAGCGGCGCAATCGGGTGCCAATTTTTCCCATTAACCGAGCTCCGCTGATGGCAAAAGTTGGCCCCCGACTCTTCGAGCGGGCATCCCTGCGTGCGCAAGGGCCTCGGGTCAGTTCGCCGCTTGCCCGGCTGGCCAGTTCTTCAGCTCCAAAGTCAGCTGCTCGAAGTACTCGGGAGGGCCCGCTTCGGCGAACCAGAGCCAAAGCTCCGCGGCGTGGATGGCGGACCATGCGCGCACGCCAGCCATGTCTGCACCGTACGCCTCGACCATGAGCGCGAACGCCCGGGGATCCTTCCGCGAGGCTGCCCAAGCTGCGCGCGAGAGCTCCCGCAGCGGATCGCCCACGTGCGCGGACTCCCAGTCGACAACAGCAGTGACGGCTCCGTCGATTGCCAAGATATTCGCATCACTCCAGTCCCCATGGCAGAAGGACGAGCCTGCAGAAGGTGGGATCGACAATGGCAGCGGAGGGCCTCCCGCGTCGCGATACCGGCGAATGATCGCTGCGTCGTTCGGTGCCCTGGGCAAATCTCTGGGTGGCGTGATCGCGTGAAGCCGACGCAGCAGCCGCGCCGACGCTCGCAGACCATTGAGGCGAACCTGTGGTGCCACACTGTCTAATCGTTCGCCGGGCATGAGACTCATGAGGATTGAGCCGGGCTCGACCTCGACCAGCTCGGGGACCGGCGGATCACACGATGCAAGGGCGCGAAGGGCCAGCACCTCGGTGTCGTGACGGAGCGGGTCGATCATGCGCTTCTCGACGAGAGCGCGCCCGTAATGCTCGACGACACGTACGCTGCCGACCGCCCCCTGCCTCATTGTTTCACCCTGGCCCGAATCCCGGACGATCGTGCATCTGCCGCGCGCCGGGGCTACGCGACCTCTGGGCGCTTCTGCTGAAAGGGCTCCGCCGCCTCGTCGTCGCCATTCCACACCGAGATGATGCCCCAGGCGACAGCCGTGATCGGCACCGCAAGTACAGCGCCGATGATTCCGCCGAGGATGGTTCCGGCAGTCAATGCCAGCAAGATCACGAGGGCGTGGAGCTTGAGCGAGCGGCCCATCACGACCGGCTGCAGGAAGTTACCCTCGAGCTGGTTCACGAGCACGACGATGCCGACGACGATCACCGCGGCGAGCGGACCGTTGGTGACCAGCGCGACCAGCGCGGCGAGAATACCCGCCGCCGTCGCACCGACAATGGGAATGAACGCCGTCAGGAACACGATCACGGCGAGCGGCACAGCGAGGGGAACCTGCAGAATCGCCAGACCGATCCCGATTCCCAGAGCATCCGCTGCTGCCACGATTGAGGTGCCGCGCGCATAGTCGCCCAGCGTTTGCACCGTCTTGTTGCCGATGCGGCGTGCGCGCTTGTACTGATCGCCGACGAACGGCCGCAGCACGAACTCCCAGAGCGCGGGGCCGTCTTTCAAGAAGAAGAACAGCACAACCATCATGAGCACGAGACCCGTGAAGAAGTTGGCCGTCGCCGACACTCCGGCGAGTGCTCCCGAGCCGAACTGCGCGCTCGTGACGAAGTCAACGGCTGAGTCGCGCAGGTTCTCGATCTGCGACTGATCGATGGAGAACGGCAAGTGCTCAAGGTAGCTCTGCAGCTGGTTGATGCCGTTGTTCGCCGACTCGATCAGCTCGTCCCACTGCGTGCGCACGGCCCACACGATCAGCCACACCACGCCGGTGACGATCAGCAGCGATCCGAGAAGCGCAATGAGCGTCCCGAGCAAACTGGGTACGCCCTTTCGCCGCATGAACGACATGAGCGGGTTGAACGCCGATGCGAAGATGAGCGCGAGCACCACGGGAATGAGCACGAGGCTCAGTTGCATCAAACCGTAGATCGCGACGGCGACGACGGCCAGCACAGCGATAATCTGCACGCAGCGCGTGGCCATGCGACCGAAGCCGTCGGTCCAGAGTGTGCGCACGGGCGGCGTCGTCGGTTCAGACGATCGCGAGAACAGCCCCATGGGCGCTACTTGAGCTTCTTCGCGAGCTGCTTGTCGATCTTCTTCGCGCGCTTGCGGGCTTCTTTCAGCGCGGGAGTCGACCATGCCTTGACGCGCTTCTTCGCGTCATCGAATTCGCCGCGCTCACTGCGCACCCCGAGGCTGAAGAAGATTGCCCCGACGACGACGGCACCTACGAGTGTTTTGAACTTCATCTCGACCTCCCCAACGAGCATATTCCTGTCACGCTATGCAACATCGTAAGCCTGAGCGAATGGTGGATGCGCTCGCGCAGCCCGCGGTGCCGCGGCAGACCAGAACCTCAAACACGGTTCCCGACGGGCGCGCGATCGCCGTCAGGCAGGCTGCCGCGTGACGCTCGCCGTGCGCAGGCACACCTCGTCCCACGGAGTCGGCTCGATGCCGAAGTGTTCGCGGGCCGCGCGGTCGTCGAGAACATATGGCCGCGTCCACTCGTACCGCAGCTGCCTGACCTCGCGCAGGAACGGCGAGAAGACCGACGCGGCTGTGAGCACGGACTGAGGGATGCCGCGTACCGGAACCCGCGCGATGCCCGCCGCATCGAACACGTCGTTCAGCGTCTCGCGCTGCGTGCGGGGTGCGTTGCTCGGCACATGCCATATGCGGCCGTGGCTCGTCTCGTCGAGCGCGGCGGCCACGAGCGTGCGAGCGACGTCGCGCACGTCGGTGAACGTGTGCGGCAGGTCGGGGCTGCCGAAGACCCACGCCGTCTTGCCGCCGCGCGCACCGGGAACCTGCCGGGTGATGTAGCCGTTGTCGCCGACGCCCGAACCGACATAATCGGAACCGCGAACTTCGACCGCGCGCACTCGTGCGGCATCGTGTGCAGCTTTGGCATCTGCCCACAGCCTGGCGCGCAGCACGCCCTTGTGGTCGGTGGCGGCGTCCGGAAGCCCCTCCCGCATCGGGCCGTCGACAGGGCCATAGGGGTACAGCGTGCCCGTAATGGCGTAGACGGCACCGCTGCGTTCGGCGGCCTCGAGAAGTGCCGCCGAGAGCGGCGGCCACACCTGGTCCCAGACGGTGTAGTTGCCCGGATTCGCGCAGTTGTACAAGGCAGCAGCACCGGATGCTGTGCGAGACAGCGCGTCGGCATCGGTCGCGTCGAGCGCGAGGTGCGTGACGCCGGGGATGCCCGTGCTTCTGCCGCTGCGCGTGGCGACGACGACCTCGTTGCCGTTCTCGACGAGGTGCTCGGCGACATGGCGGCCGACCGGACCGGCGCCGACGATGACGTGGTGGTTGTTCATGAAGAAGTCCTTTCGAAAACGAGAGCGGTGCTCTCGAAAGCATCCTGACACCACAAATCATGAAAAGCAAGAGCGCTGCTCTCTATTGTTGCCGGTGCTCTTGTTTTGCGGCAGAGTGGAGGTGTGAGCACTTCTGAGAACAGCGACGATTCCGTGCCGCCCCGCCCAAGAACGGCGCGACAGCGAGCACGCGAGCAGATCACCGCCGAGATTCTCGCGGCAGCGCGGGCACGGCTGCGCGACGAGGGGCCCGCGCAGTTGTCGCTTCGCGCGGTCGCACGCGACGTGGGCATGGTGTCGTCGGCGGTGTACCGCTACGTCGCGAGCCGCGACGAGCTGCTCACGGCGCTGCTGACCGAGGCGTACAACGAACTCGGAGCCGTCGCCGAAGAAGCGGATGCCGCGGTGAGCGATCGCTCCGACTCGGCGGCGCGGTGGATGACGGTGTGCCGTGCGATACGGCGCTGGGCGCTGCAGCATCCGCATGATTACGCGCTTCTGTACGGCACGCCGGTGCCGGGCTATGCGGCGCCCAGTGCGACGATCGAGCCGGCGACGCGCACAGTCCGCGTGCTGATCGGCATTGTCGCGGACGCGTACCGGGACGACCCAACGCGCGCACCGGCCGCGCCTGCTGTCGAGGGTGCTCCGGGTTCTGTCGGGTCAGCCGTTGAGAGCGCCCGCGCGTTTCTTGAGAACACGGGCGCCGGCGTCGTCGCGGCGCCCGGCAGTGACGCGCTGGCGCGTCTGCTCATGGCGTGGTCGTCGATCTTCGGCACGCTGTCGTTCGAGCTCTTCGGGCACTTCGTCGGATCGGTCGACGACGCCGACGCGTACTTCGACGCCGCGATGCATCGACTGGCGCTCGACCTCGGTCTCGCGTAGGGCGGTGCCCCTGTCGTGAGTCGCCCACGCACGACGGAACGTCACGAAGCCGCGACGAACGCCTCACGCGCGTGTGAAACCATTGACGGGTGCTTCACGACCTTGAGACCGACCGCCTCACGCTGCGCTCGTGGACGCCGCAAGACGCCGGCTTCGTGTTCGACATGTACTCGCGGCCCGACGTGCGCCGCTACATCGGGCAGGGGCACGTCATGCAAGAGCGCGACGAGGCGGTCAAGCTTCTCGAGCGCTGGAGCGAGCTGCAGCATCCGGTCCATCACATCTGGGCGGTCGAGCGCACCGCCGACGAGCAGCTGCTCGGGGCTCTGCTGCTCAAGTCGATCCCCGCGTCGGGCACGGGCGACGCGCCTTCGGGCGACACCGAGATCGGGTGGCATTTTCACCCAGATGCCTGGGGCAGCGGCTACGCGAGCGAGGCAGCGCGGCGCGTTCTCGATCACGCGTGGGCGGCGGGTCTCGAGCGTGTCGTCGCCGTGACGAACCCCGAGAACGTCGCCTCGATGGCGGTGTGCCGGCGAATCGGCATGACCCACCGCGGGCAGAGCGACGCGTACTACGACACGGTGTGCGAGCTGTTCGACGTGTGGCGTACCTGAGGCGCGGCGGCAGCGGCATCGATCGAGACGTCGGCGAGACAACGGCCCTCCGTTGTGGCACTCTGAGAGCAGCTCACGACGAGGAGGTCGCATGAGGCGGTTCACCGAGAAGACGGCGCTGGTCACGGGCGGCGCTCACGGCATTGGGTTTGCCTGCGCGCGGCGGCTTGCCGCAGAGGGCGCAACGGTGGCTATCGCAGACGTCGACATGGATGCTGCCGCAGACGCAGCATCCGCGGTCAACGACGTCACGCACGAGCACAGTGCCTTCGCTGTCGCGTGCGACGTGACGCAGCGAGATTCGGTCGAGCAAGCGGTAGCGGCGGTGGTCGAGCGGTGTAGCCGGCTCGATGTGCTTGTGAGCAACGTCGGCATCGCCAGCGCTGTGCGATTCGCCGACACCGACGATGCTGAGTGGAACCGGCAGCTCGACCCGACACTGACCGGATCGATGCGTGTCATCCGTGCCGCACTGCCACACCTGCTCGAGGCACCGGGCGGCGGAGCGGTGGTGGCGACAGCATCCGTCAACGGGCTCATCGCGTGCGGCGGCGTCGCGTACTCGGCGGCGAAGGCCGGTGTGATCAACGCCATAAAGAATCTCGCGGCCGAGTTCGGGGCCAACGCTCGCGGAACTGTCGGCGCCGACAGAGGCTGGGTTCGGTTCAACGCCGTCGCGCCCGGTACGACCGAGACGCGGGCGTGGACCGATCGAGGCGCCGAGGGCGAGCGCGAGATGCGCGAGTTCGCGGCGCTCACGGCGATGGGCCGGCCGGGGTTGCCCGACGAGATCGCCGCCGCTGTGGCGTTCTTGGCATCGAGCGATGCCTCGTGGATCACGGGTGTCGCGCTTCCCGTCGACGGCGGACTCACGGTCGGGCCGCTCGCGCAGGTTCTCGCGCACGACGCGTGAGCTGCGCGTCGCCGTTCAGATAATCGGAAGTACGCCTTGATGCGCCGCGTGTCGCCCCGCCGCGCACGGCGTGTCCGGGCAGGAATCCGACTATCCGACTGTGACTCAGAACGTGAGCGACTCCTCGTCGTTCACCGACAACGACAGCACAGCCGTCTCGATGCCCTCGTGCGACTCGAGCTCGCGCTCGAGACGACGCAGCTCGATCGCCACGTCGTTCTCATCGTCGTTGCCGACCATGTCGACCTCGGCCACGAGGAACAGCCGTCCGGGTCCCACGTACTCCAGGTGTAGGTACGTCACGCGCTCGATGTCTGAGTGCGCGAGCAGCTGCTGCCCCACTTCGGCCCGAACTCTCGGCGACGACTCCGCACCGACGAGGAACTTTCGATTGCGGTCGATGAGTACGAGAGCGACGACGCCGAGCAGCACGCCGATCGCGATCGATCCGATGGCGTCCCAAATGGCGTTGCCGGTGATCTGGTGCAGAAAAATACCTGAGGCGGCCAAGAGGATGCCGATGAGGGCCGCCGAGTCTTCGGCGAAGACCGCGCGCAACGTGGTGTCTGAGCCGCTGAGCACGAGGCGAACAGGCGACACCCTCAATTTTCGCGAACGACGCCGCACCTGAATGGTCGCCTGCGTGAACGAGACGCCCTCGAGAACGAATGCGGCGCCGAGCACAATGTAGGCGATGCTGGGCGACTCGACGGGCCCGGGGTGTGACAGCTGCTGCACACCGTGCATGACCGACACCACGGCGCCGGCGGTGAAGATGCCGAAGGCCGCGATGAGCGACCACACGTATGCCTCGCGGCCGTATCCGAGCGGATGCCGCTCGTCTTTCGGCTTTGCCGAGCGCTTGTCGGCGACGATGAGGAACACCTCATTGCCAGCATCCGCCCATGAATGGGCAGCCTCTGCGAGCATCGACGCCGAGCCCGTGAGTGCTGCGGCGACGGATTTTGCGATGGCGACAAGCACGTTGGCGGTGAACGCGATAATGACGGTCATGCCTCTCCCTTCGATTCGTCACACTACGCTCGGCGCAACATTGCGCGTCACCCCTTGACGGCGTGACGATGCCGAGCGACCTCGTCGGGCGCAGCCCGGCGGTCGCGCGCGTCAGCAAGGCGAGAGGCTGGGCGTCACACCACGACCTCGCGTGCGGCGTCCCACGGTTCGGCCCAGCCGAGCTCGTCGAAGATGCGTGACAGCAGCACACCGGTGAAACCCCACAAGAGGGTGTCTGTGCCCGCAAGCGTGAACGCCGGAGCCCTGAAGGTGTGCTCGCCGTAGCGTCGCACCGACGTGACGCGGTTGGCGGGGTTGAGCAGATCGGCGACGGGAACTCGAAAGACCTCGACCGTTTCAGCATGGTCGACGGCCGCCACGCGAGACGGATGCCGCCACCAGCCCAGCACGGGAGTGACGACGTGTCTGCTCACGGCGAGCGGCGCGTCGGGCAGCGTGCCGAGCACGTCGACGCCCGCGGGGTCGAGCCCCGTCTCTTCGCGCGCTTCGCGCAAGGCTGCGGAGACAGCATCCGTGTCACCTGGTTCGAGCCGACCACCGGGAAACGAGATCTGCCCCGGGTGCGACCGCAGTGTGGCCGCGCGTCGCTGCAGCAGTACGTCGATGTCGGCCGAGACCGGGGAGTCGGCTGTGACCGCGGGGGCGTCGTCGAGTTTGCCGAACAGAATCAGGACGGCGGCGGGGCGTACGTCGTCGGATGCTGCCGGAAGCAGGCCGCGCTGCCAGTCGATGTCGCGCGTGCACAGCGCTTGCAGGTGGGAGCGGGCAGGATGCTGCTCACCAGCAGTGCTGACGGACATGCTCTCAGCCTATGCCGCACGACGACCTGTGGACAGCTGCCCTCGTCGCTGGCGTGCGGGTCTAGTGTGAAAAGTGCTCGTGCACAGGCGCGGCGCAACGGGGCACGCGAGAAGAGGGGGCAGACGCGATGGCAGACGCATCGTCGGGTTTGGCGGCAGAACCGCGCAAGAAGTGGAAGGTCATCGGACCGGGCATCGTCGTCGCGGCGACAGGTGTCGGAGCATCCGACATGGTCTCGACACTGGTCGCGGGCTCGATGTTCGGCTACACGCTGCTGTGGGCGATCATCGTGGGCGTCGTTCTGAAGATCGTGCTCGTCGAGGGCGCCGGACGCTACGTTCTCGCGTCGGGAAAGACCATCTTCGAGGGCTGGCGAACACTCGGTCGTTGGCCCGTCTGGTACTTCGCGCCGTACATCATCATCTGGGGCTTCATTTACGGAGCAACGGCGATGGCGACGACGGCGCTGCCGCTGGCCGCACTCTTTCCCGCCGTTCCCCTAAATGTGTTCGCCGTCGGCACCGGCCTGCTCGGTCTCGTGCTTGTGTGGTTCAACCGCTACGCGGTCTTCGAGAAGATCACGGCGGTGCTCGTCGGTGTGATGTTCGTGATCATCGTGGGCCTCGCCATCATCGCGGCACCGAGCCTTCCCGGGCTGCTCGCCGGGCTCATTCCGCGACTGCCCGAAGGCTCCGTGCTCTACACGCTTGCGATGTCGGGTGGAATCGGCGGCACCATCACGCTCGTCGCCTACGGGTACTGGCTGCGTGAGAAAGGGTGGTCACACCCGTCGTGGATGCGCGTCATGCGCATCGACAACACCATGGCGTACGTGATGACCGGCATCTTCGTCATCGCCATGTTCATCGTCGGCGCAACGGTCGTGGCCGACGCCGGCGTCACGCTGAGCACCGACTCCAAAGGACTGCTCGATCTCACCGACGTGCTCAACGACAAATACGGCACGTTCATCGGCACTGCGTTCCTCGTCGGATTCTTCGCCGCGGCGTTCTCATCTCTCATCGGCGTGTGGAACGGCGTCTCGCTCATGTTCGCCGACTTCTGGGGCAACATGCGCGGCAAGTCGAGCGACCACCCGGACTCGCGCGAGAACGGCAAGTATTTTCGCTTCTACATGCTGTGGCTCACGTTTCCGCCCATGCTTCTGCTGCTGATCGGCAAGCCGATCGCCCTCGTGATCGCCTACGGGGTGCTCGGCGCGCTGTTCCTGCCGTTCCTCGCGATCACACTGCTGCCGCTGCTCAACACCGACCGCGTGCCGAAGCAGTGGCGCAACCGCTGGTACACGAACGTCGCCCTGGTGATCACCGCGGCACTGTTCATCTGCCTCGCGATCTACAAGCTCGCCGACATCATCATCGGGCTTTTCTGACGGATGCTGCGGCACGTTGCCGCACCCTTCATGCTCGTTGATCGTGCAGATGAGCGCGTTCGCCGTCGCGATCGAAGATCGTCAGAATCTCGACGGGCCCGTCGTGCGCCTCGATGAGGTGGGGGACGAGCGTGGAGAACTCTGCCGCTTCTCCCGCCTCGACGATGTGCGTGTGGTCGCCGATGTGCAGCCTCGCGGTACCCGACAGCACGGTGAACCAGTCGTTTCCCGGATGCACGCGGCGCTCGTCGCCCGGGTCGAAATCTTCGGTGAGGCGCATCTTCGCCACCGTGACGCCGCCCGGCGATTCGCGTGACAGAACCCACATGGTCCGCCCCGGCGTCTCTTCGGGCTCTGGGCGAATCACGACATCATCGGCATCGGGAGACTCGACAAGCTCATCGAGCGAGGTGCCGAGCGCGCGTGCGAGCGTCACGAGCTGATCGATCGCGATCCGCCGGTGCCCCGTCTCGATGCGGCTGAGCGTCGACGGACTCATGAAGCAGCGCTCGGCGAGCGTATCGAGTGACCACCCTTTCGCAATGCGCAGCCCCCGAATGCGCTTGCGAATGAGGACGTCAACGTCAGGGGCTATCGGCTCGTCTTGCTTCATAAGCAAGAGTGTATGCTGCTCGCGCACGAGGTGTCTACCATGGACGCATGCCGCACGATCACTCCGTTATCAACTCCCACCACGCGCACAGCGAGGGGCTCGTCGAAATGCTCGAGCTCGACGCCGCGACCACCGGTGCCTACCTCGACGAGATCCCCGCGTGGATCGCCGACCGCGTGGAGTGCGCTCCCGAGCTGATCGTCGACCTCGGCGCGGGAACTGGCGCGGGGAGCATTGCGCTCGCGCGGCGCTTTGCGACAGCATCCATTCGCGCCGTCGACGCCTCGACCGCCATGCTCGACCACGTGGCGCAACGCGCAGAGGAGCGTGGGCTCGCGTCGCGCATCCGCACCGTGCTGTGCGACCTCGACGACGGGTGGCCGGATGCTGTCACGGGCGCCGACCTGGTGTGGGCGTCGTCATCGCTGCACGAGGTGGCCGACCCCGACCGCGTGCTGCGTGACGCCCGCGACGCGCTGCGTCCAGGTGGACTGCTCGCCGTCATCGAGATGGACGTGCTTCCGAGCTTTCTGCCGCACGACTATCCCGCCTCGGCGCCGGGCCTCGAACAGCGCGCTCACGATGCGCTCGCTCGCCTGGGCTGGAACGCGCACGGAGATTGGGCGCACAACATCGAGAACGCCGGCCTCGAGCTGATCGGCCGCAAGACCGTCACGGCCGAGTCTCGCGGACCTGCGACCCTGGCGTACGCGCGGGCGTGGCTGACGAGGCTGGCCGCTGCGCTGCCCGGACACGTCGACGCGCGCGACATCGACGCGCTCGAGACGCTCCTCAGCGACGACGCCGAGCTGCGTCGCGTCGCCACGACGGTTCGCGGCTCACGCACAGCCGTGCTCGCACGTCGACCCGAAGACCCATCACCGCAGACACGGTCGGCGCCCAGGGCGGCGCACGACGTGACTCACGAAGGAGAAGACCATGACTGACGTTCACACGACACTCAATACAGCCGCGGACGCTCGCGTTGACGTCGCCATCATCGGCGGCGGTGCGGCAGGGCTCAGCGCGGCCGTCACGCTCGCGCGGTCCCTGCGCTCCGTCGTCGTCATCGACGCGGGCGAGCCCCGAAATGCCCCGGCGGAGGGCGTGCACAACCTGCTCGGCCGCGAAGGCATCGCCCCCGGCGACCTGATCGCGCAGGGCCGTGCTGAAGCAGAAGCGTACGGGGCGCGGATGCTGTCGGGCAGCGTCGCGCACGTGCGACGCGACGGCGACGACATCGTGCTCGAGCTGGAAGACGGCGACGAGCTGCGCGCTCGCCGCATCCTGTTGGCCACCGGCCTGCGCGACGAGCTCCCCGACGTTGCCGGCATCACCGACCTGTGGGGCACCCACGTGCTGCACTGCCCGTACTGCCACGGATGGGAAGTGCGCGGGCAGCGCATCGGCGTGCTCGGCACGACGCCCATGGCGATGCACCAGGTGCTGCTGTTCCGCCAGCTGAGCGAGCACATCACGCTGTTCACCCACACGATGCCCGAGCTGACGAGCGACGACTGGGATACTCTTGCGGCGCTCAACGTCGAGGTGGTGTCGGGGCGCGTGGGCGAGCTGCGATCTGAGAACGGGGAGCTCCGCTCGGCCGTGGTCGACGATGGGCACGAGTTCGCCATCGACGCGCTCACCGTCGCCCCGAGAATGATCGCGAACAGCGACCTCTACGAACAGCTTGGCGGCGAACTCAGCGAGAATCCGATGGGCGTCTTCATCGAGACCGACTTTGCGGGCAAGACACCGATTGAGGGCGTGTGGGCAGCGGGCAACGTGCGCGACGTCGGGGCAGTTGTCGCGGCATCGGCGATGCAGGGCCTCATGGCGGGCGGCGCGATCAACGGCGAGCTCGCGACGGAAGAGGCTCGCGCGGCGGTCGCTGCCCGCGCTGCCAGAACGGCGTGACGCGCGGGCGACGTTGAACCCTGCGCGCCTCGGATGCCACTGTGCGCGGCTTTGTTCGACGCTGCGCCGCGCACAGCGGCATCCGAACGTCTAGCGCAGGCTCTGCAGCACCCCGAGCAGTGCCATGCCGTACGATTCAGCCGGGTCGTCGCTCACGAAGGTCGCCGTGTCATCGCCCACCGTCACGGTCACCCGGTACTCGACCCCGCCTGCGGCATCCACTCGCTCGAGGCGCTCGAACGCGCCCGCGAGCATGTCACGCAGCTGATCCTCGCGCGGCAGCCACACGGCATCGTCGAGTGCGACCGAGTCGAGCGCCCATTCCGTCGTGCCGTTGAAGCCGAGAATCGTTCCCGTCGGGTACGTGTGCGCCTCGATCGTCATGTCGCTCACGGTGAACACGTCGCCCTCGAACTCGGGCCCGGCAACCTGAAACGCGTCGCCAGAGACAGGCGTCCACCGCAGTCCGGCCTCGCGCAGCCGATGGGCGAGCGGCGTGGAGATCATCTTTCCAGTCTGGCACGCCGACCTCCCCGTAACGGTGCTACGGGCGACCGACCGCCTCGCGCGCGGCGACGAACGCATCCACGCAACGACGCACCTGCTCACTCGTGTGCGCGGCCGACAACTGCACGCGAATGCGCGCCTTGCCTCGTGGCACGACGGGAAAACTGAACGGCGTCACATAGATTCCCGCGGCGGTCATGTGGGCGGCCATATCGACGGCGAGCGTGGCATCGCCGAGCATCACCGGAACGATCGGGTGTTCACCCGGCACGAGGTCGAACCCGGCATCGGTCATGAGAGAACGGAACTGAGCAGCGTTCTGCGCCAGCTGAGAACGCAGCTCGTCAGCATCCTGAACCAGATCGAGAGCGGCGAGCGTGCCAGCCACCACCGACGGGGCGAGCGAGTTCGAGAACAGGTAGGGGCGCGAGCGCTGACGCAGCAGGTCGACGATCTCGCGGTGCGCCGAGACGTAGCCGCCTGACGCGCCTCCGAGTGCCTTGCCGAACGTGCCTGTGTAGACGTCGATGCGGTCCTCGACATCGCACAGCTCCGGCGTGCCGCGCCCGTGTTCGCCGACAAACCCCGTCGCGTGCGAATCGTCGACGATCACGAGGGCGTCGTAGGCTTCGGCCAGGTCGCAGATGCCGGCGAGCGGTGCGATGTGACCGTCCATCGAGAAGACGCCATCGGTGACGATCGCGCGAAAGCGGGCGCCGGATGCTGCACGTAGCTGCTCTTCAAGGTCGGCGAGGTCGCGGTTGCGGTACCGATACCGCTGCGCTTTGCAGAGACGGATGCCGTCGATGATCGACGCGTGATTGAGCTCGTCGGAGATGATGGCATCGTCCGGCCCGAGCAGCGCCTCGAACAGGCCGCCGTTCGCATCGAAGCACGACGAATACAGAATCGTCGCCTCGGTGCCGAGGAACTCCGACATGCGACGCTCGAGCTCAATGTGCTGCGTCTGCGTTCCGCAGATGAAGCGCACGCTCGCCATGCCGAAGCCCCACTCGTCGAGCGCTGCCCGTGCAGCATCCCGAATTGCCGGATGATCGGCCAGCCCGAGGTAGTTGTTCGCGCAGAAGTTGAGCACCTCGCGACCGTCGGTCGACACGCGTGCGCCCTGTGCCCCGGCGATGCCATTCTCGCGCTTGGTCAGTCCCGCCTCGTCGATCGCCGAGAGCTCGCTCTGCAGGTGCTGCTTGAACGAGGTGTACATCAGATCTCCGTCCAGTCCATGACGACCTTGCCGCCGCCCGCGTTCGCCGCTGTCTCGAACGCGCTCTGCCAGTCGCGCGCCGCGAACCGGTCAGAGACGATCGAGCCGATGGATGCTGCGAGAGTTTCGCTGCTCTGCAGCATCGCCGTCATGGCGTTCCACGTGTCAAACATCTCCCGACCGTAGATGCCCTTAAGCGTCAGCATCCGTGTGACGACCGAGCCCCAATCGATCGAGAACGGCTCCGAGGGGAGGCCGAGCATGGCGATGCGCCCGCCGTTGTTGATGTTGTCGACCATCTGCCGCATGGCGGCCGAGGCTCCGCTCATCTCGAAGCCGACGTCGAAGCCCTCGTGCATGTCGAGCGACGTGAATGCGTCGTGGATGCTCTCGTGTGCCGGGTTGATCGCGCGGTCGGCGCCCATCGACAGCGCGAGTTCGAGGCGTTCGTCGCTCACGTCTGTCGCGACGATGAAGCGGGCGCCGATGTGGCGTGTGATCGCGATGGCCATCAGACCGATCGGGCCGCAGCCCGTAATGAGCACGTCTTCGCCCACGACGGGGAACGATAGGGCCGTGTGCACGGCGTTGCCGAGTGGGTCGAAGATCGCGGCGACGTCTTTGTCGATGTCCGGGTTGTGCGCCCATACGTTGGTGCCGGGCAGGGTGATGTACTCGGCAAAAGCGCCGTCGCGGTTGACGCCGATGCCCTGCGTGCGAATGCACATCTGGCGGCGTCCCGCGCGGCAGTTGCGGCACACACCGCACACGATGTGCCCTTCTCCCGACACCAGATCGCCGACGCTCACGCCTTTCACGAGCTCTCCCACATCGACGACCTCGCCGCAGAACTCATGACCGGGAATCAGAGGGTGAGTGACGGCGGATGCTGCCCAGTCATCCCACCGCAGAATGTGCAGGTCGGTTCCGCAGATTCCCGTGCGCAGCACCCGGATCTTCACTTCGTCGGGCGCGGCTTCCGGCTCCGGCCGCTCGACGATGTCGAATCCGGCAGTCGGGCCGGCCTTGTAGAGGGCCTTCATTGGCGTCCTCGCTCCTTTCCCTTCTGGGGGTGTGGTGTTTGGAGCCCTTGTGAGGCTCCCCCGCTATTGTGCCGCGGGAGCCGTTTGGTCCGCATCGAAGTATGCGGCAATCTCGGCGTCAACGGGAGGAATAGCAAGGGTTTCGCCGCGTCCGCGCAATGATTGCGTTGCAACAACCCCTGTTGCAACAGCGTTGCGCGCAGCCACGGGGGACGTCAGGGTCGGTCCACCGTCGCGTGCGAACCGCACGAATTCCGCGATCATGAGCTCATCGGCTCCACCGTGGCTGCCGCCGGCCTCGGCGACGACGTGCGTCTCGTCCGGGGCGCCCGAACCGCGAAGGCGGTGCGTCCACACACCGACTTCCGATCCGGATTCGTCACCGAAGTTCTCAAGCCGCCCGCGCGTGCCGATGACGGTGTAGTTGCGCCAGTAGTCCGGTGTGAAGTGGCACTGCTCGTACGACGCGAGAATCCCGCCGGCGAGCCGCATGTTCACCTGCGAGATGTCCTCGACGTCGATCACGGGATTGAGGCCGGTCTGCTCGGTCGGCGGCCAATTGTCGAGACTGAACCAATCGCCCATGAGCTCGCCCGACCGGTCGCGGCGATCCGTGATGTCGCCGTACACCGACAGCTCGCCCATCGCCTGCACCTGCGTGCTGTACGCCCCGGCGAGCCAGTGGATCACGTCGATGTCGTGCGCGCCCTTCTGCAACAGCATCCCGACCGACTTCTCGCGCTCTGCGTGCCAGTCTTTGAAGTAGTAGTCGCCCCCATGGCCGACGAAGTGTCGGCACCACACGGCCTTGACCTCGCCGATCGTGCCGCGTGCGATGATGTCGCGCATGAGCGTGATCACGGGCATGTGCCGCATGTTGTGTCCGACGTAGAGCCGGCTTCCCGAGCGGTGCGCGGCGGCGAGAATCGCGTCGCAATCGGCAATGCTTGTCGCGAGCGGCTTCTCACTGAACACGGCGAGACCCGCCTCGAGCGCGGGGATGGCGGTGCGAGCGTGCACGTCGTCGGGCGTGAACACCATTGCCGCGTCGAGCTCCTGGGCGAGAAGCTCATTGAGATCGGCGGTCACGAAGGCTTCGGGATATGCGGATGCTGCCGCCTGACGGCCGCGCTCGGAAACCTCGCACACAGCGACGATGCGGCTTCCGGCGCCGGGACGATGTGCCGCGCGGGCGAGTTCGGTCCCCCGCATGCCGTATCCGATGATTCCTATGGTGAGATCCATTGAAGTGCTCCTTGTCAGCAGAAGGTGAAGTGCGTGCGGGAGAGGGCGCCAGACGACGCTGTCGAGCTGGGTTCGAGTCAAATTGTCGTCAGGGGTATCGCGTGCGCGCAAACTTCGCTCACCGCTGTGAGTGATTCGTGTGCCCGGCCCGATGCGGGCAACTGCCCTGCGCGGGCTAGCGTGACAGGAGTGATTTCGCAATGCCCTGACGTACGCAAAGACCCGCTGCGTACCGTGGGCGCATGAGTGACAGCGACTACGGCAAAGAGCGGGCAGAAGAGAAGTCGGGGCACGGTCTCGACGACACCGAGCACGTCGAGAAGGACACGGCGTACACGCCGGGGAGCGAGCAGGAGCAGGAGTACAAGCAGAAGGATCCTGTTCCCGACACAATCGATGACGACGTTGACCAGAACGTCGAGGTGGCGCCTGGAACCGGAGGGCCCGACGATCAGGGAGACGTCGACGTGGACCCCGACGACATCAACCTGCCGACGCGAGGTTCAAACTAAGAGCGCACCGAGCGGGGAGGCGCCATGCGACGCCTCCCCGCTCGCTGCTGGTCTCGATTACTCCTTCGGCGGAGTCACTTCGTCGCCGAAGTCACCGACATCACCCTCGGCCTGCGACGGCTTGTTCTCTGCCGGATCCTCCGGTGAAACCGTGTCGGCTTCACCGTCGGTGCCCTCGGCCTGAGACGGCTTGTTGCGGTTCGGGTCCGGTTCTGCGTTCGTCATGTCATCTCCCTCATCTTTCGCGTTTGGGCCCTTCTCGGCCCGTGGATCTGGAACTCCGTAGGACACGTTGCTCTCCTTTCCATTCGCGTCGGTACACGTCGAATCGCCTGACGGGTTCAGCCCTTTCGCCAGTCGTCGTTCGCGATCTGTGACCCGCCGAGGGGTCCCATCTGCAGCATCCCGCCATCGACCGCAATCGACGCTCCCGTGATGTAGCTCGACGACGGCGAGGCGAGAAAGGCGATCACGGCGGCGATCTCCCGCGCGTCGCCCGGACGGCCGAGGGGCACACCGGGTCGATGAATCTCCCGCGGGTCCACGTCTTCGTTGCCCGTCATCGGCGTCGCGATCTCTCCGGGAGCCACAGAGTTCGCCGTGATGGCGTGTTCGCCGAGCTCGATCGCAGCCGTCTTGATGAGGCCGCCGAGGCCGTGCTTCGCGGCGTCGTACGCGCTCGCGCCGATCTTCGGCTGATGCTCGTGCACGCTCGTCGTCGCGATGATGCGTCCGCCGGTTCCCTGGCTGATCATGCGGCGCGCGGCGCGCTGAATGCCGAGAAAGGCTCCGTCCAGGTCCGTCGCCACGACGTGGCGCCAGCTCTCCAGGCTCATGTCGACGAGCTTCTCGTTGGCGCCCGTCCCCGCGTTGTTGACGAAGACATCGACGCCTCCGAGGTCGTCGATGAGCCGGTCGACGACGTCTCCGCAGGCATCCAGATCACTCGTGTCGAGATACGTCACGACGGCGCGCTGACCGTGCGAGCGCACTTCGGCCGCTGTTGCGTCAGCGCCCTTCTCGTCTCGGTGCCACGTGATTCCCACATCCATGCCGGCGCTCGCGAGCGCAACCGCTGTCGCTTTGCCGATTCCCGAGTCGGAGCCCGTCACAATGGCACGTCGCGGAGCGAACTCGCGTGTGTCGAAGGGGTTGGGCGTTGTGTCTGCCTCAGCCATCTGGGCCTGCCTTCCGTCCGATGTCAGACCATCAAAACGACGCGGCCGGTATTTGGACAAGCCCCTTGCGCGACGAAGCGATGCTGCCTATGCGACGGTGACTGCTCCGCTATCCCGTGAGGCGGGCCGGACGCACGAAGTCGAGCTCGAGTTCCTGAGCTTCGCCGACAGCATCCCGAGCCAGCACCTCTCCCAGAGCGAGACAGTGCTTGAACGCGTGCCCGCTGTCGCCGCCCGCGACGAGAACGCGGTCCGATTCGGGCGCAGCGCCAATGACGAACTGGTCATCTGGGCTGATCGTGATCATGCACGGCTCCACGCGTGTCGGCACCGGCTCGAGCCCGGGCAGAACGCGCTCGACGAGCGGTGAGAGGCGCGACCAGTCGGCCGGCGTCACGCCGCGGTCGACGGCGTCGGGGTCGATGCGCGGCCGCTCGGTTCCCCACAGGTCGCCGAGTCCCAGCTTGACGAGGCTGCCGTCGATACTCCCGTGCCCCCACATCACCGTGCCCGCATCGACCTGCCTGATCGTCACGGGATAGTCGGCGATGTCGAACCCGGCATCACGCGGCGTGAACCAGGTGAGCGGAGTGCGCACGGGCGTGAGGTCGAGCCACGGCGCAAACGCGGGGAGCCACGCGCCGGCGGCGACGATCACGCGGTCCGCCGTCCAGACAGCATCCGCGGTTCTGATCGTCACCCCTGACGGCCCGGGCTCGACGGCCGTGACTGTGGTTCCCGTGACGATGCGCGCCCCACGGGTGGATGCTGCTGCGGCAGCCGCGCGCACGGTGCGTTCGGGCCTCGCGACGCCTGCCGCCGGGTCGAGTACCCCGACGTCGGTGTCGGCGACATCGGCGTGCTGCGGAAAGCGCGCTCGTACCTCGGCCGCAGACAGGTGCTCGATGGCGAGACTCGCTGCCTCGGCGGCGCGTACGGCTCCCGCGACCGCGTCGCTGTCTTCGGCGCCGATCGACACCCCGCCCGTGATGGTGAGCAGCTCGTCGCCGCTGAGCCGCTCGAGCTCGCGGAACAGCGCGCGCGATGACTGCGCCATGGCGACAAGATCAGGATGCTCGAGGCAGGCCTCGCGGAACAGCCGAGTGTCGCCGTGCGACGACCCGAACGAGTGCCCAGGCGCAAAGCGCTCGAACGCCGTGACGCCGACGCCGCGTTCGGCCAGCCGCCACGTCGCTGCGGCTCCGATCGCTCCGGTTCCGATGACGGCGACGTCTATGCGCAGCATCCGCTCTCCCTCTCGCTGTTGCCACTCGAACTCTGACGTCTCGAGCCTACGGGCTCCGCACGCTCAGCCGCGCTGGAGGGGGCGGGAGCGCGGAGAGTCAGGATGCTGGCGCGGACGACGCGGCGACAGCATCCGGTCTTCTGGGCGGATACACCCACGTGACCAGCACCACCGAGATGATCATCAACAGGAACCACGAGACGAGCTTGGAGATCGAGACCATCTCCCAGCCGTCGACCTGCCCCGGGTACAGCCAGGCCCCGGAGTAGGTGCCGATGTTCTCGGCGATCCAGATGAAGAACGCCACGAGCGCGAAGGCGACGACAAGCGGCATGCGCAGCGTGCGGCGAAAGACGTGGAACTGCATGGTGCACAGGCCGAACGTGAGCAGAACGCCCGCGAGCAGCACCCAGCGCAGATCGACGATGTAGTGGTGCGAGAAGAAGTTGACGTAGATCGCGCCCGCGAGCACCGCCGTGAGCCACAGCGGCGGGTAGCGCGTGAACCGCAGGTCGAACAGGCGGTAGACGCGCACCATGTACGAACCGACGGCGCCGTACATGAACCCCGTGAATAGCGGAACGCTCAGAATGCGCAGCACACCGCCCGGGTCGTACGCCCACGAGCCGACGTCCGTCTTGAACAGCTCCATGACGGTGCCGACGATATGAAAGAGCACGATCACGCGGAGCTCGCGCCACGTCTCGAGGCCCGACCACACCATGACGACCTGGATCACGATGGCGGCGATCGTGAGGGCGTCGTTGCGAGCGAGCCAGGCGTCGTCGGGGTACCAGAGTCGTGCCGCGAGAATCACGACGAGCAGAGCACCGCCGAAGACGCACGCCCAGGCCTGCTTTGCGCCGAAGACCAGAAACTCGACGAGCGCGCCCCACAGCCGGTTGTCGGGGGCGCGCTCGAGAAGCCGATTCGCTGCGTCGTCGATGCGCCGCTCAAGGGCGGTGAGATCGGGACGCAGGGCCATGCTCGCAGAGTAGCCGTGCTTTGCTGAGCGTCGACCGGGATGCTGCATTCAGAGAAACGGAGCGCCAAGAATTGGGTGACGGCGACACATATATGAGGCACCGGCGCCCAATTTTTGGCGCTCGGCCGATGGCAGCGTCAGAACGCTCGCGATGCCGAGCCCGCCGGTGCGGGGTCAGCGCAGCCCGTCGAGCACGACGGTCGCCTCGATCACTGGATCGCCGCCGGCAGCGACGCGCTGCGCCCAGTCGGACCAGTGCTCCGCGCGAAGCCGCTGGTGCGGGGCAGTGTCGCTGTCGTGAGCGGGGTGCGACGGATGCTGTCGCAGCTCAGCGAGCGCGGCGACGAGGTCGCGGTAGCGCGACGCCGTGAAACCGGCATCCGTCCACTCGGCGATGTCGCGCTGCACCCAGCTCGGCAGCGGCGCCCCGTCAGCGAGGCACTGATCTGCCGCCCGTCGCTCGAACACGCCGACAACGCGAGGAGGCAGCTCGGCGAACGCTGCCGCCCAATCGTGCTGCTCGGCGATCGGAATCTCGTGGGGAGCGGCCGCGACGTCGAAGACCTCGGTCGTGGGCTGCCCGTCGAGCACGACGATGCGCAGCGGCGCTGTCGGCCCGCGGTAGGCCATCAGATCGACGGCGCGTGGTGCCGGTGCCGCGACCGGCGACTCGGCGAGCCGCATCGGAGCTCTCGCATGCATGGATGCCTGCCTTTCGGAGACTCGCGCCTCCATCGACTTGCGTGGTGCGGTTGCACAACACCGGTTCTTCCCCTGGGGCACCCCGGTCGATCGACAGGGTTGCCGTGCAGCCGGCCAGGTACCGACAGCTGCATCTCGTGAACCTGGTTGTCAGAATAGACCCGTCTGCGTGCAGCTTGGCGAATATGTCGAAGGCGCGCGCAGAAATGACGTAGCTGAGAATTGCCGGATGCGTCAGACTTGAGCGATGACTGCGTCTGCTCCGACCTACTACCGGCGGCAGACCACGCGAGCGAATGTAATCTTCTTTGCCTGCTGGCTTCCATTTGGTGTCGCGCTTGTCGGGGCAGGGGTCTGGGTGGCGACTCAGCTGGGCGAGGCCGTGATGATCCCGATCGGTGCATGGGTTGCATTGCTCGGCTGCTATTTTCTCGAGTTGTACGGCACAGTCTGGTGGTATCGACACCAGCTGCATCGGCTGGCGTCAGACAGCGATTTCGCGGCAAGCCAGCCCTTGTCCGCCGGGCAGTTGAGGAATCTTCGCGTTGTATGGGATGCCGCTTGGTTTCCAATTCCCACGGGTGTGACGGGAGATATCGCGCACAAGATTCCGGTCGTACGCGTTATCAACGCTACGACCTGGTGGCCGGCGGCGGCGGGTGTGCTCTGCGGAATCGCTGCGGTGATTCTCGTGATTCCGTAAGAAGTGTCCCGTCGGGAAGCGCTGTCGGCGCCAGAGCAGTCCAGCCCAGGTATCGAGGTGTGTCCCACTCGGGTATCAACCTGATCCTCCCCGGGTCTGATTCGGGGGAAAACCTGATGACAAGACGCGACACTGCGCGCACCATGGAAGTATGAATTCGCTCTACAGACCTCGCCGCGGCCGCGTCATCGCGGGTGTGTGCGCTGCGCTTGCCATCCGCTTCAACATGAGCCCCAACGTGGTCCGGCTGCTGGCGATCCTCAGCTGCCTCATTCCCGGACCGCAGTTCATCATCTACATCGTGATGTGGATCGTGGTGCCGAGCGAGCGCTGAGCTCGCGCGCACCTGCTGTTTCATAGGTCAAAATCTGCGCCTCTCGCGATCGTCGAGCGCATTTTGTGACACATGAACACTCGCCAGCATCCATCTGCCGTAATACCGGCCGAAACCGCCCGCGCCGGTCGTACCGTTGAAGCATGACGACCCGGCCAGACGCTCACGACCCCTCAACGCTCGGCTTTCTCACGCAGGCCGTGCATGCGGGCAACGCCATTGACGAGGGATCTGGCGCGATTCGCACCCCGATCGTCATGGCCAACTCGTACGCCCTGCCCGAGGACCCGTCGAGCCTCAGCTGGTCGAACACCGACACTAAGACGTACACGCGCAACACGGGAACGAATCAAGAGGCCCTGCAGTCGAAGCTCGCTGTGCTGGAGGGCGGCGACGATGCCGTGGTGCTCGCCTCGGGGGTCGCGGCGCTGCACGCGGTGTTCTTCACGCACCTCACAAGTGGCGACCACGTCGTCGTCGGTGACGTGACGTATGAGGCAATCTGGAAGCTCTTCACCGAACTGCTGCCGGTCAAGTACGGCATTGAGGCGACATTCGTCGACACGAGCGACACGGATGCTGTCGCTGCAGCGATGCGCCCGAACACCACGCTCGTGCACGTCGAAGCGATCGGCAACCCGACGACGAAGGTGACCGATATCGCCGCGATCGCCGCCGTCGCTCACGACGCGGGCGCGCTGCTCACGGTTGACTCGACGTTCACGCCGCCTCCGTTCTACCGGCCGCTCGCCGATGGCGCCGACCTCGTCGTGCACTCGCTCACGAAGTACATCAACGGTCACGGCGACGCGATGGGTGGCGCCGTCATTGGCAGCGCCGACCTTGTGGCAAAGATCAAGGCCGAGGCGATGGTCGACGTCGGCGGCACGATCTCGCCGTTCAACGCGTGGCTCATCATGCGCGGCTCCGTGACGCTGCCCCTGCGTCTGCGGCAGCACCTCGCGAGCGCTGAGCAGATCGCGGCGCATCTCGAGGCGGACCCGCGGGTCGCCTACGTGGCGTATCCCGGGCTCGCGTCGCACCCGCAGCACGAGGTCGCGGCCCGGCAGTTCGGCGGGCGTGGCTACGGTGCGGTCATGGCGTTCGCCGTCGACGGCGACCCCGACACGCAGAACCGTTTCGTGGCGAACCTGCGCCTGATCACATCCGCCGTCTCTCTCGGTCATGACGAGTCGCTCATTGTGCACGTCGGTACGAGCGGCCCGCGTGTGCAGCACTATCCCGATGAATTCAAGCGCTATGGCCACCTCCGGTTCTCGGTGGGGCTCGAGGACCCGGCAGACATCATGGCCGATCTGGATGCTGCGCTCGATGCCACGTTCGGCGCGCGCTGACGCCTTTCGGGCCCTGTCCCTGGTTCGCCCGTCCAAACCACCGGCCCAACCGAATCGCGGGCGGCGCCTCAGAGGACGCCAGTCATGTCGCGCACGAACTCCGTCAGCGTGTGCGCGTTGTCGAGGTACTCGTCGGGTACCGAGCACCACTTCTCGATCGTGACGCGTTTGCCGCTGGGCCGCGTGTAGGTGAACGGATGACCGCCCTGCGCGATCATCGCGTCGAGAGCGACGGGTTCGACCTTGAGGTAGAAGACGTCGTCAATGACAGCGCCGAGAAACTCACCGTGTAGCCGCAGCCCCCAGCCGCCGAACATGCGCGAGATGACGATGTCGCCGAGCTCAGCAAGCTGGTCGCGGTAGAACTCAGCGGTTCGTCGATCGGAGGACATGCTTGGACTCTACGGGCACCGACAGACGTTCACGGTGTCACCACGCGGCTCCGACCCGCTCGCGCCGCCACCGATCGCACGCTCAACCGCGCGGCATAGGCTGAGACCATGTCTCTTCGACTCGCTCTCGTCAGCCTGCACACGTCGCCCAACGACGATCCGGGCACGGGAGACGTCGGCGGCATGAACGTTGCTGTGCGACACACGGCACTCGCGCTCGCCGAGCTGGGCCACGAGGTCGATGTGCTCACACGACGCTCATCGACGACGGCTCCGGATGCTGTCGAGGTGGCACCGCGCGTGACACTGCGACAGCTGCACGCCGGCCCTGCCGAACGCCGGGTCAAGGGCGACCACGAGGAGTACATCGCCGAGTTCGGCGAAGCCATGCGGCACCTCGGCCCCTATGACGTCATCCACTCGCACCACTGGTTCAGCGGAATGGCCGCCCTCGAGCTCGCTCACCACGACGGCATCCCGCACGTGCAGAGCTTTCACTCGATCGCCGCCGCCCACACCACTCCGCTGTCTGAGGGCGAGCGCCCGGAATCCCCCGGCCGCATCGCCGGCGAAGAGCACCTGGCGCAGCACTCCGACGCGATCATCACCGTCAGCGACGCCGAACGCGAGACCGTGACCGCGCGCCTCGGCGCCGACCCTGCCCGCGTTCACACGGTCGCTCCCGGAGTCGACGCCGCGCAGTTCAGTCCGAAGACGGATGCTGCCACGAGCGACGCCGGATACCTGCTCGCTGCCGCGCGACTCGAACCCCTCAAAGGACTCGACCTCGCGATCGAAGCGCTCGCCCAACTGCCGCGCGACGGCCGCCCAGATCTCGTGGTCTCGGGAGGCGCCACGACCGGCTTCGACGACTATCCAGACGAACTGCGCTCGCTTGCTGAGCGTCTCGGCGTCGCGGATCGCGTGCACTTCATCGGCCCGCAATCGCGCGACGCGCTCGCCGATCTGCTGCGCGGCGCACGCATCGCTCTCGTCCCCTCGCACTCCGAGACGTTTGGGCTCATCGCGCTCGAAGCGCAGGCGTGCGGCACTCCCGTTGTTGCGTCGGACGCTGGAGGGCTGCGCGAGGCCATCGTTGACGGGAAGACGGGCATTCTCGTGCCGGTGCGTCAGGCCAACGCCTGGGCAGGCACGATCTCGGCGCTGTTGCGCGATCCTGAGCGCTGCGCGCAGCTCGGCGCCGCGGGACGCGAGCGAGCGCTCACGTTCACGTGGGAGCGCACGGCACGCGCGACGGTGAACGTCTATGAGTCACTGTTGGGGAGGGCAGCCTGATGGCGGCGCGTCGTAACGCAGCATCCGGTGCTCGCTCGAGTGAGACGGCAGGCCCGCAGGCGGCCCAGGACGGCGTGCTCGACGGCGTGCGCCACGTGATGTTCGTGCACGCGCACCCCGACGACGAGACGCTCGCGTCGGGTGCGCTCATGGCCGAGCTCGTTGACCGCGGCGTGACCGTGACCCTCGTGACGTGCACGCGCGGTGAGCGCGGCGAGATTGTTGCCGGGCCACACTCGCACCTCGAGGGCACGCCCGAGTTCGCCGAGCACCGCGAGCATGAGGTTGCCGGTGCGCTCGCCGAGCTCGGTGTCACGCGTCATCTCTGGCTCGGCACGGCTCCCGCACGCGCGGTCGGCCTCATGCCGCGCTCGTACGAGGATTCCGGTATGCGTTGGCTGAGCGATGGTCTCGCCGGCCCGGCCGACGATGCATCGCCGCTGTCGCTCACGGCGGTCCCGCTCGACGATGCCGTTACCGACCTGCTCGCGGTCATCGACGTCGAGACCGCATCGGGGGCCACCGCTCCCGACCAGCCGAGTCCGCCGTCAGAGAAGCCCGATCTCATCGTGAGCTACAACGAGATCGGCGGGTACGGTCACCCGGACCATGTTCGGGCGCGCGAGATCGCACGGGCGGCGGCGCGCGCCCGCAGCATCCGCTTCGCCGAGATTGTCGACGCGGTGCCGCCAGGTCAGACGGCCCCGGATGCTGGGGAGCAGGACACCCTCGATGATCAGGCGGGGGAGCGGGATGCTGTCGCGTTCACGTGGTTCGACCTCGATGATCGCCTTGATCAGGTCAAGCGCGCGCTCGCCCACCATGCCTCGCAGGTCACCGTCGACGGCGACGACGTCGTGCACTCGGGCGGGCAGCGAACTCCGATTCAGACCTCCGTCGGTCTGCGCGTCGTGCCTTGACACTTCTGCGATGTCAGTCGCCTGTGTCACTCTGCGGTGAACGAGAGGAAACGGATGTCCCACGAAGATCTTGTGGCGGTAGACCCGCCTCAGTTGCACAGCAGCCCCGCCTTCGCGCAAGGAATGATCGCCCCGCCCGGCCCGACACTGTACGTGGGTGGTCAGAACGGAACTGACAGCGACGGCACGTTGCTCGACGGGCTCGGCGCCCAGACGGAGCAGGCACTGCGCAATGTTCTCGCCGTCCTTGCCGAGGCAGGCAGCGGGCCGGAGTTCGTTGCAAAGCTCACGATTTACTTGGCGCCGGGGATCGATCCGACCGAGGCGTACGCCGCAACCGGCACGACCTGGGGTGCGCATCGAACGGCGGTCACCGTGCTGACGGTTCCGCCCGCACGTCCGGGAGCGCTCGTTGAGATTGACGCGATTGCAGCGGTTCCGCAGCAGGTCTAACTCCCACCGATGGTGGGGTGCGCACTACCTCTAAATGTGGTGCCCGGCGTAGTGATCTACGCTGTCACCACTGGTGAGCTTGTCACGTTCGATTCTTCGCTTCGTGAAAGGACTCACCGTGACCGCCCCGCACTCTCGCCCCGGTTCGACGCCCGAAAGCGGCTCCGTGCCGGCTACCGCCCTGGGCTCGCCCTCCTCGCGCGCGGCTACCGGCGCCGTCGCTGGTTCTGCACACGGCACCGATCCGCAGCGTCAGCGCGGCCGCAGCATCCGTTCGGCCGTCGCTCGCTACCCGCTCGTCACCTTCTTCGTGCTCGCCAACCTGCTCAGCTGGGCGGCCTGGACGCCGTACATTCTGTCGAACAACGGACTCGGCGTCTGGGACTACTCGTTCCCCGAGTGGCTCGGCACCTCCCAATTTGCCGGCGTACTGCCCGGAGCATACCTTGGCCCCATTGCGTCGGCGTTGCTCGTGACGGCGCTCGCCGACGGCCGCGCCGGGCTGCGCGCCTGGGCGAAGCGCCTGTGGAAGTGGCGCGTCGGCTTCCGGTGGTATGTCATCACGATCGTTGGTGTTCCTGCCGCGATCATCGCATCGACGCTCGTCTTCTCGGGTGGCCAGCTGCAGGCACCGTCTCTCATAGTGATCGCCGCGTTCGTTCCCGGGCTGGTTCTGCAGATGGTCACAACCGGTCTCGCCGAAGAGCCGGGCTGGCGGGACTTCGCACTGCCTCGTCTGCAGGCGCGATTCACTCCGCTGACAGCATCCTTCATTCTCGGACCCCTGTGGGCGCTCTGGCACATGCCGCTGTTTCTCAGCGATTGGGGCGGCTGGCCGGATGCTGCCTGGTGGCGCCCCCTGGAGTTCGCGGCGTTCTGCATCGCGTTCAACGTCGTGATGACGTGGGTGTTCAACCGCACGGGCCAGAGTCTTCCGCTCTCAATGCTCATGCACGTGAGCGTCAACAACTTTGTCTCGATCGCGTGGAGCGACATGTTCCCCATGCTGAACGCCGACACTGCACAGCATGCACTGCTGTTCGGCTCCACGATCGCCGCGGTGCTCATCGTCGCGGCAACGCGAGGTCGCCTCGGTGCCGCCCCGCGCCGCGTGTGACGGGCGATCGGACGCCAGCGCGGCGTTTCGTATGGCGCTTTCTGCGAAAAAGCGTCGTCTTAGTCGCAGAAAGCGTCACATGAAACGACGCAGGGCCTCGCGCGTCACGAGTTTTGCGCGGTGAGCGGAATGCGCCCTCCCGCCAGCACCATCTCCACCTGGCGCCCCGAGAGCCGGTGATGCACGGGAACCTCACGACCGCCGATCGTGGCCGCAACGCTCTTGCCGCGCTCCAGGCTCGCTCGAAGGTCATCGAGCACGACGATGTCGCCCTGCGACACGGCATCGTAATCGGCAGGGTCGTCAAACTCGAGCGCGAGGATGCCGAAGTTGGCGAGGTTCTGCCAGTGGATGCGAGCAAACGACTTCGCGATCACGGCGCGCAGCCCGAGGTACCGCGGGGCGATCACGGCATGCTCGCGCGACGAGCCCTGCCCGTAGTTCTCGCCTGCGATGACGACGTGGCCGCCCTCGGCCTCCTTCGCTCGCGCCGGATACGTGTCGTCGATGCGCGTGAAGCTGAACTCGGCGATCTTCGGAATGTTGCTGCGATATGGCAGAACGCGCGACCCGGCGGGCATGATCTCGTCCGTCGACACGTTGTCGGCCATGGTGAGCAGCACGGGAACCTCGAGGTGATCCGCGATCGGCTCCGAATCGGGCAGTGATGTGATGTTCGGCCCCTTCACGAGCTCAACCCGCGCGGCCTCGTCGGGTGGCAGCGGCGCGAGCAGCATGTCGTCGATCGTGCTGAACCGCTCGGGAAGGTCGGGGTGGGGGTACCGGATGCTGTGAGACTGCGTGAGCGTGCGGGGATCGGTGATGCGACCTGTGAGTGCTGCCGCTGCCGCAGTCTCGGGAGAGCACAGCCACACGGCATCCTCTTCGGTTCCCGAGCGACCGGGGAAGTTGCGCGGCATGGTGCGCAGAGAGTTGCGCCCCGATGCCGGCGCCTGCCCCATGCCGATGCAGCCCATGCAGCCCGACTGGTGAATGCGAGCGCCCGACTGCACGAGCGCCTTGAGCCACCCGCCCGAGATGAGATCGGCGAGCACTTCGCGCGACGTCGGATTAATGTCGACGGACACTTGCGAGTGAGTCTGCTGGCCTCCCAGAATCTCGGCGACCACCGCGAAATCGCGCAGACCGGGATTCGCCGACGAGCCGACGACGATCTGAAACACCTCTTCGCCCGCGACCTCGGCGACCGGAACGACGTTACCCGGTGACGACGGCTTGGCGATGAGTGGCTCAAGGGTCGACAGGTCGATACGGTCTTCGATGTCGTAGGTTGCGCCGTCGTCGGCGAGCAGTTCCTGGTATTCGTCGCCGCGTCCCACAGCATCCAGATACTCGCGTACCGCGCCATCGGCGGGGAACACCGTCGTTGTCGCTCCGAGCTCGGCGCCCATGTTGGCGATCACGTGGCGATCCATCGCCGTGAGGTTGTCGAGTCCCGGCCCGTGATACTCGATGATCTTGCCCACGCCGCCCTTGACACCGTGCCGGCGCAGCATCTCGAGAATCACGTCTTTCGCCGACACCCACTCCGGCAGCTCACCCGTCAGCTCGACGCCCATGATCTTCGGCATCTCGACGTAGAGCGGCTGTCCCGCCATCGCCATGGCCACTTCGAGCCCTCCGACGCCGATCGCGAGCATGCCGAGCGCACCGGCCGCGCACGTGTGCGAATCCGAGCCGATCATCGTCGCGCCCGGCCGCCCGAAGTGCGCCTGATGCACGGGGTGCGAGACACCGTTGCCCGCCTTCGAGAACCACAGCCCGAATCGCTGTGCCGCCGACTGCAGAAAGAGATGGTCGTCGGGGTTCTTCTCGTCGGTCTGCAGCAGATTGTGGTCGACATACTGCACCGAGAGTTCCGTCTTGATGCGGTCGAGCCCCATGGCTTCGAGCTCGAGCATCACCATCGTGCCCGTCGCATCCTGCGTGAGCGTCTGATCGACGGTCAGCCCCACCTCGCTGCCCGGTGTCATCTCACCTTCGACAAGATGATTGGCGATGAGCTTCTGTGCAACGTTCTTCTGCATACCCCTGCCCTTCCGACGGCGGATCCCGCGTCGGTCCGGCGCGGGACCTCACCGTCAGCCTAGGCGCGCAGCGTCGAAAGGTTAAGGCCGGATGCTGTCGCCGCGCCCACCGCGACAGCATCCGGTCGTGTTATTCGCCCTGCTCGATGCGCACGTACTCCTCGAGAAGCTGCCGCGCGCGCTCGCCGAGTTCGCCTGACTCGGACTCGAGAGCCGTGCGCATGGAGTCGAGCTTGGCACTCGCCTGAGCGAGCGGCGGCACGAGCGGCGTGGCGGGATCGGTCACGATGTCGAGCACGAAGGGCCGGTCCGCGGAAAGACCACGTTGCCAGGCGCCATCCAGCTCGTCTGGGTCGGTGACCCTCTCGCCGTCGAGGCCGAGCAGGTTGGCGTACTCCGAGTAGCGAACGTCGGGCAGCGCCTGCGTCTGCCTGAAGCGGGCCATTCCCTCGTTCTCGCGCTGTTCCCAGCTGACCTCGGCGAGGTCGCGGTTGTTGAGAATCGCGATGACGAATCGCGGATCGGCCCAGCTCTCCCACCGCGCAGCGACGGTGACGAGTTCGGCAAGACCGGTCATCTGCATTCCGCCATCGCCCGAGAGCACGATGACCGGGCGCTCGGAGTACGCAAGCTTCGCCGCGATGCCGTAAGGGATGCCGCAGCCCATGCTCGCGAGCGTGCCAGAGACATGCGCGGGCACGTCCGTGGGCAGATGCAGCTGCCTCGCGTACCAGTACACGACGCTTCCCACATCGACGGCGATCTGCGCGTCTTCCGGAACGTGCGGCGAGAGGGCCCGCACGGCCGCCTCCGGGTTGATCGGCTCCATGGGAACAGCCGCGCGTTCGTCGCTGACGCGATGCCAGTCAGACACGTGCTCGCGCACGCGCGCTGCCCAGTCAGCATCCGATTTGTCGTCGACGAGGTCGAGCAGCGCAGTGAGGGTGCCGGATGCTTCGCCGATGAGTCCGACCTCCACTGGGTAGCGGTTGGCGATGTGCGCGGCGCTGATGTCGATCTGCACGGCGCGCGCCTGATCGGGATTGGGGTAGAACTCCGTCCACGGATCGTTCGAGCCGACGATGAGCAGTGTGTCGCACTCGGTCAGCACGCCCGCGCTCGCCGTCGTGCCGAGGTGGCCCATGACACCTGCGGCGTTCGGGCGGGCCTCGTCGACATAGGCTTTGCCGAGAAGACTCGTGACGATGGCTGCGCCCAGTCGATCGGCCATCGCCTCAACCTGATCACGCGCTCTCGACGCCCCCTTGCCCACGAGCAGCGCGATGCGCTCGCCCGCGTTGAGAACCTCGGCCGCGCTCTGCAGCTGCGCGTCTGACGGGTGCACGAGCGGCGTCGCGAACTCCTCAGACGTGGTGACGATGCCGTGCTTGTGAGGCAGTTCGGGCGCTGGTGCCGACTGAACGTCGTGCGGAACGATCACCACGGCGGGCGAACGACTGTCGAGCGCCGCTCGAAAGGCACGGTCGATCGCCATCGGCACCTGGCCTGGCGTCGTGATCTCGGTGATGAACTGGGCGCCCACGTCTGCGAAGAGGGTGCGCAGGTCGATCTCCTGCATGTACCCCGAGCCGAGAACACTGCGATTCTGCTGCCCGATGATGGCGACAACGGGAACGCGATCGAGCTTCGCATCGTAGAGCCCGTTGAGCAGGTGCACGGCTCCTGGCCCCTGTGTCGACGTGACGACGCCGGCACCGCCGGCGTACTTCGCCTGACCGACCGCCATGAACGCGGCGTTCTCTTCGTGACGGGCCTGCACGAACTCGATCGCACCGTCCGTGCGTTTCAGAGCCTCGAGTATTCCATTCACGCCGTCGCCGCTGTAGCCGAAGACGCGATCAACGCTCCAGTCGCCAAGACGTTCGACGATGACGTCGGCGACCGTGGCGTCCGGATGCTGCTCGGTGGTCGTGGCTGGCTGCTTCTCGGTCATGGCCGACCTTCTCTTCCCGCCGTTCCGGTGTCCCGACTTGGCGTGCCGTTCAAGGGTTCGTCGGTTGCCGCGTCGGCGTCGGGCGCGTCGATACGAGCGCTGTGGTGAGGAAGCGGGGCCTCGGGGTCTCGCGGTTCCGGATCCGTTTCCATCTTCGATTCCGGGTCTGCCTCATTGTGCGTCGACCCTGCCGGCTGCTCGGGCTCGCCCTCTGTGCCGATCGGGTCTGCTGCCGGATTTCCTGCCGGCGCCACCGCGTCTCCGTGAAATCCGCGCTTCTCGGCGACATCCTCTGGCGTGACGTCTGTTGCCTCACCGGCCGTTCGGCCCCCGCCCTCGTGCTCGTCTCCCGACCACGTGGGCACCGGGTCGCTCCCGACGCCGGCGTTACCCGTCTTCTCGGATCCATCGCCGTTGACGTCGTGATCCGTCTTCGTTCGGTCATCCTCGTGACCGTGCGTCGTCTCGGGCATCTCCTGCTCCTCTCGTCCACCATCAGCATGCGTTCGCCGCGCCGAGACCGACAGGGGGTGGATGCTGCGCAGAGCGTGCCGTATCCTCCCGGCGGTCGCGAGTACGTCCGCGCACCCGTTGTCAAGGGCTGGAGGCTGCGGCTGTCCTGGCCGATCATGGCTGTATGAGTGGCAAACATGAAGCAGATGACGGAGCCGACGCGGGCCGTACGGGCAACCTGGGCGACCTCACCGATGTCGGCCACACGTTCGACCAGACGAACGGCCTGGTCGATGGGCTCTCGGGCGACGCCGACGACCCCGAGAACGTTGACGACCGCGTTGGCGAGACCGACGCAACGGACGTTCCGGTGGCAGCCGTCGCGCCGGGTGGAACGTCGCAGGGCGCCGTGCCCATCATGATCGACGATGCCGACGAAGAAGAGCGCAAGGGCGATCGCGACCCCGACGCCTGAGGTGTTGTTCCGCTGAGGACTTAGTGCGCTCCGAAGTAGCACTCGGCGGTGGTGCCGAGTGCAACGCGCACGAGTCCGCCGTTCATGGTGTCTTCGGGAACCTCGATCACGACGCTTCCGGTCGCTGTGTCGTCCGTGGAAAGCCGGTCGAGGTCGTCGAAAGCTGTCCCAGGACCTTGAGGGTTTCCGAAGCGTGTCGCATGCTCGACCCCGTCGCGATCGACGAACGTGACCTGCAGATCGCTCGACGGCAGAGCCGATCCCTCATCGAGGTACGTCACCGTCGCCGTGATCGCGATGAAGCGATGTCCCTCTGACGGCTCCGATCCATACGCGGTCGTCGCATAGTCGTCGACGTTCGAGTCGACGAGTACTGAATCCACCGTCACTTCCCACTCCGGAGTGTCGGCCCCGAGTACGGCGGGGGTGCCGATCGCAAGCGGGTTGTCCGCGTCGCCGGGCTCACCTGCAGCATCCGTGCTTCGCTGGTCTGCCGCAGGAATGTCGTTGAGCATGTTGATGAACCCGGCCGTGTACGAGACGGCGAGAACCACAGAGAGAACGATGGCGATGAATGACAGGATGCTGCCGGTGATCGCCATGGCCTTGCGGCGGAGCTTCACGCTCATGCCCACGATGCCGAGCACGACTCCGAGGACGCCGAGAACCGCGGTCGCGTAGTTGACGATGGGAATGACGGCGCCGATCAGCGAGACGACACCGATGACGAGGGCAGCGACGCCGAAGCCGTTGACCCGATTGTCTGCCGGGGACGTTGCGGCGTCCGGTAGCCGTACGGCTGTCCCGTCTGCTGTGTGTAGGGCGGAGGAGCGTAGACGCCGTTCGGCTCGGGTGGCGGCAGCTGAATCGACATACGTCAACGATGCCAAAGCTCGGGAAGCTTGCCCATGGGGTCAACTGCCCAGTGGTCTCGATGACAACCTTCAAACTCCCTCTTGCCATCTGCGTCAGCACGATCTATTCTCTTAATCAACACGTAGGTTGATAAAGAAATAGGTTGAATATGACGGATGCGGATGACGAGGCTCTCGATGCGGCCTTTCTCGCTCTGGCGCACCCGATCCGACGCAGGATCATCGCCCGCCTGAGCAGAGGGTCTGCCACGGTGAACGACCTGGCGGAACCGTTCGAGATGTCCAAGCAGGCCGTATCGCGTCACATCCAGATGCTCGAGGCTGCGGGGCTCGTCACGCGATCGCGTGATGCGCAGCGCCGTCCCGTCGCGCTGGATGCCGCAAAACTCGAGAAGCTCACGTCGTGGATCGACCGATACCGGCTGATTCACGAGCAGCAGTTCAGGCAGCTCGATGAGCTTCTCGCTGACCATGAAAGCGAAAAGGATGTAGAGAAATGACGAACCCCGTAACCATCACGGCACCGGAAGGCCTGCCCTTCATTGACATCGAGCGCGAGTTCGAGGCACCGCCCTCAGCGGTCTTCCGCGCCCACGCCGACCCAGAACTCGTCTCCCAGTGGATGGGCCCGCACGGCTATGAGATGGAGACTCCGGAATGGAACTTCACCACGCACGGTAGCTATCGGTTCGTGCATCGTGATCCAGACGGCAACGAGTACCGCTTCAACGGCACTTTCCACACGGTGCGAGAGAACGAGGTCGTGATCCAGACTTTCGAGTTCGAGGGGGCTCCGGATGCTGTCAGCATTGAGAAGCTGACACTCACTGATCTTGGCAATGGGCGCACGAAGCTCAGTTCCCGCGCAACGTACCCCAGCGTTGAGGTGCGTGACGCCATGGTTCAGAGTGGTATGGAACACGGCATCGTCGAGGGCTACGAGTCGCTTGACGCGATTCTTGCCCGTGGCTGAGGCTGGAGTCGATCATGAAGATGAAGCTGGAACTCGTTCCAATTCCGGTGACCGACGTTGACCGCGCCAAAGAGTTCTATACCGAGGCGCTCGGTTTCACTGCCGATGTCGATGCGGCACCGGCGCCGGGCGTGCGCGTCGTGCAGGTGACGCCGCCTGGCTCGGCCTGCTCGATCGGGTTCGGCACGGGACTTCCTGCGTATGACGACCGAGAGCCTGGAGCGGTGAAGGCGCTGCATATGGTCGTGGCTGATATCGAGGCGGCGCGGAGCGAGCTCATCGGGCGAGGTGTCGACGTGGGTGCGGTCGACGATGTCGGTGGCGGTGTCAAATACGCCGCACTTGCCGACCCAGATGGCAATACTCTCGTGTTGCAGGAAATGGCCTGGCGCAAGCGTGACGCATTCTGAGCCGAGCGGCATGCGGATCGGGGTACTAGCGACGACAGAACCTCTGCCGTGACGCCCATCGCTGGTAGCGTGCCGTCATGACGGGCGATTCTCTCCCCTCCGACAAGCAGATGCGCTTGCGTTACGCGGGCACCTGTCACCGTTGCGGCGCCAGTCTTCCCGCCGGCGTTCTCGCCGTATACGAGCGCGACGCACGGCGAGTGCGCTGCATCAGCTGCTCCGAGAGCGGTCGCGATGACGAAAACAGCGCAGGTGACGTCGACCTCGGTACCGCTGGAGCGTCGGCACGCCGCGAATACGAACGCCGTCAGAGCAGTCGAGAAGAGCGGATACGCAAGAAATATCCGAAGCTGAGCGGTGTCATCCTCGCGCTTTCGGACGAGCCGCAGAGCACTAGTGCGTGGAAGCAGGGCGCAATCGGTGAGGAGCTTCTCGCCCAGCGTCTGAGCACTCTCCCGGAGTCCGTGCGAACGCTCAATGACCGTCGCATTGCAGGCACACGTGCGAACATCGACCACATTGTCATCGCACCCTCGGGCGTGTGGGTCGTCGATGCGAAGCGCTACAGAGACAGGCGGCCTGAGCTTCAAGTTACGGGCGGGATCCTTCGGCAACGTTCCGAATCACTGCGCATCGGTGGCCGCGACGGAACCCGCCTCGTCGAGGGCGTGACCGCTCAGGTCGCGCACGTGCGGAACGCGCTGGCTGATCCACAGCTGCCGGTCACTGGTGCACTCTGCTTTCTCGAGGCGGATTGGCCACTCCTTGGCGGCAGCTTCGTGGTCGATGGGGTGCATGTGCTCTGGCCGCGCCTTCTTGTCAAGCAGATCAGATCAGGGCCCGACCGGAAGATCGACGTCGACGCTGTGAGCGCGCGCCTCGCGAAGGCTTTCCCCGTCGCCTGAGGCTTCGCGTGACCAGCGACGGGCGATCGTCGCCCTCTTCCTGGCGCGGTTCTTGTCGCACACGTGCCGGTGCGGCATCAGGAAAAGCTGGGGAGGCTGTCAGCTGCGGTGGCTGAGCACATTGACGACCGTGCCGTCCGCATCTCTGAAGAAGAAGCGCCGAACGCCCCACTCTTCGTTCTGCAGAGGATGAACGATCTCGATCCCTGTCTCGCGGGCTGAAGCATAGGCGGCATCGACGTCGGCAACCTCAAGCGACATCACCGGGTTCTCCGGCGCCGTCGCATCGGCAGTCATAAGCCCGAAGTGCGGCCCGTCGGCTGCGCCGAGAAACGCCACCCACCCGTGATTCATGATCACATCGAGGCCGAGCAACCGGGAATGACGTTCGATCGCCTCGTCGAGGTTGGCAACCGTGAGAATCGGGACCGCGCGAATCAGATCCATCTTGCGATGTTACTCAGCTGTGCGCGCGCTCGCTCATCAATCCACGCAGCAGAGAGCGCAATCGTTCAAGTGATGCCCTGCTCGTCTCGGTGCGCCCCAATGCCGTCTGCTGAAACACAATGCCGTCAAGTGTCGCCCAGACGAGATCGGTGAGGGCTTCGTCCCGCAGTCCGAAGTGATGCAGCTGGCGATGTATCGCCGCGCGATACTGCGCGTGATACGCCTCGATCTCAGGAACGAGTGCGGGATCACGTCGCGACTCCAGAACGAGTTCGTACTGGAACGCCTGCACCGCAGCATCCTTCTCGGCAAGCTCCGCAAGGCCTTCGGCAAATTCATCGACCGTGTCTACCGGGGGATAGAACGACGAGAGCGCGAGGCTCTCGGTTGCAGCGAATCGCAGAGCTTCGTGCAGCAGATTCTGGATGCTGCCGAAATGATGCACGACCAGCCCATGTGCCACGCCAGCTTCCGCTGCGACGCTGCGATACGTAAGCCGGCGCAGTCCGCCCGTCGCAACCGCGCGAATGGCTGCGCGAATGAGGGCTTCCTTGCCGGTGCCGTAATCTGTACGGCCGTTCTTGGTGTCACTCATTGCCGTGAGATTCAGATCCTAGCCCGACGCGGCGCGACTCAGATTGCATGGTCATGACGTTACTCGCTCAGGTTCATAGCTGGGCAATGCGAGTAGAATGGAAAGCTCGTCGTCACGAGCGCCACCGTATCTCGCCCCACGGGCCTCGCAACGGTCGCTGTCCGCATCACCGCATTGCGCATTCTGGCCGGACGCGCTCCTGACGACGTCGAGACGAATGATACGAGGAGTTGCATGGCTGAAGAGAGCACGTCGAAACCGGTAAACAGGAACGTCGTTCTCGCCGTTTTGCTCTCGGGCGCGTTCGTGGCGATCCTGAACCAGACGCTGCTCGCGACCGCGCTGCCGGTCTTCATGCACGACCTTCACGTCACCGCGAATACCGTGCAGTGGCTGACCACCATCTTCATGCTCGTGAACGGCATCATGATTCCGATCACGGCGTTTCTGATTCAGCGCTTCACAACGCGCGGGCTCTTTCTGACGGCGATGGGCTTGTTTGCGGTCGGCACCCTCATCTGCGCGATCGCCGTTAACTTTCCCGTCCTGCTCATCGGCCGCATCGTTCAAGCAGCGGGTGCCGGAATCATCATGCCGCTCATGCAGACGATCCTCTTCGCGATCTTCCCTCGCGAGAAGCGCGGCACGGCAATGGGCACCTTCGGTCTCGTGATCGCATTCGCCCCAGCCATCGGGCCGAGCCTCTCGGGCTGGATCGTCGATCGATTCCCGTGGCGCGTGCTCTTCGACATGATCCTGCCGATCGCGGTCATCGACATCATCATCGCGTTCTTCATTCTGCGCAACGTCACCGAGCGCACATTCCCGAAGCTCGACGTGCTCTCGATCATCCTCTCGACCGTGGGCTTCGGCGGACTGCTCTTCGGCTTCAGCGCAGCGGGATCGGCCGGCTGGGTGAGCCCGCGCGTGATCGTCGCCCTGGCGCTCGGTGTGATCTCGCTCGTGGTGTTCATCCTGCGTCAACTCAAGCTTGAGCAGCCGATTCTCGAGTTCCGCGTCTTCAAGTTCCCCATGTTCACGCTCAACACCGCGATCGGTATGGCGGTGTTCATGGTCATGATCGGCGGCGCCACGATCCTGCCTCTCTATATGCAGAACATGATCGGGTTCTCGGCCCTCGACTCCGGACTTGCCCTGCTGCCCGGCGCCGTCGTCATGGGACTCGCGTCGCCATTCACGGGGCGCATCTTCGACCTCTTCGGCGCCCGCTGGCTTGCCATCATCGGCCTCACGATCGTGACGGTCACGACGTTCATGTTCAGCTTTCTCACGACCGACACCACGTTCGCCTACATCGCAATCGTGAATGCGGTCCGGATGCTGGGAACGGCAATGGTCATGATGCCGGTGACGACAGCGGCGCTCAACGAGCTCACGCCCAATCTGATCCCGCACGGCACCGCTATGAATAACACGATGCGGCAGATCGCCGGCTCCATCGGCACAGCGGTGCTCATCACCATCATGACCAGCACAGCGCTTGACCCCGAGACGTTCGGCACGCAGGGCATGATCCACGGCGTCAACGTGTCGTTCATCGTCGCCGCGAGCCTCGGCGTCGCGTCCATCATCATGGCGCCGTTCATCAAGGACTACCGGCGCGAGACGCGCTCCGGCAAGGCATAGGCTGCGTGACCGGGAAGGATGCTGTCGCCGGCGACGCGCGGCATCGCCGGAGCTTCGTCGTGTCAATGAGCGCACGAGCAGCTGCTCGTGCCGTGGTCGCCGCAGCCGCACGTGCCGCCGCCACATGAGCTCGCCGCCGTGTCGGGGAGGTCGAGTGCGGGGTTCTCGTCGAAGAACCCAAACGGTTTGAACAGGAAGCCCGAATAGTCGACGGGCATGATCGGAAAGTCCTCGGGACGCGGCAGATGCGTCGGCCCGAACGTATGCCAGAGCACGATGTCGGTGCCGTCGAGCGAACGGTCGTCCGCTGTGTACGTCGGCAACCCCGCGTCGCCCGCGTGCTGGTTCGGATACTGACCAGCGGGCCACAGCTGCCCGTCTTCGTACGCCGTCGCCCAGAGATGCTTGGTCGCAAACGCCGCACGCGAGCTCACCGTCGCATCGGGCTGCGCGAGCAGCGTGGGCAGGCCCTGCGGCACCAGGTGGTACGCCGTCGGCTGCCCCATGCGGTTGGTGCGCTCCGTGCTGTGCACATGCCAGCTGCGCGCGGCAGCGGGGTTGGCGAGCCGCGCAGCCTCCTTCTCGCTGCGCAGCGGCGTGCGCGTGAACGTGAACGCATTGCCGTACGGGTTGGCGTCTCCGGTCGGCATGCCGACAGCATCCACCTCTTCGATCGCGTTGGCCTCGCCGTCGATCGCGACGTCCAGCCGCGCGCAGAACAGGTGCTGATGCACCGGCGCGAACAGGCCGGGGGCGATCTCGAGCGCGTGCGGATTCTGCTCGCCCGGAATGCCGGCGCCGTTGAACACGATTCCCGTCGCCTTCGCCTCCACCTGGATCGTGCCGTCGAGGTAGAAGTACCAGAAGAACCCGTAGTCGTAGTTGCCCACGGTCGAGAAGTACGAGACGACGAGGCGGCGCGACCGGCGCACTTCGGGATGACCGTCGAGATCCGTGTGCTTCCAGAGCACGCCGTAGTCCTCTTCGTGCATGCAGATCACCTGGGGGATCGTCTGCGCGCGCCCGGCGTCGTCAGCGATGACGCCGTCGAAGTAGTGAATGACGCCGAGGCAGTCGCAGCCGAGCGAGAGCGGGTTGCCGTTCTTGCCCAGCAGGTACTCGCCGGCGTCGAAGTAGCTGATCCAGAAGCGGTTGGGCGACGTATCGCCGTACGGCACGACCATCTCGGGAACCGACGCGCGATACAGCACAGAACGATCTTCGTCACCGTCGCGGAACGCCACCTGGTTGAGCACGAGCCCTTCGCGGGCGTTGAAGCCCACGCGGAACGACCAGTTCTCCCATCGAACGTGCGCGCCGTCGACCGAGAAGCTCGGCCCTTCGGGCTGCGTGATCTCGATGGGCTTGAGCGACGTGCGCGCGGCGCCGACGCGCGCGGCATCGTAGTTGCCGTCGACCTCTGGAATCGGCACGTCGCCCTCGTCGTGCACGCGTACGACCTCGCCGCTGGTCAGGTCGATCGTGACGACGAGTCCCTCGACGGGGTGCGACCATGGGCTGTCGGACTCGTCGGAGCGCAAGAACGTCAACGACCGGATGATGCGGCGCCCCACTTCGTCTTCGAAACCGAAGTACCCCGGCGCAAGCGGCGCGCAGAAGGCGGCATCCGTGTCGGTTACGCCCCGGCGGCGCAGTGCCTGCTGCCACTCGGGGTTCTGCTTCACGATCGCGTCAACGCGCTCGTACTCCTCAAACAGGTACGGCGGCTGGCCGTACGGCGCCTCGGTCGTCGCGAGGGACGTGTCGCTCGTGACAGCATCCTCGGTCACCGACACAATCACCTCGCGGGAGCGCCCCGTCGCGGTATCGAGAAGGGTGTAGAGGATGCTGCGGTCGAACGCGCGCCCCGGCCGCCACGCGAGAACATCGGACTTGGCGGGTTCGACGGGGAGCACACTGGGAAAGCGGATGCTGTCGCCGAGGAGACCCTCGCGCTCGAGCACCGCGCGGCCAGCGTCGAGCTCGGCCGCTGTGAGCGGGTCGAGGGGATGCGCCGGAGTCGTGACCCGGGTGACCCTCTTGCCGTGGGTGTGTGTTGCGTCAGGCATCGAGCTCTCCTTTGAATCGCCGACCAGAGTTATCCAAGTGTGCAATTCCAGCTTGTGCGTGCGCGCGTGCAATGGCAAGAGCAGATGCTGCGCAGTGCGCCCACGGTCAATGGCTGTGCGTGCTGGGTCTACCCGTCGCCGTGCACCGCTGGAACGATGAGGCACAGAACGTCCCTATCCGCCCCTGGAAAGGATTCCCATGTCTCGCAATGTCGCGGCGACAGACACAGCCCCTGCGCGTCGACTCGGTGTGCCCGCCATCACCCTCATGATCATCGCCGCCTCGGCACCGCTCACGGTCGTCGCGGGCGGCGCGACCACAGCGTTCTCCGTGACGGGTTCGCTCGCCGTTCCCATCGGGTACATCGTGCTCGCGATCGCCCTCGGCATCTTCGCCGTCGGGTACGCGGCCATGAGCCGTCACATCACCAACGCCGGAGCGTTCTACGCCTACGCCGCTCAAGGGCTCGGACGCCCCGTCGGCGTCGGTGTCTCGCTCGTGGCGCTGATCGCCTACAACTGCATGCAGATCGGCATCTACGGCATGCTCGGCTTTCAGGTCTCCGACTTCGTCAGCTCGATGTTCGGCGTCACCATTCCCTGGTGGCTCGTCGTCATCGTGTGCATCGGCATCGTCGGCTGGATGGGCGTGAACCGCATCGACCTGTCGGCCAAGGTGCTCGGCGTGCTCGTCGCCCTCGAGTTTCTCGTGGTGATCGTCTTTGACGTCGCGGCGTTCGCGAACCCGACGGAGTCGTTCACGGCGCAGCCGATCTCTCCGACCGAGATCTTCACGCCGGCGATCGGCGCTGTGCTCGCGTTCGGCGTCGCCGCGTTCATGGGCTTCGAGCAGGCCGCGATCTACGGCGAAGAGGCGAAGGACCCGAAGCGCACCGTGACACGAGCAACGTTCACGGCCGTCGGCATCATCGGCGTCTTCTACGCGCTCTCGTCGTGGGCGCTGTCGCTCGCGATCGGAACGGAGAAGATCACGTCGGCCGGCATCAGCCCCGAAGAGGCGGGACCGCCACTGTTCTTCAACTTCGCCGCGACGCACTTGGGTGTGATCGTCGTCGACATCATGTCTGTGCTGTTCATCACGAGCGTCTTCGCCGCCGTCGTCAGCTTTCACAATGCTGTCGCCCGCTACGTCTTCTCTCTCGGCCGTGAGCAGCTGCTTCCCCGCGGGCTCGCGCGCGTGAGCCGCAGCGGCGCACCGTGGGCGGGGTCCGTGGCGCAGACAGTTCTGGCGCTCGTCGTCGTTGTGCTGTTTGCGATCGGCGGCATCGGCTCTGAACTGGGGCCGCTCTACCCCGTGATCACGCTCTTCACGTGGCTCACGAACACCGGCGCGATGGGCCTCGTTCTGCTGATGGCGGTCATTGCGCTCTCGGTGATCGGGTACTTCCGCGGCAACCCGAACGACGCGGGGCCGTGGACCACGCTCGTGAGCCCGATCATCGCGTTCCTGTTCCTCGCGACGGTATACGTTCTGATCGTCGCGAATTTCAACGTGCTCATGGGACAGGCCGAAACCAACGCGCTCACCTTCGTGCTGCCGCTGCTGGTCGTCGTGCCCGGCATCATCGGCATCGGGTGGGGCATCGCTCTCAAGTCGAGCAGACCCGAGGTGTACGAGAACATCGGCCGGGGCGCTCCCGACCCGCTCCCCGACGCGGAAGTGCTCGACGCTCAGCCCTGAGCATCGAGTCAGATCGTGTCGAGCAGGTCGTTCTCGTCGATCGCCGACCGGGCGAGCACGCGATAGCCCTCGTTCTCGAAGAACACCGTGATGCGATCGTCTTTGGTGCTCATGACCGTGCCCTCGCCCCACTCGCCGTGCCGAACCCGCGTGTTCTCGGCAAAGGGATCGCCCGCGACGTGTTCCGACTGCTCCGCTGTTCCCGCGCGGCAGGTGTCGCAGTTGCCGCACGGTTCGTCAAGGCGCTCACCGAAATACGCGAGCAGAAACTGACGGCGGCATCCTGTCGTCTCGGCGTAGCCTCTCATCATCTCGAGGCGCGATTCGGCGATCCGCTCGCGCATCTCTGACTGTTCCTCGGCCCGCTCCGCTCCATCCCGCGCGCTTCCCGTGAAGGAGTCAGAAATGCGGATGCTGCCGTGCGCTCTCTCGAGCACGGCAGCGTCGTGCAGCAGTCCGACGATACCGCCCACCTTGCGCGTTGATGCACCGACAACGCGCGCGAGCTCCGCGGTTCGAACCGGACCATCGGCGTGACGCAACGCGGTCACAACGGCCTCGGCGACGTCGAGATCAGCATGCTTCGCCGTGAAGTACGCGCGAAGCCCCAGATCTTCTGCGCGATAGTGCAGCCGCGCGTCAGCGGGTTCGCCGTCACGGCCCGCGCGGCCGATCTCCTGGTAGTAGCTGTCGAGCGACGCCGTGATCGCCGCGTGGTGCACGAAGCGCACGTTCGGCTTGTCGATGCCCATGCCGAAAGCATTCGTTGCGGCCACGACGTCGAGCTCGTCGGCATGGAACGCCTCGTGCACGCGCTTGCGCTCCGCCGCGGGCAGGCCCGCGTGGTACGCCGCCGTACGCAGCCCGTGTTCGGCGAGAGCATCCGCATACTCGGTGGCGGTTCTCCGTGTGCCGACGTACAGAATACCGGGCATGTCGAGATTCCGGATGCTGTCGATGACAGCGTCGCGCTTCTCGTCTTCTGATTCGTAGCGTGCGACGCTCAGAGCGATGTTCGGTCGATCGAAGCCTCGTGTGAGCACGAGGGGCTCGCGCATGCCGAGCCGCTCCACGATCTCTTGGCGCACCGGGAGCGCACCGGTGGCCGTGAGCGCGACAGTGACGGGGTGGCCGAGCTGCTCGATCACGGCGCCGAGTCGCAGATAGTCGGGGCGAAAATCGTGCCCCCACGCTGAGATGCAGTGCGCTTCATCGACGGCGAACAGCGAGATGCCGATCTCGCCGAGCCGGCGCATGACGTCGGGCTTCGCGAGCTGCTCGGGAGAGAGAAAGATGAACTCGGACTCGGCGACCGCGAGCGACGCCCAGGCATCTTCGTTGCGCCCGTCGCTCTGCGCGGAGTTCACCGCGACAGCATCCACCTCGCCTGGTGATTGCGCGATGCCCGTCATCTGGTCGCGCTGCAACGCAATGAGCGGCGAGACGACAACGGTCGCTCCGGCGATCAGCATGCCGGCCACCTGGTAGATCGCCGACTTGCCATATGCCGTCGGCATGACGCAGAGCGTGTCGGTGCCGTCGACGACTGCCGCGATCGCGTCTTCTTGCCCGTGTCGCAGCTCGTCCCATCCAAATGATTCGGCTGCCACGCGTCGCGCGCGTCGACGCAGATCGCTCGAGCTCATTGCATCCTTTCGCATTGCCACCCGGGGCCGTTGCATCCAGTCAAGGGCGCTTTTGCGCCCGGCGCCACCGGTTGGCACGCGTCGGTGTTCGTGATAGCGCGCACAAGCGCAAGGGGGTCGCGCGTTGTTGGGAGCATTCGTAGTCTTATCCCGAGCGGTGATGGACGACCGCTTACGAGAAAGGAGTGCTCATGCCCGCATCGGAGGAAATGCCCGACACGATCAAGCGTTCGCCCAAGCACGCGCAGGAGATCTGGTCGAAGGCGCACGATTCTGCCGTTGACGAGTACGGCGAGGGCGAACGCGCCCACCGCACCGCATACGCGGCTCTCAAGCACGAGTACGAGAAGGTCGGCGACCACTGGGAGAAGAAGGAAGACTCCGGCCCCAGCGACAGCAAGGCAGAGGGCGGCCGCGGCTCGGGCGGAGAGTCCCACGGAGGCGTCGACGCGAACGCGTCGAAGGAGCACCTCTACGACGTCGCCCAGAAGCTCGACATCAGCGGCCGAAGCACCATGGACAAAGACGAGCTCGTTGACGCGATCGACAAGGCCAACAAGCGCGAGACGCGCGACTCACGCGAGAACGACTAGGCCGGAAGCAGCTCGAGGCGCGTCAGCTCGCGCGTCTCGATGTCGATCATGGCCGCCGTATCTGGCGGAACGGGCGTCCAGCCCTGCGTGTCGACGCCGCTCGAGATGACCTGCATGCACGAGTCGGTCGCCTGATAGTCCATGGCGTAGTACTCGTTCTCGTGGCGCGCCGGAATCGCGTCGGGCGACTCGAACAGCGCACGCAGCCCCTCCTTCGGCGAGTCCGCGCGGCTGTTCACGTGCACGGCGAACAGGTGCGCCGGCGTGAGCAGCAGCGCATTGAGACTGTCGTTCGGGAATTCGCTCATCAGCATCCTCAAAGCCTTTGAGACGCCCTCTGCCTCGTCGCCGGTCTCGTCGATGCACTGCATGATGAGGCGAAAGTAGCGCTCGCTGTCGGTGTCGCCGCGCAGCTTCTCGAGGGACTCTGGCGTGAGCAGCGCTTCAAGGCGGTCCATCGGCCCGACGTGGCCGTTGTGCCCGAAGGCGAAATTTCCGTCGACGAACGGATGCGTGTTCTCGGGGCTCACGGGGAGTCCGCCTGTTGCCCAGCGAAGATGCACGATTCCCGCCGTGCCCAGTGGCTGAGCGGCAAGCCGCGCATACTCCGGGTCGACGTCGGCGGCTAGCGGAGAACGCGCCGTCTTTGTCGAGCCGTCGGCGTCGTGCCAGGCCATGCCCCAGCCGTCTCCATGCACGCGGGTCAGCGCCGTGAACTCGTCGAACGCCTCCTCACCCAGTTCATCAACGACCGCTGTTGGTGCGGCAGATACGTATCCGAACAAGCGACACATCGTCACCCACCTTTCCCATATCGTGTTTCGAGCCTCTCGCCAAGCCCGTTTGCAGACAACCCGTTGACTGGCACCGTGAAGATATGCGTACTGTCGGGGTTGAAGAAGAGCTCTTGCTGGTGAACGCCGAATCGGGAATTCCGCGCTCGGTCGCGTCGCGAGCGATCGAAAGGGCCGACGCCACGAAGGGTGAAGAGGGCGGCTCACTCGATCACGAGCTGCAGCAGCAGCAAGTGGAGACAGATACGCCACCGCGATCGGGCATGGAGGAACTCGACGACGACGTGCGCGAGTGGCGCCGCACGGCGATTGCAGGCGCGCGGCGCGCCGGCGCCCGCGTGATCGCCGCAGGCACATCGCCGGTTGCGGCCGAGCCGAAGGTCGATCTCGATCCACGTTACCTGCGTATCATCGAGCACATCGGGCTGACGGCTCGAGAGCAGCTGCTGTGCGCGTGCCACGTGCACGTGTCGGTAGAGTCCGACGATGAAGGCGTCGGCGTGCTCGACCGCATCCGACATCGCACGGGCCTGCTCACAGCGCTCAGTGCCAACTCTCCATTCTGGAACGGCGTCGACAGCGGGTATGCGAGCTTTCGCTCGCAGGCGATTCTGCGTTGGCCGACGTCTGGTCCTCAAGATCTCTATCGATCGGCCGGGCAATACCACGCACTCATCGACACAATGCTCGGCACGGGCGTCATGCTCGACGAGGGCATGGTGTACTTCGACTCCCGCCTCTCAAGTCGCTACCCGACCGTGGAGATTAGGGTCGCCGACGTCTGCTCCGACGTGCGCGACACTGTTCTCATTGCCGCCCTCGCTCGGGGCCTCGTCGACACAGCGGCGCGCGAGTGGGCCGACGGCGAGCCGCCTGCTGAGATTCCGACGTCGGTCATTCGGCTCGCCAATTGGCAGGCTGGTCGCTTCGGGCTCAGCGGGGACCTGCTCGACCCGACGACGATGGAGCCGCGGCCCGCGCGCGACGTGATCACGGAGTTCGTCGACACCCTGCGCCCCGCACTGCGAGCCAACGGCGACGAGGAGCGGGTCGACGCTGGGATCGACCGCCTCTTTCAGGGAGGAACAGGCGCCGACCGGCAGCGTGCGTCATTGGAGAAAACCGGTCGCCTGAGCGACGTCATCGCCTACCTCGCTCGGGTCACGGCCGCGCAAGACGAGTAGCGCGGCCGGTCGGATGGGGGGAGAGAGGATGCTGTCGCTCACGGGGCGCGGCAGCATCCTCGTGCGTGTTTTGAATCGCTGAAGCCGTCGCGTGGACTCGCGCGAGCCAGTATGTTACCGTTCACATGGATGGTGCCGAACGGCAGCGGCGCGGGTACTCGCCGGCTTTTCGCCTGGCAGTCGCTGTGTCATCTGACACGAAGGAGTTCTGAGATGACGATCGTTCTCGATCAGCTGGCCCCCGAGGTTCAGGATGCTGTCGCGCGCACGCGCCAGCGCGTCAGCGACCTTCACGCGGAGCTTCCGCGCAACCAGCTCGTCGTGTGGACGGCGGGCAACGTCTCGGAACGCGTGCCGGGGCAGGACCTGTTCGTCATCAAACCCTCGGGTGTCTCGTACGACGAGCTGTCGCCGGAGCTTATGGTCGTGTGCACGCTCGACGGTGCGAAGATCGTCGACGGCACTGCCGACAGCCTGACCCCCTCGTCAGATACAGCGGCGCACGCCTACGTGTACCGCCACATGCCCGAGGTCGGCGGCGTCGTGCACACGCACTCGACGTACGCCACAGCGTGGGCCGCGCGCGGTGAAGAGATCCCGTGCGTGCTCACCATGATGGGCGACGAATTCGGCGGCCCCATCCCGGTCGGACCGTTCGCGATCATCGGCGACGACTCGATCGGCCGGGGCATCGTCGAGACGCTCCGGCATTCGCGGTCGCGGGCCGTTCTTATGCAGAACCACGGTCCCTTCACGATCGGGAAAGATGCGAAGGATGCCGTGAAGGCCGCCGTCATGTGCGAAGAGGTAGCGCGCACCGTGCACGTCGCCACCCAGCTCGGTGACCCCATCGCGATTCCAGCGGAGATCGTCGATTCGCTCTTCGACCGCTACCAGAACGTCTACGGGCAGGGCGCGACGTCATCCGATTCTGCAGCGCAGCCCGGCTCCGCAGCATCGTCCGCGTCAGCAGCATCGCCACAGGAGGCATGAGCAATGCAGAACCCCTTTGAACGTCGCGAGATCTGGTTTCTCACGGGAAGCCAGGGACTCTACGGCCCCGAGACTCTCGACCAGGTTGCCGAGCAGTCGCAGCAGGTCGCGTCGCTGCTCGACGATGCCGACAGCATCCCCGTGAGAGTCGTGTGGAAGCCCGTGCTGACCGATCGCGACGCCATTAAGCGCACGGCCCTCGCCGCGAACGCCGACGACGCATGTGTCGGCGTCATCGTGTGGATGCATACCTTCTCGCCCGCGAAGATGTGGATTCTCGGACTCGACGCGCTGCAGAAGCCGCTGCTGCACCTGCACACGCAGGCGAACGTCGAACTGCCGTGGAGCACCATCGACATGGACTTCATGAATCTCAACCAGGCGGCGCACGGCGACCGCGAGTTCGGTTACATCGCGACGCGGCTCGGCGTCGCGCGCACAACCGTCGTCGGCCACGCCTCGAGCGATGCCGTGGGCGAGCGCGTCGGTCGTTGGGCCCGCGCGGTCACCGGCTGGGCCGAGCTGCACGAGCTTCGCCTTGCGCGGTTCGGCGACAACATGCGCAACGTCGCGGTCACCGAGGGCGACAAGACCGAGGCGGAGCTGCGACTCGGCGTTTCGGTGAATACGTGGGGCGTCAACGATCTCGTCGCGGCCGTCGATGCGGTCACCGAGGATGCTGTCGAGGCGCTCGTCGCCGAGTACGACGAGCTGTACGACGTCGCCCCCGAGCTGCAGCCGGGCGGCGCGCGGCGCGACGCGCTGCGCTACGGCGCCCGGCAGGAGCTTGGCCTGCGGTCGTTCCTTGAGCAGGGCGGCTTCGGGGCGTTCACGACGAACTTCGAAGACCTCGGCGGGCTGCGGCAGCTACCGGGCCTCGCCGTGCAGCGGCTCATGGCCGACGGGTACGGCTTCGGCGCCGAAGGCGACTGGAAGACCGCGATCCTCGTGCGCCTCGCGAAGGTCATGGGCTACGGGCTGCCCGGCGGCGCATCGCTCATGGAGGACTACACCTACGAGCTCACGCCGGGCAAAGAGAAGATCCTCGGGGCGCACATGCTCGAGGTCTGCCCCTCGCTCACGACGGCGAAGCCGAGCCTCGAGATCCACCCGCTCGGCATCGGCGATCGCGAAGACCCGGTGCGCCTGCGCTTCACGGCCGACCCCGGCGACGGCATCGTTGTCGCGATGTCCGACATGCGCGAGCGGTTCCGCCTCGTCGCCAACCCTGTCACGGTCGTCGAGCCCGACGAAGAGCTGCCGAATCTTCCCGTCGCGTGCGCGGTGTGGGAGCCCAAGCCGGACTTCGCGACGTCAGCATCCTGCTGGCTCACCGCGGGCGCCGCGCACCACACGGTCATGACGTCGGCGCTGCACCTCGAGGTGTTCGAGGACTTCGCCGAGATCGCCCAGATGGAGCTCGCGGTCATCGACGAGGGCACCACGACGCGCGGCTTCGCCAACGAGCTGCGCCTCGGCCAGGTGTACTACCGCATGGCACAGGGTCTCTGACAGCGGCGTCGCCGAAGGGAAGCAGCATGACGACGACAGCGTCACCGTCGACAGGCGCCGAGGCCATCGCCCAGGGGCGCGCGAGTCTCGGAATCGAGCTCGGGTCAACGCGCATCAAGGCGTGCCTGATCGATGAGGCGGGCGTCGCGCTCGCCGCGGGCGCGCACGCATGGGAGAACGAACTCGTCGATGACAACTGGACGTATTCGCTGGATGCTGTCTGGGCGGGCCTGCGCGACTGCATCGCCGACCTGCATCGCGATGTGCGCGACCGCTGGGGCACCGACCTGACGCGCGTCTCCGGCCTCGGAGTTTCGGCGATGATGCACGGCTACCTCGTGTTCGACAGCGAGGGCGAGCCGCTCGTGCCGTTCCGCACCTGGCGCAACACCTACACAACAGAGGCGGCCGCGCAGCTGACCGAGGCATTCGGGCAGAACATTCCACTGCGGTGGAGCATCTCGCACCTGCTGCACGCCGTGCTCCGCGGCGAAGAGCACGTCGCGCGCATCGAGCAGCTCACGACTCTTGCGGGGTACGTTCACTGGAAGCTCAGCGGGCGTCGGGTGCTCGGCGTCGGCGATGCGAGCGGCGTCTTTCCGATCGACGCGGCGACCGGCGGGTACGATGCCGCGAAGCTCGACGCGTTCGGTGCGCTCGAGGTCGTTGCCGATGTGCCGTGGTCGCTCGGCGGCATCCTCCCCCAGGTGCTCAGCGCGGGGCAGGATGCTGGTGAGCTCACCGCCGCTGGCGCTGCCCTGCTCGACCCGACGGGCACGCTGCAGCCCGGAGCGGTCATGGCGCCGCCGGAGGGCGACGCTGGCACGGGCATGGTCGCGACGAACAGCGTGCGGCCGCGTACGGGCAACGTGAGCGCGGGAACGAGTGCATTCGCGATGGTCGTGCTCGAGAAGGCGCTGACGGGAGTGCGCGAAGAGATCGATCTCGTGACGACGCCCGCGGGCGACCCCGTCGCGATGATCCACACGAACAACTGCACGGGAGATCTCGATGCGTGGATGCAGATGTTCGGTGAGTTCGGGCGACTGATCGGTGCTCAGCTCGACGAGACGGAGCTGTATCGGCTGCTTTACAGGCACGGCATGACGGGAGCCGCCGACGGCGGAGGGCTGCTTGCGTACAACTACCTGTCGGGCGAGCACCAGACGGGCGTTGCCAGTGGGAGGCCGCTGTTCGTGCGCGCTCAGAACGCCGACTTCACGCTCGCGAACCTGATGCGCACGCACCTCTACTCGGCGTTCGGCGCGCTCGCGACGGGCATGCAGGTGCTTCTGCGCGACGAGAAGGTCGCGCTCGACGAGCTGTTCGGGCACGGCGGCATCTTCCGAACCGCGGGGGTTGCGCAGCAGGTGCTCGCGGACGCTCTCGAGACGCCGGTCTCCGTGAGCAATGCGGCGGGTGAAGGCGGCGCGTGGGGAATGGCGCTCCTCGCGACGTTCGCGGCGCGTCAGGCGACAGCATCCGGTTCTGATCTGACGCTCGCTGACTACCTCGCCGACGTGGTGTTCACCGGCACCGAGTTCGTGACGGCGCAGCCGGATTCCGAGGGTGTGCGTGGCTACGCCGACTGGCTCGAGCACTACCGTGCCGGTCTCGCGGTGGAGCGTCTGGCGGGAGAGACGCTCCGCTAGCGGTGTCTCTCGCAGCGGGCGTGTCGCGAACAGGTTCGTCATAGCCCTCCACACCCCACGAGTGAGCCGCAGTTGTCCACACGTCGTCGTGCTCGAAGGCGTTATGCTCCATCGCCGGGCACAGTGCTGTTATGCCTCTTTGTCACAGCGCCCCGACCTCATGGCACTTAGTTAACTCGACGAGACGTCGCATCTGCCGTACAATTGTCCGTACCGTACGGAGGGCTGTTATGGCAGCGACAGAGCGTCTTGAGTTCCGCGTGAGCGCGCAGGTCAAAGCAACGATCCAGCGCGCGGCAGATCTTGTCGGCGAGCCTGTGACTGCATTCGCGCGCTCGGCTGCGGAGGCACGCGCTGACCGCGTGTTGCGTGAACACGACATGGTGACTGTCGTGCCCGACGCCTTCTTTGACGATCTGATGGCGGCGCTCGACGCACCCGCGATTGCCAATCCTGCTCTGGTGGAGGCCGGACAGCGGTTGCGTGCGAGCGTTACGCGTGCCTGATACAGGCGGGCCACAGGGGTTTTTCTCAGAGCGCTTCGACCCGAGAAAGCATGATGTGTCCACATTCTCGTGCGGTGTCGATAACCTCGACGCCTGGTTGAGGGAACAGGCAGGGAGCGCGGACGCGAGACGAACCGCGCGAACGTGGGTGTGGGCTACTCGTGGCGGAGACGTTGTCGGGTACTACGCGCTCGCCGCCCACAAAGTGCAGCGTGAGCACGTGCCGACACGGATCGGGCGAGGCGGACCCGCCGAGATTCCTACTGTGCTGCTGGCCCGCCTGGCGCTTTCCGTTGACCTGCAGGGCAAGGGTCTCGGCGCCGCGCTCGTCGCCGATGCTCTTGAGCGTGTTGTCGTGGCAACGAAGGTCGTCGCTGCGCGTCTTGTCGTCGTGGACGCCCTCGACGAGAACGCCGCGCAGTTCTACGAGCAACTCGGCTTTCGCCGCATTCCCACGAGCATGCGCCTGGTGCAGAAGATTTCAGATATTGAGGCGGCCCTTGGCTGAATGCGGCGTGCCATCATGTGCGGCTCACGGAAGTAGTGCTCGCAGAGTCGGCTTGCGCTTTGAGCTGCGGCAGAATATCGCCGATGCCCACCTCGATGCGGCTGTACACCTCGTTGTTCAGCACGAGGGTTCCGTCGAAGTCGCCCGCGTTCGCGTAGAAGCCGACGGGTGCCGTTGCCGCCTGGAAGAACCCGAAGAGCGGGCGAAGCACGTGCTCGATCACGAGCGCGTGGCGGTCGCTGCCGCCGGTCGCGACGAGAATGACCGGCTTATTCGCGAGCGCGTACTGCTCGATGAGGTCGAAGAAATGCTTGAACATTCCCGGGTACGACGCGCGAAAGACGGGCGCGGCCGCAATGAGCACGTCGGCGCTCTCGGCCGTCGCGAGGGCCTCCTCGACGTCTGCCGTGACGTCGTCGCGCATTACGGCGCTCGTGAAGCCAGGCCCGAGCCGGTAGACGTCGATCCGAGTCGTCGTGATCGGGAGCTTCTCGGCGAGCGATGACGTGACGAGATCCGTCAGGCCCATCGTTTTCGACCGCTCGGTCGGGCTGCCGTTGACAATGACGACATTGAGGACGCTGCTCACGCGGCGACCTCCTCACGCGATGCGATCTCACGCCTCACCACGGGCGCCACCTCGGTGCCGAGCAGCTCGATCGCCCGCAGGTGCTCCGGCTGCGGCAGGCCGCCGAAGCCCATCTGCACGATGATCCTGTCAATGCCGTAGATGTCGTGGTAGGCGAGGATCTTGTCGATCACCTCGTTCACGCTGCCCGCAAGCAGCGCACCTCCCGCGCTGGCCTGCGCGTCAAAGGCGTTGCGGGGAATCGTGAACCCTTCGCCCCGCTGGTGGTTGTTCTCTTGCATGCCGCGGGCGAAGTAGGGGTACATCGTGTCGCGAGCACCCTGACTGGTGTCACCGACGTAGCCGTGGAGATTGATGCTCATCCGCTGAGATTCCAGACCGTGTCCGGATGCTTCCGCAGCCTGTCGATACAGGGCGGCAGCCTGCTGCATGCCGGTGATCGGCCCGAGCAGAAGAGCAAGCGCCATCGGGAGGCCGAGCTGACCGGTGCGGATCGCCGATGCTGGAGTGCCGCCAACGCCCACCCAGATAGGGAGGTCGCCGATCGGGCGCGGCGCCACGTCTGCGTTGATGAGCGGGGCTCGAAGCGTGCCTTCGTTCCACGTGACCGGGTTGTTCGCGCGGATCGCCAGCAGCGCATCGAGCTTCTCGCGGAAGAGATCTGAGTAGTCGGCGAGGTCGTAGCCGAACAGCGGGAACGACTCCGTGTATGAGCCTCGGCCCGCGATGATCTCAGCGCGCCCGCCCGAGAGCAGATCGAGTGTCGCGAAGTTCTCGAAGACGCGCACCGGGTCGTCGGAGCTGAGCACGGTGACCCCGCTCGTGAGATGGATTCTGCTGGTCTGCGTGGCGATCGCCGAGAGGATCATCTGCGGAGCCGAAGCGACGAAGTCCGAGCGGTGGTGCTCGCCGACGCCGAAGACGTCGAGTCCGGATTGTTCGGCAACGCGCGCTTGCTCCAGGGTCTGCATCATGCGCTCGGCCGGTGAGGGCATCGCCCCCGTGCTCAGGTCACTCGTGAGTTCCCCGAAGGTGAGGACGCCGATTTCGAAGGCCATGTCAGTTCTCTTCCGTCGTTCGTGTGTCGCGTTCATGCGTGTCGCTCGTGCCCGTCGGGTTCTCGGTCGCTCCGTAGGCGTGACCCCAGCTCGTGATGTCTTCAAGGATCGGCAGGAGAGCGAGACCAGCGATCGTGAGCGTGTATCGCACCCGCAGCGGGCGCGTGTCGACGACCGTGCGCTCCACGAGTCCGTCGGTCTCGAGTTCGCGCAGTCTCTTCGCGAGCATCGTGTCGCCGATGTGTCCGACGAAGCGGCTGATCTCGGCAAACCCGGTGCAATCGCGACCGATCGCCTCGATGATGATCCCTGTCCATCGTCGGCCGATGATGTCCATAGCCGTGACGAACGAGGGACATGCGCCGCCAACGGCCTCCTCGATCGGGAGGTCGGATCTCGATGACGTGCGGTCAGTCATTTCTCACTCCACTTTCTGTAGTCCCTACAGATAGCAAAGTGAGTGTGGTGGATATTCCCGGCACCTGGGATCTCTGTCAGGCGGCGTCGAGCACCTGGCGCCGCAGCTCACTGGGCGGGCACCCGAAACTCGCCTTGAATGCCCGGCTGAAGTGCGCTGCATCGATGAACCCCCACCGCGCGGCAATCGCCGCAACCGGCAGGTCGGCGAACTCAGGAGCGGTGAGGTCCCGTCGGCAGTTCTCGAGCCTGCGCTGCCGCACCCAGGTCGACACCGTGGTTCCCTGTTCGCTGAACAGGGCGTGCAGGTACCGCACCGACACGTGGTTCGCGGCCGCGATGCTTTGCGGATCAAGCGTGGTCGACGCCAGGTTCTCATCGATGTACCGCATGATCGACGAGGTGAGGGCGGCTTTGGGCGAAGCGGATGCTGTGGAGCCGAGCTCTGCGGCGTACAGCGTCGTGGTGAGATCGACCGCTGCTCGCGCGAGCCGGGTGCCAGCGGGTCCGTTCAGCACGTCGAGGTTGGCGGCGAGACCGGTCAGGAACGGCGTGATCACGCGCGTCAGCGCAGAATCGTGGCGCATGCACACGGCGGTCATCTGCGAGAGGGTGTCCGGCGCGATGCCGAGTGCGTCGTGGTCGAACATGAGCACGAGCGTGCTGAACTCCCGGTTGAACTCGAGAACATACGGGCGCTCGGTTGAGTAGATGGCGATGTCGCCGGGACTCAGCAGCGCTTCGCGGCCGTCTTGCACCAGCATCCCTGTTCCGCTCAGTTGCACGCTCAGCTTGAAGTACGGAGCATCGCCGCGCGCGATGAGTTCCGGGGTGCGCTCAACGGCGTGCTTGCCGGCTTCGACGATCGACGCGTGCACGCCGTCACGCTCGACGGCAGCGATTGCGCCGCGGAAACCGCGATGCGCCGGCGCGGTCACGCGCAGCGGAACGAACGATTGTGAGACAGCGTGGCTGAACTCGGCGAAGTTGAGTGGGCGCGCGGAGTCCGGCGCCTGGGCTGTGGGAGGGGCAGACACCTGGGGCTTCGGGAGTGACATCGTTGACCACCTATCGGGCACGGATCGGGCGCCATCGCAAATAATCCGTTTGTGCAATTTTAGCCCGGTGCGTGCAGAAGTCCAGAGCTCTCCGCATCGGCGGCCCCAGACAGGCGAACGCCGTCCGCGGCGCTGGAATCGGCAGCGTCGCGGACGGCGAGTGCGGGAACGTCAGCCGTTGATCACCTGCGGCACGCCCAGTGCCTTCAAGCCCTCGACGCCGAATTCGAGACCGTAGCCCGACTGCTTGACACCGCCGAACGGAATCATCGGATGCACGCCGCCGTGCGAGTTGATCCACACGGTGCCGGCCTCGATGCGCGCAGCCACATCGCGAGCGGCATCCCGATCCCCCGACCACACAGACGCGCCGAGGCCGACGTCGAGACCGTTCGCCATGGCGACAGCCTCGTCCACGTCGCTGTACCGAATGATCGGCAGCGCCGGACCGAACTGCTCGTGCTGCACGAGATCGTTGTCGTTGTCGATGTCAGCCACGAGCGTTGTCGGGTAGAAGTAGCCCGGCTGCTCAGCATCCGGATTGCCACCCATCACCACCCGCGCACCCGACGCCTTCGCCGACTCGACGAGCCGCGCCACGATGTCGAACTGCGCCTTGTTCTGCAGCGGCCCGAGCACGTTGTTCTCGTCGGTTCCGACGCCCATGGGCATGGATGCCGCGACGGCGGCGAGCTCGTCGACAACCGCGTCATACACGCTGTCGTGCACGTAGAGGCGCTTCATCGCCGCGCACGTTTGGCCTGTGTTGATGAACGCGCCCCAGAAGAGGTCCTGCGCGATCGCGGCGGGGTCGACGTCGGGCAGCACGAGCCCTGCGTCGTTGCCGCCGAGCTCCAGCGTCAGACGCTTGACCGTGTCGGCCGAACTGCGGATGATCGCCTTTCCTGTCGCCGTCGATCCGGTGAACATCACCTTGTCGATGTCGGGGTGGCTCGACAGGCGCGCTCCGACCTCGCGATCACCGGTGACCACCTGCAGCACGCCCTCGGGCAGCACCGAGTTGATGACCGAGACGAGCGCCAGCACGCTCAGCGGCGTGTACTCGCTGGGCTTCACGACGACGGTGTTTCCCATGCGCAGCGCGGGCGCAAACTGCCACACCGAGATCATCATGGGCCAGTTCCACGGCCCGATCGCGCCGACAACGCCGATGGGGCGGTAGTGCAGCACGGCGTGGCTCTCGCCGTCGTCGATCACGGTTTCGGCCTCGAGGGGAGTGGATGCTGCGGCACGCAGCCATGCCGAGGCGCCGCCCACTTCGAACCGCGCGTTCGGACCGTTGAGCGGCTTGCCCTGCTCGCGCGTGAGCAGCTGCGCGAGAGCTTCGGCCGAGGCATCGATCGCGTCGGCGGCGGCCAGCATGAGTTCGCTGCGCTTCGCGTGCCCGAGTGCCGCCCAGCCCGGTTGCGCGGCGCGTGCCGTGGCGACAGCCGCGTCGAGGTCGTCGACGGTGTGCACGGGAGCGCGCCCCACCACCTCGCCTGTCGCCGGGTTCGAGATCTCGCGGCTCTCGCCTGTGTCGGGGGCGATGTCGGCCAGAAGGCTGTCGAAGGTGGTCATGGCTCCTCCACGTCGAGTCGGGTGCTGTCCCCACCGTATGGCGACGGCGCGCTGCCGAGTTGTCTGGCCGGGCAGTGCGCTTGCTTCAGCGCGCAGACTCTGCCGACAGTGCAGGCGCGCTGTGCGTTACCGTGGAACCCTCTGCGGAAGGATGCTCGATGCTCGGAAACCTCAGCGGCTGGCATCTCATGATCATTGTTGCCGTCATGCTCGTCATCATCGCTGTCATTGCCGCGGTCGTCGTCGCGCTTCTTGTGTCGAGACGGCGGTCGGCACCGATGCCGCCGCCGACGCTGAGTGGAACGGCAGCCCGTCAACATCCTGCGCCGCCTGTGCGCACGACCGAGCAGCGTCTTGCCGAGCTCGACGACCTGCGGCAGCGCGGCGTCGTCTCTGATGTCGAGTATGCGCAGAAGCGCGAGCAGATTCTGCGGGAGCTCTAGCTCGACTGCTCCTCGAGGGGCGTCTGCGTGGCGGCGCTACTCCTGCGTGAGCGGCTCGAGCAGAATGGCGCTGTTGCGGCGCCGCGAGCGGCGGGGCTGAGCGTCAGAACCAGATGCCGAGCCGTGGCGCGACGGGACTGTGGAACGCCGCATCGAGGTGAGCCACGGCGCCATCCGTCAGCTCCGTGATGCGCCCCGCGCGATGCAGCGCCGTCGCGGAGGCGCCGCCCACGTAGATCTGCGCGAGATCGCGCTCGCTCAACGCCAGGTGACCAGCATCCGCTGGTGCATTTTCGGTGAGATGCGAGACGGATGCTGAGCCCGCATCGTTCACCTCAAGCAGAAAGCGCCCTTGCGCGAACTCCAGCGGGTCGACGACGTCGAGCACGAGGCGCACCGGCCGTGAATACGACCGCGCCTCGAGCGCCGCGATCGGGTCGATGATGCGCAGCCACAGGTGGTCGTACGGCGCGACCTTCGCCGCACGCACGTCGCTCAGCTGCCACAGCACGGGCTCGTCTGTCGAGCGCAAGTCTGCCTCGAGCACGCGAACGAGGTCGAGCTCGAGCAGGAACCGCCACAGCGCCGCGTACGCATCGTCGGTCGCCGCCGCGAGGTGCAGTACCGACGCAGTCAGCTTGTCGTCGGAGCCCTCCTTGACGCGGTACGCGGCGACTCCCTGCACCTCGCCTGCGGCGCCCGTGTACTGAATCGCGCGAATGTCCTTCGCCTTGTCTTCTTTGCCGGGGCGGTAGTCGATCGTGCCCGACCACAGCAGCTCGCCCAGCTCGATCTCGCCCGGGTGCTGCAGCCGCTCACGCTCGAAGATCGCGGGGCCCTGCTCGAACAGCTCGTCGAGCTCGATGAAGCGCACGCGACCGGTCGGCGTCGGTCCGGCCCAGCTCGCGCGCTTCGTGTCGATCGTGATCTTCGAGACGCGCGCGGCCGGGGCAAAGCCGAATCGGCCGTAGATGGTGGCCTCGGATGCTGTCAGCGCGGCGACAGGCACGTTGCACGCGGCCGCGGTGCGCAGCTCTGCTTCGATGAGGTTGCGGGCGATGCCCCTGCGACGATGCGTCGGCGCCACCGTCACGGCGCTGATTGCCCACGTCGGAACGGTGCCGCCCGGAACGCTCAGGGGCGTCGACCAGGTGGACACCGTGGCGACCGGATCAACGCCGGCCTCGGCGGCATCCCACACCCCTGTCGTGCGCCGGTACGCGCCCGCGTTCAGCAAAAACTCGACGTCTTTCTCGTCGTCGCGCTCGCCGTAGAAGCCGCGATTCACGACGTTGTGCCATGCCGCGTAGCGCTCGCGATCGTTCGCCGTGTCGACGAGGGCGAGTGTCAGCTGCTGCTCCGCAAGGTTCGTTGCCGAAGTCTGGTCGATGGGTGCGTCGGTGAAATCCACTCGCACAGCCTAGCGCCGCGCGGTGACGTGCACGCGTGAACGCTCAGCACTGTGAGCGCCGCGAGGAACAGATGCGGCCGCGCTGGGATGCGGGAGCGAAGGGCCGCGTCGGGCGGTGCGGGTGACGGATCATCGCCGCTGCGGTAGACAAGAGAGGTACGAAAGTGAGGGGCGATGGCGCAGCATCCTGTTTTCGACTCCGTCGATCTCGGCTCGACCGACGTGCGCACGCGCGCGATCGACCGCTACAAGTACGCGCACGACGCCTCGCACTACCTGCTTGTTCCCGATACGGTGCTCGTGCCGCACGACGCGGCCGACGTCGCACGCATCTTTCGCGCCGCGCGGGACGCTGGCAGGGCGCTGACCTTCCGCTCGGGCGGCACGAGCCTCTCGGGGCAGGGGGTTTCGGGCGACGTCATGGTCGACGTCAGGCACCATTTTCGCGGCATCTGGATCGAAGACGACGGCCGCGTGGTTCGCGTGCAGCCGGGCGCGACGGTGCGCAACGTCAATGCCAGGCTCGCGCGGCACCGCACCAAGCTCGGCCCCGACCCGGCGAGCGAGATCGCGTGCACGATCGGCGGCGTCATCGCGAACAACTCCAGCGGCATGCACTGCGGCACGACGCAGAACTCCTACCGCACAATCGCGTCGATGGTGCTCGTGCTGCCAAGCGGCACCGTGATCGACACCGCGGATGCTGACGCCGACGACCAGCTGCGTCAGCGCGAACCCGCGATGCACGCCGGTCTCATCGCGCTGCGCGACCGACTGCGCAGCAACCCCGACTCGGTCGAGACCGTCGCCCACCAGTTCTCGATGAAGAACACCATGGGCTACGGCCTCAACGCGCTGCTCGACTTCGACGCCCCGATCGATATGCTGCAGCACCTCGTGATCGGCAGCGAGGGCACCCTCGCGTTCGTCGCGGAGGCGCGGTTTCAGACGGTCCCGGCGTACTCGCACGTCGCGACCGGGCTGCTGGTCTTCGATACGCTGCGCGACGCCATGGCCGCGCTGCCCGGCCTCGTCGACCACGGATTCGCGACGGTCGAGCTCATGGACGCCGAGTCGCTCCGCGTCGCCCAGACGCTGCGCGACGTGCCCGAGGTGATCGCGCAGCTCGACGTCGACGAGCACGCCGCGCTGCTCGTCGAGGTGCAGTCGGACTCCGCCGATGAGCTCGCTGCTCTGGCAGCATCCGCCCGTGATCATGCCGCCCAGCTACCGCTCTCGAGCAGCCCAGACCTCACGACAGACCCCGCCGAACGCGCCTCGCTGTGGACGGTGCGCAAGGGGCTCTACACGGCCATCGCCGGCAATCGCCCGTCGGGAACGAACGCGCTGCTCGAAGACATCGTCGTGCCCGTGGACAATCTGCTCGCCACGTGCGAGCGGCTCACCGAGCTGTTCGCGCGGCATGGCTATGAAGCATCCGTGATCTTCGGGCACGCGAAAGACGGCAACGTTCACTTCATGCTCAACGAGCGCTTCGACGACCCCGCCAGCGTCGCGCGCTACGAGCGGTTCACCGACGACCTGGTCGAGCTGGTGCTCGCCCAGCGCGGCTCGCTCAAGGCCGAGCACGGAACGGGTCGCATCATGGCACCGTTCGTGCGGCGGCAATACGGCGATGAGCTATACGCGATCATGGTTGAGCTCAAGCGTCTGATCGACCCGGCGGGTATGTTGAATCCGGGCGTCGTGCTGAGCGATGACCCCGGCTCGTACATGCGTCACCTCAAGACCGCGCCGACCGTCGAGCCCGAGGTTGATCGCTGTGTCGAGTGCGGCTATTGCGAGCCGACGTGCCCGAGCCGCGACCTCACGACGACGCCGCGCCAGCGCATTGTGCTGCGTCGCGAGATCGAGCAGGCACGCGAGCGCGGCGACCTGTCGCTCGTCGCCGAGCTCACGGAGCAGTACGACTACGACGCCGTGCAGACGTGCGCCGTCGACGGCATGTGCGGCATCGCGTGCCCCGTCGACATCAACACGGGCGATCTCGTGCGGCGGTTGCGAAACGAGCAGGCGGATGCTGTCAGCGCGACGGCGTGGAAGACGGCGGCGAAGCACTGGGGCGCAGCGACGCAAGCGTGTCGTGCGGCGCTCACGGTTGCGAAGGTGCTGCCTGCTCCATTGGTGACGGGGGTGACGGATGCTGCGCGCGCGGCGCTCGGCGCAGACACCGTGCCGCGCTACACGGCGGATCTCCCGCGCGGCGGCACTGCTCCGCTTGTGGCCTCTGCTTCACACTCGGTGCCCGCCACAGGAAACTGTGGCGAACACAGGACGGCTCCCCAGATTCGTCCTGCACTCGGCACAAGGTCCTCTGCCCCGCGCGCCGCCGACGTGGTCTTCTTCAGCTCGTGCGTTGGCACCATGTTCGGTCCCGCGACACCTTCTCATGTGCGCGCCACAAACGTCGAACGTGAGAAGACGACAGAGGCGCGCCATGCAGCATCCGCCGAATCTCGCGCAGAGGGCGCCGGAAGCGGAAGCTGCGGTGAGAGCGGCGACGGCGTGCGGCACGCGATGGTGCGCCTTCTCGAGCACGCGGGCATCGGCATGATCGTTCCGCGGCAGGCGGGCAGCCTCTGCTGCGGAACCCCGTGGAAGTCCAAGGGCTACGCGAGCGGATACGCCGCAATGGCGACGCGCGTGATCGACAGTCTGCTCGACGCGAGCCGCGGCGGCGCGGTACCGATCGTGTGCGACGGAGCATCCTGCACCGAGGGCCTGCTCGTCATGGTTGACCAGATGCGTGCTTCTCGCCCCGAGGTCGAGGCGCTGCGTATTGAAGATGCCACGCAGTTCGTCGCGCGTGACGTGCTGCCGTTGATCGAGGCAGGTGCGCAGCAGTTGAGCACGACGCACTCCCGCGACGAGGTCGATGCTGATAGCAGTTCCTCGGCGACCGCCTGCTATTCGCCCGGAACCCCCGCTCGCGCGAAGCTGCGCCGCATCGCCGTGCACCCCACCTGTGCGACGGAGGCGATCGGCGCCACGCGCGCGCTTACGACGATCGCCGAGGCGGTGGCCGACGAAGCGTACGTTCCGGTGGATTGGGGGTGCTGCGCTTTTGCCGGAGACCGAGGGATGCTGCATCCGGAACTGACAGCGAGTGCGACGGTGCCGGAGGCCGCTGAGGTGCAGCGCTGCCATGCCGACGATCCCTTCGACGCGTTCGCTTCGGCAAACCGCCCGTGCGAGATGGCGATGTCCCGTGCGACGGGCAAGCCGTACCGTCATGTGCTCGAGCTGCTCGCCGACCAGCTCGATGCGTAGAGGCGCCGCGCCATCGCCTTCGGTTTCGTGGGAAGATCTGAGTCAGGCCGAAGATCGGCGGTCGGCCCGGCGGCGTGCAAGCGACGAGGTGCCGCGCGGCGCGCGTGTGAAGCAGAGACGACGAGGAGCGTAGGCATCGGTGATTGGAACAGCCAGCGCTGAGCGCATCCTTCTGCTGTCGACTGTTGCGCGCGAGGGCAGCATGACGGCAGCCGCCGAATCTGCCGGATACTCGGTATCTGCGATCTCGCAGCAGATCCGAAAGCTGGAGCTTGAGGCGGGTGTGCCGCTGCTTCAACGGCATAGCAGAGGAATCTTCCTGACGGATGCCGGGCGCGCGGTCGTCGAGCATGCGGAGCGCATTCAAGGCCAGATGAAGTCGCTGCAGCACTCGCTTGACGACATCATCGGCCTTCGCTCGGGCACGCTGCGCATGGGAACCTTTCCGACCGCGGGGTCGTCGTTGCTCCCCGCGGCCATCAGTGGCTTTCGCAAGGCGCACCCGTTCGTTGAACTCACGGTTCGAAGCTTTCGCAAGGTGCCGCTTCTCAACATGCTGACGAACCGAGACATCTCCATGAGCTTGCTGTGGGAGTACCCCTGGTCGCGAATCGACCACCCGAACCTCGACCTCGTGCACCTCATGGATGACCCGACCGATCTCGTTGTCTCGCACAACCACCCCATGGCCGAGCGCGAGTCCGTGTCGGTGAGTGAGCTCGTCGACGAGGTGTGGGTGATCCGTGCCGAGAAGCATCCCGTCATGGAAGCGATCATCCGGGCGTCGAACAAGGTCGGCTTCGAGCCGAAGGTTGCTTACGAGGCAAACGACTATCAGGAGGCCCAGGCGATGGTGGCCGTCGGGCTGGGTGTGGCACTGGTGCCGCGCCTCGCGCTCAGCGTGCAGCGGAGCGACGTCAAGGTCATCCCGCTGACGGGAATCGTTCCCCGGCGGCGCATCATGCTCGCGAGACTGGCGGACGGCGTGCCGAACCCGGCCGAGCTCGCCATGGTGAAGATGCTGATCGAGGCGGCGCAGGATCTGAGCTCGGCCGGTCAGCCCAGATCGTGATCTCCGGTGGCCGTATCGGTTGACGAATCGGGAAGAGCCGCGCTCGACCAAGCGGCGACAACGAGGGTTCCGGCCGCCGCGAGAAGCACGCCTACCGCACCGCTCGCCACGGCGAGTACGCCGAGCGCGGCTGGCAGCGCAGTCTGCCCGACGCGGTTCGCCGCGAGCCGGAGCGACATCGCCAGGCCCCGCGTTCCCGGCGGCGCCAGCTCCGAGATCCATGAGAGTGTGATGGGCTGGCAGATCCCGATGAAGAAGCCGTAGACCGCAGACAGCGCGATGAGCGCGGGCTGAGGTACCGGCATCACTGTGGCGGCAAGAGCGAGCGCCGAGATCGCGATGCTCCCGACGACGAGACGACGTCGCCCGCTGCGCCTGACAAGCACACCGAGAAACAGCCGCGACAGCATGGATGCTGCAGAACGAACGACGAGCATCACACTGACGGTCACCGTCGTCAGCTCCCGCTCGTGACCGAGCAGCGGCATGTACACCACGAAGAGGTCGATCGTCGCCAGAACGATGCTGGTGGCGATGAGAGCTCGAATGACTCCGTTGATGCGCAGCAGGGACATCGTCGTCGTCACGAGATGGCGTTGCTTCTCGAGCCGCTGGCGGGGGCTGCTCTTCATCACCGACGCCAGTGCCAGCATAACGATGCTGGTGCCGATCGAAATCACCAGAATGGTCTCAATGGGCGGCATCTCTGGGCGGTCGCTCGGGAGTGCGAGAAGCAGCGGCCCGAGGGTCTGGCCCAGGGACGCGGCAAACGTGTAGTACCCGAAGACGGAGTCTGCCCTGCCTCCTGCGAACCGGTTCGCCAGAACCCCTTGCGTCGAGAGGACCGTTGACAGGTGTCCAATGCCCACGAGCACTGTCGAGAGAATCAGGAGTGGGACGCTTTGTGTGAAGAGCAGGGCGACTACGGATGCCGCAAGCATCGCGGTGGGCCCGGCGACCAGCAACGGACGCTCGCCGATGCGATCCATGACGTGCCCGATGGGAAGGGCGAGCAACAGTGAGGGCAGAGCAAAAGCGGCGGTGAGTACGCCGAGGACGCTTCCCGATCCGCCGGCGTCGAGAACCGCGTACGAGAGTGTCGGTCGCAACCCGAACGAGAGAGTCTGAACGAACACCGCTTGAATCAGCACGAGCGTGAACTGGACGCGCGGTGTCACGTCATCCATCTCCTCACGATCTCAGCACGACTCATGCGTATCGGCAACGGCCTTCTCAGGATCCTGCCACTGCGACCAATCTGTTGTCTACGTTTAGAGAAACTGCAAGCTCGTTTAGGTCGCTCACCGTGCGCTCGGGCAGCTGCACTCCCTCGAGCCGAGCGCGCTCGAGATTCTCGCTCTCGTGATCGCCCGGCACGAAGATCCGCGCGCTGTCGGCGGCGAGTGGTCCCCAGACCGTCAACTCGACAAGATCGTCGGCGCGCTTCAGGAGCTCGTCTCGCGGGAGGCATGCGTCGGTCTTGATGGCAATGACCAGATGGCCGCACCGGCTGCGCCCAGTCGCAGAGTATGGCCCCACCACCTGATCGGCATAGCCGCTGCCCGTCAGAACGCCGGCGAGCATGTCGATCATGAAGGAGATGCCGTAGCCCTTATGCTCGCCGATCGGCTGCAGCGTTCCCTGCAGGGCGGCATGAGGATCGGTAGTCGCCCGGCCCTCAGCATCGAGGGCCCATGTGTCGGGAATGTCTGCGTCATTCTGAATGGCCGCGTAGATCTTTCCACGTGCAACCATCGAGTTCGAGATGTCGAGGACGACTGAGCCGTGCGGACCTCCGGGGGTCGCGATCGACCACGGATTGGACCCCACCGTCTTGGCGAGGCCGCCCCACGGGGCCATCGATGGGCTGCTGTTCGTCAGAAGAATTCCCACGTAGCCGCGCTCGGCCATGGAGCGCGTCCAGTGGCCCGCCGTTCCGAAGTGGTTGCTGTTGCGGACCCCGACGGCGCCGATGCCGAATCGCTCGGCATTCTCCATGGCGCGCGACATCGCGCGGTCAACGAGCACTTGTCCGATGCCGTCGCGACCGTCGAGGATGGTCATCGCGCCAGCATCGGTGACGACGACCGGATCTGTGCGGGCGGACATCGCTCCCGAGCTGAGCCGTGCGGAGTACCAGGGCAATCGCAGCATCCCGTGAGACTCGTGCCCGCCCATGTCTGCAGCGACAAGGCTGGCGCTGACGATCTCGGCATCCGGCTCAGGGACTCCCTGCGCGGTGAGGATGCTCGTGGCGAAGTCGCTCAGCTGCTGCGACGAGAACCGCTGACGTGTCATGCGAAACCTTTCCTCGTCGGTGAGTGCGCCTCCGGAGATAACGGCGGGAGGCCCACGACGATCCTCGCACGCAGATTTCGCATTTAGTAAAACTTAAAAATCATTCAAGTACTTCGATATTGCTTAAGTGGCGCAACCTGGCCATATTAGGGAGATGCCGCGCACTGCGTCGGCGAGCAGATGACCAGAAAGGCAAAGCGATGCGTGTACCTGCCGTTTTCATGCGCGGCGGAACGAGCAAAGCGCTCTTCTTCCACGAGGCTGACCTTCCCGAGGATCCACGGGTGCGGGACCAGTTCATCCTCGCCGCGTACGGCAGCCCGGATCCCTTTCGTCGCCAGATTGACGGCGTCGGCGGAGCGGCGTCGTCCACGAGCAAAGTCGCTGTCATCAGCGACGGTCGCGAGCAGGGCGTCGACGTTCTCTACGAGTTCGGGCAGGTGGGAATCGATCAGCGGATCATCGACCGCCGTGGCAATTGCGGCAATATCTCGTCGGCCGTGGGCCCGTTCGCCGTCGACGAAGGTCTCGTCGAGGCGACGGACCCGATGACCGTCGTGCGCTTTCTCAATGTCAATACGGGCAAGGTCATCGTCGCTCACGTGCCGACGAAAGGCGGCCGGTTCGATCCGAATGGAGAATTCGAGCTCCCGGGCGTGCCTGGGCGCGGCTCGGCTGTAAAACTCGACTACCTCGAACCCGGCGGATCGGTCACCGGGCGGCTTCTGCCTACCGGAAACGCGGTGGACCAGCTCGATGTTCCTGGTCTCGGCACGATCGATGTCTCACTCGTCGACGCCGCAAATCCGCTTGTCTTCGTGAGGTGGCGCGACGTCGGCCTCGATGGAACAGAGACGGCTGCTCAACTCGACGCAGACCAGGAGTTTCGTGCGCGCGCCGAGGCGATTCGTGCGCAGGCATCAGTGCTGGCAGGAATCGCTCCGTCTGCGGCAGAGGCTACGGCGCAGGCGCCGTCCGTCCCCAAACTGTCATTTGTCGGACCCCCGCGCGACTACACGGCTGCGAACGGTCACTCATACTCCGCGGAGCAGATGAGCGTTCGAGCAGCCATGATGTCGATGGGGTGGTTGCATCCGTCATACCCGCTGACGGGCGCGATCGCGACGAGTGTAGCGTCTCGCATCACAGGAACCCTCGTGAACGAGGCGATACGTTCGGACTCTGACTCGGTAGTCATCGGGCACCAATCAGGATTGCTCCCGATGGAAGTCGACGTCGAGTTCGGCGATACGGGCTGGTTCGCGCGCAGTGCGTCCGGATTCCGCACGGCCCGCCGGTTGTTCGAAGGCGCGGTCCTCGTGCCAGACGAGCGCCTGGACCAGTCAATGGTGTGAGTCAGCCCCCAGCAGTCACAGAAATAGCAACGCACTACGAAGGAGTAGCGATGTCCAAGAGGTTCAAAGGCATACTCGCTGCCGTCGCCCTCGGCGCGTCAGCAGCGATGACAATGACCGCGTGCAGCGGTCCGGCCCAGACACACGCCGGCGGCTCGGCCGAAGTCCCGAGCTCGATCGAGTTGGTCGTGCCCTTCTCCGCGGGAGGAGGCACCGATACATGGGCGCGGTTCGTCGCCCCGTACCTCGAGGAGAAGATCGAGGGCAATCCGAAGATCGTCGTCGAGAACCAGCCAGGCGGAGAATCGATCACCGGTGCGAACAAGTACGTCACCTCTGGCTCGACAGACGGCAGCAAGATGCTTGTCACGTCGGGCAGCACGTATCTTCCCGCCCTGCTGAATCGCGCTGAAGTGAAGTACGACTTCACCAAGCTGATTCCGATCGTCGTCAACGGAACGGGAGGCGCCGTCTACGTCTCGTCATCGACGGGTATCACCAAGGCATCCGACCTCGCCGACTTCGACAAGACCCTCACGTACGGCGGCATCAGCGCAACGGGGAACGACCTCGTCACGCTGCTCGCCATGGACGTTCTCGACATCGATATCGACGCAACGTTCGGGTTCGAAGGGCGCGGTCCTGCGCGCCTTGCGCTTGAGCGCGGCGAGGTGAATCTCGACTATCAGACGACGTCGGCATTCTTGACACAGGTGCAGCCGATGATCGACGAAGGCAAAGCGACACCGCTGTTCTCGTTCGGTGTTCCCGAAGACGGAAAGATCGTCCGCGATCCGGCAATGCCCGATCTGCCGACGCTCGAGGAAGTGTACGAGAACCTCCACGGAGAAGCCCCGAGCGGAGAAGCGTACGACGCTTACCGCGCGTTCCTCTCGGCTGCGTACTTCTATCAGAAGGGCATCTGGGTGAACGAAGGTACGGACGACGCTATCGTCACGGCAATGCGCGACGCTGCAAAGGAGCTCTCGACCGACGAGGAGTTCGTTGAGAAGAGCAAGGACGCCCTGGGCGGCTACCCGCTGATCTCGGGAACGGACGCGCAAGAAGATCTGACCGCTGCGTTCGACGTCTCGGACGCTGTCCGCAATTACACGCTCGATCTTCTGAAGAACTCGTACGACGTCACCGTCGATACGAAGTAGCCAACGAGCCGGCTGGTCGGTTCCCTGCCGACCAGCCGGCCTTTTCTCCTCTATTGCCAAGGTTGTCAATTCATGGATGCTGTTCTCTCCGGTCTCAACACTTTTCTTGACCCGTCAACACTGTTCTTTCTTGCTGCGGGAGTTATCGCCGGACTCGTCGTCGGTGTCATTCCCGGCCTCGGTGGAACAGCCGCCGTCGCGGTTCTGCTCCCCTTCATCTTCGTGCTCGACGCACCCCAGGCGATGGCGCTCATCATCGGCGCCGTCGCAGTCGTTCACCATTCCGACGCCATAGCCTCCATCCTTCTCGGCATACCGGGCTCGTCATCGGCCGCCGTACTGCTGCTTGACGGGCACGTCATGGCCAAACAGGGAAAAGGCGCAAAGGCGCTCTCCCTCGCCTTCATGTCGTCCATGGCCGGAGGCCTCATCGGCGCGATCGGGCTCACGCTCGCGATTCCGATCGCTCGCCCGCTCGTGCTCATGTTCGGGTCCCCAGAGATCTTCATGCTGACCGTGCTCGGAATCTCTCTGACCGCACTTCTCTCCAAGGGAAACTTGGTCAAGGGTCTCGTCGCGGGAGCGTTCGGCGTGCTCCTCGGGCAGGTCGGCGCCGCGCCGGCATCCCCTGACTATCGCTTCACCTTCGGCAACCTTGCCCTGTCGAACGGCCTCGATCTCGTGGCTGTCGCGTTGAGTATCTTCGGTATCGCCGAGATCATCCACCTCGTCGCGAAGAAGACGGCGGTTGCCGAGGTGACCTCGATTGGCACCGGTTGGCTCGAAGGCGTCAGGGACTTCTTCCCGAACTTCGTCCACGTGCTTCGAGGTTCGCTCGTCGGAATCTGGGCCGGAGTGCTTCCCGGTGTCGGTGCAACGGCGGGAACGTGGATGGCGTACGGCCAGGCCCAGGCAACGGCGAAGGGAAAGAGCCGCAAGAAGTTCGGCAAGGGCGACCCACGAGGCGTGATCGCCCCCGAGGGAGCGGCGAACTCGGTCGAAGCAGGCGATTTGATCCCCACGTTGCTCTTCGGGATCCCCGGCGGTGCCCCGGCAGCGCTCCTTCTGGGAGCCCTTCTGATCTTCGGCATCGAGCCGGGACCGCGCATCATCACGGATCACCTCGACCTCATTTACGTCATCATCTGGTCATTCGGCATCGCCAGCGTTGTCGGCTCCCTGCTGTGTTTCGTCATCGCGAAGCCGCTTTCGATGCTCTCGTTCGTACGATTCCCCCTTCTCGCGGCGGGTCTCATTCCGATTCTCTTCATGGCCGGATTCCAGGGGTCGCTGCAGATCCAGATGGTTCCGCTCATGCTGATCCTCGGTGTCGTTGGGTGGTTCATGAAGGAGTTCGACTACCCGAGAGCGCCGTTCCTCATCGGGTTCGTCCTCAGCATCCCGATGGAGCGCTACTACTACCTGACGGACAACCTGTACTCGTTCTCGGAGTGGGCAACGCGTCCCGGTGTGCTGGTGATGGCGGCGATTCTGCTTATTCCGATCGTCATGGCCATCGTGCGCATGATCCGCAAGCGTCTCGGATACGTGAAGGAGCAGACGTCGACCGAATCAGACCTCGGCGAAGATCATGCTCCGCGAACGTGGGCGATCGTCGTCGCGGGCATCTTCTTCATCATTTTCGCGGGTGGATTCGTCATTGCGCAGCAGTATGCAGAAGCTGCGCGTCTCATGCCGAACATCATCACGGTGCTCGGTGCGATTCTCTCGCTCGCAGCGGTGTTCAACGAAGCGCGCCGTCTCAAGAAGGGCCCGGCGCGTACCGATGAGGCTCGAGCGTCGTGGAAGAAGGTCCTCGTTGTGACCCTCGCATCGACCCTGTGGCTGCTCGGCTTCGTCGTACTCATCTACGTGTTCGGCATGGCCATCGCGTGCATCGTGTACGTTCCGCTCTTCCTGTGGTTCGTCGCGAAGGCCAAGTGGTGGGTCATTCCGATCTACACCGTGGCGCTCGTCGCGCTGCTTCTCATCGCCCAGCAGTTTGCGGGAATCTCACTGCCAGACGGCTACATCTACCTCGGTATCTAGGTGCATTCGAAGAAAGAGAACAATGACTGATCACGCTACGTCACACGACGTCTCTGAGGCAGACGTCATCATCGTCGGGGCGGGGAACGCGGCACTCGTCGCGGCTCTCTCCGCGCACGAGAGCGGAGCACGCGTCCTCGTGCTCGAGGCGGCGCCGCACGCTGAGCGAGGAGGGAACAGCCGATTCACGGGGGGAATCTTCCGCATCGCCCATGACGGCATGGACTCCCTGCTTCCGCTCATCACGGAAGAATCGGCGCAGTGGAAGGACGCCGTCGACGTCGACCCCTACACGGTCGAGACGTATCGTGAGGAGTACGCGCGCGTCTCTCGCGGGCAGCAGTCGGATACGCTCTCGTCGGCGGTGATCGAGGACTCCTACGACACGGTGTCGTGGATGGTGGAGAAGGGCGTGAAGTTCGAGCTCGCGGTGGGCAAGCTCATCGATCCCGAGAACATTGAGGAGGGTCAGCGGTACCGGCTTCCTCCTGGAGGCGCGTTCCGCGCGGCGAACGAGGGTGTGGGACTCATCGAGGATCTCTTCCGCGCTGTCGAGAACGCCGGCATCGAGGTCTGGTATAACGCGCCCGTCAGTGAGCTCATCATGCAGGGGTCGACGTGCACGGGCGTGAGGGTGCAGCGCGAAGATGTGCACCACGAGGTGCGCGGCAACGTGGTTCTCGCCTCAGGAGGCTTCGAGGCAAATCCTCAGATGCGCCAGAAGTGGCTCGGGCCAGGATGGGATCTCGTCAAGGTGCGCGGCACCCGCTTCAATACGGGGGCGGGGCTCATGGCGGCGATGGATGCTGGTGCCAAGGCCGTCGGGCACTGGGGCGGATGTCACGCTGTGCCGCTCGACGCGAATGCTCCGGATGTCGGCGACCTCCGGGTCACAGACAAAATGAGCCGGTACAGCTACCCGTTCGCTCTGCTGATCAACGCCGAGGGCGAACGGTTCGTCGACGAGGGTGAAGACCACGTCTGGCTCACCTACGCGAAGACCGGAAAGGCTGTGCGTGCTCAGACGGGCGCCTGGGCGTTCCAATTATTCGACAGCAAGACGACGCACCTTCTCGAGCCGCGCTATTCGACCGGAACTCCGATCGTTGCCGACACCGTGGCAGAACTCGCCGAGAAGCTCGGAGTTCCCGCTGATGCCGTCGAGCAGACTGTGCGGGCGTTCAACGCGGCGTGCACCGACGGCGAATTCGATCCGTTCGGACTCGATGGCCTTTCAGCGCGACCCGAGGGTCAGCCCGCGAAGTCCAACTGGGCACAGCGGATCGACAAGGGCCCATACACCGCGTACCCCGTGACGTGCGGGATCACCTTCACATACGGCGGCATCGGCGTCGATGACGAGGCGCGAGTCGTGGACTTTGCGGGGCGAGTGATGCCGGGCCTCTTTGCGACGGGCGAGGTCACGGGCGGCTTTTTCTACCACAACTATCCCGCCGGAGCGGGCCTGGTCCGAGGGGCCGTGTTCGGTCGCAAGGCCGGGCGCAATGCGGCACGTCGAGCAAAGGCTGGATCATGACAGAACTGAACGTGCTCGTGCTCAACGATGCCGAAGGACTTCTTGCCTCATCTGAGGGAATTCGGAGGATGCGGGAACATGCGAACGTGCGCGTGGTCAGTATTTCGCTCGACGACATTCCGGATGCTGAGCTCGCCGACGTTCAGGTGCTGATGGCCGTGCGCGAACGCTCAAAGCTGGGCGCCGCAGAACTCGACAGGCTGCCGAAGCTGGAGCTCGTGCTGCAGACGGGAGGTCACGCCTATCATCTGGACGGCGCGCACGCGACGGCCCGCGGCATCCCTGTCACTCTCGGCCGACGGGGGCAGGGGCCGCGGGCAGCGGTGCCCGAGCTGACCTTTGCATTGGCGATCGGCGCGCTGCGACACATCGGCACGGCAGGGGAGTCGATGCGAGCGGGCAAGTGGGAGCCGTTCCTCGGCCGAACGCTCAGCGGCCGGACGCTGGGGATTCTCGGGTACGGCCGGCACGGCAAGACGGTGGCCCGGCTCGCGAAGGCGTTCGGCATGGATGTGCTCGTCTGGAGCAGAACCGATCATGACCCCGACGAGGACGTGGAGTTCGCCCCGCTCGACGAGCTGCTGACGCGCAGCGACGTTATCAGCATCCATCTTCGCCTCAGCGATGAATCGCGAGGTCTTATCGGTGAGCGCGAACTGTCGTCGATGAAGCCCGGCTCCGTTCTCGTCAATACCGCGAGAGGAGCGATCGTCGACCAAGACGCGCTCATTGCCGCGCTCACGAATGGCCCGCTTGCGGCGGCCGGTCTCGACGTGTTCACGCACGAGCCGCTCGCGTCTGGCTCAGAGCTGCGCTCGCTTCCGAACGTCATTGCCCTTCCGCATATCGGGTGGACGGTTGAAGAGGTGTTTCTCGAGTTTGCCGAGATCGCCGCTGATCAGCTCGACGACTATCTGCGCGGTGAGCTCTCGCCGGACGAACTGCTGAACCCCGACGTTCTCGGCTAGAGATGGTCGATGACCGTCTGCGCTGCCCGCATGGTTCCTCCAATCGGGCAGCCCGACTCGTCGAGGCGAAGGTCGTGAGTCAGGAACGCCTGCTCAATCGCGGCCTCGATGCGGTCCGCCGCCGCAGAATGGCCCGTGCGTCTCAGCATCATGGCCCCGCACGCGATTTGCGACACCGGGTTCGCTGTGTCTGTGCCGGCAAGGCTCGGAGCACTGCCGTGAATCGGCTCGAAGTACGCGACGTCGGAGCCGATGTTTCCCGACCCGCACATTCCGAGACCGCCCGCGGTTGCAGCGCCAAGGTCGCTGAGAATGTCACCGAGAAAATTCTCCATCACCAGCACGTCGAACTGGGCGGGATTCTGCACAAGCGCGCCCGCGGCAGCATCCGCGTACATGTGCGTGGCCTCGATGTCGGGGTACTCGGTACTGACCTCGTCGAAGATCTGGCGAAAGAACGCAAACGACCGCAGCACGTTGCTCTTATCCACACACGTGACGCGACGCACATCGTCAGCCGGCGCGCCCGATCGCGCCCTCGCCGTCTCGAAGGCAAAGCGCACAATGCGCTCGACGCCGTGGCGGGTCATCATCATCTGGTCTGCAGCTGCGTGGTGATTGCGCACCCCCGAGCCACGGGCGAGATAGAGCCCTTCGGTGTTCTCGCGAACAATGACGTAGTCGATGTCGCGCGCGGAGTGAACAGTCGGCGAGGGAACGCCGGCCCAAAGCCTCACCGGTCTGACATTGGCGAACGTGTCGAGCCCGTTGCGCAGGAGCCCGCCGAGCAGGCCACCTTCGGTCCCGTCGGGCTTGCGTACGTCGGGAAGCCCGACGGGACCCTTGATGATGCCGTCTGCTGCACGAAGCCGATCGAGCGCCCCGGGCAGAAGAGCGGAGCCGGTCTCGCTGTAGGTCTGAGCACCGGCCCGTTCCGTCGACACGTCAAGGCGGATGCTGTCACTGAGAAGTGCTTCCGTCATGACCTGGAGCGCGGCATCGACGAGCTCGGGGCCGATCCCGTCGCCGGGGATCACCGCGATGTTGAGGGATGCCGAGTTCTGCACGGGGTTCTCGCTCTCTATGGGAAGCCGCAACCGTGCGGCACGCTGCATAACGTCATTCCTGTATACAGAAGTATGCAGGGAACTGCAAGGGCTCAGCCGAGTCGAACGGTCATCTCGACGCTGGAGAGGTTTCTTGTGAGGCAGGCTCTAAGGCGCGGTGTTGCTCCCGTCGAAGCGGATCGTGGGCCATCGGCATTTGGTTACTTGTTGCGGTCGGCGATTGGCACTAATGTATACAGCGGTATGCAAGGGGATTGGAGCGAATCATGAAGGCAGTAGACGCTGACGTCATCATTGTTGGTGGGGGAAACGCGGGGTTCAGCGCGGCCCACGCCGCGGCCGAACGCGGGCGAAGTGTGCTCGTTCTCGAGAAGGCTTCACGGGAGCGCGCGGGAGGCAACAGCTATTACACGGCGGGAGCGACTCGCGTCACGCATGGCGGTCTCGACGACGTTCGCGATTTCATCGATGCCGATGAGCGCCACAGCAGCACCGAAGTCCCGCCGTACACGCCGGAGCAGTACATCGCCGACATGGAGCGCGTCACCGAGGGACGCAACGACGCCGACCTGACGCGCGTACTCGTTGAGGACAGCCAGGGCACGATGAGGTGGCTCAGTTCACTCGGCATGCGGTACCGGCTGATGTATGAGCGGCAGGCATATGATCGCCCGGATGGCAGCTATCTCTTCTGGGGTGGTTTGCACATCGGCAACACGGGCGGTGGTGAGGGGCTCATTGCCGACCACGTGAAGATCGCCGAGTGCCTGGGCGAAACGGTGGTCTACGACTGCGACGTTACAGAGCTCATCGTCGAAGACGGGCGAGTCGTCGGCGTCGTCGCCACGCTGCCCGAGGGGCGCCGCGAGTACCGCGCTGAGTCTGTTGTTCTCGCCGCCGGAGGCTTTGAGGGCAACGTCGCCATGCGCCAGAAGTACCTCGGCGACGGTTGGCAGCACGCCAAGCTGCGCGGAACTCCGTGCAATACCGGTGCGCTCATCGAAGCCGGTTTGGGCGTGGGAGCCGCTCGCGCGGGAGACTGGGGAAGCGCACACAGCGTGCAGTGGGATGCCTTCACCCCGAACAACGAGAGCAACCGAGAGCTGACCAACCGACTTACCCGCGGCGGATACCCGAACGGCATCATCGTGAACCGCGACGGACAGCGATTCGTCGACGAGGGCGAGGACTTCCGCAACTACACGTATGCGAAGTTCGGGCGCGAGATTCTGAAGCAGCCGGGGAACGTTGCGTACCAGGTCTTCGATGCCAAGACGCGGCCGTTGCTGCGCGTTGAGGAGTACGAGATGCCCGATATTTCGGAGTACGTCAGCGAGACGCTCGATGGCCTCGCCGAAGCAGCGGGCATCGACGTCGACGGGTTGAGGCAGACCGTCGATGCATTCAACAGTGGCATCGACGAGTCGCACGACTTCGACCCGACGATCAAAGATCAGCGACGCTCTGACGTGCAGCCGCCCAAGAGCAACTGGGCGTCGTCGCTCGACACGGCACCGTTCTACGCGTACCCGGTTACCTGCGGCGTCACATTTACGTTCGGCGGCCTCAAGAGCGATGTCGACGGGCGCGTACTGACGGAATCCGGTGATCAGATTCCGGGTCTCTTCGTGTGCGGCGAGATGCTCGGAGGGCTGTTCAGCAACAACTACCCGGGGGGTACGGGACTCGCTGCGGGGATGGTCTTCGGCCGCCGTGCGGGCAGCATCGCGTGAGCTAAAGTTGGACTCGCGATGAACGAGTCTGCCTCAGCATCCGCGGGGCGAGTGAGGGACTGATGCCGAAGAGCGTATACGAGCGGTTGCGCGCTGACATCATCTCGGGTGAGTTCATGCCCGGCGATGCGCTCGCAGAAATCGCGCTCGGCGCACGATACGGCACGAGCCGAACTCCCATTCGTGAGGCTCTCCAGCGGCTCGAGTCAGACACCCTTGTGGAGCGCACGCCGAGAGGCATGCAGGTGAAGGGAAGCACTCCAGAGGAGATCCTCGATATCTACGAAGTGCGTATTGATCTCGAGGGGCTTGCGGCGCGCGCCGCAGCGAAGCGCAGGAACGAGCTCGATCTCGCGCGGATCAAGGCTGCGCGCGATGCGATGTCGAACATTGCGGACCCTGCACGTCGGGCAGATACCAATAGGGGCTTTCACGAGACGATCTGGGCGGCGAGCCATAACCAGACTCTCATCGACCAGCTTGAGCGGCTCAGTCTGCACTTGCTGCGGTACCCGACCACGACGCTCGCGGTCGAGGAGCGCTGGGAGTCGGCGCTCGCCGAGCACGATGGGCTGATCGAAGCGATTGAGAATCGCGACTCGAGTGCTGCAGAAGAGCTCGCTGAACTGCATATGTCGCGCGCCCGCGACATGAGGCTGCAGCTCTACGCGCAAGAGCGCTGAGGTGGCCCGCTCGCGGGTAGTCGCCGCGCGCGAGATCGTGCCGCTGCTCGCGCCATCGGGGGTGCATGCTTCCATGGCAGCCGGGCGCTCTCGCCGACCGGCTCGACAGATCATGAAAAAGGGGAGGGATGCTCTGACAGCATCCGCCCCTCATTGTCAGCGCCCGTAATGGTAGCGGCAGGCGGCGATGCGAACCTCGTCGGTCTCCACTTTGTAGACGAGCCTGTGCTCGTCGGTGATGCGGCGGGACCAGTACCCGCGAAAGCCGTGTTTTAACGGCTCAGGTTTGCCGATTCCCTCGTTGCCGTTTTGGGCAATGTCGCGGAGCAGCGTGTTGATGCGTTTCAGCACTTTGCGATCTTGCTGCTGCCACCATTCGTAGTCTGCCCAGGCGTCTTCATCCCAGACGTACTTCATTCGACGAGGCCGCGCTCAGTGCCGTCGCCCGATTCGAGCCGGTCGATGGCGCTCAACAGCCGACGGGCGTTTGCGGGACTTCGCAGGAGGTAGGCCGTCTCTTTGAGCGACTCGTAGTCATCAAGGGAGACGATGACCACAGGCTCGTGTCCCGCTCGCGTGATGACGACCTCTTCACGGTCGTCAGTGACCTTCGACAGAGTATCTGCATAGTTCGCGCGGGACTCTGAATAGCTCATTGTGCGCATGGTGCCTCCTTACGTACAAGATATTGTACGCGTTGGTTCTGAGAGAGAGGGGCGGATGCTGTGAAAGCATCCGCCCCTCATTCCTCGGCGCCCTACTTGCTCAGACCGTAGATCGGGTGCTTGGCCTGCTCCTCCTCGTGCTCCGGGCCGAGCGGAATGCGGGTGCGGTCGCGCAGCAGCAGCGTCGCGATGAACGCGATTGCCATGACGCCCGCGATGTACCAGGCGACGGCCTGCGACGTGCCGGTCGTCTGCACGATCCACGCCGAGATCGTGGGAGCGAACGCGCCGCCGAGCACCGCGCCGATCGCGTAGGCAATGGAGACGCCCGAGTAGCGAATGGATGCGGGGAACAGCTCGGTGAAGTACGCGGCCTGCGGTCCGTAGGTGAGGCCGTTGCCGATCGTGAATAGCGCGATTCCCACGAAGAACAGCCACGCGCTGCCCGTGTCGACGAGGGGGAACAGGAACCACACCGTGATGAGGAAGATGATCCACCCCGTGATGTACGTGCTGCGGCGCCCGATCTTGTCTGAGAGCCAGCCGCCGAACCACGTGAACACGAGCCACACAACCGACGACACCGTCACGGCGACGAGCACAGGCGTGCGCTCCATTCCCACGAGACCGCCCTCGTCGAGCGGACGCGTGGCGTAGCCCTGCAGGAATCCGCCGGTCGTCATGTACCCGGCCGCGTTGTTGCCGGCGAAGGTGAGCGCGGCGAGAATCACGAGCAGCCAGTGCTTGCGGAACAGCTGGATGATCGGCATCGACGCCTTCTCCTTCTTCGCCGCCATCTCGGCGAAGACCGGGGACTCGTCGACGCTGCGGCGCACGATGATTCCGACGACAACGAGAACGATGCTCAGAAGGAACGGAACGCGCCAGCCCCACTCGACGAACGCCTCACCGGGAGAGATGACGCCCGTCATGAGAGCCAGCATGCCCGACGCGAGCAGCAGCCCGAGCGGCACGCCCATCTGCGGGAACGCGCCGAAGCGACCGCGCTTGTCAGCAGGAGCGTGCTCGACGGCCATGAGCACGGCGCCGCCCCACTCGCCGCCCGTCGAGAGGCCCTGCAGAATGCGCAGCAGCACGAGCAGGATCGGCGCAGCGGCCCCGATCACGGCGTGCGTGGGCAGCAGGCCGATGAGAGTGGTGGATGCTCCCATGAGAATGAGCGTCCACACGAGCATGGTCTTGCGCCCGATCTTGTCGCCGAGGTGGCCGGCGATGAAGGCGCCGAGCGGGCGGAAGAGGAAGCTCACTCCCACAGATGCGAATGACAGGAGGATCGCCGCCTGCGGCCCGAGCGGCTCGAAGTAGAGCGACGCGAAGAGCAGACCCGCGGCATTGGCGTAGAGGAAGAAGTCGTACCACTCGATCGTCGTGCCGATAATCGTCGCAATGGCGACTCTCTTCATATCCGTTGGAGTCGCCTCGGCAACTCTCGACGTCTCAGACATCGTTGACTCCCTTGTCGTTAGCTTGTCGGTGTAACACGCTGTGCTTTCAGCGCACGATCACGACTCAGATCATATACGACCTGAGATACGGTGAAAAGTCATTTTGTATACGATGCATAACAATCGCGCCCAAGCGAACGAGAACGGGTGCCAGAGCAGCGCCGCGAAAGGCACCGAGCAGGGAGGCAGGCGCGCCGCAGCAGCGCACAGCAAGATGGTGCGTGGGCGTCATGGAGACGCGTGCGATTGCCACGCCATTGCCACGTCGCAGCGCGGTGTGGGTCACACGTGGGTCACGGATGCCGCGGGCGCAGCGCCGCGACGAGCACGGCGACCACGACGCTCACTGCCGCGAGAACCGTGAAGCTCGCGGGAAACGAGCTTGCCGTGGCGATCGTGCCGACGACAACCGACCCGAGACCGGTGCCGAGGTCGAACCCCGCGTTCCACACAACGCTCACGACGTTGCGCGCCCGGTCGCCGGCCGCGGCGAACGCCTCGACGAGCGTGACGTTCTGCAGCCCGCCGTACGCCGTTCCGATGAACGCCGCGCCGGCGAGAAGCAGCGTCGTGGCGACAGCATCCGCTGAGCTTGCCACGCCCCACGCGACGCCGCCGGCACCGAGCGCTGCGACCAGGAGCAGCGGGGCGATGAAGCGACGCGCGCCGAACCGGTCGGCGATGCCGCCGAAGATCCACCGCGAGAGCGCGCCGAGGCCCGTGAGCGCGAGCAGGGCGCCGACAGCTGTCGACGTGCTGGTGAGCATGGTCGGCGCGAACGTCAGCACGGCGCCGCCGGTGCACGTGATGGTGAGCAGCGCGACGATCGGCATGACGACGGCGCGCGTGCGCACGGCGGCGATGCGTGAGCCCTGCGGCGCGACGTCGAGGGGCGACGTCTTGGGCGCTGGCACCGTGGCGAGGCGGCGGCCGAGCACGACAGCGAACGGCAGGGCGACGATCGGAGCGAGGCCGAGCAGAAAGACGACGGCAGGGCTGACGTTCTCGGCAAGCCACGGCGCTGCAGGGATCAGCACGAACTGCGGCACGGCAATCGCGAGTCCGTATGCGCCGATCGCCCGGCCGCGGCGCTTCGGCTCGACGAGAGCCGCGACAGCGGACGAGCCGCACACGGTGATGATGCCGAAGCCGATGCCGCGCACCACGGCGAGCGCGAGAATGAGCGGCAGCTGGTCGGAGAGCAGGTGCACCGCAGACGGCAGCCCCAGGCAGAGCAGCCCGATCACCAGCATCCGCGACCACCCGAGCAGGCGAAGGCCCGGCGCGACGAGCATCTGCGTCGCCACGGTCGAGAGCATGAGCAGCCCGTTGACGAGCCCGCTGCCGAAGCTGTCGGCTCCGCCCATGGTCGCCCACAACGGTGCAACGGGCATAAGCAGTGAGAATCCGCTGAACGCAAGGGCCGTCGTCAGAAGCAGCGGGGGCATGCCCGGCAGCGTCCAGACAGACGGCTTGCGCTCGGTCACCCGGCCTCCCCTCCCGCGAATCGGCACTCGAGAAAGCCTATCGGTGCTGCGGCGCACGAACGGGGCGGATGCTGTCGCGGTGGCGACAGCATCCGGAATCGCTTTCTGGGTCTACGCCGGCTGCGTGAGCGCTTCGGGGAGGTGCTGCGCGTGCGCTTGCGTGAGCTCGTCGCAGATGCGCCACAGCGTCTCGGGGGAGACGCTCGACGTGGCGTTCGGGTCGGCGAGGAGCGCCTGGCGCACGAGCGTCGGGTTCTCGGTGCGGGCTGCCTCGATGGCTGCCCCCGCGACGGCGGCGTATGCGCGATTCACGGTGACGCACTCTGTCGGCAGGTCGCCCATGGGCACGGGGTGCACGCCCTGCTCGTCAATGATGCACGGCACCTCGACGACCTGCGCCTCGGGCAGGTTGCTGATCAGCCCGGCGTTGGCGATGTTCGCGTGGATCTCACGCCGCGTTCCCGTGACGATCGAGTGGATGAGCTGCGGGGCGTACTCGGTCGCGTCGTTCTCGAGCTCGATGTCCTGCCCGCTGTCGAGCGCGGCGCGGGTGTGCTCGAATTCGGCGACGTTCTCTTCGCTGATCTGCAGGTACTCGAGCGGCGTGAGCCGGTACTTCTCGCGCTGCGACTCCGACCGCAGAAACCACGAGAGGTACTCTGCCGAGTGCTCGCTCGTCTCGGTGGGGTAGTAGCCCACACGGCGAAAGATCTCGGCCCGCACGCGGCGCTGCAGTTGAGGGTCGTCGTCGATGCGCTGCTTCAGGCGCGGGTAGAGGTCGTCGCCGTCGAGCGTCGTCCACTCCAGCAACCACGACTGGTGGTTAAGTCCCGCTGCACGATACCGCGTCTGTGAGACATCGAGCCCGACGAGCTCTGCGAGGTCATGCGCCGTCCAGTACACGCTGTGGCACAGACCGATCGTGCGGATGCTCGGAGCGACGAGGTTCGCCCACCACACGTTCATGGTCATGGGGTTCGTGTAGTTGAGAAAGTATGCGTTGGGGCAGACCTGCTCCATGTCGCGGAGAATCTGCGTGAGCACGGGAAAGGTGCGCAGTCCGCGGAACACGCCGCCGACGCCCGTCGTGTCTCCGATGGTCTGCAGCAGCCCGTGCTTCGCAGGAACCTCGAGATCGGCGCGCGTCCCCTCGATACCGCCCACTTGGATCATGTTGATCACGAAGTCGGCGCCCTCCAGAGCCTGACGGCGGTCAGCGGATGCTGTCACGCGAGCGTGTGCGCCCAGCTTCTGTGACACGAAGGCCGCCGTCGCCTCCGCCACACGAAGACGTTCGGCGTCGATGTCGTGAAGGGCGATCTCGATCTCGTCGAACTCGGGGTAGCGCAGAAGGTCGGTGAGCAGCTGCTTGGTGAAGACGACGCTTCCAGCGCCGATGAAAGTCACACGGGTCATACACACATTGTGACCGCATCGATCACATTCCTCGTCAAAACGGTCACTTTTGATGAGCGGGAACGGGTGCCGCGGCCGCTGCGTTCCGCGCGGTAGTGCGGTGTTTTGCGGGAAACCGTCGCGCAGTGCTCTGCGCAACCCGATCGCTTTTCTGAGCGAATCTGTGATCAAATATGACTCATGAACCCCGCCATGCCGTCGTCAAGCCAGCCTCTCGTCGCCTCAGCCAAGCGATCGGCACGCCTCTCGGCGATCCTCAGCGCGCTCGCCGAGTCCTCGACCGTCACGCTCGCCGAGCTCACCGACATGCTCAAGGCCTCCCCGGCGACCATCAGGCGCGACCTCGCGCTGCTCGAGGCGCAGGGCTTTCTCACCCGGACCCACGGCGGAGCGCAGGCGACCGAGATGAAGGCCGAGCTGCCCGTGCGGTATCGGGACTCCACCGAACGCGACGCGAAGGTGGCGATCGCGCGCAAGGCCGCCGAGTTGATTCCGGGCGGCCGGCAGGCGATCGCGATCGGCGGCGGCAGCACCGCGGCGGAGGTCGCCCGCAATCTCACGGCGCGCACCGATCTCACAATCGTCACCAACTCGCTCACGACCGCCTACGAGCTCGCGTCACGCAGCAAGGTCAAGGTCGTCATGACCGGCGGCGTGATCCGCCCGACATCGTTTGAACTCGTCGGCTCGCTCGCCGAAGGCGCGCTCAACGCCATCAACGTCGCCATGACGGTCATCGGAGCCGACGGCATCACGGCGGCGAACGGACTCACGACCTTCGACGACATTGAGGCGCGCACGAATCGCTCGATGGTGACGCACGCGGGGCGCGTTGTTGTGGTCGCCGACAGCACGAAGCTCGGGGAGGTGCGCCTCGCTCGCGTCGCCGACCTCAGCGAAGTGACCGATCTCGTCATCGACGATGACGCCGACGCCGACGAGCTCGCCAAGATCGAGAAGCTCGGCGTACGCGTGCACCGCGTTCGGGCGTAGGGGCGGTCGGCGCAGCGCGTCAGCGATCCGTGATCGCGGCCGCCAGGCGCTCGACGCCATAGGCGAAGGCTGTGTCGACATCGCCTCCGAGGTGGAACGAGCCATTGAGCTCCATAGCGATGAAACCCGTGGCCCAGGCGGTGAACGTGCGTGCCGCCTCAAGCACGTTGTCGTGGTCGACGATTTCGGCGACGGCGTCGAAGAGCGGTGCACTGCTGGTCTCGAGCAGCTCACGTGAGGGCGGCTCCGTGGTGAGCGGCGTGAACACCAGCAGGTACGCGGCCGTTCGTGCGCGGGCGAACTCCCGCAGTGCCGTGACGATGGCCCTAAGCCGCTCTCGTGGATCGCCTCCGGGGTCGGCCTGGGCGAGCGCCGCGCCCAGCTCGGTGACGGCGGCCTCGGCGATGAGGCGGATCAGCTCGTCGCGATTGCGCACTCGCTTGTAGAGCGAGGGAGGCCGCACCCCGACGCGCTCGGCGACGGCGGCCATCGTGACGGCGTCGAGACCATCGCTTTCGAGAATGTGCTGACCGGCGGCCACGATGGCCGGAAGTGATGTGCGGTCGGGGGTGGGCATGAATCGAGTATAGCTATTGCGCGTAGCCATGATGGCTATGTATCGTAGCCATCATGGAACTGGCACCCGGACTCCGCCGCATCGGCAACGACATCATCGCGGCGCACCTCATCGTCGACGACAGCGGCATCACCCTCATTGATGCCGGACTTGCCGGTCACTGGCGAGACCTGCAGCGCGAGCTGGCAGAGATTGGCAGATCGCCCGCCGACATCCGGGGTGTCGTTCTCACACACGGCGACAGCGACCACATCGGCTTCGCCGAGCGACTGCGCCGCGACTTCGGCGTTCCCGTTTTCGTGCACGAGGCGGATGCTGCGCGAGCACGCGGCGAGGAGTCGACAAAGCCCGCGTGGGGCGGCGCCAAGATCGCACCCGTGCTGCGCTTTCTCGCGTACTCGATCCGCAAGGACGGCTTGCGCACGACGCACCTGAGCGAGGTGCGGACGGTCGCGGACGGTGACGCGCTCGAACTTCCCGGCTCTCCGAAGGTCATCGGGCTTCCCGGCCATTCGCCGGGGAGCATCGCGATTCACGTTCCCTCCTTCTCCGCGCTCTTCGTGGGCGACGGACTCACGACGGGGCACGTGCTCACCGGCAGCCGCGGACCGCAGCCGGCTCCGTTCACCGACGATCCGACTGCGGCCGCAGCATCCCTCACCCGCCTCGAGACCGAGCTCGGCGCTGAGTGGAGCGGCTGGATCATTCCCGGGCACGGTGCGCCCTGGCGCGGAAGCATCGCCGAGCTGCTTCACGCGTACCGCTCTACGCAGTCAGGCTGAGCAGCATCCTGGCCTGGATCTGGGCCTCGTGAGCGGTCCTCGCGGGCTGAACGATCACTCGGAATGCGCGCATCAAGCAGTTTTATGAGCGAAAGATTGCTCAAAACGCTACGTCGTGTCAGATTCACTGTGACGGGAAGCATCCGCCCACCTGAACCTTCTGCTTCCCGCTCCCTTCACAGGTGAAGCCGAAAGGGTCAACAATGACGTACCACCCACAGCTCAAACGAACAGGGCTCAAACGCACCGCTCTCGTCGGCGCGGCCATCGCGGCCGTCAGCGCACTGACGCTGACCGGCTGCGGCGGCCAGCAAGGCGCGACGACGCTCGACAAAGACGCTCCCGTGACGATCACGATGTGGTCGGGGCAGACCGACGAGGCCCAAGACCTCATCGAGAAGCTCGCGGCCGAGTTCGAAGACGAGCACTCCAATGTCACGATCGAGCTCTCGGCCGGGGCCTCATCGACCGAGCAGCTGCTGCAGAAGCTCTCGGCCGGATTCGCCGGCAACAGCTACCCCGACATCTCGTACGCGTTCGGCGCTTGGGCGAGCCAGCTCGAAGCATCGGGACGCACACTCGACATCACCGACAAGGTAAACGAGCCCGACGTCCAATGGGAGGAGTTCTCGGAGGCCGCCCGCAAGACCGTGCAGCCGACCGGGGAGAAGACCATTGGATTCCCCGCCATCGTCGACAACCTCTCGCTCATCTACAACAAGACCCTGTTCGACAAAGCGGGTCTCGACTACCCCGACGAGAACTGGTCATGGGACGACTTCAGGGATGCTGCGAAGACGCTGACCGACCCGGCGTCGAACACCTACGGCTACGGCTACTCGGTGTCGGGATCTGAAGAGACGACGTGGCAGTTCTGGCCGCACCTGTGGCAGAACGGCGGCGAGATCCTCAGCGACGACCAGCAGACCGCGGCGTTCGACTCAGAGGCCGGCGTCGAAGCGCTGACCTTTCTGCAGGACATGGCCGTCACTGACAAGAGCGTCTACCTCGACCAGACCGACACGAAGTTCGGGCAGCTGTTCGCGAGCGACCGCATCGGCATGATCACGTCGGGCCCCTGGCAGCTCTACGACCTCGTGAAGGCCGGCACCGACTACGGCGTGACCGTGCTGCCGGGAACCGACGGCGACCACCAGACGGTCTCCGGCCCCGACATCTGGGCGCTCTTCGACCACAAGGACGCCAACCGCGAATACTGGTCGTACGAGTTCGTGAAGTGGCTGACGAGCGCCGAGCAGGACGTGCGCTGGAACGTCGCGATCGGCAACCTGCCATTGCGCTCGAGCGAGGTCGACTCCGAGGAGTTCGCCGAGCAGGCGGCGCAGTACCCCGGCCTCGAGATCATGGCCGCCAACAACGAGAACGCACAGAAGGCGCGGCCCACCGTTCCCGGCTACGTCAACCTCTCTGAGGCGATCGGCAGCGCAATCTCGCAAGTGCTACAGGGCCAGTCCGACCCGGCAGAGGCGCTCAAGGCCGCAGCCGAGAAGGCGAACGAGAAGCTCGGGGACTCGAAGTAGCAATGAGTCAGACACGGATGCTGGTGGCGCCGGGAGCCTCGCACAAGAACGAGGCTCCCGCCCGCTCCAAGCGCACGCGGCGGTTCTTCGAGGGGTGGACCTTCGTCGGACCAGCGACGCTCATCGTCGTCGGTCTGACGGTCTTCCCCGCAGTGTGGGCATTCGTGCTCTCGCTGCAGGAGTGGGACGGCTTCAGCGAGCCGACGTTCCTCGGCGGCGACAACTACGCTCGCCTCGTCGGAGACCCGGAGTTTCTCGACTCCGTCATGCACACGCTGTTCTACACGGCGCTCTTCGTGCCGTCATCGGTGCTCGCGGGACTCTTTCTCGCCGTCGCCTTGAACCGCCGCATCCGCTTCATCGGCATCTACCGCACGGCGATCTTCGTCCCGTTCGTCGCATCCGCTGCCGCCACCGGCATCCTCACCACCTACCTGTTCAGCCCGCAGTTCGGCGTCGTCAACAATGTGCTGCGCGTGATCGGCCTTCCGCAGCAAAGGTGGCTCGAAGACCCGTCGCAGGCGATGGTCGTGCTCGCGATCATGTCGCTGTGGGGCCAGGCGGCGTTCACGACGGTGATCTACCTCGCGGCGCTGCAGGACATTCCAAGTGACCTCGTCGAGGCGGCGCGCATCGACGGAGCCAACCGGTGGCAGACGTTCTGGCGCGTCGTCTTTCCGCAGCTCGCGCCCGTGACGGTGTTCGTCACCATCTGGCAGATGATCGAGGCGATCAAGCTGTTCGACCTGGTGTTCACGACCACGAAGGGCGGGCCGCTCGACGCCACGAAGACGATCGTGTACTTCGTGTGGGAGCGCGCGTTCAAGGGACTCGAGTTCGGCTATGGCTCGGCGAGCGCGTACGTGCTCTTCGCGCTCACGCTGCTCATCACGCTCGCCGTCGTCGTGTACTCACGACGCGGAGACAAGGAGGCGTTCTGATTGTGGTCGCCACACAAGAGGCAATCGGCGTGACCGTGCGCACCGCGGCACCAGCACGACGCCGCCGGCGCACGCTCAGCGGGTGGCACTTCGTTCTCGCTCCGATCGCGCTCGTCTTCGTCGTGCCGTTTGTGCAGATGATCATGGCTGCGCTGTCGCCGGCATCGGAACTCGTGCAGTTTCCGCCGCCGTTCGTGCCGTCGACAGTGACGTTCGAGAACTTCGCGAAGCTGTTCGCCACGACGAACATTCTGCAGTGGCTGCTGAACTCCGTCATCGTGTCAGCATCCGCCATCATCGCGCACATCATTCTGTGCTCGCTGGCCGGCTACGGTTTTGCGCGCCTCCGATTTCAGGGGCGCAACATGGGGTTTCTGCTGATCATCGCGACGATCATGCTGCCCACGCAGCTGCTCATGATCCCGACGTACATTCTGTTCTCGAAGATCGGCCTCATCAACACGCTCGGCGCAGCGATCGTGCCCTGGTTGGCATCGGCATTCGGCATCTTTCTCATGCGGCAGTTCTTCTTGAGCTTGCCCGCCGAGCTCGAAGAGGCCGGAATGCTTGACGGATGCTCCCGCTGGGGAATCTTCTTTCGCATCGTGCTGCCTCTGGCCAAGCCTGCGCTTGCCACGCTCGCGATCTTCACGCTGCTGAGCTCGTGGAACGACCTGATCTGGCCGCTCATCGCGATCAACGATCCGTCGGCGTTCACGATCCAGCTCGGCATCGCCAACTTCCAGGGCGCACGACAGACTGAATGGGGGCTGCTCATGGCGGGCAACGTCGTCGCGGTGATGCCTCTCGTTCTGTTCTTCTTGTTCGCGCAGAAGCAGTTCATCCAGACCATGACGTTCTCAGGACTGAAAGGATAACGCCGGTGCACACACTGGTCGTCGGAGACACCAACCCGGACTTCATCCTGCGAGGCGACGTCAAACCTCGCTTCGGTCAGGCAGAGCAGCTGCTCACCTCGGCGGAACTCGTGCTCGGAGGCAGCGCGTCGATCGTCGCCGCTGGCCTTGTGAAGCTCGACGTCGACACAGGGCTTCTGGCCACGGTCGGCAGCGACTACTTCGGAACGCTCACCGAGCAGTACCTCGCCGAGTGCGGCATCGACACGTCTGAGCTGCTGCGCTCCGACGGCGGGGCGACGGGAATCTCGGTGATTCTCTCGCAGCCCGATGACCGGTCGATCTTCACGTTCCCCGGAGTCATCCCGACCCTCTCGATCGACGCCGTGCGCGACAGCATCCAACGTGCCGCACCCAAGCACGTGCACTTCTCGTCGTACTTTCTGGTGCCAGAACTCGCGGCGGGTCTGCCCGCTCTGCTCGACGAGCTTCGCGAGGCGAACGTCACGACGAGCGTCGACACCAACTGGGACCCGAGTGAGCAGTGGACGGGTCTCGACGAGGTGCTTCCGCGCATTACGCACTTCATGCCGAACCGGCAGGAGCTGCGCGCGGTTGGTGCTGGCTATGCCGACGACCCGGCGGGCTCGGACGAAGACATCGCGCGTGCTCTCGCCGGGCTCGGCCCGGTTGTCGTCGTCAAGCGCGGTGGTGAGGGCGGCCTCGTCGCGACTCCGAGCGGAGACGTGCACGTGGTTGACGTTCCCGAGGTGAGCGTCATCGACACGACGGGCGCGGGTGACAGCTTCAATGCGGCGTACATCGCGGCGATGGCGCACGGCATCGATGATGAGAGCGAGCGGCTCTACTGGGCGACGCTCGCGGGATCGCACTCGGTCACGCGATCGGGCGGTACCGGTGCGCAGATCTATCTGGGCGAACTCCGCGCGACGCTCGAGGCGGTCGGAGCCGCGCGCGCCTGACATGTTCGTCGCTCTCGCGTTTTCATGGTCGGATGCTGCGACACGACGAGCCGCTGAGCGTTTACCGAGAAGGGCTCGCTGTGTCGGTGGCGTGACCTACTCTCATTCTCATGGACGAGTCGTCCGAATCCGCGGGGCCTGAGCCAGGTACCGAATCGCACAGCATGAGCACGTTTCTGCAGGTGCTTGTGAACACGGGCGTGGCCAACATCACGACGAGCTTTCTCTGGTTCGCGCTGACGTTCTGGGTCTACCTCGAGACGAAGTCCGTGCTCGCGACGGGGATCATCGGCGGCGCCTACATGCTCATGGTCGCGGTCTGCAGCATGATGTTCGGCACGCTCGTCGACCGGTTCCGCAAGCACGCGGTCATGGTCGCGTCCGGCGCCGGCACACTGGTCTGCTTCGGCATCGCGGGTGTGATGTTTCTGCTGCTTCCCGAGTCCGAGCTGCTTCGGCTGAGCGGCCCATGGTTCTGGCTGTTCACTGTGGTCATCCTCGCTGGTGCCGTCGTCGAGCAGCTGCGCAATATCGCGTTGTCGACGACCGTGACGCTGCTGGTTCCCGGCGATCGCCGGGCAAATGCCAACGGGCTCGTCGGCACCGTCCAGGGGCTCGCGTTCTTGGTGACGAGCGTGTTCAGCGGCCTCGCGATCGGCCTGGTCGGCATGGGCGGCACGATCATTATCGCCATCACGATCATCGCCGTCGTGCTCGGTCACCTGCTCACGGTGCGTATCGCCGAACCCGAGATCGTGCACGAGGGTCACACGAGCCTCGTCGACATCAAGGGCGGTTTCGCGGCGGTCAGGGCGGCGAGCCCGCTCATGGCGCTCATCGTCTTCACGACGTTCAACAATCTTGTGGGCGGCGTCTACATGGCGCTCATGGATCCGTATGGCCTCGAGCTCTTTCCCGTCGAGATCTGGGGACTCGTTCTCGGCGTCACATCGACGGGCTTCCTGATCGGCGGCGCGGTCATCGCGAAGTTCGGGCTCGGCAAGAACCCCATTCGCACGATGCTCATCATGGTGATCGCAACGGGCGTATTGGGCTCCCTCTTCACGCTGCGCGAGTGGTGGTGGCTGTATGCCGCGGGCATCTGGGTGTTCATGATGCTCATGCCCGCCGTCGAGGCCGCCGAGCAGACAATCATTCAGCGCATCGTGCCGTATCGCACGCAGGGACGCGTCTTCGGGTTCGCGATGACGTTTGAGGCAGCTGCCGCACCGGTCACCGCGTTTCTCGTGGCGCCGCTCGCGGAGTTCTGGGTCATTCCGTACGTGGAGTCGGATGCTGGTGCCGCGACGTGGGGCTGGCTGCTTGGTGAGGGAACGGCGCGCGGCATGGCTTTGGTCATGGTCTTCGCCGGTCTCGGCTGTGTGCTGCTCGGTGCCGGAGCGTTTCTCACGCGCTCGTATCGCAAGCTTTCAGCGCGCTACGCCGAGATCGCGGCTCAGGATGCTGCGGAGGGCGAGGAAACGTCTGTCGAGCTCGGAAGCGACGGAACGTCCGCTCGACGAGAGTGAGGAGCGTCAGTGTGCCACGGCATCGAGGATGAGGTCGAGCGCGCTGTGCGCTGAACGGCGAGATTCAGCATCCGGATGCTGTGCAATCCACAGCGCGGCCTCGTTCATGGCGCCCGAGAGCTGCGCGGTGAGAGCGTCGAGAATCTCGGGGTCGACCCCGACCGACGCGAGCGCTTCACGAAGATGCACCTCTGAGTTCTCGGCATCGAGACTGCGCCACTCCGCCCAGCCGAACTGAGCAGGCGCATCGACGAGCAGCACGCGAACCGCCGGGCCGTGCGTAATCGCGTCGACGAAGGCGTGGCACCCGGCCCGCAGCTGCTCGCGAGGGTCATCGCTCTGGGTCTCGGCCGCACTGACGACGCTCTCGGCGACGTCCGCCTGCAGGCGCGCGGCGACAGATCGGAAGAGCCCGGCCTTGCTCGCGTAGTGGTGGTACACCGCACCGCGTGTGACTTCGGCGGCTGTCGCGACGTCATCGAGAGAGACACCAGCGAAGCCGCTCTCGGCGAACAGATCCGTGGCGGCAATGAGAATCGCGCGCGCCGTCTCAGCGGCGGCAGCGGCGGAGGCGCGAGGCATGGCTCTTCCTTTACGTACAGCGAGTATGTATATTTGTCTCGTTACATACTCATTGTACGTAAAAGGAGAACCAATGGTCACCACAGGCTTCTATCCGGTGCTCATGTCGCGCGACGTCGCGGCGGCAGCATCCTTCTATCGCGATGCACTCGGCTTCGAGACGGTGTTCGAAACCGACTGGTACGTGAGCCTGCGACTCGACACGTTTGAACTCGCCCTGCTCGCCCACGATCACGAGACCGTGCCCGAGGTATACCGCGCGATCCCGAGCGGCGTGATCGTGAATCTCGAGGTCGATGACGTCGACAGCATCCACGATCGTCTCGTGCGGCGGCTGGGGCACAAGGTCGTGCTGAGTCTGCGCGACGAGGATTTCGGGCAGCGGCACTTCATTGTCGAGGCTCCGGATGGTGTGCTTCTCGACGTCATTCAGCCGATTGAGCCGAGTGCCGAGTTTGCAGCGGCCTTCGCGGGGGAGGCGGCGAACTGAACACGGTTTCGCGAGAATGGGCACGCCGCACGACGGCGGCGTGCCCATTCCCTGTTGCGGGCCTTCACGCAACGGCGCGGTCTCGTGCCGTGGGCGGGTACCAGGCGGCGACGAGGGCCGTGAGCCCGGGCAGAAGCGGAACGATGAACAGCGTGAGGCTGATCCACAGTGGGGCGAAGCGCTCGTAGGCTCCGCCGCCCATTCCGATGACCGAACCGGCGACGCAGAGCCCGATGATGAACATGGTCGTGACGGTCGAGCGACCGAAACGTCCGCGTCGTGTGACAAGCAGTGCGACGGCCCACGCGAGCACGCCGAGTGCTGTGATGATGACCAAGCCGATCGCGATGGCGGTGGTGTCGAGCTGAACTTGATCGCCGCTCCAGTCGGGGTAGGCGGCCTGCACGTGACTTTCGATGGTGTTGAAGGCGAGCAGATCAAGCAGCGGGATGCCGATGCAGAGGATCTGCAGCGCGAGTCCGATGTACAGGGACTGCGTCAGCGGCGTGGACCGCGTGCGCGGCGGTGTGTGAGTGCGGGTGGTGTCCATGAGCAACTCCGAGTCTTACGGCGTATGTTTCCCGGCGATGCTAATCTTACGTTGTAAGGGTTGTCAAGGGAGGACGCATGGCGACGTCGCGCCCGCAGGGGCATCGCGCGGGACTCAGCAGGCAGAAGATCGTGAGCGGAGCTGTGGAACTCGTGGACCACGAGGGCGCCGCAGCCCTGTCGATGCGCCGCCTCGCGAAGACCCTCGGCGTCGAGGCGATGACCCTCTACAACTACTTCTCCGGCAAGCAGGCGATCGAAGACGCGATCGTCGAGCACGTCGTCAACGCCACGGCCGTTCCCGTCGACAGTGCAGAATCATGGCAGACGGTGCTGCGGCACTGGGCGCTCGGGCTGCTCAACGAGCTGCGACAGCATCCTGGCGCGCTTGCTCTTATCGCCTCGCGCCCGGCGATCACGACGGCGAACTTCGCGGCGCTCGAAGAGGTGGTCAGGATGCTGCATGACGCAGGATTTTCAAGCCGCACCGCGCTTCACATGGTGTACGCGCTCGCCGGAACGGTGATCGCGCATGGCGCGGTGGCGGTCGAGCCTGCCGATCACGCGGCCGTAACCGAGGCGCTCGACGACGCAGTGACGCCGCTTCTCGCTGACGCATTCGCCGGCGGTGTGCTCACCGCCGACGAGCGCCTCGCGTTCACGATCGATTCGCTCATCGCCGGTTTCGAGGCGCGCCTCGTCTCGTGACGGCTGAGCCCCTCAGATCTGCAGAATCGCCATCGCGATCACGAAATAGATGATCAGTCCCGTGGTGTCGACGAACGTCGAGATGAACGGGTTCGAGAACACAGCCGGGTCAACCCGGATCGCGTGCGCCGCGAGCGGCATGACGCCGCCGATCGTCGCCGCCACCGTGCAGACGGCGACGAGCGTGAGCCCGATTGTCAGGCCGATCGGCATGCTGTAGAACGGCGTGGCGACGGCGAACCCGAGTGCGCCGAGCAGAAGACCGAGCGAGAATCCCACGCGCACCTCGCGCCCGAGCACACGCAGAATGTCGCGCGAGCGCACGTCGCCGAGCGCGAGGGCGCGCGTGACGGTGGTGGCGGCTTGATTGCCCGTGTTTCCGCCCGTTCCGATGAGCAGCGGCACGAACAGGGCGAGCACTGTCACAGCGTTGAGCGTCTCTTCGAAGACCTCGAGCACCTGCACGGTCAGCGTCGCGCCGACGGCCAGCACGAGAAGCCACAGCACGCGCGAGCGCACGAGGCTGCGAATCGGCGTTGAGAGGTACGGCCGACGCAGCGGCTCGACACCGCCCTGGCGCGCGGAGTCCTCGGTCTCTTCGTGCTCGAGAATGCGCACCGCGTCGTCGATGGTCAGAATGCCGACGAGCCGTGACTCGCTGTCGACGATGGGAAGCGCGAGAAGGCCGAGATCGGCGCAGGCTCGCGCGGCATCCTCAGCATCTGTCGTCGCCAGCGAAAAATGGGGCTGGCTCATCAGCTCCGCAATCACGGTTTCACCGGATGCTGCCATGAGATCGCGCAGGCTGACGACGCCGGCCACGCGCCGCCCGTCGTCAAGAACGGGAATGGTGTAGACGGTCTCGGCGTGGTCGAGCCCTGCACTCACCCGGGCGAGCGTCTGGGACGCGCTGAGATCCGGATGCGTCGTGACGTACTGCGGACTCATGCGGCGCCCGATGCTCGCCTTCGGGTAGCCGAGCACGACCGCCGTAAGCTCGCGCTCGCGGTCGGGGAGGCCGCGCAGCAGGCGGGGTGCGACGGCCGCGGGTAGCTCGTCGAGCAGCCACACGCGGTCGTCGGGATCGAGGCTGGCGAAGAGCGAGGCGACGTCGGAGTCGCGCAGCGCCGAGACCAGATCGCTCTGCAGCGCGGGCGCGAGTGCTTCGAACACCTCCAGAGCCTGCTGCTTGGCGAGCAGGCGGAACACGACGGCCCGCTGCTTTTCGGTCAAGCGTTCGCACACGTCGACAAGCTCGCTCGTCGTGCGCCCCGCGATCAGGCGGGCGACGCCCGTGAGGTCGCGTGAGTTCACCTGCTGCGAGATCGTGTGGATCGCGCCGGTCATGTCGTCTCGGAAGTCGGCGGTCATGTCGCCACTCCTCTCGTCAGCACGCAAGCGCGGTGGATGCCGCAAGCGCGCACGGCCGAAACGGCACGTGAGCAGAATCAGTGCTCTGCGCGTTTCGGTCTGGTGGTCAGTACGCGAAGGAACCGGGAACCGCTCGCGACGGCCGTGAGGTCAGAGAGAGATCACAGATGAAGCGGGTGCGGTGCCCGGTCTGCGATGAGAACTGCCGTCGTCCATCGGGCGTCACCTCGCTTTCATCGTGAGAGCACGCGGTTCGCATGTCGAAAACGTGGCGTGCAGATTTTGGCGGGCCGAAAGGCCGTGTCGAGCGTAGCACGGGTCGGCGCAGCGACTCTTGCTGAGCGACACTTAACGACATATCGTTAACCATCGTTCAGAACAAGGAGGTCGTCATGGCCAACACAGTCCCCGGTGGATTCAACTTCGGAGCCAGCAGCGGCGCGGGCAACCCGTTTGCCGGAGTCTGGGAGGCGATGGAGCAGATGCGCCATGGATTTGAACAGCGCGTCTCCAGCCCACGGATGGCGCGCGGTGACGTCCGGGCCGCCGTCATCGCGCTGCTCGCCGAGAAGCCGATGCACGGCTACCAGATCATCAGCGAGATCAGCGAGCGCTCCGGCGGAGCGTGGAAGCCCAGCGCCGGATCGGTCTACCCGACCCTGCAGCTGCTTGCCGACGAGGGCCTGATCACCGCTGAAGAGCAGGGCGGGCGCAAGACGTATTCGCTGACGGATGCCGGTATCGCCGAATCCGAAGACGCGGCCACCCGCCCCGCGCCATGGGAGAGCGCCGGCCAGCGCACGCCGCACCGCATCGCCGCCCTGCCAAAGGCCGGCATGGAGCTTGCCAGTGCCACAGCACAGCTCGCCCGCACCGGCACTTCAGAGCAGGTCGAAGAAGGAGTCGCCATTCTCGAAGGAGCGCGCCGTAAGCTGTACGCGATTCTCGCTGAAGGGTGACTCTCGCTGAAGGAGGCGCGATGGGGTCGATGCGCAGCGCGCAGCCATATCGGGCGCGCTATCGTCGCATCCTGCGCTTCGCCGCACGCGCCTTCGTGCAGATCTGGTGGTTCGAGCTGATCCTGCCCCGGCTGGGGTTCGCGCATGTCGCTGATCGCACCCGCGACAGCCGGATGCTCGCCCTCGCCCGCCGCTTCCGCACGCTTGCCGTCGACCTCGGCGGACTCATGATTAAGGTCGGCCAGTTCATGTCGTCGCGCCTCGACGTGCTGCCGCCCGAGATCACCGCTGAGCTCACGGGACTGCAAGACGAAGTACCCGCCGAGCGGTTCGAAGACATCCGCAGGGCCGCGGAGGCGGAACTCGGGATGCCGCTCGAGCGCGCCTACGCGTCATTTGATCCGGTGCCTGTGGCGGCAGCATCCCTCGGCCAGGCCCATCGCGCCACCCTCACCGAGGCCGACGCGGCCGACACCGGCCTCGCGCGGGTGGTCGTCAAGGTGCAGCGCCCGGGCATCGATGAGATCGTCGCCGTCGACCTCGACGCCTTGCGCCGCATTGCCCGCTGGGCGATGCGCGTTCACGTCGTGCGCTCGCGAGTCGACGCGCCGGCGCTGGTCGAAGAGTTCGCGCAGACCAGTCTCGAAGAGATCGATTATCTGCACGAGGCGGCGAACGCCGAGCGGTTCGCCGAGAACTTCGCGACGGATGCCAGAGTCGCCGCGCCCGCGATCGTGTGGGAGCGCAGCACGCGACGTGTGCTGACGCTGGAGGATGTCACGGCGATCAAGATCAACGACACCGCGGCGCTTCGGGACGCCGGCATCAACCCCGCCGACGTTGCCACGGTGTTCGCCGAGGTGATGCTCGATCAGGTGTTCACACATTCGTTCGTGCACGCTGACCCGCATCCGGGAAACATCTTCGTGACGCCCGTTGCCCCTGGGTCACTGAGCCCGCCGAAGTGGCGGCTCACCTTCATCGACTTCGGCATGATGGCCGAGGTGCCTGATGGCATTCGGTCGGGACTGCGCACGCTCGTGATCGCTGTCGCTGCCCGCGACAGCCGCGGCCTGGTCACCGCCGCGCAGCAGATCGGCGTGCTGCTGCCGTCGACGAACACGGCCGAGCTCGAGCGCGCTCTCACGGTGCTGTTCGCCCGTTTCGGCGGCATGGGTTTCAACGAGCTGAAGAACGTTGATCCGCGCGAACTGCAGGACTTCGGCCGCGAGTTCGGCGAGACGATCCGCGCGCTGCCGGTGCAGCTCCCCGAGAAGCTGCTGCTTCTGCTCCGAGCCGTTTCACTCACCTCGGGCATGTGCAGCTCGCTGGATGCGACCTTCAATATTTGGGAGCCGGTGCAGCCCTACGCCGACAAACTCGTCCGCGACGAGGGCGGCAACGTGCTGAAAGATCTCGGCGCGCAGACCGTCTCGAACGCCAGCATCCTCTGGCGCCTGCCGAATCGTGTCGAGGCGACGCTCGACCGGCTCGACGCGGGCTCCATCACCTTCGATATCTCCAGCCTCGAGCATCGACTCGACAAGATCATCCGGGTCGCGTTCCGGGCGGTGTCGGCCGTGCTCTTCGGGGGGATGCTGATCGGCGGCGTTCTGTTGCTGACACCCGTCACGTGGCTGGGCGTCACGCTGATGTGCACCTCGGTGGTGCCGCTGCTGCACGCCGTGTTCGGAAAGCGGTAGAGCTCTCGCTTCAGGGACGCGCCTAGCGTCCGCGTCGTTGACGCCCGCGGGGGTGGCTCCTGCCCGGGATGATGAAGGTTGCGCTGGCAGCATCCGTGCCGTAACGTACAACCAAATGGTTGTACAAAAGACGAGCGACGACGAAGCCGACCGCATCTTCCACGCGCTGGCAGATGCGACCAGGCGCGACATCGTGACGCGCGTCATGGAGCAGGCGCTCTCGGTGTCTGTTCTCGCGGCGGGGTATGCGATGAGCTTCGCCGCCGTGCAGAAGCACGTGGCGGTGCTCGAGCGCGCCGAGCTCGTGACCAAGCAGCGGCGCGGAAGGGAGCAGCTTGTGTTCGGAAATCCGGATGCGGTGAAGCGCGCTGCCGCTCTGCTCGACGAGTACGAGGCGATCTGGCGCGGACGCGTCGCTCGCATGCACGACATCATCAACGACGATTCAGGAGAACCATCATGACCGTGACGAAGAGCACCAAGGATGCCGAGGCGCTGACGTTCACCATCGAGACGGAGTTCGAGGCGACGCCCGAACGCGTGTGGCAACTGTGGGCAGACCCGCGGCAGCTTGAGCGCTGGTGGGGGCCGCCGACATACCCCGCGACCTTTCCCCGCCACGAGTTCGAGGTGGGCGGTGAGAGCCGCTACTACATGACGGGGCCGAGCGGAGACCGTTCCCACGCGTGGTTCCGATTCACGGCGGTCGACGAGCCGCACCGCATCGAACTCGACGACGGCTTCTCGCGTGCAGACGGCGAACCGGTCGACCCGCATGATCACGCGCGCATCATCGTCACGATCGAGCCTGTGGGTTCGGTCACGCGAATGACGACGGTCGCGCAGTTCCGCGATCTCAAGCAAATGGAGCAGCTGGTGAAAATGGGCATGCAGGAGGGCATGGCGCTCGCGATGGGGCAGATCGACGCGATCCTCGCCGAGGACTAGGGCGAGGGCTGGCCAGGGATCAGAGCTATGAGGATGCTGTCGGGGGCCGCGACGCCGCAGCGAGCATGTCTCGCGCGAGCATTGTGGCCCCCGCCACAGCGGCGGGCATCGCCACAACGGCACCGAGCGGCACCAGAAAGCACAGCTGGGTGACGATGCCGAAGCCGAGCACGCGCCAGCGGAACCGCTTGAGCAGCTGACGTCGCGCGCTCAGCGGCACACCGTGCAGCTCGAACGTGCGCGATGAGAGCTCCCGGGCGAGCAGCCGAGCCGTGATGATGAAGCCCAGCACGGCGGCGATGACCGAACCCACAAGCGGGATGAGCCCGATGAGAAACATGAGAACAGCGGCAAGCGCACCGAAGAACACGAGCTGAAGGCCGTCGACGATCCCGCGCCAGAATCCGCCCTCGGCATCCGGAATCTCTCCGCCGAGATCGGCCTCAACACCGCGCGAGATGCGCTCGTAGAACGGATCGCCGATGGTCAGGGTGAGTGCGGTAAAGGTGATGACGGCGAGAACGGATGCTGCGCCGAAGGCGACGAGGCCGAGCAGAAACCGCACGATGTCGCGCAGCACGTCGTTCCACGAGTCGGCGAACGGTGTCGCCCACGTGACGATGGTCGGCAAGAACGCCGCAAACGCGATGAGTGCTGCGGCGAGCAACACGAATGAAATGGCTGCGGGAATGAGCCCGAGTGCCATCAGTCGAGGTCGCGTGCGCCACGTGGCGAAGCCGCGCCCCAGCGTCGTCACGCCGGACCAGAGCTCGCGAATCATGCCACCAGCCTATGCGGTGGCATCGTTGCTGCTAGTGTTCTCGCCGTGAAGAGCACGAGCCAGCGCATCGCCGTCGTCGGCGCCGCGCTCGTGCGCGACGGCCTCGTGCTCGCCGCCAAACGTGGACCGCACAAGGCTCAGCCCGGGCTGTGGGAGTTTCCAGGAGGCAAGGTCGAGCAGGGCGAGACTCCGGATGCCGCGCTTCGCCGCGAGATCCGCGAAGAGCTCCGCTGCGACATCACGGTCGGCGAGCACGTCGAGACGACCGAGCACGAGTATGACGCGGGCGTCATTGCCCTGAGCATCTACGTGTGCACGCTCGCGGGTGGTGAGCCTGAGCCCACGGAGCATTCCGAGCTACGCTGGCTCGCAGCATCCGAGCTGCACTCTCTGACGTGGGCGCCCGCAGATATTTCGGCCGTCGACCGGCTCATGGCGCTGCTGACCTGACTCCGCTCTCTCGAGCAGCGAGACCGTTCCGCACTCACCCCGCAGTACGGCCCGCCCGACCAAAGATCACCCGAAGGGTGGACTCGCCCGTGAGCGGCTTTGCCTACTCTGAGTGGTGGGCGACGGCGATGGGCTGTCGCGGTGACGAAAGGCGACACACGTTATGCGCATCCGCACACTCGGCGCGGCAGCATCCATTGCTCTTCTCGCGAGCGCGCTCACCGGATGCGCGGCCATCGACCCGGGCGAGCCGACCACGCAGCAGCGCGAGATCGCCGACGTCACAGCGATCGATCTGCAAACGTCCGGCGACGTCGTCGTCACTCGCGGCGACGATGTGTCGCTCACGGTTACGGCGGGCGCAAACGTCATCGACTCGATTACCGCCGACGTGCGCGACGGCGTTCTCACGCTCGACTTGCAGCGCGCATTCATCAGCTTTCCGACGTTTCCCGGCCCCATCACATTTGAGCTCACGGTGCCGATGATCGACTCGGTCCAGGTGTCGGGCTCCGGCGATGTCACCGCCGATTTTGCAGGAGCGGATGCTGTCGACCTGACGATCAGCGGGTCGGGCGACATCGAGGCGACAGGCCTTGACGCATCAACGGTTGACGCCACAATCGAGGGCAGCGGCAACATCCTGGCCGAGGGCATCGACGTTGACACGCTCACAGCGCGCGTCGACGGATCGGGCGACATCACGCTGTCGGGCGCGGTCGCCACGCAGACGCTCGAGATCGACGGCGCGGGCGATATCGACGCCGCCGATGTCGAGTCGGTGGATGCTGTCGCGACCATCGATGGCGCGGGAGACATCGCCGTGCACGCGACGGGAACGCTCTCGGCCGCGATCGACGGCAGCGGCACGATCCGGTACTCGGGCAGCGCCGACGTCGAGAAGAGCGTCTCGGGAGCAGGCGACATCGTCCGTGTCGACTGACGCGAATTCGCAACTGCTCTGATCGCGACTGTCCACCCCCTTTTGCCGATCAGGGGGCCGGGTTATGGTGCCCTTATGTCGGCACACAACGCAGGCGATCGTCCGCGCAAGCGAAACACAGCGGACCCGACGAAGATGGCCAACCAGCCAGCGCTTCGAACGTCATCGGGAGCCATCTGGCTGATCGTCGGGGCAGTGCTCACGGTGATCTGTCTGCTTGTGATCGTGCCGCTGATTCAATTCGGCAATCCCGTAACGCTCGTCGGCGCTGTGCTCGTCGTGGTGCTGTACATCGCCATGATCGTGGTGCGGTTGACGATCGCCGCGCGTGTGACGCGCCTGCGTGTGCTTGCCGTCTTGTTCGGCCTGATCGCGCTCATCGGCCTGCTGACGGTGCTGATTGACGCGTTCGCAGGTTGGCGCTGACCGATCCGAATGACAAGGAGGGTGACGATGACACGAGATAGAGAACTCGTTGCACAGCTTCTCAAGGACCCGACGCCCAAATCGATGGTGTTCATCGATTCGACGGCGGGCACGAGCGATCCCGAGGGCATGGCATCGTCTCGGCGCACGCACGTCAGGGAAGGCATGGGGCAGGCAGGGGCTCCGGATGCTGATATCGAGGCGATGCTTGAGGTCATGAGGCAGCCGACCGGGGTCGCCGACCCGTCGGTGCGCTTCGCCGTGGTGCAGAACGGCGAATTGGTCATGCACAAGGTCGTCAACGGCGAGATGCGCAGCAAGGAGTGCATTCATCATGGTCCGGTGATCGATGCCACGCCTCTGCTGCTGCAGATTCCGCACGAGAATCTCTATTTCGACGTGCGCGTGTGGCGCGGCGGCGGTGACATCAGCGTGTGCGCTGAGGGCGACCGCGAGCCCGTCGACACGCGCCACATCGAGGGTGACACGAGCGACATCAACAAGGTCAGCGCCGGTCGCATGGCGGAGGCCGGAATTCAGCGGCATACCGAAGAGGTGTGGAAGCACAATCAGACGGATGTTGCTGAGCAGATCACCGCGCTGATCGCGGAACACCATCCGCGCGTGATCTTCCTGTCGGGCGATGTGCGCGCCGTGCAACTGCTGAGCGGCCAACTGAGTGATCAGGCGAAGCACCTTCTGCACGTCGTCCCGGGCGAGGTCGACAACGAGGGCGCATCGCCGCAGCGCGTGCGGCACGCAATCGACGTGCAGCTCGACGCCGCGCGCCGTCGCCGCAATCGGCAGATCCTCGATGACGCAGCGGCTGACAACGGCAGCCTGCAGGCGGTCGGAATTGGTGCCGTCGTGCACGCCCTCGCGCAGGGGCAGGCCGAGTACGTGCTGCTCGACCACCAAGAGATGCTGCAGCACTCGCTGCTGGCGCTCGACGGTGAGCCCTGGGTGGCAACAGCGCCAGAGGATGCTCTCGGAGCACCGGTGCTCGAGGAGATCGTCTCGACCGCAGCAATCGTGAGGGCCGCTGTGCTGACCGACGCGCGGGTGCGTGTTGTTGACCCGGACGAGATCGGAGTCGGCACGGGTGTCGTGGCGTCGCTACGCTGGCCGGTCGGCCCGGAGCGCCCGTGACTGTGGCCACGCTTCGAGCGTGACGGCCAGCTGAGCGTGAAAGGCAGCTCAGGCTGGCCGTCGCTCGAACAAGGGTGATGGCCTGCCAGCTCCCGAGCTAGACCGCTCCCGCCTCAGGGATGTTCGGATCTGCGCGCGCCTCATCGAGATAGGAGTATGCGGTCACGCGCGAGATTCCGAGACGCGAGGCGATGTGCTCCATTCCCTTGCGCATCTGCAGGGCTCCCTGCTGGTCGAGCGTGCGTACGACGGAGATGCGGTCATCCCGTGACATCTGCGCGACGGGCTTGCCGATGGACTGAATCGCGTCGGTCACCATGGCGTCCATCACCGAGACCAAGTCTTGGCCGAAGAACTCGCTCGGTGCATCGGGGGAGTCGGATGCTGTCTGAGGCACGAGGCTGTCGAGCAGCGTGCGCGCCTGCTGCAACGCGCTCACGTCGACGTTGATGCAGAGCGCCGCCATGATCTTGCCCGCACGATTGCGAAAGTAGATCGACGAGCAGCGCAGCTGGCGCCCGTCGCTCGTGAAGCCTCGGTAGCCGAAGGCGTCGTGATCCGCGCCCTGGTTGTGGATGACGCCGGCACCGAGGCTCGTTGACGGCCCGCCCACGGAGCGCCCCGTGACGTGCCCGTTCTCGATCGCGATGATCGTGTGGTCGAGATCTGGGTTGTCGGCAGAGAGGTCGTGCAGTACCACTTCGCAACCCGGACCGGCCGCCGCGGCCATTGCGTGCATGACGGGGCGATACACCGCGCAGATCTCGTCGACGGTCTCGTAAATACGCGATTCAGCCGATTCATCGTGCAGCGCGACAACGGTGTCTGACGGCATCCGATCCTCTCTTGCTCCTAACAGAATGTTTATGCATGTAGACAGACTGTTTATGAAGGTGCTAGCTTAACGTTTTGTCTAGATGACGATATTACGCGAACGACTGACAGATGCCTAGATCTCGGGGGTAATCGGTCATCAAGCGCAGGCGAGAGCGGCAGAACCTGTACAAAGAGTAAGGAGGCTCTTGTGGCCAACACAGCGCAGCCACAGGCACGCGGGCTGAGGGCGATCCCGGCAAAGGATCGCCGTACCGTCGCCGGCGGTGCCATCGGCACCATGATGGAGTACTACGACTACTACCTGTTCGGTCTCGGCGCAGCCGTCGTATTCCCGCACGTATTCTTCCCCGGAGACGACCCCGTCATGGGGATGCTCCAGTCGTTCGCCACATTCGCCGTCGGCTTCTTGCTGCGGCCCCTTGGCGGCATCGTCTTCGGCTACGTCGGCGACCGCTTCGGACGCAAGCGTTCGCTCATGGTCACCGTGATCGGCATGGGAATCTGCACGACTCTCATGGGTCTCATCCCCTCGGCCGAGTCCATCGGTCTGCTGGCGCCGATCCTGCTGGTGTTCCTGCGCATGTGTCAGGGACTGTTCGTCGGTGGCGAGATGGGGCCGGCGGCCACGATCGTCGTCGAGTATGCGCCGACCGGCCGCCGCGGACTCTTCGGCGCGCTGCTGATCACGGGCGCCGGTGTAGCGAACGTGTTCTCAGCCGGGCTGATGGCCGTTCTCGGCGCGGGCGACGAGTCGTTCTTCATGACGTGGGGCTGGCGCATCCCGTTCTTGTTCGCCGCCGTGCTCACGATCGTCGCGATCATTCTGCGCAGCAAGCTCGAGGAGTCCGACGAGTTCAAGTCGTACACGAAGACCATCGAGGTCGAGGGTGTCAAGCGCAAGAATCCGCTCATGGAGGCGATCCGCCACCCGAAGAACCTCATTCTCGGCATCTTCATCGGCCTGCCGCAGAGCATCGCGGGCTACATCGTGCTCACGTACGGCCTTGCCTACATGGTGCAGCAGCACTCGGTCGACCCTGAAGTGGGCTTCATCGGCACCATGATTGTCGGGTTCCTGCAGATCGTCATGGCACCGGTGTGGGGTCACGTTTCCGACAAGATCGGACGTCGCCGCTTCTACATCCTGGCGTGCATCGGCTTCGCCGTGCTGATCTACCCGGCGTTCGCACTCTTCAGCGGTGGAACAGCGATTCTGATCTGGCTCGGCATGATCGTGGGCTTCGTCATTCCCGGCGTTGCGATGCAGGGTACCCTGCAGACGCTGCTCACCGAGATGTTCGATGTCGAGGCGCGCACCACGGGCGTCAACGTCGGCTACCAGTTCTCGAACACGCTCGGGGGCGGCTTTGCTCCGCTGATTTGCGCCGCACTGTTTGCCTGGGCCGGGCACATCTGGCCGGTTATCGTCTACGCGACGGTGATCGCTCTCGCGGGCGTCATCGCGACGGCATACGCGTCGATCCGGCCCGACACAGAGGACGCCGGGCGTCTGCACGAGCTGAACTGAGTGCTCGCAGCATCCGTCACCTCTGAGCGAAAATCTGACCACCTGCAAGAGAAAGAGGACCAATACATGACCAAGAAGGCATTCCACACCACAAACGCACCGCAGCCGGCCGGTCCCTACAGTCAGGCGGTCGAGGCGAACGGATTCGTGTACACGGCCGGGTTCGGGCCGCAGGATGCCGCCAACGGCAACGCCGTCGCCGAGAGTGTTGGTGACCAGACGCGCCAGGTTCTGCGCAACGTGCAGTCGGCGCTCGCCGAGCGCGGCCTCACCCTGGACGACTGCGTCAAGACGACGGTGCACCTCGCCGACCTCGCAGACTTCGCGGAGTTCAACGAGGCGTACAAGGAGTTCTTCTCGGAGCCGTTCCCCGTGCGCACCACGGTCGGGTCGCAGCTGGCGAACATCCTCGTCGAGATCGACGCGGTCGCTGCCATTCCCGAGGGCAAGTAGCCCGGAGGGCCGCGTTCAACGCCTCACATCGGGTCGTCGTGCACACGCACGGCGGCCCGATTTCCCTTTCCACGAGCGGATGCTGTTGCGCACAGGTCGTGCGACCGAAATGCGAATGCTCGACGGTGCAGAACGCTGTGCCCGCGCAGCAGCTTGGCACCGCGACCAGCACGAACAACTACTTCCGCGAGGTGGGGGCGTCGCTGGGAACCGCCGTGTTCGGCACGCTCTTCACGACGCGACTGACCGAGAATCTCACGGCGGTGTTCACGGATGCTGGCGCGAGCGCGTCCGATGCGGCCGACGCGACGGCGACCGTCGATCCGTCGGTGCTCAACGATCTGCCTGAGGCTGTGCGCGACGGCATCGTCGGGGCGTACGCGGATGCTCTCGCCCCGGTGTTCTGGTACATCCTCCCGTTCATCGCCGTGGCGTTCCTGCTGTCGCTCGTGCTGAAGCAGATTCCGCTGCAGACCGAGTCGGGGCTCGTCGCCCGCGGTGAGGCGATCGGCGGCGAAGAGGCTGAGCGCCTTGAGGCCGAGCAGCGGGCCGCGAAGCGCGGAGAGACGGTGGGTGCCGGCACAGGGTCGACGCCGACGAACGGCTCCGGGCCTCACGCCGAGTAACGGCATCCTCTCTGTCTGCGCTGATGCGAATCGGGCGCCAACTTTTGCGATTGAAGCGGCGGCCTTCATAGGAAAAGTTGGCACCCGATGGGGCGACGCCCACGGCACCCATCGAGCGTGCGTGCACTAAGGCCGCGTCACCACTCCTGTTCGCGCGCCCAGCTCTCGACGGTGTGCCAGCCGACCTCGGGGTACGCAGCGTGCAGCGCGTCGATGTCCACGGAGTAACCGCGCTCGCGGAAGAACCGCATCATGGCGGCGAGATCGGCGTTGCCGCTCGCTTCGATCGCCTCAAGCGGTATCTCGGCGTATTCGACGTCGCGCCCGAGCACGGCGCTCAACGCCTTCGCCACTTCCGCACCGGTTTCTTCCGACGACGCGAGCTCGATGCGCTGGCCAGCGAAGCGCTGCGGGTCGTCGAAGACGAGCGCCGTGAACTCGGCGAGATCCGACATCGGCACCTTCTGAACGCGCGTGCCCGCGGGCACAGGGAACGCGTAGCGCCCGTTTTCCAGGGCCTCCCGATTCTGCGGCGAGAGGATGTTGTCGGTGAACATCGCCGGCGCGACAACCGTGTGCGGAACGTCAATCGTCGCCATGTGCCGCTCGACGTTCGCCTTGCTCTCGAAGTGCGGCACTTTCGTGTCATTGAGTGCGCTCGCAACCGACGAGTAGACGATGAACCTGACGTCGGCCGACGCTGCCGCATCCACAAGGGTTATCGCCTGGCGCTCTTCCGTCGCGGCTTCCGACTCGTACGGCGTGCCCATGGCGTAAATGGCGTCGACTGTGGATGCTGCGGCACGCAGGCTCTGCGGATCGTCGAAGTCGGCGACGACAATCTCGGCCCCGCTCTCGGCGAGGGCGCGTGCCCCGGCGCCATCAGGATTGCGGGTCATCGCCCGTACGGTGTGCCCGTGTCGCAGAAGTGCGCGGGCGACGGCACCTCCCTGTGTGCCGGTAGCTCCGCTGACAAGAATCGTCGAGGTCATACAGCATCCCTTCTTTCATTTGCGTAAACAATAGTTGCTAACGCAAGAGTTGCGCGGACAATTCCCGATACGCTGAACCTGTGAAAGATGGCGAACGCGACGTGGTGTGGGTTGAGCTGCAGAAAGCTGCGGCGATGCTCGACAATGAGTTGAGCGCCCGGCTCGACGAGCGCGTCGGCATGTCGTCGACGGAGTTCCAGCTTCTCTGGTACCTGGCGAATGCGGTCGACCGTAGCCTCACGATGTCCGAAGCGGCGGCGCGGCTCTCCATGAGCCCGAGCGGAATGACGCGACTCGCTGACCGACTCGTGCGTCGCGGTTGGGTCGAAAGAATGACGGATGCTGCGAATCGACGATTCGCAATCATCACACTCACGGCAGAGGGCGTGACGGCGGCGCGCGACGGCTACCGTGTCGCCCGAACGGCGCGGAAGCAGCTCTTCGATGCGCGGCTGACCGAAGATGAGACGCGCGCGCTGGGCGGGATTGTCGGGAAGCTGCTCGGCCGCATCGACCTCACCGACGTCACGCCCTGAGTCGCTGCCCGCGAACTACGCTTGCAGAACGACGAACAGAAAAGCCAGAAACCGCGGGTCGTCCCGATCGGGAGATTCCTCATTCTGAAAGAAGTCGGGAAACTGCTGCTGAGCTTCGGGCGCTGGCCCAGGCTCGTCGACGTGGATGATGTGGAATCCGGCATTGAGGAATGACTGGAGCATCGTGGAGAGCGACCGATCCCAGAACGTGATGTCCGCCGCGTGTCCGGCCATGTCGGTCTCTCGACGCTCTCGCGTTTCGAAGTAGTTGGTTTCCTTTCCCTCGTGCTCGGCGGCAAACCAAATGGCGAACGGATGCTCGACGGAGATAATCGCACGACCGCCAGGCTTGAGCACTCTTCTCATCTCGGTCAAGGGAAGCTGCCAGTCCTCGAGGTAGTGGAGCGCGAGCGAGCAGTCAAGGCCGTCAAAGGTCGCATCCTCGAACGGAAGCGGTTCGGCTAGATCGGTAACACGAAGTTCTGTGTCGTGCCCGACACGATCTCGAGCGATATCCAGGAGAGCCCGACTGCCATCAATGTCCACCGCGGTGGCTCCGCCTTCGACAAGGTCGACAAGGGTCGGGCCCGAACCGCAGCCGGCATCCAGTATGCGCTTGCCTGCCACGTCTCCGAGCAGCTGGCGAATTGCCGGTCTGTTGTAGTACTCGTTCAAGAGGCTTGTGGCGTTCTCTGTCGCGTACGCCTGGGCGATGGGGTCGTACGCCGCAGCCCGACGAGACACTTGATGCGCATCGTTGCTCATGCCGCCTCCCTTGTTTATATGAACGCCTTTAGCGGCTCTTCCCAGATGAGGGTGTAGGTTGGCCGGGCGCGTCGGTCCGCAGATAGACGTCGAGATTTCCCGACGATGGGGGTTCCTACGCCATCCATCCGAAAGACCTCGACGTGTCCGACGCTACCCCGCCGGCCGGCTTCGGCCGCCCTGACCTGACCGCCTTCGCGTCTCATCCCAATCGACCCTGATCGGGTCTGCTGATCCTCTCGACGAGAACGCAGCGACATCACAGCCACCCAACCCCGACCGTCCGGGAAGCCGGGGCACGTCGCATGGCCTGTGCTGCGGGCGTGTCGAGTGGGTCGTCCAGGGGCGACGCAGGAGCGTCGACGCGACGTGCTGAGAAGTGGTTCTAAGGCATGGCGATAGGTCAGGAACGGCGTCGCTCCCTGCGCAGGAGGGAGCGCAGAGTCTCGGCGTTCGCGTAGCCGACCCGTAGCGCGATCTCGGCGGAGGTGAGGTCCGTGGTTGCTGAGAGGTGCCGAGCTCGTTCGATGCGAAGCCGTTGGACGAAGCCGAGCGGAGTGAGGTTGAGCGCCGCACGGACTCGTCGTTCGAGGGTGCGCCGGCTGGTGCCGAGCGACTGCGCGACGAAGGCGACGTTGAACGGTTCGTCCAGGCGGGCGCGCACGAAGCGTTCGAACTCGACGACGATCGGGTCCTCGTGCCGGAGATGTTCGTAGGCGACGAAGGCCGCCTGCGACGGGCGCTCGTCGATGATGAGGAGCTTGGCGACATGTTGGGCCAGGTCTGGGCTGATCGATCGCACGAGTGAGAGCGCGAGGTCGATGTGGGCGAACGCGGCGCCGGCGGTGACGAGGTTCCCGTCGGCCACGACCATGGTGTCGAGATCGAGGGCGACGGTCGGATAGCGCTTCAGGAACTCCGGCCCCAGGAACCAGCTGGTCGTCGCCCGTCGATGATGCATCCGTCCGGTCTCGGCGACAGCGAACACGCCGGTGCACGCCGCGGCGATCCGGGTGGTCGCCTCGTCGAGGCGCCCGAGCGAGGCGATGACCGAACGAGCATCTCGGCTCTGGAGGGCGTCGTTGGTAGCGGCGGCCGTAAGGGTTCCAAGCGCAGGGACGACGACCACGTCGAACTCTCCGGACTCCGACAGCGGGTGGTCCACCGACAGGGTCATCGATGCCGTCGTGGTCACTCGCCGTTTCGGTCCGAGGATGGCGAGTTCGATCGGGTCGATCCGCGGGTCGACATCGCCGCGGGCCCCGTCGGCCACCCGCACGATGTCGATGATCGACGCGATAGCCGAACCGAAGCAGCCGTCGATCGCGATCAGTCCGATACGCATGACGTAAACAATAGCAATACTGCCGTATACGCCACTCCCCATCGGCCCTCGCTCGTCATACGCTGAACCCGTCCCACGAAGAACCCCGATTTCAAGGAGAGTCCCTCATGTCCACACCCGCATCACTTCCGTATGCCTTCGTCGCCAAGATCGTCGCGGCCGATGGACAGCACGACGCGCTCGCCGATCTGCTCGCCGGCGCTGTCGCACTCGCCAACGAAGAAGTAGGAACGATTGTCTGGTTCGCGGTCAGGACCCACGCCGACACCTTCTGGATCTTCGATGCATTCCCCGACGAGGCCGCTCGCGACGCCCACGCCAACGGCGCCATCATCGCAGCCCTGATGGCCAACCAGCACCTCCTCGGCGCAGCACCCGAGATCCTGGCGGCCGACGTCCTCGCGTCCAAACTCCCGTAGTCCGCCAACGCACGAGACGATCGCGCCCCGCCGAGCCGTCGGACCCGACCGCCTCGACACCCGTACCACGTTGGCGATCCCCGACGGGCCGATCACGGGGAGGCCAGGCAACACCAGGCGCAAGCCTGGAGCGGCACTGGTTCACCGGTGGTCATCGAGAGAGCCAGCGCGGTTCCATGGCAGCGCAACTGTGGCAACTTGCCCTCCGTCCCGCTAGGCGCTGTGGGCGGGTCTTGGTTGCGATCCGTTGCCGTGACGGGAGACGCGTTGCGCGTCGCAGCGATGACGGGTCGTTGGCGTTCCGGGGCCGTTGCGTTCGTGCGCGCCGCGCGTGCGGCATGGAGCATCTCGCTGCGCACACAACGATCGCTGCGCCGACGCACCGTTGACACCTCGCACGTCCAGGTCGCGACACAACGCCCCGCCGCGTTGCCAAGCGGAGCGAGGCCTACCGGCACACGGACAGGATGCCGGCGATGTCGGTGATCTGCTCGCGAATCGTGTCGAGTTCGGGTGCGATGCCGCGCCTGGCCATTTTGCTGAGCAGGCTCTGCGGCGACTTCACGCGCGACGCGACGTGCTCGATGGGGTTGTAGCGGTGCAGGTGCAGAAACTCTTCGCGCAGAATCGACACCTTGGTGAGCATCTCGTCGACCGCGAAGCGGTACTGCATGAGAAACCGTGGAAACTCGGCGCGCATGCGGCGGGCAAACTCCCGCATGTCTTCGTCAGGGATATTGGATGCTGCGGAGCTCACGCATCCTCCTCGTGAAGCGCGGTCGGTACGACGAGTCTACGCGCGCAGCTGTTGACATCGACGTGGGTGATGAGCTTGTCGCCGTACGGCTACACAAATGTCGAAGAGGTGCCGATGTTTACGATGCGAGAGGCGTCCTCGATCGTGCGTGAGCTTCGAGAGCGACGCGGGTGGTCGCAAAGCGAACTCGCGAGTGAAGCTCGTGTCTCGAGGTCGTTCATCGCGGATGTCGAGGCGGGGAAACCCACGGTGGAGGCCGCGAAGCTCTTCGACGCTCTCCAAGCTCTGGGGTTCGAAGTGGCGCTGCGCTCGCTCGATGACGGGCAGGTGCGATGGTGACCGACCGGAACCTCGATGTATATCTTGGCGGTCAGTTCAGCGGGGTACTTGCTCAGTCACCCGCGGGAAACGTCACGTTCGACTATGACGAAGAGTACCGCGTCTCTGAGAGTGCGACACCGCTGTCGCTTGCAATGCCATTGGTGACGCCAACCCATCGGAAACGTGCTGTACTCCCCTGGCTCCAAGGACTGCTTCCTGACAATCGGTACTGCTGCTCAGATGGCGGACGGTGTGCTGGTGGGGCTGAAGAAGCTTCCGCTCGTGCTGAACTAGATCATTCCGCCACGGTATTCCTTCGAGCCAACGTTTCGAGGTGATGCGGGGCAGGTACGGAGTGCTTCAGCTATGCGCTAGGTGCGTACTGCTCCAGGCGTTGCAGCGCCGGCTGCGAGGCCGGATCGACGACCGCTGCAGCACCGACCGCGTTGGCGGTGCGCAGCGCAGCCTCATAGGGAAGGCCCGCGCGAAGGGCGATCGTGAGTGCTGCGCAGAACGCGTCGCCGGCGCCGACCGTGTTCACGGGCGTCGTCTTGACAGCATCCGCGAAGGCCACCTGCGTGCCATGCTCGAGAATCGCCGAACCCTGCGCACCGTAGGTCACGGCGACGAGTGAGGCGTCAGCGAGCTCGGGGATGAGCTCGTACTCGGTCTCGTTCACGATGATCAGGTCGGCGCGGTCGATGAGCTCCGCAGGCAGCGGCATCGCCGGAGCGGCATTGAGCGCGAAATAGCCGCGGCATCGCCGCGCGAGCTCGGTGACGGTGTCGAGCGAGATCTCCAGCTGCGCGAGCACCGTGTCATGCTCGCCGACCTCCACGCCCTCAATGCTCACGTGCGCATTGGCGCCCTCGCACACCGCGATCTGGTTCTCTCCGGCAGCATCCACGACGATCAGCGCGGTACCGGTCTCGGTGTCGACTGTCGCCACGTGCGTGAGGTCGACGCCCGCTGACTCAAGTGCCCGCCGCATTGCTGCTCCGTCAGCATCCGACCCCACTGCTCCCACCATGCGCGTGCGTGCCCCGAGCCGGGCTGCCGCCGCCGCCTGGTTGGCGCCCTTGCCGCCGGCCTCGCGCGTGAGGCGGCCGCCGCCGACGGTTTCGCCCGGGCCGGGCAGTCGTTCGGTGACCGCGGAAATGTCGGCGTTGATGCTGCCGACGACGGTGAGATCGATGTCAAATGCCATGGTGTCCTTGGGTGTGCGAGTTCGGATCAGTTTGACGGGGTCTGGATCACGGTCAGGTGGCCGACGCGCGACGAGACGATGCACTTGGCCAGGTAGACGGGCGTCGTGTTGTGCTCGATCACCTGGGTCAGGATGATGACGGGATCGGATGCTGCCAGGCCAAGCTGTCTGCCTCGCGAAGCGCCGACAACGCTCGGCGTGATCTGGCATGAGCTTGCCGAGAAGATCGGGCCGCAGGCGTCGAGGAGCCCCGCGTACAGTGTCGCGTTCTGCTCAGCCGCCTGCTGAAACGACGCGGCGATCGCGGGGCTGATATCGCTGAGGTAGCGACCGGCCGGAAGGTGCTCCTGCACGATGGCGATCGGCTCGCCCGCGCGCGACAGCACGCTCTCGCGAAACCAGGTGTTCGCCTCGGGATCAAGATTGAGGTTGCTCGACACGAACTCGGTGTTCGGCTGCATCACGAAGGTGACCGGTGTCACGGCGACGGGGTGTTCGGCGTTCGCGAGCGCGACCTCGAACGGTCGCAGATCTTCGAGTCCGACCTTAGGGGTGGATGCTGTGACAAACCGCCCGACTCCGCGCCGCGTGGTGATGAGGCCGTCTTCTTCGAGCAGCATGAGGGCTTCGCGAATCACGGTGCGGCTCACTCCGAGCGAGGTGCCGAGTTCTGTTTCACGGGGGAGTGCGGAGCCGAGGGGAAAGACGCCGTCGCGAATGCCCTGCGTGATGCGCGTGTAGGCGGCGACGCGCAGCGGTTGTCCGACCGTTGTCGTGAGCGGTTCCGCGAGGAACTCGTCCATCTGGGTCATCCGGCTCCCTGCGTTCAGCGGTGTCTGTGCTTCGGCTCTATTCAACCAGAACCACCCACCTTGCACATGTTCTACCCAAGAGGTATAACATCATACTAGCTACGCGATCATGCCCTCCAGCATCCGCCCCTTCCCTCAGACAAAGGAGTCTTTCCATGTCATCAACTCGCGTCACGCCCTCCGGCGCGGCATCCGTCAACCCAGCGCCAAGCGGCGATGGAAAGCTTCACGGTCGCCGAGCGATCGGCCTCGTCGCGACGCTGATTCTTGCGGTCGTCGCCTTTCAGCTCAACGCGAGCATGATCACCCCGGCGCTGCCAGACATGGCCCGAACGCTCGGTGTTGACATCGATTCGGTCTCTCAAGTGTCGTCGCTGTTCTTTCTCGCGGGGGCCGTCGGAGGTGTGCTGCTCGCGCGGTGGAGCGACTTCATCGGGCGTAAGCGCGGACTGCTGATCGTGCTCGGAATTCTCTCGGTGGGCACCCTGCTCTGCCTGTTCGCGCCGAACCTGCAGATTCTGCTCGTCGGCCGTGTGCTGCAGGGTGCGTCGAGCGCCGCGTTCCAGCTCTCGTACGTGATTCTCAACGAGTCGCTGACCAAGAAGATGTTCGCCACCATGCTTGGTGTGCTCACGGCCATCAATGGCGGTGTGGGCGGGGTCGACGGCTGGATCGGCGGGCTGCTCACCGACGCGTTCGGATTCCGCTCGCTGTTCGTGGTGATCTTCATCGTCGGCGTTCTCGCCCTGGTGTGCGTCTGGCTCGCGGCGCCCGAAGACACTGGGGCCGCCTCGTCGGGAACGATGGACTGGTGGGGTGCGGCTGCGCTGTCTGTCGGGCTCATCTGCCTCACATACTTCGTCTCCACGGGCGGCGCGCAAGGGTGGGCTGCCCCGCTTACGCTGGCATTCCTTGCGGGAACGGTCATCGCGTTCGTCGCCTTCGTGCAGATCGAGAAGCGCAGAGCAACGCCGCTCATCGCAGTGCAGCACTTGAAGTCGCGCCAGGTGTGGCCCGTGATCGCGACGACCGTGCTCACGCTGTCGAGCGTCTTCGCTGTGATCAACTTCACCGTGGTGATGCTGAGCCAGAACTCTGAGGTCGGCTTCGGCATGAACGCTGCAACGAGCGCCCTGATGTTCCTCGCCCCGCCCGCGCTCATCGGCCTCGCTGCGGCGCCCTTCGCCGGGTGGCTCTCGGCCCGCGTCGGCTGGATCAGCATCCTTCGAATTGGCCTCGTCATCTGCCTGGCCGCGCTCGTCGTGATCACGCTGTTCCCGCAGAGCCAGTGGGTCGTCTTCGGTATGATCGCCGTGCTCGGTGTTGCCTACAACGGCCTCGTGCTGACCACCACGAACGGGCTCGGCGTCATCCAATCGCCGGCGGAGGCACCGTCGGCGCTGCCGAGCATGAACAGCGCAGGGTTCGGCATCGGCGCGAGCCTCGGCATTGCGATCGTCGCTCCGTTCGTCGCCTCGGGTGGCATCGGCGGATTCACGCTCGCGCTCTGGGTCTCCGTTGCGATCACGGTTCTCGCGCTCGTTGCGAGCTTCATCTTGAAAGCAGCTCCGAGCCGCGACTGAGCGACTCACAGCATCCGCCATTCACTCTCAACGTAAGGAACACCAATGCCACGCCCCGTCTACTTCGATTGCGACACCGGCATCGACGACTCCATGGCGCTCGCCTACCTGCTGGCATCGCCGGAGATCGAGCTCGTGGGAATCGGCGCCGTGCACGGCAACGTGAGCGCCACCCAGGGGGGGCGCAACACGCTGCAGCTGCTGCAGCTGGCTGGTCGTCGTGACGTGCCGGTGGCGATCGGGCGCAACGATCCGCTTGTCGGTGAGTTCGACGGGGGCGCGCCGCATGTGCACGGCCGAAACGGCATCGGCGAGATTGAGATTCCCGAGACCGACATGACACCGGTGAACGAGGATGCTGCCGACATGCTGCTGCGCTTGTCGCACGAGCACGCCGGCGCCCTCGAGGTTGTCGCGGTCGGACCGCTCACGAATCTTGCCGTTGCCCTGCAGCGAGATCCGTCGCTCGCTGAGCGCATTGCGCAGGTAACGGCGATGGGCGGGGCAGCTCTGGTTCCCGGCAACATTACGAGCGTCGCCGAAGCGAACATCGGCCACGACCCGGAGGCGGCGCAGGCTGTGGTGTCCGCGTCGTGGTCCGTGACGCTTGTTCCGCTCGACACGACGCTCGAGAACGTGCTTGAGGAGGCCGATCGCCTGCGGCTCTGCGCAGCCGAGCATCCGCTTGCCCGAGCCGTGGGCGAGATGCTCGACTACTACTTCGATTTCTACGTCGCCGAGTACGGTCGTCGGTGCAGTGCCATGCACGATCCGCTCGCGGCGGCGATCGCGGTGGGTGGGATGCTGCCGCGCGTTGCTCCGGCAGTGCCCGTCGAGGTGGATGTCACCGACGGCCCCGGGCGCGGCCAGACCGTGTGTGATCTGCGCGGTCAGCGGCAGGGCCCGGTGGATCACCCGGGGGCGAATGTGCGTGTCGTCCTCGAGACGGAGGGGCAGTTGGCGCCGCAGCTGCTCGAGCGTCTGCTGGCAATGCCGGTGCCGGCAGCGGCCGACAGGGTCGCGTAGCCCCACGCCCGTACGCCGGAGCGCATCCGGCGATCGACAGAAGGCTCACCCCGCAGCTGCTTGGGAGAACCTCTCGGCCAGCACGGAGAACGCATGGGCGAGTTCGGTGGGTTCGGCCGACTCGATCGGCACGTCAAAGCGGCCCATGGATGCTGCAAGAGCGCTCCATGACCACGACCCAGCCGTGAGGCGGCAGCGTCGCGCGCCGAGCTCCTCAACCGTTCCGTCCCCGACGAAGGGAGCGATTTCGGCCGCCGGGCTGTCGAGCACGACGGATCCCGTGCAGGGCCATGCATCAATGTGCTCGGAGCCTTTCAACCGAGCGGACACGAATGTCGAAACATCGCCGCCCGGCACGTCCCGCGGGATGAAGGGGAGCCGAGTCGGAAGGCGCGGCTGCATGCGGTCGACGCGAAAGATGCGCCAGTCATCCTTATCGAGATCCCACGCTGCGAGAAACCAGCGACCGGCCTGTGCGACCAAGCCGTGCGGCTCAACGCGGCGAGCTGGCCCGTCGCGCCCGGCGTAGTCAAAACGCAGCACCTCGCGATCGTGAGCCGCCGCTCCGACGACGGCGAGAGTCGAGGGATCGACCGTTGGTGGCGGGCGATCGCCTGATCGGGGGATCGCGTCGACCGTCAGCTGGTCGACGCGATGACGCAGTCGCGATGGCAGTACCTGACGCACGGTCGCGAGTGCTCGCGCCGACGCTTCGCTCAGTGCCGACCCTGAACCCGAAGCGGTTTGCAACGCAGCCGACAAGGCGACGGCCTGTTCGTCATCGAGCAGGAGAGGCGGCAGTACGGCGCCGGGCTCGAGCCGGTATCCGCCGTCCGGTCCCATGACCGTCGTTATCCGGTAGCCCAGTTCGCGCAGGCGGTCCACGTCGCGTCGCAGAGTGCGGTCACTCGCTCCCAGCCGCTCGCTCAGTGCGGCAGCAGCCCAGGTTCCTCCTGTCTGCATCACCGAAAGCAGATTCAGCAGGCGGGCGGTGGGCGTCGACATAGTCGCAACAGTAACTGAAGTAGTGGACGGAAACTGACCGCAACTGTTGAGACGATCGTGGCGTCGCCGAAAAGCGGCGTCGAATTCATCTCACCATCAGGAGAACCTCATGTCTGTCAACGTCACCCCTCACCTCAACTTCCGCGGCCAGGCTCGCGCGGCGCTCGAGTTCTACCAGACTGTCTTTGGAGGGTCGCTCGCGACAATCACTTACGCCGACGCGCACAACGTCACGGCGCCAGACGAAGCCGACCAGATCATGTGGGGGCAGGTCGAATCTGACGCCGGAGTCCGGATCATGGCCTACGACGTGCCGGGCCACACGGCATACGAGCCTGGCATCATCCCGCTCTTCGTCTCTGTGAGGGGAACGGATGCTGACGAGATCACGGCCTACTGGAACAAGCTTGCCGACGGCGCGACGGTCCTAGCTCCCCTCGCTCCCGCGCAGTGGGCTCCGCTCTATGGCATGCTCACCGATCGCTTTGGCGTGACGTGGGTGCTCGACGTGCAGGCCGAATGGGATGCTGCCTGACGGCGACCTTCGTGGGGAGCGGTCGGCGTAGGGAGCTCGTCGGCCGCCGAACACACGTCCCAGGTTTTAGTGCACCGCCGAGCACATCGGCCACAGAGGAGCTTCGCCCGCAGACGCCCACAGCCCCTCGTCTTGTCGACGATCCCCGCTGGCGGCTGAGTCAACTGTTCGCCCCCACCCAGGCGATTAGAGCGGAGCAGGTGGTCTGCAACGAAGAACGATCGCATCTCCAGAGAGAGTCGCTGTCCCGCAGTCGTGGGGGATGGCTAATGTGTCTCCCTTTGCAAACTGTGAAGAGAAACCGTTGGCTGTTGTGATGCGTCCTGCGCCTTCCACGCAAATGAGCACGCTGAAGCCTGGCTCTAAGTTCTGCGGTACTCCGATTTCAAGTCGGTCGGCTCGAAAAAACCTGTCCGCGGTTGTCGGTAGACGGTCACGGCTTCCCGCTCTCACCACAAGATGCCGGATGGCTGAACCGCTCCAACCACTCCCATCTACCGCTCGAAGAGCCGCGTCGAAGCCTAGTCCAAGATGACCGTCTCGGGGGCCGTCCAAGTCATAGCCGGTCCACTCGAGCAGGATCGACAAGTCTTCCGGCTCTTGAACTTCAATGAGGAAGACCTCTTGCCCAATGGCGTGCGGTATCCCGGGAGGTACGAATACGAAGTCACCGGCGCTGACCGTCAAACGGTGCATGGAGGCGAGCATCGAGCTGACGTTCTGCGTTTCAACCCAGCGCTGCAACTCGCTCGGTCGAACGTCACGACAGAAGCCGAGATGAATGTCTCCGCCCTCGAGGATGTACCAGGCTTCCGCCTTGCCGTGTCGCACGTTGAGGTTCTCCTGAGCGAACTCCCGGTTGGGGTGAACGTGAACGGGGAGCCGCTGCCCGGCATCGAGAAGTTTGACGAGAAGCATGGTGTCGGCCCCATAGCTGCGAAGGTGCTGTTCGCCAAGCCAAGTCACCGCATGCTCTCGAATTTCGTCTCGCAGAAGTCGTCCGCTCGGCAGGACGGTCAGCCCCTTCTCGTGCTCGTTGAACAGCGCGGTAGTCGACGCTATCCAATCTTCAGGAGTTGCCGGAAGAGATTCTCCGATCGCCCGAAATCCCGCGATTTTGGCGCCGCCGCTGTAGAAGCGATTGGTGGGTTGATTCGCGCCGAGAAAGACGGGCGTTCCAGTGGCGCTTGTTGAGTCAGCTGCTGTCATTTCGCTACGCCTCTCTTCTCGATCTGCGTTGGCAACACGATCGATTGTGGCTCGTGCTGATCGCCGGATATTCGACGGAACAACAGTTCCGCGCCCAAACGACCGATCGAGTGCTTGTCGTATTTCACGATCGAGAATCTTCGCGGCATCAGATCCGAGAGCTCGAAGTCGTCAAAAGTAACGAGCGGGTCGATTCGCTCATGAACCCAGAGCGCACGAAGTGCACCGATGCCTGAACGGTTATTGCCGCAGAAGTACGCCGTGGGCGGGCTTTCGAGAGCTAACATCGACGACGTTGCCGAAAACGCAGAATCCGGCGTCGAGAGGTTAGTTACGATGAGGCGTCCGTCATGGTCGACTCCTGCTTGAGCAAAAGCTTCTCTGAAGCCAGCAAGCCGTTCCCGCATGGTCGGCATGTTGAGAGTGTCGAAGAGCCCGGCAATTCTGACATGACCGTCATTGATCAACGTAGTTACGGCGTCGCGAGCACCATTCGCATTGTCGATGACGACGCTGTCCGCATTTATGCCCTCGGGCCTGCGGTCTAGGTAGACGACGGGAATGTGCGGATCAATTTCTCGCGCCAGCGCTGCATGGTCGCCACTGGTTGGAACGATGAGGAGTCCATCGAGCCGGCGGCTCACGAGGTCTCTCACCACAGCAAGTTCGTCCGCTGTGTTTTCGCCCGCGTGCGCCGTGATGAGCTGCGCGCCGTGGGCGCGGGCGACGTCCGCGACCGCCGAGGCGATTGTCGCGTAGAAGTCATTGCTGAGGTCTTTGATCAGCAGGCCTATCGTGCGGAATGAGGCTCCGGTCCTTAGCGCAAATGCCGCTGGGTTTGCCCGATAGGAGAGTTCTGCGGCTGCGGCCCGAACGCGCGCCGCGAGGTCTGGATTTACGGTCATCACGCCATTGACAACACGGGACACCGTCTTGATGCTGACCCCCGCCCGCGATGCGACGTCTCCGATGGTGGCCCGCTTGGGCGAATGTTTCGACTCCATAAATTTCCTCTAGACAACGATGTCCCGGCGACTATAGTTTGTTCGAACGGCAACGTTCGGGCTTACTGGAGTCTATCTAGACAACGTTGTCTACATAACAGTAATTGCTTTACGAGGGAGTGAGCATGAAGACAACTGCGAAGAGGTCGCTGGTGCTGGTGGGCGCACTCTCCGTCGCGGCGATGTCGCTGACGGGCTGCACCAACGATCTGGACGCCGGTGGCGACACCGATGGAAAAATTGAGTCAGTAGCGCTTATGGTCCAGGACCTCAGCAACCCGTTCTTCGCCTCCATGAACAATGGGGTCAAGGCCGCGGCCGAGGAACTTGGAGCGACCTACACCGCTCAGGACGGTCGCCAAGACCTCGCGGCGCAGAACGAGCAGATTGACGCGTTCATTCAGCAGGGTCTCGACGTCTTGCTCCTTAACGCCGTCGATTCCGAAGGAATTGGGCCTGCTGTTGAACGAGCGATAGATGCTGGCATTACGGTCGTCGCTGTAGACGTCGGAGCGAAAGGTGCACAGGCAACCGTCACAACCGACAATGTCCAGGCAGGTGAACTCTCGTGCCAGGCGCTCGTTGACGAGATCGGCGGATCTGGCGACATCCTCATCGTCGACGGAACGCCCATCACGTCTATCCAGGATCGGATGGAAGGATGCCAGAACATCCTCGACGAGAACCCCGACGTCAACGTTGTCGCGACTCAAAACGGTGACAACGGCCGTGAGAAGGCCCTGACCCTGACGACCGATATGCTGACTGCCCATCCAGATGTCGTCGGCATTTTCGCTGTCAATGACCCAACTGCGCTCGGCGCCGTGCTTGCAGCTCAGCAGGCGGGTAAGACAGACATCGTGGTCACCGGCGTCGATGGATCACCCGAAGCCGTTGCAGAGATGAGCAAAGAAGACAGCCAGTTCGTCGCGACCGCCGCTCAAGACCCGTACTTGCTCGGTACCACAGGGCTCGATATGGCGGTGAAGTTACGTAAGGGCGAGAAGCTCGACGACGACCTCGTGCTCGTTCCGAGTTCCATCGTGACTCGCGAAAACCTCGACGAGTACGACGGCTGGAAGTAGCGGCGTTTGGCCCCGGCGTCACGGCCGGGGCCATCGCGCGGCAGGACTATGACGACGGAGCACAACATGAGCCAACCGCTACTGACGATGTCAGGAATATCCAAGCGATTCGGCGGCGCCGTTGCTCTAGATGACGTACACCTCGATCTGTATCCCGGGGAAGTGCACGCACTGATGGGGGAGAACGGGGCGGGCAAGTCGACTCTGATGAAGATTCTCTCCGGTGTCTATGTACAAGACTCAGGCACAGTCACCCTCAACGGGGAGGTCATCAACTTTCAGAATCCGCGCGATGCATTGACCAAGGGCATCGCAATCATTCACCAGGAGCTCAATACGGTCGGTGACATGACCGTCGCCGAAAACCTTGCGCTCGGTCAGGAGCCAAGAAAGTTGGGCGCCGTACTTGATCGCAAAGCGCTAAAACGGTCCGCGCGAGCGAAGCTGGCGAGAATCGGCGTCGACATCTCCGTCGACCAGCCGCTGAACCGTCTGAGTATCGGTATGCAACAGATGGTAGAGATCGCTCGCGCTATTGCTGAACAAGCAAAGGTCCTTGTGCTCGATGAGCCGACGGCTGCGTTATCGCGAAGTGAAGCGCAACGTCTGTTCGCGCTCGTCGGCGAGATGCGAAATGAAGGCATAGCGCTTGCGTACATCAGTCACCGCATGGAGGAGGTCTGGCAGCTATCCGATCGAATCACCGTCCTTCGCGACGGCAAATGGGTGAGTTCCACCAAACGAGGTGAACTGACGCCGGAGCAGGTGGTTCAGCGGATGGTTGGCAGAGACGTTCAGAACTTGTATGTTCACGAGAACCGCAATCCGGGAGACATTGTCCTAGATGTCGAAGCTCTCACAAACGGAAGGGGAATCGGTCCAGTCGATCTCACGGTTCGCGCCGGTGAGGTCGTCGGACTCGTCGGTCTGATCGGTGCAGGCCGAACCGAGATGTGTCGGCTGATTTTCGGCGCTGATCGAAATGCTGGAGGACGCATATCGGTTGATGGGCAACGCGTGAAAATTCGGAAGCCTATCGATGCGATCCGCCAGCGAATCGGCATGCTTCCCGAGAGTCGAAAGGAACAGGCTCTTTTTCTGGACCTTTCGATCAGAGACAATACGGCGATGAGCAGCCTCAAGCTGTTCACTTTTGCCGGAGTGCTCAAACTGCGAGCGCTGCGCAAGGCGGCGCAGAACGAGGTGAAGACGCTTCGCATCCGAAGCACCTCCGTCAGTCAACTTGTCTCTGGTCTTTCCGGAGGGAATCAACAGAAGGTCGCACTTTCGCGTTGGCTTCTCGTCAAACCTAAGGTGCTGATTCTCGATGAGCCGACCCGCGGAGTAGACATCGGCGCCAAGCAGGAGATCTACCGCATCATCAATGACCTCACACAGGAGGGGGTGGCGGTGCTGATGGTGTCCTCGGATCTCCCCGAAGCTTTGGGAATTAGCGATCGCGTACTCGTGTTTCGCGCTGGACGCGTTGTACGTGAGATGTCACGTGATGACGCAACCGAAGAGGCCGTGATGATGGCCGCCACAGGGCTCTCCGACAATAGCCCCAGCACGTTGTCAAGCAACCAGTTAGAGGGAGACGCATAATGTCGACGCCCGCGCAATTAGAAAAGACAGAGACTGAACCGCGCCGATTCGACCTGGCCTTGGCGTGGGAGCGATTCGGCATTCTCGCGGTCCTTGTGATTCTCGTCGTGTTGATGAGCGTAATCGCTCCAAACTTCCTCAGCCTGAACAACGGTTTGAACGTGGCGCGGGCAGTGTCGATCAATGCGATTCTTGCTGCTGGTATGACGGTCGTTATCCTCACCGGCGGTATCGATCTTTCCGTAGGGTCGGCGGTTGCTCTTACAGGCGTCAGTGCTGTGCTGCTCTGGACCGCAGGCGCGCCTGCGATCGTCGCAGTTATCGGCGGCATCGTGGTCGGTGCGCTCACAGGATTGGTGAACGGCACGCTCATTGCTTATCTCGGATTGCCAGCATTCATCATCACGTTGGGTGCCCTAACGTACCTTCGCGGAATCTCCTATTCGCTGACGAACGGTCGTCCCCTCATTGCGAGCGATCTCGGTTTCCGTGGGCTGGGGAACGGTGGAATAGCAGGTATCCCGACACCGGTCGTGATCATGGTGATCGTCTACGTTGTGCTTTGGTTTGTGCTTGAGCGCACGTCATTTGGCCGGCATGTGTACGCGATCGGCGGGAACGCTGAGGCCGCGCGCCTTGCAGGAATTAACGTGAAGTGGACGCTTGTTCGGGTCTATCTCATCATGGGCGCTTGTGCCGGCCTCGCTGGTGTTATCTTCGCGGCCAGGGTCGAGAGTGGGCAGCCGAAAGCAGGCGAAGGTTACGAGCTTGATGCGATCGCCGCTGTCGTGCTTGGCGGAACAAGTCTGATGGGAGGTCGAGGCAGGATCGTCGGAACACTCATCGGCGCGCTGATCATTGGTGTCCTCAGCAACGGGCTCGTTCTCATGAACGTCCCCTTCTTCTATCAACTCGTCGTCAAGGGTGCCGTGATCGTCCTTGCCGTAGGCATCGATGGTTTGAAGAACCTCAAGCGTGTGTAGCGACGCCCGGTGCTAGGGTGGCCCGCGTTTCGAAACCAGCGCTGTGTTTCGCCCCAAACCGGGGGTAAATATCGCTCGATAGCGCCCGTGCGGCGATTCGGGCACCTGCGGCTCTGCCAGATTTGAATCATGAGTATGCCCCCACCACAACCACAGCAACCGCCCTACCCGGCACCGCAGCCTGCGGAGCAGAAGACCGGAAACGGTCTTGGCGTTGCTGCCCTTGTCGTCGGAATCGTCGCTTTCGTCGGCGCATTCATTCCCTTTGTCAACTACGCCTCTGGATTTCTCGCCTTCGTCGGCCTTGTGCTCGGCGTCATCGCACTGTTCCTGAAGGGAAAGCGCAAGGGCTCTGCAATTGCCGGCACCATCGTCTCAGTCGTCGCGCTGATCCTCTCGATCATCATGGCGCTTGTCTACACGGCTGCATTCGCGAGCGCGGTGAGCGACTCGATCGACAAGACGATTGCCGAAGAAGAGGCCAAGGCAAACCAAGAGATCGTTGTTGTCTACGAGGTTACGGGCGCCGCCAAGGATGCCTCCGTGACGTACTCGACGTACAACGACGGGTCATCAGGAACGGAGCAGGCGACCGGTACGGCATTGCCTTTCTCGAAGGAAATCACGGTTAAGGCCGGTGGAGACTTCGACTGGTCGAGCTATTCACTTATCGCAACAAACGGCATGGAAGACGCAGGCGAGATCAGCTGCTCGATCACCGTTGACGGCGAGGTTGTCTCCGAGCAAACCTCGTCTGGCGAATTCGCATCCGTGACCTGCTCCACCTCGTCGTTCGGTGATGAGGAAGAAACTGAGTAGATCAGTCGTCAATATGAACTTGGTCATCTAGACGCTCTGTAGTGGACCTCCGCAGCATATGCGGAGGCCCACTTTCTTGTCGTTTTCAGGACGCATTAATGTGGGCACAGTTGCGTGATATCGCGCAATTCCGTGGCCGAGTGATGCGAAGTTGCGGCTAGTTTCGAATGCCCACGTAGAACCGCGTTGCTCCGCTTCGGTGCAACGCTTGATAATACTCGAACCGCCGATCCTCGGCATCCCACGCGATAGACTCGATGGCCAGAACTGGTTCTCCCTCGCTGAGTTCTAAGAGCTCGGCCTCTTCTGGCTCTGGTAAGACAGGCTGCAACCACCGATCGGCACCTGATACCTCGATCGCGTAGTGCCGGCGAAGGTACTCATACAACGAGCGGTTCTCGAGGTTTGCTTTGACGACGCCAGGGCATAACTCGAGCGGGATTGTGGTCTGGACTAGCAGCCACGGTGTTTCGTCGACGGTGCGCAGACGTCGAAGTCGCGCTACTGGAGCGCCGAGATCGATGTTGAGGGCGCGAGCCTCGCTCTCGTTCGCCGCGCCCTCTTCCTGCGAGAGAACGCGCGTCGACGACGAGTGTCCGGCGGCCGTGAGGTCATCCAGTGAGCCGGACGTTGACCCCACAAAGGCAAGGTCGGGTCGTTTGGGGGAAACAAACGAACCCTTTGCCCGGATCTTATAGATGAGGCCTCGACGAACGAGATCAGCGAGTGCTTCGCGGACAACAGTGCGAGACACCCCGTACATGTCGATCAACTCGACCTCTGACGGGAGCGCCTGGTCTGGTTGGAGCACCTTGTCGTGAATCGCTGTACGAAGTGCTGTCGCAAGTTGCTGCCACAAAGGCTCATCGACTTCGCGATTCAAGCGGTATTCGCGTAGCGACGTCATCGTCATGGCAACCCCCGGTAAAGAACGTAGAAAACAAGATTATCGGGCTGTTGACAATGGCAAGCTCGACTTCTATATTCTAGTCATAACAAACTTGTCATGATAAGTTGGGCATTACCAATTCCCACGTTTGTGTCACGTCGCTACAGCGATAGACAACCTCATGACAGCCGAAGAGCAGACCGCAAAGCCGCGAGTTCTTCGGTGCACACAGCACCGCCGGTTTTTCAGGCATCTGGCCTGTATCGGCGCGATCAATTGGAGAAAACAATGTCGTTTCGATCTGCGTGGCGCTCGGGCGCTGCGGTACTTGCACTTTCTGCACTTGCGCTCATGGGCTGTTCGAGCGCAGGAGGCAACGCGGCCGAAGAGGGGGAGGACCCCAAGGACGTTTCTATTGCGCTCAGCAACGGATTCGTCAACGGCTGGCGGCTCACGCTCATCAACAAGTTCGAAGCGGAAGCCGAGAAGCTCAAAGAGCAGGGCATCATCAGCGAGTACTCATCTGTCAATGCACCAGGAGAGAACAGTGCGACGGAGCAGGCTTCCCAGATTCGCAGCCTTGTGCTGCAAGACCCGGACGTGCTGGTTGTGATACCAGCCTCGTCAACGGCCTTGGTGCCGGCGGTTGAGGAAGCGTGCGACGCCGGAATCACCGTGGTGGTGCTTGACGCCGACATGGACGCTCCGTGCGCGACGATCGTGCGTAATGACTACGCGATGTGGGGCGAGAAGTCTCTGCTTCCTGCACTCGAAGCCATAGACGGCGAGGGCAGCATTGTGCTCAATCGAGGCGTCATTGGTTCGCAGCCCGAAGAGGAAATGTATGCGCGCCAGAAGGAGATCCTTGAAGACTACCCGGATGTCACGGTAGAGGCAGAGATCAATGGCTTTTGTGACAGCAGCACAACCCAGAAGGAGATCATCGGCGTTCTTGGCTCTTTGCCTGAGATTGATGCCGTTCCCGGATGCATCGGCGGCATGGGTATCGCGCAATCTTTCGCGTCCGCGAATCGGGACGTTCCTGTTGTCGTCTTCGGCACAGATGGGAAAGCCCTCTCATATTGGCAGGAGCAGGGGATCGAAAATGGATCGTTCGCCACGTTGACCGACCCGGGTCAGGGAGTCGCTGCCATTTACGTCGCGCTCGCCATTCTGTCGGGTGAGGAGGTCCCGCACGAGATCATCCTTCCGCTGCTTGAGATCAGCCAGGATGAGCTCGACTTCTGGGTCGAGAACCTTGGGGCCGACGAATTCGCAGCGTACCCATGGGACAAGGAGAGCGTGGCCGCGGCAATTGAAGCCATCAAGGCCGAGGAAGAAGTGGTCGCTCCGAGCATCGAGTAGTGCCACTCACCTGTGACCGACGATCCTGCTATCCACCACGCCAGAAACAGGAACCGAGACATGACAATGAATGCTGCAGCGACCGAACGAGAAGATAAAGCGTCGTCCGATCAGTCGATCATCGTGGCGTCCGGCATCGAGAAGTCGTACGGAAACACTCGTGCGCTTTCCGGGGCAAGTCTTGAAATAGCACCTGGAGAGATAGTTGGGCTCGTCGGTCACAACGGCGCTGGAAAGAGCACGATGACCCGCATGCTCGCCGGGCGTGAGCAACCGGACACGGGGCGGATCTCATTTGCTGGGCAGGACAGCAAAGTCTCGTGGGACTCCTCGGAAGCCGAACGTTCCGGCGTGCGAATGATCTATCAGGAACTCGCACTCTGCCCCGATCTCAGCGCTTTTGAGAATGCGTACCTTTCAGACCCACGGAAGACTTCTCTGTTCTCATGGCGGCGCGCTATGGAGAAGAGGCTTCAACATACATTGGACACGGTGTTTCCAGAACACGGAATCACTGTGCTGAGGCGGGCCGACGCCCTCTCAATGGCACAACGCCAAATGGTCGAGATTGCGCGAGCGCTATGCACGGACAACCTCAGGCTGTTGATTCTCGACGAGCCGACTGAGTCGTTGGATTCAGACTCCGCGGCCCAGCTCTACGAATACCTCCACTCGCTAACCGACAAAGGCGTGGGCGCGCTCTTGATCTCCCACCGGATGCAGGAAGTGATCACGCACAGCGATCGCGTTGTCGTGATGAAAGACGGAGCAGTGGCGGGGACGGCGACTACCGACAGCGTCACAGAAGACGAGCTGCTAGTGATGATGGGAGGAAGTGTTCGCGCCGATACGGGAACCTTGAACCGCGTCGCGTCTACCGGCGGGGATGCGTCCGACGACGGCACTGTCGTATCGATCACGCACGGTGCTGGTGCCGGCATGAAGGTCAGAACAGGCGAGATCGTCGGCCTCGCTGGGCTTGCCGGTCAGGGCCAAGAGCTGGTTCTCCGCAGGCTCTGGGATGCCGGCCTTCTGCGACGAGGTGTGACCGTGCCTAAGGCGCGAGCATACGTACCGGGAGATCGGCAGACATCAGGAATTCTTCCTCTCTGGAATGTTGCAGAGAACCTTACAATCGCGGCCTCCAAGGTAATCACGCGGTTCGGCATCGTCAACGCGCGTCGCAAGCGAGAGCTCGCGGAGCACTGGGTAGAGATCCTGCGTGTCCGTGGAGGTGCGCACGCCCCGATTACGTCTTTGAGCGGAGGAAATCAACAGAAGGTACTGATCGCGAGGGCATTCGCGAGCGAGAGTGAGCTTGTACTTCTCGACGACCCATTTCGAGGTGTCGATGTATCGACGAAGAACGAGCTCTACGCGCTGATGAAAGCGGAGGCAGCTCGTGGACGAAGCATCGTTTGGTACTCGACGGACAACGCGGAAATGGTTCAGTGCGACCACGTCTATGTGTTCCGCGCCGGGAAGATCGTCTCTGCACTCGATGCTGACGAGATCTCTGAGGAAAGAATCATTGCCGATTCATTTGACGACAGTTCAGGACACAGCTCATGACTGACACACTTTCATCCAGATCGACGCCTCTCGGACGCAGGGCACGCGTTTCCCTGTCACACGGTTCACCTGCAATGCTCGCTCTCGTAGCGCTCGTCGTGATCTTCACTTTGGCTGTCGTGAACCAGCCAGCGATTCTGAGCGTGAACGGTCTCACGCTCATGCTCATGTCGGCCGTCCCGCTTGTGTTTGCAACGCAGGCGCAAATGCTCATCATGTCGATCGGTGATATCGATCTGGGAGTCGGAAACCTCGTTGGGCTCGTAACGGCAATTGCAGCGACCGTGCTGACCTCATCGCCGTTGGTAGGCGTACTTATGCTCGTCGGAATCGTATTCGCCTATGCCCTTACCGGCTTCCTCATTCAGAAGCGCGGTGTTCCCTCGATCATCGTCACGCTCGGGCTCTCGTTCGTTTGGTTTGGTATCGGCCTTCAGCTCATGCCGACACCCGGTGGACAGACGCCGGAGTGGCTCACAGCAATCGGTCGCTGGAGACCGGACTGGTTCCCTGCACCGCTTGTCTACGTTGCAATCGCATGCGCCGTCGGTTGGTACATCGCTCGATATAGCCGATTCGGCGCTCGAATGCGCGCCCTTGGGAGTAGCCCGGACACCCTGAAGAAGCTCGGGTGGTCGCTGACGTCGACTCGGGTTGCGACATACACGCTCGCGTCTCTTCTCATCATTATTTCGGGCCTGCTGCTTGCCTCGCAGACCCGATCTGGCGACATCAATTCGGCAGGTAGTTACACGCTCATGACGATCGCTGCGGTGATTCTGGGGGGCGGCACATTCGCTGGTGGCAGAGCTCTCCCTCTGGGAGCGTCACTCGGCGCCGTAACTCTCGGGCTCATCACGGTTCTGCTCAGCGTTATCAACCTCCCGTCCAGCATTCAATCGGCGGCGCAGGGCGCCATCGTACTCGCCGTACTCGCTGGTCGCGTCATTACGGAACGGTTCACTCGCTCATGACGACATCACTTCAGTCCCAGGATCTTCAACCTCAATCGCGCGCGGGCCGCTTGACGTGGCCCGCATGGGGATGGTCGCTCGTCGGTGTGATTCTTGTATGGGCGAGCATTGTTGCAGTGACGTCGGGCTCGGTCATGCAGCCGCTATTCCAAGCGTTGACCCTCGCTCCATACTTGGCTCTTGTCGCAGTCGGTCAAATGATGGTCATCACCCTCGGGCCGGGCAACATCGATGTTTCTGTCGGCACGATTGTCACTGTCTCCGCGTATGTCAGCGTCTCGATCGGAACCGAGTTCGGCGCAATTGCGGGTATCGCCGCTGGTGTGGTGGCAGGCGTTGCGGCCTCTATTATCAGCGTTTTCGCGATTCTCGCTCTTCGGGTTCCACCGATTATCGCCACTCTTGCCACAAGCCTGGTTCTCACATCGGTCATCCTGGTTCTTGCCGAAGCGAATCGTGGCGGCGCGGATATGGCGCTGAGGGCCTTTGTCAACTGGCGACTCTTCGGTGTATCAGGTATCGCACTCGTGGTGCTGTCGATCACAGTCGTCGTGGCGTTCGGACTGCGTAAAACTTCACTCGGGCTGTCAGTTATTGCCATCGGACAAAGCGCGAAGGCAGCGGAGAAGGCCGGGATCAAGGTGCGTACCGTAACAGGGGCGACCTACATCTTGAGTGGCGCGTTTGCTGGACTCGCTGGTGCCATTCTCTCGGCCCTGATCTCGCCCAGCACGGTGCTCGGAACCTCGTACATGCTCGATTCGATCGCCGTCGTTGTCATCGGTGGCACTCTGATCGCCGGGGGACGTCCCGTTGTGACCGGTGTTTGGACCGGCGCCATGTTCTTCGCGATGCTATCGAGCCTTCTCAACCTCATCGGCTGGAGTGTTGGAGCGCAGAACATCCTCAAAGGTCTGCTCGTCGTCCTTGTCGTGGTCATTTCGAGCGCGGCATCTGGGACCGGAAAATCGTCGCTTCGAGCACTCCGCAAGAATCTCACCTTCAATCGCAATAACAACTAGGAGACGTACATGGCTGACCTCGATGACCTTCGCGAAGGAACAGACTTCAGCGGCGTAAGCGCCAGCTCCGGATCGTTCCCTCTCAAGGGGCTTTCCGGACAAGACTGGGGAATGCGCAGCAGGTTCTCACGCATTTTCGACCCCGAAGACGGCAGGACGGTAATGCTTGCCTTCGACCACGGATACTTTCAGGGACCGACCTCTGGTCTCGAGCGCCTCGATCGCTCGATCGTCCCGCTCGCTCCACAGGCTGATGCGCTGATGTGCACACGCGGTGCCCTTCGTACGACGATTCCCGCCACCAGCGGAAAGGGGATTGTTTTGCGCGCGAGCGGCGGCCCCTCCGTGCTGAAAGAACTCTCAGACGAAGAGATCACCGTAAACATCGACGACGCGGTGAGGCTCGACGCTGCAGCCATGGCCATTCAGGTGTTCATCGGTGGTGAGCACGAGACAAAGTCAATCAAGAACATGTCGACGCTCGTTGATCAAGGGCAAGCAGCGGGAATCCCAGTTCTTGGAGTGACTGCCGTCGGCAAGGAGATGGTGCGCGACGCTCGCTACTTCCGTCTTGCCACACGCATCCCGGCGGAGCTGGGCGCCCATTTCATCAAGACGTATTACGTTGAGAAAGATTTCGAGACCGTCACCTCGGCATGCCCGGTTCCGATCATTGTTGCCGGCGGCAAGAAGGTTCCTGAACTCGATGCGCTCACGATGGCATACCGTGCCATCGATGAAGGAGCAGCGGGAGTCGACATGGGGCGGAATGTCTTCCAATCAGAGAACCCGGCAGCGATGCTCAGTGCGGTGCGCGCCGTGGTCCATGATGGCGCGACGCCCGCAGATGCGTACGCGCTGTATCAAGAACTCTCCAGCTGATGTTGGTTGCGGGGCCGACAAGCCCCGCAACCGTTCTTTGTTAGGACTCTCATGTCAAATTTGTCGACCTATCAGGCCGACGTCGGGCCCGTAGACGTGGCGATTATCGGTGCGGGCATCAACGGTCTTGCGATCGCACGTGAGGCAGCGGCGATCGGCCTGTCTGTAGCACTACTGGATCGGGCAGACATCGGGTCCGCGACGTCAGCCATTTCAACGCGCCTCATCCATGGCGGCCTCAAGTATCTCGAGAGGTTCGAGCTCAATCTGGTGCACGAATCTATTCGAGAGCGCAAACTTCTGCTTCGCGAGGCGCCGCACCTTGTGAAGCCCTACTCGATGTTGATCCCGTTCTCGAAAAAGCAATCGAGGCCCGGGTGGATGCTGGCGTGCGGCCTTATGCTTCACGACGTCCTGGCTGCCGGGAAGAAGCTCCCCTTCAACAGCATCCTTCTGAAATCACGGTTGAAGCGGGAGTGGCCGACCCTTGCCGCAGCGGGGCTTTCCTGGGGAGGGCTCTTCCAAGACGCCCACGTTCCCCTGACCGAGAGGCTCAACATCGAGCTGGCACGCGACGCAGCTGCTCACGGCGCTATCATTCTCACGCACGCTCCCGTTGTCGGCTTGGTGCGTTCTGGTGGCAATATCACTGGTGTTCGGTATCGAGATCGGATCACCGCGAACGAGAAGAGTGTCGCCGCTCGGCTGGTTGTGAATGCAGCTGGTCCATGGGTTGATTCTGTGCTCGATCTCGCAGGTGAACACGAGCGAAAGATCGGTCCAACTAAGGGCAGCCATCTCGTCATCGACACGTTTCCGGGGGCGCCGAAGACGTGCATCTTCTTCGAGTCGCCCGTGGACTCACGACCGATGTTTGTGTTGCCCTGGCAAGGACGGTACATGATCGGCACGACGGACTTGCCATACAGCGGCGATATCGATCATGTCGCAATTGACGATGACGAGATCGACTACCTGCTCGGCGCGGTGAACGACCTCATCCCGACCGCAAGGCTCACTCCCGAAGACGTTCTGTGGTCATATTCCGGAGTGCGCCCACTGCCATACGTCGGTGACCTCGACGATCCCGCAAAAGTGACGCGCGACCATCAGATTATCGAGCACGCGGGGAACGAGACAGGTCTTTACTCGATCGTTGGTGGAAAGCTTACGACGCATCGCGCGCTGGGGGAGCAAGTCGCGCGGAAGCTCGCGCGCAGGCTGGGCCGCTCGAAGCGGCCATCGCCGACTCGTATGATGCGGTTTCCAGGAGCGCCCGACGGACCGTGGGAGTCCTATCGTACGGAATTCATCCAGTCGTCGAAGCTTTCCGCTAACGTCGCCGCACGGCTCGTCGACACGTACGGAACAGCAGCGTCGACGATAGAGCGTTTGGCGACGGACGTCCCCGAGCTTGCCGAAATCGTCGACGACGAGACCAGTGCCATCGCTGCTGAGATCATCTACGCCGTGCGCTGCGAAGGCGCCGTCACCCTCGAGGACATTCTCCTAAGACGCACGACGATCGCGCTGAACCGGGATGTCGGACTGAACGCGGCATCGAAAGCCGCAGACGTACTTGTTGCCGAGGGCGAGTGGACCCCTGACTACGCTCAAGAGCAGCGAGCCGCGTACGTCGCATCGATGGCGCGCTTCCGGCCCCGGCCACTCCAGAATCAGATTCGCGAATAAGGGAATGCAATGAAGCAGTGTTACATCGGAGTCGATGTCGGACTGACATCCGCGAAAGCAGGAGCTTTCGACGAGGCTGGGGAAGAAGTGAGGACGTTTTCTGCTCCCAATCCGCGTTACGCTGCAGCAGCTGGACAGCAGGAAATCGACATGCAGCTTCTCTGGCAAGTTGTGGCGTCGGTATTGTCCGATCTGACGTCGTGGTTGAGGGAGAACGGTTGGACACCGGTCTCCCTTGGTGTCACGGCGGCAGGCAACGGCATTTATCTCGTTGACGAGGAGCTGAAACCTGTTCGACCGGCCATCGCCTCGAACGATAACCGTGCGGAAGCTATCGTCGCAAACCTCGATCCTCATGACGTAGAGGGCGTCAGGAAGATTACAGGCTCAGTACCGTGGGCGGGTCAACCTGGTGTCCTATTGAGCTGGCTTGTCGAGAACGAGCCGGACAGCGTCGAAGCTGCACACCACATGCTGACGTGCAAAGACTGGGTTCGAACCAATCTGATTGGCAGAGCGGGCGCGGAAGTCTCCGATGCTTCAGCCTGTGGCCTGATGTCATTGGAATCGCGCGCGTACGAAGCGCGTCACTTTGATCTACTCGGATTGCCGCGGGAGCTCATGCGGTTGCTTCCCCCTCTCGCTGCATCGGACGAAGTGGTTGGCACCGTGACCGACGTGGCCGCTCGCGAGACAGGGCTCCCCGTGGGACTTCCGGTTGTGGCTGGGTGCCTCGACTGCATTGCGAGTCCCATTGGGGCGGGATCCATTGACGAAAGTGAAGTGACCGTGATCGTTGGAACGTGGGCGATCAACTCCGTGACGGTGCCGATCGATCGAGAACCGCCGAACGTCACTTTGAATGCTTTACTTCCTACTCCGAGTGTTATGGCCGCAATGGAGGTTGCGCCGACATCCGCAGCGAGTATTGAGTGGTTCGCGTCACTCATGTCAAGCGTCGCACCTGATGGCGTGACGCCTCCGCAACTCCTTCATGCAGCGTCAACGGTTGCCGCAGGAGCAGACGGTCTGATGTTCCTTCCGTTCATCCATGGCGCGCCGGAGCACTTCGGGGCATCCGGCACTTTTATCGGCTTGAAAGCGCATCACGGGTACCACGAGATGGCTCGCGCTGTGGCCGAAGGGATTACTCAGTATCACCGCCATCAGCTAGAGCGCATGAGCAGAACATCGGTACTTACAGAAGGGCCATGGACGTTGGCTGGCGGGGGAGCGAGAAATGCGCTCTGGGCTCAGCTTTTTGCGGACATCGTGGATCATCCGGTGCGCCGCCAGCTAGGTACTGAGCTCGGTGCGCGAGGGGTAGCTCTCCTTGCCGCAGCGGGTGTCGGTGCCGACACAGCCTCGTGGGAAATCGATCCTGACCCCAAGCTCGTTGTCGAGCCCGGACCTGATCGCGAAATCTACCGAGAGCAATCTCGGCGCTTCGACAAGGCTATCGCCGCGATGTCGGCCGTATGGACGGAGATTGAATCATGAGTGAGGTGCCCGAACTAGACACCATTGCACGCGTGTCGCGAGAGCTGGGGTCAGATCCGGCTTTTGTCCTTCACGGCGGCGGGAACACATCGATTAAGGGGACGACCGCCGACGTCACTGGAGCCGACATAGACACTGTCTGGGTTAAGGGCAGCGGTTGGGATCTCGCGACGATCGAACCGGAGGGTTTCGCTCCATTGAGACGCAGGCGACTGCTCGACGTTCTCACGTGCGAACAACTGACCGATGAGCAGATGGTCAATGAGGTGAAGCAGGCTTCACTTATTGCCTCGGCACCGACTGCTTCCATCGAAGCGCTCCTCCACGCGTTCATTCCCGCCCGCGTTGTCCTGCACTCGCACGCCGACGCCATCGTTGCGCTGACCAATCAGCGTGGCGATGCAGGCACAAGGGCGCAGCGTGTCATCGATGCATTGGGGGAACGCGTGCTCGTACTCCCATACGTCATGCCCGGGTTCGACCTGGCCCGAGAGGTGGCGAGTCACACGGCGATCACTGGCGGAACCGTAGATGCGATTGTGCTCTCCAACCACGGACTCTTCACATTCGCCGACGACGCCGATGCTGCTTTGCGACGTCATCGTGCGCTTGTTGAGCGGGCGTCTCGAGCGCTTGGCGTCGAAACTTGGGGGCGCGACGGGGAGCAGATCTCTCGTGCTGGGAGCCCTGTGAACATCGCGGACTTCCGAGCAAAGCTGTCCGCAGCTGCGGGCAAGCCAATGATCGTCTGCCAGTCGGACTCAGCGCAAGCACGGAGCTTCGCGTCGCGTAGCGATCTTGAGGCCGTGACTTCCCGAGGGACGGCGACGCCGGAGCACGTTATTCACACGAAGCGAGAACCATTGATCGGGCGCGACGTAACTGCCTATGGGGATCGGTATCGGACATATGTCGCTGCGAACAGAGGACGAGTTTCCGACATTGTTGAGTTGGATCCTGCACCGAGGGTGATCTTCGATCCGGAATGGGGAATGCTCACGGCGGGCGCGACGGTGAAAGAGGCGAAGATTGCGAGCGATATCGCCATCCACACGTCCCGGATCATCGAGGCTGCCGACCGGATGTCGGGCTACGCGTCTCTAGACAACAGTGCGAGTTTTGATATCGAGTACTGGTCACTCGAACAGGCGAAACTCACCAGGCGATCGCGAGGAGCGTTCGCCGGTGAAGTCGCTCTCGTCACCGGCGCAGCCTCGGGGATTGGTCGCGCATGTGCAGAGCGGTTGCTCGCCGAGGGTGCGGCGGTAGTCGGCGTCGACCTGAACCCCGATGTTGAGTCGATGTTCCAAACTGATGCATGGCGCGGGGTCGTTGGAGACGTCAGCGATGCGGCAGTGCTTTCCACTGCTGCGGAGGTCGCCGCCCGCGACTTCGGAGGGGTAGACGTTCTCATCGTCGCCGCGGGTATCTTCCCTGACGCGTCGTCACTCTCGAAGCTCGACGACCGCACCTGGGACGCGGCGCTCTCTGTTAACCTGACAGCCGTCGCGCGCATCTTCCGCGAGGCGCATCCTTTCCTAGCGCGGGCGCCACGCGGCGGCCGCGTCGTGTTGGTATCCACGAAGAACGTTGCTGCTCCCGGGCCGGGCGCTGCTGCTTATTCGGCAAGTAAGACTGGCGCGGCGCAGTTAGCTCGAGTCGCAGCGCTTGAATGGGCGGCTGATGGTATTCGTGTCAATCAAGTTGATCCTGACGCTGTATTTGACACGGCTATCTGGACGCCTGAACGGCTAAAGGAACGTGCGGACCAGTACGGATTGACGGTTGAGGAATATCGCACGCGAAACCTTCTCGGCGTCGAGGTTACGAGCCGAAAGGTGGCCGACGCCGTCGTCGCTCTCTGCGGGGTGGCTTTTTCGGCTACGACGGGAGCGCACGTCACAGTGGACGGTGGCAACGAACGAGTAATTTGATGATACGTCGTCTATGACGGATGCCGTTATAGACGACGTAATGAGCAGGCGCTGGCCTACGCAGACAGAGCGGTGGCCGCGACTTCGTCGAGCGCATGCAGAGATTCGATGCCGGCTCGGGATGTAGCGGCGGGCGCGTCGACGAGTGACGCAGCACGCACGTGAACGTTGCGGCCAACAGGGGGAAGGGCGAGCCGGCGCACCACGTCGGCCACATCGTCGACGAAATGAGGGATGTCGCGTGAGGGTTCGCCACCGAGGACGATGATCTCGGGGTCGAGAATGTGGCTTGTGTTCACGAGCATGCGACCGAGCACTGAAGCGGCGCGGCGCATGATCGCGACAGCATGCTCGTCGCCGTCTCGCGCCCGCGCGCAGAATTCTGCCCACTCGACGTCGACACCGTGCGCCGTTCTGTAGTCCCGCAGAATCGCGGGGATCGAAGCGTACTGCAACAAGCATCCGGAATTTCCGCACGTGCAGGCTGGACCGGCGACTCACCGTGAGGCTGGGCAGGGTCGACGTTCTCTGCATCAGCCCGCTTCCGAACATCGAGCTCATTCACCCGGTGCTTGAGACTTCGGCCGAAGAGTTAGCCGCGTCGCTGGCGTTGAGCGTCGGGGGCACGGCGACGGCGATTGAGATGGTTGTGCCTGACATGATTGCCCGCGGCTCAGGAACAGTGCTTGTCACAACGGGAAGCGGAGCGCAGCGCCCGACCCCTGACCGTGCGGCTAGTGCCGTAGCGACGTCGGCGCAGACCGCGTACGTCGATGTGTTGCGTGACGCGCTTGCGCCGCGAGGCGTCCAAGTTTCGCAGCTCGTGATCGTCGGACCCGTCGGCCCAGGATTGAAGCATGAACCGGATGCTGTCGCCGACAAGCTCTGGCAGCGCCACGAGAGCGGCACCGCTGCGCTCGAGGTGCTCGATAGCACTGATGGGGCTTAAGACGTGCGTATTGATGATCAAGACGATGGCAGACGGCTGCGGATCTGACGGCGCGTCTGTAGCCGGTGTTTCCGAGCCGATGGGCTACCAAGGTCTCCATTTAGCGGCGGGTGCTGCGGGGGACGGCGTCAGGATCGTCACGAGCGGTCAATCAATCGAACGAGGCTGTCGAGTTGTTGCGGCTGTATTCGATGATGACGCTCGTGCGCGTCGACGCAACAGCCTGGTTCCCCGAGAGGTTCTCGACGACGAACGTTCGCAGAGCACTCGAGTCGCTCACCGCAACGTGAACGAGAAAGTCTTCGCTGCTGCCGAGAAAAAACATCTGCGTGACCTCGGGAAGCGCTCGCACCTTCGTCGAGAACTCGGTGATGCTCGCCTGTCGCGCGCCGGCACGCAGCGTCACCCCGATGATGGCCTGCAGTCCTGCGCCGAGTTCGCGCTGGCGCACCACCGCCTCGTAGCCCGCGATGACCCCGCGGTCTTCGAGCCGCTGTACCCGTGCATGGGATGTGGACTCAGCGATGCCCGCGGCAAAGGCCAGTTGCCGGTTGGTCGCGCGAGCGTTAGCCATGAGCGCTGAGAGCAGAGCGAGATCGACCTCATCGAGCTCGTCAGTTGTGTGAAACATCTGCGGTCCTTTCGCCTCTGAAGCGGGCCACGTTGAATATATCTCCCGATATCAAACTTCCGTCAAGCAGAGATTCGCTAACGAATACTGCGCCCCGAACGTCTTTCAAGATGGTGGAACGAGAGAAGGAGGCATGATGAGAATCGGCATTCCCACCGAGATCAAGAACAATGAAAGCCGTGTGGCCATCACGCCCGCAGGGGTCGATACGCTCGTGCGCCACGGACACGAAGTATGGGTGCAGTCGGGCGCGGGTGACGGCTCGAGCATCCGCGATGACGAGTTCGCCGCCGCCGGTGCGCACATCGCTGAGGACGCGGACGAAACGTGGGCCAGAGGCGACCTGCTGCTGAAAGTCAAGGAGCCCATCGCACCGGAGTACAGCAAGATGCGGTCGGGGCAGGTACTGTTCACGTACCTGCACCTCGCGGCATCGCGGCCATGCACGACGGCGCTTATTGACGCGGGGACCACCGCGATCGCCTACGAGACCGTTCAGCGAGAAGACGGGTCGTTGCCCCTCCTCGCACCGATGAGTGAGGTCGCCGGGCGGCTTTCCGTCACCATGGGGTCGTACCAGCTCACGTCGCCGAACGGTGGTCGGGGGATGCTGCTCGGCGGTGTTCCGGGAACGCCGCGTGCGCACGTCGTCGTGATCGGCGGCGGGGTCGCTGGGGAGCACGCAGTGCGCAATGCCATCGGTCTCGGTGCGCGCGTGACGGTCATCGACCTCTCCCTTCCGCGACTGCGACAGCTCGAAGCTCAGTTTGGTTCTCAAATCCAGACGCGGCACTCTTCGCGACTGACGATTGCGGAGCAGCTGTCCGACGCCGACCTGGTCATTGGTTCGGTGCTCGTTCCCGGCGCCGCGGCACCGAAGCTCGTGACCGATGAGATGGTGGCGGGCATGCGGGAGGGTTCGGTGCTGGTCGATATCGCGATCGACCAGGGTGGATGCTTCGAGGGATCGCACCCCACGACGCACGAGGATCCGACATTCTCTGTGCACAACTCGCTCTACTACTGCGTGGCGAACATTCCCGGAGCGGTACCCGCGACGTCGACCAGGGCACTCACAAACGTCACGCTTCCCTATATCGTCAACATCGCGGACAAGGGATGGCACGCGGCCGCGCGGGACGATCATGCGCTGGCTCGCGGCGTGAACGTGCGCGACGGGCGACTGGTCAACCGCGACGTCGCCGAAGCGCTGGGCACGGACGCCGAACTGCTCGTCGCCTGATACGTCAACGCTCCCCACGCGGCATCCTGATAAAAATTCAAAAAGGATCCTCCCATACTATTGACCGGTCATTTATTTAATTGTACGGTCATTGCATGACATTGCCGCTCTACCAGAAGATCCGAACCGAAATTGAGGAACGGATTCAGTCGGGTGAGCTCGCTCCCGGCGCGAAAGTGCCAACGGAGGCAGAGCTACAGTCGGCGCACGGCGTCAGCAGATCTGTCGCGCAACGCGCGCTGAACGACCTCGCGCAGGCGGGCTTGGTGGTGCGGCATAAACGCCTCGGAACTCACGTCGCCGAGGGGGCACGCCAGGTCAACCTGTTGCGTTCCGTCGGCCCCAAAGTGGGAAGCGCGGGGATTCCGGGTCGGCTCTCCGTTGTTTCGGCCGAGGTTGTGTCGGCGAATGCGGCCGAGGTCGAACTTCCGGGCATCGAGGGAGACGAGCCAGTTGTTCAACTCGTTCGGGTCAGGCATGACCTCGATGACACTCCGGTCGTCGTTGAGGTGGCCGCCGTACCATTCCAACTTTCACCGCAGCTGTTGAACGAGAACTTAGAGACCTTCGCCGTCCTCGAGCATTTTGCAGCCATTGGGGTTTCCGTCGCTCGATCGCGCATGTACTTCGACGCACTGCTTCTCGAGAACACGCACGCCGAGCTTCTGGGGATTGACCCGGGGGTCGCGATCTTGCGTCGACGTCGGCACATGTGGCAACCGAACGGGCAGATCGCCGAATCAACTGCCTATTACCTTCGCCCCGGATTCATCGACCTCTACCTGGAGTACACAGACCAAGGCTGACACAACGTTCAGTTAGACCGAACCATCAACAGATCGCGGCGAGGCCGCGATTCGAGTACCCCTCGCTGTCACACACCCGGACAGCGACGATCGCGGGCCGACATCACAGTCTGCCCGATGCACCCGCATCACCTCGATGCATCAACCACACAACACTGGAGGTATCGCAATGAAGCGATCATTGGCAATTGCCCTCTCTGCAGCGGCGGTCCTGATGGGGCTGACCGCATGCTCGAACCCCGAGCTCGACGATACGGAGCAGCAGTCCGGAAGTCAGGATGTCGTAACGGCCGTTGAGAGAGACGACGAGATCGCGGCGATGCTCCCCGACTCGTACAAGGACAAGGGCTTCACTGCGGCCATCAACGCGAACATACCCCCGGTCAAGTTCGTCGACGACTCGGGTGATATCACGGGGCTGAACCCGGAGTTGCTGCGCGCGGCAGCGCGAGTGCTCGGAATCGAGGTCTCGTTCAAAGAGGTAACGTTCGACGCGCTGGTGCCCGGGCTGGAGTCCAAACGATATGACGTCATCGCGTCTGTCGGCGACTACGTCGAGCGTCAGACACACATCGACTTCATCGATTACCTGCAGAACGGTACAGCGATTATCGCCTCAGCCGATTTCGAGAAAGACCAAGTCGAGCCCGCGGACCTCTGCGGACTGAGCATCGGTTATACCCGCGGAACGTCTCAGCAGGCGAACCTTGAGGCGGCCAATAAGGAATGTGCTGCGGCAGGGGAGCCGGCGATCAAGATCAACGCGTACCAAGACGGTGGGGCTGGAGTGCTGTCTGTCAAGAGCGGCGAGGCTGACGGGTTCTGGGGGGATCTCCCGCCGATGGCCTATAACGTGCGCACGGACTCCGACATGTTCAAGTTGATTTACACCGAACAGGACAGCGTCGTCGGAATTGGCATTCATAAAGACAACGCTGAATTCCGGGATGCTCTGCGCGCGGCGCTGCTGAAACTCGTTGACAACGGCGTGTACGACAAGCTCCTCGACCAGTGGGGTCTTGCCGACTTCGGCGTGCCGACGATGGACATCAACAGCGAAAACAGCATCGGCGAGGGCTAATCATGTCACAACTTCGACGTAGACAACTCGCGAAAGAACCCGCGGCCGTGAAAGATGTCGAATACACGGCGAGCCTTCCGATCCGGTCTCGCGTGGGCGTCGGCCAGTGGGTGACGTATGTGCTCGGTGCCTACCTGATCCTTGTCCTCATTCAGTTCTTCGTGTTCAACGAGAACTGGAAGTGGGAGACGATCTTCTCCTATCTCTTCAGCAAGGTCATCATCGAGGGGCTGCTGAACACGATCAGCCTGACGGTCCTTACCACGGTGCTGGGGCTCATCATCGGTGTTTTCACTGCATGGTGCCGACTCTCGCCGTACATCGTTCTGCGCACGGCAGCCGTGCTGTACATCTGGGTGATGCGCGCGATGCCCCCTCTGGTGATGCTTCTCGTCGTGTTCTTCTTCGGGGCGCTCGTGCCGACGCTAAACCTTGGCATTCCGTTCGTCTTCAGCATCGCAGAGGTGCCGACGAACCAGGTGATCAGCCGGTTCAGCGCCGCCGTCATCGGGCTGGCGATTTACCTCGGCGCGTACTCGGCCGAGATCTTCCGCGGCGGCGTTCTGTCTCTCCCGTCCGGGCAATTCGAGGCGTGCAGGTCACTGGGCATCGCGCCGGTCAGGGCGTACCAGAAGATTCTTGGGCCGCAGCTCATTCGGGTGATCACGCCATCGCTCGCGAACGAGGTCATCACCATCTTCAAGAACACGTCGCTGGTCTCGGTCATCGGGTATGCAGAACTCCTGACGACGGTACAGACGATCTACGCACGCAACTTCGAGACGATCCCGCTGCTGATGGTGGCCGTCATCTGGTACCTCGTGCTGACGAGCATCGCGATGTTCGGGCAATCGCGGCTCGAGAAGCGCTTTGGCCGAGGCTTTGCCCGACGAAAGGTCGCGCCCAAAACGGGGGAGATTCCCACAGCATCCGGATCGTTGACGGGAGCACGAAAATGACGATCACAACAACAACTCCCCTGCTGCAACTCGTTCAGGTGAGCAAGCACTTCGGCGATCTTCGAGCGGTTGATGAGGTCAGCCTTGAAATCAAGCAGGGAACGGTCACCTGCATCGTCGGTCCGTCAGGTTCGGGTAAGAGCACACTGCTGCGCACGGTTAACATGCTCGAAAGCATCGACGGCGGGGCAATCTTCTTCGACGGCGAGATGATCGGGCATCAGGTTCGCGACGGGCACCGCATTCCGGTCTCGGCATCGGTAGCTCGGCGCCAGACTCTGAATTTTGGAATGGTCTTTCAGCACTTCAACCTGTTTCCGAACTACACGGCGCTCGAGAACGTCACGATCGCACCGATGCTGGTGAAAGGTGTCAAACGGAAGGTTGCTGACGAGACGGGCGCTCGCGTGCTCGCGCAGGTGGGCCTAGCGGATCGGAAAGACCATTACCCCAATGAATTGTCCGGCGGTCAGCAGCAGCGCGTTGCGATCGCGCGTGCCTTAGCGATGGAGCCCAAGCTGCTCTTGTTCGACGAACCCACGAGCGCGCTCGATCCGGAACTGGTGAATGAGGTGCTCGCGGTGATGCGAGGCCTCGCCGAGGAAGGCGCCACCATGCTCATCGTGACGCACGAGATGCGCTTCGCCGAAGAAGTCGCAGACGAGGTCATCATGATGGACGCCGGACGCATCATCGAGCGCGGGGCCCCGCGTGACGTCATTCACAACCCCACGGCGGCGCGGGCTCAGAAGTTCTTCGCCTCCGTCGGGATCAGCTAGGTCGAGAAAGTGAACTTTATCGTGAATCAGAGAATCATCGTCGTTGGAGCCGGTGTCATCGGATGCAGCCTGGCCGACGAACTGACACGCCGAGGTGCTTCGGTCACCGTGATCGACGCTGCGGCGCCGGGGTCGGGAACGAGCTCAGCGACATTCGCGTGGGTCAACGCGAACAGCAAGACGCCATCGGATTACTACGAGCTCAACTACCTCGGCCTGCGTGCGCACGAGCGGGTGGCCCGCACTTTGCCGCAGAACGGAGCGCACTGGTTCCATCAGACAGGGACGGTGCAGGTCGCTCATTCAGATGAGAGGATGCACGCGATCGAGTCCCAGGTATCGCGACTTCGCTCCGACGGCTACGACGCTCGATCGCTGAGCAGTTCCGACGTGGCTGACCTCGAGCCGAACCTCACCGCGGCGAAGGTCCGCGGCGGCGCGCTGTATGCCGAAGAGGGCTGGATCGACGTGCAGACCATGTGCGTGAGCCTTCTCGACCGTGCTGTGGAGCGCGGCGCTGAGTTCTTCCCGTACCAGACCGTCACGCGCGTGCGGGAGCGTCACGTCACGACCACCTCGCCGGACGGCGCGACTCATGAGTACGACGCTGACGTCGTGATCCTCGCCGCCGGGAACGGCACTCGGCGCATCCTCACGAACGAGGGTATCGAGTTCCCGACAATTGACCCGGTCGGAGACACGGGGTCGGGAGGTAGCGGCCACCCGAAGGTCGGCATCATCAGCACGACGGGCATGGTCAATTCCGGCATCCGTCACCTGATTCGTTCCGAGGGAATCGCGCTCCGGCCAGCACGAAACGGCGGGATCACTTTTGCCGATAACCCCACGGGTGGAAAATGGGAGATGGGTGACCCCGGAATCTGGACGGTTCCGGCGCTTCTTCTCGATCGTGCTCGAGAACTCTACCCAGCCCTCAACCAGGCGACGACCGAGTCGGTGCTGCTTGGCACCCGGGTTCTGCCCGACGATGGGCTTACGATCGCCGACTGGGTGGATGAGAACCACTCCGTCTACGCGGTCGCCACGCACAGCGGCGTCACTCTCTCTGCTCACCTCGCTGATGCCGTCTCTCGTGAGGTGATCGAGGGCGATCGCCACGCCTCGCTCGCGTCATTCGGGCTGTCCCGGTTCATCGCGGCGTAGTAGCTGTGGCGCGAGTACTCGCGCGTTCGTTGTTCTCAACACTCAGGAAAAGGAGCAGTACGGTGCTGTCTGTCATCGGGGGCCCGCAAGCCCTCCCCGCCGCTGTCTATGCATCGGCGAACACCGGCGAAGAAGTCGGCGTTCTCTCGTCATCGCTTTCGCACGAGGCTCTGCCAGGGATGCGCGTCGAGAACGTCGAAGGGCCCGTGTGGTTGCAGCCGGGGATTCTTCCCGAAACCACGCATTTTGTGGTCATCTCTGACAGCACGAATCTCAAAGGAGTGCTCTACGCCCACCGTCAGCAGATCGCCGGGCGCAAGCTCTTGCTCGCCCCGGGCGGCTTCGCTGGAGTATTACGTGTTCGGGCGTGGTTCGACGAGTGGGGTCTGACTGCTCCAGAGCTGGGCGAGGTCACGGCGTTCATCGTCGGAGGGCGGCTTGACGCAACAGAGAACCGCTTCCGGTTGGGAGCAGCGAAACGCGACCTTCCGTTGGCCTCTGAATCCGCAGACAGAACGGACGCGCTGGTGAGGGATTACAGCCCGTACTTCCCGCACCTGACACCTAGCGACCTCAGCACAACAACACTGTCGAATGCGAACCACATGATCCACCCGGCGGTTGTGCTTCTTAATGCTGCACGCATCGACAACGCAGAGCCGTTCCTCTTCTACAGGGAGGGGCTGTCGCCAGCAACGGCGCGCTTCATGGAAGCGCTCGACGCAGAACGGCTGGAGCTGGTGAAAGCTCTGGGCGGCGAACCGCTAACGCTCAAAGACTGGATGCTGCGGTACTACGAAGCCGAGGGCATGCGAGGGGACACTCTCCTGGAGTGCTTGCAGACTTTCGCGGGATTTGCGGGCTCCGCAGCGCCTCTAACGCTGAGGTATCGGTATTTGGAAGATGACGTATGGTTCGGGCTCGCGCAGTATCTCGCACTCGCGAGAGAGTGGGGAACGGCGTGCGCGCATCTTCAGAGCGTGGTGACGGCAACAACTGTCTTATGCTCGAGAGTCGAGTCCTCGTATGATGACGAACCGTGGCAACTATTCAGAGACTACTGGGATGCACAAGAGCGTAATCAGCATCTGAACTCGCCACGAGCGCACGGTGGGCTGTCCGATGTCGGCAACGCAGTGGAGAAAGTGACCTAGCTAACGAGGGCAAAGACGCCCCGGGCCGTTGCCGCGAGCGAGCCCGCGAGTGCCAGCGCGAGGGCGAGGGTCTGCGCGCGCGTGGGCGTGATGACGCGCTGCAGAAATGAGCCGGCGACAAGGCCGACCAGAACACAGCAGACCGCGGCGATGACGAGAGGAATCGGAAGCGACATGTGCGGCTTCGCCGCGACCGACAGGATGTTGGTGAGAAGCGCGACCACCTGCACGGTCGGGATGAACGACGACATCGACATCTTCGTCGCCGCCCCGAACATCGCCAGCGCGGGACCGCCAACACCGGCGGTGACATTGCTGAAGCCCGAGAGCGTGCCAGCGAAGATCGCGCCGGTAGTTCCTCGAAACACCGGCATCGGCCTGCGCGTCAGGGCGATCAGGACCGCGACGGTCGTCAGCGCGCCGACGAGGATCAACAGCATGTCAGCATCCAACGCATAGACGACGACCGCGCCGATCGGCACGCCGACGACGATGCCGATCGACAGCTTTCCGGCCGTACGCCACTGAGCGTGCTGGAACGTGCGCGCGAGTACGACGAGGGCGATGAGCGCGGAGAGGATGTTGGCGAGAACGATGCCGTCAAAAGGATTCAGCACCAGAACGAGGAGCGGGCCCGAGACGAGGGTGAAGCCGAGCCCGGTAACGCGCTGAAGCGCAGACCCGACCGTGACGGCACAGAGCGCAAAGAGCCAGGTCACGGTCGGGTCCTTACGTCAGTTGCGAATGTTCTCGTCGACGATAGCGCCGAGACGCTCCAGCCGCGGAATCGAGACGGTGCGCAGCTCGTCGTCGACCGACTCAGCACCCAAGACCGAAGCCCAGACAGCGCGACCGGCGAGGAAGCCTGACGCGCCCGCGCGGCAGGCGATTGCGACAGCATCCGGGAACCTCTCGGCGTTGACACCGGAGGAAAGCACGACCCATGGGCCGTTGATGCTGTCCGTCAGCTCACGACACGCGTCATACACGCGATCGTCGCTCTCGGCCGCCTTGAACGGAACCTCGGCCTTGTAGATGTCGGCGCCAAGATCGCCGAGTTCCTTCGCCGCTGCAAGAACACCCGCTTCAACGTCGGTCGGCTCACCGTCCCACCGGCCGCGCGACACGGGCTCGATGATCGAGACGAGGTCGAGCTCGCGACAGGCGTCAACGAAGGCGCGCACTTCGTCGACGCGGCTCTGCGGGTCTTGATCTTCTCGCCAGAGCACGAGGAGCTTGAGGGCCTTCGCTCCCTGGCGTTTGAGAGCCTCGTAGTCGAGCGACGTGTCGAACGTGGACTCCCGGACGAACTCGTTCTCGCCCGCGACGAAACGGTCGGCGGCGGCAATGAGTGAGCATGACGATGCGACCGCGTTCTGTTCGACGACAGCATCCCACGCGAATTCTGTATCAACGAGAACGGCTGAGGCGTACGGAGTGAGAGCACGCGTCGCCGCCACTTTGAATTCCGTCATGTCGGCATCGCTGATGTCGGTCGAGCGCGCGCGGGACATCATGTCACGCAGCGCCTCGCGCTGGTCGACGGCGAGCATGGCGAACCCGCCAGACGGCCGGGCGAGGGTAGTCGGATCAGACATGAGAATCCTTCGGTCCAAAATGTGAGAAAACGAACATTGTGTTCGCACTCTATCAGAGCCTTGCTAGCATGCGAGATGTGAACACCTGGGGAGAGTCGCTTCGTCACGGCGGCGCAGAACGGCGCAGAATACTCATCCTCGAGCGGCTCTTCCGCGACGGCCATGTCGCCGTCCATGCACTGAGCGAGGAGTTCGCCGTCGCCGAGATGACCATTAGGCGCGACCTCAAGCAGCTCGCCGATGAGGGGGAACTCGAACTCGTGCACGGGGGCGCACGGCTACTCGCCGGACGTCAGCCGCCCGCGGGGTTCTCGCGTCGGACTCACAGCAATTCCCTTGCGAAGAAGCGTGTGGCAGAAGCCGTGAAGACCATTGTGCCCCGCGACGGGGTGGTCGGCGTCGATGCGGGCACGACGGCTCACGCGTGCGCTGTGGAGTTCGCTCCGGAGTTCACCGGCTGCGTCATCTCGCACTCGGTGCCTGTGCTCGCCAGCATGCTGGAGTGGCCGGAGATTCGCGTGATCGGCGTTGGCGGGGACTTGCTGCACGAGAATCAGGCGATGGTCGGCCCTGGCGCTGTCGCGGCCCTCAGGGAACTGCGTATCGACGTGCTCGTCCTCGGAGCGAGTGCGGTCAACGAGGATGGACTGTACGTGCACAGCTCGGTGGAGCTGGCGACAAAGCGCGCCATGATTGATGCGGCCGGCGAGGTCATTCTCGCGACCGATGCGACGAAGGCCAATGCGAGCGGGGCTGTGCGCGTGTGTGGACTCGAGCGCGTCTCTCGCATTGCGACGGACCGCGAGTGGGAGCCGGGCATCGCCGACAAGATCGCAGCGGCCGGCGTCTCGTTCGTTCTCGCATAACTTTTTCGAGCTCGCGCTTGACCTCGCCTCACAGTCATGCAACACTGCATGCAATGTTTGAAATCGATCAACTCTGTGAGTCCGTCCCGCACGCGTCGGTACCCGACAATGCGGTAACGGACGTGCGCTGCCGCGTCTATCGCGCACCGATCACGTCGGGCGTCGCGATGTCGTTCGGCGCTCTCGGACACAGAGTGATGTTTCTCGTCGACGTCGAGTTCGACGACGGATCGGTGGCCACCGGTGAGAGCTGGGTGAACTACCCGTCGTGGGGCTGGCGTGAGCGCATTGCGACCGTGACTGAGGGGATCGCCCCGCTCCTCGTGGGCCGACGATTCACCGGCACGGCCGCGGTTCGCGACGTGCTGCTGTCGTCGTTGACGCGCGTCGCTCGGCAATGGGGAGCGATCGGACCCGTCTACCAGGCGATCAGCGCAATCGACCAGGCGTTCTGGGTTCGAGCAGCGCAGCAGCGTGGGGTCGCACTTTCTGCACTTCTCAGCGATGACCCCCTGACCGAGATTCCCATCTACGGGTCGAGCCTCGGTCCGAGCGGTGTCAGAGAATCGGCGGAGCGGTGCCTCGACCTCGGACTTCACGCGGCGAAGGTCAAGCTCGGCTTCGGTCGCGAAACGGATGAGCAGAACCTTGCAGTTGCTCGCAGCATCCTCGGTGATGGATTTCGGCTCTTCGGCGATGCGAACCAGGGGTGGACGCTCGAGGAAGCCATCTCGATGGCGCCGATGCTTCGTGACTTCGGCATTGAGTGGATTGAAGAGCCCGTGAGTGGAGACGCTCCGGAACACCTGGGTCGCGTCTTCACGGAGACCGGGATCGCGATCGCCACGGGGGAGAACCTCTATGGCTCGGAGGCGTTCCTGCCGTACCTGGCGCAGCCCGGCGTGTCGATCGTGCAGCCGGATGCTGGCAAAGTCGGCGGTGTCACCGACTACCAGCAGGTCGTCGCCGCTGCCGCAGCATCGGGAACCCTTGTCGCGCCGCACCTTTACAACGGTGCGTACTCGACGGCGATCTCGATTCAGCTCGCCGCAGCGAACCCCACGACCCCCTGGCTCGAGTGGGACATCAGACAGAATCCCGTGCGCGAACCCGTGGACCATCTGCTCACCCCGAACGGCACCGTCGCCGTGCCCCGCGTCTCCGGCCTCGGCGTCGACATCGACCTTGAGCATCTTGCTCCGTATCTCGTCCCACTCTCTGAGGAGGCACAGTGAACCAGTTGTCCGAAAGCGGCGTCCGAATCGGCGGAGAGATCGTCTCTGACGGCCAAGGCCGCCGCCGCATCGAAGCCATCAGCCCGGTCGACGGAAACGCCTTCGGCGACGTGCTCCAGGGCACAGCCGACGACGCCCTGCGCGCATTCGACGTCGCCAAGCAGTCGTTCGGATCATGGTCGGCCACGCCAGTCGACGAGCGCGTCGCGACCTTGCGAGCGATCGCGGGAGCACTTCGGGATGAAGCGTCCGCCACGGGCGAGTCCAGCTGGGCCTGGCTGCTCAGCACCGAGACGGGCAAGAGGCTCGCCGAAGCGCAGGGCGAGATCAACTTCTCAGCCGTGTACTTCGACGCGTTCGCCGATCTGCTCGAGGCGCAGCGCGACGAGCACTTCAGCGTCATTCCCGGCATCACGCACCGTGTTCAGCCCCAGGCCATGGGCGTCGTCGCCGTCATCACGCCGTGGAACTTCCCCGTCTCGATTCCCGCACGCAAGATCGCGGCAGCGCTCGCCGCGGGCTGCACCGTCGTCTTTCGCGCCGCAGAGCTCGCCGCGCTCTCGTCGCTTCGTCTCTCGGCCCTGATCGAGCGCTTCGTTCCCGCCGGCGTCGTCAACACGGTGCTCGGGACGCCTGCCGACGTCGTCACCCCGTGGCTCGAACGCGTCGACTGCGTCTCGTTCACCGGGTCCACACGCGTCGGCCGCATCATCAATGAGCAGATCGCTCCGCGATTCACCCCCGCCGTCATGGAGCTGGGAGGCAACGCATCGTTCGTCGTGCTCGACGACGCTGACATCAACGCAGCCGTCGATACGCTCATGATCGCGAAGTTCCGCAACAACGGGCAGTCATGCATCGGCGCCAACAACGTGCTGATTCCGCGCTCGCTCGAGGCGGACTTCCGCGACGCACTGACAGCCGCGGCATCGTCACTTGTCGTCGGCGATCCGCGCGACGCGGCAACCGACCTCGGTGCGCTCGCTCCGGAGAAAGACCCCGCGCGCGTGGCATCGCTCGTCGACGACGCCGTCGCGGCAGGCGGCGAGGCGCTGCTCGGCCAGACCGAGCTTCCCACGAGCGGTCACTACGCCGCACCCCAGTTCGTCATGAACGCTCCGGCGTCGTCGACACTCGTCGCGGACGAGGTCTTCGGCCCGGCCGCGGGCATCATCGCGTACGACGACCTCAACGAGGCACTTGGCCTGCAGCGAGCATCCGGTTACGGCCTCGCCAGCTACGTCTGCACGCAAGACGAAAGCAGGGCGGATGCTGTCGCGGCTGAGTTCCGCGCAGGAATCATCGGCATCAACACCGCGACTCCGAACTACCCGGGTGCACCGTTCGGCGGCATCGGCCTCTCAGGGCTCGGCTACGAAGGCGGTCGACAGGGACTCGAGGCCCACCAGCACTTCCGCACCATCGCGACGAAGACGGAGTCGGTGTGACCATAGCGATCGCGCAGACGGGTGCGCCGACGGCCGTCGTGAACCGCAGCCTTGCGGGCTTCATCGACGCCGTCGGAAGAGAGCCCGTGCTGTTTGGGCGCGGTGGCCCCGAGGCTCTCGTCGAGGGGCAGTTCACCGACGTCCGCCCATCGGAGGACGAGCTCCTTCGCACGGGCTCCTGGCTGCGCGGTGGCCGGCGTGCGGTGACGAGCGACGATCTCGACACGATCGTTGAGAACCTCGAACGACGTGGCGTTACGGGGCTCAGCCTCATCGGCGGCAACGGCACAATGGCATTTCTCGACGCCATCGCCAACCGCGCCACGGAGAACGGCTCGAACCTGCGCGCCGTCGGCATACCGAAGACGATCGACAACGACATCGTGCGCATCGACCACACGCCGGGCTTTGCCTCCGCCGCGGGTTACCTCGCCGCGACGATCACCGACATGGTGCGTGACCACGAGGCGATGGCCAGCGTCGAGAAGCTGCGCATCGTCGAAGTGATGGGCCGCGATACCGGCTGGCTCGCTCTCGCTGGGAGCTTTCACGACCACGACCCGGAGCACGCTGCAGACCTCGTGATCACCCCCGAACAGCCCTTCGACCTCGACGCATTCATCGCCGACATCGACGATGTGCTGCGGGCGAAGGGGCGCGCTCTCGTCATCGTGAGCGAGGGAGTCGCCCCTGAGCTGACCCAGCAGCCCGTCAAGGCTCAGAACCATGCGCAGCTCATCCAGGGCGGTGTCGCGCGGGTGCTCGCTGAGACAGCATCCACCCGTCTCGGCATCACCGCCCGTGGCGAGGTGCTGGGAACAGCCCAGCGCTGCAACACGGCGCTCATGAGCCCGGTCGATGCCCGTGAGGCTCGTGAGCTCGGGGCCACGGCGGGCGCTTGGCTCCGCGACCCGAGCGGCCCGAGCGGCGTCATGGCCAGCCTCAACGGTGCCAGCGACATCGCGCCCGTCGCACTGAGCGAGGTCGGCGGCCGCGTGCGCCACGTGCCCAAGGAATGGCACGCGGCAGATCCGCGCGAGCTGCGCTCCTTTCACACCTGGCTTTCCCCCCTCGTCGCGCTTCCCTAGCGCGTCGCAACACACAAACACCGAAGAGAAATCGATCAAGGAGGAACGATGTCCAAGATTGCTTGGCGGGTAGGTGCCATTGTGGCGGCCACCGTCATCGCTGGCAGCGCCACTGCCTGCGGATCCCCGGGAGAGGGATCTTCAGAGAGCGGTGCCATCAATGTCGTCTTGTCCAACCACCCCTGGCAGCGCGGCCTCGAACCGCTCATCAGCCAGTTCGAAGAAGAAAGCGGCATCAAGGTCAACGTCCAGACCTTCGCCGAGCAGCAGGCTCGCGACCGTATCCTGCTCAACCTGCAGTCGAAGAGCTCGGCAATGGATGTCTTCATGACGCTTCCGTCGCGCGAAGGTCCGCAGTTCTCAGAGGCCGGTTACTACCAGCCGCTCGATGACTACCTGGAGAAGGCTCCCGATTCGTACAAGGTCGACGATTTCTCGCCGTCAGCGATCAACGGCATGAAGGATGCCGATGGGAACGTCATCGCGGTACCGATCAACATCGAGGGGCCGGTGCTCTATTACCGCACCGATGTCTTCGAGGACCTCGGCATCGAGGTTCCCGAAACCATCGACGACGTACTCGCGGCAGCGAAGACCATCAAGGAAGAGGGCGACATTACGCCTATCACTCTGCGCGGCGCTGCGCCGGCGATCGCGTTCGACTTCGGGCCGTTCTTTCACGGTGAAGGCCTCGAATGGACAAAGGATGATGGCACGGCCAACTTCGACCAGCCCGGAGCGGTGAAGGCGATCGATCAGTACGCGACGCTCGCCCGCGACTTCGGACCCAAGGGCGTGATCAACTACAGCTTCACCGAGTCGTCAAACCTGTTCGCGCAGGGCAAGGTCGCCATGGAGCTGGAGTCGAGCAACGAGCTCAACTCGGTCTTCGACCCCGAGAACAGCACGGTGAGCGACTCGGTCGGCGTTGCGAAGATGCCGGCTGGATCTGTGGAAGCAGCACCGACGGCGCTGTCGTGGGGGGTCACGATGTCGCCGTTCTCGGAGAACAAGGATGCCGCGTGGGAGTTCTTGCAGTGGGCGACGTCACCTGAGACTCAGCTTGAGCTGACGAAGGCCGAGATCGCTCCGCCGCGTGACTCGGTTGCGAAGGACCCCAGCTACGTCGAGAACTTCTCGACGCCGACCGAGAAGCAGTGGCTTGAAGCCGTCGCCGACATTCAGGAGAACGGCAACACCGAGGTCGGTCCGGTAGGCACCAAGGCCCCGAGCATGCGCGAGACCCTCGGCAACGCCATCGGCAAGGTGATTCTCGGCGATGCGACGGCTGAAGAAGCCGCGAAAGAGATTCAGACCAAGCTGAACGAACAGTTGGATAAGAAATAGCGCATATGTCAACGACGCGGACCATTGTCACACCACGGGGTCAGCGCCCGGTGGCACGGGGTCGGAGGAGCTTCGACCCCGTGTCGCAGGGGACGTTTCCCTTTCTCATACCAGCTCTCGTAGCGACGGTAGCGCTGGTTCTCCTTCCGGTGCTCTACACGATCTGGCTCTCGGTGACCGACCAGGACATCGCGGGGAACAACAGTGGGTTCGTCGGCTTCGACAACTTCGTGCTGATGTTCCAGAACTCCGAGTTCTGGTACTCGCTCTTCGTGACGCTTCAGCTCTTTGTCGTGTGTCTTGTCGTGGAGACCGTTCTCGGGTTGGCGCTCGGATATCTGCTGAGCCGCGACGTCCCCGGGCGTGCCATCTTCCAGGGACTGCTGCTCATTCCGGCCATCACCGCCTCGGTAGCCGTCGCTCTGGTATGGATGCTCATCTACGACCCCACGCTCGGCGCTGCAAACCAGCTGCTGACGGCCATCGGCCTCGATCCCGTCGTGTGGCTGGGCAGTCGGGAGATGGCGCCGTGGTCCATCGCGATAGTGGACATCTGGCAGTGGACGCCGTTCATGGCGCTCATCATCTCTGCCGGCATCCGTTCTCTTCCCAGTGAACCGTTCGAAGCGGCATCCATTGATGGTGCGGGCCCCGTGAAGAAGGCCTTGTTCGTCGGTCTGCCGCTGCTGCGCTCGGTGCTGCTTGTCGCGATGCTGCTGCGCACTGTCGACCTGATCCGCTTCTTCGACACCATCTACATCATGACCCAGGGCGGGCCCGTCAATGCGACCAACACTCTCAACGTGTACGGGTACCGCGCGGCGTTCATCGATCAAGAACCCAGCTATGCGGCGGCTCTGCAATTGAGCTTGTTCGTGCTGGTCATTCTGATCGCCGCCATCTTCACCGTCGTGCGAAAGAGGAGTACTGATGTCGAGTAGTACGAGAAATCGCCGGCGCAGCTATGCGCTGACGTACGCCGGGTACATTGTTGCGGCACTGATCTTCTTCGTGCCTGTGCTGTTCATGCTGTGGTCGGCGTTCCGCAGCAACGTCGACATCACGGGAAGCATCTTCAACATCGCGACGCCGTTGACGCTCGACAACTTCATCAACCTGTTCGAGCGCTTCGACTTCATCTACTACATCCGCAACAGCTTCATCATCGCGGGCGGGTCGACCATTCTGGGACTGCTATTTGGCGTTCCAGCGGCCTACGTCATCGCCCGGCGCACCATTCCAGGCATAGGCTTCAGCACGCTGCTGGCGCGCATGGCGCCCGGTGTCCTGTTCGTCGTTCCCTTCTTCATCATGTCGATGAAGATCGGCGCGACGTCGAACGATGCGCTCAACTTCATGGTGCTGATCGCGGCGCACCTCATCATCACGCTGCCGCTGTGCATCTGGCTGCTGATTCCCTTTTACGAAGAGATTCCAAAAAGCCTCGAAGAGGCGGCACTGATCGACGGATGCAGCCCGATGCAGCGGTTCACGCAAGTGGTGCTGCCGCTCGTGACGCCGGGCATCTCGGTCGCTGTCACGCTGAGCTTCATCTTCTCGTGGAACTACTTTCTGTTCGCCCTAGCGCTGGCCAGCTCGAACACGATGCCGCTGCCCGTCATCGCGTTCAACTTCATCGGGCAGGGGTCGAGTGACTACGGCGGTCTCATGGCCGCGAGCACGCTGATTTCGCTACCCGCCATCATTCTCACGATCGTCGCGCAGCGCTGGCTTGTGCGCGGATTGACAGGAGGCGCCGTCAAATGACAGAGGCCATCACCAACACGAGCGCTCACTTCCAAGGAAGCGGCGTCGTCTCGTTCACGACGGAGCAGCTTCGCGACGTGCGGCCGGGCCTCGCTCGCATTCGGGTCGACGTCTGCGCGCTCTGCGGCTCAGACAAGCGCCTTCTCGCCAGCGGCGCCGCGGTGGTGCCCGGACACGAGGTCGTGGGCACGGTCGTCGAGTCTGCGCCCGGCGCCCCTGAGGCGGGAACGCGCGTCGTGGTCTTCATTCCCGTGAGCTGCGGCGAGTGCAAGGCGTGTCTGGAGCACCAGAATAACCGCTGCTACAACCTCGAGGGCCTCATGGGCTGGCAGTTCGACGGTGGCTTTGCCGAGTACATGGATGTTCCGCCCCAGTGCCTCATTCCCGTGCCCGACGACATCCCCTCCGATGTCGCCGTGCTCGCCCTCGACACGTTCGGAACGGCGGCGCACGCGCTGCGTCTTGGCGCGCGAACGCAGCCTGTCGGCATCCAGAATCTGCTCGTCATCGGCTGCGGGCCGCTCGGTCTCGGTGTCATCTCGGTCGCTCTGGCCATGGGGATCCCGTCCGTGCACGCGTGGGATCCGAACGAGTCCCGGCTGGGGCTCGCGCAGAAGCTTGGTGCGACGGCCGCGCGCGACCTCGAGTCGATCAACCAGTACCAGGTGGTCGCGGAGGTGAGCGGCGCCGAGCCCGCTAGGGCCACGGCGCAGAACCTCGTTGAACCTGGCGGGGCGATTCTCGCGCTCGGCGAGTCGAACGACCCGTACGTCATGCCGGCGACACCACGCTGGCGTCGCACCGATTGCTTCACGGTGCGCTCGTTCTACTTTCCGCCGTCCGAAGTCGCTGACAACTGGGACCTGCTGCGCTCGCACGGTGCCCGGTTGCGCGACACGATCATGACGCCCACGCGCCTGGGCGATCTCGAAGAAACCTTCACCCGATTCCTTGACGGCGATTTCGTCAAGCCCTACATCACCCACGAGGAGAATTGATGACCCGCGACAACCTGCTGATCCTGGCGGCCGACCAGCGCCCCTGGCTCACGAACGCCCTGTTTGGCCACACCGATACGGCAACGGCCGGGCAGCGTGCGCTCACGACCGAGGCGAAGCACCTCATTTTCGAGGGGCTGCTGGCGGCGACAGCAGGTGAGACGACAGAGGATGCTGTCGCAGGCGCCGCGATTCTCGTCGACCCCGAGCTGGGGCCCGGCGTTCCCGAGCGGGCGCTGGCCCACAGCATCCCTCTCGCCCTTCCCATCGAGCGTGCGGGGCAGCGCGTGTACGAGACCGAGCCCGACGATCTGCGCGGCTACCTGAAGGCATTCGCGCCAACCTATTCAAAGGTGCTCGTGCGCTACAACCCGGCTGACCCGGCCGACGAGCGTGCGCTGCAGCGCACCCGACTGGCCGAGGCGTCGGCGATTTCGCGCGACGTGGGCTGCGAGTTTCTCTTCGAGCTGCTCGTGCCGCCGACCGACGAGCAGCTGGCGCAGGTCGACGGCGACGCCGAGCGATACGCGTGGGAGCTGCGCCCCGAACTCACGCGTCAGGCAATGCGCGAGATTCTTGACGAGGTCGGCGTCGACATCTGGAAGCTCGAGCACCAGGGCGACCTCGAGTCATCGCGACAGACGGTCGAGCTGGCGCACGAGCACGGCGGCGAGTGCATTCTGCTCGGCGCGGGCGGCGACACCGAGACCGTGAACGGATGGCTCGAAACCGCGGCGCGGGCAGGTTTCGTCGGCTTCGCCATCGGCCGTAGTATCTGGTGGGAAGCAGTGCAGGCGCTCGCCGCCGCGCCGACGGACGCTGGTGTTCGCTCACGCTCGCTCGAGAAGATCGCGGCAACGTACTCCGGGTTCGTCACCGCGTTCACGCGAGCACAGTAGGCGAAGGCGGGGTAGACGACGTGGACTGGGAGCCTCCCGTGCGCGTGGGCACGAGCGTTCACGAGTTTCTGCGCGCGAAGATCCTCACCGGCGAGCTCGCGCCGGGGTCGCGACTCGCGGTGCCCTCGCTCGCGAAGCAGCTCGGCCTCAGCCGCAGTCCGGTGCGCGACGCCGTTCTGCAGCTCGTGCGCGAGGGCCTCGCGATCGAGGAGTTCAACCGTGGCGCTGTCGTCTACCTTCCGCCTCGCCCCGCGCTCGTGAGCCTGTACCACGCACGCGAAGCGCTCGAGGGCATGGCCGCGCGTCTTGCGGCAGCGACCATCAGCGACGCCGTGCTCGCCGACCTCGACGCGGTGCTCAGCGAGCACGAGTTGATCGACCCGAACGACTTCCACCGGCACATCGACCTGGACGCCCGGTTCCACAGGCAGATTCGGGATGCCGCGGCAAGCCCCGTGCTCATCCGCATGCTCGAAGAGATTCAGGGCCAGGTCATCGTGGCCATGCGATCGACGAACCTGAGCGGCGGCGTTCACCGCGCGACCGCCGACCATCGGGCGATCCTCGATGCGCTCACTCGACACGATGCGGATGCTGCGGAGGCAGCGGCCCGCGCCCACATCTCCCGTCTGACGGGACTCCTCGAAGAAGGCCAGGAGGCAGCACAATGAACCGAACGGCACTCCGGCACAGCACGACCGATGGTCTGCGCCTCGTCGACGAACCTCTGCCCGAACTGGCTCCGGGCGAAGCGTCGATCGATGTGCTCGCCGTGGGTCTGTGCGGTACCGACACACACATTCTCGAAGGCAACTTTCCCTCGGCAGACAACGTCATCATGGGCCACGAGGTCTGCGGCGTCGTCCGTGAGCTGGCCGATGACTCCTCCGATCTCGCCGTGGGTGACCTCGTCACCGTGGAGCCGCACAAGTACTGCACCGCGTGCACGTACTGCCGCTCGGGTGACGAGCACCTGTGCATCAATAAGAAGGGGTACGGCGTCAAGCTCGACGGCGGCATGACCACGACCATGATTGCGCCAGCGCGCATCCTGTACCGGCTTGACCCGCAGATCGACCCGCTCATCGGCGCGATGGCGGAGCCCCTCGCGTGCTGCATCCACTCGATGGACCGCCTCAACCCGACGTCCGGCACGTCGATTCTTATCTCCGGATGCGGTCCCGCCGGGGCGATGCTCGTGGCGCTGTCGAAGGCGCGCGGTCTGACGCCGATCGTGGTGTCAGAGCCCTCCGAGTCGCGCCGCGAGCTCGCGCTGAAGATGGGCGCCGATCTCGCTGTCCACCCCGACGAACTCGACTCGCCAGAGGTCGCTACGTTGGCGGGGGAGCAGGGCTTCCATTCGGTGGTGGATGCTGTCGGTCGCGCGGCTATTGCCCGCGACCTGCTGAATCGCATCCGTAAGGGCGGCACGTTCCTCGTCTTTGGTGTGGCCGCACCAGACGACGCCCTCTCGCTCACTCCGCGTGAGGTCTACGACAAGGAGCTCACGATCGTGGGTTCGATCATCAACCCCTATACGCACGAGCGTGCGGTGGCGATGCTCCAGTCTCTCCCGCTCGAGGCGATCCCGACGCGCACCTTCCCACTGACCGACTACGAGGCCGCCTTTGTCGCGCAGCGAGAGGGCCGCGAGAAGATCTATCTTGTCCCAAACCGGGACAACGCCAAGCGGCTCGCCTAATTGCTCGGTATTGGCTGAATCGTTATCGACCGAGCCATCCACCGTCAACGGGCAGAATTACTCCAGAAACATAGTCACTAGCGCGACTCGCGAGAAAGATGAGAGCGCCGCTGAGGTCGTCTGGTTGCCCCCAGCGTCCTACTGGGATTCGTTGCTTCACAGCGTCATAGGCGGGCGCATCTTCGCGTAGCGCACGGGTGTTCTCGGTCTCGATGTAGCCGGGAGCGATACCATTGACTCCGATGCCGTGCTCGGCCCATTCGTTCGAGAAAGTGCGGACAATACCAGCGAGCGCGGACTTTGACGCTGTGTAGCTTGCGACTCCGTTGCCCCCCTGGAAGACGCGTAGCGAGGTTGTAAATATCACTTTGCCGGCGCGCCGGTCGAGCATCTGGCGCCCAATTGCTTGGGTGAGTGCGAACTGCGAAGTGAGGTTGACGTCGATCACCCGTTGCCATTCGTCAAGAGGATGGTCCACTGTTGGATAGCGGACAATAGTGCCCGCATTGTTGACGAGGATGTCGATCGGGCGCTCTCCCGTCGCGATAGAGTCGCCGAAAGCCGACACCTCGTTCACATTTGCGAAATCAACCCGGTGCGCATCGAACGAGCGCCCGAGGGCGCGGACGTCGGCACCAGCTGGCCCTCCATCGCTGGGCATGGAGGCGCTTACGCCGATAATGTCGGCCCCGCGTGTGGCAAGTGCCTTCGCGAATGAGCGACCGATCCCGCGATTTGCGCCGGTGACAAGGGCGAGTTTGCCGCGAATATTAAATAGGTCGTCTGCCACGATCATCACTCCTCAAGGTTCTGTGTAACGCAGTCGAGGGAGAACGCATGTGCTCCTCGACGAACACATTCCTATGCGATGCGGCCTCCCATGTGACCCGGAGGGCACGATGCAGCCGGAAGATGTTGCCAGAACGTGTCGGTCAGATTCTATCCGACTAGTCTTCTATACTTCTAGTCTAGGATTTATCGTTCGAGTTGGAGAACAAGCCGGAAGCCGGGGACCATGAAACTTTCCGCGACCTCGATCGGTTCACCCGTGCTTGCCCAGGCAAGGCGTGAGATATGGGTAACGGGATCGCCGGGCGCAATATCCAAGAGTGACGATTGATCTTCGGTTGCCAACGCACCGGAGATCCTCTGAGTTGCGCGAACGACAGTAATTCCGAATCGCTCAGCGAGCGTCGTGTAGAGCGATCCCTTGACGAACTTGGCGTACGCGAGTTCGGGAGCTCTCAGGTACGGCAGCCAAGAGGTCTGCACCGCCATTGGGCGGCCCTGATACGACCGGACGCGTACGAGTCGTAGAGCCGTTTGCCCGGCAACGGCGAAGAGCTGTGCGTTGACGTCCTCGGGAGGTTCTACGACGTCCCGTGAGATGATGCGAGTGCTGATCTCTTCCGCCTCGAGACCCAACTCCTCATGAAATGGTGCGAGACGTCCAGCGTGGCGCTCAATAGATTGCGGCTCGCTGACGAAAGTGCCAGCGCCTTGACGCCGTGTCACAAGGCCCTCCAACTCGAGCTGTGAAAGAGCTTGCCTCACGGTCATTCGACTGACGCCGTATCGCCTCGCGAGACCTGACTCGCTCTCGAGTTGAAAGCCCGGCTTAAGCCTGCCTGACCGAATTTGGCTCGTCAGGTCTCGGTTAATCACCTCATAGAGCGGGGCATTGGCCACGCGTCTACCTCCTTGTTGGACTATTTGATTTCATATTAGGACCTAGGCGACTCCATTCGATGAACAGGCGGGAGATGCACCTAACCTCGGTTCATGTCCAGATCCCATTCCGTAACGTCGCTGCCGGTGTGAGCGATCTACGTAGAGACAAGCTTCTGGATGTAGCGGATCGCGGTCTCTGTGGCGGTCGTGGGGTAAAACTCAAGCCCAATCGTGCCGTCGTATCCAGAAGCTCTAATTACGTCGAGCAGCGTCGGCCATTGTACGTTTCCACTCCCAGGCTCGCCGCGCCCCGGAACGTCTGCGATCTGAAGATAGCAGATGACGTCATGGCCGTCCGCGAGCTCGGTAGCAGGATCTTCCGCTTCTGTCATCGAGTGGTATAGGTCGTAGAGAACTCCGAAGCGGGAGGAGCCGACGTCGCGGGCAATCTGTACAGCATCGCGGGTACGGTCGAGGAGAGCGCCCGGATGGTCCACGCGGATGTTGAAGTTCTCGGTCATGAAGGTGACCCCTGAGTCTTCGGTGCGGGCAATGACCTCCGCAAAAATTTCAGTAACACGCTTGAGTTGTTCTGAGCGCTTCATCCGAAGGTATCCCGTCGCACCGCTGACCAGAACGCGTGGACACTCGAGTGCGATCGCTCGCTCTACTGTTCGAGCAATGCCGTCGTAATACGCATTGAGATTCGCATCGGGGAATGCGATGTTTATTCGAGGTTCCGCGCTTATGGCAGTGACCGAGACCCCGCGTTCAGACGCCGCCCGATGGACGGCGTCTGTGTCGCGGTCTGACGTGGTCCAGAGTTCAACTGCTGTGAACCCTGAATCGGCCGCAGCGTGCAGGCGCGCGGGCACATCGCCTGCTTCAGTAAATAGCAGGTCGATATTGGCGGCAAGTGTTAGCGCCATATTGCAACCTTTACGTTGCTCGTGGGGTGTGCCATACTTACCGTCCTTCTCTCAGCGCCCTCAGGTTGTGAAGCCTAGTCACCGAGCTTCACGCGAGCCGCGCCCCATCTGCGCGCCAGGGCAAGCGCACTGTCTTCGCACCACGGTCAGATGACCTGCTCGTCGCGCAACTCCTGAATCCGCTCGTCTGAATAGCCGAGCAGGGTACCGAAAATGAAGTCGTTGTCCTCACCGACCAATGGAGGAGCCTTACGAATGCTTCCTGGTGTCGCGCTGAGTTTGACTGGAATACCGGGCAACTTAAGTGTTCCCAAGACAGGGTGCTCGACGTCGACCATCATTTCGCGCGCAGCGATCTGCTCCGAATCGGTTATCTCATCGACACCCGCGACCTTGCCATAAGGGACCCCTGCTTCTTCAAGCACCTCACCTGCCTCGGCGCAGGTCAGCGGCGCGATCCACTCCGCAACGATTCTTTCGATCTCCTCAATATGGTCCATGCGTGAAGCAACGGTTGAGAAGCGTTCGTTGTCTGCCAGTTCAGCTTGCCCCATGCCGACGGCGAGGCGGCGGAATAGGGGATCAGTGCCTGCGTGCAAATAGAGGAACCCGTCTTTCGTTTCGAACAGATTGGCGGGTCCGCTCATGCGGTCCCGAGAGCCATTGCGTTCCATGACGGTGCCGTTCATCGCCCAGGCGCTTGGGGCAGTACCGAGCACAGGAAAGAGCGCGTCAATAGAAGCGACATCCACGCACTGGCCTTCCCCTGTAGCGCGGTGGTGCAAGACAGCGAGGAGCGCACCAATGGCGCCCTGGTAACCAGCGATGTAGTCGGCTACGAACGCCCCCGTCAGCGTGGGTCGGCCATCTCGCTCGCCGGTCATGCTCATGAGGCCTGATGCAGCCTGGGCAATTCCATCGAAGAGAGCTCGACCGGCAAGCGGGCCAGTCTGACCGAAGCCGGAAATGGACACAAGAATTATTCCCGGATGGAGTTCCTGCATTCGCTCATAAGGAATGCCCATCGCGTCCAAAGTTCCAGGCCGATAGTTCTCAACGACGATGTCCGCGTTCCGGATCAGATCCTCGAGGATGGCAAGCGCCTCCGGGTGGCGTGTATCAAGCGTTCCTCCGTGTTTGTTCCGACTGTAGAGCATGGTGTAGATGCTGTGACCTTGGTAAAAGGGTGCGAGTTTACGGGAGTCTTCACCCCCCGGTCGCTCGATCTTGATCACCTCAGCACCCATGTCTGCCAATATCTGGCAGCAGAGCGGCCCGGCAATAAACCGGGTGAGGTCGAGGACTTTCAGGCCGGTGAGCGGCTGGGCTACCATTGCTCTCTATTCCCTTCTTTGGGAGGAAAGATCCTCATCGGTGAACTCGGCGGTCTGCAGAATTAAACGTCCAGACATCTATATGTGACCATTTTGTCGACGAGGATGTCAAACTGAATCAAAGCCGCTCAGTTTTATGACTTGACAGCCACGTCGCGACCGGTAGTGTTGAGAAAGCCCGCTAGTCGTCTATATGACTAGTCCGTAACAAATCGTTGCCGAGCACCAGCTCGGCTTTGCTCGAAGGAGAGCCTTCATGTCGAATTCAAACCCTAAACGCTCGGCAATGAGAGGGTGGCGCCCTGCCGCGATCCTAGCGAGCATAACTGCAGTCGCCCTACTCGCCGGATGCTCTATCGGTAGTGGGCCAGGCTCCGATGATAATGCCGGTAACGGTGCGTCGAATTCGTCGGGAAGTACCTGGGAAGATATTGAGGAGCGCGGGGTCATCAACATTGGCGTTGGCCTCACGACGCCACCTTTTGGCCTTACTGAGAAAGACGGCGACCCGGCCGGATTCGACACCGACGTCGCGAAAGAGTTGGCAGATTTCCTTGGTGTCAAAGCAAACATCTTTGAGGTGACGGCCGACGGGCGGATCCCATCAATCCAGAGTGGTAAAGCAGACGTAATCTCGTTCACGCTTACCAACACTCCTGAGCGTAGGGAGCAGATTGACTTTTCGGATCCGGTTATGAACACATATCAGGGAGTTGCTGTCGCGGAGTCATCGGACATCACCTCGGTTGACGACCTTTCCGGCAAAACCATTTCGGTGCAGAAAGGCGCCTTGGGGGCAACGGTCGCAGCAAAAGCGTTTCCAGATGCCACTCTTCAACAGTACGATACCGCGGTCGCGACGCGCCTTGCCGTCGCTCAAGGTCAGGCTGACGCCATTGTTGACAGCATTAGTGTCCTGTCATACGCCCTGGCGAAGGAAGACAGCTCACTGAGAATCGTCCCTGGAGTAGTCGGTGACGAGTTGCAGGATTTTGCGCTTGGTTTGCAAAAGGACAATTCGTCGTTGAAAGCAAAGGTAGATGCGTTCCTCGAGGAGTTCCATGCGAGTGGTAAAGGAAAGGAACTCTACGAGAAGTGGTTTGGTGCGTCTGCACCCGACGAGGTTTTCAAAGGGCTCGAAGACTGAACCGTGACGTAGCGGCGAGTCTCGTCGCAGCTCGCCGCTACTCGACCCCTGCCCGATGCGAGAGGAATGGTCTTTCATCCTGTGAATTTTCTTGACTATACCCAGCTCTTCGTCAACGGCTCTTGGGTGACGATCTGGACTTCGACAGTCGCCTTTGCCCTTTCGCTGGTACTAGGAGCGCTTGTTGCGCTCATGCGATTGTCGCCATTGAGTGTAATTCGAGCTGTAGGCGCCGTTTACGTAGAGGTGCTTCGGAACACGCCAGTCCTCGTCCAGATATTCATTGTTTATTTCGGGCTCGGATCGATCGGCATTCGCCTGTCTGCGCTGCTGGCAGGTGTCATTGCGCTTGCCATCAACGCGGGTGCCTACCTGGCCGAGGTCATTCGGGCCGGGCTTCAGTCCGTTCCTGCCGGACAACTAGAGGCGGCGCGTTCTCTTGGTCTCTCCTCGACGCACACTTTCTTCAGCGTCGTCTTGCCGCAGGCGTTCCGAACGGTCTTTCCCCCAATCATTAATCAGTACATTGACATGATCCTTGCGAGTTCGCTGCTTTCCACGATCGCCGTAAACGAGTTGACGAGCGTTGCACGAATTGTGAACGGCATTACCTATGAGACCTTGGCCATTTTCGCTTTCGCAATGCTCTTCTACCTTGTGCTCACGAACGTCGTCGCATTCGCTGCGCACGTCTTTGCCCGCAGAGTTTTCAAGCCGCAGGTCGAGACGAAATTCAGATTCCGTATCCGCCGATCTCAGAAGCTTCGAGTGGGGGGTGATCCCGCATGAGTAGCTGGGAGCAGATCTGGGAGTTCCGCGGCCTACTCTTGGAAGGGTTCTTCGCGACGTTCGTGCTCACTGTCGTCTCGATCTTGACGAGTACCGTGCTCGGGTTCCTTGTCGGGCTCGGTCGCTATGCGCGGGTGCCCATCCTTGGCCTCCTGCTCCGGATCTACCTCGAGGTCTTCCGCGGTACACCGCTACTTGTGCAGTTGCTATTCATCTACTTCGGCGCTGCCTACTTGCAACTCGAAGGCATAACCGTGTTCATCGCGGCACTTATCGGAATGACTCTGTACCAGGGCGCATATATATCGGAGATCTTCCGTGCCGGGTTCGAATCGGTGAATGCTGGCCAACGCGAGGCCGCAACGACCCTCGGAATGTCGCGCTTGAGCATTATCAAGAATGTGGTCTTTCCTCAAACGCTTCCGGTTGTTCTCGCGCCACTTTTCGGCCAGTACCTCACATTAGTCAAGAACACGGCACTAGCATCCGTGATCAGTTACTACGACATCGTTCGGCAAGGCCAGGTCATCATCAACCACGGCGCAAACTCATTCGATGTCTATCTCGTCGTGGCCGCCATGTTCTTTATCATCAGCTTCCCGCTTTCCCTCGCGGCACGTGCCCTTGAAAAGCGGAGCGTTACCAGAAGGGAGAGAATTGCATGATCGTTGACGTAAAGGACGTCCATAAGCGCTTCGGAGACAACGAGGTACTGCGCGGCGTGAGTGTCTCTGTTGAGGCAGGCGAGGTCATCGCAATCATTGGTGCAAGTGGTTCCGGAAAAAGTACGCTACTCCGAACGATAAACGGTCTAGAAACCGTGGACTCAGGCGAGATTGCTGTGAACGGCGTGCGAGTTCACGAACGGAAGACCGCACGAGAAGTCCATCAGTATGTGGGGATGGTCTTCCAGCAATTCAACTTGTTCCCCCACTTGAGTGCGCTGGACAACGCCACGCTTGCCCTGCGAAAGGTGAAAAGGATGAAGCGGGAGCAAGCCAGGGAAGTCGCTCGCTCGGCGCTTGAGCGTGTCGGCCTCGCTGATAAAGCGTCGGCCTATCCCCAGCAGCTCTCTGGTGGTCAACAGCAGCGGGTCGCCATCGCTCGCGCCTTGTCGATGCAACCCCAGGTCATGCTGTTCGATGAGGCCACTAGTGCGCTGGATCCCGAGCTGGTGGGCGAGGTGACAAAGGTTATGCGAGAGCTGGCGGAGGAAGGCATGACCATGCTCGTCGTGACTCACGAGATGGGCTTTGCTCGCGAGACCGCGGATCGAATCCTTTATTTCGACAGCGGAGTAATCGGTGAAGAAGGGTCGCCTGAGCAGATCTTCACGGATCCAAAGAATCCCCGTCTGCGGCAATTCCTCCACCGCGTGCTGGAGGAGCGATGAAACGCAAATTGCAGTCGCTCTCAGAAGCGGCTTCACACGTATCTGACGGCGACGTTGTCGCGTTGGGCGGGTCGCTCCTCCGAAGGCAGCCGCTGGCGCTTTGTCGAGAACTTGTTCGCCGCGATGTGCGTGACCTATCGCTCTTAACGTGGGCATCGAGCTTAGCGACTGATCTTCTTGTGGGAGCGGGTTGCGTTCGAGCCTGGGAGGGGATCTATGTCGGTATGTGGTGGCAGGGAGGTGCGCCGAACTTCCGTCGTGCCGTTGAGCAAGGTCGAATTCGAGTCACCGACCAATCGGAGTCCTTTATGACTGCGCGGTTTCGCGCGGCGGCCATGGGGCTACCATTCCTGCCCGTGGTTCCAATACGGGGAACGGAGATGAGTGAGCGCGACGACATTCGGTCCGTCAGTTGCCCCTACACGGGCACCGAGTTGCAGACTGTCGCGGCTGCTCACGCCGATGTAACTTTGCTACACGCATATGCGGGAGACGAGTACGGAAATATCGTATGGCCGGTTCATCGCGACAGTGACGATATTGACCTCATTATGGGTGCAGCATCGACTCAACTGATTGTGTCCGTCGAGCGGGTAATTCCGCACGCAGAAGTGGCCCGTCGACCGAATCTCACGTATATCCCCCACACCAAAGTGACTGCTGTCTGCGAGGCTCCGTACGGCGCTTACCCCGGTAGCTGCGACACCTTTTACGACGAAGATGAGACTGAGCTTCAGGCTTGGGTCGATGCTGCGCGATCAGAAGAGACCTTCGTGACGTACCTCAAAGAGACGGTGGGAGACGCCCAAGACCATGAGACGTTTCTGAGGCAGGTCGGTGCAAAGCGGCTGGCCTCCTTAAAGGCGGGTTCCAATGACTGACATCACGCCTACTCGAAATGAGTTGATGGCCGTTGCGATCAGTGCGGCGCTCAGAGACGACGACGTTGTCTTTGTCGGTGTCGGCACGTCAGGGCGAGCATTCACGCTTGCAGTCGGAATCCCGCTAGTAGCGGCTCGGCTTGCGCAACTGGATCACGCTCCCGGCCTCGACATCTATTGGGGAAATCTTCTGAGCCCGGACCTTACGGACGTACCCGCGCATCTTACGCAAGATGCGATCACTCGCTGGCGAGGCGCCTACGCGCCAGCAGACGTAGGCCAAAAGGTCGATATGCTCGTGCGAGGTGAATTCGACGTGAGCTTCGAGTCTGCTGCTCAAGTGGACCGGCACGGCAATCTCAATATCACCCGGATTGGAACGCCAGAACGGCCGAAGGTCCGTCTCGTCGGGTGCCTTGCTCAGCCTGAGCACCTCGCGTTTGTCCGTCGCCCAATCATCGTCACTGATCTGTCTTCACGCGTCTTCGTTGACCACGTTGATCACATAACCAGCTTCGGTTACGGCAACGGAACGCGTTCCAGAGAATCGCTCGGATATGCGGGAGGTGGCCCCTCTTTAGTCGTGACAGACCACGGGGTGTTCGACTTCACAGCCGACGGGCGGATGCGCCTTCGCTCGCTGCACAGTGGCGTAACTCTTGAGGATGTTCGGTCTCGGATGTCGTTCGACCCCGAAACCGCTGAAGATCTCTCAGAGACCTCGGCCCCGGCTGTATCGACTTTGCGTGCAATTCGCGAGGAGATCGATCCGTCCGGCGCGCTGCTTCGCACGTAACGCCGTGCGCGCTCACTCTCGTGTCGAAGGAATCGAAAGCAAGCAACAATCATGCACCGGCGCAGGATGCTGAAAGGGTAACGCGATGACGAGGAACACAGTCGACGTGGTTGTAGTGGGTAGTGGTCCCGCCGGCACCGCCTTCGCTCGTACTCTCGCAGAGTCTGCGCCTGAAACGTCAATACTCATGGTCGAGTGCGGCCCCCTCGTGGCTTCGCCGCCGGGTCGTCATGTACGTAGAACTGGGGATGCGGCAGATCGGGAACGCGCACAGGTAGCTTCGCAGGGACCTCTGGGATCACGACGGGGGTTGCCGCCGCCTCGGGCTATTTCTCCGGATGCCGAAGGGCGGCTTCCGATCGGCGTTCGACCGGGTACTTTTCTCATCTCCGATGGAATGGTGGCATCGGACTCGAAGGGATTTCCGGCCGGCGCTATGTCGTCCAATGTGGGTGGAATGGGCGCGCACTGGTCGTGCGCTTGTCCTGCCCCAGGCGAAGGTGAGCTGATTCCCTTCATTCCGCCCGACGAGTTTGCCCACGATTTCGCTGCTGGGTATCGGCTACTTTCGGTGACGCAGCGTGCTTTTGATGATTCAGAGCTGGCCATGGGCGTACAGACAGCGATTGGCGCGAAGTTCGATAGCTTCGTGAAGCGACCTGTTCAGGCTATGCCACTGGCACTGACACCAGACGCCGATGGCAGGCTTGGGTTCGCCGGTACGGAGAAGCTTCTCGAAAGACTTCTCGCGTCGCCGAGCGAACGATTCGAGCTTCGCGCAAACACGTTAGCTACCTCGCTCGTTCGCGAGGGTGATCGTGTTGTCGGTGTGCAGCTTCGTAACCTGGTCAGCGGCGAAGAATATCGTGTTTCCAGCGGTCATGTTTTTGTCGCTGCAGACGCGTATCGCACGCCACAACTCATGTACGCATCCGGCATCCGGCCTCAAGCGCTCGGTCGTTACGTGAACGATCACCTCGATGCTCGGTCGTTCGTACAGCTCGATGATCGCTTTCGAGAGCTAGCGCGTGGGGAGTCAGAGGCTTCGGCCGGCGGGCTCGATCGGGATGCAGGAGTCACATGGATTCCCTACGACAGAGAAAACTTCCCATTCTCGGTTCAGGTGATGCAGCTCGATGCATCACCTATCGCGCTCGATGAGCACGCATCACCCTGGCCGGGATCCTACGTGGGCGTCGTGCTCTTTGGGTGCAAAGATCTCGACACGCGCGACCGTATTGGGTTCAGCGACAGAGAAACGGATGCTTACGGCATGCCTGCTCTTCGAATCCATTATCAACTGAACGATCGTGATCATGCGACGGTTCACAACATGATGGGTGCCCATGAGAATATACGGGACGCGCTCGGCAGTTTCGTCGGCGGAGGGCCCGCGCTCCTTCAGGATGGGGCGTCTTATCACATCATGGGATCTGTTCGAATGGGCGAGACAGATGATGGTGCGAGCGTCTGTGACAGTTTCGGACGCGTGTGGGGTGTAGACGGCCTCTCTGTCGGTGGCAATGGCGTCATTCCAACTCCAACCGCATGCAACCCGACAGCCACGTCAGTTGCTCTAGCTGTGCGCGCAGCGGCGCACATCGCACAGAACTAACGATAAAAATTGGTATAGACTACTAGTCAACTACAAAACGGAGGCACTGTTGATCGAGGAAGCACGCTGGCGGGACCTTACAGATCCGCGTCGCGTTCCCGATCTCGCGATCGAGCAATTGGAATCGGGTCGAAAGGACCCGATGTTTGAGAATCTCGTTATCCCCGAGGATCTGGGAACCGTCAGTGAAGTTGTCGACGATCACAAGATCAAGCGATACGCATTTACTCAAGACGAGCACCACTCCTGGTATATGAACGACAGCCCTTTCGGGGGACGCATCGGGCAACCGGCCCTCCTCTGCAATGACCTCGTGCAGATGTTCACCAACGTGTATGCGGCGAGCAAGGTTGTTGGCCTCCACACGGAGGAAGAGATGTGGTTCGACAATCCGGTTCGATTGGACGAAGTCGTCACTCTCAGCGCTGGCTATACAGACGCGTACGAACGCCGAAATCACGGCTACGTCGTCATGGAAGCCCGCGCTGTGGGCGATGATGGGAGAAGCATCGTTCGACATCGCGGCATCGAAATCCTCAGGACGATGCCTGGCGCGGTAGCCGGGCGAGGGAGCACAACAAGCGCAGATCGGCCTGTAACTGGTGAAGTCCCAGCAAGCTCACGGGAGGTCGCTACCCTCGAAGACGCCCGAGTGGGGGACGTCCTCACTCCACTGATCAGGACCGTGACATTCGAGCAAGCCGCTGTGTTCTCGCGACTTGGCGAGTACGTCACGAATATTCACAACAACCTCGCGACGGCGCGCGAGGGCGGGCTCCGGCAGCCAATTGTGCAGGGCGCTCAACAGTTCGGCCTCTTTGCTCAGCGGCTGGCGCATGCGTTCGGAGCATCGTTCTTTACAACTGGCTGGTTGCGCGTCAAATTTCTCGCGCCAGTCAACGTATTCGAACCAATAACCATCAGCGGAATCGTCACGGCGATAAATGCATGTGACGACGGAGGCCAGATCGCCTTACTCGATGTTTGGGCCCGCAATTCTGCTGGCCGGCTCACGACAGTCGGCTGGGCATCCGCAAAGCTCCCCACTAACTGACCATCTATCACAATGGAGATCTACACATGACAAACCCCAAAACCGGCGGCCAGATTGTTGTCGATATGCTCGTCTCGCTCGGCGTCCGCCACGTGTTCGGCGTCGTCGGCGGACAGACCTTGGCGATAACCGATGCGATTATCGATACACCGGGCATTGAGTTCGTCCACACAAGACACGAGAATGCGGCGGCGGTAATGATGGATGCCTATGGGCGTCTGACTGGTGAACCTGCTGCCTGTATTTCGACCACTGGCCCAGGCGCGACCAACCTCCTCACCGGTGTCGGAGGAGCCTTCCGCGACTCGAGTCCGGGCTTTGTCCTCACCTGCAACAACAATGGCGAGAACATCCACAAGGACGACGCGCAGAACGCTGATCATGTTGAGTTGTTCAAACCACTGGTGAAGTACAGCCGGCTGGTGGCGCACGCCTCCTCGATTAAGCAGGCCATGGAGGAGAGCTACGTCAACGCAATGGCGGGTAATCCGGGGCCAGTGCACCTGGATTTCGCGCGTGACACGATTGAGGGCACAGTCGCAGAACCCCCGGCTATTCCTGAGGTGCATCCTGCCCGAGAGTGGGTCTCGCAGCGTCCGGCCCCCAACGCAGTGGGACTCGCCACCGCAGTTGAGCGCCTCGTTGCGGCCGAACGCCCGGTCATTTGGCTCGGAAACGGCGGTAACCGTGGCAATGCATCCGATGCTGTCCTCAAGCTTGCGGAAGCCCTCAACATCCCAGTCGTAACCACCTTCAACGGTATCGGCGCTGTCCCGACAACGCATCCACTTGTCTTTGGCGCCGTGAGCCGGATGGGCACCACGATCTCGACCCGCGTGCTCGGAGACGCAGACCTCGTTCTCGCTCTGGGTAACAGTCTCAACGCGGTGTCAACAACTCGCTGGCGTCGAGACCTCCCCGAGGTCGTTCAAGTGGATATCGACCCCGCGATGATCGGACGCTATTATGGCGAGGTGACCGCCGGAATCATTTCCGACATTGCATCCTTCACGGAGGCCACGCTTCAGGCCATCGGGAATCGCGCTGCAAATGAGCGAGAGAAGCGCAGCGCTTGGATTTCCGAATTGCAGGAGGCGAATCGCGTGTGGTGGGAGAGTTCCGCCATCACGCCTGGAGACCACGTAGCGCCTCTCTCACCGGCGGACATCGTGAGAGGTCTTCGCGAGGTCTCGCCGGATGACACACTCCTCATACCTGATGCGGGCAATCCCGGCGTTTGGTCGTTTCTCTGGCAGATCATCGAGCCCAATAGTTACATCAAGCCGGTTGGCTTCGGGAACATGGGGTTCGCGCTCCCCTCGGCAATCGCGTCGGCGACGATCGATCCTGGTAGACCCGTACTAGCACTCATCGGCGACGGCTCGCTGGGAATGAGCGCCGGTGAACTGGAGACCCTTGCGCGCGTCGGCGGCCCCGTGTGCATAGTCGTGCTGAATGACTCCAGTTACGGCAACATTCGCCAGGAGCAAGAGCTGCACTTTGACGGTCGCACAATTGGCGTCGACTTCGGTTCCGTCGACTTCGGTCTCGTTGCTCGCGGCATGGGAGTCGACGGTGAGACGGCCCCGGACCTCGACACCCTCGTGCGTCGTGTCGGCGAGGTTCTCCGAGGCAGCAGCCCCGCCTTGATTGATGTGCCGCTCGACCGTTCGGCGAATGCGTGGACGTATCCTGCGTTCATGCCTTACGAAGCGAGTGGCCAGTAGGTGACACAATGACCGCCCCGCTTGTGTTGTCGATCGATATCGGCTCGTCGACGGTGCGCAGTGCCATCGTCGACGGGGCCGGTACGGTAGTGGCTTCAGCGCGAGTAGCACGGTTTGATGCAGTTTCCGGTGTCGAGTTCGTTCCAGAGACGCTGTGGAGCGACGTCGTCACGACCGCGCTCAGCTTGCCCGATGAAGCTCGAGAAGCTGTTGTGGCGATGGGTATCGCTGGCCACGTGGGGACGGTGTTTGTCGATGAGGAGGGCGTATCAGTTGGGCCAGGGCGTGGTTGGGCTGATTCAGCAGGAGTCGATCTCATCAGAGAGGCAGCAGGGGACGAACTATCCTCTCTGTTGCGCGAGACAGGGCGACCGATCGTCAGTGGAGGTGCAGGTGCTGCGTTTCTTGCACTGAGGCATGTTGACCCAGCGATGGCCGAGCGCGTTTCGCAAGTGCTTACTCCAAAAGACTTTATCGTCGCGAGGCTAACGGGTCGTTCTAGCACGGATAGAACTTCGGCTGCCTACTCGGGTCTTAGCGCAGTGGCCGACGGGGAATGGTCGGCCAAGATGATCGCGTTGGCGGGACTTACTCCGGCCCAACTTCCAGATCAACGGACCGCAACTGATGTGGTTGGAACTGTCACTTCGGACATCGCCCGTGAGCTTGGACTGGCAGACGGCGTCGTCGTAGTAGCTGGCGCTACTGACGGGTCTGCAGGTGCAGCATTCGTACTGCGCAATCGTGACGATCTTATTGCCGATATCGCGGGAACGACGGACGTCCTGTTGCGCATAACTCCTGATCCGGTGACTGTACCGGCTGGCGCGGTTGTGAACCCTTATCCACTCGGCGGCTTCAGCGTGGGTGGGCCTACCGGCGCGACCGGAGGCGCACTTACCCGATGGAGCTCGCTCCTCGGCTTAGAGAGTGTGACGGACGCCGCGAAGCTTATAGAGTCCGCGAACGAGCGGATCGGGCCGGGGGCGGGCGGCCTCGTCATTGATCCGAGTCTGTCAGGGGCCCGATTCCCATACTGGCGAGCAGGGCGTGCAGGCGCCGTTTACGGGCAGCGCGATGAGCATCGTGTGGAGCACTTTCTACTCGCTGCGGCAGAAGGAGCTGCGCATGTTGTGAGAGACGGCGTCGATGCCCTCGACCCGGGAGGCACTGCAACCCTGATTCTGGCCGGAGGTGCAGCCCGCTCGCTCACACTCGCCCAGCTTCGGGCAAATGTGCTCGGCCGAACGATCGAAGTATGCGAGGAACCAGATGTCACGATTCTCGGCGCGGCGCTCCTGGCCTTTGACGGGGCCGGAGTTGACGTGACGCAGTTTGGGCGGAAAGGGCGACGTAGTGTGATTCAGCCGCACCCGGCATCCGCTGATGCATATGAAAGCCTGCATCTCACCTGGCGTACTGAACTGGGCCTAGCTGGGTAGCCCGCGCTGTGTGAGTTGCAATCCAGATGGCGGCGCGAGAAGGCAACGCCGGCATAGAACGCGAGAGACGAGTTTCGTTCTCGCAGACGGGTTCTCGAGAGGAACAATGCGCGATGCGACGACTGTTGATAATCGGTGGTAACGGAATAATTTCGTGGTGGGTTGCCAAACGCGCTCTCGAGCAGGGATGGCAGGTCACAAACATCAACCGCGGGGTCTCTCACGAGCGTCCGGTCGCAGACGGCGTCGTCGAACTTCGCGGTGACGCTGATGCTCCTGGAAGCATTCGCCGCGCAGTTGCCGGCCGTGAGTTCGATGTAGTTGTCAATTTCCGTGCCTACCGGCCTGAGCAGGTGGCGGCTGACATCGAGACGTTCGCCGGAACGATTAGCCAGTACGTGTTCCTATCGTCTGCGTCGGCGTATCAGAAGCCTGTTGCAGCGCTTCCGATTACTGAGAGCACTCCACTGCGAAATCCGTTCTGGCAGTACTCCCGCGACAAGATCGCTGGCGAGGACCTCTTGACTGCGGCCTATCGAGAGACCGGGTTTCCGTTCACAACTGTCCGCCCGTCGCACACGTATGACGGGGGCAACATGCCTCTCATCGGCGGCTGGACACCGCTCAACCGGATGCTGGCCGGAAAGCCCGTTGTGGTTCACGGGGATGGCACCACGTGGTGGACATTGACGCATTCTCGCGACTTTGCCGAAGCATTTGTCGAGCTCCTGGGTAATCCACACGCCATCGGCAGCGCCATACACATCACATCTGACGAACACCTCACCTGGAACGAGATCGTTCGCACTTTTGCTCGGCTTCTCAACGTTGAGGCACAGGTTGTGCACGTAGCTAGCGAGTCGATCGCTCGCGAACTTCCAGAATTTGGTGGCCGATTACTGGGCGACTACTCGCATTCGGTTTGGTTCGACAACGCGAAGATTCGTCGGCTAGTGCCAGGATGGGTCGCGAGAACAAGATTTGCTGAAGGCGCGCAGGAAGTCATCGACTGGTACTTCACGCCTGAGCGGCGCAAAGTAGACGAGAAGGTTGATTCAGCTTATGACCGCCTTGTAGCTCGGTTCGGCTGACTTAAACTCGCCATCGTCGGCCCCACACCCGGAATTCTGCCATCGTTTGTTGTCGGTTCCGTGTCGATGTTGCTTTTGAGAACTCAGCTTTGCTTATGTCATGCGGCGAAAGCAGCGTGGCGCTGATCCAAGCGTGCACGATCAGGATGATCGCGTCGCCGCTCAGGCATCAGCAGCTGAGTCCCGTACATTTCCTGCAATCAGCGCTTGAGCATCGGCCCATCTACTTCTTGAAGTAGATCGCCATTGATGTGCACGACGTAGTCGGGCGAGATCCCCATGAGGTTGCGGTCGTACGCTGCGTGGTGCATCTTGCACAGAGTGAGCCCGTTCGGCACGACGGCAAGTCCGTCCGCATCGGTATCCGGGACGATATGCGCAGCATCCAAAAGCTCGGGATGTTTGAGGTGGCAAACGGTGCATGTGTTCGCGTAGGCATGCATGACGCGCGCCCGAAACAAAGGCTGATGAAGGCGTTGGCGTGCCATTCGCTCGCCGTATCGGCGTTCGTGGTCCGACATATGAAGCGGGTCACCAAAAAAACGCAGAGAATCGTCGAGTGCAATGAGGAACGTACGATTCGCTTCGTCGTCAGCAACGACGTAAACCGGATACGTCGCAACGCAAACTCCAGGTCGGATGCCGTGAAAGTACACAAGCGGAGCACCGAGTTCATGGGCACGCTTCAGTTTTCGATTGTCCCCGCCTTCTCGGGACTGATAGCGGTAGTGCACGAAACCGTCGTCGGTGACGGCGTCGTCGTAGGGTCCCTTCGAGCTGGTCATAATGCTAAGGGTCGCGTCAAAATCCCGAGGATTCCGGATGCCGCGTGAAGCGTCGAGCAGCGGAATGCGTACCCCGTCGTACGTGTAGTTTGTAAGCTCTTCACGCGAGACCTCGGGCGTGCCGAACTCCAGGCGGCGGTCCAGCCAACGAAAGACGTCTTCGCGGATCGCGTGCTCCTCAAGCATCGAATACATCGATTTTCCTGTTCGGTTTCACCGCGCCGCCGGTGAGTCCAACGTGAACAACTCCAGAATCTGAGGAACGAGTTCTTCTGTACGAGCGTCGATGTCGGCCTCTGTCCAGGCGTCCGAACGTGCAAGAGTCTCATTCAGGCTGATGCCGTTCTTGTACCCGACCGGCCGTCCTTGATTGTCCGTCCGATCACGTTTGTCAGCAAACGACTTGTTGCTCAAGGTGGAGTTGTAGCCGCTCAGGGTCAGATTACCGAGTTTGTGCGCGCTACGTTCCTGAATCTCGCGCGCATTCTCAACGCCGCCGAGGTCGGCTATCCACGTACTCGGCAGTGCCGATCCCTGGGGGAGCACGTGCTCAATCGTCCAGAGATAGACCCGTTTACCGCCGCCCTGCGGGACGCGTTCCCACAAATCCTTTACGGTCTCGCGCGTCATACGAGAACGGGCGAGCGCGATCAAAACAAACCGCGTCACGGCCGAGTTCTCTTCGTATATCGGCCCCCTGAGCTGTGACGTAAACTCGTCATCCGACGCAGAAACAGAAATGAGTCGGTCGAAAACGTGTGCCTTGACAGCCCCCGCGTCGCCAGACGGTGTCGTCTCGATAATGTCGATGAACAGTCTGTCGAGATCGTAAGTCGGCGGGGTGTTCGTAAGATTTCTCCGGATAGAGAACTTCGTGAAAAAGCGAACAAGGTCAGTGATGTCCGAATCGGTGAGCCCCCATCTGGCTCGCTCGACGAGGTAATACATGACGAGCATGTAGGAGGGCGCCGCTTGAGCACGCGCGAGATCCCTGAGCGCATCAGAGAGATGGCTTGAATCATCGGATGCTGTGGAATTGACGATCTTGCCGTAAGCACTCGTCGCTGTGTCCATCCGATCGAGGAACGTCGGCAAGTCCGACTTCAAGATTTCCTCGTACGTTCTGATCAGGTTAGAGCGGGTCGCCACGCTCACGCCCTTGACCCCCAGGTTCCATTCGTTCTTGAACCCGTTATAAAACTGGCGGAAGAAGCGCTCCTGGTCGGTGTAGTCGTCCCCGAGAACATCCAGCCAACGAGACCATGACTCGTAGGCGGACTCCGTTGACGTTCCATCTGTTCGGTCGGCCACGGACAGAATGCTTGTCTTGATGAGGTCGATGGGTGTTAGTGGAAGGCCGCGGTTGTTGAGTGATTCGAAGAGCATGAATGCATCGGCATTCGACTCAACTTCGAGCTTGACAAGTATTGAACGCTTGACGCGACTGTAAAAGCTGAGCAAGCATGCTGTGCGCTGCTCATCGCTTGATTCCACGTAATTGTCGAGACGCTGCTGGAAATGAGAAAGAGCCTTCGCGAGACGGCGTACCCCGACATACGTCGTCGACGGGCCACCGACGTCAAGCCCCGCCTCGCGGAGCAGCGTCAAGTAATCATCACTATTTGAATTCTGGGTCTGGGGACGCAAGCGTGCGCGAGTAGGGTTCCTCAACGTCAGCATTTTTCTGAGACCAACAAGGTCCGCGCGCTGCTCCTCGTCGAGCTCGTCAACGATCATGTTGAGAGACTTATAGAGCGCGAGGAGTAGTAGCGAAAGCGTCGTCATACGCTGTTGACCGTCGACCAGTTCAAGCACTGACTCGTGGGCAGCATCTTGAGTTCGGTTCACGCAAATGATGGTGCCGAGAAAGTGGCCGGATCCACGCTCTTCCTCGAGTAAGTCATCGAACAGCGCATCCCAGTGTGAGCGGCCCCAGGAGTACTCACGCTGGTACGCCGGAATGTGGTAAACGATGTTGGTGTCAGAGCTTAAGAGCTCGTGAAGAGGGTTCTGACCGACGGATTTGATCACCTGTGACTCCAAGGGCGCATTGGAAGGGGCTGGCCATAATATATCGGCCTGCCCCGACATCAACTGCTCTGTTGGAATCTCAACGACTCGACGCATGTTCAGTCTCGTCCGTCGGAGTGCCGCACTGTGAACGTGACTCGCGGAATCATCTTGTACATGCCCCCAGAAGTGGCTACCTACGACTGCACGCATCCGAGGGCATGCTTCGTTAGTCTCGATGTAGTGCGCCCAAAAACTACAGAGGGCGAACGCCGTCGCATATAAAGAGGTACGAGTGACTAATACGGCGCTAACAGCCAGCCCAAAGAGTCAGCTGAACGTCGCGCCGGGGTCGACCGTGATCGTCCGCGATGCTGAGTGGATCGTCACCAGCACCGAGATGACTCAAGACGGCATGAAAGTTTCCGTTCAGGGGCTTTCGGAGCTCGTTCGCGACACGTCGGCCGTGTTTTATGAGTCACTCGACACGATCGCCCCACTCGATCCGCGCGAGGCGCGCGTCGTGGCAGACACGTCGGCAGGATACAAGCGGGCGCGCCTCTGGCTCGACGCCACACTGCGCAAAGGTGCGATTCCGCTCAACGAAGGTAAGCTCACCGTTTCAACGCGGATGCTGTCAGACACCCTCGAGTATCAGCGCAGTGCCGTGCTCAAGGCACTTGACCCCGCGAACCTCAGACCACGCATCCTCATTGCTGACGCCGTCGGCCTCGGGAAGACCATCGAGATCGGCATGATTCTCTCGGAGCTCGTGCGACGTGGGCGCGGCGACCGCACCCTTATCGTCACCCCCAAACACGTGCTCGAGCAGATGCAACACGAAATGTGGACGCGCTTCGGCCTGCCGTTCGTGCGCCTCGACTCCGTGGGTATCCAGCGCGTGCGGCAGCAGCTACCCGCAACGCGCAACCCGTTCAGCCTGTACAAGCGCGTCATCATCTCGATCGACACGCTCAAGCAAGAGAAGTATCTCGCGCACCTCAAGAAACATCGGTGGGATGCCGTCGTGATCGACGAATCGCACAACATCACGGGTGCGACACAGAACAACCGGCTCGCCCGCATCCTCGCCGAGAATGCTGAAGCGCTGCTTCTCGCGTCGGCGACACCACACAACGGGAAGGCGGAGTCGTTCGCCGAGATGATGCGACTACTCGAGCCCACTGCGGTGACGCCGAATGGCGAGGTCATCCCCTCAGAGGTGGAACGCCTCGTCATTCGGCGGCACCGAAACAGCCCCGAGGTTCGCGATGAGGTTGGTGACGATTGGGCCGAGCGGATGCCGTTGCAGAACTTCCGTGTCGATGCATCGCCCGCCGAAAACGCCGTTGCCGACGAGCTGGCTGAGGTATGGCTTCATCCCGACAGCGGATCATCACCATACTCGGGCAGCGTCAAGGGCCTCTTCCCCTGGACGCTCGCGAAGGCGTTCCTCTCATCGCCGGCCGCGCTCGCCGAATCTGTCTCAGAACGAATTCGACGGCTCGGCACCGAGCTCACGAGCGAGCAGCGTCGAGAGCGAGATGCACTTGAACACCTGGGTGAGCTCGCACAGGTCTCTCTGCAGCAACCATCGGCGAAGTACAATCGACTCGTCGAATACATGCGCCACGTGGGAATCAGTAAGTCGTCGAGTGAGCGCATAGTGGTCTTCTCTGAGCGTGTCGCAACGCTGGGCTGGCTGCGCAGCAACATCATGAAAGACTTCGGGCTCGCGGCCGACCAAGTTGAGGTGCTGCACGGCGGTCTCAGCGACGTCGAGCAGCAAGAAATCGTCGAGAGCTTCAAGCAGTCATCATCACGAATCCGCGTCTTGATCACGGGCGACGTTGCGTCTGAAGGCGTCAACCTGCACTCTCAATGCCACGAGCTCGTGCACTTCGATATTCCGTGGAGCCTCATTCGCATTGAGCAGCGCAACGGTCGCATCGACCGCTATGGGCAGCGCAAACGCCCTCAGATCACCACACTGTTGCTCACGCCCAGCAATGACAAGTTCACGGGCGACGTTCGTGTGTTGAAGCGTCTGCTCGAACGTGAAGAAGAGGCGCACCAGCAGCTAGGCGATTCGGGCTCCCTCATGGGCATGTACAGTGCGGAGGCCGAAGAGAAAGCGATCATGACCGTGCTCGATCGCGGCTCCGACCTCGATACTGTCGTTCCCACTGTCGAGAAGGCATTTGCCGCGACTGGCGACGCGATCGGCGCATTGCTCGCCAACATCGCGGCGGCGAGCAGCGAAACCGCCGTTGAGAAGGAGGAACCCTATAAGGGCAGCGGATTGTTCGCCTCAGACCTCGATTACCTCACAACCGCTCTTTCTGAGGTCTACTCAACGCCCGCCGCCAACGAGTCGCACGGCGGCGTATCGTGGCGCGAGCACCGCGAACACGGCACCGCAGAACTGACCCCGCCACGCGATCTCGCTCAACGCCTGAAAGTGCTGCCGCAGAGCTATCTCACCGCACGCAACGTCACCGAGCACTTCGCCCTGGCGACCACCCGCCAGCGGGCATCGGCGCTGCTGAAAGACGCGGTGAACAGCCCAGACAGCACAACGATATGGCCCGAAGCACACTATCTCGGCCCGCTCCACCCCATTCTCGACTGGATGAGCGACCGCGCCCTGTCAGAGCTCAGCCGCAATGAGGTCTTCGCGGTACAAACGTCGGTTTCCCACCCCACAGTTTTGGTGCAGGGCTCGCTCACAAACCGCCGTGGCCAGGTTGTCGCGCTGTCGTTCATGACCGTCGCATTCCCGAACCCCGATAACCCCTCATTTGCGCTGGTCGAAACACACGGCAACGCGCGCGCCGCCATTGAAGAAATGGGGCTCACCACGTCGCTCGTGAATACCGGGCGACCCCTTGATATCGGCACGGCGCAACGGTTGGTTCCCGTCGCATACGCCAAAGCAGAATCGAACATTGAAGAAGTGGTGCGGTCATCGCGCGAAGACATCACGAACCGCGTCAGCGCATGGCGCGATCGTGTCGACGAGTGGAAGTCGGATGCCGCCACGCTCACACAAATTCACTCCCTGCGATCCCGCGCACATACAGTCGACCAAGAGCGCGAGATTGCCGAGTCAATGTTGCCCAACCAACGTCTCATTCGCCCGTTGCTTGTGGCAATGCCCGCGGACGAGGAGGCATAACGCATGATCAGTGACGCCATCATCGTCGGTGAAGAGTGGATCAGCGAACACTACTTCACTACCTCGTCGACGAAACAGTCGTTTCAGGCGCGTGTCATCGAACGGCGCAAGGCATGGGATGCTGACGCGAAAGACGGCATCGAAACACCCAAGACGCGCTTCTCGGCAGTGAGAGGCGAGCTCTCGAAAGAGTTCTCGACCCTCGCAGAGCAGACCGACGCAGCTGCGGTCGATGTCGCGCTCGACGGCGTTGACGCTGAGCGTCTTCGCGAGAAGATCTACCGGCCGCTTCTGCATGCGCTGGGGTTTGATCGCGGAGGGTTGACGGCGACAGCATCCGGGCCGCTCACGGTAGTGGCACCAGCTGACATCGAGGATGCCTCGGCAGTCGCGGTGATTGAAGGGGCTCCCGCAGCGACGCTTGAAGACCTGTTTGCGAAAGATGGCGCGACGCTTCTTGAACCCTTCGTGCCCGACGACGACGAGAACCATCCCGTTACGTCGGTCGCGCGGTTGCTTTCGCGCGTGTTTCTGCACGAAGCCCCGCCCACGTATGCGCTGGTTTGTGCCGGTCGATGGATGCTCCTGGCCGAACGCACGCGGTGGCCCGAGGGTCGCTACCTCGCGATCGACATTCAGCTGGTGGTCGACCGCAACGACACGAAACGGGGAGGCGAGCTCGACACCGCGCTTGCCTGTATCGATGCGGACTCGCTGCTGCCGCAGCCGGATGGCACTGTGTGGTGGGACGACGTTCTTGACGAATCCGTTGCTCACACCGTGGGGGTATCCAAAGACTTGCGCGAGGGCGTGCGCCGCTCCATCGAGATCATCGGCAACGAGGTTGTGGAACGGCGTCAGGCACAGGGTCGAGAGCCCTTGCCGCAAGATCAGGCGCAGGTGCTCGCACAACAAGCACTGCGGTATCTCTACCGCATCCTGTTCCTTCTCTATGCCGAGTCGTCGCCCGAGCTTGACGTTCTTCCCGTAGGTGACGCGGAGTACGACGAGGGGTACGGCCTGTCACGGTTCCGTGAACTCGTGCAGGTTGAGCTGACGCATGCGGGTAAAGATCGTACCCACTTCTATGACTCGTTGGCGACGCTTTTCGAGCTAGTCGATCAGGGGCATACTGCGAGGCACGACGACGCGAGCGGAGACGCACAGGGGCTCACATTCAATAGTCTCAAGGCAGACCTCTTCGAACCGCGCGCGACAGCGCTCATCGACGAGGTCGGCCTCGGTGATGGGGCCCTCCAGCGCGTGCTCGGCTACCTGTTGTTGAGCCGAGAGCAGCGCGGCCGAGAGCGTGGGTTCATCAGCTACGCAGAACTCGGCATCAACCAGCTCGGCGCGGTGTATGAGGGCCTCATGTCGTATACGGGTTTCTTTGCCGAAACCGATCTTTACGAGGTCGCGAAGGCAGGCGACGACTCCAAGGGCTCGTGGGTCGTTGCTACCGACAAAGCAGACGACATCCACCCCGACAACTTCGTCAAGACCGAAAATCCGATCACCGGCGAAGAGGTCTCTGTTCTCCACAAGCAGGGCAGCTTCGTCTATCGGCTCGCTGGGCGTGAGCGCCAGCAGTCTGCTTCGTATTACACCCCAGAGGTGCTCACGAAATTCGTGGTCTCGCAGGCGCTCGAAGAACTTCTTGATCAAGACGGTCACACGACCACGGCCGCCGAGATACTCGACCTCACGGTGTGCGAGCCGGCACTGGGCTCGGGCGCGTTCGCCATCGAAGCCACGCGTCAGCTCGCTGCCGAATATCTCACGCGCAGGCAGAACGAGACGGGCGAACGCATCGACCCCGATGCGTATCCGCAAGAACTGCAGCGCGTGAAAGCATCGATTGCTCTGCACCAAGTGCACGGTGTCGACCTCAACGCCACTGCGGTCGAGCTCGCCGAGATCTCGCTCTGGCTCGACACCATGGTCGCGGGGCTCCAGGCACCGTGGTTCGGGCTGCGCCTACGGCGGGGAAACTCTCTCATCGGCGCACGGCGCGCGGTGTACTCGCGCGACGAGGTCTTCACGAAGTCCTGGCTCAAGGATGTTCCACGCCCCGTCCCCATGGCCGAGCTCGCAGAGAACTTGCGCAACGAACGTATTGCAGGCAAGACAGCAGGGCGCATTCACCACTTCTTGCTTCCAGCCCTGGGCTGGGGCAGCGCCGTTGAAGCGAAAGAGGCCAAGCAATTGGCGCCCGAAGCGCTCGCCGCGCTCAAGGTATGGCAGAAGTCGGTGCGTACGAAACCGACGAAGAAGCAGATCGATCGTCTGGTAGGGCTGAGCTTCCGAGTGGAGCGGTTATGGCAGTTCGCGCTGCGTCGGCGCGAGATCGCCGAGAAGCAGGCCCGACGCGACATCGATTTGTGGCGTGACCCACGAGAGACAATTCAGGATGCCGCGGGGCCCCGCTCCGTGACCCGCCACGAGATCGAGCGCGAACTTGGTGACCCCGATGGTGCATGCCAGCGGCTTCGTCGGGTGATGGATGCGTGGAACGCGCTGTGGTTCTGGCCGTTGACAACGACACTGACGGGAGAAGCGACACCGCCGACGCTGGACGAGTGGCTTGACGGCCTGACGGAGATTCTGGGCGAGCACCACGAAGCGTCGACTCGAGAACGCCGCGCGGCGGCACACGGGCAGGTCACGTTCTCGTTGCCGACGGAGTGGTATGCGCTCGGGGATGCCGAGAAAGAAGAACTGATCTACGCAAACGCGAAATCGATCGCCGAGATCAAGCGCGAGCGCCCGTGGGTCGCTGCCGCGGAGCGCATTGCGAATGATCACGGATTCTTCCATTGGGAGCTCGACTTTTCGACCGTCTTTGCTCGCCGGGATGGATTCGACCTGCAGGTCGGAAACCCACCGTGGGTGCGGCCGCGCTCAGACGTCGATGCGCTGCTAGCCGAAGGAGACCCCTGGTGGCAGCTTGCCGTCAAACCGACGCAGAGCCAGGTCGCCGAAATGCGCGAGAAGACACTCGCGATTGACGGCGTGCGTGAAACCGTACTTGACGGAACGACAGACATCGCGGTCACCGCGGCCTTTGTCGGCGATCCAATCGCATACCCACACCTCGCGGGTCTTCAACCCGATCTCTATCGCTGTTTCATGGAGCAGACCTGGCGCAACGCAAGTGGACAAGGAACGATCGGGCTCATTCACCCAGAGACACATTTTACGGATGAGAAGGCCGGTGTGCTGCGCGCAGCAGCATACGAGCGCTTGCGGCGGCATTGGCAGTTCATTAATGAACTCCAGCTTTTCGAGATTGATCACCATGTCTCCTACGGTGTGCACGTCTATTCCGCTGCTTCTGCCGTAGCTTTTGAGAATGCGGCCAATTTGTATCACCCAGATACTGTCCAGAGCTCGCAGAAGCACAATGGCGAAGGTCCTGAATCGGGAATTAAGAACACCGAAGGAAAGTGGGATCTCCGCGCACACAACAGCCGCATCACGACGGTGACCGACGAGACGCTGCAGACATGGCACGCACTGCTCGAAGGCGATGACGTTCCCGTGCGGCAGAGCCGTATGGTGTACGCGGTGAACCGGTCGACGGCGAACGTGCTCGCGAAGCTTGCCGAGGCGCCGCGGTTGGGCGACCTCGGGCTCGAGTTCTCGTCTGGATGGCACGAGAAGAATGACCGGACAAAGGGGTATTTTGACGTCGGCTGGGGTCCCGTCGAGTCGTGGAACGACGCGATCTTGCAGGGTCCGCACCTGTTCGTCGCGACGCCGTTCTATAAGTCGCCGAACGAGTCGATGAAGCACAACCAGGACTGGACGGCAGTCGACCTCGAGGCGCTCGAACCCGACGCGCTGCCGGTCACGGCGTACAAGCCGGCGAAGTCTCCGGCCGAGTACGACGCCGCCTATACGCACTGGGGCGACGACCGCGTCCCGGCCCGCGACCACTACCGCATCGCTTGGCGTAACATGGCCGCGAACACGGGCGAACGCACCCTGATTCCGGCGATCATCCCGCCCGGCGCCGCCCACGTCGATGGTTTGTTCTCACTCGGTATTCCTGCGGAGACCGTGGGCACGCTTGTTGCAGCGTCCGGATTCATGTCCTCACTCGTAAATGACTTTGCAATACGCGTAGCGCCGAAATCGACGATTCGAGCAGGGGCGGCGAGCAGACTGAGCTTTGTGCATGACTGCATGCTCAGGGACGAGCTAGCGCTGCGTGCACTGAGACTCGCGTGCGTCACCGACGTCTTTTCAAGTTTGTGGGAGGAAGCCTTCGATAGTCGATTCCAGAAAGTTGATTGGGCTGCTCGACCGCTCCCTGACACTGTGGGTTTGGGAGAAGTCGGTAGCGGATGGGACGAATCAGTACCACTCCGCCGGGACATCGACCGCCGCCAGGCACAACTTGAGATTGATGCGATCGTTGCACTCATGCTCGGACTGACCGCCGACGAGCTCTGCACCATTTACCGTACGCAGTTTGCCGTGCTCTATGGATACGACCGAAACTCGTATTTCTACGATGCCAACGGGCGTCTCGTGCCGAACCAGGTGTTGAAGGAGTGGCGCAAGAAGGGCGATGCGATCGCTGACGAAGACCGGAAGGCGACGCATCCCGGATCGGGCGTTGAGTACACCTACGAGTTACCGTTCCTGACGCTTGACCGAGAGGCTGACATGCGTCAGGCATACGCGCACTTCGAGCGGATTCTTCAGGAGCGGTCATGAGTGAAAACGAGCTGCTTCCCTCACGGCAAGCCGCGGAGGTTCGCACTGCTCTTGTCGAGTACATCACGACCACGTTCGCGCTGTCCGACAAAGAGACGCAGGGGTCACTGAGCCGGTTTCTTGAAGACCCCGACAAGGGCGTGTTCCGCGGACCGTTTGCCCGCGTGCGGTTGCCGTTTCGTGCGGCCGATCCGGGGTGGCGCGACTGTCTTGAATGGTACGAAGGGTTCGAACCCTACGGTCACCAGGCACACGCGTTCGAACGGCTGAGCAGTTTCAATATCGGCGCAGAAGTCGATGGCGAGATCAAGGAACGTCCGCTCCCCACGGTTGTCACAACAGGTACGGGGTCGGGTAAGACCGAATCGTTCTTCTACCCGATTCTTGACCACGTGCTTCGCGAGAAGCGGGTGGGTCGAGGTGGCGTCAAAGCACTGATTTTGTACCCGATGAACGCGCTCGCCAACGACCAGGCTCGTCGACTAGCGGGCATGCTGAGCACGCATGAAGACCTTGCCGGAATTCGCGCGGCACTCTATACCGGGCAGAAGAGTTCGGAACGCACGGTGATGACGGATACCGAGCTCATCACTAAGCGCTCGTCGATCCGCTCTGACCCACCCGACATTCTGCTGACGAACTACAAGATGCTCGACCAGCTTCTGCTGCGGCCCGAGGATCACCCCCTGTGGGAGAAGAGCGCGCTGAGCTTGCGATACCTCGTGCTCGACGAGTTCCACACTTATGACGGGGCACAGGGCACCGATGTCGCGATGCTGCTGCGGCGGCTCGGCATGTCACTGAAGCGGAGCTGGCCGGAGCAGCATCCAGATCTCACCGACGACGTGCGTGAGCGCACGCTTGGGCTCATGACGCCTGTCGCTACGTCGGCAACGCTGGGCGATAAAGGCGACCCGGCCGCAATGTTGAGTTTTGCGCAGACCGTGTTTGGTGAGCCATTTGCCGAAACAGCAGTGGTGACCGAGACGCGGCTCAACGCCGATGAATGGTCTCGCGGCGCGGACGAACGACTTCGCGAACGCAAGTTCGTGCCGGATGAAGAGGTGGGGAACGAGTTCGTTTCCGGCATCGTCTCTGCACTCGACGGAGTGACTACTCCTGAAACGATCGCCTTGGAAATGCTGGGGTGGTTGTATCGCGAACGTATTCCCCACCCTGAGACGGGTATTTCGGAGCCGGTTCCACGGCGTGACATCGATCTGAGCGACACGGCGCTGATTCTGGACCTCATCAAACGGCATCCGTTTGTGCATTCGCTCATTGAAGAAGCGACAGTTGCGGTGTCGCTTGATGATCTCGCCGATCGCGTTCTTCCCCGAGGGCTTTTGGCAGACGAAACCCCCGAAGGGCGTACACTCCAGCGTCGCGAATTCATCACACTCGTGCTCGCCATGCTGAGCCACGTGAGATACCTCGTCGGCAACCAAGCACTGTCGATCGACGTGCACCTGTGGACGCGTGCGTTGAGCCGTCTCGACCGCGTGGCCGGGCCGACCGCGTCGTTCAGATGGACCGATGACGGCGGTGTCGACATTTTCGACAACGATGATCCATTTAGCGATGAGGGGCGTGAAGCGTTTCCCGCCATCTACTGTCGGCACTGCGGTCGCAGCGGATGGGGGATCGAACTGGCGCCGACGGGCAAGGACCTCGCCACGACAGACACCGATATTCGGCGAAACCACGCGAGCAAAGACAACAATCGATTCCGCCCGCTTATTTTCGCCCCCGCTGAGGCCGATCTTGTAGAAAGCACTGATGTTGAGGTGCCGGGGCTGGCCTGGTTCTATATCTCCGAGCGTGCGTTGAGCAGTCAGGTGCCCGAGGAGAACTCCGTCGATATTGAAAATGGAACGGCTCTTCCGGTGCTGACCCACCTTGGCGATGACGCCGGGGATGCCTCGCACGACGACACGTGCCCGTCGTGCGGACGCGTCAACAGCATCCGATTTATGGGTAGCGCCATCGCTACCATGCTCTCGGTGTCAATCACCTCACTGTTCGGTGAAGCCGATCTTGACGCGGCAGAGAAGAAGGCGCTCGTCTTCACCGACAGCGTGCAGGATGCGGCACATCGTGCCGGGTTCGTACAGAGCAGGGCACATGTCTTCGGCTTCAGAAACGCGATCTATCAGGCCGTTGGGGAGGGCGCTCGCTCGCTCGATGACGTCGTCGAGGCGCTCCTGCGTGGGGCCGAGGGCGATGCTCACAAGAGGTATCGTCTGCTCGCTCCCGAGATTGCCGACCATGAGAAGTTCGCCGAGTTCTGGAAGAACCCGAGCTCGACCGCGAACCGGCTTCTGGCGCGGGTGAAGGAACGCCTGCGTCTTGACGTTGCGCTGGAGTTTGGTCTGCAGTCGCGCACCGGTCGCACACTCGAACTGACCGGAACTCTCGCGGCGCAGGTCGATGCGGGTGAACCCATGTTGCTTGAGAACATCGGTCGGCGGGTGCTCACCGGGTACGAGCGTCAAGAGATGCTTGGTGAGGATGCCCCAGACGTCGTAGACAGTAGCGTGATCGTGATGTGGGTGCGTGGTGTGCTCGAGCGCATGCGTGACCGTGGAGCGATCGAGCACGACTGGTTCAAGAGGTATGTCGAGAACGACGGCAAGCGGTACTGGGTGTGGGGAGGCCGCAAGCGCAACGTGGGAATGCCCGCGTTTCCTGCGGGACGGGATGCGCCGGGATATCCGCGCGTGGGAAACCAAGCGCCCGGCGGAACCGACAACAAACGCACGCACCTTGACGTCGTGACTTCCGCCCAGAGTTGGTTTGCGATCTGGGCACGCGACGTCCTGAAAGTATCAGCGGCCGACGGCGCACGCATGAGTCGGATGCTGCTGACCGAACTTGAGCGGGCAGACATCGTGACCTCTGTGCCGATTGTGTCGGGTGGTGCGACGGCGTACCAGCTCAGCATGCGATCGGTCACCGTGCAGCGCATCACTGAGAGCGAGCGCAAAGCGGGAAGCGTTCTTCTCGTGTGTGGCGTGTGCCGAAACCCGGTGCCCGGTACCCCCGAGGTTGTGACGCAGCTCGACGGTGCACCGTGCTTTGCAGCGCGGTGTCCCGGCACACTGCACAGCGCCGAAACCGGAGGGGACTTCTACCGCAAGCTCTACAGCGAGGGTGACGTTCGTAAGGTCGTGGCGCGCGAACACACGAGCCTGCTTGAGGATAAGGTTCGGCTCGAGTACGAGACCGAGTTCAAAGAGTCTGACTCCACACCGAACGCCCCAAATGTGCTTGTCGCAACGCCCACACTTGAGATGGGTATCGATATCGGTGACCTCTCGACGGTGATGCTCGCCGGTATTCCACGCACGGTGGCGTCGTACCTGCAACGCGTGGGTCGGGCTGGCCGTCTGACGGGCAACGCGCTGTCGCTGGCGTTCGTCAACGGCCGCGGTGAGCAGTTGCCCAAGATCGGCGACCCGCTGTCTGTGATCAACGGACAGGTGCGCCCACCGGCGACGTACCTCAACGCTGAAGAGATTCTGCGGCGGCAGTACATCGCGTCGATCATCGACCGGGGCGTGGCTGATGGGCCCGAACCGCCACGACAGGCCCAAGCATTGTTCGCCAGTACAGAGCCGGGGAGTTTTCTGGGCGATCTCATCGACCGGGCTGAGGCAAACCATGCCTCGTACCTCACAGAGTTTCTCTCGGGATTCTCAGAGCTCGCACCCGAAGTTGAGACTGGTTTGCGTGACTGGGCGACGCCACGCGACAACGTGCGTTCGAGTGGACTTGCTCGAGACGTTCTTGACGCCAGTATGCGCTGGAACGACGAGTACAGCGCCCTGAATTTTCGTCGTGACGAAGTTGAGCGGTCACTGGCCGGGCTGGAGAAAGAAGCAAACTCCCCGGCGAACAAGGGTAATGACACGTACCAACTCGATCTGAATTCGGCGCAGGCCTCGGCGCGGCTGCTCGGCCGTCTCATGAAAGACATGGCGACCGACCCGTGGGTGAGCACCCTCGAGCGATACGGGCTGCTGCCGAACTACACGCTGTTTGACGATTCCGTTGAGCTCGATGTGATGTTGAACTGGATCGACCCCGACACTGGTGAATATCAGAATGACGGCCAGAACTATGGCCGACAGGCATCCATCGCACTTCACGAGCTTGCTCCGGGCGCTACGTTCTACGCTCAGGGCCTCGAAGTTAACGTCGATGCTGTTGACCTCGGCGTCGATGCGAGCGCCGTGCGCAGTTGGGCGTTTTGCCCCGCGTGCGGGTACGGCCTTGACGTTGAACTAACCCCCATGCCTGCCACGTGCCCACGATGCGGTGCCGAAGGTCTCAACGATGTGGCCCAACGCATGAACGTCGTTGAGCTGACCAAAGTGTCGGCCGAGGTGCGGCGTGATGAAGCATCCATCGGCGACTCTCGTGACGAGCGAGTGAAAGAACGCTTTGCCGTGCGCTTGATGGCTGACATTGACCCCGCGAGCGTTGAAAACCCTTGGTTTGTCACGCAGAACGACTTCGGAATCAAGCCGCTGCGTTCCGTTGACATTCGGTGGCTTAATCTTGGTAAACAGACGGTATTTGGTTCTCCACGGATGCTGTCTGGTGAAGAGACCATCGCGCCGCTTTTCCGCGTGTGCAGGCACTGCGGCAAACTCGATTCAAGTGCCAACGCCAACACGAATCGAGAGCACCGCCCGTGGTGCCCGCAGCGTAAGAAGCCTGACGAAGATGTTGTGTCGATCGCGTTGAGCCGCACCTTGACAACCCAGGGCGTCGTCATGCGACTTCCGGCACAGCTGACTCTCGGCGATAGCCTCGCGGTACCGAGTTTCGTTGCCGCCTTCCTCTTGGGATTGCGCGAGCGGATCGGCGGAGACCCCGACCACATTCGCGTGGAACGAATTACCGACCCCTTCTTGAGCGACGGGAGCGAAAACACGCAAGCGCTCCTCATTCACGACACGGTTCCCGGGGGAACGGGATACCTGGCCGAGATCGCTGACCCTGACAGCATCCGTGACATTTTGATGCGGGCTCTTGACATCGTTCGTGATTGTGACTGCCAAAACGAGGGCCGGCGCGCATGCCACCATTGCGTGCTGCCATACGCGCCGTCTACTGCGCTCGATCGGGTGGCACGAACGAGCGCACAAAATGCGCTTGAAGCCGTTCTGCTCATTGGCCCAGAGAGGGAGGCGCAGGAGTGGGAGATCACTCGCGAGCAACCCAAAGCCCAAGACCCGCCGTTGGAATCGAAGTTTCGCAAAGTCTTCATCGAGCGTGCGACCTCGTTGGGCGCTGCAGTATCGGAGACGCCAACTGACCGCGGCAATAAGGTCAGCGTCACTTTCCCTGCGAGCGGCCGCAAGTGGGTTCTCGAGCCACAGGTTCAGGTGAAAAACACGGTGCCCGACTTCGTGTTGCAGCAGCATGGCGGGGGTGCGCTGCCGATCGCGATATACACGGATGGCCGTGCGTTCCACGCGTCTGTGACGCACAATCGGATTGCCGATGACGCCCAGAAACGGCGGATGCTGCGCGGCTTGGGCTATCTCGTCATGGGAGTCACTTGGGACGACGCGGATCGCGCTGAAACAGGCGAAGAGATCAGTGAGGCCTGGTGGTTCAGCGAATCGTTCGCGCGGCAAATAGCTCCGGCGTTCGAGCTGCCTGCTTCGCAGCTGCCTGGCGTGTTTGCAAACCCTCTGACGCGGTTAATGGAGTGGATGCAAGATCCCGATGGTTCTCGAGAGAGGTGGGTGAAGCTCGCTGAGGCTCTGCCGTTGCTCACCATGAGCCCGGGCGGCCAGCAGGTCATTGATGAATCAGGTTCGGCGCGCCAGCTTGCTGTTCGGGCGGTCACCGGTGATCTGCAACCGGCGCCACAGTCGGCGGCCTGGGTCGTGCAGAAGGGCGCGCTCACGCTCAGTGGTGTGCTCAAAGACGGCAGCGGCCATTCAGAGGTTGTGCTGGCTCTCGACGACTCTGATGACGCGTTTGCAAGCGAGGGATTTGCACGCGAGTGGAAGCTGTGGCTGCACTGGTCAAACATTCTCGGCGCTCGAAATGACGGCGAGAAGAGCCTCGAGATCGTGGCCACGAGTGAGCTGGGTACACCGCAGAGCAGTGCGGTCGCGGCATCCATTCCTCACGATGTGTCGTCGGAGTGGGCCTCAACGTTTGAGGTGGCAAGCGATGACGAACGCGTCTTGCTTGAAGAGCTGTCGGTGGTGCACGACATGATCGTCCCCGAGGTGGGAATCGAAGTGGGTGACGGTATTCCGGTTGGTATTGCGTGGCCGGGGCGGAAGCTCGCGATCGATTCTGATCTTGATGAGCAGTCGAGACTCGAGCTGCGAGATTTGGGTTGGACGATCGTGTCGGCTGATCCTGACGCGATTGTGCGAGCACTCGAAAGTGAGTTGGGGTAGGGGGAATCGATGGCGAACTTGATCATGACGAAGGTCAAAGGCCAGAACTTCGACAAGAACACCAAGGCGAAGATCTACGCGTTTCTCGAGAAATTCACGACCGATGAAACAAGCGCCGGTCTGCATATTGAGAAGATGAACCAGGCGGTCGATTCGCGTGCCCGAACGGCGCGCGTGGACCAGAGTCTGCGCGCGGTGTTGTATCTGCTTGAACCTGTCGGCGGCGAGCGTACCTACGTGTATGCGGGAACGTGGGAACATGACGAAGCCATCGAGAGGGCTCGGACGCGCACGTTTCGCACGAACCCGGTGAGTGGGGTTGCCGAGCTCGTCGATATGTCGATTGAAGCTCCGAGCATCGATTACACCCCGGCGCCGCCCCAAGCGAGCGGCGTCGGTTCTGTGACCGAAGCGACCGAGAGCACGACACAACAATCGGTGCCGCTGCTTGAGAGTCTGAACTATTCGGTCTCGAGCCTCACCGAGGTATTCGGGTTCAGTGACGAGTTAGCGACGCGAGCATTTGCTCAACTCACCGAGGATGCTCTGTTGGAGTTCGCAGCCTCACTTGAGAACGACTGGCAGGGCGCCGTGCTCCTTGACATGGCCGTGGGTAAGTCAATCAGCGACATCAAAGCCGATCTGCAGATTGACGATGAGTATGTGTCGCTCGATGACCAGAAGAGCGAAGATGACAAGCTAGTCGCTGCTCTGCAGCATCCGGCCGCACGCATGCAATTCACGCTCGTTGATAACAATGATGAGCTGCGACGCGTGATCGAAGGTGGCGACTTTGGCGCCTGGCGGGTGTTCTTGCACCCGGAGCAGCGTCGCTACGCCGACCCGACCAAGCCATACAACGGTCCATTCCGTCTCAGTGGTGGCGCCGGCACGGGGAAAACAGTTGTGCTGCTTCACCGTGCACGCAACCTGGCGAAGCAGAATCCCAACGCACGCATTGTGTTGACGACTTTCACGAGGGCGTTGTCTGGCAACCTAGAACGTGACCTTGAGCGTCTTGACCCTGACGTACCAATTGCTTCAGAACTGGGTCAGCCCGGTATTCGTGTGCTGGGAATCGATCAGATTGCGGCGGCGGTTCGTAGTCGCAATGGATCGTTCTCTGAGGCGGCGATTGACGTGCTGGGGTACCGAGTCGAATCGACCTTTCGGCCGGGGCGGAATCAGGACGGATGGGGCGAAGCGATCGCCGAAGTTGCTCCAGACTTGCCGCCCGCAATCGCCAACAAAGCATTCTTCGAGGCCGAGTACCTGCAAGTGATTCTTCCGAATGCCCTGACAGAGGAAGCCGACTACTTACGGGTGCGCAGACCCGGGCGTGGTGTGGCACTTGATCGCAAGAAGCGGATGCTCGTGTGGAGCGTCGTTGAGCGATACCGGAAGAACTCAAAACTCGAAGGCAGAGTCTCATTCGCAGAGATCGCGATGATTGCCGCACAGTGCGCCGAGCAATCGGGAGAATCGCGCTTTGCCGACCACCTGCTGATTGACGAGGGCCAAGATCTCAGCGCCGCGCATTGGAAGCTCATGCGGGCTCTCGTTCCAGAGGGGCAGAACGATCTCTTCATCGCTGAAGACACGCACCAGCGCATCTATGGGCAGCATGTTGTTTTGTCGCGGTATGGAATCAACATCGTGGGGCGCTCGCGACGCCTGACGCTGAACTATCGCACGACCGAGCAGAACCTTCGGTACGCGTTGTCGATTCTCGAAGGCGGCGAGTATGTGGATGCCGAGAATGGTGAAGAGACGATTGGAGGGTATCGTTCCTCTCGTTTGGGGCCTGAGCCACGACTCGTGAAGGCTTCAAGCACGCCGGAACTTCTGTCCTCTACCGCTGAGTGTGTGCAGAACTGGCTAGACGAGGGTGTCAAACCTGAGACGATCGCTGTCCTTGCTCATCGCAATGACGATCTTGTGGCCATCTCAGAAGGCCTCGCGCAGCGAGGGATACCGGCTACCGTGTTGAAGTCAGCCTCGCTCACTGGCGAGAGACCCGTCGTGCTCACAATGCACACTGCAAAGGGGATGGAGTTCTCGCGTGTCATCCTTTATGACATTTCCGAGGGTACCTACCCGCCATCGTGGGCGACATCGGATGTGGCCCCGGAAGACGTCGCTGACGTCGAACTGCGCTTCCGCTCGCTTCTCTATGTCGCGGCCAGTCGTGCCCGCGATGAGCTTGTCGTTTCATTTGTTCGCCACTTGTCGAAGATTATTGCTGGCGCATTGCGCTTGCCTTGAACATGAGCCAGCTGGACCGAGCCCAGACAGCCGTCTGGCCCGCATGTAACGCTCGACGTCACACTTTGAAGGGGAATCAATGAGGATTACGGAAGCCACCGTTAGGAACTACAGATCGATTGGTCGACAGACGCATTTCGCGCTCTCCGATCTAACCACGCTCATTGGGCCAAACAACGAAGGTAAGAGTAACCTCCTTCGGGCTCTCGCACTTGGGCTTAGAGTCATTGATGCATGGGGCAGATTGCCTGATCGCATCACGGGTAATGGTGAGCTTTCGGGCTCACAGGTCAGATTGGTCTATGACTCATTCCGGCCGCACCGTCGGCCTGATCGCCATCGGGACGTGAGCTACGAATGGTCTTCGGACTATCCGTTGTCAAAGCAAGCAGCTAAGAGTCCCCAGCCAACGCTAGTGCGCATTACGTTCAGCCTCAACGACGAAGAGATAGCAGCATTTCGCGATGAAACGAGTCTCGCTAATAATGGAACACTTCCAATCGAGCTCAAGTTCAATCGCGCGAGGACATCCCTGCAAGTTGTGAAGCCAGGTCGAGGTGCTGCAGGGTACACAAGCAAAGCGCCAGCCATCGCGAAGTTTGTGAGTGAACGTATCGATTACGTCATTGTCCCCGCAGTTCGAACGATGGATCAGGCCATGGAATTGCTGAACAACTTGGCTGCACTCCGACTCAACGAACTGGCGCGCACTGATGAGTATCTAAAAGCCTTACGCCAAGTTGATGAATTGCGATCAAGTGCAGTCGAAAGTGTTCAAGCGGACCTCAAGGAAACGATTTCAACCTACCTCGCGAACGTGGAGAGTGTTGAACTGTCTCGACGCGACGTTCGCGCAGCGGAAACGATAAACCGAGTGACTATTGACGACGGGTCGCCAACGTCGCTCGCACAGAAAGGTGATGGAGTGAAGAGCCTATTCGCACTTGCACTAATCCAGCACCTAGCTCACCAGCGAGTAGACCAGGATAAGTCCAACTTAGTTCTGTTGGTTGATGAACCGGAGGCGCACTTGCACTCGCGTGCTGTGCACGACCTTTTGGCGTTATTCACGAAGATCGCGCGTGAGCAACAAGTCGTGCTCGCAACCCATAATCCGATCTTCGTAAACCGCGAAACCATCGCTGCCAACGTTCTTGTGCGAAGTAACGCAGCCTCTGCCGCCCATTCAGTGCATAGCATTAGGGAAGTTCTCGGTGTGGAACTGCAGGACAACCTCGATTCGGCTGAGATAGTCGTGCTCACGGAAGGATGGACTGATGCAAAGATCCTTCCTGCTGTGCTCGCACACATGAGCTCGCGAGCTGAGAGAGACATCGCAACCGGGCGGGTGATTTTCAAAGCAACTACAGGGGCGGGGAAGCTCGCTCGTCATATTCAACGCGAGCGTTCCACCGCTTGTCGCATACTTGCAGTTCTTGACGGGGACAAGGCGGGGCAAGATCAAGCGGTGAGGTTGCATGACGACGGAGTTCTTGATCGGAAGAATATCTTCGTGCTTCGGGATTCTATGCGTACGGCCTCTGAGATCGAGGATCTTCTTGACCCGCAGGTCTATCTTGAAACACTTGAGGTGAAGTTTGGCCGCCGATTCAAAGAGAATCACTTCAAGAACCCGCGCCGAAAATGGTCGCAGAATTTCCTTGCCGCAGCATCATCTCTCGGGCTTTCGGGAGCGGAAGCGGAACTGCTGAAAGAAGCGAAACTGGCAGTATGCGAGTCGGCCGTTACTGCCGCCGAGCAGCCAATGAGATTGACTTCTTTGCCTGGCGTAGAGGCACTGAGCGAAGCCATCTGGAAACAATAACCACATTCTTGCCAAGAACGAAGGCCTACGTTGGTAGATATTAACTTCTAATCAGCGGACAATGCGAGCAGGTCCGCTTCAGCGGTGTTCCTGTGAATCCAAGACTTCAAGCTTGACTGCAGGACTCGGTGCGCGGGTTGATCGTGAGACCGGGTGGTAGCGCATACAAGGTGGCGGCCAGAAGGAAGCGTCCTTATCCTCTACCACTCGGACCCGTATCAGACTGTGTGGTCTCCCATTTCGGGTGCTCGCGCATAGAGCCTGACTTGACCGCTTTGATGCATTTCTTTGGTATCCAGGATGAAGTTTCGCATGATCACGCGGTTCTCCTGCGAGCATGTGGTTACTAATCCTTGGCCAATGCGCCATTCTGAGTGCGAGTAGGCATTTACAGAACCTGCAAAAATGCCCCCTCTTCCGCCGTTTCACGTCCCAGAATCGCGTCGCAGCCGCGCTTGTCAGCGTTTGAGCACGTGAAGAATCGCATCTCATCCAGATTTCACGAGCGTCGAGGGCAGCAACGAGCTGAGAACGAAGGCAAGACTGTCGAACGTCACGCAGACACGCCGATAGTCAACGAACTCAACGCTCATTCAACGGCTTTCGGACCAATAGCGGCGCAAGTCCGGGGGTACTAATTCGGTCATCAACTCGGGGGACCTGTATCAGACTGTGTGGTCTCCCATTCCGGGTGCTCGCGCATAGAGTGCGCGGGCTCCGGTTCGCGTTGTCCTGCTCCGGCGGGTTGGGTAATGACGAGGATTCGTTGGGATCTCGGTTGGTTGACTTTCGCTCGGGACTTCTGCATACTCACATGTACATAGTTGTCCACGTACAAATTGGTTCGGATCGATGAAGATTGCAGTGATCGGAAGTTACGGCGCGGGCCTCACCATGCGGGTGCCCCGAGCGCCGGAAGCCGGGGAGACGCTGACCGGCGACGGCTTCGAGGCGGGGCCCGGAGGCAAGGGCTCCAACCAGGCGATCGGCGCCGCGCGGCTGGGCGCGACAGTGTCGTTGCTGACCGCGATCGGCGACGACGCGTTCGGGCGTTCGGCCCGCTCGCTGTGGAGCGATGAGGGAGTGGATGCTTCCGGCATCCTGATCTCTGATGATGCCCCCACCATGGCCGGCTTCATCATGGTCGAGCCCTCGGGCGAGAACCGCATCGTCATCGCGCCCGGCGCCCTCGACCTGCTGAACGAGAGTCACGTGGAGGCGTTCCGCAGCGAGGTCGCCGCCGCGGACCTCGTGCTCGTCTCGATGGAGATTCCGATCTCGGCCGTCGCCGCCGCCGTGCGAATAGCGCGAGAAGAGGGCGTGCGCACGGTGCTGAACCCGGCGCCGGCCCGCCCGCTCTCTGCCGAGATTCTGGGCAATGTCGACATCATCACGCCGAACCAGACCGAGGCGCGCATCATTCTCGACCTGGACGACGCACCGAACGACGACGTGGCGTTGGCACGGCGTATCGCTGAGCGCATCGACGGAGCCGTCGTCATGACGCGCGGCTCAGACGGCGCGATCATCGTCGAGAACGGCGAGACGTTGCACGTCGACCCCGTTGTCGCAACGCAGGTCGTCGACACCACGGGTGCGGGCGACTCGTTCAACGCCGCGCTCGCCGTTGCCCTTGCCGGAGGCAGCTCGCTGCGCGACGCCGCCGCGTATGGCGCACAGGCTGGCGCATTCACGGTCGCCACGAACGGCGTCGTTCCGGCCCTCCCTACCCACCACGACTTGAGCTTCACGATCGGAGTGTCCCAGTGACCGCAGCTACCGCCACCGCCCCGCGGCGTGCATCGTTCGACCCGCGCAAGCTGCTGCACGCCCGCGAAGCTGGCGTGTTCGCCGCCCTTGTGCTCCTCTTTATTCTTGGCGCCGTTCTCTCGCCGAGTTTCATGCAGGCGGGAAACCTCCTCTCGGTCGGCCAGCAGATCTCGCAGATCGGGATCATGGCCGTTGGCGCGACATTCGTGATCGTCAACGGTGAGATCGACCTGTCAGTCGGATCCGTATACGCGCTGGCAGCGATCTCAACAGGACTCGCAATCGAAGGTGGAACGCCGTGGTCCATCGCGATTGTGATCGGTCTTGCTGTCGGTGCCGTCGCCGGGCTGCTCAACGGTCTTGCCGTCGTGATGCTCGGGGTCCCCAGCTTCATCGTCACGCTTGGAAGCCTGAGTGTCTTTCGCGGTGTTGCGCTCTTGATCTCTGACGGAGCCCCGATCTCTCTGAGCTCCAGTCAGGCCGGCGTCGCCGAGTTCAACCTGATCGGTCAGGGATACCTGTTCGGTGTGATTCCCATGCAGCTTGTCGTCTTTGCTGTGATCGCCGCTCTCGGAGTCGTGCTGCTGTCTCGCTCGCGGCTCGGCTTCAACACCTACGCCGTCGGGGGCAACCCTGAGGCAGCCAGGCTCGTCGGCATTGAGGTGAAAGGCGTCAAGCTCACGGCGTTCATCATCGCCGGTCTCACCGCTGCAGCCGCGGGAGTGCTCGGGCTTTCGTTCCTCTCGTACGTTCAGGGAGTGACCGGAACCGGCCTCGAGCTGACCGTCATCTCAGCCGTCATCATCGGTGGCGCTGCACTCTTCGGCGGATCAGGAACGATGTGGGGAACCATCATCGGCGTGGCGTTCATCGGACTGCTGCAGAACATCCTCAATATCAACGGCATTTCATCGTTCTGGCAGACCGTCGTGACCGGTCTTGTCATCGTGGCGGCTGTCGCTACAGACACCTGGCAGCGGCGGCGAAAGTCCAAGGCTTAGGCGAGACCTTCCTCGCACAACATCTCGACCCTTACATCCCCACTCACGCTATTTCGGACCAAAGGAGGACCGATGTCTTTCAAGACTAAAACCCGTCGTCTGCTCGTTGCAGGCGCAGCAGCAGTAGCGAGTGCGCTAGTTCTGGCTGGCTGCGGCGCAATCACCCCGGCGAATTCCAGTGGAGAAGAGCAAGAGTTTGAACTTGCCGACTACATTCAACAGCGCATCGACGATGGAGATCCGCTGCGCATCAAACTGAGCTACCATGACCCCTCGCTCGCATTCGCCACCCCGATCAAGGCAGGAATGGAAAAGGCCGGAGAGGAGTTCGGCGTTGACGTAAGCCTGATCGGGCCAACAGGCGGCGACGCGGCCAAGCAGGTCTCTGAGCTCCAGACCCTGATTCAGCAGAAGGCCGTTGACGGTCTTGCCGTCTCGTCTGCGTCAAGCGATGCGCTTAAGCCCGTGATCTCACAGGCCTACGACGCGGGAATTCCGATCATCTCGTTTAATACGGACAACCCGGGCTCCGACCAGATGGGCTTTGTCGGCCAGGACCTCAAGGCGTCGGGAGCTTCCGAGGCAGAGGAACTGCTGAAGACGCTCGGCGACAGTGCATCTGGAAAAGTCGTCGTGTTCTCCCTCGACACCGGGGCCGGCTGGTCTCACGATCGCTTCGGCGGTTTCGAAGAGGCGCTGGCCGACACTGATCTCGAGGTCGTCGGACCGGTCAACGTGGGCAACGAGCCCAGTGAGGCTTACAACACCGTTGCGTCGACGATGGCGGGACAGAAGGATGTTGTAGCAATCGCTGGTCTTGACTGCTGCTCGACGACCGCGGCTGCGAAATGGATCGCCCAGTCGGGCAAAGCCGCCGACATCGCCATGGTCGGTTTCGACCTTCTGTCAACGACAGCCGGCTACATCGAGGAAGGCGTCGTGACGTTCACGATCAGCCAGAACCCGACGGAGCAGGGCTACCAGGCGGTGAAGGTTCTCACCGATTTCCTGCAAGAGGGAATGCCCATTGAGGGGGTCGACACCGGGGCTCAGATCATCACCAAGGAGAACCTCGACGAAGCCACGGTGGAGGACTGATGGCTTCCGCAACGCCGCTCGTCGAAATCCGCGAGCTCTCGCGCAACTTCGGGCCGGTTCGGGCACTTGACGATGTCAGCTTCGACATTGTCGAGGGCGAGGTGATGGGTCTGGTCGGTGAGAACGGTGCAGGCAAATCGACACTGTTGAAGATCTTGGCGGGCCTGCAACCGCCGAGCTCAGGCACGGTTCGAGTCGACGGTAGCGCAATCGAGAGCTTCGATCCCAACACCGTACTAAGCAAGCACTCGATCGCGATCGTTCCCCAGGAACTGTCGCTGCTGCAAGATCGGACAGTCGCCGAGAACATCCTCGCGGGCATTGAACCCGGCTCGCGGCTCTTCCCGTCGAAACGCCAAATGGATGCTCGTGCCCGTGACCTCCTCGCGGAACTGGACCTCGACATCGATCCCGGCGCGAGTGTTCGTCAGCTCGACCTTGCGATTCAACAGCTCGTGGTCGTCGCGCGCTCGATTGCACGCGGCTGCAAGGTCCTGATTCTCGATGAGCCGACAGCAATGCTCACCCCCGCAGAAGCCAGCAGGCTCTTCGCGCTCATGGCCAAGCTCAAATCGCAGGGCACGACCATGGTGTACGTCTCGCACCGGATGCCAGAGATCTTTGAACTCTGCGATCGGCTCGAAGTGCTGCGCGATGGCCGACACGTGGCGTCGTGGCACCGCGACGAAGTGACTCCAGATGACGTTGTCGCTGCGATGGTCGGCCGTGAACTGGAGAAGTTCGACGGGCGCGACAACCGATCGATTCCGGCCGACGTCGCTCCGGCATTGAGGGTGACTGAGTTGAGCGGCCGTCGTCACGACGACGTCACCTTCGACGTGCGTCCGGGGGAGATTCTCGGAATCGCGGGCCTTCCAGACTCGGGGCGAGTCGAACTGCTCGCGAACATTTTCGGTTCAGACCGAGCGAGATCAGGTCGCGTCACGCTCAAGGGTGCGCCCTACGAATCGCGCTCGCCGATCGCGAGTGTTGGGCACAAGCTGGGCTTTCTGCCTGGAGAACGCCGTGCCCAAGGCATCCTGACGACGATGACCGTTGGCGAGAACATCGGTGTGCTTCGAACGCGCGCACACTCCACCCTGGGAATGGTCCAGAAGGGAAAGCTGGCCACGTTCTCACAGAAGCTCGCCGAAAGTATGCGCGTGAAGACGGCGAGTCTCGGTGCTCCGATTACGAGCCTTTCCGGTGGCAACCAGCAGAAAGCTCTACTGGCGCGCTGGATGTCCATCGACCCGGAGGTTCTCATGCTCGATGAGCCGACCCGCGGCGTGGACGTGGGAGCGAAAGTCGAGATCTATGAACGGCTCTTCGATCTGGCCGATCGGGGCGTCGCGATCATTTGCTCGTCGTCAGACCTACCAGAGCTGCTGACGGCAACCGACCGCATTCTCGTGATGCGCGAAGGAAGAGTCGCGGGCGTGCTTGAATCCCGCGACGCAACGGAGGAATCCATTATGGCGCTCGCCACCAACGCCTCGGCTGACGAGCTCGCCTCGACGAAGGGACTGGAATGAAACGCACCGGCATTTTGAACGCCGAACTGAGCGGAGCGCTTGCCACACTCGGCCACACCGACCTGCTCATGGTCGTGGACGCGGGTTTCCCGATTCCACGCAGCGCACATCGCGTCGACCTCGCCATCGCAGAGAACCTGCCCGACCTTCGCACGGTGCTTGGTCTCATCGCAGATGAGCTTGTCGTCGAGGGGGTCGTGCGGGCAGAAGACGTGACCACGAACAACCCTCGACTTGACGAGTGGATTCAGGGGCGCTTCACCGATGCCGAATTCTCGACGCGCTCGCACGCCGACATGCTGGGCGAACTTGCCCAGCAGGCCAAGGTGATCGTACGCACCGGGGCTTTCGAGCCGTGGGGAAACATCGGCCTCTTCTGCGGAGTGGACGTCCCTCGCTGGTTCGGCGGCGACGGCGTCATCGCCCCGGACTACTACGCGTCAAAGCTTTAAACCTCATACAACAGAAAGATGGAAATGACTGACACCACGGCGACCGGCACAGCGACCCTGTCACCGGCACAACTGGCCCCCTACATCCAGCACACGAAGATCGAAACGGGAATCACTCGTGACGAGATGCTTGCGCACGCACATGAAGCGATTGAGCACGGATTCAACGCTGCGATGGTTCCCGCATCCTGGATCCGCGACGTTGCCAGCGAACTGGCTGGGACCGGCGTCGAGCTCGCTACAGCGCTCGACTTTCCCACGGTCGGGGTCATGACCAGCGCCGGAAAGGCGGCCGAGGCCGAGGCGATTGCCAAGCTCGGCGCGACGCAGCTAGACATTGGCGTGCAGGTCGGATGGCTCAAGAGTGGCCTGTACGACGCCTTCCGTGACGACATCGCTGGTGTCGTGAAAGCGAGCGGCATTCCCGTGAAGGTGATGCTCGAGCTTCCACTGCTCACGGACGCTGAGAAGGAAACCGCGGTCGAGCTCGCAATGGAGGCCGGGGCCGCGTTCTTGAAGAACGCATCGAGTGGTCAGATTGAGACCGCGAATCCTGACAGCATCCGGTATCTCGTCGACCGAGCTCGCGACGGAGTGAAGGTCAAGGCGTCGGGATCGATCAAGACATACCGTCAGGCGCTGGGACTTATTGACGCAGGCGCGGTGCTACTCGGCACGAGCGCCGGCATGGCCATTATCAGCGACACCGGTGACGAGAATACGACGAGTTACTGATCTCTGCGCATCACCGCCTGCCTCGATACTCTCGAGCAGGCGGTGATACTTGTAGGAGTCGAAGAGTGAGGAGCGACTGTGGGGGAACAGGCCGTCGGAAATGGGTCTGAGATCCAACGTGAGCTGCCGGTAGCGATCCATGCTCAGATCTCGGATCGTTTTCGTTCGCGAATCGCTTCGGGGGAATGGCCGGCCAACTACAGGCTGAAGAGCGAGCCGGAGCTCTCACGCGAGCTCGGCGTAAGTCGAGGCACGCTCCGACGCGCGATGACCACCCTTATCGAAGAAGGGCTGCTAAAACAGGTGCGCGGTCGGGGAACGTTCGTGACCTCGACGACAATCGAACCCGCAATTGCGCAGAAGCTGAGCACGCTGACCGAGGACTTTGCAAATCAGGGTATCGAGACGAATACCGAAGTGATCGAGGCGACGCTGATCGACCCGCCTCGGCCGATCGCGGCTCTGCTCGACGTTGGCCCCGGGGGCTCAGTGCTCAAGCTTGTGCGGCGCCGCAGCACCGTCGAAGGGCCCGTTGCCCTGCTCTACAACTACGTGCGCGCGGATCTTGCGCCGGGAATTCAGAAGGTGGACTTTTCGAAGGCCAGTCTCTTCGGAGCCCTCGAAGGGCAGTTTGGGCTCAAGATCGCGTCAGCGCGGCGAACATTCAGTGCCCGAGCGGCCGAGGGAAATGTTGCTGAGTATCTCGAGCTGCCGACCGGATCGCCGGTGCAATATCTCGAGCAGGTCACCTACCTTTCGGATGATCGGCCCATTGAGTACTCGGATGTCTGGATTCATTCAGGGCGCCTTCGTGTGACGTCGTTGCTCTCGCGCCGCTGAGCGTCGCGGAAAGAACCTTGGTCGCGTTGCTCGCCGGGCTGTACGCAGCAAGATAGCGAGACGACATAGGGAAAGGTCGACGTTCGTGCGTTCAACGATGCTTTTCCGTTAGTTGATGTCGAACTCATTGCCCTCCGGATCGCGCATCGCGATCGCGTAGTGGTCGAGACCTTCCGTTTCGAGGACGCGGATGACCGTGGCGCCAAGGGCGGTCAGCCGCTCGGCCTCGTCGTCGATGCGTCGCTTGCGCTCCGGCATCGGCACTTTGCGCCCGCCACTCGCGTTGACGTCGAGGTGCAGCCGGTTCTTCAGCGACTTCTTCTCGGGCACGATCTGGAACCAGATGCGCGGACCATCTCCCTCGGGATCGATGATCGAGTCGAAGCCGACGCCGAGCTCGTCTTCAGAAACGCCGACGCTTCGCCAGTACTCGTTCCAGTCGTCGAAGCCCTCGGGTGGCGGCTCGAGCTGGTAGTGCAGTGCCTCTGCCCAGAAGCGTGCAAGCAGTTCGGGGTCACTGCAGTCGATCACCATTTGGAAGCACACCATTGTCGTCCTCCGCTCGACGGCTCTGATCTGCTCGCAGTATGACACCGACCGCTGACAGGGGGCGTCGTGGAGATCAGCCGAGGCGCGTGCGCGTGTCGGGCGGGACGTTGAAGGCGATCAGCTGCGGGTCGGCGTTCGACGTGAGGCGGAACGCCGTGACCGCTGCGTTCGTGACGCCCGGGAACAGTGCGCGGTAGCGGTCGAGGTCGAGACCCAGCAGGTGGCAGAGCAGCAGTCGCATGAGCGTCGAATGCATGACGACGAGCACACGGCCGTCAGGATGCTGCGCACAGAGGTCGTCGAGGGCAGGAGCGCAGCGCGCGACAGCATCCGCCCCCGGTTCGCCATCCGGCAGCGGTACGGTGCCGGGGGCACCGAGGAACGCCTCAAGCTCGACGGGGAAGCGCTCGCGCATCTCGGCGCGCGTGAGGCCGTCGCCACGCCCGAAGTCGACCTCGACCAGGCGCGGGTCTTTCGTGAGCGGAAGACCCGTCGCCTCGGCTGCCGGTGTCGCCGTGAGTACCGAACGGCTGAGCGTCGAGCTGCACACCGCGTCGAGTTCCGCGCGGGCGGCCCACTCGCCGAGCTGCTCCGCCTGCTCGTATCCGCGCGGCGTCATGCCGACGTCACTGCGGCCGGCGTAGCGGTTCTCGGCATGCCACTCGGTTTCGCCGTGGCGACTCAGAAACAGCGTGGTCACGTCAGATCCACCCCTTCTCAGTGAGAGCATCGCGGAACGCGGCATAGGCGTCGGCGAGGCGCGTTGCGCGAGCAGCATCCGGTTCGACAATGGTGCGGATGCGGCTCATCGACGACGCTACATGGTCGAGTGCGAGTGGGGTCGAGGATACTTGCGCGGCACCCCACCGTGCGAGGATCGCCATGCCCAGGCTGCCCTCTGCCGTTTCGGGGAGCGCGATCGGGCGATCAAGCAGCGCTGCCCGCATGCGGTTCCACGTGGCGCTGCGCGTACCGCCTCCCGACGACGAGAACCGGCCGGTCAGCGGGGCACCCTGCTCGGCGAGCACGTCGAAACATAGGCGCTCCACGCACGCGATACCCGTCCAGATGGACTCGACGGCTTCGTCGAGAGGACGCGAGCGGAGGGCGTCGAGAGGCCGGAGGCGGTATCGGTCGGAGCCGGTCGCGGGGAACAGTGCGAAGCCAGACGCGTCAGGCGAGAGAAACGGGAAGCGCTCGCCGCGGCGCGTGAGCGGATAGCTCGGGGTGATGGCGCTCGTGCGCTCGCCGATCACGGCGTCGAGCGCAGAGAGGTCGGCGTCGGGAAAGACGCTCGTGAGCGCACCCGCGCCGACGTTCGACGCGCCTCCCGGAAGCCAGAGGTCGCCATGTGGTGCGCGATGCGAGTACACCGCTCCCGACCCATCGCTGACCGGCTTCGGCGTGACGCCCTTGATCACGAGCGTCGTGCCGACCACCGTGTGCCAGTCGCCCGGAGCGAGAGCGCCCGCGCCGAGCTGGGCCGCGCAGCCGTCGGTGAGCCCCGCGAACACGGCGGTGCCCTGCGGCAGACCACTCGCACGTTCCCAGACGGCCGAGGTCTCGCCGATGCGAGTGCCGGGCGCGACGACGTCGGGCAGCTGGCTCAGGGCGATGGATGCTGTCGCCAGCACCTCCGTCGGCCACTCGCCCGCCCGAACGTCGTACCCGCTCTTGAGCGCACTCGTCCAGTCGGTGGGCGCGGCGTGCCCGAGCATGGCCGCGGCGAGCACGTCGCCCTGGAGCGCGACGCGGTGGCCAGGCGGCAGGAGCCCTTCGGCGGCGAGCCAGGCGATGCGGCAGAGTGCCCAGCTCGGCTGAATGGAGACCCCGAGCTTCTGCCAGCGGTCGGCGCCAGCGTCACGCAGAGCGGGTGCGAACGCGGCGCCGCGCGAATCGTCGTACATGAGCCCCGGCGTCGTCGGGGTGCCGTGTTCGTCAAGCGCGACGATCGTTCCGCTCGTTGAGCAGTACGAGACGCCGCCGATGAGGGCGCGCTCAGCGTCGGTGAGCTCACGCAGTGCCTGCGCGAGCGCTGCTGCCGCAGCATCCGTCCACTCTGTCGGATTCTGCTCGTGCCGCTCGGCGTCGCGGGTGCTCGTCAGCGGATGCTGCCCGGTCGAACGGATCGTGCCCGACTCGGTCGCGACGATGGTCTTGACACTCTGGGTGCCGAGGTCAATGCCGACCCAGAGCCGTTCGGCGTCAGACGTGTCGCCGCCGGTCATGCGTTGTTCCAGCGCGTGCGCGCGGCCCCGAGCTCGGCGAGGTACTCGCGGTAGACCGCGTCGAGCGCGGCGTGGGCGTCGGGGTTCGGGTCGAGACGCGTGCGCTGTTGCCGCCACGCATCGGTGTCGACCGGGGTGCCGAGGCGCTTCCACGCCACCTGCGCGGCGCCGCGGATGCCGACCTGCGCCTCATGGGGAATCCAGATGGGCGTACCCATGGTGTCGGCGAGCAGCTGCGCCCACGCCGTCGAGCGCACGCCTCCGCCGCTTGCTGAGAGCTCGCCGTCGAAGCCGGGCACCTCGAGGCAGTGCCGGGCGGCGAACACGACCGATTCGCACAGCGCTCGCACGACATCCGCACGCGTGTTCGCGATGGTGAGCCCGGTGAACTGGCCGCGCGCGAGCGGGTCGACGAAGGGAGCGCGCTCGCCCGCGGGTGAAAGGAACGAGAGCGCTCTGACGCCGTTCGCGCCTGGAGGACTCTGCTCCAGCAGCCCAGTGAGGTCGCTCGGCTCGAGCCGGAACATCGACAGCATCCAGTCGATGCCCGCGGTGCCGACCATCGACGGCATGACCCGCAGGTAGAGGTCGGGGTCGGGCGTGCAGAGCCACATGCCCGCGGGTTCGAACTCCGGGCGGATCGTCGTGTCGCGTGTGAACACCTGGCACGCGAGAGTCGTGCCGATGATGACGGTTCCATCGCCCGCGTGCTCAGCGCCGGCCCCGAAGCTGCACGCCTGCAGGTCGTAGGGACCGCTCGACACCGGTGTGCCGGCAGGGAGCCCGAGAAGCTCTGCTCCCGCAGCATCCAGAGTAAAGACCTTGTCGACGGCAGCGGGCGCGGAGAGCAAGTGCTGCCACTTGGCAATGCCGCATAGCTCGAGGGCCTCGGTGACGTACTCGCGCGTGGTCACGTTGAGAAACGGCAGCGACGCGTCAGAGGCATCGACGGTGATCTCTCCGGTGAGACGCTGCAGCACGGCATCGGCGCAGTACCCGGCGACGGCCGCCTTCTCGAGCGACTCGGGCTCATGCTCCGACAGCCACGCGAGCAGCCCCGCGTGGCTTCCGGGAAACACGCCTGACCCGGTCAGACGGAAGACGCGCTCGGTGACGCTGTCGGCGCCGCCCTCGCCCCACCGCGCCACGATGCTCGATGCCCGAGCGTCCATCCACGACATTGGGTTGCGCACGGCCCGGCCCTGAGCGTCGCGCAGCCAGAGTCCGTCGCCCTGTGCCGTGATCGCAACAGCATCAATGGGACCGGATGCTGAGTGCACGACCTCACGCGCGACGCGTGCGACCGAATCCATGACGTCATCGAGGTCTTGCTCGACCTGCCCATCGGGCCCCTTGATGAGCGCGGAGCTCGTCGACGCGTGGTGGTGCGATGTGCCGTCACGGTCGATGAGCGCAGCCTTGGTCACCGAGGTGCCGATGTCGATTCCGAGAATCATGTCTCACCCTTCTCTTCGCCCGCGAGCGGTGGATGTCAGCGGTTCAGGACGTCTGGGTTGGCGAGATGCTGCAGAGGTTCGCCCGCGATGAAGCGAGCGGCTTCGCCGGCGATGATGGATGCTGCCCGCTCGGCGGTCTGCCGCGACGCGCCCGCGAGATGTGGTGAGAGCACGACGTTCGGTGCGTCGAAGAGCGGCCACTCCGGCCCCGGCGGCTCTTCGTCGTAGACGTCGAGTGCGAGCGCGCCGATGTGCCCGGAGCGCAGCAGCTCGGGCAGTGGCGCGTAGTCGAGCAGGCCGCCGCGCGCAGCGTTGACGAGCACGGTGCCCGGCCGCATCCGTAGCAGCCTTTCGCCGTTGATGATGTGCTCGGTCTCGGGGCTGAGGCGCGCGTGCAGACTCACGACGTTGCTGCGGTCAATGAGCTCGTCGAGCGACACCGCGCTGACGCCGTCGGACTCGATGCTCGCAGCATCCGCATAGGGGTCATACGTCACGACGTCGGCGCCGAACGCGAGAAGCACGCGCGCGACAATGCGGCCGATCGCGCCGTATCCGACGAGACCGACTGTCGACCCGCCGAGCTCGGTGCCGGCGCTGTCGTGACTGTAGTAGTCGCCGCGCCACGTGCCGCGCTTCATCTCGGCATCCGCGTCGCTGATGTGCCGCATGCCCGCGAGCATGAGTCCGATCGTGAACTCTGCCGCGGCCTGCGCGTTGCGCCCCGGAGCGAACGACACGCGCACACTCGCTGCCGTCGCCGCCTCGAGGTCGACGTTGACGGGACCGCCGCGGCTCACCCCGACGAACTTGAGGTTCGGGCACGCATCGAAGACCTCTTTCGTGAACGGCGCGAGCTGCGTGACCGCGATGTCGGCGTTCCCCACCGCCTCGATCATCTCGTCGATCGTGCCCGTGGCCTCGGCGACGTTGCCGACCGGGCCGAACGGCACTTGCGGCCATGGGAACGTGACTTCAGAGAAGGTCAGCTCGGCCTGCGCACCGGTGCGCTCGCGCAGCGCGTTGACGAAGAGTTCGGGAAGAACGAAGTTGTCGCCCGCGGAGAGTACGTGCATGGTCCCACCTTCCTGCATCGGACCCGACGGCCTCGATTCAAAATAGCATTCTGGGTGGTAACAATAACAAGCTTGTTGAAAATTGCCTACACCCGAGCGAGATGCACGGCGACGGTTTCGTCGACATCGTCGATGAAGCCCTTCTCGACGTCGTCGGTGACGACGAGGTCGGTGAACTCAGATACCTCGACGTACCGGTGCAGTGAGGACTTGCCGACCTTGCTCGAGTCCATCATGAGAATGCGCCGGGCACCCGCGCTGAGCATGACGCGTTTCATCGACACGACGTCTTGCTCTTGATGGAACGTCCACGACGCGTTCATCGTCGACGTCGACTGGAACACGATGTCGACCGAGTAGCTGCCCAAACCCGTGATGTCGGGCGGCCCGATGTATGAGTCGTGCGAGCGCGAGTAGGTGCCGCCGATCATGATCAGGTGGATGCTCTCGCTGAGGCGCAGTTCCTCGCCGAGCTGGCGGAAGTTCGTGAGTACCGTGAGGGGGCCGATTTCCGCGAGAAACGGAGCGAGCGCGAGGCACGTCGTGGAGTCGTCGACCATGACGGACATGCCCGGTTCGATGAGTTCGGATGCTGTCTTCGCGAGCGCGCTCTTCGCGGCGGGGTTGCGGGTGCGGCGAAACTCGGCGCTCGACTCGAAGACGCTCGTGGGCAGCGCCGAGACGCCACCGTGGAACTTGCGGATGAAGCCCTTCGCTGCGAGCTCGTCGATGTCGCGATGGATCGTCATGAGGCTGCGACCCGTGAGCTCGACGAGTTCTGCCGCGCTCGCGCTGCCCTCGCGCGTGAGGTGATCGATGATGCGGTTCTGCCGCGCCTGGCGGCTCAGTCGATCGGGTGCGTCCGATGCCATGGTTGCCTCCTCGGGTTTCATCCAAGCATTTCCCGCTCATCGGCGACGATTTTCTCTCACTCAGAGAATGGATCTCGCAGCCCTCTCGATACTCTACGCCGAGAAATATCATCGCGTGTGTTAACTTTCCCGAAGTTTTCGAGTACTGTCATGGCTCAAGGTCACATTTCAACGAAGGAGACTCAACGATGAGGGCACAACTGACGAAGGTGGCGCTCATGGGCGCCGCGGCTTCGCTCCTCATGGGTTCGCTTGCGGGGTGTTCGGCAGCCGATTCCGGCGCAGAGTCGGGCGGCAAGATCGCCTTTCTCATGCCGGACCGCGCATCGACGCGCTATGAAGAGCAGGACTCGCCGCTATTCAAGAAGAAGGTCGCAGAGCTCTGCGAGAACTGCGAGGTTCTCTACCAGAACGCCGATGGCGACGCCGCGAAACAGCAGCAGCAGGTCGAGTCGATGATCGCCCAGGGCGTCGACGTGATCGTCATTGACGCTGTGGACACCACGGCCGCAGCATCCAGCGTTCAATCGGCACAAGCCTCAGACATCAAGGTCGTCACGTACGACCGCCCCGTTCCCAGCGTTCCCGCCGACTTCTACGTGTCGTTCGACAACAAAGAGATCGGATCGCTGATCGCCCAGTCGCTCGTCGATCACCTCACCGAGCAGGGCATCACCGACGGCAACCTGCTCATGGTCAACGGTTCGCCCTCCGACGACGCCGCCATGCTCATCAAGGAGGGCTCCGTCGAGGTCGTCGAAGACAGCGGCTTCACGGTGCTCGCGTCGTACGACACCCCGGACTGGGTACCGCAAAAGGCTCAGGACTGGGTCTCGGGGCAGATCTCGCAGTTCCGCGACCAGATTGACGGCGTTGTCGCCGCCAACGACGGCACGGCCGGCGGCACCATTGCCGCATTCAAGGCAGCCGGAATCGGCGACGTTCCGCCCGTGACGGGCAACGACGCCGAGGTTGCTGCGATTCAGCGAGTGATCGCGGGCGATCAGTACAACACGATTTCCAAGCCGATCAGCATCGTCGCCGAGAAGGCGGCGGAGGTCGCGGTCGGCTACATCAACGGGGAAGAGCCCAAGGCGGATGCTGAACTCTTCGAGACGCCGTCGGCCCTGTTCGTTCCCGAGGTCGTCACAGCCGAGAACGTCAAGGAGGTCATCTTCGACGGCGGAATCTACACCGCTGAGGAAGTATGCACCGACGAGTACGCGGACGCGTGCACGGAGCTCGGAATCGAATAATCGCACGGGGACGGCTTGGCGGAGGCACCAAGCCGTCCCTGATGCATGACCAAAAGTGAGTGCACATGCCACAAGAGCAGACTGACGCCCCGGTTCTCCGCTTGAGAGGGGTGAGTAAGAGGTTCGGTGCCGTCGCGGCACTGTCCGACATCGAGCTGGAAGTGCGCGCGGGTGAAGTCGTCGCGCTCGTCGGTGACAACGGCGCCGGAAAGTCGACGCTCGTGAAGATTCTCGCAGGAGCGCACGCGCCGACCGAAGGCGAGATCTTCTTCGGCGGTCAGAAGGTGTCAATCGAGGGTCCGTCGAAGGCGATCGAGCTCGGTATCGCCACGGTCTTTCAAGACCTCGCGCTGTGCGACAACATGACGGTCGTCGAGAACCTGTTCCTTGGTCGCGAACTCTCGCCATGGGCCGTTGACGATGTCGCCATGGAGGTTGAAGCGTGGCGCCTTCTGCGACAGCTGTCGGCGAAGATCCCGTCCGTGCGCATCCCCATCGCCGCGCTCTCGGGTGGACAGCGCCAGACCGTCGCGATTGCGCGGTCACTTTTGGGGAAGCCGCAGCTGATCATTCTCGACGAGCCAACGGCCGCGCTCGGCGTCGCACAGACGGCTGAGGTGCTGAACCTCGTCGAGCGTCTGCGAGAGAACGGCCTCGCGGTCATCATGGTGAGTCACAACATGGCTGACGTGCGCGCGGTCGCCGACCGTGTCGCCGTGCTGAGGCTCGGCCGTAACAACGGAACCTTTGACGGAAAAACCACGACGAGCGATGAGCTCGTGGCCGCCATTACCGGCGCGAGCGACAACGTCGTCACGCAGCGCGCGAGCCGCAGCGCGGCACCAGCGGCGGGAGAGAACTCATGAGAACGAAGACCGATACTCGCGGCCCGGCAACGGTCGCCACCGACCTCGCCGACGAACGCCTGCTTCAGCGCGACGGTGTACGCGGTGTCATTCAGCTCGGCATCGATCGCGTGCGAGGTGGGGAGCTTGGTCCGCTTCCGATCATCGTCGGTCTCGTCGTGATCTGGTCGATCTTTCAAGCGCTCAACCCGGTGTTTCTGTCGCCCGCGAACCTCGTGAATCTGCTCATGCAGAGCGCCGCGCTCGGCGTGATCGCGCTTGGTGTCGCCTGTGTGCTGCTTCTGGGGGAGATCGACCTTTCGGTCGGCTCGGTGAGTGGTCTGTCAGCCGCCGTGCTCGCCGTGACCATGGTGAACCTGCAGTGGCCCACGATCGTCTCTCTGCTTGCGGCCGTGGCAACAGGATGCCTCATCGGACTCGTCTATTCGGCCGTGTACGTGCGGTTCGGCGTTCCGTCATTCGTGATCACGCTGGCCGGACTTCTCGCCTTTCTCGGACTGCAGCTCTGGGTGCTCGGACCCGAGGGTACGATCAACCTTCCGTACGACTCGTTCATCGTCTGGTTCGGGCAGCTCGCCTTCGTTCCCAAGTGGCTGTCATATGTGCTGAGTGTTGGGGTGGGAGTGGCGTTCCTCGCTGCCCGGCTGCGCACGGCGCAGCGTCGCCGTGCCGCTGATCTGTCGGCGACGCCGTTCGGGTACATCCTTGCCCAGGCCATCGCGCTGACGGTGCTGATCGTCGCGGTCGTCTGGTATCTCAATCAGGCCCGTGGCGTTGGCTGGATGTTCGTTCTGTTCGGCGCTCTGGTCTTCACGGTGCAGTACGCGCTTCGGCGCACGAAGTGGGGGCGCTCGGTCTTCGCGATCGGAGGCAACCGTGAGGCGGCGCGACGTGCGGGCATCAACGTGTCGGGAATCATCGTCTCGGTGTTCGTGCTCGGTTCAAGCCTTGCGGCGCTGGGCGGGACCCTCGCTGCAGGTCGTCTCGCGGCGGCAGCGCAGAGCAGCGGCGGCGGCGATGTGAACCTGAATGCGATTGCGGCCGCGGTGATTGGCGGAACGAGCCTCTTCGGCGGTCGCGGTTCTGCCTACTCGGCGCTGCTCGGCGTGATCGTGATCCAGTCGATCTCAAGCGGTCTGACGCTGCTGAACCTCGACTCATCTTTCCGCTACATGATCACGGGCGCCGTGCTCTTGCTTGCGGTTATCCTCGACGCGGCGTCACGAAAGTCGCGCGCCGCCCACGGACGCGGCTAAGCCTGTCGTCCTGGCGCGGGCCGCGGTGCTGTGCACCGCGGCCCGCCTCGTTTAAGTCAGACGAAACCGAGCAAGAGACCTTGAAGTCGTGCACCCTCGTTCGTTAGCAATTGTGCATTCCGAAGCATCGGCGTCTGCCTTCGAAACCTGATTCTGCCCCCAGCGCTTTCGGTGAGCACTTGAGTAAAAAGCTTGACACTCGTCGGTGACCTTGTCTAATGTCCCGGTCATGGGAGTTGCACTCAATGAAGAGGGACTTGCACTCAGTGGAAGTCCAAAGCCCAGCTACATGGGTCGGATTCTCGATGTTCTCGAGCTCGCGGTCATCTCGGACGATGCGCCGTTGACGATGACCGAGATCTCCGAACGCGCCCGCGTCCCGATCTCAACAACGTCGCGCCTGATCAAGAACCTCGAGGAATGGGACTTCCTCGTACAGGACGGGCACGGAAAGTACCTTCCCGGTGGCCGCGTCGTCAGGATGGCCGTCGTCGTGAGCGCACAGCTGCACACGCCGCAGCGCATCGAGGCAGCGACGACGCGCATCACGCAGGCGACGGGGGAGAGCGTGACTGGCGGTCTCATCATCGGCGACCGAGTCGTGATCGTCGCGCGCACCGAGTCGGAACATCCGCTTCGCGCCGTTCACCGCGTCGGCGAACAGGTGTCGCCGACAGCATCCGCTTTGGGCAAAGCCATCCTGTCTCGCTCGTCTGAGCAGCGGAAGCGCGAGCTCGCGGCCGCCTGGGAGCGCGACGACGACAGCCCGAGCCTCGAGGAGCTCGACAGCGAACTGCAGCAGGCACTCGAGGACGGGTACACGAAAGACGAAGAGACGTTCGCGCCCGGACTGCGTTGCCGCGCCGTTCCGATCATCGGTCAAGACGGCATGGCCGTCGGCGCGGTCTCGGTCGCGGGTCCCGCGGCGCGATTCCGACCCGAGATCGCAGACGAAGCAGCACAACTGCTCATGAACGAGGCGTCCGCCCTGTCGTCTCTCCCCACTGACCACGTCGTCACGTTCTCCCGGGAGGTATCCCATGTCGACTGAGCTTGATATCGATGCGCGTAATGTGCGCAAGGTCTTCGGTGGCAGCGTCGTGGCGTTGGACAAGGTTGATCTGACGGTCGAGCGCGGGTCGTTCTTCTCGCTTCTCGGCCCGTCAGGATGCGGTAAATCGACGCTATTGCGGCTGCTGTCCGGACTTGACGAGCCCACCGAGGGTGAGATTCTCATTCGCGGAACCTCCGTGAAAGACACCCCGGGGCACAAGCGGGCCACGAACCTCGTGTTCCAGCGCCTCGCCCTCTTTCCGCAGATGACGATCGCCGAGAACGTGGCGTTCGGACCGAAGGTTCACCGCCGCGGGCGTGATGAGATTCGGCGGACCGTTGATGAGAAGCTCGAGCTCGTCGGGCTCTCGGAGCTTGCGAAGCGGTATCCGCACGAAATCTCCGGAGGGCAGCAGCAGCGGGTCGCGATTGCGCGAGCACTGGCAAACGAACCAGCCGTTCTGCTGCTCGATGAGCCGCTGAGCTCTCTCGATCAGAAGTTGCGTGTTCAGATGCAGCGCGCACTCAAGCGCATTCAGAAAGACTCGGCGACCACGTTCGTCTACGTCACGCATGATCAGCACGAAGCGTTCACGATGTCCGACGCCATCGCGGTCATGAACAACGGCGTCGTCGAGCAAGTCGGCTCACCGCGCGAGGTGTACAACCGCCCCGCCAGCCGCTTCGTTGCGTCGTTCGTCGGCGATACGAACGTCATCGAGCAGAGCGACCTGCCGCCAGCGTCCAGGGCAGGCGAGGGAGCCATTGCCGTCAAGGCGGAGGTCGTGCAGATCGGGACGACTCTCGCGAACGAACTCGAGAATCGGTTCGCTGGAACAGTGACCGACGTCTCATTCGGTGGGTCGAAAGTCAGTTATCGCGTCGGTATCGAGAGTGGCGCGACCATCGCCGTCGAGAGCTCTGCGGTCTCGGCATTCCACGCCGATGTGGGAGAAAACGTTGAAATCGGGTGGCCGTCCGACGCAGTCGTCGAGTTGAGCCGCTAAAGCTTCGAATGGATTGGGGAATCACTCATGGGTTACACGGACAACAGCAGTACGCAGGGCCTTGACGCGATCCGCAGCAGGCTGTCACGGCGAGGCTTTCTCGTCGGCGCTGCCGGACTTGCGGCGGCCTCGACGCTGAGCGCATGCTCGTCGCCTTTTGAACAGGGTGGCGGAAGCAGCGGCGGCGGTGGAAAGAAGCTCACGATCACGATGTTCGTGTTCCTCGGCGGAGATCTGGCAAAGATGCCCAAGGAATTCGCCAAGGAGTACATGGAGAGCAATCCGAGCGTCTCGATCGAGTTCTATGAGCAGTCGAACTCGGTCGGGTACGGAAAGATGCTCGCTCAGCGAAAAGCGGACCCGGAGAAACCGCTAGTGAACATGGGGTTCTTCAATACGAACACGTCGATCCAGGGTATCGGCGACGAGATGTGGGAGCCTCTCGATTACTCGGCAATGTCGAATGCCGCCGACATTCGGCCGATCTTCCAACGCGACGATTCAATGGGCATTGGAATAGGCACCGACCAATACGGACTGCTCGTGAATCCTGACGCGCTTGGAAGCACTCCGAAGTCGTGGTCCGCACTGTGGGACCCGGCCTACAAAGGACAGGTCAGCTTCTTCAACTTCCCCTGGTACGCCGTTTACACTGCGGCGCTCGCGAACGGTGGCGGGCTGGACAACATGGAGCCGGGCTGGGAGCTCTGGGAGGAGCATGCAGACCAGATCAAACTGATCGTGGAGTCGAACCCGCAGTACATGAACGTTCTCAGTGACGGAACTGCTCCGTTGACGTCGTACTTCGCAGGCACCGGCCAGCAGTGGATCAATGGAGGCGCGCCTCTCGAATATGTGGTCCCCGAGGAAGGCGCGATCCCTCTTCCCGTTTTCTTGCAGTCAGTCGCCGGGCAAAGCGACGACGAGAAGGAAGTGTGCCAGGACATCATCAATGAAATGCTGTCGCCGAAGTGGGTGACACGGTGGGCAGAAACCTCCATTGAGATCCCTGCGAACGAGAAGTCAGAGACCCCGAAGTCGCTGGCCGACCTCCCCGCGTTCCAGCAGTCGACAGTCGATGGGCTGATGGAGATTGACTACGACATCGTGGGCAATAGTCAAGCCGAGTGGACAGAGCGCTGGAATAACAACGTCGTCTCGAAGATCTAGGGCGAGGTCATTGTGGTCTCTCAGATGACGGTACGGGGCGGTGCACGCGCGCAGACCCGCGAGGGTGGCGGGGTCGAGCGGGCGAACCGACCGCGTTGGGTCGGGCTCGCACTTGCCTCCCCGACGGCGCTTTTGCTGCTCACCCTGTTTCTCGGATCCATCGCGCTCCTCGTTGATCAGTCTCTGCAGGAGGACATGAACGGCGGGTCCGCGGCAACACTGACGCACTGGACATCGTTCTTCGGCTCAAGCAGCAGGATCGCCGCCATCGGCGAGACGTTTCTCATCGCGGGGCTGAGCGCCGTCATCTCGACGGTGATCGCGGTGCCCACCGCGTACGGACTCCATCGTATGAAGAGCTCGACGTGGCGCTTCGTGGGAATCTTCATCGTCTTTGCACCGCTGATGACGAGCGTCATCGCCCGCACATACGGGTGGAGCCTGCTTCTCGGTCAGCAAGGAATCGTGAACTGGGCCGTTGGCCTGTTCGGGATGCCTCCGCTGGAGATGCTCTACGCGCGACCGGCCGTTGTGATCGCGCTCGTCCACATCTTTCTCCCGTTCGTCGTGTTCCCGATCCTCAGCTCGCTCGGGCAGGTTGATGGAGCGCTGCGGGATGCCGCGATGGACCTCGGTGCACGGCCGTGGACGACATTCCGCCGCGTCATTCTTCCGCTTATCCTTCCGGGCATCATTGCGGGAACGCAGATCACCTTCGCACTGTCGATGAGCTCGTTCGCGACGCCCTCGCTGCTCGGCGGCGGACGCGTTGCCGTACTCGCGACGCTCGTCTACAGCGACGTCAACACGGTGCAGTGGCCGATGGCCGCGGTGACGAGCATCGTTCTGCTCGTCCTTGCCGTGATCGTGCTCGGCCTGTTCACGCTCGCTCAGCGTCGCGCGCAGGTGGGAGGCGCACAGGGCGTCACCGCCGCGCCGGGCGAGAAGGGGATCAAAGCGGGACTGAGCATCTGGCTCATCGCCGTGTACGTGTTTGTGCTCTCGCCATTGGTCATCATCATCATCTCGTCGTTCTCGTCGGCATCCTATGGCGCCTGGCCGTTGCCTGGCTGGTCGACGAAGTGGTACACGAACCTGCTCAGCCAAGACGGTCTCGCCGAGGCCGCCTACGCGAGCGTCTTCATTGCAATCTGGTCGACGATCATCGTGCTGGTCATCGGCACGATGGCCAGTGTCAGCTTCCATCGCTATCGGAGCATCGTTCTGCGCGGCGTCTCGGTCTTCAGCCTCGCGCCCATGGTCGTTCCGAAAGTGACGATCGGGCTCGCCGCCTTCCTGCTACTGAACGTCACTGGCGTGCTTGACGGTGTGGCCGGGATTATCGCCATGCACGTGGTGATCACCCTTCCCTTCGTGATCATCGTCGTGACCTCGGCGCTCTCGCGGACAGATGCCACCCTCGATGACGCAGCGCGCGATCTCGGGGCCGGCCCGCTTCGGGCGTTCAGAGCCTCAACGCTGTTCGCGATCCGGCCATCGCTGATCGCTGCGGGGCTGTTCGCCTTCATCGTCAGCTTCGACGAAGTCGACATGACAGTGTTCCTGCTGAAGCCTGGCCAAGAGACGCTACCCGTCTGGATGTTCACCTACATGCAGAAATACCAAGACCCGACACTAGCGGCGTTGGCCTCGTTGCTCATCGCGCTCTCGCTCGTCATCGCTTTTGTCGCCGGTCTCTTCCTCTTGCGCGGCGAGAAGGCCGCACTCACACCGTCACACTGACGGCACGTCGTCGCCGCGGCGACGGCATGCATCCACGCACACGTCCATCACCAGATACAAAGGAGAATCATGGGTACTGCATCTCGCACTCTTGACCACAAGCACATCACCACAATGCCCACCGGCGCAGACATCTCTCTGGCCATCCACACGATCACGGGAAGCGAGCCCGGCCCTCGGTTCCTCATCTTCGGGGGAATCCACGGCGACGAGGCCACGGCGGTCGAAGCCGTCAGGCGCATCGTCGAAGCCGTCGACGAGAACGAGCTGAAGGGAACGCTCGTTGCGGTGCCCGTCAGTAACCCATACGCGTATGAGAGCATGACGCGGCACACGATGCAGGACGGGCTCAACCTGAACCGCATCTTCCCCGGCGACGCCGCGGGCTCCTTGACGGAGCAGCTCGCCGCAGCACTTGTCGAGATTCAGGAGGGTGCCGACTACTTCATCGACTTCCACAGCAGCGGTCTGTATTCGACCGTCGACTATGCGTACGTTCACTCCGGTGCCGAAATACTGGCGCGCAACTACGGCACGTCGCTGCTCTACCACCACGACCCGTACTCCGGGTCGTCAGCAGAGATGATGCTGTCGGCCGGCAAACCGGCGATGGTGAGCGAACTCGGCGGTGGCGGGCAACTGACCACCGACTTCCTCGACCGTTCCGTCGCCGGAACTCTGAACGTGCTGCGGGCCGTCGGGATGCTTCCGGGCGACCCGGTTGATCCGCCGGAGCAGAAGGTCATGACGAAGCTCGTCACCCTGCGGCCCACCACCGGAGGGGCAGTCATCTCGGATTACGGACCCGAGACGCTGGGAACCGTCGTGCCGGGTGGTACGGTGCTCGGCCGCGTCGTGAACCCTCACACGTTCGAGGTGATGGAGGAGCTCGTGGCGCCGTTCGACGAGACCATCATCGTTCTCACGCGAGAGCAGTACACGCGCTGCGCACCGGGCGACTACGGGTTCATGGTTGGCGACAACGGCAGCGTCACATCAGTCGACGCCATCTGAGCGCGGCGCGCAACTCATTTAGATCAGGAAAGAAGGGGAAATCCATGATCCGCACGATTCTCACGTTCGATGTTCCGCTCGATCGTATCGACAGCATCCTCGACGCCTATGAGCGTGAAGACATCCTTCAACGCTCGATGGATGAGGCTGGAGGCGTAGCCGCAGACATCTCCGTCGCCACCGACGGCTCGGGTCGTGTGCTCGTGACAGCGTTATGGCCAGACGAGGCCGCATACCAGCGGTGGGTGGATAACCCGTTCCGCGCCGAGTCGAACGGACGGCTGGGTGAGCTCATGAACGGCGTTGTCGGCGTCGGTCAAACGTTTCGCGTCATGAGTGGTGCAGAAGGATGACTGGTGACCTGACCATCACCAATGCTCTCGTCTTCGACGGGGCATCGGCTGACCTCGTCGAGACCTCGATCGAGGTTCGCGGCGGACGAATCGTCGAGATCGGAGGCGCGTCACGCGGCGCGGCTGTCGTCGATGCCGCGGGCCGTGTGGTGATGCCTGGTCTCATCGATGCCCATTTTCATGCCTATGGCATCACGCTCAACGGGTTCTTCAACGACCACGCGCCGCTGAGCTATGTCGCGCTCGTCGGCGCGAACCGGGTCCGCGCTGCTCTGCGACGCGGATTCACGACGGTGCGCGACGTTGCAGGAGGAGATAAGGGGTTCGCGATGGCCCTCGCTAAAGAGGTGATCGACGGGCCTCGATACCTCTATACCGGCCCAGCGCTCAGCCAGACCGGCGGCCATGGTGATCCCCGCTCCGACGAGATGGAGCTGGAATTCTGCTCGGGCCATTCCAACCAGATTGTCGACGGCGTCACCGATCTCAGGCGGGCCGTGCGCGATCGATTCCGCACGGGAGCGCACGCGATAAAGATCATGGCGTCCGGCGGCGTGATCTCGCCCGTTGACCCTCTGGAGATTCCGCAGTACTCGGCAGAAGAGATCCAAGCGGTCGCAGACGAGGCCGCACGGCGCGGCAGCTACGTCGCCGCGCATGCGTACTCGGCCGAGGCAGTTCAGCACGCCGTGGCGAACGGAGTGAGGTCGATCGAGCACGGCAATTTGATGGATGCCGATGCGGCACGAGCGATGGCGGCGACCGGCAGCACGCTGGTGCCGACGCTGATCGCCTACGACGCCATGCGGAGGCGCGGTGCGGAACTCGGACTCCCCGAGACGGCGCAGCACAAGAATAAGGAGGTATTCGCGTCTGGTCAGCGGGCGATCGAACTTGCGAGGGACGCAGGCGTGCGGATCGCCTATGGATCGGATCTGCTCGGCGGGCTTGAGGAAGAGCAGCTCAACGGGTTGCGGCTGCAAGCCGAGATTCTCGGCAATCTCGAGACGTTGAAGTCAGCGACATCGGTCGGCGCAGGGCTGATCGGGCGTAGCGATTTGGGTGGTGTCAGCGAGAACGCGGTCGCCGACCTGCTGATTCTCGATGGGAACCCGCTCGACGACATCGATGTCCTCGTCGATGCGGATCGTCCGCGAACGGTTGTGCAGGCAGGCCACGTTGTCTTCGACAGCCTCGAGCTGGAGGGCACGGAATAACACGGCGTCACCTAAAGCGCGCCGCGACATTCACCCGAATGTCGCGGCGCACTGCTTCGCCACGCTCATAGAAACTGAGTTGGAAATCGGCGGGGCCGGTGCCTCATGAGGAGTCTTAGCTCGAGAGTTGATCGATGAGGGCGGGGAGGTCGGCCATCGAGCGGAAGACCGTGATGTCTGGCCTGTCGAACCAGCCGGAGGGTGTCATGTCAGTTTGGTACGCGAGGACAGTCATACCCGCCGCGCGTGCTGCCTGCACGCCGAACCTGCTGTCTTCGACGGCGATGCAGCGTGCGGGGTCGACGCCGAGCGTTTCGGCCGCCTTGAGGTAGACATCGGGTGCCGGCTTGCCGTTCGGTACGTCTTCCGCGCTGCAGATGCGCCCCTCGAACCGGGCGAGAAGACCGACGGTCGTGAGCGATGACCGGATGCGCTCGTGCTTGCTATTCGATGCAACCGCCGTGGGGAGTTCGATGCTGTCGAGGGCTAGCGAGATTCCCTCGATCTCGCGGAGGTCTTCAGCGAATGCCTTGTCGTACCAAGGCTGATACGGGACCGACCAGTCGTCGTCGAGTGCACGCCCGATGTTCTTCTCGATCTGCGCGATGTAATACTCGTGGGAGCATCCCATGAACGTCTCGACGAGCGTGGGAAGGTCGGCCTCCCAGCCCAGATCGGCCATGACCTTCTGCCCAATCTGCAGCGAGAGAACTTCGCTGTCGACGAGGACTCCATCGCAGTCGAAGACCACGGCATCAATGACACTTCGCACGGGACATCCGTTCTCGGCCGTGACGGCCGCCTAGATTCTCGGTTGAGCACACCAACGTTGGGACGCGAACCGTATTCGCGCTCATCGCGAGCCATCCTACTGAGCTTTCTTCAACCGAAGCCGGGCGTGAGGCGAGGGTTGGCCCGCGGGATCGTAGGCGGACAGAGAGCTCAGGCCGGGGCCGCGGATGAACGTGCGCTCGCCACGGCAGCGGCATAGCGAGCCGAGGTGATGAGGGGGTCCGTCAGGGCGCGACCCACCACCGCCGCATAGGCACCGAGGTCGAGGACGCGCACCACATCGGCGGGGGATCGCAGACGGCCCTCCGCGATCACGCGGACGCCACGGGCGGCGAGCTGCTCGACCAATGCAAAGTCCGGGTGCTCGGGATCCGCGCGAGTGTAGGGCGTGTAACCGGACAGGGTGGTGCCGACCAGTGCGGCACCGGCATCCCATGCCCTCAGTCCCTCATCGAGGGTCGAGACGTCGGCCATGACGGGAAGCCCTGTCAGATCGCGTACCGCGCCGATGATCGACAGGTCTCCGCCGCGGATCTCGCGCGAGGCGTCGACGGCGACAATGTCTGCTCCCGCCTGTGCGAGTTCGAGCGCATGCTCAACCAGGGGCGTGATGACATCACGGGTGCCGTTGTGCTGCTTGTGCAACCCGATGACCGGCAGATCGGTGATCTCCCGCACGGCGCGAATGTCGGCCGGGGAGTTGATGCGCAGTCCGTTGGCTCCGCCGAGCACGGTAGCGTGCGCAAGCGCGGCGATCAAGCGGCTGTCGCGCAGCGGGCTGCCCTCGTCAGCCTGAACCGAGGCGATGAAGCCGTGCTTGAGCTGGGCTATGCGTTCGTGCATCACTTAATGGCTCCCGCACTGATTCCGCCGATGAAGAACTTCTGCCCGATCAAGAAGATGATCAGCGCAGGAATGGTGAACATGGTACAAGCGGCCATGAGCGGACCCCACGCGACGTCGTTCTCGCCGAAGAACGCATAGAGACCGATGGACAAGGTGTACGTCGACTCGTCATTCAAATAGATGAGGGGATTGAGGAAGTCGGTCCACGCCCACACGAACTGAAACACCGCGGCCGTGACGATCGCGGGACGCGCGATGGGCAGAACGATGGTCGCGTACGTACGAAATTCGGATGCTCCGTCGAGACGCGCGGCCTCGATGAGGTCGTCGGGAACGTTCATGAGGAACTGCCGGATGAGGAAGATGAAGAACGGCGTTCCCAGGAACGCGGGGACGACGAGCGGCAGGTAGGTGTTCGTCGCGCCGACGCCGTTCCAGATGAGGAAGAGGGGGATGAGCGTTACCTGCGGCGGCAGCATCATAGTAGCGAGAACCATGATGAACAGCGGCTTCGCTCCGGCCCACTTCACCTTCGAGAGCGCGTAGGCGACGAGCGGGCACGACAGGGCGGTGCCCAGCACGCTGAGCCCGGCAACGAGCATGGTGTTGCCCAGGTACCGCCAGACCGGAATCTGGTCGAATGCCGTTGCGAAATTATTGAACGTCCACTCCGTGGGAATGAGCGTCGGTGGCGAACTGAAGACGTCTTGCGGTGACTTGAGTGCCGTTGACAGCATCACGAGCAGCGGAAAGACGAAGACAAGCGCCAGTGCGATGACGAGCCCGTGCTGCCGCAGCCTGCGGAGAACCTTCGGACGACGCTTGTTCGCCGCGAGCTCACGTGGCGAGCGAGCATCCGTCATGATCTGCGTGTCACTGAGAGCCATAGTGCACCCACCGTTTCGAAGAAGCCAGCACGACGAGCGTGACGATAAGCGTGACGATAAAGAGCACCCAAGCCATGGCGGAGGCGTAGCCCATCTTCAGGTACACGAACGCGTTCTGGTAGAGGTACATGGCATACGTCAGCATCGACTGGTCGGGGCCGGAGCTGATGTTGTTGAGCCGTTCCTGCGCCAAGACGTACGGCTCGGTGAAAATCTGCAGGTAGGCGATGAGGCACACGATCACCTGGAACAGCGTGACTGGCGAGACCGTTGGCCAGCTCACGTTGAGAAAGCGACGCCAAGGGCCGGCGCCATCAATGGATGCTGCCTCGTAGAGTTCGTGCGGAACATCCTTGAGCGCGGCGAGGTAGATGATCATGGTGCCGCCGACCGTCCAGAGCACGACGAGCACGATTGCCGGCTTCGTCCAGTCCGGCTCCTGCAGCCAGCTCGGCCCGGTGATGCCGAACCATGACAGAAAGTAGTTGACGAATCCGTACTGCGTGTTCAGCAGCCAGCGCCACAGATAGCCGCCGACGACGACCGGAATGATCGAGGGTAGATAGATGAATGCCCGGTAGAGCGGCTGCCCTTTGATGGGAGTGTTGAGCAGGTGCGCCCCACCCAGCGCGATGGCGATGGTGAGGGGCACACCCATGACGGCGAGGACGAGCGTGTTCGCCAGTGACTTCCAGAACACATCGTCGTTCGCCATCTGCTCGTAGTTGTCGAGCCCAACCCAGTCCGGCGACTGGAAGAGGTTGAAGTCCGTGAAGCTGTAGTACCCCGACGCGAGAATCGGGTACGCGAAGAGACCGAGAAACCCGATGATGAACGGCGACGCGAACGCCACGCCGATCCAGAAGGATCGACGTCGCGTGCGCGGCCGCTTCGGGGCACCGGCTCGCGTCTGCGCCCGGGCTTCAGGGCGTCGCCTCGTGAGCATCGACATCAGCAGGTCACTTCGCGTAGCTCTTCGTGCGCGATGTCACGTAGTCGAGCGCCTTCTCGGCCGTTGACTTTCCGCGCACGACGTCATCGAACGCGTTGCCGAGGTCCGTCGAGTACTCCGCGCTGTACGGAGCGCTGGCGAGCGACTGGGCATTCGGGCTCGTCAGAGCGTTGGCCCAGACCTCGAAGTTCGGCAGGTCCTTGTACGCATCGCTGTCGAGCAGCGACGTTCGCGCCGGCAGATTTCCGAGCGTGAGGCTGAACTTCTCCATCACCTCGGGGCTGAGCAGATACGCGAGGAACGTTGCAGCTTCGTCTTTGTGCTTCGAGTTGGTGGGGATGAACAGGGTGCTCGAGGTGACCTGCGTAGAGTTCTCGAGCTTCGGGCTCGCTGCGGGAATCGCCGTGACGCCCCAATCCAGGTCGGGAGCGACCTCAGACGCGGATGCTGCGCGCCACTCGCCATCGATGATCATCGCGACTTTTCCGCTGAAGAACGAGTCTTCTGCCGAGAGATACTGACCCTCACCCGCCTTGAAATCTGCGAGGTTGTCGGCGCCGACGAGCTCGACAACGTTCTTCTGCCACCAGTCGACTGCTTCAACGTTGCCGGGATCGGTCGGTGTGGGTCCGTCATCATCGCTCCACGCGCCGCCAAAAGCGAATCCCAGCGTCGTGAGGGTTGTCGTCGTGTTCGCGTCGCCGATTCCGAGCTGCGTGATCTTGCCGGAGTCGTCGGTGATGGTCAGCTTCTCAATGGCATCCGCGAGCTCGTCCATCGTCGTGGGCGGTTCGACGCCTGCCTCGTCGAGGAGTGTCTTGTTGTAGAGAAGCTGGAAGCTGTGAACGGCGATCGGTAATGCGTACGTTTGGCCATCGTGCTTCATCTGCTCGAGGGCCGCCGGGGCGAAATCGTCGAGGTCGATGCTCTCAGACTCGATGTACTCGTCGAGCGGCGCGAGCACGCCCTTCGACGCCCACGACCCGACGTTCTCGCCGAAGTTGTCGGAGATGTCGAACGATCCGTTCGATGACGACATCGATGTGAGCTGCTTTTGCTGGTCGGGGCTGGAGACGCCCTTGACGACGATGTCGTCTTGACTGTCGTTGAAGTCCTCAATGATCGATTCGAGCACCTCGGCTTCAGGCCCGGACCAGAGGTACGAGAATTTGATCGTCGTTGGGCCGTCGGAGTTACCTCCGCCCGAGCATCCAGCGAGGGTAAGCGCGGCGGTGGCCGCGATGGCGACCGCCCCCAAACGGCGGGAACGTGCTGTGCTGAAGAAGCTGTTCTTCATGATGCCCTTTCCATCATTGGCTATGGCAGGTGAGAGAGTGGTATATACCAATCGAAGTGGATGCTGGAAATCTTGACACACAAGCATCGGAAACGTCAATATTGGTCATAACCATTTTTCGCGAAGGAGCCGAATTGGCGGGGTCACCACGTCAGACGAAGCACACGCAGGTGCGTGAACACCTCGTCGAACTGATTGCCGAAGGGCTGCAGCCTGATGAGCGGCTTCCCACAGAACGCGAGCTTGCCGAGACGCTAGGCGTCACCCGGGTCACGGTACGCAAAGCGCTCGACGAGCTCGAGAAGGACCACCTCGTCTACCGCGTCCAGGGCGCGGGCACCTTTGTGAGCCAACAGCGCATCAGCAAGACCTTCGAGTTTCACTCGTTTTCTGAAGACATGCTGGCGCGCGACCTGACGCCCGGGTCGTCGGAGACGCAGATCTCGCTCGAGAGCGCCGGCGGCCGTGTCGGCTTCGCACTCGGGCTGAGTCCCGCTGAGCAGGTCGTGCACATCATGCGCGTACGTACCGCCGACGGTCGCCCGATGTGCCTTGAGCATTCCTACCTGCCCGCGGCGCTCGTTCCCGGACTCGCGGAACGCTTCTCGGGGGACTCGCTTTACCGCGAGTTGCGCGATTCATACAGCATCCGGCTTGAACGTGCCGACCAGACGATTCACGCTGTCGTGCTCGAGGAGCCGACCGCTGAGCTGCTGAAGGTTCCGCCGTTCTCGCCCGCATTCAACGTGCAGCGCACCGCATACGACCAGCGCAACCGGGCGATCGAGTACGCCGAGTCGCTGTACCGAGGCGACCGCTACTCGTACGACCTTTCCATCAACCGACTCTCAACCTGACGAGACAGGACGCTATGAACTCTGACGACCGCCGAATCGCCCTGATGCCGCTCGACGATCGCCCCGTCAACGTGCTGCTGCCGCAAGATGTTGCGAACGTCGCCGGCGTTGCGCTCGATGTGCCCGATGCGTCGATGCTGCCCCGCTACCGCGAGCAGGGGGACACGGATGCTCTCGCCGCGTGGCTGCGCGAACGGGCGGCCGACCCCAGCACAACGCATCTCGTCGTTTCGATCGACATGCTGCTCTACGGCGGGCTCATCGCGAGCCGAACGTCGCAGGATTCGGTGCGCGAGGTCGTGGGAAGGCTCGATGTGCTGCGTGACATCAAGCGGGAGCGGCCGGAGTTGACGATCTTCGCCGTCTCGCTCGTGATGCGCGCGAGCAATTCGTACTCCAACGCCGAGGAGCCGGAGTATTGGAAGGACTACGGCAAAGATCTGCACGCGCTCGGCGGCGCGCTGCACCAGCAGCTCGACAGCGCCGACGTTGGCGATGTTGATGCATTGGCCGAGGTGCCCGATGGCGTCGTCACCGACTACGCGTCACGTCGCGTGCGCAACCACGTTGTCAATCTCAATGCGCTGCTGCTGCGCAGTGAGGGCACGATCGACTTTCTGGCGATCACGGCCGACGACACGGCGACGTTCGCCGCTGGCTCGGCCGAGCAGGTGTGGCTGCGGCACTGGATGCGCTTCCTGCCCGGAGCGCGTGACACGCTCATGTACCCCGGAGCCGACGAAGTGGGTGCGGCCCTCGTTGCGCGCGCGATCGCGTCGGCCGACGGCATCCGACCCCGCTTTGAGGCGCGGACCGCGCAGGAGGGCGGGTTCGAACTCGTACCGCCGTTCGAGAACCGCCCGCTTATCGAGTCAATCGAGCGACAGATCCGCGCAGCGGGTGCGGAGCGCGTCGAGTCTGGCGCCGACATCGTGCTTGTGCTGCACGCACCGGACCCGGCGCGTCACGATATGTTCCGGGGATACCCCGAGACGCCAGACGTGGATGCTGCAGAGGCGACGGTCGAGCTGGTGGGGCGCTCTCTTGATGGCGGAAGCCGCGTCGCGCTCGCCGACGTGCGGTTTCCGAACGGCGCTGACGCGGAGCTGCTGTCGCGCCTCGCCGCGGCGGGTCTGCTCGAGCGCCTTGAAGCGTTCGGCGGCTGGAACACGGCGGGCAACACGATTGGCAGCGTGGTTGCGCTCGCTGTCGCGGGAGAAGCGGGTCGTGCATCGGGAGCGTTCGACGCCGAGGCGTCGAAGCGCGCACTGTTGACGCGCCTGCTCGATGACTATGCGTACCAGACGGTGATCCGCAGCGAGAAGGGTGCCGATCTCTTTCCCGACCGCTTCCCGCTCGCCGACGAGGCACATGTGGAGAACGCGCAGTCCGTCATTCGTGATGACATGAATCGGATGCTGCGCGACACGCTACCGGGCGGCGACTGGTCTGTGACCTCGCTGTCGTTGCCGTGGCGCCGGAGCTTCGAGGTCGCGATCATGCTGGAGCCGCGCGTTTAGAACCGTCGCCTCGTCGGTCGGGCACGCGACCGTAGAACGTGGTGGGCCGATGCCTTACGTCGCCGGAATCGTCAGTGGAATGTGGGACGGATACGCCCAGATTCCTCCGCGATGGGTATCTGGACGGATCACGGTGAGCCCGGCCTCTTCGGCGATCAGGGCTCCGGCCGCCCAGTCGAACTCGTAGAGATCAGTCTCGACGAAGGCGCTCGTCGAGCCGTCGGCAGCCATGCAGAGGCCGAGAGCGGCCGAGCCGACGCTGCGTACGTCTGTGAAGTTCTGCATATAGTGCGGCAGCTGGGCGAACTGCGTAGCCCGCATCTCGCTGCTGTATGAGAAGCCCGTGCCGAACAGCACGGTGCGCGCGTCGGGGTCCGGCCCGGTCAGCTCTGCCGTGCTTCCGCGCGAGACGCGCCAGGCGCCCATGCCCCGCTGCGCGTAATATTCCTGCCGCAAAACAGGGGCGTTCACTGCCCCCGCGATCCAGTGCCCCGACTTGGCCTCTTGCACCGCAACAGACGAGCCAAAGTACGGGATGCCCGTGACGAAGTTCGACGTGCCATCGAGTGGGTCGATCGACCAGCGGTAGCGTGAAGCATCACCGCCCGTCGCGTCGAGCTCTTCGCCCGTGATGGCGTCGTCGGGGCGGCGCGCGCTGATGTAACTGCGGATTGTCTGCTCTGCGCGACGATCGACGTCAGTGACGACGTCGCCCAGCTCGCTCTTCGCCGTCACGCTGATGTGGGCGCCGACGGAGTCGTCGAGAATCAACGCTCCGGCCTGGGCGGCGCCGCGGGCGATGGTGAGTAGCTCGTCGTCGATTGATGCATCCATGTGTGCTCCGTTCACAAACAATGCGAGAACCTCACACGGTACCAACAGTGTGCGAGAAAATCTCAGCTAGGGTGGGAAAAATGATGGGGACGTCAGAGAGGACAACACCGGTGGCACTGGGCATCAACACGTGCTTCGCTGTGAAGCGGTGGACGCGACCAGACGAGATACTGCACATCGTCAGAGACCAGCTCGGCCTGCAGATGTGCCAGCTCAGCGTCGACACACTGCCGTTGGCCGACCCTCGGTCGGCAGAAGCACGTACGTACGTTCGTGAGTTCGCGCGGGCGGCCGAGGTTGCGGGCGTTGAGGTGCATTCGATCTTCACCGGTCTCGCCGCATATGCGACGAACCTCCTGCTGAGCGAAGACGTTGCCGCGCGCGACGCAGCCGAAGTCTGGTACGCGAGCCTGATCGAACTCGGCGGCATCGCTGGAGCGCGCTCGGTCGGCGGGCACATTGGCGCGCTCACGATCACGACGGCTTCAGAGCCTGCGCATCGCGCGCGTGCGCTCGATGAGCTGCGTGAGCGGATGCGGCGGCTATCGGACCGCGCCAAGGCCGAAGGGCTGTCGACGTTGCTGTTCGAGAACATGGCGGTCGAACGTGAACCGGGGTCGCTGCTCGAGGATGCTGTGGAGTGGGAACGGACGCTTTCGACAGCATCTGTTCCCTGGCAGCTGTGTCTTGACGTGGGGCACCCCGTGGCGATGGCGCCGAGTGAGGATGATGACGCACTCGCGCCCTGGCTCGCCACCCGTTGGGCCACGGACCCCATGCTGCAGCTGCAGAATTCGCGCCCTGGTGCCGACATGCACGCAGGCTTCGAAGACGCAGACCCGACGAACGGCGTGAATCCCTCTCGCGTTGCCGCGGCGCTCGCCGATGCGGGATGGCGCGAGAGCCCGCTGCTGATCGAAGTCATGCCCGCACACGAGCTGCGCGACGACGCCGTCGTGCCGATGCTGCGCCGCACTGTTGATGTCTGGGCGAAGGTGCTCGCCTGATGCCCAGTCACTGCGCTCCAGCTCGTGACACGACGGCGTCTGCATTTCACTGCTACGCAGCGGCCTCCGCGCGGTACGACCGTGCTGCTGACATGAGCTCTTCGACGCGCGACTGGTCGGCAGAATTCTCGAACTTGCCATCCTTCTTGAAGAACGTGCCCACGATGGCGCCGTCTGCGACGGAGAGCTGGTCGGCGACATTCTCGGCTTTCACGCCGGTGTTCACGAACACGGGAACGTCGCCTGCTGCCTGCTTCACAATCGACACCGACTGGGTGTCTGTCGGAGCGCCGGCGGTGAGGCCAGACACGCAGAGTGCATCAGGGAGAGTTGCGAACACCGTCGAACGGGCGATCGATGAGAGATCGCGGTCGGCGAGGTATGCGGCCGACTCCGGAACGATGTTGAAGAACAGCTTGACGCCGCCAGCCCCGATACGATGACGATGACGAGAAACCTCACCGACGTTGGTGTTCCACAGGCCGAAATCGCTCGCATAGACGCCCGTGAAGATCTCGCGCACGAACGCGGCATCCGTTGCGACGGCCAGATCGATCGACGCACGCGCATCCCACAGCACGTTGACCCCGTAGGGCACCGAGAGGTCGCTGGACAGCTCGCCGATGACACGCGCCATCGTCACCGATGTGATGCGCTCGGTGTCGGTCAGATACGGAAGGCTGAACTCGTTCGAGATCAGCACGCCGTCGACGCCGCCGCTCTGCAAGGCGTCGAGTTCGCGCTTTGCCCTGTCGACGATTGCGGCGATACCGGCGTTGGAGTCATAGCCTGGATCACCGGGCAGTGCGGAAAGATGAAGCATCCCCACAACGGGTTTCGGTGATGAGAAGACGTCGGGCAGCCAGTTGGTCATTGTTCCTCGTTTCAGCTCTGACGCAGAGGTGATGGTATGAATTCACAAGAGCCTAACCATAAGTGAACAATTAACACAAGAGAGATCCCCATCGGGGTGAGAAGGGACGGATGCTATGGCGATGGAAGCGCACGAGCGTCGCGCACGCGTCGAGCAGCGGGTGCTCGCTGACGGAGAGGCGGAGTTCAGAACGCTCGCCCTGGAGTTCGATGTGTCTGAGATGACGATCAGGCGAGACATCGAGCTGCTCGAAGAGAAGGGCAGCGTGCGCCGTGTCGTCGGCGGCGCCATCGCCTCGCGGGGAAAGGCGTCAGAGCCGACGTTCACCTCGCGTGCGCTGATGGGCGCACGCGAGAAGGCGCACATCGCAGCGGCGGCGGTGGAACTGCTGAAGCCGGGTGAGACCGTCGCGCTCGACAGCGGCAGCACGGTGCTGGCCGTCGCTCGCGCGATCAGGGGGCGCGGTCTCGGCCTCACGATCATCACGCCGAGCATCCTTGTCGCTCTTGAGCTTCATGATGAACCGAATACGAAAATCGTGATGACCGGGGGAATGGTTCGCCCGGGTGAGCTCAGTCTCATCGGGACGCCGTCTGTGGCGTCGTTCGCCCAGTACAACTGCGACGTCTTCGTCATGGGCGTCGCCGGCGTTGATGGCAAGCGGGGGCTCTCCGACTACAACGGTGAAGAAGGCGCCGTGAAGAAGGCGGCGATGCAGACGGCCGACCGCGTCATCGTCGTTGCCGACGCCTCGAAGCTCGGCCGTGTGCAGCTGATGAACGTCGCAAGCCCTGGCGAGATCACAGCGCTTGTCACAGACGGGGACGCCGAGCACCCCGCACTCGCGGGATTCCGCGCTGCTGGCGTTGCCGTCGAGTGCGTGCCCGCGCGCTGACGGCAGGCGCTGGCGTTACTTAATTGTTGTTAATTCACATAGCGGCGTCACATTGACAAATTGCCACAGATGCATTTAGGTTCCTGGAAGGGTGTCATTTAATCCCGTCATCGACCCGCGATGAGGGAATATCACAAAGGAGTGCACATGCATCGCAAACTTACCTCGGGCCTCGCGCTCGGGGCCGTCGCCCTTCTCGCTCTCACCGGCTGCGGAACCGTCGGTGGTGGCGGAGGAGGTGGAGCTGACGACGGCGAAGCGCTATCGCCCGAAGATATGACGATGGTCACCGTCGTCAAGATCACCGGCGTTGGCTGGTTCGACCGCATGGAAATCGGCGTCAACGAGTTCGCAGACGAAACGGGAATCGACGCTCGCCAGGAGGGCGCTGACGACGCGAGCCCTGAGAAGCAGGTTCAGATCATTCAGGACCTCATCCCGCAGGCCCCGACGGCGATCACCGTCGTTCCGAACTCGCCGAAGGCCCTCGAGACGGTTCTTGAGCAGGCACGCGATCAGGGGATCATCGTCGTCACCCACGAGGCCGCGGGAATCGAGAACGCAGACATCGACATCGAGGCGTTCGACAACAAGGCGTACGGTGCGCAAATCATCGACAGCCTTGCCCAGTGCATGGGCGAAGAAGGGCAGTACGTCTCGTTCGTCGGTGGTCTGACGGCGAAGACCCACATGGAATGGGTCGGCGGAGCTCTCGAGCGGCAGGAAGCCGAGTACCCCGACATGGAGCGCGTCGAGGACCCGATTGAGAGCAAAGAAGACGAGAACGTCGCCTACCAGCGCGCGAAGGAATTGCTTGCGAAGTACCCCGACCTCAAGGGCTTCCAGGGCTCGGCTGGGACCGACGTCGCCGGCATCGCCCGTGCGGTGCAGGAGGCGGGCCTCGAAGACAGCGTCTGCGTGATGGGCACCAGCATCCCGTCTGTCGCCAAGAAGTACCTCGAGGATGGTTCGATCGACAAGGCGTTCTTCTGGGATCCGGCACTCGCAGGCAAGGCGCAGCTGAAGATCGCCGAGCTGCTGGCCAGCGGCAAAAAGATCGAAGAGGGAACCGATCTCGGCATAGACGGCTACGAGTCGCTGACGAAGCTCGATGGCTTCGACAACGTGTACGTCGGAGATGCCGCGATCGAAGTCGACGCCGATAACGTCGACGACTTCGACTTCTGATCCTTTTCATCCCAGGCTGGCGGTGGGGCTCGCAGGAGCCCCACCGCCGAAAGGACAACAATGGCCGAACGCAACGAAGCACCCGTTCTCGAGGTGCGCGGCATCGTCAAAGTCTTCGGAGGAGTGACAGCGCTCGACGGGGTATCCATGTCGCTTCTGCCGGGTCGCGTGCACTGCCTCGCGGGCGAGAACGGCAGCGGCAAATCCACGCTCATCAAGATCATCAGCGGTGCGGACGCCCCGGATGCGGGGGAGATCCTCATCGACGGCGAGGCGATGAGCGGCATGACCCCCGCTCGAGCATTGCGAGCAGGCATCCAGGTGATCTACCAAGACTTCTCGCTCTTCCCCAACCTCACCGTGGCCGAGAACATCGTGCTTCCCGCCGCGATCGCATCACGAAAGAAGCTGTTCAATCGCGCCAGAAGCCGTCCCGATGCCCAGCGCATCGTCGACGAGCTGGGGCTCACCCTGAACTTGGACGCTGACGTTGAAAAGCTCTCGGTCGCCGACCGCCAACTCACAGCAATCTGCCGTGCTTTGGTGCAAGACGCCCGCATACTCTTTATGGACGAACCGACAACCGCGCTGACCCACTCCGAGGTCGAGAGGCTCTTCGGCCTCGTGCGCAAGCTGCAGGAGCGCGGTGTCGCGATCGTGTTCGTCAGCCACAAGCTCGACGAGGTGCTCGAGGTATCGCACGACATCACTGTGCTGCGCAGCGGCGAGCTCGTCGCGAGCGGAGACGCCCGTGAGTACAGCGTGCAGTCGCTGACCGTCGCGATGACCGGGCGCGAGGTCGACACCACACGTCTGGTGAATGAACCAGGCGAGCCGGGCGCGGCTCTGCTCAAGGTGACGCAGCTGGATCTTCCCGGTGCCTTCACTGACGTCTCGTTCGACCTCGCGCCGGGCGAGATCCTCGGCATCACGGGGCTTCTCGGCTCGGGCCGCGGCGAGATCGTCGAGGCACTGTTCGGGCTACTGAAGCCTGACTCCGGAACCGTGACGGTCAACGGGGCACCGTTGCGCCCCGGCAGCATCCGCTCGTCGATCTCGGCTGGAATCGGGTACGTTCCCGAAGACAGACTGACGCAGGGCCTCTTTCTCGAGAAGTCGATTGCAGACAACATCATCGCTGGGTCGCTCGACAGCCACGCACGGGGAAAGATCGTGCTCAGCCAGAAGCGTATCGCCGAGACGATTTCGACGCTCTTCACCCGGCTGCGCATCAAGGCCCCCAGCGTCGCCGCGCCCGTGCGCTCGCTCTCCGGTGGCAACGCGCAGCGCGTCGTACTGGCGAAGTGGCTGGCGACGAAGCCGAAGATCCTGATTCTCAATGGACCAACCGTCGGCGTCGACGTCGGGTCGAAGAACGAGATTCTCGCCATTCTGCGCGACGCGGCCCGCGAGGGCATGGGAGTCATCATGATCTCTGACGACGTTCCTGAGCTCGTCTCGATCTGCAACCGCGTGCTCATCGTGCGACGCGGTTCGCTTGTCGCCGAGTTCGACAGCGAACAGATCGAAGCCAAGCGAATTCAGGAGGTGATGGCCGCGTGACACTCGCGAAGCGCATGAAGTCACTCGCGCCCCGGCTGATCGGCGCGAACAACGAGGGCGTGCTTGCCGTCATCATCGTCGTACTCGTCATCGTCATGAGCGTGCTCAGCCCGTCATTCTTCACGGTGCACACGCTGTTCTCGATCGTGCGCTCTGCCCTCGTGCCGAGCATCCTCGCGATCGCCGTGCTGCTTGTCATCATCTCGGGCGGCATCGATGTCTCGTTTGCCGCGATCGCGATCTTCGCCGCCTACACGACAGTGCATCTGGCGTACACAGGCCAGTTCGATCCGGGGATCATCGGCATTCTGCTGTTCGCGTGCGCGATCGGAGCCGTACTCGGGCTCGTGAACGGCGCTGTGATCGCGCGCTTCCGATTGCCGACCCTCATCGTCACCCTGGCCACACAGGGCATCTTCCGCGGCATCCTTCTGGTGTACATCGGATCGCGCTATATCGCGCAGCTGCCCGACAGCATGGCCGGCCTCTCGACGGCGAACCTGATCGCCATCGAGAGCAGCCGTTCCTACCTGCCGCTTCTCGTGGTTCCCGTTGCCGTGATCGTGCTGATCGTGGCCTGGATGCTGCGCCGCACGATGTTTGGGCGCGGAATCTACGCCATCGGCGGTGACACCGAGGCGGCACGTCGCGCCGGCTTCCCTGTCATGCGCTTTCAGATAATCCTCTACATGATGGTCGGAGCGATTGCGGCAATCGGAGGTCTCATCCATGTGATCCTGAACCGCAATGCGAACCCGCAAGACATCGTCGGCACCGAGCTCGACGTCATCGCAGCCGTCGTGCTGGGCGGTGCCTCCATCTTCGGTGGTCGCGGCTCAGTTCTCGGCACCGTGCTCGGCGTTGTGCTGGTGCAGCTCATCAACAACAGCCTGCTGCTGATGGGTGTTCCGACGGCGTGGCAGCGCGCTGCCGTCGGCATCCTGCTCGTCGTCGGTGTGGGAATTCAAGCGCTCTCGGCCCGGCGCGCATCACGACGAACCTTCGTACTCGACACAGTGGAGGCGTAGCCCATGCCTACTCGCACTCATCAATCAGCAGCCGGCCGGGTCAATACGCGCATCGACAACACGGTGCGCACCTGGATGTCGCACATTCACGTCGACCGCGGAATCGGTCGGATGCTTGTGCTGCTCGTCATCGCCTTCGCCCTGTTCGCTGTGCTGAACCCGCGGGTCTTCATGAATCCGCTGAACCTGCAGAACATCATGGTGTCGGCGCCAGAGGTCGGGATTCTCGCGATTGCGATGACTCTGGCGATGCTCACGGGCGGGATTGACCTGTCTCTCGTCTCGATTGCGAACCTCACGGCCATCACGATCAGCACGATGTACACAGGTCTCGTCGCCAGCGACCCGGCGCTCGCCGAATCGCTGGGCGGGGTGATCGTACTCGTCGGCGTCGCCGTCGGAGTGCTCGCCGGGCTCATCAATGCGTTTCTGATCAGCACTGTCGGTATCACTCCGATTCTGGCCACGCTCGCGACGATGCAGATCTTCAACGGCATCGCCATCGTGTGGACGGGAGGCAAGACTCTCTACGGTGCGCCTCAGGCGCTGTCCGCCGTCGGCAAGTCAACCGTCGCGGGCGTCCCCGTGCTGTTTCTGCTGTTTCTCGTCGTCGCCATCATGATCGGGCTGCTCGTGAACCGCACTCCATTCGGGCGCAAGACGCAGCTGCAGGGTGCGAACCCGACGGCAGCGCGCTTCTCCGGCATCCAGAGTGCATCGGTGCTGTACGGCACCTACCTCACCACCGGTCTGCTGGGCGGTCTCGCTGGAGTGCTGTTCATCACGCGCAACCCGACGGCCAGCGCCGACTACGGAACCTCGTATGTGCTGCTCGTCATCGTGATCGCCGTGCTGGGCGGAACGAACCCCATGGGCGGGTTCGCGACGGTCACGGGCGTCGTGCTCGCCACTCTCGTGCTGCAGGTCGTGCAGTCGGGGTTCAATGCGATTCGCCTCTCGTCATACGAGTACTCGATCGCGCAGGGCGTCATTCTGATCGGGGTGATGGTGTTCGACCAACTGCGGTTCCGACGACGATCGCGCTACGTCGCCTCGACGCAGACACGCAACATCGCGTCGATGTCGAACGTCGGCGAGGATGCCGAAGAGGCCCCTGACACAGCGGGTGCAGATGCGGTGGAGACGAAGTGACGCAGCTTTTTCTGGGAATCGACATCGGCACCTACGAGACGAAGGGAGTTCTCGTCGACTCGGCGGGAGCGGTGTTCGCGACAGCACGCTCGCGCCACGGCATCTCGACATCGCTCCCCGGGCATGTCGAGCAGGATGCCATGGATGTCTGGTGGAGCGACTTCACGCGCGTCTCTCGTGAGCTCGTCGGGCAGCTGGCGCCGGACGACGAGATTCTGGCCGTGTCGTGCAGCGCGATCGGGCCGTGCGTCCTGCCCGTCGACGCACAGCTGAATCCGCTGCGGCCCGCCATCCTCTATGGCGTCGACACGAGGGCGGACGCGCAGATCGCTGACTTCGAGCGTCGCATCGGGCGCGACGAGATCGTGCGACGGTCGGGCAACACGCTCACGAGCCAGTCAGCCGGGCCCAAGATCGCGTGGATCATCGAGAACGAGCCCGAGGTGGCCGAGGCGACTCGGTGGTACATGACGAGTCAGAGCTTTCTGGTGGCCAGGCTCACGGGCGAGGTGGTGATCGACCACGCGACGGCCGGCTACTACCACCCGTTCTACGACCTGGCACGAGGATCCTGGGATCTCACCGGCTTCACCGATCTGCTGCGCGTCGAGCAGCTGCCGGCACTGCGCTGGTCTAGCGAGGTCGCCGGGCGTGTCAGAGCTGAAGGCGCTTTCGAAACCGGCATCCCCGCAGGCACGCCCGTGCTGACGGGAACGACGGATGCCGTCGCCGAGGCGATTGGGGCGTCAGTTCTCGACGACGGCGATCTCATGCTCATGTATGGATCGAGCGGATACATGATTCGCGTAGTATCCGAGCCGATCGCGGACCCTGTGTTGTGGTCGGCGCCATTCGCCTTCCCCAACAGATACGTGCTCGCCGCAGGAACTTCGACTGCCGGAACAGCGACGCGCTGGATCGCCGACGTGCTGGGGCTCGACGAGGGGAAAGGAGACGCCGCGCTCTTCGCCGAGCTGATGCGTCTCGTGCACGACGCTCCGGTGGGGGCCGGCGGCGTCGTGCACATTCCGCACTTCAGCGGTGAACGCACGCCGTTTCACGATGCGGGCGCCCGGGGCGTGTTCGCCGGGATCTCACTGACGACGAGCCGGGCCGACATGGCGCGCGCCGTGGTCGAGGGCGTGGCCCACTCGGTCGTCGCGGCTGTGCGCTCTTACGCCGAGATCGGCATGGAGCCGAAGCGGGTCATGTCGATCGGCGGCGGCACGAAGAACGATGTGCTCATGCAGACTGTGAGCGATCTGCTCGGGTTCGAGCAGAACCTCGCCGCGACGATCGGGGCTGCCTACGGCGACGCGATTCTCGCCGCCCTCGCGCTCGACACCACCTCGCAGGCTGACATCCGCGACAACTGGGTATCGATCGACGCGACAGTCGCGCCACGGGCTGGCGATGACCCAGCCGTCGCCACGTTGAGCCGTGCACACGATGAATTTCTCGCAACCTACCGTGCGCTGCGTGGCCGATTTGCCGAAGAGGAGACGACTGAATGAGCAGGTGGCCCGAGTTGGCTTCGCATCTCGCCAATGTGAACGACGTGACCGAGGGGAGCCGCGTCAGCATCTTCATCACATCACCCGCCGTCACCGATGCCGCCGACGCGTTCGTTCGCGAGGTCTATCGCCGTGGCGGCCTTCCGCAGGTGCAGCTGACAGACGAGACCTACGACAGGCATGCTCTCGACTTCGCGTCAGATGACGTGCTGGGCGCTCCGGGGCCGATGGAGCTCGCGTCGATGAACTGGGCCGATGTGCACGTGTCGTTCCGCGGCATGGTAGTGCCGCCCGACACTATCGACGAGCGCCGGCTCAGCCTGCAGCGCGCGGGCAAGGGAGCCGTGTCGACGGCGCGCTGGCAGAACACCAGGTGGACGCTCGTGCGAGTTCCGAGCCCCGAGTGGGCCGAGCTTATTGGCGTGGACTTCTCTGACCTGATGACGGAGTTCTTCGCGTCGACGCTGGCCAATTGGCCGGCGCACAGGCGCTCGCTCGACGAACTGTGCGCGCGGCTCGACACGACATCGGTTGTGCGCATTCAGGATGCCGATACCGACCTCGTTCTCAACTGCGTCGGGAGAACCTGGGTGCCTTTCGCTGGCGATGCCAACCTCCCAGATGGCGAGATCGCGACGGCACCTCGTGAAGACGGCGTCGACGGTGGCATCGTGTTCCCGGGTACGTTCTGGTTTGGCGGTGCTCGCATCACCGATCTCGAGCTTGAATTCGAGCACGGTGTGGTCACCGCCTCGAGCGCCCGCGAGGGAAGCGAATTCGTCTCGCGCATCCTCGACGCACCGGGCGCCCGCACGGTCGGCGAACTCGGCATCGGAACGAACCCGGCGATGACGACGCTGACCGGAGACCTGCTGCTCGACGAGAAGATCCTCGGTACGGTGCACATCGCGCTCGGGCGGTCGTATCCGCAATGCGGCGGCCTCAACGAGTCGACGATTCACTGGGACATCGTCAAAAATCTGCGCGGCGGGGGCAGCCTCTTCGCCGATGACCTGCCGCTCATCGAGAACGGCGAGGTCCAGCCTGTGCTTCAGCGCGACTACGACGGAGGGTGAGCATGCGAAAGATCATCAACACGGCAGACGAGTTCGTCGACGAGGTTCTCGACGGGATTCTTCTCGCGCATGGCTCGCAGTTGCGTGCCGCGACCAGAGACGGACGCGCGCTCATCCGGGCCGATGCTCCCGCAGAAGGACGCGTAGGCATCGTGACGGGCGGCGGTTCGGGTCACCTACCGTTCTTCCTCGGCTACGTCGGAACGGGTCTGTGCTCGGCCGTCGCGGTTGGCAACGTCTTTTCGTCTCCATCTGCTGCCCAGATCCACGCAGCATCCGTCGCCGTGTCATCGGGCGCGGGACTTCTCTACCTGTACGGTAATTACGGGGGAGACGTTTACAACTTCGACATGGCCGCCGACCTCTGCCGATCAACGGGAATCGATGTTCGCACGGTGCTGGGAACCGACGACATCGAGTCGGCTCCCGCGGAAAGCGAAGACACGCGCCGAGGAGTTGCCGGTCTCGTACTCGTCTACAAGGCGGCAGGCGCCGCAGCTGAGCGGCTGTACTCGCTGGATGACGTCGAGCGCATCGCACGTCGCGCCGTGGCGGTAACGCGCACGATGGGCGTCGGCATCTCGCCCACCGTTCTGCCCACCGCTGGCGAAGAGACGTTCTCGCTCGACGATGGCGAGATGGAGATCGGCGTCGGAATCCACGGTGAGAGGGGAACGCATCGCGGGCCACTCGAAACGGCAGACCAGATCACAGACCGATTCCTGACCCGCATCGAGACCGAACTCGACCTGACCGAGGGCGCACGCGTGGCCGTTCTCGTCAACGGGCTCGGCGCGACTCCGCTCGAGGAACTGTACGTCGTGTACCGCCGGGTTCACCGGGTTCTGGCCGATCGAGGCGTTACCGTCGCGTACAAACTAGTCGGCGAGTACGTGACGAGCCTCGAGATGGCCGGAGCGTCCTTGTCGATCATGCGACTCGACGACGAGCTCGAAGAGCTGCTCAAGGAGCCGGCGGCGTCGCCCTTCTTCAAGCAGGGAGCGGTCGCTGAGCTCGACGTTCCTGCCGACAGCGACGGCGTGGATGTCGAGACTGCGAACGTTGTAGAGGCCGGTAGAACAGGGCGGCGCAGCGCACTGCGAGACGTGCTTCTCGACGCCCTGCCGCGCATGGCCGCGCACACAGACGAACTGCGCGATCTCGACGCCGCCCTTGGCGACGGCGACTTGGGGATCACCGTGGCCGCGGGAAGCGACGCAGTCGTCAATGCGCTCTCCGAGCTGCCCGACGACGCTGATGCGCGCAGCATCCTGACCTCGGCTGGGCTGGCATTCTCGGCGGCGAACCCGTCGACGTTCGCCGCGCTCATTGGTAGCGGTCTGATGGGGGCAGCGGAGACATTTGAGCCGGGTGACGATCTGACGACGGATCGTGTCGCGCCGTTGCTTCGCGCCGTTGTGGAACGAATCGCCGAGCGCGGAGGTGCGGACGTCGGTGATAAGACGCTTCTCGATGTGCTCGACGCCGTTGCTCGCGAGGCAGAGAGCGGAGCGTCGCGCGAGCAGATCGGCGCTGCGGCTCGATCGACGGTCGAATCGACGACGCGACTGCAATCGAAGCGCGGCCGCGCTGCGTGGCAGCAGGAACGGTCGATCGGTCAGCCCGACCCGGGCAGCGTCGCAGTTCTCCGTTTCGTCGACGAGATTGTCGGGACCCGAGGTTGAACTCGGCGGCGCCACCGACGAGCTCGAGCCCGCTCACCGAGATGAGCGTCTTATCGAGACGGGTGTCTCTGTAGCGGTCGAACGCTCAATGGTCGTCTGACCACAGTGGTCTGAAGATCCCCCTCTCAGCGAGTCGAAGGAAGAAGTCGCTGAGGTAACCGCCGTACAAGACGTTTGTGTCCAGCAATGCGGAGAGGGACATGTCAGTGGTTGAACTCGTTTAGTCGAATGAGGCCGAGGTGCTCGACCGCACGAGCTGCTGCGTTCCGAGCACGATCGCGAGAGCAAGGCGTTCCGCGTCGGCCGTGCCCGGCTCCGCCGAGTAGACCATGACCCGGAGGTCGTCTTCGGCGACGACGAGCGTGTCACAGTCGAGCGCGATCGGCCCGACCGCCGGATGCTCGATGACCTTATTTCTGCCTGTTCGCGGAGCAGGTGCGTCCGAGTTCCAGAGCTCGACGAAACGGGGGCTCGTCGCGCCGAGTTCGTTGATAAGCCGGCGAAGGCGCCGGTCGGCGGGATAGCGGGCTTCGGCGAGCCGCAGATCGGCGACCAGCTGCATTTCAAGCTCGGCCTTCTCTGAAGCTGTCTGAGCCGAACGATTGCCTGACCCGACCAGATTGCGCCAGACAGCGTTGCGCTCGATGCCGCGCAACGATGACGTCTCTCCCATAAGCGCGTCGTAGGGGGCGTTCGCGACGACGAGCGTCCACGTCGCGTCGTACACCGCGACCGGCGTGCTCGCCAGGCGGTCGAGCAGGCGCTGCACACTCGGCGCGATGCGCATGGAGACGAGGTCGCTGCCCGGCGCCGTCTGCCCAGAGAGCCGGAAAAGGAGTTCCCGCTCGCGATCGCTGAGTCGGAGCCCGCGAGCAAGGGCTTCGACCACCTGCGTGGACGGCGACGTCGCCCGCCCCTGCTCAAGACGCGTCAGGTAATCGACAGAGATGCCGACGAGACCAGCGAGTTCTTCGCGACGGAGCCCCGGCGCACGGCGCCGCTCGCCGGTCGGAAGTCCGACAGCATCCGGCGTCACGCGTTCGCGCCAACGTCGCACCGCGCTGGCGAAGTCCCAGTTCTCCACGTATCCAGTGTGCCTCTGAGAGCGAAGGATGTCGTAGCCCTGCCAGTCCTACGACAAGCGGAGGACTGGCTCCGCGTTTGCGGGGCGGCGAGGCTTGACCCATGACTACGACACTGATCACCGGGGCGAACAAAGGCCTCGGCAAAGAAACTGCCCGTCGGCTGATCGCGGCCGGGCACACCGTCTATCTCGGAGCGCGAGACGCCGATCGGGGACTCGCTGCCGCGCGTGAACTCGGTGGCCGCTTCGTGCAGATCGACGTCACGGATGATGCTTCGGTTCGCGCCGCTGCCGCGCACATCGAGGTCGAGGGTGGGCTCGATGTTCTCGTCAACAATGCCGGAATGGAGCCGCGGCTGCCCGACAACAGTTTTCCGCCACCTGCAGGCACGACCGCTGACGACGTGCGCGCAACGTTCGACATCAATGTGTTCGGCAACGTGCGAGTGACCCACGCGTTCCTGCCGCTGCTGCAGCGTTCGGCCGAGGCCGTCATCGTCAATGTCTCCAGCGGGTTGGCGTCGCTCGCGGGTCTCAGCGACGTCGCGAGCCACACCCACTTCTACCCGGGCATCAGCTATCCCGCATCGAAGGCCGCCGTCAACGCGCTCACCATTCAGTACGCGAAGGCGTTCCCCGGCATGCGCATCAACGCGATCGAGCCCGGCTTCACGAAGACGGATCTCAACGGACGCACCGGAACGCAGACCGTCGAAGAAGGCGCTGAGATCATTGTGCGCATGGCGCAGCTGGATGCCGACGGCCCGACGGGATCGTTCGTCTCGGTGAACGGACCGCTGCCCTGGTGAAGGCTCGTTGCGCACGTTTGCGTGCAGCGACGGAGAGGGGGTCAGTGGCCCGGAATCGGGCCAAACGCGAGGATGCCGGTACCCGCCCCCGCGAGCTCGCCACGCGCCGGAAGCAGAGCGTCACCCGCACGCCGCGCGGTGGCTTCGTCGCCCACCACGTCGGCCGCTCGCGCGACGAGCGTCCACAGCGCCTCGAGCAGATGGTCGCGCGGCGGGTCGGGGAGTGCGTAGAGCGCTGCCCTGGCAGCATCCAGTTCGCCGTGTTCTGCCCGCAGGAGGGGCTCGACCCATGGAGCGTAAGGACCGAGGTCGAGGGTGCCGGGCTCGGGGAGCGGCCGGCCGTGCTGAACGCGTACGCTCAGCAGAGCGAGCGACAGCATCCCACGCTGCATTCCCGGCATGCCCGAGCGGTCAAGCAACGGGGATGCAGCGCGGTAAGCCTCGGCGACATCGGATGCTGCGGCTCCCGTGAGTGCACGACGCAGAGCGCGATACCACGTGGTGAACACGGTGATCAGCGGGGAATCGTAGCGGCCGGCGAGTTCGTCAGCGGCGCGGGCCTGCGCGTCAGCGCCCGCGACATCACCCCGTGCACAGCATGACTGCAGCCGGATGAGGCGACCGAGCAGCTCATACGCTGGCAGGTCATGGCGTGCGGCCAGATCGATGAGCTCAGCGCCGATCTCCTCGCGCTCGGCGGCAAGACCGGCGCGGTAGAACGTCTGCATGAAGAGGCCGTTCAAGGCGAACGCCAGCAGCGCCGGGTTGTCGAGCCGCCGCGCAATGCGCACGGCCTCGAGCGCGGCCGTGCGCGGCTCGTCACGTGAGCTGCCGCGCGACTCGATTGCGACGATCGCGAGCAGGCGGACTCGCGTTGCGTCGTTCTCGGCGACGGGCAGCGCATCGAGCGTGCGCTGCGCTGCCGCGACGACCTGGGCGGCCAGCTCGGGGGAGTCGGAGCGCGACCAGATGGCGGGAACGTCGTATGCTCCGATCACGCGGGCCGTGAGGTGCGGGTCGCCGAGGTCTTCAGCCGCGTGGATCGCGGAAACGCGCTGCTGCTGCGCCGCTTCGAGGCCCTCGCCTCCCGCGATTGCGAGGCTGCGCAGCAGGTCGACGGTGGAGCGCAGCCGCGCACGCTCACCCAGAACGGCGCCGTGCGCGTGACTCTGCGCCGCTTGAGCCCACAGTCTGCTCGCAGCATCCGCTGGGTGAGAGGTCGAACCGAGCGATGGAGCGTGCGTGAGGATGTCGGATTCCATGCGCACGAGCTCGTCGCTCGGGTCGAGACCCAGCTCGTCGGCCAAACGCGTGCGCGCGCGGCGCACGACGTCGAGCGCGTCTTTCTGCCTGCCCGCGCGGTAGAGCGCGAGGGCAAGCAGTCGCCACGCCGACTCGCGCCACGGGTGCTCGGTCACGTGCGCGTCGAGGTCGGGAATCGCGTCAGCCGGACGCTCGAGGCGAAGGAGCGCATCGGCGCGAGTCTCGACGGCGTTCAGGCGCAGCTCGGTCAGCCGGGCGCGCTCGGCCTGTGCCCACTGCTCGGCGTGAAAATCGGCGTAGGCAGGGCCGCGCCACTCGGCCAGTGCGCGCTGCAGCAGATCGAGGGCACCGCTCGCGTCGAGACGGCGCGCCTCGGCGACGGCGCGCTCGAAGCGCGTCGCGTCGACAGCATCCGGAGCCATTGTGAGCGAGTACCCGGTACCGCTTGTCACGAGAATTCGGGATGCTGCGCGCGGCGGCCTGTCGGGTTCGAGCGCTCGCCGCAGATCGCCGACGAACGTGCGGATCGCCCCCGTGGCACGCGGTGGTGCGATCTCCCACAGGTCGTCGATGAGTGTCCCGATCGGCACGACGCGGCCGTGTGCCACAAGAAGCCGGGCGAGCACGGCGCGATGCTTGGGGCCGCGAAGAGCGATCGGCGTGCCCGCAGCATCCTGGGCCTCGAGCGAGCCGAGAACCGAGAAGGTCACCATGCTCCGCACCTCCAAGCCTCGAAGCGAGTCTAGGGCGACGGCGCAGGCTTGGCGGTGGATGCTGATTCGTTGCTGATCGGTGTGCGCCATCGTATGACGTCGATACTGACGCGTCGACACTGACGAAAGGACACCCCATGACCCTGACCATTCCGAACTTCGACTACCACCGCATCCCCGTCGACGATGGCGTCGAGCTGAACGCCGCCGTGGGCGGAAGCGGCAGCCCGATCATGCTGCTGCACGGTTTTCCGCAGACGCACCTGATGTGGCGGCACGTTGCCGCGGCACTCGCTGCTGACCACACCGTGATCGTTCCCGACCTGCGCGGATACGGTTCGAGCGACAAGCCCGACGATGATGGTGAGACGTATTCAAAGCGCACGATGGGGGCGGATGCTGTGAAGCTCGCCGCCGCGCTCGGGCACGAGCGATTCGCCCTGGTCGGTCACGACCGCGGCGCGCTCGTGGCGTTTCGCGCGGCGATGGACCACCCGGATGCTGTCACGCACGCGGCATTTCTCGACGTGCTGCCAACGCTCGACTCGTGGACCGCGCTGCACGGCGCATCCGGCGCGGTGGGCTTTCACCTCTACCTCATGGCGCAGCCGTCCGGGTTGCCCGAGACGATGATCGCGAACAGCGCCGACGCGTTCTTCGGCTACTTTCTTGACCTGTGGACGAAGAATCCCGAAGCGATCCCGGAGAAGTACCGGCGGGCGTACCTCGAGGCGAGCGCTGCTGCCGTGCCGTCGATTGTCGCTGACTATCGCGCGACGGCGGGCATCGACATCACGCTCGACCAGGCGGATGCTGACCTGGGCGCTCAGCTGCGCATGCCGGTGAGCGTCGTGCAGCAGGATTGGGGCGCGGCACTTGGCTATGACGCCACTGCGCTGTGGAAGCGGTGGGCGCCGAACCTCGCGCACTACACGACCGATGCCGGACACTTCATGGCGGAGGAGTCTCCGACCGAAATCGAGGCGGTGATCCGCGAACTGCTCGCGCGGTAACGCAGTCGTGGTCAGGTCGTGGATGCCTCGCGTGGAGGCAGCGCCGTCACGGCCGGATGGTCTTCGACCGGACCATGCGCTGCCGCTCCACCGGGAGAGCCGACCTTGTCGAAGAGCTCATACGCGATGCCGACGAACTTCTCGTCTTCGGGCTCCACATCGTCGACATACGTGATGGCCTCGACCGGACACACGGGCTCGCACGCGCCGCAATCCACGCACTCGTCGGGCTGAATGTACAGCGTGCGATCACCCTGGTAAATGCAGTCCACCGGGCACGCGTCGATGCAGCCCAGATCCTTCACGTCGACACACGCCGACCCGATCACGTAAACCACTGGTCACTCCTTTATATAGGGGCTTGTCTGCGAGGCGCCTACTGCACGGCGCCACTTGCGACGAGTTTGTCAATGCGCGCCGCGTCATAGCCGAGGCCCTGCAGCAGCTCACGGCTGTGCTCGCCGAGCCGCGGCGGGGCGTGCCGGATCTCGGGCGGAACCTCCGACATCGCAATCGGCGACGCGATCGTGCGCACGGCCTGCCCCGTGCCGTTGTCGAACTCGATGATCATGTTGTTGTGCGCGGTCTGCGGGTCGGCGAGCGCCTCGGCGAGGCTGCGCACCGGCCCGCACAGCACATCGTGCTTCTCGAGCGCCGCGAGCCACCGCTCGGCCGTGCCGTCTTTGAGGCGGTCGGCGATGATCTGCCGGATCTCGCGCCGGTTCTCTTTCAGGCGGTCGAGCGTCGAAAAGCGTTCCTCGAGCGACAGGTCCGGCAGCTCGAGCGCGGCACAGATGTCGCGCAGTGGATTGGGCTTGAATGCCCCGACGATCACGATCTCAGAATCGGCAGTCGGGAAGCACCCGCTCAGCGGCATGAGCGCCCAATTGAGCTCCTGGTCGTACATGAGACGCGTCGTCGCCTCTTGCATCTGCATCGCGAGCATCGAGTTGTACAAGCTCACCTCGACCTTCTGACCCTCACCCGTCTTCTCGCGGTGCAGCAGGGCGAGAAGAATCCCCTGCACGAGGTGCTGGCCGGCCGTGTAGTCCGCGAGGGGCGTCGCATAAATCGAGACCGGATGCTCTGGGTCAGCGAGCCGCTTCATGACACCCGAGTACGCCTGCCCCAGAATGTCCTGGCCGCCCTTGTGCGCGTACGGCCCGGAGGCGCCGAACCCGGAGCCCGCTGCCCAGATGATTGCCGGGTTGATCGCGGCGACGGCGTCGTAATCGAGGCCGAGCCGTTCCATGACACCGGGGCGGAAGTTGCTCACGACGACGTCCGCGGTGCGCAGCATGTCGCGAATGACCGCGCGACCAGCATCCGTGCTCAAATCGACAGCGATGCCGCGCTTGTTGCGGTTGAGACTCAAGAAGACCGGGTTGTCCTGCCCCGTGTGCGCGAGGACGCCGCGCCGCGAGAGATCGCCGGATTCGGGGCGCTCGACCTTGATGACATCGGCGCCGAAATCGCCGAGCGCCTGCGTGCACGACGGGCCGAGCATTACCTGGGTGAAGTCGATGACGGTCACGCCGTCGAGTGGCCTGGACATGCTGCCCTCCTGAACTGTCGGTGGGTGGTATTGAGGGCCGATGCGCGCCTCCCGGCGGACATCGACCCCCAAGCGGTGGTGTCTCTCACTTACATCTTGGACTCCGCCGACCACGTCACGACCAGGCGTTCGCCGATCGTGACGATCGAGAAGAACACGACAGCGACGAGCGACGCCATGATCATGGTCGCGTACAGCAGCGGGGTGTCGAAGTTGTAGGTGGCCTGGATGATCATGTACCCGAGCCCGCGCTGCGAGCCGATCCACTCCGCGACGATCGCGCCGATGACCGACGTGGTGGCCGTGATGCGCAGTGACGAGAACAGGAACGGCATCGACGCGAACACCCGAAGCTTCCAGAACGTCTCGCTGCGCGACGCCGAGAGCAGGCGGAACAGCTCGAGGTGCTCCTTCTCGACCGCTTTGAGGCCCTTGACCATGTTGACGAGCGTCGGAAAAAACGAGATGAGCGCGGCGATGACGACCTTCGGCGCGTACCCGGTGCCGAGCATCAGCACGAGCACGGGAGCGATCGCGACGATCGGCACCGTCTGAATGAAGACGGCGACCGGCATGAGCGCGTCTTCTGCGGCCTTCCAGTGTACGAACAGTACCGCCAGCAGAATCGCAATCGAGTTGCCGACAAGAAAGCCCGCGCCCGCCTCGATGACCGTCGGGACCGAGTGCTCGAGCAGTGTCGAGATGTTGTCGCCGAACGACTGCCCGACTTCGAGGGGCGAGGGCACGATGTAGTACGGCACCTTGAAGACAACGCACACGATCTGCCACAGCACCACGAGCACAAGCACGGCCAGTAGTGGAGTGCCCACGCGTCGAAGCGCTGAGCGCTTGGGCTTCGGCTTGCCGCCGCGACGCGTTGCGCTCAGCACGAGGTTCTCTGTCTGTGTTCCGACCATCGTGATCACACCCCTTCCAGCAGGTTGCGCAACTGCGTCACGTAGCCGGCGAACTCGGGCAGCGCACGCACCTCGCGGGTACGGGCGTCGGGCAGGTCAATGTCGACAACATCCCGGATGCGGCCGGGCTGCGCAGACATCACCACGACCTTCTGCGACAGAAAGACTGACTCGGCGATGCTGTGCGTGACGAAGATGATCGTCGTCTTCGTCACCTGCCAGATGCGCAGCAGCTCTTCGTTCAGACGGTCGCGCGTGATCTCGTCGAGCGCCCCGAACGGTTCATCCATGAGCAGCACCTTCGGCTGGGTGATGAGCGCTCGCGCGATCGAGACGCGCTGGCGCTGACCGCCCGAGAGCTGTGACGGCAGCGCGCCCTCGCGACCCTCGAGGCCGACGAGAGCGAGCAGTTCGCGACCGCGCTCTTTGTCTGCATCGGTGACTTTGCCGTTGCCGACCTCGAGCGGAAGCGTGACGTTTTTGAGCGCGTCGCGCCACGGCAGCAGCGCCGCATCCTGAAACACGAAGCCGAGGTGCCTGCTCGTGCGCGCCGACTCCGGAGTCTCGCCAAGCACACTCACCGAGCCGGCGGTCGGCTCCAGCAGATCGGCGATGATGCGCAGAAGCGTCGACTTTCCGCACCCGGACGGACCGAGAAGCGACGTGAAGCTCTGCGCCGTGAGATCGGTCGTCACTCCCTCGAGCGCCGTGACGCGGCCGTCTGTCGTGTCGAACGTGATGCCGACATCGTCAATGCTGATGGGCTGCATTCTGGTTTCCTCTTTCACGGTCATGCGCGTCGCCTCAGCCCAGCTTCGGCCGCGCATCGGCCGTGGCGTCGAGGATCTCCCACGTCGCGAGCTCGTCGACGGTGGGCGGAGCCGAATCGAACTGCCCGAGCTCGTCCCACAGGGCGATCTGGTTCTCCCAGATCGAGGTGTCCATGGTTCCCCAGCCCTTCTCGGCCGTCGACTTCGTGAAGACGTACTGCATCATCGCCTCGCCGTCGTCTTGAATGTCCTTGAGCTTCGACTCGGGAGACATCTCGACGATCGCCTTGGCCGCGTCTTCGACGTTGTCGTACGCGAACTCCCAGCCGCGCGCCGTCGCCGACGTGAACTCCTTGATGACGTCTCCCTGCTTCTCGAGCGCATCGTCGGTGGAGTAGTAAATGTAGCCGTAGAGCGGAACGCCGAAGTCGGCAAGGCGCATCGACACGAAGTCATCGCCAAGGGGGCGGCGCTGCGAGATGGAGTTGAGCCAGGTTCCCCACGCGTCGATCTTGCCGGTCATGAGCGGGGCGACAGATTCGCCTGTCGCGACGAATTCGACGTCGTCGGGGTTGACCTTGTTCGCCGCGAGAAGCGCCTTGACGAGAATGTCGGATGTTGCAGGGCCGCCGACCGTCTTGCCGACGAGATCCTGCGGCGTCTCGATCGGACTCTCGGTCTTCGAGAGCCACGCATAGGGGTGATCCTGCACGCAGACGGCGAACGCCTTAACCGGGATTCCCTGCGATCGGGCGAGCATGTGCGAAGGGCTCGACGAGATCTGGCCGATCTGCGATTCGCCCGCAGCGACGAGCGCGATGCCGTCGATGCTCGGCCCGCCGGGGTTGATCGAGAAGTTGATGCCCGCCTCGTCGTACCAACCCTTCGAGAGCGCAATCGCCTCGCCAAACTGACCCGAGTTGATGAGCCAGCCCAGCTGCATTCCGAGCGCGGTGCCGTCACCTCCGCCCTTTCCCGCGCCTCCCGGACCGCGACCGGGTTCGCTGCACGCCGTGAGCAGTGTCGAGCCGAGCGCGAACGCTCCGAGCGACAACCCTGCTCCGGCCAGGAGGTTTCTGCGTGAGAACTGCTGATGTGTAGACATGTGTGCTCTCCTCGTTGAGATGCTGCTGTGTAAGGTCACGGCCACCTGCGTGGACATGACGATCTGAGGTATCCGCGGGCACCGGGCATGACCAGGCGCCCCGCTGTCTCAGGGACTGAAATTGGGATGCTGCACAAGCGCTGCCGTGAAAGGCAGAGCAGGTGATCTTCGTGTGCGCGCGGTGTCACTCTCGCGCTGGGATCTCCAGCTGCCGGTTCAGCCACGAGCTCTGTGAGCCGAACCGTGAAAGTGACTTTAGTATATTGAACATTTTTAGCGAGTCAACAGTTCCGGGAAAGGATTGCGCCGAATCGACGAATCAACGGTCGCGACGCGCGTGCCGTCGGTAGCCTGGGTGAGCGTGGTTGTGCATGGCGGGCGCCTGCTTTCGCAGCATCCTGTCGCCCGGATGTTTTCGCAAAGGAGCGAAAACATTTGACCCAGTAAAAAACTTCAATATACTAAAATCATTCGCACCGATCAGGGAGTTGCATTCATGGCCTTCTCAACTAGCGAGACGTCGCAAGGGCCGGCCGTTGATGCGATTCTGTCTAGCGTGGGGAGCCAGGTGCGCTCGCTGCGCAAAGAGAAGGGGCTGACGCTGCAGGAACTGTCTGAGGTCACACACCTCAGCCCGGCAATTGTCAGCCAGATCGAGCGAGGACTCGCCAACCCGTCATTCACAACAATGGCGCAGCTGGCACATGGTCTGGACATCCCCGTGGGGAAGCTCTTCCCCAGCCATGAAGAGAAGCGATCCCCCGTGGTGCGCAAGGCAGAACGGAGAGATCTCAAGGGAGTGGCTCCCGAGGCCGTCGGCGAAGCAGCATATGAGCTGCTGACCCCCGACCTCAATGGAACCCTCGAAGCGCTCTGGGTCGTGACCCCTCCGGGACACGACACCAGTGACATTCCGTTCACACACGGAGGCGAAGAGTTCGGGCTCATCATCTCGGGCAAGAAAGATGTGTACCTCGATGGCCAGAGGCACCAGCTTGACGCCGGAGACTCGATCACCTTCGACTCCACGATTCCGCACTGGTTCAGAAACGACTACGACGAAACGTGCGTAGCGATCTGGGTTGTCACGCCACCGACCTGGTAAGTCGGCGGCTGGGCGACTCCCACCGCATCCTATTCATCACCTCCGCACGCCTCCCGCCTGGGATGTGCGTTGATGGAGCCTGCCCTCAAGCGCAATGACGATGCTTGATTAAGGAGCACCATGATTGACACCGGCGTCAACAGCAAAGACCGCAAGCGTGAGCGGCTCACTCCAGAAGTGAGGCGCGGCATTCTGGGCCTCGGGCTCGGAAACACGCTCGAGTGGTACGACTGGATGATCTTCGGACTGCTGTCGTCATACATCGGCCCGCACTTCTTTCCGAGCGTCGATCCCGTCGTCGCAACGCTCGACGCGCTCGCGATCTTCGCGGTCGGATTCCTCTTCCGGCCCCTCGGCGGTGTCGTGCTCGGCACGTTCGCCGACCGCATCGGCCGGCGCAAGATCATGATGCTGTCGATCACGATGATGGCACTCAGCACGCTCGTGATCGCCGTCGCCCCGACGTTCGAGACGATCGGAATCTGGGCGCCGATTCTGCTGCTCGTCTGCCGCGTGGTGCAGGGTATCTCGACGGGCGTCGAGGCCCCGCTGTCAACGGCGCACGCCGTCGAGCTGGTACCTGAGGGCCGTGAGGGCTTCGTGGCCGGCATCATCTCGTTCTTCGTGAACGTCGGCATTCTGCTCGCGCCCCTCGTGAGCTTCATCGTCACCACCAGCATCGGCGCCGCGGCGATGGACGAGTGGGGCTGGCGCATTCCGTTCATCGTCGGCGCTGTCTTCGGCTTCGTCATTCTCTACCTGCGCCGCACGCTTCCCGAGACCATGAAGCAAGACGAGCTCGAGCAGGCCACGACCGGTTCCGTGTGGATGGGCGTGCGCAAGAGCTGGCTCAGCGTTTTGGCGATCGTCTTCGTCGTCGGCGCCGTTCAGGCGTACAACTACGCGTGGAACGTCGGCCTGCCCAACGCCGCTCGTTCGACCATGAAGGAAGACCCGTCGGCCGTGTTCGCGCTGACGACGATTCTCGGGCTGATCCTCGTGGTCGGAAGCCTCACTGTCGGGCGTCTCGTCGACGGTCGGGCCATCTCGAAGTGGTTCATCGTCGCGCGCATTCTCGTCATTCCCTCGGTGTTTCTCATGCTGCTCTACGTGGAGCCCGGCATCGGCGGGTTCGCTGCGGTGCTGCTCGGCGGGTCTGTCGTGCTCGTCGTCAACATGACCCTCTACAACGTCGTGTCGGCATCGCTCATGCAGAAGAGCTACCGAGGCGCGGGCACGTCCCTCGGATACGGCCTCGGCGTCGCCATCTTCGGTGGAACCGCCTCGTTCCTGCTGGTCTGGTTCCAGTCCATCGGCCTGGATTGGGCCTTCCCCGTCTACGTCGCCGTGCTCTCTGCACTGAGCGTCGTCTTCTACCTGATTGCACGCCGTGTCAACGGCATCCACGTTGGAAAGTGAGAAATTCAATGACAACCCTCGATCTTCGCGTCACCAGTGATGACCTGAGAGCGCCGATTGCCTCTCGCTCGAACGTGCTCGTCGTCGGCGGCGGGCCTGCCGGAGTCGCGGCTGCCGTCACGGCCGCGCGCTCCGGAGCATCCGTCACCCTTCTCGAGCGCTACCCGTCACTCGGCGGACTCGCCTCCGGCGGTATGGTGCTCGTGCTCGACGACATGATCAACGGCCAGGAGATCACCGTCACGGGCGTGGTCTCGGAGTACATCGAGCGCCTCAAGAAGCTCGACCTCGCGATTGTGCCGCCGGCCGAAGACCGCAAGGCCTCGCAGGAGCTGTGGAACAAGTGGGGCCGCTTCGGCACCTTCGACTTTCACACGCACGTCAACCCGAAGCCCATCTGCTATGCGGCGGCCTTCGATCCCGACGGGTGGAAGCGCGTGTCGAACGATCTCGTGCGCGAGTCGGGCGTCAACCTGCTGCTGCACTCGTGGTTCTCGCGGCCGATCGTCGACGACGGCGTCATGAAGGGCGTCATCGCCGAGACCAAGGCCGGCCCTCAGGCGCACATGGCCGACGTCGTGATCGACACGACCGGCGACATCGACGTCGCCTCGCGGGCCGGAGCCGATTTCATTCACGGCAGCTACATCACGACGCTCGTGTTCCGCCTCGCCGGCGTCGACACCAAGCGCGCCGAAGAGTTCGAGCAGGCCGACCCCAAGGGCGCCCGCGCGATCAACCGCAAGGTCAAGCGCATTCTCGGCGGAGCGTGGGAGCTGTGGTGGCTCAAGACGCCGCTGCCGGGAGTCGTGTGGTGCAACGCGCCGCACATGTCCGGGTACGACGGCGCCGATCCGGCATCCCTCACCGAGGCCGAGTTCGCGGCCCGTGAGCGCATCGCCGAGGCCGTGGAGTACGTCAAGGAGTACCTGCCCGGCTTCGAAAACTGCTTCGTCATCGACACGGCTCCGCAGATGGGCGTGCGTCAGACGCGCCTGCTGCAGGGCGAGTACGTCATGACGAAAGACGACGTCACGCAGCGCCGTCACTTCCGCGACACCGTCGCCCGGGGCCGCGACTACTACTACCCCTACCGTTCGCTGCTGCCGAAGAACGTCGACCAGCTGCTCGTCGCCGGCCGGCACTACTCGGCCACCTCAGACGCGCAGAAGGCCTCGCGCGAGATCCCGCCGTGCATGGCCATGGGGCAGGCCGTCGCGTCGGCGGCTACCCTCGCGATCGAGCAGAAGACGCTCGTGCGCGACGTCGCGATCGAAGAGATTCAGCAGCGCATGCGTCAGCACAACGCCGACCCGGGCGACATTCCGTCAGAGAATGCGACCATCAACGAAGAGGAAACGGTGGCGGTATGACCATGCATGACACGACACAGGCTCAGGATGCTGCCACGCCAGCGTCCCGCGCCCTGCCGCTCGATGGCGTCACGGTCGTCGACTTCACGCAGGTGTTCATGGGGCCGAGCTGCACCCAGCTGCTCGGCGACTTCGGGGCCGACGTGATCAAGATCGAGCGACCGGGCCGCGGTGACACCTCGCGCAACTCGCTTCCCGACAAGGACGGGCAGGACAACCCGATCTTCCTGTCGATCAACCGCAACAAGCGCGGCATGTCGATCGACACGAAGTCTGACGAGGGGCGTGCGGCGCTGCGCGACATCATCGCCCGCGCCGACGTCGTCGTCAGCAACTTCCGTGCCGGCGTCATGGAGCGCATGGGTTTCGGATACGAGGAGCTCAAGCAGCTCAACCCACGGCTCATCTGGGCGTCGGGGACCGGCTTCGGCACAACGGGACCGTACTCCTCCCTTGGCGGGCAAGACGTCATCAACCAGGCCTACTCGGGCGTCATGTGGCGGCGCAGCTCAGACGACGACCCGCTCACGGTCTACCCCACGACGCTGTGCGACTACACGACGGGCATGCACCTCTTCCAGGGAATCCTGCTCGCTCTGCGCTCGCGCGACGAGACGGGCGAGGGGCAGAAGGTCGAGGTCACCATGTACGACTCGATGCTGCACATGCAGATGCAAGAGGCCGCGATGCAGCTCAATCGCGGGTTCGAGGTGAACTGGGGGCGCATGCCGCTCACGGGCGTGTTCCCCACCACGGACTCCGCGGTTTGCATGGTGGGCGGGTTCGCGGCCGATCCGCTGCTGCATATCTCGCGGGCGCTCGAGCTCGACGACGACCTCACTCAGCGACCGGAGTTCGCGACGCACGACAAGCAAGTCGAAAACCGGGCAGCGCTGCAGACGATCTTCGCCGACCGCTTCGCGACGAACACCACGGCGTATTGGACGCAGCGGCTGGAAGACGAGGGGATTCTCAACGCGCCGGTTCGCACGCTCGCCGAGACTCTCGCCGATGAGCAGACCGCCGCGAACGAGATGGTCATCGAGGCGCAGCATCCGACGGCCGGCTCCTTTCGCATGCTGAACGCGCCGATCCATCTCTCGGACACGCCCGCAACCGTGCGCCGCGTCGCCCCGCGACTCGGCGAGCACAACGACGAGATCCTCGCCGAGAACGGCTTCAGCGACGACGAGATCCGTCGCTTGCACGATCTCGGCGTTCTGAAATGACAGGGGTGTTGACATGACAGACCAGCAGACAGACGCGCAGCCCGACGAGGTGCGCTTCGACATCGACGACCGCGGCGTCGCTTCAGTCGTGATCGACCGGCCGCGCGTGCTCAACGCCGTCGACCGGGCGACGCACGACAGGCTCAACGAGATCTGGGCGGCGATCGAGGCAGACGACCGCGTGCGTCTCGTCGTCGTCACCGGCGGCGGCGAGAAGGCATTCTGCGTCGGGGCCGACATGTCGGCGGATGCTGTCGACAAGACGGGCCTCGAGTACTGGGCAGAGCTTGATCCGAACGGCTTCGGCGGGCTCAGCCTGCGCACGACGCTTGACGTTCCCGTGATCGCCAAGGTTAACGGGTATGCGCTCGGTGGCGGCATGGAGATTGTGCTGGGTGCCGACGTCGTCGTCGCCGCCGACCGGGCACAGTTCGGGCTGACCGAACCGCGTGTCGGCCGGCTCGCGTTGGACGGCGGCATCCACCAGCTTGTGCGCCGGATTCCGTACACGCAGGCGATGGGTCTTCTCGTGACGGGGCGCAAGGCGCCGGCCGACGAGCTGCAGCGCATGGGCCTCGTCAACGAGGTCGTGCCCGCCGCCGACCTCGACGCCGCCGTTGAGCGGTGGGTTGAGCAGGTTCTCGCGTGCGCGCCCACGTCGGTGCGCGCCGTTAAGCAGATGGTCACGCGCACCGCGCACCTCAGCGCGCACGAAGCACGTGCCATGCGTCTGCCCGCGCTCATGGACGCCCTCGACAGCGAGGACTCCGCCGAGGGCGTCGCCGCGTTTCAGCAGAAGCGCTCGCCCGTCTGGCCGGGGAAGTGATCGCATGACGACACGTGTTGAACCCTTGGCTCGCGGTGTCTGGGGAGTGGTCGCCACTCCCTTCACGGATGCTGGTGAGATCGACGAGGCGAGCCTCGGCCGTCTCGTGCAGTTCTACGAATCCGTCGGTGCTGCCGGTCTCACCGTGCTCGGCGTCTTCGGTGAGGCTGCCGCACTCACGGCCGCCGAGCGCATGCAGGTGCTCGGTGTCGTCGCGGCGAACAGCCGACTGCCGATCGTTGCCGGCGTGACGTCGCTGTCGACCGCCCCGGCCATCGCCGAGATCGAGAACGCCCAGGCCGCGTCGGGAGATCGCCTGCGAGCCGTCATGGTGCAGGCGAACTCGGGCAGCGCCGATCGCGTCATCGAACACCTGCGCCGCATCAACGACGCCACGGGCGCTGCGATCGTGCTGCAGGATTACCCCAAATCGAGCGGCGTGACGATCTCGACAGACAACCTCGTCGCCGTGGTCGAGGCAAGCCCCTTCGTCTCGGCCGTGAAGGCCGAAGCCCCACCGACAGCCGCAGCGATCGCCCGCATCACCGCGCGCGTTGACGTGTCGGTGTTCGGCGGGCTCGGCGGGCAGGGCTTGCTCGACGAACTCGCCGCGGGATCCGCCGGTGCGATGACCGGGTTCTCGTACCCCGAGGCGCTCGTCGGCTGCGTCAGCGCGTGGCTTGCCGGAGACGAGGATGCTGCACGGGCAGAGCTGCTGCCGTACCTGCCGCTCATCAACTTCGAGCAGCAGCCGGGCATTGCGCTCGCGCTTCGCAAAGAGCTGTTCCGCCGGAGGGGGCTGTTTGCCACGGGGATCGTGCGCGCTCCCGCAGCATCCTTCCCTGCCGAGCTCGACGCCATCGCGACCGATCATCTCGCTCAGCTCGACGGATCGGAGGTGCGCTGATGGATCTGCAGCTTCAGGGAAAGACCGCGTTCGTCGCGGCATCCACGGGCGGACTCGGCCGCGCGATCGCTGAGGCACTCGGTGCCGAGGGCGCGAACGTCGTGGTCACCGGTCGCCGCGGCGACGTGGCCGAGCAGATCGCCGCGGGGCTGCCCTCAGCCGTCGGCATCGAACTCGACGTGACCGACGCGGCCTCGCGGGCCGCTGCGGTCGAGAAGGCGACGCACATCTTCGGCCCCATCGACATTCTCGTCATCAACGGGCCTGGACCTCGACCGGGAACGGCGGCGGATTCGACGGCGGCAGACGTCGCCGATTCATTCGAGCGGCTCGTCGCGCCGGGGCAGGACCTCGTCTCGCGCGTGCTTCCGGGCATGCGTGAACGAGGCAGCGGCCGCATCGTCGCGGTGGGCTCGAGCGGCATCGTCTCGCCGATTCCCAACCTCTCGTCGTCGAACATGGGGCGGGCGGCGCTCGCGGGCTACCTCAAGACGCTCGCCGCAGAGGTCGCCGCCGACGGAGTGACCGTCAACCTCGTGCTGCCCGGACGCATCGCCACTGACCGCGTCGCCCAGCTCGACGCGGCTCAAGCCGAGCGGCAGGGAATCGACCCCGCCGAGGCACGGGCGCGCTCTGAACAGACCATTCCTGCGGGCCGCTACGGTGACCCGAGCGAGTTCGGCGCCGCTGCCGCGTTTCTCTGCAGCGCCCAGGCCGCCTACATCACCGGCGTCGCCCTGCGCGTCGACGGCGGCCTCGTGCGCACCCTCTGACTTCAACCGACCGTTCGCGAAAGGACGATTCTCATGACTTCACCCGCTATCGCCCAGCACCTCATCGGCGGCGAGCTCTTCGGCGACGCCGCCAAAGAGCGCCGCAACCCGGCACGTCCCGGTGACGTCGCCGTGCTCGCTCCCGTCGGGGGAACGACAGAGACGGATGCTGCCATCGCAGCGGCCGTCGATGCTCAGCGCGCCTGGGCGACGACGCCCGCGCCCGCCCGCGGCGCCGTTCTGCTGAAGGCTGCGCAGCTGCTCACCGAACGCAAGACGCAGATCGCCGAAGACCTCGTGCGCGAAGAGGGAAAGACCCGCGCTGAGGCCGAGGGTGAAGTGGGGCGCGCGATCGGCGTTTTCCAGTTCTTCGGCTCGCTCGGCTGGTCGGCGAGCGGCTCGGTCTACCCGAGCGGCATGCCGAGCACCACCGTGACCACGCGGCGCGAACCCCTCGGCGTTGTCGGGCTCATCACCCCCTGGAACTTCCCCATCGCGATTCCCGCGTGGAAGACCGCGCCAGCGCTCATCAGCGGCAATGCGGTCGTGCTGAAGCCCGCCGAGATCACGCCGATGTCGGCAACGCACCTCGGCATGGCGCTGCGCGACGCCGGACTGCCCGCCGGCATCTTCAATGTCGTGCATGGCCGCGGGAGCGTCGTCGGCGACGCGCTCGCTCGTGACCCCCGCGTGGCGGCGCTCTCGTTCACCGGATCAACCGCCGTCGGCCTCAGCCTGCAGCAGACCCTGCACGCCCGCCGCGCCCGCGCGCAGCTCGAGATGGGCGGAAAGAACGGTGTTCTCGTGCTCGACGATGCCGATGCTGCCAAGGCGGCGCAGGTCGTCGCGGCCGGCGCGTTCAGCCTCACGGGCCAGGCGTGCACGGCGACGTCGCGCGTGTATGTCACGCCCGGGGTTCGCCAGGCGTTCCTCGACGAGCTCACGACACTCGCCGGCACGTATGTTCCGGGCGATGGGCTCGATGCCGGCACAAAGATGGGCCCGGTGGTCAGTGACGCGCAGCTTGAGCGCGATGTCTCTGCGGTTCAGGATGCTGTCGACGGCGGGGCTCGCCTGGCCTACGGTGACGCGAGTGCCGACGGTCTGCGCTTCGCCCCCGTTGTCGCCACCGACGTCGCGCACTCGGACCCGATCGCGACAGACGAGATCTTCGGACCGGTCGTCGCCGTTCTCGACGTCGACGACTACGAATCCGGTCTCGCGGCGATCAACGACTCGCCGTACGGCCTCACGGCGGGCATCTGCACAGACAGCCTTACGCATTCGACGGACTTCGCCGCGCGCGTGCAGGCCGGTGTCGTCAAGATCAACCGGCCGACGTCGGGGCTCGACCTGCACGTTCCGTTCGGCGGCGTGAAGGACTCGTCGTCCAACACGTTCCGCGAGCAGGGGCACACGGCCACGGAGTTCTACACGTGGGAGAAGACCGTCTACACAGGACTCGAGTAGGCAGGGCGGCGAATATGCAGACGCTGACGAGTGCCGATGACGAGCTGCGCGAGGCAGCATCCGCTGTGCTTGTGCGTGCACACGATTCGCGGCAGCATCGTGTCGCGGCGGCCGTGCGCGGCACGTCTGGTGCAATTTACACGGGGCTCAGCCTGTCGACGGCCCGCGTGAACGTGTGCGCGGAGCCGACGGCGATCGCGAATGCGCGCATCGCGGGGGAGGACGCGGTCGACACGATCGTCGCCGTGGGGCTCGACCCAGACGACGTGCCGATTGTGATCAACCCCTGTGGCGTGTGCCGTGAACTGGTGCCGAACTTTGGCGACAGCATCCGCGTGATCGTTTCGGACGGCGGCGATGTGGGAGCGGTGTCGACGTCGGACCTGCTGCCGATTCCGTGGGTGCGGGCCCGCTCGTACGACTGAGTCTCCTCTCGGCGAGCTGAGTGATATCATTGATATCGAGTGGAGGTGCGTAGCGTGGCTCAAATTCTGATTCGCAACCTGCCCGACGAGGCGAAAGAAGCTTTGCGTGCGCGGGCACAGGCTCGCGGGCATTCGATGGAGGCCGAAGCGCGGCGGATTCTCCTTGACGCCGCGCTTCCAGATCGTGACGCTCCCGTGCTCGCCTGGCTCGATCATGCAGCGCGTCTGCGAGAAGAGGTCGGGGGCGTTGAGCTGCCGCTGCCAAGCAGGAGGGAACCGCGATCAGCTGAGCTTTCATGATCATTGTCGACACAAACGTCTGGTCAGAGTCGTTGCGGCCGCAGCCTGATCAAGCAGTGCTCGCGTGGCTGCGTGAGCAGCACCGCGAAGCGCACCTGGCGGTAACCACTGTGCATGAGTTGCAATTCGGGGTGTTGAATATGCCAGAGGGAGCTCGGAAGGAATCGCTCGAACGTGCGGTGTCGCGGATGCTGGTGCAGCTCGCCCCGCGGGTGATCTCGTACGATTATGCTGCAGCGATTGCCCATGCTGAGCTACGGCATCATGCGCGAGAGACTGGTCGAGCTATAAGCAGCGAAGACGGGCAGATCCTCGCGATCGCTGCCCTGAATGGTGCTTCGATTGCTACTCGCAACGTTCGTGATTTCGATGGTTTCGGAGTTCCGATTGTCAATCCCTGGGAAGCATCCTGAACGGGCGATGTCCGCACTGCGCTCGCTTCTGATCAGCCACGCTAGCCGAGCGCGGAGTTCAGCGCCCCGACGAGGATCGCGACGAGCAAGACGGCGAACGTGCCGACCGCAATGAGCGTCGCGACGTGGTTCTCAACGAGCAGGGCGATGAACTCTCGAATGAAGGCGCTCGGCACGAAGTAGCGGGCCGTGCGCGACCCGACGACCTGAGCATCGACGTTCATGCGGCGCGCAAGCGATGCCGTACGCAGCACGTGGTAGTCGCTCGTGACGAGCATGATCGGGCCTGATCTCCCCACGCTTTCGAGAAGCTCGAGCGAGCGTGTGATGTTCTCGCTCGTGCTTGTCGACGTCGTCTCGCTAAGGATGTCTGACGCGGGAACGCCCTGGTCGCGCAGGTACTCGGCCATCGCCTCGCCCTCGGGTCGCGGCTCGTCGTCGCCCTGTCCGCCCGACGGCACGAGCAGCGGGCGATTGCCGCGCGCGAGTTCCTTGCGGTAGACCTGCAGCCCGCGATCGAGACGCCCGCGCAGAAGCGGTGGAACGCGACCGCGAATGAGTCCCGAGCCGTGCACGACGATCGCCGCCGGCGTGAACGAGTGGCGCATGCGCCCATAGACAACCGAGTAGACCGCGAACGAGACGAAGGCCACGCTCGCATACGCCGAGGCGAGGCCGATGAGCGCGGCGAGCCAGAACCCGGTCATGCCGAACTGCAGGACGAGCACGACGGAGACGACGGGCAGGGCGAGAACGATCACGCCGACGATGAGCGAGAGCTGGTTGCCCAGACTGTGCCCCTCGCGGCGCAGCATCGTGATGCCGTTGGCAATGAGGCCGATGCCGAAGACGAGGATGCTGAGGGGAATCGCGAGAGCGAGCAGCCACAGTGCCACGGCGGCGAAGAAGTTGTACTCGGCGAGCACGAGCAGAATGCCGACTCCGCCAAACGCGATGGCGGCCACAAGGAACGGTCCGTTGCGCAGCAGCCGCGGGTCCTTCTTGTGCGACACGAGATAGCACGCGCCGAACACGATCCCGATGGCCAGAAGCAGCATGGTTGTCACACTACAGACGGAAGCTGCCGCACCGCGTCGCTCGCGAGAACGAAGCACGGCAACGTCCTGATGACTTTTGCCGTGACCATTGACCGAAAGCACCGATATGTCTGGCCCAGAACTATGCGATGAGCAGGCACGCGGATTCACCATCGTTCGCATCTTTGAGGCAACGCCCGAAGAAGTGCGGAAGGCGTGGGCGGTCAGCCGGGTGATGGCTTCTTCTATGACGGCTGCGTCGGCGTGCTCGATGTGCTCGGCGACTACGTGAGCTGAGGAGTGTGGGGAGCGCGGTATGACAGCGCGCCCCAGACGGACATCTAGGGGTGGTTCGCGACCGTACTCTCGCGTGCGACGAGACGGTGAGGGGCGATAACTTCTTCTGCTGGTGTCTCGGGCTCGTCGATTCGCGTTGCGATTCGGCGCACCGCTTCTCGTGCGATGAAGGGGGTGTCGAGCGATACGGTGCTGAGTGATGGACGAGCGAATCGTCCCTCGTCCACGTCATCGATGCCGATTACGGCGATATCGCCGGGCACATCGAGACCCGCGTCGAAGACCGCGCGCATTGCTCCGATCGCGAGGAGATCGGAGAAGCAGAAGATTGCGTCGGGCAGCGGTGACAGTGCCAAGAGCGCCCGCGTTGCTTCGTAGCCGGCTTCGCGACTGTAGTGTTCGGCGGTAATGGCGAACTCAGGGTGCGTGACGAGGCCTGCTGTGTCCAGCGCCTTCGTGTATCCGGCGAATCGCTGGAGTGGCGTCGAGTATTCTTCTTGCGGCTGCGAGCCGATGGCTGCGATGCGCTCGCGGCCGATCTCGGCGAGGTGCGCTACCGCGTCCATTGCCGCTGCCACGTTGTCGATTGCGACGTGATCGTAGCGCCCGTCGAACTCGTGCTCACCGAGGAGCACGAGGGGCATTTTCGTCGAGCCGTGCATATCGAGGAGCTCAGCCTTTGTCACCAGGGGGCTGAACAGCATCCCGTCGAACAGCATCGTTCGGTCGTCGCCCATGAGGAGCTGGCGTTCCCGATCGTGGTCATGACCCGTCTGGTCGATCATGACGCGATATCCGTATTCTGCCGCTGCGTCGATGACATCACGAGCGAGCTCGCTGAAGTAGGGCACCGTGATCTCGGGCACGACGAGACCGAGCAAGCCAGTGCGCCCCGTTCGCAGCGTGCGGGCCACGGGATTCGCGCGATAATCCAGCTCTTCGATCGCAGCTAGCACCTTCGCACGCATGCGCTTACTGACATGCTCGTACCCGCTTACAACATTCGAGACAGTACGGACGGATACTGCGGCCCGTTCGGCGACATCGCGAAGAGTGGCTGGCATGAAAGCATCCTATCGTTTGCAACGTGTGCAAACAGGCGCTACAGTTTGCATACGTTGGAAAATTCACGAGGGAGTGTCCATGTACCCCAACTCCAAACGGCGCAGCCCCCGCCTCGCCGCCGCCGGCGCCGTTGCGCTTGCCGCCCTAACGTTGACAGCGTGCGGCCCGAGCATCACCAGCGGTGGTGATGATGCCGCATCCGATCGCCTTCAGGCTCCGACAGCCGAGCAACCCGAGGGCGAGATCACCATCTGGGACCGCTCAGGCGATCTCTTCGAGGTCTTTGAGGGAGTCATCGACGACTTCAACGAGAAGTACCCGGAGATCACCGTCAATCACGAAGCCGTCGACATCGACGCCAAGCTGCAGAACACGCTCATCACGGGAACCGACGTGCCCGATGGCGTCTTTCTCGACGACGCGATGGTCAGCGGATACGCCGACTACCTATGGGATCTGAGCGACGTGCTCGATCCGTACATCGACGACATCGCCCCGCAGAAGATTGATGTGAACACGATCGGCGGAGGCATCTACGGCGTCCCATACGACCTTGACCCCGGACTGCTGTTCTATAACGCTGCGGCCCTTGATGAGGCAGGGGTCGACGTCGAGAGCATCGAGACCTACGATGATCTGCTCGCTGCCGCTCAGGCATATAAGGACGTGAATCCCGACGCGCATCCGATTCATCTCGAGCAATCGGAGTTCCTCGGCCAGTTGCAGCTTGAGATGTACGCGAGCCAGATGGGCACATCAATTGCGGATGCTGACGGCACGCTGCGTCTCGATAGCCCGGAGTACGAGAAGATTCTCACATTCCTCGACACGGTTCAGTCAGAGGGTCTCGGAACCCGGGCCGAGTATCTGACGCCCACCGACATTGCCGAGATGGAGAACGGCAACCAGGTGTTCTACCCCTGGGCGATCTGGTTCAGTTTCGCACCGCAGCAGCTTCTGCCCGAGACCAGCGGAGACTGGCGAGCGATGCCCCTTCCCGCCTGGGAAGACGGCGGTGCGCGAAGTGGAGCGATGGGAGGCTCATCGTTTGTGTTGCCCAAGGATGGCGAGAACTCTGAACTCGCGTGGCTCTTCTATGAATTCCTCATGTACGACGAGGCCGGCTACACAGCGGTCTGGGGGCCGAACGACGTCTATCCGAACGGGCTCAACACGTCGATTCCTGCGTACCTGCCAGCAGCCGACCCTGAAAACCCGCTCTTCGAGCCGGTCGAAGCGCTGGGCGGCCAGGATCTCTGGGAAGTTGCCACCTCAGCCGGCTCGCAGATCCCGGCGGGCACCTCGATCCCGCCGTGGTGGAACGGTGCAGCCGAGTACCTCGGAAATGACATCCAGCGGATGCTCGACGGCGACCTCACGCCCGAAGAGGTGATCAGACAATCGTCCGACGCCATTCAGAAGAACCTCATCGATCGACAGTGACCCAAACACACGCATGACGACAACAGCCCTCCACTCCGCGGACCGGACGTTCACACGCCGCCACCGCGCAGCGAAATTCAAACGCCGCATCGCACCGTATGTGTTCGTCGCGCCGTTCATCGCGATCTTTCTCGCCTTCAGCGTCTACCCGCTGTTCTTCACCGCGAGACTGAGCTTCACGAACTGGCGCGGCACCGGGGCCGCGGAGTGGGTGGGCTGGGGAAACTACACGTATCTGCTCACGAGCCCGGGCTTCTGGAACTCACTCGCCAACTCCGGTGTGCTGTGGCTTCTGATCGTGCCCATTCAAATCGTTGTCTCGGTCATCGTCGCCGTGCTGCTCAACTCTGCGAAGCTCAAGCTGCGTGGCATGTATCGCGTTGCGTTCATTGTGCCGTTCGTCACGCCGCTGGTTGCGGTCGCTCAAATTTGGGTCGTGCTCTTCGACCAGCACTACGGGGCCATCAATGCCGTGCTCGGCACGGTCGGCATTCCTGAGATCGGCTGGCTGACGACGAGTGCATGGGCGAAGCCGACGTTGGCACTGCTCTTTCTCTGGAAGACGACGGGATTCATCATCATCATTCTGCTGTCGGGGCTTCAGTCGATCGATGGCTCGCTCTACGAGGCTGCCGAGCTCGACGGCGCGTCACGGATTCGCCAGCTGTGGAGCATCACCGTTCCTCTTCTACGGCGAACGATCATGTTCGCCGTCGTGCTGCAGACGCTTGCCGTGTTTCAGATGTTTGCCGAACCGTTCGTCGTCACTCAGGGAGGCCCCTACAACTCCACGACCACGGCAGGGTACTACCTCTACAACCACATCACGCGAGCCGATCTGGGAACGGGAGCGGCGAATTCCTTCCTTCTCGTGATCCTCGTGATGATCCTCTCGCTCTTCTTCGTCCGACTGCTGAGAGCAAAGGACTGATCATGACAGACACCGTTACGCCGCTGCCGAGCACAGCATCCGCGCGCACGCGCTCTCGTCGGCTCCGACCGTCACGCGACTCCGGCCAGCGCGATCGCCCCGCGCTTCGCATAGCGAGCCACATCTTTCTGCTTCTGCTCATGCTGCTCTTTCTCGCGCCCGTGGTGTGGGCAATCGTCTCGGCGTTCAAACAGCCGAACGACATCATCACGGACCCGCTCGCCTTCGACCCGAGCGCGTTCACGTTGCAGAACTTCACCGCGATGTTCCACGACGTACCGATCGGCCACGGGTTCGTGAACACGGCGATCGTTCTCGTGGTGAAAGGGGCGATCACTCTCTTCTGTGCACCGCTCGCGGCGTTCGCCTTCGCGAAGTACGAGTTTCGAGGCAAGAACCTGCTGTTCGGCACCGTTCTCGTCACACTCATGCTGCCCGTGATCGTGCTCATCATTCCACTGCTGCTCGAGATGAAGATGCTCGGCTGGGTGAACACGTACCAGGCGCTCATTCTGCCCGGAGCCGTCGACGCCTTCGCGATCTTCTGGATGCGGCAGGTGATCAGCGCCGTTCCTGACGAACTGCTCGACGCCGCGCGCGTTGACGGCTGCAGTGAATTCGGCATCTTCTGGCGCGTGGTCGTCCCCGTCATCCGACCGGGGCTCGCGGGCCTCGCCGTGCTGACGATCATGAACATCTACAACGACTTCGTCTGGCCCGTCGTTGTGGCCAGCTCCGAGCAGATGGCCACGCTCCAGGTCGTGCTCTCGACACTCGCGCAGAACATCACGGGCAACCGCATCGGCGCGGACTACGCCACCGTCACGGGCGAACTCCTCGCGGCAAGCTCTGTCGCACTCATACCCCTGCTGGTGCTCTTCATCGTGCTCCAGCGTCACTTCATCAACGGCATCCTCGCAGGAAGCGTGAAAGGTTGAACATGTCACTCTCCTCACCCCAGACCGTCGTCCCGGACCAGACAGTCGAGTCGACGATTCCCCGCTCCGAGTACCCGCGGCCCGATCGTGATCGCTCAGCGCGGTGGCTGACGCTCAACGGTCAGTGGGACTTCAGCGCCGACGGCATCGCCGCGCCGATCACAGTGCCCTTTGCGTGGGAGAGCGAAGCATCCGGAATCCACCGCACCTGGCTGGAACGGGGCGAGTACCGGCGATCGATCGTCGTGCCCGAGGAATGGGCGGGGTCGAGCATCGTCGTGAGTTTCGGAGCCGTGCACCACCGCGCTACCGTATCGCTCGACGGTTCGCTCGTCGGCGAGCACGTCGGGGGCTACGAATCGTTCGAGTTCGACATCACGTCGTTCATTACTCCCGGAGTCGCCGCGGAAATCTCTGTTGTCGTCGATGCTCCGGCGGACAAACGCGCCATTCCACATGGTAAGCAGCGGTCGATCCCGCGCGATGACTATGACGGCGTCTCGTTTACGCCGACGTCGGGAATCTGGCAGAGTGTCTGGCTTGAGGCTCGCGGCACCACGTATGCCGAGGGCGTCGAGCTGCGCGGAGATAGCTTGAATGGCATCGACGTCGCCGTGACGTTGTCGAGCCCGCGCGGCGCTCGCGTGACAGCCCAGGTCGAGGGAAGCGAGAGTGCTGTCACCCTGGATGCCGACGCGAACGGATGCTATCGAGGGCGCATCGACCTGCAGCATCCGCGGCTCTGGTCGCCCGAGCAGCCGCATCTCTATCGTGTGGAAGTGTCGGTCGACGACGGCCAGGGATATCCGGATGCTGTCGTCGCGACGACTGGACTTCGTCGCATCGAGACGCGGGGCGAACAACTCCTTCTCAACGGGCGGCGATTCTCAATGCGCGGTGTGCTCGACCAGGGGTACTGGGCAGACACCGGGCTGACGGCGCCGAGTGCTGACGCGTTGCGCCGCGACATCCATCTGGCACGCGAACTCGGGTACAACCTTGTGCGCAAGCATCTGAAGTTCGAAGACCCGCTGTGGCTGCACGAGGCCGACGTCACCGGCACTTTGGTCTGGGCCGAACCCGCGTGCCCGAGCCGGTTCTCCGACGAGGGTGCCCGCGCGTTCGAGGCGCAGCTGCCCGCCATGGTCGAGCGCGACGGAAACCACCCGAGCATCGTGATCTGGGGACTTTACAACGAAGAGTGGGGGCTCGATTGGGATATTCCGGCAAGCCCCGCACGAGCCGAGGCCGCTGCCCGCGCCTACGACCGGCTGCGCGAGCTCGACGCGACGCGACCCATTGTCGAGAACTCGGGCTGGTCGCACGTCAAGAGCGATCTGGTCGACTGGCATTACTACGAGCCCGACCTGGCGACGTGGAAGCAGGCGATGGCCGACATGGCAGCAGGCGCTCGTGAAACGTTCCCTGTCAGACTCGCTCCTGACTTCGTCGTCGACAAGTCTCTGTACGGTTCGGCCGAATTTCCGCGTCACGGCGTTCCGATCGTCAACAGCGAGTACGGTGAGGGCTTCACAAGCCTTGAGCGCGCCTGGCATCTGCGCTGGGAGACCCAGGAGATGCGACGGCACGATCGTTTCGCCGGTTATATCTATACCGAGTTCGCCGATGTCGAGCACGAGGGTGCTGGGTTGTTGGCCGAAGATCGCCGAGCGAAGGACTGGGGCGGGTGCATCCCCGCCGATGTCAACGCTGAGACGGTTCTCATTCTCGACCTCGTGCCGCTGCGCGCCGGGGCAGACATCGAGCCTCCCGCCGAGGAGTTCACGCTCGATGTACACGTGTCGCATCACGGCGATGCCGACGTGCGGGGTGCCTTCCACGCCGCGTGGCTGCCGTTCGGAGCGCCGGTCTCCGACGTTCCCGCAGCGCAGGCAATCTCTGACGCGCTGATAGTCACGCCGTTTGAGGTATCGGACGCTGTCAGGATCACGGTGCCGCCGGTCGCGGAACCCGCGCGGCTTCTGCTGTGGTTCGCCGACGAGTCGGGCGCGGTTCTCGCGCGCTCATTCCTCGACGCGGCCGAGGTCGAGCCGCCGAACCGACGCGGAGCCCGCCCGGGCGAGTTCGTCGGAGTCGCGCAGCCGGGAGTACCGAATTAACGGTCACCGGTAGGCTGGGGGAGTTGCGTGCGCGACGGTGAGATGCAGCTTCCCCATTCGTGATGATCGTCGAAGCGCGATATCGACCGCCCCTCACGAGGAGAGCATGAACGCGCGAAAGTCGGCCGCCCCACAGTCACAGGGCCCTGGGCGCCAGCGCGGGCTCATCGTTCTGCTCGGCGTCATGGCCGCGCTCGGCCCCATGACCGTCGACATGTACCTGCCGGCTCTGCCCGAGATCACGCGCGAGTTCGAGACGACCGAAGCGACAATCCAGATCACACTCACCGGGTCGCTGCTCGGCATGGGTGTCGGGTCTCTTCTGTTCGGGCCGATTTCGGATGCTCGCGGGCGACGCGTTCCGCTCATCATCGGACTGTCGATCCACGTGATCTTCTCGATCGCGTCGGCCTTCGCCGGCAACGTCGCAGCACTCATCGTCTTCCGCACCCTGCAGGGGGTCGGGTCGGCGGCGGCTCCGAGCATCGCCATGGCGATCGTGCGCGACATCTCGCATGGCCGCGCAGCATCCGTTCGCTATTCCCTGATCATGATGGTGTCGATGTCGGCGCCGATCGTCGCGCCGCTGATCGGATCGCTGATCCTGCTCGGCACCGACTGGCACGGCATCTTCATCGCCCAGGGTGCGATGTCAGCTCTGCTCGTCGTGCTCGGACTGCTGTTTCTGCCCGAGACGCGGTCGGAGCGGATGCCGCTACGCGAGTCGCGCGTGTTCGCCGGGGCGGCATCCCTGTTCTCTGATCGCATGTTCGTGGGCGCTGCCCTGTCGCAGCTCGCGATGATGGCCGCGAGCTTCTGCTATGTCTCCGGTCTGAGCTTCGTAGCGCAGGATTGGTACGGCGTTTCGCAGCAGGCCTACGGCGCGATTCTCGCCGTCGGAGCCGTTGTGATGCTCATGATGAACCCGCTCAGCCCACTGCTGCTGCGGCGGTTCATGCCGCACAAGGTGCAGATCATCGGGCTCGTCGGCGCACTGGCATCGTCGGCGATGATCATGGTGTCTGCCGGGTGGCTTGGGCTGCCGGGCGTCACCGCGTTCGCGTGGCTGTGCATCGGGTTTCAGCAGCTCGTGATTCCGAACAACCAGGCGATGGGGTTGTTCAATCATGCGCCGCGCGCGGGAATGGCCGCCGCCCTGATCGGCACGGCAGGCACGATCGGCGCGGCTTTGTCTGCCCCGCTGCTCGGCCTCGCCGGAACCGACAACGGCTTCAACATGGGCTTCGGCATGTTCGCGTTCTACGCGACGTCGCTCGCGGCATCCGTGTTCGTCATCGGCTTCAAGAACGACGATCTGACGACGCGGCCTGTGCCGATCGTGCGGTAGACGGATGCTGGTACCCTTCACGTCCGTCAGCGGGCGACCGGGGTGAAGAAGTTCACGAGGTTGCCGTCGGGGTCGCGAAAGAGTAGCGAGCGGTTTCCCCACGGCATCGTCGTGGGTTCATTCACGAAGTCGTCGACGACGTCGCGCAGCGTCGGGAAGACCGCATCGACGTCGTCCACACGAAAGTCGATGATGACCGAACGGTTCGCCCGCGGCTCGGCCGAACCTGCGCCCAAGAGAGGGACGGTGGCCGAGCTGGCGAACGCGAGCGTTCCAGAGTCGGTGCGCAGCTCGGCGAAGAGTTCATGCAGCTGCGTTGTCTTGATGCCGGTGATGCGCTCGTAGAAATTGACGAGGCGTGCGACGTCGTCGGTGATGATGCGAGTTGCGGTCAGGTCCATTATGGGTCTCCGTTCTGAGTCACGACGAGTTGCCGTGCGGACAACGGTATGAGCAATACCGGACAGATCTCGCCCGGTATTCTGAGATCATTGAGACATGAGCACGTCGACGTCGCGAGTGCTGCAGCTGCTCGAGCTTCTGCAGACAGCGGGAACGCGCTCGGTCGGCGAACTCGCTGAACGTCTCGATGTCGATGAACGCACTGTCCGACGTTATGTGGGTCACCTTCGAGAGCTCGAGATACCCGTTGAGACAGTTCGCGGCCGCTACGGCGGTTACCGTATTGCCGCGGGTCTTCGAATGCCGCCGCTCATGCTCAGCGACGACGAAGCGCTCGCCGTAGTACTCGGACTGCTGCACGCGCAATCGTCTCCCGCGGCATCGACCACGGCCATGCAGACCGCGATGTCGAAGGTGCGGCGCTCGCTTCCAGCTGAGTCGGCTCGCAAGCTCGGCGTTCTGCTGAGCACGGCTGCGTTCGCCGATGATCGAGACGTCTTCGTGCCCGATGCCGGAATACTGCTGACGGCAGCCGAGGCCGTGCGTCGGCGGCAACCGATCGAGCTGCGCTACCGTTCGCGCGACGGCGAGCCGTCGAAACGGACGGTGCACCCGTACGATCTGATTGCCTTCTCGGGGCGCTGGTACCTGGTCGCGTTCGACGTTGGCCGGGGAGCAGAGAGACGCTTCCGTCTCGACCGCATCGCAACGGCCCGCACCGTCTCGGGAACGTTCGCGCCGCCGAAACCACGTGACCAAGCGGCAGCGACGCGTCTCGTCGACGACTTCGCGGGAGCAGACTATGCCTGGCACGTGAAGCTGCGCGTGAACGCTGGTCGCGAGCACATTCGCGCTCATCTGCCGGCGAGCGTTGCTCGGCTCGAACCGCTTCTGGATGACGGGTCGGAGGGCGCGTGGCATCGCGTCGAGATCAATGCCGCGAGCCTCGAGTGGCTCCCGCCCGTGATCATTGCGCTCGGATGCCCCGTCATCGTCGATCAACCCGCAGAGCTTCGCACGCTCATTGCCGACGTGGCGTCGCGACTTCGCGATATCGCGGCGTCACCGTGAGGCGGCGTGCCGGCGCACCCGATCGGACCTAAGGCGCGACCGTGCGGGAGAGCGCCGTGCCCGAGTCGCTAACTGCGCTTGCGAGCGAAGCGTCGCGTCGCGACGAGACCAGCTCCGAGCAGCAAGAGTGCTGCCGCGAGGCCCAGTGGCCACGCAATATCGGCGCCCGTCACCGGGAGGTCGCTCGCGGCATCCGTGCTCGAATCATCATTTGCCGCTCCGTCTGATCCGGTACCCGGAGCGTCGGTAGAACCGTCGTCACCTGCGCCCGGGTCGTCGCCCTCGCCCGGGTCGGTGGGCTCCGGCGTCGGGGTCGGCGTTTCTGTGGCAGCATCCGTCGTCAGTTCCCAGTTCTCAACGAAGAAGTCGGCGGGGTCGATTGTGCCGCGCTCGCTGGCCCAGTCGATCAGCAGCTGACGAATCTCGAGACGTTCGTCATACACGACAGGCGCGTCGGCGACGTTGGGGAACGCCCCACCACCGCTCTGGCGGTAGTTGTTGACGGCAAGCACGAACGTGTCGTCGGCGGCAACGGGTGTGCCATCGGGGTGCGCGAGGTCGAGAATGCGCTCACCGACCGGCTGTGAAATATCGATGGTGTAGCTGAGGCCCGTCAGAACGTCGTAGTTGTAGTCGGGAACGCCGTCCGGACGGTCGGGATACACGGCGTTCGTGCCGGTTGCGGGGTCGAACTCCGCGCCGGGCTCAGTCTGCACGAAGTAGCGGGCTGAGTACTCGAGGTACTCGGCGATCTCGGCACCGGTCATCTGCACGCCGACGAGCGTGTTCTCGTAGATGTACAGTCCAGCGATGTCGCGAATCGTCACCTCGCCCTCGGGGAACAGCGCGGTGCGCGAGAACGGAGAGGCTTGGGAAATCACGGGAACGTCGGCGTACTCGGTGCCGTCGAGCGCAGCATCCACGGTTTCTAGCTGGATGCTGTTGATGAAGTCGATGATCGCGGTGTCTTCGTAACGCGAGGTCGCTGCGGGCAGCTCTTCCACCGAATCGGCGACGGGCGTGTTGACGTACTCGATTGTCGCCTCGTGCTCCTCGCTGATGACCTCGAGCACCTGCGGGTCTTCGGGCGTTCCGTCGGTGCCGTAATGCGGTGTGACGACGGGAGCGTATCCGTCTGACCAGTCCACCTCGAACCCGTCGGCGGTTGGAGCGAGGCTCAGTGTGACTTCGCTGACGCTGCGCGCCCAGTAGTTGGGCTGTGTGATGAGCGTCTGCTCGCCCGCCGTGTTTGTGATGAGGGTCTGCGGTTCGTCCTGGTGGCTGTGGCCCGCGACGAGAACGTCGATTCCCGGCACCTGGAAGGCGATGTTGTTCGCGACGTCTTCGTTGAGGTCTGCGGGGTCGTACGCGTCATCCGGCACTGTTCCCTGACCGGTGTGCGCGAGAACCACGACGACGTCTGCCTGAGCATCCACCTCGGGGACCCATTGCTTGGCGGCCTCGACCATGTCTTGGAATTCGAGGATGCCCTCGACGTGCTGCTTGTCCCAGATGCGCACGCCCGGCGTGACGAGCCCGATGACGCCGATCGTCACCTGTTTGCCGTCGATCTCGCGGTCGATGAGCGTGTAGGGATCGTGGTAGGGCTCACCTGTTGCAGCGTCGATGACGTTGGCGCCGAGCAGCGGTGCCTCGAGGTCTTCGTCGTAGGCCTGCAGCAGGTCGAGGCCGTAGTTGTACTCGTGGTTGCCGACGACCTGCGCGTCGTACCCGATGGTGTCGAATACCTGGGCCATTGGATGCTCGATGGTGTCGTTCAGTACGGAATCGCGGCTGTCGCCGTAGCCGTAGAGGTAGGTCAGCGGCGTTCCCTGAATCGCGTCGCCGTTGTCGAGAACCACGACCGATTCGTCGCCTTTCTCGGCCCGCACATCGTCGACGACGGAGGCGACGCGTGAGAGTCCCAGGGAGTCGTCGGTGGGGTACGGCGCGTTCTGAAAGTAGTCCCAGTCGGCGACATGCCCGTGGGTATCGGTTGTGGCGAGCAACGTGAGCTCGACGCCGCCTGGGGGCGTCGCGGCATTCGCCGCGGTTGGTGCGATGAGTGCTGTGCCAAGAACGGCAAGCGTGCTGACGAGGGCGACGCGGCGTGCGGCGGGCATGTGGTCCTTTCGAGGGCCAAGATCCAGTTGTGTGCCGCCACACTATCGGCGGAGCGTGAACTGGGGAAGACCTGAATCTGTCGAATCAGGGATTCGCCCCCCCGCTCATTCGAGCAAAGCGAGAACTGTACAGAATTATGCGGCGTCGTTCAGCGGCCGGTCGACGCCCTCTCTGCCGGTTCGCTCGGCCTCGAAAGTGAGAGCGACCGTCGAACCCTTCGCGAGGCGCGACCGTTATGATCGGCCCTGCTCGTCAGCGATGTGGCCGTCTTCGCTCACGGATCTTCCGACCGCCTCGAGGGAGGTCTGAGCCGCAGCGACGATCGCAGAGACTGTTACGCCCTTGCGCGCGAGCACCTCGTCTCCGGCACCCGATTCCCCGAACTCGTCAATGCTGACAACGCCGCCCTCGCGACCGACCCAGCGGTACCAGGCGTCGCCGCACCCGGCTTCCACCGCGACGCGAGCGCGCATCGCAGCCGGCAGCACCGACTCTTGCCAGTCTGCTGACGATTGCGCAAACCACTCGACGCACGGCATGGAAACAACTCGAGAGGTGACGCCCTCGCGCGCAAGGTCGCGAGCCGCTTCGATAGCGAGAGCGACCTCGCTTCCCGTCGCAATCAGGGCGACGTCATTTCCGGCGCCCTCTTGCCATGCCACGTACGCACCGTTTCTCACCTTCGCGTCGAGGTCGTCGCGATGCGCAAGAACGGGGACGTCCTGCCGCGAGAGTATGAACGCCGTCGGTGCCGGTGGCAAACTGACAACGGCCTTCCAGGCGGACACGACCTCGGCAGCATCCGCCGGTCGAACAACAGCGAGCCCCGGCACGGTGCGCAACGAAGCGATCTGCTCCACAGGCTGATGCGTCGGCCCATCTTCGCCTACAGCAACGGAATCGTGGGTGTAAATGTACGTCGCGGGGAGTCCCATGAGCGCGGCGAGTCTGATGCTGGGCCGTTGGTAGTCGCTGAACGCAAGGTACGTCGACCCGTATGGTCGCCACAGACCATGCAGCGCAATGCCTGACAAGATGGCGGCCATGGCATGCTCGCGGATGCCGAAATGCACAAAGTCGCCGCCCGGGTTGTCCGCGGTGACAGCGTCTCCGGGAAGGGCGACGTTTGTCGACCCCGAGAGATCCGCTGAACCTCCGAAGACAAGGCCAGCGCGCGCGAGTGCGGCCACGACCGCTCCGTTCGTCTTCCGCGTGGCAACCGACTGCCCTTCGTCGGGGAGGGGCACCGTGTCGAGCGCCGACGATGCCTCGTCGGGAGCCGCTGCAGCGAGACGGTCGCGCTGAGAAGCGAGTTCAGGATGCCGTGACCGCCACGCATTGAGGCGGACGGTCCATTCCCGTTCCAACCTCTCGCCGCGACGCTTCGCCTCACGCATGACGGTGTACGTGTCGTCGTCGACGAGTTCGTCGAGGGTCGCATTCGGCGGGAAACCGAGCGTCTCAAGCACGGTCTGCGTCTCTTCAGCGCCGAGCGCGCCCGCGTGTCCCGCACTCGTACCGCCGATCTTCTCGGAGGGCGATGCGATCACACTGCGCACCGCGACGAGCGTCGGCGCCCCCGTGGTGGAGCGCGCTGTCTCAAGCACGCGTTCGATCTCATCGAGGTTACGGAAGTCCTCGATCTCGAGCACGTTCCACCCGTATGCACGAAAGCGCCCGCGCACGTCCTCAGAGAAGGCGAGGTCGGTTGCGCCGTCGATGGTGATGCGGTTGTCGTCCCAAATGGCTACGAGGTTGTCGATTCCCAAGGTCCCAGCGAGACTTGCGGCTTCCGCCGAGACTCCCTCCTCGAGGCATCCGTCTCCCGCAAGAGTGAAGACGGTGCTGCCCCAGACTCCCTCGCCCGAATCGTGCAACGCAGCATCGCGTCGAAGCGCGAGTGCGAGGCCGACGGCGCTCGCGAATCCCTGTCCCAGTGGGCCGGTCGACATCTCGATGCCGGGCGTTACGCCCAGCTCGGGATGGCCCGGTGTGCGAGCGTCGAGTGTCCGGCTCTTCGCGATGTCATCAAGAGTGACGTCGTATCCCGAGAGATGCAGCTGCGTGTACAGCAGTAGACTCGCATGGCCAGCCGAGAGGATGAACCGGTCGCGTCCCTCCCAGCCCGGGTTCGCCGGGTTGTGGCGGAGCACACGGTGAAAGAGCGTATGTGCGAGAGGTGCCATGGCCATGGCCGTTCCCGCGTGCCCGTGCGACTTCGCCTGCACTACGACGGGCGGAATCGCGATGGCCGCGGCGACGGCGCGCTTCTCGCTCTCATCGCGGGCGCCGCGGACAACCGCACGGCCGGAATCATCAGCGACAGTGGTGAGTGACATAGCGTGGACTTTAGTCTATGAATAGACTAAAGCCAAGGGGAAGGCGCACAGACTATGCCGGGCAGAATCATGACGGGGTCGGGAATCGTCCTCGACCTCATTCGGTCGGGGAAAGCGACTACGCGTTCGGGCCTTCTTGACGGGCTCGGCTGGTCACGAGTGACGTTGAGCCGGCGTCTCGACGAGCTTCTCGAACACGAGATCGTGATTCAAGCCGGCCATACATCAAGCGGCGGAGGGCGACCTCGCGAAGAATTCGAGGTGAATCCGGCGCTCGGACTTGTGCTCGCCGTCGACATCGGCAGCTCTCACACCCGTGTGGGCATCACCGACGTCGTCGGCGCCGTGCTGACCGAGGACGAGGCGGATATCGGGCTCTTCGACGGTCCGGAAGAAATCTTCAGATGGGCAGAGCAGGTCTTCGATTTTCTTCTCATCAAGGGTGGGTGGTCGCGGGCCGACGTTCGAGGCATCGGGATCGGAGTGCCGGGCCCCGTCGATTCGCACACGGGCAGGCTGGGCAGCCCTCAGCTCGACCCCCGCTGGGACAACGTCCGCGTTCGCGATTACCTGGCGGAATGGCCTGATGACATCGTGATCGCAATCGATCGGGACGTTAACGTCCTCGCCCTCGGCGAAGCACGGTTCGGCTGGCCCGAACTCAGCGATCTCGTCGTTGTGAAGACGGGGATCGGAGTCGGGTGCGCCTTTGTCATGGACGGCAACGTCGTGCGCGGGAGCCGGGGTGGCGCGGGACAGCTCAGCGCGCCGCTGCGCGATCGGCTGAGTGAGCCCCTTCGTCGGCTCGAGACCGTCGCGAGCGGCGGGACCATTCGGGACCGCCTCGTGCGCTCAGGAGAGTACGTGCGCACGAGCGCCGATATCGTTGCGCTCGCTGATGACGGCAATCCCGATGCCCTCGCGCTTCTCGAGGAGGTGGGCGAAATCATCGGCTACGCGCTCGCCGACGTCGTGGGGCTGCTCAATCCGTCAGCGGTGATCGTGGGCGGCAACCTTGCCGAGGCGGGGGAGCGCTTTGTCGCTGCTGTCCGGCGGTCACTCTTCGGTGCGGCGCACGTCTACTCGCGCCAGAGCCTCGTCGTCGCCCAGTCGCGCCTTGCAGCGAAAGCAGGTGTCCGCGGAGCCTCGGCGCTCGCTCTGGACGCGCTCTTCGACCCGGACCGCATCAGCGCTCTGACGCGATCTCGAGCGGCCTGACTCCGCGTGCGCGATCACGTGGCAATCGTTGCCCTCTAGCGCTTTGGCATAGAAGTGTGCAAAAGTGGGATGCCACAGTGCAGGTGGTGGTGCACGTGCCAAAGGAGGACCGCACATGACTCTCGCTGATCAGCTTCCCGACGCAGCGGTAGCGACGCGTGCCCATGCTGCAGATTGGCGCGACGCAGTGAAACTTGCGGGGCGTGGGCTCGTTGACCAGGGGGCGACGACCGACCGCTACACCGACGAGATGCTTCAGGCGATCGACGATCATGGCCCGTACATCGTCATTGCGCCAGGGTTCGCACTCGCGCACTCGCGTCCGAGTGATGCTGTGCTTCACACGGGGCTGAGTTGGGTCGCGCTCGACGAGCCCGTGGAGTTCGGAAGCGAGGCAAACGACCCGGTGAGGCTCGTGGTCGGCTTGGCTGCAACGGACCACAAGGCCCACCTTGACGTGATGGCGGAGCTGGCCGGCGTGCTCGCAGACGAGGCCGTTCTCGACGAGCTCATGCACGCCGACACCGCGGGGGATGTTCGCGCGATATTGAGACGCGTTGCCGACGATGCGTCGTGAACCGAATAAGACAGCCGAATGTGAGGAGTAAGAAATGAAGATTGTCGCTGTGTGTGGCATGGGAATCGGAACGTCCGTGCTGCTCAAGATGAATGCCGAGAAGGCCCTGCGTGCTATGGACGTCGATGCGGATGTCGAGGCCGCTGACATCGGAATTGCGCGCGGCGCTGCCCGAACGGCAGACATCGTTCTGACCTCCGCCGAACTCGCTGAAGAGGTCGGCGACGTGCCGGCGAAGGTCGTCGTCATCAACAACTTCACCGACGTGAACGAAATTACGGAGAAGCTCGAACAGAGCATGGAGCGCTGACGGCGAAGCCGTAGCGCGAGAGGAAAGGAGCCCCAATGGAGTGGCTGGTTGTCGTCCTGAATTTCATCGGGCAGCAGATTCTCAACGTTCCCGCGTACTTGATCGGGATCATCACCGCCATCGGTTTGATGGCACTTCGCCGGTCCGCCGGGCAGGTGATCGGCGGTGGCCTGAAAGCCGCACTCGGATTCCTCATTCTCGGGGCAGGTGCGAACGTCGTTGTGGGATCGCTGGATCCGCTCGGCAAGCTCATTCTCGAGGTGACGGGTGCGCAGGGCGTGATTCCGACGAACGAGGTGATCACGGCACTGGCCGCGGAGGAGTACGGTGCGACGAGCGCCTACGTTCTCGTGCTCGGCTTCATTGTGATGCTTCTACTCGCTCGATTCACGCCGCTGAAGTACATCTTTCTCACTGGCCACCACATGGTCTTCATGTCACTGCTGTTGAGCGTGGTGCTGACGGTCGGATTCGGCGAGGAATTCAGCTGGCTCGTTGTGATCATCGGGGCCATGTTGCTCGGCGTGATCATGGTGGTGATGCCGGCCTTCGCGCACCCCTGGATGAAGAAGATCACGGGTGATGACACGATTGCCATGGGGCACTTCGGCTCAGCCGGCTACATCGCCGCAGGTGCGATCGGGCAGGCGACGGGCGGTCGGAGCCGCTCGACGGAAGAGATCAAGTTCCCCAAGGGTCTGAGCTTCCTGCGGGACTCGATGGTCGCGACGGCACTCTCGATGGTGCTGATTTACATGGTGTTCGCGATCTGGGGACTGATCGTCGACCCCGCAGCAACTGCAGAGTTGCTCGGCGGTGACGACGCAGGAGCGACGATCATGGCTGGCTTCGCCCTTGCGCTGCAGTTCGGCGTCGGTGTGGCGGTGATCCTCTACGGTGTTCGCACGGTACTGGGTGAACTCGTCCCCGCCTTCCAGGGCGTTGCCGAGAAGATCGTCCCGGGCGCGAAGCCCGCGCTCGACGTTCCCATCGTGTTCCCGTTCGCCGCCAACGCGGTGCTGATCGGATTCATCAGTTCGTTCGTGGGTGGTCTCGTGTCGCTTGTGCTGCTGGCGATCTGGCTCAACCCGATGTTCGGACTCGCTCTGATTCTGCCCGGCATGGTTCCGCACTTCTTCACGGGCGGTGGCGCCGGCGTCTTCGGCAATGCCTCGGGCGGCAGAATCGGCGCAGCTCTCGGCGGCTTCGTTAATGGCATCATCATCACGATCCTCCCGGCGATCCTGCTGCTGGTGCTCGGCGAGTTCGGCTTCGCCAACAGCACCTTCGGCGACGCGGACTTCGGCTGGTTCGGGTCTCTCGTCGGTCTCAGCGTGATCGGACCCACCGGCCTCGGCGTCGTGCTGTGCATTGTGCTCAGTCTCGTGCTCGTCGCAGGCGCGTCGATCTTCCAGAAGAAGGTCGTCGACACCGGGTGGGTGCCTGGGGCGAAGCGCGACGCGTTCCTCGCCGAGAAGAAGGAGCAGCCGACTCACTAGGGCGCAGCTGCGAAATGCGGGGCGGGGAGACGCGTGGCGGCTCCCCGCCCTCACTCGTCGAGGAGGTTCGCGATCGCCGTCGCAAGGGCGAGGTCTTCCCACGACATGCCCGTCGTCTTCACGACAATGGGAGCATTGCGGTGCAACTCGTGCTCTCCGCGGATCACCGCCCGCATCGGAATCAGATCGCCGCGGGTGATCGAGCCGTCAGCGGCCGCCATCACGATGTCACCTCCGCTGCGGTAGGCCGTGTCGACGTCTTCGACGACGATCTGCGCACGACGCATGAGGGCGCTCGGCAGCTCGCGCTCCGCGGGGTCGTGTGAGCCGAGCGCGATCACGACAGCATCCGGGCTCACCCCGTCATCGTCGAGCACAGGGGTCTTCGCCGTACTCGCGCACACGATGAGGTCTGATGCTGCAATGGCAGCACGCGCCTGGTCCGAGCCCGTCGCGGCCCACCGTTCGCACCAGTCGGGCTGCGTGCGGCTCACATATGTGACAACGGCCTCACGCTGCCCGCCGAGAACCGCCCGCAGCGTCGACTCGTGCGCGACGCCCTGAGCGCCGGTTCCGACGATCACGACGGTGAGCGGCTCGGCGCTCGCCGTGAGCAGCGGCGCGACCGGCGCGAACGACACCGCCGGGGTACGCAGCGACGTCAGGGCGATGCCGTCGAGCATCATGTGCGGCGACAGCGTCTCGGGGTGAAACAGCAGGTACTGGCCCTGAATGCGCGGCACCGTGCGGCTCGGGTCGTCGGGCCCGACCGTGAGCACCTTGATGCCCGTGGCCTGCTCGGTCGCGGACGGCATGACGAGCAGTTCGCCGCCGGGAATCGGCAGCAGCTGCCGCGGAATGTCGTCGGCCGGGTCAAAGCCTTGCAGCAGGGTGTCGCGGATCGCTGCGACGGCAGCATCCTCTGTCAACGTGGCACGAACGGTGTCGGCGTCAACGTAGGTCATCATTATCGGCACTCGCTTTCTCAAACGTCGCTACCTCAGCACGAAGCCGGGGGTCAGGGGGTCTCGCGGGTCAACGGTGAAGCGGCTCTCGCCCGTGCGGTAGGCCATGCCGGTCACCTGCGGAATCACAGCGTCGCGGCCGTGCACGTAGGTTCGATTCAGGATGCTGCCGGCAAACGTCGAGCCGACGATCGAGCCGTGCTGCAGTACGTCGCCGTCGCGCATCGTTCCGGCCGCGGCAAGCGTCGCGATGCGGGCCGCCGTGCCGGAGCCGCACGGGGAACGGTCGACCTGTCCGTCGGCGAAGATCGCGACATTGCGCTGCGCGATGACGCCCGACGCGCTGTCCGGCGCAGCATCCGGTGTCTCGAGCTGCTCGAAGAGGATCGTGCCATAGATGCCGCTCAAGCGCGGGTCGGCAGGATGCTGCGCGACATCCGCCTCGTTGAGCGCCCACTTGATCTCGCGGCCGAGCGCGATGAGGGCGCTCACGTTCTGCGGCTCGATGGTGAGGCCGACGGATGCTGCGTCAAGCTGCGCGTAGATTGCGCCGCCGTACGACACGTCGACCCGCACCTCGCCGAGCGAAGCTTGCACGGCAACGTCGGTCGCGATGACGAAGCTCGGCACGCTCACGAAGTCGACGGCGGTGACGTTTCCCTCCACGGTGTGCACGCGCGCGGCGACGCGGCCGGAGGGAACATCGATCACGACGTCCGTCGTGCCCGTGTCGGGCGCTGCGACGAGTCCGGTCTCGACGGCCCACACGCCGAGCGCGATCGTGCCGTGTCCGCAGGCCGTCGAGAAGCCGTCCTTGTGCCAGAACAGCACACCGAAGTGCGCGCCGTCATCGTCGGGCGGCACGATGAAGCCGCCGTACATGTCCGCGTGCCCGCGAGGCTCGTGGCAGAGCACCCGCCGCAGGTCGTCGAGCTCTGAGCCGGGGCGCATCGCGTGGACGCGTCGCTCCGCAACGGTGAGACCCGGCGCAGTCGCGTCGGCGCCGCGCGTTGTCGTCGCACGAAGCACCGTGGCAGAGGGCAGCGCTTCGACAATGCGAAACGGCTCGCCGCCCGTGTGGTAGTCGATCGTGCTGACAGCATCCATGTTCTTGAGTCTCCCAGGTTGCGTGCGCAGCAGGTCACCGCGTCTCGTCGTCGAGCAGGCCCTCGGACTCGGCCCGCGCGATCGTGCCCGTGTGATTCTCCATCCAGAAGTGCGCACGCTTGATGCCGAGCGCCTCCGGATTGAAGCTCAGGTCAGTGCCCGCACGGCGCTGGCGGTCGTAGTCGCGCGTGACCTTGAAGACGATGGGGCTCAGCAGCAGAATGCAGATCATGTTGACCCAGCCGATCGAGCCGTAGCCGATGTCGCCGATCGCCCAGATAAGCGAGGGTGACTCGACGCTTCCGTAGAACGTGATCGCGATCATGCCGGCCTTGAGCACCCAGTCCGCGATGATGACGGCCCGCCCGCGGAACAGGTAGACGAGGTTGGTCTTGGCAATGTAGTAGAACGCGATGAGCGTTGTGAAGGCGAAGAAGAACAGCGCAACGGCGACGAAGCCCGGCCCGATCCCCGGCGCTATCGTGTCGATCGCGGCCTGCGTGTACGCGGGTCCCGCCTCTATGCCGTTCGCTCCGCTGAAGATCAGAGTGCCGTTCTCATCTGCGACATCGTAGATCCCCGAGATCAGGATCATGATCCCCGTCGCGTTGCAGACGACAACGGTGTCGATAAAGATCGAGAATGCCTGCACGAGGCCCTGCTTGGCGGGGTGGCGAACGGCAGCGGATGCTGCGCCGAACGTGCCTTCACCGACACCCGCGACATTGGAGAACACGGCCCGTCGTACACCCCACGCGACAGCAGCGCCGAGAATACCGCCGAACACCTGGTTGACGCCGAACGCGCTCGAAAACACAAGCTGCAACGTCGGCCAGATCTGCTCGGCATTCATCGCGAGCATAATGATCGTCGCGATGATGTAGCCAGCGGCCATGAAGGGCACGAACACCTGGGCAACGGCGACAATGCGCTTCGTGCCGCCGATGATGACGAAGGCGAGCAGCGCCGTCACGAAAAGGGCGCTGGCCCAGAGCGGGATGCTGAAAGCTTCGTTCACACTCTGCGCGATGTTGTTCGACTGCACGCCGGGAAAGACGAATCCGTAGCCGATCAGAATCATGGCGGCGAGAATGACCGCGAGCCACTTCGCCTTGAGCCCCTTCTCGACGTAGTAGGGGACGCCGCCTCGATGCTCGCCGTCGATCTTCGTCTTGAACACCTGCGCGAGCGTCGACTCGGCATACGCGCTTGCCGAGCCGAGCAGGGCGCACAGCACCATCCAGAACATCGCGCCGGGACCCCCGGCGTAGATGGCGGTGGCGACGCCGGCAATATTTCCCACGCCGACGCGGCTCGCGAGAGTCAGCAGCACAGCCTGAAGAGGGGAGTTGCCATCTGGCGTGTCTTTCTTGGCCCCGAGCTCGCGAATCATGTCGGGAATACGTCGGAACTGGATGCCGCGGGTGAGCACCGTAAAGAACAGGCCAAGGCCGAGGGCGAGGTAGGCCATCGGGTTCCAGATGAGGTCGTTTATCGCAGAGATGACGTCCATGTCTTCCTTACTTCCGGCGCCGATGACGCCGCATTCGTCGGCGAATGGGAGCGATTGCGTTTAAAACATGTGACATATTACATATCACCTGCGCGTGTGGGAAGAGGACAGGGCACATTTGCCAGAGGTGTGCTTTGCGCCTCGATACCCTGAGGGTGGTGCAGATCGTCGTGCGGCTGCATGTGAGAGAAGTGGAGGATGACCATGAAGGCACATGCTCTTGGCGGACCTGTGGCGTGGCACGGTGAAGGGCCGGTGTGGGATAGCGCCGGCGGGCGCCTGCTCATCGTCGATATGACCGCCGGAGTCGTCGTCGACCTCGGCTCGCCCGAACAGGAGCCCGAGGCTGCGGCACGCCACGATGTGGGAAGCACAGTTGCCGCAGCACTCAGGCCGAGGGCGAGCGGCGGATTCGTTGTTGCGACCGAGCACGGCTTCTCGCTCTTCTCGCGGGATTTCACCCGAGAGCGGCGTTTCGACGATGTGATCACCGACGACGGAATTCGCATGAACGATGGCGGCTGCGACCCTCAGGGGCGCTTCTACTGCGGCACGATGGCCTACGACGCCGAACCCGGGCGAGGCGAGTTGTTTCGGCTCGACGCCGACGGCAGCACGCGCCGTATCTTTGGCGGCGTCACCATTTCTAACGGACTCCAATGGAGCGAAGACGGAACGCTGGCGTACTACAACGATACCCCGACAGGGCGCATCGACGTGTTCGACTTCGACGGAGATCAGGGAACGTTCGAAAACCGCAGGCCATTCGTCATTCTTGACGAGGGAGTGGGCACTCCCGATGGTCTCACCGTCGACGCTGAGGGAGGCGTCTGGGTGGCGCTGTGGGGTGGCAGCGCTGTTCGTCGGTACGACTCCGACGGTGGCTTAAGCGAGGTCGTCGAGGTTCCCGGAGTGACGAATACGTCGGCGTGCTGCTTCGGCGGGACCGACCTGCGCACGCTGTTCATCACGACGTCTCGAGAGGGCGTCGCCGAGGGTGACCAGCCAGCCGCTGGCGCGGTCTTCGCCGTCAATCCAGGAGTTGCCGGTCGCCCCCTGCCGGTGTTCGCCGGCTGAGCACGTGCAGGCGCAGGGGACCGTCATGACCGCCCTGCGCCTGCATCGCGCTACTGCCGGTTGCCCGCGGAATTGCGGCGGCGCATGAGCATCAGCCCGGCTCCGGCCATGAGGGCGAGAACCGCTGCAGCAACGGTGCCGGCGATGTCAGCACCCGTGCGCGGTAGTTCGCCCGCGGCATCCGATGCCGGATCTGCTGCATTGCCGGGGGAGGTTCCCTCGTCAGCACCATCCGCATCGCCTGGCTCAGCTGGATCTGTTGTCGGCGGCGTCACCGATGCGGGCTCCCATACAGCTTCAAGAGAGAGCGCCGTCGTGCCGTCGGGAATCACCCAGTCGGCGGGGAGGATGCTGTCGTCACTGACGACCCGCCAGCCAGAGAACGTGTAGCCGTCACGGGACCAGTCTGCACCGAACACGTCCGTGATGTCAGGCAGCGTGAATCCCTGCTGGGCAACGTCGATTGTGACGGCATCCTGAGCCGCAGCGGCGGCATGAACTCCGGTCGCGCGCGTCGCGGCCGGTTCGGCCTCTGCATCTTGCGCGCGCGGCGTCAGGGTCACCGTGACCGGGGTGATGTACGCCGCTGTTCCCTGCGCCTCGGTGCGCGTCGTGTCTTCGAGCATCCAGCGCGTGCCTTCGTCGGCGGTTCCGAGTGTCAACGACACTCCGGTCGCAGCTCGATCACTGAGAGTGAGGGCGCGTCCATTCGCCTCGTTGATGAGCTGCCCGTCGAACGGAGCATCCGGTGTCGAAGTGTCGGGCGAAAGCCGCCACTTCTGCGCGTCGTCCGTCGCATCCGCTTCGATACCGGCGTAGCGCACCTCGGTGTCTGAGATCGCCGAAAGAACGCCACTGCCGTCGGAGGCGCTGATCGTGTAGAGACCGTTGTCGTAGTCGATCGACCACACGCCATCGCCCCATGTGAACCAGACGCAGACATCGCGGTCCGGGTGATTGGCGTCGCCGGCGAACCTGTCGATTTGGAAGTCCCCGCTCACAGTCTGGGTCGAGATGCGAAAGAGATCACGTCCGAACTCGACGTCCGTGGCCGACACGCGCGGCTCCTGCTCGGGAAGCTCCGTGTAGTCGCCGTGGTACTCGTCGGGAGCCGGCTCGTCCCACGGGGCGGGCAGCGTGAGATCTGCCGGATAGATCTTCTCGAAGAACGCATACGACGTGGGGTCGTACTCCTTCAACTCTGCCCGGGTGTTGATCGGGCTGCGCACGCCGTCTGACCAGTCGGGCTTCTCGGCCATGACGTTGAACCAGATCGCCGACAGTGTGGCGAAGAACTCGTCGCTGTTGCCGATCGCGTACGTGTTGGGCCAGAGCCCCGTGAGGTACGCATTCTCGTATGCGGCATAGAACTCGTCCGACAGCGTCGTGTCGTCCATTGTCTCGATGCCGACGAGCCGCACGGCGTGGCCGAACTCGTGGATCAGGATGTTCTCGTTCGGGTAGCTCGTGTTGAGGAACGGGTCGGCGTTGCCGCGAGTTCTCAGCACATTGCGCTCGGAGATCGACGAGACGCAATTGTTGTATGTGCTCCCTCCGTACCCCTCGACGTCATACATCTCGGGGTCGTAGCCGCCACGGTGCTCCGGAATGAGGTACGCGTTCTCACGCGACGCGTAGACGGCGAGCGAACAGCCGAAATCGGCCATCTGCTGGGCGATCCCGGTTTCGGTCTTCGCCAGTTCGACATCGACTTGTTCTGCAGCGAGAGTCAGCGTTTCTGGGGCGACCCGCGCGTTCGCCTTGACGACGATGCCCGTCTCGGTCGTCACCGACTGCGTGTAGTAGTCGAGCTTCGGGACGTCTGTGTACACAGCATCCTTCGCTTGCCTGCCCTGCTCGTCGACGATCGCCGAGCCGGTCACGGTGAGCGTGAGCGGCTTGCTCATGTCGATCGTTCCCGTGTAGGCGATGCTCGCGAGGTGCAGATCGTCCGGCAGGCGCTCCATGCTGTTGGCATCGGTCGCGGCCATCTGCTTGTTGTTCTGATCGAAGAAGATCGTGTCCGTGCGACCGGACGCGGGCTTCGGCGTCAGCGCGACCGTCTCATCGCCATTGGTTAGCGTAATGTTCGACGGCGAGACCGCCTCGATCTCATCGACGTACCGATCCCAGTAGATCTCGAGGTACTTCTGCTCATTGATCACACGAATCTCCGTGATTTGCGGACCGTCGTACGCGGGATCTGTCGCGACGCTGCCGTCTGCGCCGACGTTGATCGGTGAATCTGTCTCGGCCGCCGCTGCCGGACTGGCGCCGAAGAGAAGCGCGGGCGTCATCAGCAAGGCCGTGGCCAGCGCACCTCCCGCTGTATATCGTGATCGTGTCATGTGGGTTCTCCTGTGAACTCAACTGCGGATACATGAGTGAGTTCGCGCCCACCGCGTGACATGTAACACATCACAGATACGCGCAGGAAACTCCAGAACCCCTGAGGGCAAACGACTCGGTGGATCAAGTCGTGCAGCGGCGTCGCCTGCGGTCGTCCACCACTGCGCCGATGGTCGGCGGAACTCTCAAGCGGCTGGCAAGAGCTGCCTTGCTCCTGCCGTGCGCTTGATTGCCCGTGACTCTACACACTGCTCGCGCTCTTCGGCACCCCTTGAGGGAGATTGGCCGCTGCAGTGTGTGAACGGTCACATTTCTTGTCACAGTTTGGTCACGAGGCATTGACGGCGGCGGACAAGTGCCGTGTAACATATCACCCACTACAGTCCACCGCTGGGTCCCGCTCAGCGCCCGAAGCAGCACACTCCGCGTGCATCCGTCACAGAGCAGTGAGGTACCGTGCCGAACCCGACAGAAGCCCGATCCGCCGCGAGCGGCGTCAGGATGCGCCCCGCCGTCGCTTCGGCAGCATCCCGTTTCACCTCTCTGGGCTCCGCCGAGGTGGTGCTCACCGACGGGCTCCTCGGTCAGTGGCAGCGCCGCAACCGCGAGCAGACGCTCGTGCACAGCGTTGAACAGCTGCGGCTCGCCGGCAACCTCGACAACTTTCGCGCCGTCATCGGCGGCGCGACGGAGCCGTACCGCGGCCGCTACCCGTTTCTCGACACCGACGTGTACAAGACCCTCGAGGGCATCGCGTATGAGCTTGCGCGCGCCGACGTAGACGTCTACGCGTCGGTGCGCGACTTCTACGAAGAAGCCATCGACCTGATGCAGCAGGCGCAGCTGGCCGACGGCTACCTCAACACGTACTTTCAGGCGGACTCGATCGACAAGAAGCCCTGGAGCGACCTCGCGTGGGGACACGAGCTCTACTCGCTCGGCCACCTCATTCAGGCGGCCGTCGCCGCGAATCGCCAGCTCGGCGACGCGAGACTGCTCGACATCGCCGTTCGTTTCAGCGACCTGGTCTGGCAGAAGTTCGGCCCAGACACGGAGGAAAAGCTCGCGTTCTGCGGCCACCCCGAGGTCGAGATGGCGCTCGTTGAGCTCTTCCGCGAGACCGACGACCGCCGGTACCTCGAGCTCGCCGACCTCATGGTGCGTCGTCGCGGTCACCAGACGATCGACTCGACGATCTTCACGAGCGAGTACTTTCAAGACCTCGTTCCGTTCGTCAACCTCGACTCCGTCACGGGGCACGCGGTGCGCATGATGTACCTCGCCTCGGGCGCGACAGACGTCGCCACCGAGACCGGAGCCGATGACCTGAACGCCGCCGTTCTGCACCTCTGGAACGACATGGTGGCCAGCAAGCTGTACATCACGGGAGGCCTCGGTAGCCGGCACTCAGACGAGGCGATCGGCGACCGCTTCGAACTGCCCAGCGAGCGCGCCTACAACGAGACGTGCGCGGCCATCGCCCTCATGCAGTGGGCATGGCGGATGCTGCTGAACACGGGCGAAGCCCGGTTTGCCGACATCTTCGAGATTGTGCAGTACAACGCGTTCGCAGTCGGACTCTCTGACGACGGCTGCGCCTTCTTCTACGACAATCCGCTGCAGCGCCGGGCCGACCACATGCAGCGCTCGGGCTACGAGTCCGACGGACCGCTGCTGCGCCGTGCGTGGTTCGGCTGCCCGTGCTGCCCGCCGAACATCGTGCGGTGGGTCGCCGAACTGCAAGACCACGTCGCCTTCGTCGGTGACGGTGCCCTGCACATCGCCAACCTCACCGCCGCCGAGATCAGCCACGACGGGCTCGAGCTGAGCATTGCGACCGCGTACCCGTGGGACGGCGACATCCGACTCGACGTCACGGCAGCGCCGGACGCCGGTCGCGACATCGCCGTGCGCATCCCGGCGTGGGCGCGCGGTGCGACCGTCGTGCACCGCGACGCGACGAGCGAGGCGGCGGCGGGAAGCTGGGTGCGCCTGGCAGACGTCGCCGCGGGCGACAGCATCCGTCTCACCCTGCCGATGCCGGCACGCGCCCACGGGGCAGATCCGAGAGTGGATGCTGCTCGCGGCAGCCTCGCCGTGGCTCGCGGCCCCCTCGTCTACTGCGCCGAGCAGCAGGACAACGCTGCCGACATCGACACGATCGTCGCCACGCCCGCCGACGTGCGCGCGCTCGAACCAGAGCGGCGAGACATCGTCGCCTCCGGTCCGAGCGTCGTGCTGCACGGCGCCGTGGAAACGGCGGCGATCGACCCCGCAGAGCTCTACCCAGAGCTCCGCGATGACACAGCCCACCCCGACCCGGCTGCACGGGAGGCAGCCCGAACCCACCTCACCCTCGTTCCCTACTTTCAGTGGGGAAATCGTGAGGCCCAGGCCATGCGCGTATGGCTGCGCACGGTCTAACCCCCTGAAACACCCACCGTGCGGGCAGAGACGCTCGCATCAAAGGAGAGTGAATTCCATGAAAAAACGCAATGTCGTGCTGGGCCTTGGCCTGGCGGCGGCCCTCGCCCTGACGGGCTGCAGCAGCGGAGGTGACTCCGCCAGTGACGGAGGAAGTTCTGGCGAAGCCGTGAAGGGCGGAACCCTCCACGTTCTCGCCACGACCGACTTCTCGCACCTCGACCCCGCTCAAGGCTGGGACGGCGGAGTCAACAACTTCTACCGGCTGATCTACCGTCAGCTGACCATGTTTGCCGGCGGAGATTCGGAGAACCCGACAGAGATCGTTCCCGACCTCGCCACCGATCTCGGTACCCCCAACGAAGACAACACGGTGTGGACCTTCACGCTGAAGGACGACATCTTCTTCCAGGACGGCACGCCGATCACGAGCGAAGACGTGCGCTTCGGCGTCGAGCGTTCACTTGACCCGGACATCGCCGTCGGCTCGCCGTACGCGAAGATCCTGCTCGACGGCGCAGACGAGTACGAGGGCGTCTACAAGGACGGACACCTCGACTCGATCGAGACGCCGGACGACAAGACGATCGTCTTCCACCTGAACCAGTCGTACGCAGACTTCGGCAGCGCCGTCGCACAGCCGGTGTACACGCCGTTCCCCGCCGAGGGAGACGTGACGACCACCAGCATCGACAAGCAGCCGATCTCGTCTGGACCGTACGTCGTCAGCGAGTACAAGCCGGGCAGCTCAATCGTGCTCGAGCGCAACGAGTACTGGGAGCCCGACAGCGACGAGGTGCGCAAGGCGTACCCCGACAAGTTCGTGTGGACGCTCGGCCTCGACAACTCGACGATCGACGAGCGCATGATTGCAAACCAGGGTGACGACAAGAACGCCATCTCGGGCATCATTCTCGCGTCGTCGCTGTCGCGCATCCAAGAGCCGTCGATCCAGGAGCGCACCCTCGAGGGTCTCAAGGGCTGCACGACCTACCTCGCGCTCAACACCACGAAGGAGCCGCTGAACGACCTCAAGGTGCGCCAGGCAATCTCGTACGCCATCGACAAGAAGTCGGTTCAGACGGCGACAGGCGGACCAGCGCTCACGGACATTGCGAACACGATGCTCCCGCCCACCGTCAAGGGTCACCAGGACTTCGACCTTTACCCGAGCGAGGGCGGCGAAGGCGATCCCGAGAAGGCCAAGGAACTCCTCGAGGAGGCGGGATACGCGGACGGCTTCGAGCTGAGCCTCGATATGCGCGCAGTTCCCGTCACGCAAGCTCAGGCCGAGTCGATCCAGGAGTCGCTCGCGAAGGCGAACATCGATGTGAAGCTCAACGTCGTCGACACGGCGAAGTACTGGCAGATCATCGGTACGCCGAGCCAGCAGACGGATGCTGCCATCGCGGGCTGGTGCCCCGACTGGCCCACCGGTGCGACGTTCCTGCCCCCGCTGTTCGAGGGAAGCCAGATCTTCGATCAGGGCAACTCCAACATCGCGCAGTTCGACAACGAAGAGGTCAACAAGCGCATGGATGAAATTCGTGCGATGACCGATGTCGAGGAGGCGAACAAGGCCTGGGGCGAACTCGACAAGCAGATCCTCGAGTCGGCGCCCGCCGTGCCCCTGACCTGGGAGAAGGCGGTCACCGTGACGGGCAGCAACATCGCCAACGCGCACCTTCACGAAGGCTACTCCGGCGGTATCGACTACGCCGTGGTCGGGCTGAAGAGCGTGGACGAGTAGCGGTATGTCAGCACCTGCGAGTGAACTCGCGGGCGGCACGCGCAAGGGGGTGCTGTCGTCGCTCGACGGCGGCAGCTCCCCCAGCCCCGTCAAGCGTGTCGTCGCCGCGCTGAGAAGCACGCCATCCGTCGTCGTCAGCTTCGGATGGATCGTATTCATCGTTCTTCTGGCGCTGGCCGCGCCGCTGCTCGAGCAGATCACGGGAATGAGCCCGTACGCCTATCACGAGAATGCGATCGACCCCGCGCTCGGCGGTCTTCCCATCGGTCCATGGGGAGGCGTCAGCGCCGAGCACTGGTTCGGCGTCGAGCCGGGAAGCGGTCGCGACATCTTCATGCGCATCGCGTATGGAGCGCAGGTGTCTCTGACGATCGCCGTGTCGGCGACAATCGTCACCACAACGCTGGGTGTGGTCTTCGGCATGCTCGGAGGATTCTTCGGCGGCGTGCTCGATCAGCTCATCTCGCGGCTCATGGACTTTCTCATGGCCTTCCCCGCGCTCATCTTCATGATCGCCCTTCTCTCGGCACTGCCCGCGGGCAACCGGCCGCTGCTGCTCGTGATCGTGCTGAGCATCTTCGCCTGGCCGTACACGGCGCGCGTCATCCGCGGCCAGACGATGTCGCTGCGCAACGGCGAGTTCGTCGAATCGGCCCGTGCCTCGGGAGCGAGTCCCGCGCGCATTGCGTTCAAAGAAATCTTGCCCAATCTTCGCGGCACGATCATCGTGCTCTCGACACTGTCGGTTCCGCAGTACATCGGAACAGAAGCGGCGCTGTCATTCCTTGGTGTCGGCGTCACTCCGCCGACGCCGTCATGGGGTCAGATGATCGCTTCATCTGTTTCCTGGTACGCGGTCGATCCGATGTACTTTGTGATCCCCGGTCTCTTCCTCTTCTTCACGGTGCTCTCGTTCACCGTTGTGGGCGACCACCTGCAACGCCAGCTCGACGAGGGGGATGCTGCCTGATGCTGCTTTACATTCTCAAGCGCGTCCTCGCGGGCGTTGTCGTTCTCTTCCTCATCACGGTCTTCACGTACACCGTCTTCTTCGTGCTGTCGCCCGATCCGGCCTACATGATCTGCGGCAAGACCTGCACGCCAGATCGCATTGCGGACATCCACGAGAAGCTCGGGCTCGACAAACCGTTCTGGGAGCAGATCTGGGTCTTCCTCTCCGGTCTCTTTGTCGGGCGTGACTACGGCGAAGGCGTCAACGCGTTGCACTGCGCGGCTCCCTGCCTTGGCTACAGCTTCCAGACAAGCCAGTCGGTGTTCGAGATGATCGTGCAGCGTCTGCCTGTCAGCGCAACGCTCGCCGTCGGTGCAGCCGTGCTGTGGCTCTTCGCCGGCATCGGCGGCGGTCTGATCGGTGCCGTCAAGAAGGGCACCTGGTGGGACCGCGGCATCATGGTCGTCGCGCTCTCCGGTATCAGTCTGCCCAACTACTTCGTCGCACTCGCCCTGCAGTATCTTCTCGTGGTCAAGCTGAAGTGGCTGCCGTTCCCGACTGCGGTTCCGTTCGCAGACGACCCGCTCTTGTGGTTCCAGTCGTACATCATGCCGTGGTTCGTTCTGGCCTTCATGTATGCCGCCATGTACACGCGTCTTGTGCGATCGAACGTTATCGACACGCTCGGCCAGGGCTTCATTCGCACAGCCAGGGCGAAAGGGCTCGACACCAACGTCGTGATGGGAAAGCATGCTCTCCGTCCGGCCCTGACGCCGGCGCTGACGCTGTTCGGAATGGACTTCGCCGCGCTGCTCGGCGGCGCGCTCATCACCGAGACGGTCTTCGGGCTGAACGGTGTCGGAAAGCTGACCGCCGACTCAATCACACAGAACGACCAGCCGGTCATCATGGCGGTGACACTGCTCGCCGCAGCCCTCGTCGTCGTGGCGAACATCGTGGTGGACCTGCTCTACTCCGTTCTCGACCCGAGAGTGAGGGTGAAGGCCCAATGAGACGCGCCAAGCAGAAGAGCACAGCGCCCAAGACGGGCTCGCTCAAGACCGTGTCGATTCCCGTTGAGGGGTCAACGCTGCTCGAGGTGGAGAACCTCGCCGTCACCTTCCCGACCGTGCGCGGACCCGTCGACGTCGTCAAGGACTCGTCATTCCGAATTGAGCCGGGCAAGACGCTCGGCATCGTCGGGGAGTCGGGGTCGGGAAAGTCCATGACGTCCCTCGCCATCATGGGGCTGCTGCCCGAGGGCGGAACGGCGAGCGGCCGCATCCGGTTCTTTGGCCACGACCTGCTCGACCGCAGCGATAACGAGATGCGCCGTGTGCGGGGAGAAAAGATCGCCATGATCTTTCAAGACCCGCTGTCGTCGCTCAACCCGTACTTCACAGTCGGCATGCAGATCAGCGAGGCCTATCGCGCGCATCGCGGCGGATCGAAGAAGCAGGGCAGACAGATCGCGATTGACGCGATGCGCCGGGTCAAGATCACCGACCCCGAGACGCGCGTCGACCACTATCCGCATCAATTCTCGGGCGGAATGCGCCAGCGCATCATGATCGCCATGGCGTTGTGCCTCGAGCCCGACCTCGTGATCGCCGACGAGCCGACGACAGCGCTCGACGTCACGGTGCAGGCGCAGATTCTCGACCTCATGAAAGAGCTGCAGCAAGAGACGGGGACGGGGATGCTGTTCATTACGCACGATCTCGCCGTCGTCAGCGAGGTGGCCGACGATGTTCTCGTCATGCAGAACGGCGAGACGCGTGAGCACGCTCCCGTGGCCGAGATCTTCTCGAACCCGCAGTCGTCGTACACGAAGGCGCTGCTCGACGCCGTGCCGCGCATCACCGACGTCGTCGGAGACATCAAGGGAGTGAGTCATGACTGACGCTCACACACCGCTGCTGCAGGTTAAGAACTTGACGAAGACGTTCATCACGCAAGGCAGCGGCGTCGTGTTCTCGGGAAAGAACGAGTTCACCGCCGTCGACGACGTGAGCTTCGACGTGAACCCGCGCGAGACGCTCGCGATCGTGGGGGAGTCGGGCAGCGGCAAGTCGACGATGGCGCGCATCGCGGCGAAGCTGCTCGAGCCGACGTCAGGCAACGTGCTGCTCGAGGGCAACGACGTCACGCAGGCAAAGGGCAAAGAGCTCGCGCACTTCCGCTCGAAGGTGCAAGTGGTCTTTCAAGACCCGTTCTCGTCGCTCAACCCGAAGCACACAGTCGAGCGGATCATCATGGCCCCACTCGACTACCAGGGCGTGAAACCGCCGAGGAAGCGCCGCGACTTCGTGCGCGACCTCATGGACCGCGTCGGGCTCAACCCCGACCACAGTCAGCGCTATCCTGGGCAGTTCTCTGGCGGTCAGGCGCAGCGCATCGGCATCGCCCGCGCGCTCGCCGTCGGGCCGAGCCTCGTCGTGTGCGACGAAGCGGTGTCTGCGCTCGACGTCTCGGTGCAGGCCGTCGTGATCCGGCTGCTGAAAGACCTGCAGCGCGAGCGCGACCTGAGCTACATCTTCATTGCCCACGACCTTGCCGTCGTGCGGCACATCGCCGACCAGGTCGCCGTCGTGCACAAGGGAAAGATCGTGGAGCAGGGTGATCGCGACAGCATCTTCGATGCTCCGCAGCACGAGTACACGCGCGAGCTGCTGAGTGCCGTGCCGCAGATCAATCCCGAGTGGGAGGCCGCTCGCGTGGCCAACGCAGAAAAGGAGCGCCAGTGATCACCGCGCAGTACACGATGCCGGGCATCCACGTCGTCGATCACGAGTGCGAGGTTCCGCTGAACTGGTTTGACGACGGCGACTCGAGGCGCATCACCGTGTTCGCCCGCGAGCTCGTCGCGCCAGACAAGAAGAACGACGACCTGCCGCTCATCGTCTACCTGCAGGGCGGACCTGGCGGCAAGTCGCCGCGGCCGACGGATCGTTCGGGGTGGATCGGCGAGCTGCTGACGACGCATCGCGTGATTCTCCCCGACCAGCGGGGAACGGGGCGCAGCAGCCGCCTCGACGCTCGCGGCATCCAGACCATCGAGGGCACGCAGAACCAGGCGGACTACCTCGCGTGCTTCCGTGCCGACTCGATCGTGCGCGACCTTGAGCACCTGCGCGTCGCCGAGTTCGGTGGAAAGCGCTGGGAGACCCTCGGGCAGAGCTACGGCGGGTTTCTCACACTCACCTACCTCTCGCAGGCACCGCAGGGGCTTGCCGGGTGCTACGTGACCGGCGGGCTCGCGAGCATCGATCCGAGTGCCGCAGAGGTGTACCGCCGCACGTACCCGCGTACCGCAGTGAAGAACCGCATTTTCCGCGAGCGGTACCCGGACGACGTCAGCATCGTGGCTCGCATTGCAGACCGGCTCGACGCGGGGGACGTGAGACTGCCCGACGGCGACGTGCTCACCGTGCGGCGGTTGCAGAGCCTCGGCATCGACTTCGGCATGAAGCCGGGATTCGAGCGCATGCACTGGCTCTTCGACGAGGCGTTCGCGACGGGTGCGGGCGACGACGAGTTGAGCGACACGTTCCTCGCGCAGGTGCTCGCACGCACGTCGTTTGCCGACAACCCACTGTTCGCCGTGATGCAGGAGAGTATCTACGGCAACGCAGGCGGCGGAGCGACGGCGTGGGCCGCGCAGCGTGAGCGCGAGCAGCATCCGGAATTCTCTGAATCAGCCCGGCCCCTGCTGTTCACGGGCGAGATGATGTACCCGTGGATGTTTGACGAGATCCGGCTGCTGAAGCCATTTAAGGATGCTGTTGAGAAGCTCGCCCGCCGGGAGGACTGGAGCCCGCTTTACGACCGCGACCGGCTGCGCGACAACGCCGTGCCGGTCGCCGCTGCCGTGTACTACGACGACATGTACGTCGACGCGCACCTGCAGCTGGACACCGTGAGCCGCGTCGGCAATGCGCGCGGCTGGGTGACCAACGAGTTCGAGCACGACGGCATCGGGTCGGAGCGCGTGGTGCCGCGGCTTCGCGAGATGGTTGCCGAGTTCGGCGGCCCGATCAACGATGAGAAGGGGGCACGATGACCGCACGGTCCATGCCAACGGGAAAGGATGCCCGCATGCCGCGGCTTTCGCAGATCGATGCGTTCACGCGGTTCATGGGCACGGGGTGGGCGACTCCCGATCGCTCGCCGCAGGTGGAACCGGGAGTTGCCGGCGCCTCAGCACAGCATCGGGAGCGGCTGAGTGCGCAGTTCGCGGGCGAGACCGTTGTGGTGTTCTCGGGAACAGCGCCGATCCGGGTGAACGACTGCGCATTCGACTTTCGCCCCGACAGCGGCTTCTTCTGGCTGACAGGGTGCACGGCAGAGGATGCCGTCATCGCGCTGTACCCGCGAGACGGCGGCCACGATGCAGTGCTCTACGTTCCGGAGCCCGCGTATCCCGGCGACACCGACTTCTTCGGCAGCGCACTGCACGGTGAGCTGTGGGTGGGCCCGGCTCCGTCGCTGGGGGAATGGTCGACCGCTCTGCAGATCGAGGTGCGCGGGCGCCGTCAGCTCGACGCCGATCTGCGCGGCGCTTCCGATGCGCACGTCGCGGGACGCCTCGACACCGCGACGCTGCCTGACACGCTCGTGGGCGCGGCAGCATCCGATCGCCTTGAACGCGAGTTGTCAGAACTGCGCATGATCAAAGACGCGTGGGAGATCACGCAGCTGCGGCGCGCCGTCGATGACACGATGGCCGGCTTCGCCGCCGTGGCGCGCGAGATTCCGCGCGCTGTTGCCGGGGGAGGCGAGCGGTGGCTGCAGGGAACGTTCGAGCGGCACTCGCGCACGCACGGCAACGGGCCGGGGTACTCGACGATCGTCGGCAGCGGCGACCACGCCCCGATTCTGCACTGGGTGCGGTGCGACGGCGACGTGAACTCCGACGATGCGCTGCTGCTCGACATGGGCGTTGAGGCGCGCACGTTCTACACCGCCGACGTCACACGCACGCTTCCCGTGTCGGGCACGTTCTCACCAGCGCAGCGGCACGTGCACGATCTCGTCGAGAAGGCGCACCGTGCAGGGCTCGACGCCGTGCGGCCGGGTGCGCTGTTCAGCGACTTCCATTCGGTGATGATGGAGGTCATCGCGCAGGGGCTGCACGACTGGGACCTGCTGCCGGTATCCGTCGACGAGGCTCTGAGCGAGCGTGGTCAGCACCACCGCCGGTACATCGTGTGCGGCGTCGGGCACCACCTCGGGCTCGACGTTCACGACTGCGCGCGCGCCGACTACTCGGCGTACCAAGGTGCGCCGCTCGCCGACGGAATGGTGCTTACGGTTGAGCCCGGGTTGTACTTCCACGCCTTCGACGAGACGGTTCCCCCCGAGTTGCGGGGCATCGGAGTTCGGCTCGAAGACGATATCTTGGTGACGGAACGCGCCACTGAGGTTCTCTCTGAGTCGCTCCCGATCAGCGCGGACGGGATCGAGGCCTGGACGGCCGCACACCTCACAGCCGCGGATTCCTGAGGGGATGAGAACGAGATGACGACGAGCGCAATTCAGCCCATACCGCAGCAGTCGAGCCTGAGTGATTACGTGCAGCAGATGCTGTCGACCGGAATCATCTCGGGTGAGCTGGCGCCGGGGGAGCTGCTGACGGTACCGACCCTCGCGGGCAAGTTCGGTGTGTCGGCGACGCCCGTGCGCGAGGCGATGCTGGGACTTGCACGGCGCGGCTTCGTGGAGTCGGTGCGCAACAAGGGCTTTCGCGTCACGAGCGTGAGTGACGAAGAGCTGTCGCACATCGTGCAGGTGCGGCTGTGGCTCGAGCCGCCCGCCATGTACGAGCTCGCCGCCGATTTTCCTGAGGCACGCGCTGCCGAGCTGCGCACGCTGGCCGACGAGATCGTGGCCGGTGCCGCGGGCGGAGACCTTGTCGCGTACCTGCAGTCGGATCACGCGTTTCACATGGCGCTTACGCGGCTGCTCGGCAATCACACGCTCGCCGAGATGGTGGCAGACCTGCGCTCGCGCACGCGACTCGTGGGACTCGCGTCGATGATCAAGACCCAGCGGCTGCAAGACTCGGCCGCTGAGCACGTCGAGTTGCTCGACTTCTTGGCGGCGGGCGACCAGGAGGGTGCGCGTGACCTCATGGCCAAGCACATCCACCACACGCTCGGTTGGTGGTCGGGTAAGCCCGAGGATGCTGTCGAGTGACGTGCGACGCGAGCATGGTTCGTTGTGACGTGGTCGCCCCGCCGGCCGTTGCCACTCGATGCCGCTTTGACGCCGCGAAAGCAGCGCCCAGTGGCAACGGCCCCGTCGCAGCTGGGTGCGGAGCGGCTCACCCTCCGCGGTGAAGCGGGTTTCGCGGCGCGTCCCACAGAACCCGGGCCGCGGCACGTCGTACAGGACCCGGGCAATGCGCGCGGAAGTGCGCTTCACTTTTCCCGCAATGTGTGACATATTACATATGACAGAGCTCACGATGAGGAGGGCGACATGGGCAACCGCGGAGCGACGTACGACGTTGCTGTGATCGGTGCCGGCATTGTCGGCGCGGCGATCGCGCGCACCCTTAGCCGCGACGGCGTGCGCGTCGTCGTTCTCGAGCGCAGTGCGGCTGCATCGGGCACGAGCGGTCAGGGCGAGGGGAACCTCCTCGTCTCAGACAAAGCTCCCGGCCGAGAGCTCGAGTTGGCTCTGCACGCCAATCGTCGCTGGGCGGAGCTCGCCGACGAGCTGGCAGACGAGCTCGGTCCTGACTTTCCAGACATCGAATTCGAGCGCAAGGGCGGCCTGGTCGTCGCGACGACCGAAGCGGGCGCCGAGCCGCTGAAGAACTTCGCCCGCTCGCAAGCCACGGCCGGTGTCGATGCGCAGATCATCGCGCCGAGTGAGGCGCTGCAGCTCGAACCAGACCTCAATCCCGCCATCACCGCAGCTGTCGCATACCCGCAGGACGCCCAGGTGCAGCCGGTCATCGCGACAGAAGCGCTGCTGGCGTCTGCGCGTCGTGCCGGCGCAGAGGTGCGCTGCGGCGTCGACGTGCTCGGCAGCATCCGCTCTGCCTCGGGCGAGCTCACGGGCGTGCAGACGACGGCGGGCGCCGTGACAGCATCCACCATCATCAACGCCGCGGGCCCGTGGGCCGGCGATGTCGCATCGCGGCTCGGCGTCACGCTGCCCGTGCGCCCGCGCCGCGGCGTCGTGCTCGTGACCACGCGCATGCCGCACCGCATTTTTCGCAAGGTGTACGACGGCGACTACTTCGGCGCGACGCAGTCGAACGATGCTGCCCTGCAGACCTCGAGCGTCATTGAATCGACGGCAGCCGGCACCGTGCTCATCGGGTCGAGCCGCGAGCAGATCGGCTTCGATTCGCGGCTGCGCGCCGAGGTGATCCGCGAGATCGCCGCCAAGTCGACGTGCGTGTTCCCCTTCTTGCGCGACGCGAGTGTCATGCGCGCGTACGGCGGTTTTCGCCCGTTCATGCCCGACCACTTGCCCGTGATCGGACCAGACCACCGCGTCGCGGGACTCTGGCATGCGACAGGCCACGAGGGCGCCGGAATCGGGCTCTCGGTCTCGACCGCAGATCTCGTGAGCGACCTCTTCGCGGGGCGTGCGCCCGAGCTGAATGCTGCCGCGTTCAGCGTCGCGCGCCCGACGCTCGCCGCAGCACTCGCCGCAGAGGAGGGCGCCGCATGACCGCGTACCGCCTGCCTCCGCAGAACGATCCAGCCGAGCGCGTCGAGAACGAGCGCGTGCACATCACTGTCGACGGCGAGCAACTCAGCGGCCCTGCCGGCAGCACGATCGCCGGCGTGCTGCTCGAGAACGGCCGCGACTCGTGGCGCACGACGAGCCGTGACCGTCGCCCGCGCGGCATCTTCTGCGGCATCGGCGTCTGCTACGACTGCATTCTGCAGGTGGGCGACGAGCGCGACGTGCGCGCGTGCCAGCGGCGTGCGTGCGAGGGTGACGTCGTGTCGCTGCAGAACGAAGGGCGGCCGGATGCTGCGGGCAGCCCGCGCCCCGGCAGCGACAGTTCGGCCCCAGCATCCGAGTCGATCGCGGGGGAGGCATCATGACCGTCGTCGTCATCGGAGCCGGTCCCGCCGGACTCGCCGCGGCCAGCGCAGCGCTGCGCGCCGGAGCCGATGTGACACTGCTCGACTCGTCCGACCAGCTTGGCGGGCAGTTCTGGCGGCACCTCCCCGACTCCGCGCACGCTGCGAAGCAGCACGTGCTGCACCACAAGTGGGGAACGTTCGAGGCGCTTGCGCGCGAGGTCACGCAGCATCCGTCGTGCTCTGTCGTGGCGAACGCGCAGGTGTGGCTCCTCGAGCAACGAGCTGCCGGGGCGCCCCGCGTGCACGCGCACGTCGGCCCCGTGGACTCGGGCGGACGCGAAACGCTCACGCTCGACCCCCACGCTCTCGTTCTCGCGACCGGTGCGCACGACCGTACGCTGCCGTTCCCTGGCTGGACGCTGCCCGGCGTGTACACGGCCGGAGCGGCGCAGGCCCTCGCGAAGTCAGAGCGAATCGCGCTCGGCTCGCGGGCCGTGGTCGCCGGAGCAGGGCCGTTTCTGCTGCCCGTCGCCCAGTCGCTTGCGCTCACGGGCGCCCGCGTTCTCGGCGTCTACGAGGCGACGACCACGGCCGCTCTCCTGCGCGGCTGGGGCGCGAAGCCCTGGCAGCTCACGGCCGCCGTCGGAAAGATGCCCGAGCTCGCCGGATACGTGGCGGGTCACGTGCGTCACAGCATCCCGTACCGCACCGGGCGCGCCGTCGTCGAGGCGCACGGCACCGATCGCGTCGAGGCCGTGACGATCGCCCGCGTCGACGAGACCTGGGCGCCGATCGCGGGAACCGAGACGACGATCGAGACGGATGCTGTCTGCGTCAGCCACGGCTTCACACCGCGCCTCGAGCTCGCGATCGCCGCGGGTTGCACGATCAGCGCCGACCGCTTCGTCGAAGTCGACGCGCGTCAGCAGACCAGCATCCGCGGTATCTACGCAGCGGGGGAACTCACGGGCATCGCCGGCGCGGACGCCGCGCTCGCAGAGGGTGCTCTCGCCGGACACTTCGCGGCGAACGGCCCGCGCTCGGCGCACATCGGACGCGCCGCTCGCGCCCGCGACCGCTTCATCGACTTCGGCACCAGACTCGACGCCGTGCACTCGCCGCGCCGCGGGTGGACGCAGTGGCTGCGCAACGACACGACGATCTGCCGGTGCGAAGAAGTGACGAACGGCGAGCTCACCAGCATCCAGTCGCAAACCGCGTCGTGCGGACTGCGCTCCCTCAAACTCTCGACGCGCGCGGGCCTCGGCATCTGCCAGGGCCGCATCTGCGGGCGCAACGTCGAGGAGCTGCTCGGCGAGGACTTCGCCGACGGCGTCACAACCGACCGCAGACCCATCGTCTCCCCGGTGCGCATCGGCGATCTCGCCGATGCTGCCGCCGCGGAACCTCCAACCGAAGACCCGCACACAGCAGGCGATCTTCACCCACGAGAAACACTGAAAGGTACGTCATGAGCAAGAAGTTCGACCTCGGAGGCGTCGTCGTCGCGACAACGCTTCCCTTCACAGAAGACGCGAGCGCCCCGGCCGGCCTCGCCGTTGACTACGACAAGTTCGCCGAGCACTGCAATTTTCTGATCGAGAACGGATGCCGCGGCGTCGGCCCCAACGGCTCGCTCGGAGAGTACTCGTCTCTGACGGACGAGGAGCGCCGCAAGGTCATTCAGGTTGCCGTTGAGGCCGTCGGAGGCCGCGGCATCGTCGTCGCGGGCGTTCACGGTGTCGGCTGGCACCAGGCTGTGCAGTGGGCCGAGTACGCGAAGGAAGACGGGGCCGACGGCGTTCTGTGCCTGCCGCCCACCATTTACCGCGCCAACCGCGACGAGGTTATTGAGCACTACACCAAGGTCAACGAGGTGGGCCTGCCGATGATGCTCTACAACAACCCCCTCGACACCAAAGTCGACCTGACGCCCGACATCATCGCCGAGCTGTCGAAGCTCGAGAACGTCGTGGCCGTCAAGGAGTTCTCGACAGACATTCGCCGCGTCATGGACATTCAGGACGCGTGCGACATCGACGTTGTCGCGGGAGCCGACGATCTGCTCTTCGAGTCGCTCGTCGCGGGCGCCGTGGGCTGGTTCGCCGGATACCCGAACGTGTTCCCCAAGGAATCGGCCGAGATCTGCGAGCTGGTGTACGCGGGAAAGATCGACGAGGCGCGCGACCTCTACCGCGAGCTGCGCCCGGTGTTCTACTGGGACTCCGAGACCGAGTTCGTGCAGGCGATCAAGCTGTCGCAGGATGTTGCGGGCAACACGTTCGGCGGCAAGACCCGCCCGCCGCGCGGCCCGCTGTCGGCCGCGCAGGTCGAGGCCGTCACGCGTGACACCAAGCGCGCCCTCGACTACATCGCGAGCCGCTAGGGTTTCACACATGAGATCAAGCCGTGTGATCACCGCGGTCGATTCACACACCGAGGGGATGCCGACGCGCGTCGTGACCGGCGGCGTCGGTGTCATCCCTGGCGCGACCATGAACGAGAAGCGCCTGCACGTCATCGAGCACATGGATGACGTGCGGCAGTTTCTCATGAACGAACCGCGCGGTCACGGCGCCATGAGCGGGGCGCTGCTGCAGCCGCCCACGCGGGACGACTGCGACTGGGGCATCGTCTACATCGAAGCATCCGGCTGCCTGCCCATGTGCGGTCACGGCACGATCGGCACCGCGACGGTGCTCGTCGAGACCGGCATGGTCGAGGTCGTCGAGCCGGTCACGACGATCAGGCTCGACACCCCGGCCGGACTCGTCATCGCCCGCGTTGACGTGACCGATGGGCATGCAGACTCCGTCACGATCGAGAACGTGCCGAGCTTCGTCGACAGAATGGATGCTGTCGTCACGGTGCCCGGCCTCGGCGACGTTCCGTATTCCCTCGCGTTCGGCGGCAACTACTACGCCATGGTGAACCTCGACGACGTCGGGCTGCCCTTCGACCGCTCACGTCAGCAGGAGATCCTCGACGCGGGGCTTGCAATCATGAGCGCGATCAACGAGACCGCTGCCCCGCAGCATCCGTCGATCTCTGGCGTCGACCACTGCCACCACGTCGAGTTCATCGCCCCCGGTTCGACGGCGCAGCACTCGCGCCACGCCATGGCGATTCACCCCGGGTGGTTCGACCGGTCGCCGTGCGGAACGGGAACGTCCGCACGCATGGCCGAACTCTGGGCGCGCGGCGAACTCACGCTCAACACCGACTTCGTCAACGAGTCGTTCATCGGCAGCCGCTTCGTCGGGCGGCTGATCGCCGAGACCGACGTCGCGGGCACGCCGGCCGTCATTCCGACGATCACCGGCCGCGCCTGGGTCACCGGCATGGGGCAGTACATGCTCGACCCGACCGACCCCTTTCCGACCGGATTCGTCTTCTAGGAGGAACCACATGAGCACCGAAAACACCGACGTCGACCAGATCGCGCAGAACGCCGACCGCGCGTTCCGCGAGCTCTCGCACATCGAACCGGCCGTGCGCGCCCGCGCGATCGTCGCGGCGGCAGACGCCCTCGAGGCGAACGCCGACGCGCTCGTGCCGATCGGCATGCGCGAGACAGGGCTCGCCGAGGCGCGTCTGCGGGGCGAACTCAAGCGCACGGCCGTGCAGCTGCGCATCTTCGCCGACACGGTCGTCGACGGCTCGTATCTCGACGTGCGCATCGACGCGGCCGACCCGGACTTCGCTCTCGGGCCGCGGCCTGACGTGCGCAGGTATCTGCAGCCGGTGGGCCCCGTGCTCAACTTCGCGGCGAGCAACTTTCCGTTCGCGTTCTCTGTTGCCGGCGGCGACACGGCAGCCGCGCTCGCCTCGGGCTGCTCGCTCGTTGTCAAGACGCACTCAGGGCACCCCGAACTCTCGGCCGAGACCGCGCGCGTGATCTCAGAGGCGCTCGTCGGCGCAGGCCTGCCCGAGCACGTGTTCCAGACGATCTCGGGCCAGCAGCAAGGCGTCGACCTTCTCAAGCATCCGCTCATCGCCGCAGGCTCATTCACGGGGTCGACAAAGATCGGGCGGATGCTGGCGGACATCGCCGCCGCGCGCCCGAAGCCGATCCCGTTCTATGGCGAACTCGGCAGCGTCAACCCGGTGTTCGTCACCGAGCAGGCGCTCGCCGAGCGCGCCGACGATATCGCGGCGGGCCTCGTGACGAGCGTCGGAGGTTCTGCCGGGCAGCTGTGCACGAAGCCCGGATTCGTGTTCGTTCCCGACGCGGCGCCGCTCGAGCAGGGTATCGCGACGGCAGCATCCGGAGCCGAACCACATCGCATGCTCAACCCGCGAATCGCCGACGGCTACGCGGACCGCCGCGATGAGATCCTCGCTACCGACGGGGTGCGGGCGATCGTCGAGGGCACGGTTTCACGGGATGCTGACGGGCAGGGCTGGGTGACGCCGACGATCGTCGTGACCGATGCAGCGACGCTTGCCGCGCAGCGCGACCGTCTGCTCGACGAGAGCTTCGGACCGCTCACGGCGCTGGTGCAGTACTCGGCGCGCGATGACCTGGGGGCGATTGCCGAGGAGCTGTTCCCGGGCAACCTGACCGCCACCGTTCATCATGGCGACGGTGAGGCGTCCGACGCGCTGCGCGACCTCGTCGCGGTGCTCTCGGAGACCGCAGGACGTGTGCTGTTCAACGGATGGCCGACGGGCGTCGCCGTGACACCGGCGATGCAGCACGGTGGTCCGTGGCCCGCGACGACGAATGACTCAAACACCTCGGTGGGCACGGCAGCGATCACGCGCTTCGTGCGCCCCGTGGCGTACCAGAACGCGCCGCAGGCTCTGCTGCCCGAGCCGTTGCAAGACGCCAACCCGTGGAACGTGCCGCAGCGGCACGCTGCGGCCGGCGAGTCGGCTCACTGGGGTGACGCCGCCCGCTGATCTGCTTGCCGCTCACAATCGGGTGCCAACTTTTCCCACGAAACGTAGCGTTCTTATGGGCAAAGTTGGCACCCGATTGCTGTGACACACGCCAGATGTCGAGAGTTCCTCGCGAGCAGCATGTGCCGCGGCACTCTGGGCGTCAGACGCGGCGGCCCGCCAAGAAGTACGTCAGGGGGCCGACGATGTCGATCATGGTGATGAGGCGCCACGCGGTTTTGGATGCTGTGAGCTCGCGTTCATCGCGCTTCGAGATGTCGCGGTAGGCAGCGACAGCCAGCGTGACCTGCACCGCGGTGAGGGCGACGACGCCGACGCGCTGTCCTGTGCTGAGTTCGTTCCACTGCTTCTTCTTCGCCATACGTCAAACCTACGCGTTCGATCGCCGACCGGCGAGCCTCTCGCGCCGTTGCGTCGGCTCGATCTCGGTGCCCGCGGCAGGTTCGCGTGCCATCAGGCGGGCGAAAGCGCGACGGATGCTGTCGCGAATTACGCGCCGTCGATGCTGCGGTCGAGCCAATCGACGAGAAGCTGCCGCTCGGCGTCGCTCAGCGCGGGCAGATTCGGCGCAATGGCCCGAAACGCGATGGTCGTCGCCGTGCTGCTGTCGCCGCCGCGCGGGGGTGCGTCGGTGAGGATCTCCCGCATCACCGTGTCGATCATCGATGATGCGAGATCGGGGTCGCGATCTTCGGGCGACGTGGTCAGCAGTGTGAAGACAACGCCAGCTCCAGCGGAGCGGATGAGGCCGACGGCGCGTTGCTCGCTGACCCGCAGCCGACCGGCCGTCGCCACGCGATGCACTCGTTCGCGCAGAATGTCGAGTCCTGCGAGCGCCGCGGGCGATGGCGCTCCGCGGCCCGGGGCGTTGACGAGCGAGAAGAGCACGGGGTTGCTGAGCCCGAACTCGATCTGCATCTCCCACCCGGCGCGCAGGTCGTCGACGGGGTCGACGTCATTCGCCGTTGCGGCACTGGCCTCAGCTGCTTTGGTCGCGACGAACGTCTCCATGACGTGTTCTGCGACGGCGTCGAGAAGGCCATCTTTGTCACCGAAGAGGCGGTAGAGGGTTGGAGGCTGCACGCCGGCCTCGGCCGAGACGCGTCGCGTCGTGACGGCATCCACGCCCCTGTCTGTGAGAAGGCGCGCGGCAGCGTCGATGATCGTCGATCGGGCTGCGGGCTGCTCTGCGCTCTGCATGGCGTCGTCCATATTCCAATGATATCGATGCATTGCTATCGGCGATATTCCAGTGGTAACGTCTAACGGTTATCACTGATATAGAAGGAGCACTATCGATGATTGTCATCACGGGAGCAACGGGCGCGCTGGGCGGAGCGGTTGTCGACCATCTACTCAAGACGCACGCACCCGAGCGGATCGCTGTCGCCGTCCGCGATCCGCAGAAGGCGCAGCGCTTCGCCGACCGCGGCATCGAGGTGCGTCACGCCGACTACGCGGAGCCGACATCACTGCCCACGGCGTTTGCGGGGGCAGACCAGCTGCTGCTCGTGTCGTCGAGTGACCCGGCCGCCGACGCCGTCGCGCTGCACCGAAACGCTGTCGATGCCGCCGCCGAGGCACGGGTCGGTCGCGTTCTCTATACCAGCCATCAGGGCGCACACCCGCTGAATCCGTTCGCTCCCGGGCGCGATCATGCCGCCACCGAGTGGATGCTGCAGGAATCGGGTCTCGCGTGGACGTCTCTGCGCAATGGGTTCTATGCGCACAGCCTCGCGTGGCTGCTTGGCCCGTGGCAGCAGACCGGTGTCATGACTGTTCCTGGCGAAGGGCCGGTCTCGTGGACGGCTCGAGAGGATGCCGCGGAGGCCGCTGCGGCGATCATCGCCAGCGAGGCCCCGCATGACGGTCCGATCACGCTCACTGCAGGGCACGCGCCAACGTTTGCCGAGATATCGTCGACGGCGTCAGAACTCGTCGGGCGCAGCATCCGTGTCTCTGTCGTCGATCCTGAGGAGTGGGTGGCTTCTCAGATTGCGGCGGGCTCACCTGAGGGAGCGGCGCGCTTCACATTGGGCATCTATCTGGCGGCGGCGGAAGGGTATTTCGCTGGCGTCGACCCGTCGCTGCGCACGATTCTCGGCCGTGAACCGCGGACGGTGCGCGACGTGCTCGGGGACGTCGTCGCCTGACAGTCGGGCGGCGAAGCCATTCCGCCGGGTCCTATCGCCTCCGGCACGTTGACGCTGATGCCTTGAAAGCGGCGATGAGAGGCACTGAATGGACAGTGCCTCTCATCGCTTGCTCTACCGAGATGTTGGCGTTGGTGCGTTCTGGCTCAACGGATGCGTGGGAGCTCACACGTCGACGAGGCCCGCCCTGATATCGAGCTGCTGCTGAGCTTCTTTTTCGCGCTTCTTCTCGGCGTCGGCGAGAACCGTCTCGAGGTCTGCGCTCGGAATCACCGCAATGCCATCGCTATCGCCCACGAGCCAATCCCCCGGCGACACGACAACGCCACCGATGGCAACCGGCACGCCGATCTTTCCTGGGCCATTGCGGTACGGGCCGGCCGGAGTCACGGCGCGCGCGTATACGGGGAACTCCAGCGCGCCGATCTCGTCGACGTCGCGAATGGCGCCGTCGATCACGTAAGCAACGCACCCCCTGCGCTGACCGCGCTCGGCCACGAGCTCGCCGACGAGTGCCCGCGAGGTGGCGCTCTGCCCGTTGATCACGAGAACGTCACCCGGCTGCAGAGTCGGAATGACATCATGAATGACCTTGTTGTCGCCTGCTGCCGTCAGCACCGTGACCGCGCGACCGGCGAACCGCGCCCCTTTCCAAGTGGGAGCGATCGAACTGTCGACAAGACCGAGCCGATCCATGACGTCGCCGATCTGGCTCACCGCCACCTCGCTCAGGCGGCGACGGATCTCCGATTCCGCACCGCTCATTGCTACTCCTTCACCTCATCCCAAACAATGTCGGAATACGCAGGACCTTCCGGAATCAAGCCTGAGTTCACGTGGAAATCCACGGCCTTCTCGTAACCGTCCTCAGGCACGGTCGTCGAGGTCGCCATCTCCTCGGGGAGCAGCTTGATGAGAGCATCCACTGTCTCTTGGTCGGTCGCCTTGAGGTATGTCTTCAGCAGTTTGGCCGCGTCGTCTGGGTTGTCGGCAATGAACCCGAGGGCAGAGTCGATCGCCTTGTTGAATCCCTGAATCTGCTCCGGCTTGGCGTCGATAGCGGTCGTGGTGCTGAAGAGCGCACCGTGAAGCTGCCCCGCCATCTCTGGAATGTCCCCACGCTGTGGCGAGATGTAGATCTCACCGACGCCCTGTGTCTCGGCCATCTGACCGACGGGCTGGAAGAAGGCAAGAGCGTCGACCTGCCCCTCCGAGAGCGCGCCGATCGCACCTGTTGTCGAACCGCCGAGGTTGACGAGGGTGGAATCTTTCGACGGGTCTTTGTCGATGGTTCCGAACAGGTACTTCACGAGGGCTTCGGTTCCTGAGCCAGGGCCCGTAATCCCGATGTTCTTGCCGACGAGTGACTGCACGCGCTCTTCGAGTGGTGCGTCGACGCCGGGGCCGTCGTAGTTCTCACCGACGATGATGTCGACGTAGTACTCCGTGACAAGAGAGCCCGTAATCCGGGTCTTGTCATTGTTTTCGTGCAGGTTGAACGCGTCGGTGATGACTCCCGCCGCGATATCGATGCTGCCCGACGTCAGCGCGGCCGCGAGCTTGGCACCTGTTCCGAGGCGGGGACGCTCGCCGAGGTTGACTCCTTCGTCGTCGAAGTATCCGTTCTCTTCTGCGACGTAGAGAGGGAAGAAGGCGACCGAGTCGCTGATCTGTCCCACGTTGAGAACATCGGCGTCTTCGCCTCCGCCGCCTCCGCCGCCGGATGAGCACGCTGTGGCCGATATGCCGAGGCTGAGCACCGCCGCGGCCGCCGCAAGCGACCTCCAGATCGTTCTTGAGCTGTGTTTCGTCATGATTGTGAACTCCTCACTGAGTTTGCGGGATAGGGGACGTTGAGGTCAGGCGTCGCCCAGCGGCTTCCACCGGCTGGTGCGCGACGAGATCAAAGCCACGACTCCATTGAGGAGCATGGCGAGAACCGTCAGCACGGCAACGGCCGCGAAGACGCCCGCCGTGTTGAACTGGGCGGCCGAATCATTGATGAGGTACCCAAGACCACGGTTCGAGGCAACGAGTTCACCGATCACGGCTCCGATGAGCGCGTAGGGAATCGATACCTTGAGTCCCGTCAGCAGACCGGCCATGGATGCTGGAAGGACAACCTTGAATGCAACATCGCGTTTGCTGCCGCCCATGAGCCGGACGGCATCAATGAGGCCGCGGTCTACCTCTCGGACACCGGATGCTGTGTTGAGAAACACGAGGAAGAACACACTGACTGCGGCGAGGATGATCTTCATGTCGATGCCGATGCCGAACCACACGATGAAGAGAGGGGCAAGCGCCACTTTCGGAATCGAGTACAGCGCCATCATGAAGGGTTCGAAAACGTCGTAAATGAGGTGAATTGACGCGAGAATGAATCCTGTAACTGCTCCCGTGAGTACGCCGATGACGTAGCCGAGCGCGACTTCCTGAATGGTGATCCATGAGTGGAACGCGATCGTACCGTCGACGACCCATTCGACAAGCTGCTCCCAGACCGCGAGGGGCGTCGAGATGAACATCGGGTTTGGCACAACGAGGCTCGCGATGTACCAGACGACGATAAACGCGACGAACAATGCGACCCGCAGCATCCAGACTGTCGCTTGTCTTCCGTTCTTACCCCACCATGAGCGCTTGCGCGCTTCTTTGACGGGGCCGCTGGCGGCGGGAGCATTTGTGGTTTCAATCATAGACATGGTCTGCACGGCAGTCATTGCCGAGCCCCTTCTTTGAGAGCGGTTGCCAGTTCAAGGTGAAGTTCGATGAATCGCGGGTCGACAGTTGTACTGTCGGGATCCCGAGGCCTGGCGATGTCGATCTCGCGATCGAGTAGGACAGTGCCGAGAGCGCCGAGCACAACCACGCGGTCGCCCAGCAGCAGTGCTTCGTCGATGTCGTGTGTGACGAAAATGATCGTCTGCCCGGTCTGCGCCCAGAGCCGGAGTAACTCGCCCTGGAGCTCTGTGCGCAGCTGCGCATCAAGTGCTCCGAACGGTTCGTCCATGAGGATCGTCTCGGCGCCGTACGCGAGCATGCGCGCGAGACTGGCCCGTCGCCGCATTCCGCCGGAGAGCTCCCTGGGGTAGCTGTCGGCAAACCCGTCGAGCCCAACTCGCGAAATGAGGTCGCGCGCGATCTCGGAACGCTCTGACTTGTCGCGGCCCGCGATTTCGAGGGGCATCTCGACATTGCGAAGCACCGTGCGCCACGGCATGAGCGTGTCGCTCTGTGTCAGGTACCCGATTTCGGGTGTGGGACCCGTGTGCGCGTCCCCGTTGTGGAGCACGCGCCCCGATGTCGGCTTGGAAAGGCCGGAGAGCAGGTTGAGCATGGTCGACTTGCCGCATCCCGACCTGCCGAGCACCGTGACGAACGTACCGCGTTCGATGGTGAGGCTGAAGTCGCGCAGGGCGACTGTCGCGACATCGTCGCGCTGAAACTCCTTTGTCAGATGCTCGATCTCGAGGACGGTGCTCATCGCTGGGCCTCCTGTGCACGCGCCGGTTCGGCTGGCGCGTCATCGAGCGGCTCCGCGCCCGCCAACCAGCGTGAGTTGTGCACCGTCATGAGGCGAACCTCGTCACTCGAGAAGCCGTTCTCAAGCAGAATGTCCGCCGCGATGGCCAGTCCATCTTCAACCGGCGGGTTGAAAGGCTGTCCAAGGTCTGAACTAATGACCGAGTTCTCCGGTCCTGCAGCTCTGATGTTGCCGAGCCAGTCTTCCCAGCTGACCTTGCCCGTGAGGGGAGTCGTCAGGCAACGCTCGAGAAGAGCACCGAACGGCACGAGGCTGCGCTGATTCTCGACGGGAATGCGCTGCGACGTGAACTCGGGGTGTGTGATCACGATGCGGCGAACGCCGCGGTCGCGCGCGGCTTCAACGACGCGGGCCGACTCGTCGCCGTGCAAGTGGCCCGTGGCCAGAGTCATGTCATGCTTCGCGATGACGTCGAGCACTTGGAGCGTCTGCGTCGTGACAGAACCGTCAGCCTCGAGAACGTCGACAACCGGGCTGGCCATACCCGCATCGCGCAGGTCCTGCTGGAGCTGCGCCCACATGGGTGGCGTCGCGCCATCTGGCTCTTCGGCGAGACAACTGCGCTGGTTATCGCTGTCGACGGTGGGGAGCCACACGAACTGTGCCCCGCTGCGACCCGCGATCTCCACGGCTACCGGATTCATGCCTCCCACGGAGGCATTGAGTGTGATGGCGCCGAGAGCGTCGACCTCGGGATGCACGGCCCTCACGACGCTGGCGCGCTCCGCGGTGGGGACGTAGTGAGATTTCAAAACGAAGCCGGCCATCTTGAGCTCGGCGTAGCGCTCAGCCAACTCGAGGTCTGTAATGCGACGCTTCATGACGTCGGGCGCGATATGCACGTGAACGTCATACGCGCCCATCACGAGTTCGCGTGCTTTCTCACTGGGCTGCGGGTGTGCAGACATGGCGCTCCTTTGCGATCAATTTCGTTGTCTACATTGTCAACATTTTTGTAGACAGTGTCAACGGTCAGTTTCTGACCGGTCGAAAATGATCGCGAAGCGTCAGGAGAAGTACGTGCGCGTGGCCTCGAGGACGCTCTTCAGGTGTGTCTCCATTGCGGCTGCTGCGCGAGGGGCATCGTGGTTGCTGATCGCCTCGATGATCTCGAGATGCTCGGGCAGTGAGACCGTTGGCCGGTTGTGGTGGCGCGCAAGCCGAATGCGGTATCGCACGTTCTGGGCTCGGAGTCGGCTTACGACTCCTGGCGCGACCTTCATCGCGCTCAGGCGCAAGATGAGCTCGTGCAATTCCTTGTTGCCGGCCGAGTATGTCTCGGTATCGCCCTCCTCGACAGCGTTGCGCATGCGCTCGCCGATCGCTTTGAGCCGGGCTATTCCAGCATCGTCCGCGCGTTCGGCTGCCTTGGCCGCGCAAATCGACTCGAGTGCGGCGCGCAGCTCCACGATCTCCAGTGCCTCGTCGAGATCGATAGCGCGCACGCGAGAGCCGCGATTCTGAATTCGCTCGATGAGACCTTCGGCTGCGAGATTGGCAAGAGCGAGTCGCACGGCACCGCGACTCGCTTCGTACTGTTCTGTCAGATCTGCCTCGATCAGGCGCTGGTTGGGGGCTAGTTCCCCAGCTGTGATTGCACGGCGTAGCTCGTCGGTGACGTAGGTGCCGTCGTGTCGCTGCGCCGTCTCGGTATTCGGCATTACCAACCCCCTGTGGTCGAAAGTGTTGCAACAACTGTAAACAAAACTGCTCACAGTCGACGTATTCTCATGGGTCCATTATGTGCCCATTTTTGATTGCAAAATTGTTGACAATGTACTACGTTCGTTCCGACACCGCCGCGCCAAAGGAGGAACGCTGATGACAGCAGCCGTGATCATCGGGCTGGGTGAGGCCGGTGAGCTCTACGCTCGCGGGTTGAGGGACTGCGGCTACACGACGGTCGGCTTTGACCCATTTGTGACTCTTAACGCTGACGGCATTGCGCAGGCGGCGACCATCGAAGAAGCTGTGGCATCGGCAGATCTCGTTCTGAGTCTCGTCGGCGCTCGTGCCGCTTCGGCTGTCGGTGAGCAGGCAATTCCCGTCATGCAACACGGAGCCGTCTTCGCCGATCTCAATACAAGCTCCCCAGAGCTGAAGGCGCGATTGGCGCACATCGCGTCGGCACACAAGGTCCTCTTCGCTGATGTCGCTGTGCTCGCACCTGTCCCCCGCGAGGGTGCTCGCACTCCACTGATGGCAAGCGGTGACGGCGCGGATGAATTCGCCGACCTGATGAGTCAAGTGGGAGCGCCCGTCGAATCGATAGGTGGGGAGCCGGGCGATGCCGCCGGGCGCAAGCTTCTGCGGAGCGTGTTCATGAAGGGACTGGCTGCGGTTCTGCTCGAAAGTATGACGGCCGCAAGCGAGGTCGGGCAGGCGGCGTGGCTTCGAGACCAGATCGCGTCAGAGTTCTCCGGCGACGCTCGGCAGCTCATCGAGCGCCTGATCGCTGGCTCTCGCGAGCATGCGGAACGGCGCGTGCACGAGACAGAGGACGCGAACGCCTATCTTGACTCTCTTGGCGCGCCGAACTGGTCGACCAAGGCCGCCCACGCGTGGCTGTCCCGGCTGCGCGATGAGCCACGAACAAGCGACGGATTGTCGTCCGTCGTATCACAAGGAAAGGATGCCGCGTCAGAATGAGCACACGAAGGATGCTGGTTGTCGGAGCCCACAGTGCGGACTTTGTCTGGCGCGCAGCCGGCGCCATCGCCAAGCACACTGAAGCGGGTGGAGAGGCGCGCGTTGTCTCGCTGTCGTACGGAGAGCGCGGCGAGTCGGGCGAGCTTTGGAAGATTCCGGGGCAGACGGAGCAGAACGTCAAGAAGCATCGGCACGCCGAAGCCACGGAGGCAGCCGCAGCCGTCGGAGCGAGCTTCGAGTCCCTAGATCTCGGCGACTACCCACTCAACGTTGATCAAGCCGGAGTCGATCGACTCGCAGAGTTTATGCGCGACTACGCGCCGGACGTCGTGCTCACGCACGCAGACAAAGATCCGTTCAACCCCGATCACCCGGTCGCGTATGCCGTCGTTGCCAAGGCGCGTCTTCTGACGGCCGGCGCCGTTGTCGAGGCGGGCTTCCGAACAGCGCCGCCGAGCGAGTTTCTCGTCTTCGAGCCACATCAGCCCGACCTCTGTGGTTTCGTCCCGTCGGTATTCGTCGATATCACGAGCGTGTTCGAGAAGAAGAAGCAGGCGATGTCTGCGATGAAGGCGCAGTCCTATCTGCAGCAGTACTATGCAGAGCGCGCTGAGCACCGCGGAAATCACGCTCGCAAGGTCACCGGCAACAAAGAGATTCGCCAGGCAGAGGCGTTCCAGCGCATCGTGCCCAACGTCGTCACTGGGCTCTGATCGCGCTTAGTCCAACGGCCGAAACAGCTCCGCCACGTGTCAGGACGTGACGGAGCTGTTGCGCAGTGAGCGTTACGCCGCCGACCACCCTCCGTCAGACGGAAGCACGACACCGTTGAGGTTCACGCCGTCGTCACTGAGGAGGAAGGTGATGGATGCTGCAAGGGCGCTAGCCTCGACAGCATCCGTCATCACCGCCATGCCCTTTCGCATGCGTGCCTCACCGAGAGGCGACGCGAACCGCGCTTCGATGTTGGTGATGACGCCTCCCGGCGCGACCGCGTTGATGCGCAGGCCGAGCGGGCCGTACATGTAGGCGCTGCTCTTGGTGAGGCCGATCACCGCGTGCTTCGATGCCGTGTATGCCGCTCCCGCCGCCGAACCGCGCAGCCCGGCCTCCGACGCGATGTTGACGATCGTCCCGGTCGCGCGCGGCAGCATGTGGGGAACGACCGCTCGCATGAGCTTCATGGTGCCGTCGACGTTGACGCGGAAGACGCGCTGCCACACGGCATCCGTCAGCTCGCCGACGGGCGTCATGTCGTCCATGATCCCTGCGATGTTCGCGAGACCGTCGATCGTGTCACCCGCGGCCGCGACGATCGACTGCACGTCGGCGTCATCGGCGATGTCGGCTCCCACTGCCACGATGTCGGCATCGGGCAGCTCGGCGACCAGTCCGTCAAGGCGGTCGGCCGCGATGTCGACGGCGATGACGCGGCCTCCTTCGCGCGCAATTCGCGACGCTGTCGCCTTGCCGATTCCGGAGCCCGCGCCTGTGACGATGATCGTCTTGCCGGCGAAACGGCCTTCGGTGATGCGCTCCGACCATGCCGGGATGGGCACGGCGGGCTCGTCGACGGCAGGCTCAGAGCTGGATGCTGTTGCAGCATCCTCTTCGGGAATCTCACCCGCTTCGATGCGGCGAACGAGCTCGGTGACGAGCTCTGCGGGGAATGCGCCCTTGCTGAGCTCGACCATGCGCTCGAGAGGCATGCTGCGCACGGGGCGGAGTGCGTCTGCGGTCTGGCCGGACTCGGCGAGAACGGCGCGGAGCACGGGGCCGCCTGCTGGGTGGGCCAGCCACTCGCCAATTGTCGATTGCGAACTGAGGGGGGTGGAGTTCTGGGGCATGGGTGCCTGGCTTTCCGTCGGATGGTGAGCGGCGCGCTGGTCGCCACCGGATAACACTGTCCGGTATCAGCGTAACTCTGTTCTGGCGGATTGCGGCTGAGAGTTTGCGGAGTCGCCGGGTGCGGAGCGGTTGCTGCAGGCTCGGATCTATGGGTGGACAACGAGGGATCAAGATCGTTGACTGAAGACGCAAGTGACACCGACGACCCGAGCAAGGAGTGCAGCATGGCAGCATCCGTTCCCGAACCCGTTCAGTCGTTCATCGACACTGTCAACGCGCATGACGAGGATGGTTTTCTCGACGCCTTCACGCGCGATGGTTTCGTCGACGACTGGGGCAGAATCTTCACGGGTCGCGATGAGATCAAAGCATGGAGCGACAAGGAGTTCATTGGCGCCACCGGTGTGCTCACTCCCGACGAGGTCGCGGAGCAGGGAAGCGCGATCACCGTCATCGGAGACTGGGCAAGCACCTGGGCGAATGGGCGAAGCAGCTTCACCTTTCAGGTTGATGGCGACAAGATCACGTCGATGACGATTCGCGAGGGCTGAGCGCAATAGATGAAGTGCGCGAATCCTGGCGAGGGGGAGCGCGTACCGCAATTGAGGTAAACTTAGCCTGATGACTTAGTCCACGGGGACGTCTGGGAGGCGGAAATGGAAGCTGTCGTGAATGTCCATGTTGCCAAGACGCAGCTGTCACGGCTGCTCGAGCGGGCACATGCCGGCGAGGAGATCGTCTTGGCGAAATCCGGTAAGCCGTATGCGCGGCTTGTGCCGCTTGCGCCGATCGAGGGGAAACGCGTACCCGGCGGATTGGAAGGCCAGGTCGACGATAGCTTCTTTGAGGACCTGCCTGAATCTGAGCTCGCCGCGTGGAACAACTGATGCAGGGCTTCCTCATCGACACGCACGTTCTGCTGTGGTGGTTCACGAACGATGACCGGCTCTCAGCGACAGCGCACAGCATTATTGAGGATCAGTCGAACGTTGTCTATGCCAGCGCCGCAAGTGCGTGGGAGGTTGCGACGAAGTCTCGTCTCGGCAAGCTGTCCGGCGTACCGAAGGTGACCGAGATGTTCGGCGAGCTGGCCGCGAAGCATGGATTCAGTCATCTACCCATCACCCATCGCCATGCGCTGCTCGCCGGAGGGCTTGAGGCTCCGCATCGAGATCCGTTCGACAGAATGCTCGCCGCTCAGAGTCTGATCGAGGGCCTTCCTCTCGTCAGTCGGGACCGGACCTTCGCAGGGTTCGACATCGAGGCTGTCTGGTAAGGGCCGCAACAATAACGCCGCGTGTCATGCGTCTTCCGGTGCGAGGTCGCCCTCCCCCTCGTCTCCGAGGTCGGCGATCACGGGATCGACACCCTGTGTCTCTGGTCGCACCATCGTTCGGGGCGGATCTTCTGCGGGGATCTCGCCGTCGGTGCGCTCCCACTCCTGCTGTGCAGCGTCGTCCTGCGCGCCCGTTGACGTCGCATCGTCGTCGCGCAGCGGCTGAACAGCGTCGGCATCACCCGAGGGGGAAACAGCATCCGGTGTAGAGTTCATGGCTCCTCCTTCGTCTTCGTGACGGCCGCAAAATCCGTTCCGTCACCGCCCACTCTGAACGCCGGGCGGCGTACCGTTCAGGGGGTTGAATATGCGCATCGTGCGGGCTAGAGTGCCTCGGATTCGAGCGAGCTACGCTTGTCGCCGCTCCTGGATTTCAACGCGCGACGGTAGCGGAACTCCGTAGGCGACGCCCGCGAGGGTGAGAGCGATCGCGATTCGGTATCTCTGAGGCACGACGAGAGAGTGTCGAACTCGCGTGAACGAACGGTGAACCCGTCAGCTGCCCGCGAGAGAGACGAGGGTCGAGCAGCTCGCGTTTGGCCGATGGGCCCCTTTCGTTCACGTTCATGTCATTCAGCCTCCATACGGTTTCTCGGTGGGTCCCAGACGGGATCCAAGGCCGCGGCCGCCCCGGCCGACAACGTGGAGGAAGAATGACCGCACCGCACACAGCGGTTCCGCGCACGAGAGCATCGCACCGCTCTCGACGCACCATCGCGACAGCCAGCGCAACAGCCCTGCTGGCGACACTGTTTGGCACGTCGGCAGCCACAGCATTCGCCGCCGAGCCGCCCGAGAGTTACATCGATACAGCATCCACCGTGTGGAGCTACTCCGACAACGACACCGACCCGGCAGCAGGATCTGACGATCGGCTCTCGTGGACCACAGCCGCCTTCGACGATGCAGAGTGGAAGACCGCGACGGGCCCGTTCGGCGCAAAGAACGGCGAGGCCGACGGCATCGGCACAGACTTTCCGATCACAACGCTGCTGAACCAATATGTCGACGGTGAGGCCGCGCCGAACGTGCGCACCTTCCACTTCCGCACCGCCATCGACATCAGCGCAGACGAGCTCACCGAGCTGACGAGCCTCACCGGCACGGTGACCTACGACGATGCGATTCAGATCTTCGTCAACGGCACACAGGTGGCTGGCTTCGTCGACGACAAGGTGGATGCTGCGCCCGAGGCCGAGCGCAACCTGATGTATGCGGGCGACAGCAACGGGTCGCCGCTCACCTCCAACTTCACGGTCCCGGTTGACGTGCTCCATGACGGCGCGAACACGGTGGCCGTGGCCCTCTACCAAGACCGCGACACCAGCTCGGACATCTACTTCGACATGAGCGCGCTCGCCCCCACCGTCGTTCCCGAGCACGCGAGCTTCGACAACCTCGTCATGACGATCGGCAGCGACGAAAGCTCACGCAACCTGACCTGGTACACCGATGTCAACGAGGCGCAGTTCGTGCAGTACGCCGTGGCACCGGCATCCGGCTCTGAATTCCCCACCGACAGCGCGATGACCGTCGAAGCCTCGGGAGGCGAGACGACGAGCGGCGAGCAGAACCGTCGCGCCGCCCTCGAGGGGCTGAGCGAGAACACGACCTACGTGTACCGCGTCGGCAGCGATGCACTCGGCTGGTCCGATGTCGAGACGTTCAGCACAGCCGACTTCTCGGGCGACTACAACTTCTTGTTCTTCGGTGACCCGCAGATCGGAGCCTCGGGCAACGTCGAGTCCGACCGTATCGGCTGGCAAGACACCCTCGACGTGGCGCTCGAGCAGTTCCCCCAGAGCGAGATGCTCTTCTCGGCCGGCGACCAGGTCAACACGGCGTCAAGCGAGAACGAGTACGACGCGTTCCTGTCGCCGCAGCAGATGCAGCAGATTCCCGTCGTGCCCGTCAACGGCAACCACGACGTGGGATCGAAGGCCTACGAGCAGCACTACACGACGCCGAACCTCGACACCGAAGCCGGCGCCGCGCTGAGCGACTCATCGTCGGGCGGCGACTACTGGTTCATGTTCAAGGGCGTGCTCTACATGGTCATCAACTCGAACAACCCCGACATCGACGCGCACGAGCAGTTTCTGCGCGACGTCGTCGCCGAACAGGGTGACAAGGCGCGCTGGTCAGTCGTCGCGTTCCACCACTCGATCTACTCAGTTGCCGCGCACGTGAACGACTCCAACATCATCTCGATGCGCAACGAACTGCCCACGCTCATCAGCGACCTCGATGTCGACCTCGTGCTGCAGGGTCACGACCACAGCTACACGCGCAGTTACCTCATCAACGACGGCGAGCTCGCGAACCCCGACGAGACAGCGGCCTCGAACGAGGTCGTCGCGGGTGAGGGCGACGTGCTCTACGTCACGGCGAACTCTGCAAGCGGCTCGAAGTACTACGACGTTCAGGCTCCTGACGCCTGGTACGCCTCCGTCATCAACCAAGAGAAGGTGCGCAACTACACAAATATCGAGGTCACAGACGACGCCATCACCATCACCACCTACCGCAGCGAGCAGACGAACGCGCGTGCGGCCGTGAATAGTGTGGTCGACGAGGTGACGCTCATGCGTGAAGACACCGAAGCTCCGCAGCTGACGGTGCCCGAATCTGGCGAGGTGCAGCGGGGTGCCGACTTCGATCCGATGGCCGGCGTGAGCGCCGTTGATGCACGCGATGGCGACGTGACGAATGCTGTCACGGTGACAGGCAGCGTCGACACGGCGACCCTCGGCACGTACTCGCTTGAGTACAGCGTCACGGATGCTGCGGGCAACACGCAGACCGCCACGCGCGAGGTGACTGTTGTCGCCGCGGGCGCCGCAACCGGGCCTGGATCAGAGCCCGGCGACGGACCGGGAGCCGGTTCAGGTGACGACGCAGCTCCCGGCGGATCAACCGACGACGCAAGCGGCGAGCTGCCGTTCACGGGGGCCGACGCCCTGCCCGGTCTGATCGCCGCGGCGCTTCTTGTGATGCTCGGCACCGGGCTCGCGGTCACTGCGGCCGTGCGTCGCCGTCGCGAGCAGAACGCGTAAAACACGGGGGCGGCTGGTGTCGGCTCACCGTCGGCGCCGGCCGCCCCGTGCATTCCAGCGATGATCGGAGAACCTGTGTCCCCTCTCACACGCATCGGCGCGGCGGCGCTCGTGCTCGCCGCCGCGTTGACGGCGACCGCGTGCACGACCACCGGCCAGGCGAGTGACCACGCTGCGACATCACAGGTGCCCGGTGCTAGCGGCTCTTCCGAGCCGAGTGCGGAGCCGTCGCCGGGGAGCACGATGCCCGTCCCCGAGAACCTGCCGGCAGTCGCGCCAGGACTCGACATTGCACTTGTCGTCTCTGCTAGCCCGGGCACTGAGATTCCGGATGCTGTCACGGCGGCCGCCACCGAGATCGACGCCACGGTGGACGTCATCAGCTCTGAGCCGTCGAACGTCATCGACGGGCTCGTCGCCGCGGCAGAGGGCGCCGACGTTGTGTTGATGACCGGAGCCGACCTTCTCGTGAGTGTTGACGCGGTGTCGTCGCAAATGCTCGACACGCAGTTCCTCATCATCGGCGCGCAGCTGCCCGAACCGACGGGCAACGTCACGGCGGTCGTGTGGCGCGGGGCTAACGCGCGAACGGCCGGCGCGGCAGCATCCGCTGATCTTGTCGATCGGCTGCCCGCAGCACTGCGAGCAGGGCTGGCGATGATCGGCGACGGCAGTGCCGGAATGGTCTACGAACTTCCCGAGTGATCCCGCCGCTGTCGCCCTGCTGCGCGGATCCCACGTCGCGTGCGGCGCGTGAGTCCGCAGTGCGGTGACGATTCGCCCCGTACACCGCTGTGCGCTAATGTTTAGGGCACGAAGCATTTACGAGGAGTGACATGGGCGAGCGTTTTTGGCGTTTCTATGAGCTGATGAACCGCGGCATCCGCACGTTCACGGGCCCCGCGCAGATCGGCGCCGGCTACGCCGAGGGTCCCGATGTGAGACCGGCGGACCCCGCGTGCCCCATGTGCTCCAAACTCATGTCTCTGCACACCATCAGGCGCAGCAACGACCAGTACCACGCGACACGAGTGCTGTGCCCGCGATGAACGACGCCGGTACGACCCAGGATGCTGCCGCGGACGCTGTACCGACAGCATCCACTGGTGCTGACCCGCTCGCCCTCGAGAGCCAACTGTGCTTCGCGCTCGCCGTGGCGTCGCGCACGGTCATCGACGCGTATCGCTCCGAGCTGGAGCCGCTCAATCTCACACACCCGCAGTACCTCGTCATGCTCGCCCTGTGGGAGCACCGTTCGCTCTCGCTGACCCGGCTCGGCGAACTGCTGATGCTCGAGCGGGCGACGCTGTCACCCATGGTCAAGCGCCTTGAACGGCTCGGCTACGTCCATCGTGCGCGAAACCCGCACGATGAGCGGCAGCTCGCGATTGAACTGACGGAGGAGGGGCGGGCTCTGCGCGAGCGGGCGCAACAGGTTCCCGTCGCCATGATGCAGAAGTTTCAGATGACGCCGTCAGACGTCGAGGCCCTGCGCGACGCCGTGAGCGGTGTGATCGCGGCAGCGAGCCCGGCTTCGCGGTGACCGCTCAGCGGGGCCACACACCTGAGCTGCCGCGACGGTGACTATCGACGAGGTGCGTGTCGACAATGCCGACGGCCTCCATCAGCGCGAACATCGTCGTCGGACCGACAAACCTGAAACCGCGTTTGCGCAGCGCCTTCGACAGCGCAATCGACTCAGAACTCGTCGTGGGGACCTCAGCGGGAGTGCGCGGTTCCGGCGTCTCGACCGGCTGAAACGACCACACGAAATCGACGAGGCTGCCCTCGTCGCGAAGCTCGATCGTCGCTCGGGCGTTGCCGATGGTCGCGAGAATCTTCGCCCGATTGCGCACGATGCCGGCGTCGGCGAGCAGACGATCGATGTCGCGGTCGTCGAAGGCGGCAACAGCATCCGGATCGAAACCGGCGAATGCCGCGCGAAACGCCGGACGCTTGCGCAGGATCGTCGCCCACGAGAGACCTGACTGGAACGCCTCAAGACTGATGCGCTCGAACAGTCCCCGTTCGTCGCGCACCGGCATGCCCCACTCGGTGTCGTAGTACTCGCGCATGAGGTCGTCTGCGGCAGCCCACATCGGACGTACCAGCCCATCGTCGCCACGCACGGTGCCGTGTGTCATCTCGGTTGCCATGCGTGAGATGCTATCGCCGGTCGGTGACAGCGTGAGCGCGCTCGAGCTGAAGCAGACGAGACTTCGCCTCGGGGCCTCCCGCGTAGCCTCCGGTGCTGCCGTCGCTGCGCAGCACGCGGTGACACGGCACGACGATCGGCAGAGGGTTCACGGCGCACGCGGTGCCGACCGCCCTCACCGCGCGGGGGCTGCCGACCTCGCGAGCGACGTCGGCGTACGTCTGCGTCGCGCCGTACGCGATGTGCGGCAGGTGCTCGTGCACCTGCCGACGAAAGCCACGCGAGAGTGCGCGATCGAGGGGCAGGTCGAAGTCGGTTCGTCTGCCCGCGAAGTACTCATCGAGCTCTCGGCGGGTGTCGTCGAGTCGTGCGGGCGCCTCGAGAATGCGCGGGCTGATGCGCTCGCTCAGCGTCGTGAGAACGTCGTCGAAACCCTGCACCTCGAACGCGATGCGAACGAGCCCGGCGGGCGTCGCAGCAACGAGCAGTGTTCCGAGCGGCGAGTCCGCCGTCGCGTAGGCGACGTCGAGCACGTCGTCGGCCTCGGCGCGTGAGGCGAGCTGGTCGTGCAAGTGCGAAAGGTGGTCGGGCGTCGGCTGTGTCAGCTCGCGCAGCCGATCGGCTTCATAGGGAGTCTCGGTCACGAGTGCCTCCTTCGGTCTGGTCGGGAAGTGGATGCTGTCGCCGCAGCGACGCGATGCCGTCGGCTGCCGCGCGGCGAGACGCTGCGGCCGTGCCGCCGACGATGAGCGCGATCTCGCTGTAGGGCAGCCCGGCGAGGTAGTGGTACGCGATCACCGAGCGCTGCTTTGTCGGCAGCGCTGCAACGTGCTTCCACAGGTCGAGATCGCGAGAAGCCGGGTTGCCGTACGAGCTCTCGGTCTCGGGAAGCTCCTCGACGGTCACGGGGAGCCGTGCTCGAGAACGCGTCACGTCGATCGCCTTGCGGTGCGCGATCGTCACGAGCCACGCTTCGACGTTGGCGCCGTCGGGCAGCTGCGGGTACGCGCGCATCGCCGAGACGAAGGTCTCCTGCCACGCGTCGTCGGCGTCGGTGTGCGGTCCGAGAACGGCACGACATACGCGCAGCACTGTCGCGCCGTGGCGGGCGACGACGGATTCGAACGGCGGTTTAGCGGTCATCACTGGGCAGACGCGCGGTGACGCCGAAATGTGAGATCTCTCGCCCGCATCACTCGATCGTGTAGAACTCGAGCGCGATGTTGTCGGGGTCGCGGAACGACAGAACCCGGCCCGAGAGGCCGTCGACGATGGGTGACCAGGTGACGCCGTGCGACTCGAGGTGCTCGGCCCAGGCCTCGATGGCGTCGGCATCCACACCGAAGCTGAGGTGATCGAGCCCGACGCGTCGTTCTGAGAACTCTCCCGGCTCCGCCGCGTCTCCGTGGCCGACAAACGTCACCAGAACGTCGCCGATATGCAGAAGTGCCTTCTCGAGGCCGTTGTGCCGCAGCTGCTTGATAACGTCGAAGCCCAGAACATCGCGGTACCAGGCGACGCTCGCGTCAATGTCAGAGACCGAAAGCGTCACATGATGGATGCTGCGGATTCCCGGAGTGCTCATGCGCCGAGCCTACGCCGCCGCAGGGCATTGTGCGTTCCCTCGGTGGTTCTTTACCGCGCGGCCACCGTGTTCCGACTCTCTCTTCAGCTTTGACCGTCGATACTTGTAGTCGGCAAATCGCGTCGACATCGAAGGGAGTGACCGTGGCGAGCAGAACCCGAAGCATCCTGACCGCCGTCGTGGCTGCCCTCGGCTTTGGCGTCGCGTTCTACATGGGCGTGCAGACGCACCTCGGGCAGCGCGTGGAGGAGCGCGTTCTCGACTCGTCGATCTACAGCGAACGGTCCCCGTTGCTCGCACTCGTGACCGTGCCGAACCTCGCCATCGCGCTCGGCGTCGTCCTGGTGCTCGGAGTTGCGAGACGGGCATGGGCAGATACCGCGGTTGCCGCAGTGGCCATGGGACTCAGCAACGTGTTCGGCCAGCTGCTCAAGCACCAGATTCTGCAGCGGCCCGACTTCTCCATCGACACCGTCAATACGTTCCCGAGCGGACACACGATCGCGTTCACGTCGACGGCGTTCGCCCTCGTCATTGTGCTGCCCCACGTGGTGCGACCTCTTGCCTTGCCACTCGCTGCGGCGGTTGCCGGGATCGTCTGCGCCCAGCTTGTCGTGTTCGGGTGGCATCGCCCGAGCGACGTTGTCGGGGGAGTGCTGCTCGTCGTCGCGGTGACGGCGGCGGCCAACGCACTGCGCCCGGCGCGAGGGCGGTTCGCGCAGCGTGCCGCAAAAGCACCGGCCCGACGCGCGCTGAACCTCGTGGCGCTCATCATCGCGATTGCAGCCGCGGTGGCGATCGCGCTCGCGGGAACGCTCGCCGCACTGCACCTGCTCGGTCCGCTCGAAGACAGTGCGTGGACGCTCACGGTGGCTGCAGCATCCGGAGTCATCGGCGGTGCACTGGCCTCATCAGCCGCCATCGGGTGGATGCTGGCGGCACGACGCTCCCGTTAGCATGCTCCGAGCAACGCGCTACTGCGGGTAGATGGTCTCTTCGCGTTCGAGCATCTCGACCATCGCGGCCGCCCGACGCGCCCGCGTCTCGGTACTCTTGGCCGAGCTGACGCGAAAGAGCACGGCATAGCGATTGCGCCCCGAGAGCGTGTGGAAGAAGTCCGCTGCTCGAGGGTTCTCTGCCAGCGCGGCTTCGAATTCGGGAGGGGTCTGCATGGTCGACGGCGGGGCGTACGCCGACTCCCAGCTGCCGTTCGCCTTGGCGCGGTCGATCTCGCGCTGCCCCGCGGGACGCATGCGTCCGGCAGCGATGAGTGCGTCTGCACGCTCGCGATTGAGGCGCGACCAGCGGCTTCCCTCGCGGCGCGGCATGAATGACTGGGCGATCCAGCTCTGGTCGATGCGGGTGCGCACGCCGTCGATCCAGCCGTAGCAGAGCGCCACCTCAAGAGCATCCTCATGTGTCACGCTCGTCTTGCCGCTGCTGGCTTTCGCGATGGCGAGGTCGACACCCGAGGAGGTGGCGTAGCGCTCCACGAGCCATGCTTCCCACGCCGCCGCGTCCTCGAACAGAAGGGGCTCACCATCGACCATCTCGGCTCCTTGCACTGGTGTTGCTGACGGGGATTCCCCGAGTCTACGTGCGCCACCTGAGTCCCGTAGCTGACTAGGCTGACGGTCGTGACGAAACAGCCGAAGGCCAATCGAGGGCCGAGCGCCGGGCCCGAGAACAGGCGGGCGCTCGTGGCTGCCGCGCGCGAGATCTTTGGCGCGCGGGGTGCCGACGCGCCGCTCAGCGCTGTTGCCAAGCGGGCCGGGGTCGGGCAGGGGAGCCTGTATCGCCACTTTCCCGACCGCGTCGCTCTCGCAGCCGCCGTCTTCGATGAGAACATCGGTGAGCTCGAACAGCTGCTCGCCGGCGACGAGAGCGGCGTCTTCGAGCTGCTCGACGGCGTCGCCGAGCAGGCCGCTGCGTCAGCGTCGCTCTTCGAGATGGTCGTGGCGCACAGACACGACTCGTCGCTCGCGCACCTGGACGCGCGCATTCGAGATCTGGCCGAGAGGATGCTGCGCAACGATCGGTCGCGCGGCACGCTGTCGGCGTCCGTCGACGTCGACGACGTGCTGCTCGCCGTGTTCATGATGGCGTCGGTGCTCGCGCGCACGAGCGAGAGCGAACGCGGGAGCGTGCAGGAACGGGCGCGGGCGATGTTCCGCGCGGCGTTCGTGGCAAGCTGACGCTCGGCTTCGGAAGCGCGAACCTCTTATGCTGGACGCATGCCCGAGATCAGCCGAGACGACGTCGAGAAGCTCACGACAATGGCCATCGACCTCGCCCGCAACGGCGAGACGACAGAGCTGCTGGAGTTCTTCGACCACGGCCTGCCGCTCAACGTGCAAGACGCCAGCGGCAACACGGCGCTCATGATGGCGGCGTACCACGGCTACGCCGATGCCGTGCGCGGGCTCATCGACCGGGGCGCTGACGTCGACCTGCGCAACGGTCGCGACCAGTCGCCCATCGCCGGCGCCATCTTCAAGGGCGAAGACGAGATCGTCAGGATGCTGCTGGGCGCCGGAGCTGACCTCGACGCAGGCACGCCGCCCGCCCGTCTTGCCGCCGAGATGTTCGGCAAGAAGCACCTTCTGGAGCAGCAGAACTAAACGAACTCAGTCGCGACGGCGAGAGCCGCGTATGTGGGCTGAGCGCGACGGTCACACGAAAGAAGAACAGTTCCGGCGTCCTTCGCGGCGAGTCCAACGAGCCCATCGTAGACGGAGCCACCCGCGATATTGGCAGCCGCGATTGTCTTGAGCGCCGATGCGGCAGCGCGTGCTCCGAGCTGGTGTGTCGCCGGGAAATTCTCATCGATGACTCTGGCAGCAGTTCTCGCGCTCAACCGCTGTGCGCCGGGCAAACGCGTGAGCACGGAGTACGTCTCGAACGCGGCATGCCCCGACAAACCGAGGATGAGGCCGTGCGTTCGTTTCGAAATGCTGCCATGGAGCTCCGAACTCGCCAAAACAAGAGCGATCGCGGCGCTCGTGTCGAGCAGGATGTCAGCGTTGGTCGGCAACTCGAAGCTTTCGGATGTCATCTGCCGTCAGCGATGGTCCTTCAGCGGTGATGACGAGTCGGCCATCCTGCTCTTCGACGTTGTCTGCCGTGGGCATCTCGAGTCTGACTCCGGTGCCATCGACAACGATATCAATCGGACCAGGGCGAAATCCGAGAGAGTCTCGGATCGCGGCCGGAAGTACGACGCGTCCTGCCTTATCCATGGTTGACCGCATACCATTAACATACCACCTCAATGGTTGAGAGCTCGTTTGCGAGAGTGCTCCGTCGTCGTTGTGCTTTCAACGATGGAGCCCGTAGGATGCTCCTCATGTGTTCGTGCACGATCTACATTCGTATCCGCAGCCTCTAAGCGGCGGTTCGAAGACGTTCGCCGTCGCTCTTACGGTTCATTGCCGGAGCGGCCTCTTTGTGCTGCCCGGCTCCACCTCGAGCAGCGGAGCACGCGCATGCCACGAGCAGCATCCTTCGGCCGACACGAGAACGGCCAGAACTTTCTCGTCAACTCAGCAATCATTGACCGCATCGTCGCCCAGGTCGCATCCATCACCGGACCGATTCTCGAGATCGGGCCGGGCGGCGGCGCTCTCACGGTGCCCCTCGCCCGATTGAACCGTCCGCTCACGGCAATCGAGATCGACGCCCGTCGCGCCCGCGATCTCCAACGGCGACTCGAGGGCCGCGCGCGCGTCGTGCGGCAGGACTACCTGCATTACGCGCACCCGGCGACCCCGCACACGGTCGTCTCGAGCGTTCCCTTCCACCTCACAACCGCCATTCTGCGCAAGCTGCTGCGTGAGCCGGGCTGGACCCGCGCGACGCTGCTCGTGCAGTGGGAGGTTGCGCGTCGCCGGGCGGGCGTCGGCGGTGCCTCGCTTCTCACGGCGCAGTGGTGGCCCTGGTTCGACTTCGCGCTGCTGGAGCGCGTGCCCGCCCGGGCGTTTCGCCCCGTTCCGAGTGTGGACGGCGGCATCATAGTGATCAGCAGACGGGTGCTGGTGCCCGCGCGTGAGCGTGAGGCGTACCAGCGCTTTGTGCAGCGCGTCTTCTCGGGGCGCGGTCGAACTCTCGCCCAGGTCATTGCCGGAGCGACCTCGCTGAGTCCCCGCGAGGCCGAGAGCTGGATCGCTCGAACGGCTCCGAAGGCACGCCTGCCGAAGCAGCTGAGCGCGGCGAATTGGGTGGAACTGTGGACAGAGCACTCCGTCAGGAGTGGATCGTCTCGCCCCGCTCGAGCATCTCGACGAACGTCGCGGCGCGACGCTCACGCGTCTCGGCGCGCTTCGCCGTGACGATGCGAAACAGGATCGCGTATCGGTTCTGCCCTGAGAGCGTCGCGAAGAACTCCGCGGCCTTCGGGTTTGCCGCGAGCGCCGCCTCAAGCTCGGGCGGAACCTCGATCGAGGATGCCGGTGCGTAGGCAGCATCCCATCGCCCGTCTGCCTTGGCACGGTCGATCTCACGCTGTCCGGCGGGGCGCATTCGGCCCTCGGCGATCAGCCGCTCGACGCGATCACGGTTCACCTGCGACCAGGTGCTGCGCGGCCGCCTCGGCATGAACGATTGCAGAAAATGCGTGTCGTCGAGGCGGTTGCGCACGCCGTCGATCCACCCGTAGCAGAGTGCGCTCTCGAGTGCCTCGAGATTCGTCGGCCCCGGCTCGCCGCTGTTCTTTTTGGGAACGGCGAGCCTGACGCCGTCCGACGAGTCGTGGTTCTCGGCGAGCCACTGCTCCCAGGCCTCGGCCGATTGCATGTATACGATCGCTCGGTCGACCATGGTGCTCCTCACGTTCGGCGTCGTGGTGAGAGCATACGGGGCACCGCCGACGCGTGCACTATTTCGGAGATCTCGGCGCCGACTGAGGTCTGCGCTGCCGTGACCAGGAGTTTTGCGCGGCGGTGTACTGCGGCGTGTTCAGAATTCCGAAATACGTGCACGCGGGAGAACTCGCGCGTCGTCTTCTACTGCACCTCGCGCACGCGCAGATCGCGCGCGAGGTGATCACGCTGCTCGGTGACGAGACGCACGAGTGCGGCTGGAGCATCCACGTTGTCGGTCAGCCAGGCATCAACGGGCTCGAGCGACTCGCTCGCCGGAAACAGTCCGAGCACGAGGCGCCGCGCGATCTCGATGCTGCGCGTCTGCCAGGCAAGACGGATGCGGTCGAAGTACTCAGCGTCGTACTCGGCAATCATGTCGCGCCGCCCACCCGCGCGGAATCCGTCGATCGTGGCGTCGAGATGGTCGTTGGTGAGGCGCGTGTCTGTCCACGCCGAGCGCCACGCAGCATCCTTCACCTCTGCCTCCGGCCTGGAGGCGAGCGCCTTAACGTGCGCGGTCACGCCGCTGGCTGTGTTGTCGCGCTGAAGCTCGGCGTCGGCCTCGGCCGCGGTCGCATGGCCGGTCGCGGTCAGGGCTGTCAGCAGCATCCAGCGCAGGTCGGCGTCGAGCGCTAGACCGTCGGGGATGCGCCCTGAGCCGTCGAGCATTGCCGCGATATCAGCAGCGTGAGCGTCGTCGACGGTGGCGGCGGATGCTGTGGCACGCGCCCACGCGAGCTGCTCACCCGATCCGGGGCGCGACATGAAGACGGTGTTCCAGCAGATGTCGAGCCACATGCGGCGCTGCGCCGTCCGTTCGTCGTCGGCGACGTAGTGCTCGATGGCGAACGCCGCGTTTGCGAGCACGGAGCCGAGCAGGCCGACGTTGGTCTCGAGCGGAGCAAAGCTGCGCGCAATCGTGAGGTATCGCGCCGCGGGCAGCACCCCGTCGCGCGTGGCATTCCACAGGGCAGACCAGACGATGCCGCGCGCGAGCGGGTCGGTGAGGCGGTCGAGAAAGCCTTCGACGGTGGTGAGCGAGCGGTCGTCGAGGCGCACCTTCGCGTACGTCAGATCACCGTCGTTGAGAAGGGTGAGCGGGGCAGCGGCGAGTGACAGCGCGGTGCGGTCGCTCGAGATGTCGAGCTCGACGCTGTCGGTGCGCTCAAGCTGCATCGAATCGGTGAAGTCGTAGGCGGTGACGGCGAGGCGATGGGGGCGCGGCTGCTCGCCCGGAGCGACGGACTGGGTGACGACGCGGCGGCCGTCAGCATCCGTCTCGATGTCGAGTGTCGACACACCCGTTGTCTCGAGCCACGCGCGCGACCATGCTCGCACATCGCGTCCGGAGGTCTCTTCGAGCTGCACGAGCAGATCGTCGAGAGTCGTGTTGCCGAACGCGTGCGCGCGGAAGTACCGGCGTGCGCCCTCGAAGAAGGCGTCGCGCCCCACGAACGCGACGAGCTGTTTGAGCACCGCAGCGCCCTTGGCGTAGGTGATGCCGTCGAAGTTGAGCTTTGCCGCCTCGAGGTCGACGATGTCGGCGACGATCGGGTGCGTCGTTGGCAGCTGGTCCTGGGTGTACGCCCACGCCTTGCGCCGATTGGCGAACGTCACCCAGGCATCGGAGAACCGCGTTGCCTCGGCAGTGGCGAGCGAGCCCATGTAGTCGGCGAACGACTCCTTGAGCCAGAGGTCGTCCCACCAGCGCATGGTGACGAGATCGCCGAACCACATGTGGGCCATCTCGTGCAAGATGGTGCTGGCCCGGCCCTCGTGCTGCGCCTCCGTTGAGGCCCCGCGGAACACGTACTTCTCGGTGAACGTGACGAGTCCCGGATTCTCCATGGCGCCGAGGTTGTACTCGGGCACGAAGACCTGGTCGTACTTTCCCCACGGATACGCGTAGTCGAAAGCGTCGGTGAAGAAGCCGAGCCCCTGCTGCGTGACCTCGATGATCTCGTCGGCGTCGAGGTGCTCGGCGAGTGATGCGCGGCACAGCACGCCGAGCGGAATCGTCTGGCCTCCGCGTGTCCACTCGGCGTCGACGCGGTGGTACGGTCCGGCAACGATCGCCGTGATGTAGCTCGAGAGCGGCAGCGTCGGCGCGAACTCGACGGTCTGCGTCGCGGCCGAAGCCGTGCGCGGCTCTGTCGTGCCGACCGTCGCGTGCCCTGATTCGCCGGACTCCGTCGATGAGGTGCTCGACACGCTGGACTGGTTCGAGAGCACTTGCCAGCCGGCCGGAGCGTGCACCGTGAACGTGAAGCGCGCCTTCATATCGGGCTGCTCGAAGCACGCCATGACGCGTCGCGAATCGGCGGGCTCGTACTGCGTGTAGAGGTACGTCTCGCCGTCGACGGGGTCGACAAAGCGGTGCATGCCCTCGCCCGAGCGCGAGTACACGCCGCGCGCGACGATGGTGAGTGAATTGGATGCTGCCAGGCCAGCGACCTGGATGCGCGCGCCGTCGTACTGCACGGGAACGTCGACGCCGTTCAACGTGACGCTCTCGATGCTCTCGCCGATGAAGTCGACCCAGGTCGCGCCGCCGCGCTCGAGGTCGGCGTCGAACTCGAGCGTCGTCGTGGTGCCGAACGTCGTTGCGGCAGCATCCGGAGCCCGACGCAGGTCAAGCTCGACGTGCGCCCGGCGCAGTGTCAGCGCGGCCGAGCGTGCGGTGGTTTCAGAACGGGAGAGATTCGCAGAGGCGTTGGAACTCATGCCTCCATGTTTTCACGCGGGCCGCACACATCGGGGCGAGCGCTCGTGGGGCCGCCCACTGGGCCGTTGCCGCTGCGTGCTGCTCTCGCACCCGCAATAACACCGCTTTTCGGCAACAGCCCGCTGGCACGCGTCGAGACGTGGCGAGTTCGTGTGCGCACACCTGGATAGGCTGGGCGCGATGAACACCGCACGTTGTTATCCGTCGACGATCGCCGCACCGGTCGTGAACGAGATCGTCATCAAGAAGTCGCGGTTCATTGCCCACGTCGCTCCCGCTGCGTCGCCCGATGCTGCGGATGAGGTCATCGCGGGCATCAAGAAGCAGCACTGGGATGCTCGGCACAACTGCGTTGCGATGGTCACGGGACTGCTCGGCGACCAGGCGCGTTCGTCCGACGACGGGGAGCCGTCGGGCACCGCGGGCGTGCCGATGCTCGAGGTTCTTCGTCGCCGCGAGCTGACCGACCTGGTCGCCGTTGTCGCGAGATACTTCGGCGGCGTCAAACTCGGCGCGGGAGGGCTGATCCGCGCGTACTCGAGCGCGGTATCCGAAGCGCTCGATCGGGCCGTGCTGCTGCGCAGAGAGTCGCTGACCCGGGTGACGCTCGAGGTGGCGCACGCCGACGCGGGACGCATTGACAACGTGATGCGCGAGTGGGCCGCGCAGCACGGAGCACGATTCGGCGACCCGACGTACGGTGGCACGGTCGCATTTGAACTCTGGGTTCCGCCTGAGCAGCTTGAGCTGCTGCGGGCAGACGTCGCGGCGACTTCGGCTGGCGCGATCGTCCCTGTCGAGGGCGAACAGCGCATCATCGACGTTCGGTAGCGTCGCCCGGCCGGTGGCAGAATGTGCGAGGAAGCCCGATCGTGTGACGTCTGCGCGTCACGCATCGGCCGCGGCGGAGGAGGGTTCATGACAGAGACGTTCGCGAACACGGCGCTTCCCGTGCGCACCGAGCGGTTGACGCTTCGCAAGGCGACGGAGGCCGACACAGAAGCGGTGCGCAGCTATCGACAGCATTCGGACGTCAGCATGTGGATGCCGTCAGACGGTCTCGATGCCGATGCATTCCGAAGCCGATTCTGTGAGCCGGCCAAGCTTGACGGCAAGCTCGTGATCGAACGCGACGGTGCGATCATCGGCGACATCATGGTCGCGATCGCGGACGGCTGGGCGCAAGACGAGGTGCGGGAGCGCGCGCAGAACGTGCAGGCTGAACTGGGCTGGTGCCTTGCGCCGAGCGCGCAGGGGCGGGGTTTCGCACTCGAGGCGATGACCGAGGTGCTGCGCATCTGCTTTACCGATCTCGGGCTGCGCCGGGTGACAGCAGGATGCTTCGCCGACAATGAGCCGTCGTGGCGGCTGATGGAGCGGCTGCACATGCGTCGAGAGAACCACACGGTGCGCGAAAGCCTTCACCGCACGCTCGGCTGGCTCGACGGCTTCGAATACGCGCTGCTCGCCGACGAGTGGGCCGAGCGCACCGCCACGACTGACCCTCAGTAGTAGTACGGATCCGCAATCGCCGACGTCATCATGGCGATGAGCCAGAAGAGCGTGACCAGCACGATCAACGCGACGGTCACATATCCGGTGGCGAGCCCCGCAATCGCCTGACCTCGCCCGATGCCGTTCAGCTGCTTCGCTCGCGAGAGACCGATGTGCCCGAAGACGACGCCGAGTCCGGCTGGCACAAAGCCGAAGATCGCGGCGAAGAGTCCCAGAAACGGAATCGGAGTCCAGATGCCGATCACGATACCGACAATGCCGAGAATCATCGACGTCACGGCCATGCCGTTCGATGGCTGCGGCGTGTACTGCGGGTAGGGCGAGTACGGCTGCTGCTGGTACGGCTGGCCCTGCGGTGCGAAGCTCATACGTCAAGATTAGAGGAGCGCGCGGCGCGGCATCCGTTCTGATCCCCGTACTGGGGGCACAGAGATCGGGCGAAGGAACCTGAGTTCCTTCGCCCGATCGGCGGCTGACGAAAGACGATCATCCATTCGTAGCCGTGTGCGTGGTGATTAGCCCATCGACGGCGGCATCAGCACCGAGTCGATGAGGTACACGGTTGCGTTCGCCGTGTGCACGCCACCGCAGATGACGCTCGCGTCACCGACCATGAGATCGTCGCCGCTTCCGGTGACCTCGACGGTCTCGCCCTGCACGGTCTCGTGCTCGCCAGCGATCGCGTCAGGCGCGATCTGGCCAGGAACCACGTGGTAGGTCAGGATGCTCGTGAGCGTCTCTGCTCCCTCGGGGGTCTTCAGCATCTCGAGGGTTTCGGCATCGATCTTCGAGAACGCGTCATCGACAGGTGCGAACACGGTGAACTCGTCGCCGTTGAGCGTGTCGACGAGGTTCACGTCGGGGTTCAGCTCACCGGAGACAGCCGACACGAGCGTGGTCAGCATGGGGTTGTTGGATGCCGCAACCGCGACGGGATCCGACGACATGCCCTCGATCGACCCCGGGCCGTCGGGGACTTCTTCGGCGTACGCGGAGCAACCGGGGCCGACGAGATCTGCGGCAGGATCCGCCATCGACTCGTTCGATTCGCTCGACTCGCTCTCCTGCGGCGAAGACTGGCTCTGACTCGACTCGTCGTCACCCGACATGTCACTGCTGCTTGAGCAGCCCGCGAACGTCAGCGTTGCCGCAGCCGCGAGCGCGAGTGCAGCGAGTGCTTTTCGTGATGTGGTGCGCATGATCACTCCTTTGTCTGCCGCTGCCGGTCTGGAGCGGCTGGTTACATACGGGGTTCGGAACCCCGCCGGGAGCGGATTGGAAGTTTTTCGCAACCGGTGCTGACCAATCAGATGCGCCTTACGCTCCGAACTCCTCCAAACGCGTCAGGAGGACACCGTGCTGTCGATCATTCTCATCGGGTTTCTCGGAGGTCTCGTCACGGGAATCTCACCGTGCATTCTCCCCGTGCTGCCCGTCGTCTTCTTCTCGGGTGGTATGCAGTCGGGGAGGGGAGAGGATGCTGCGAAGGCGCCGTCGCGCTGGCGGCCGTTCGTCGTGATTCTCGGTCTCGTCGTGAGCTTCAGTCTTGTGACGCTTGTCGGCTCGCTGCTGCTCTCGCTGCTCGGGCTTCCGCAAGACGTGCTGCGGTGGGCGGGCATCGTCGTGCTCGTGCTCATCGGGGTCGGGCTCATGGTTCCGGCGTTCCAGCACCTTCTCGAGAAGCCCTTCTCACGCATTCCGCAAAAGGCTGTCGGCACCGACCGCGGTGGCTTTGGGCTCGGTCTGGCTCTCGGAGCTGTCTATGTTCCGTGCGCGGGCCCGGTGCTCGCCGCGATTACGGTCGCGGGGGCGACGGGACGCGTCGGCTGGGACACCGTCGCGCTCACGCTGTCGTTCGGCATCGGCGCGGCAATCCCGCTTCTGATCTTCGCGCTCGCCGGACGTGGTGTCGCCGAGCGAATCAAGGCGTTCCGGTCGCGCCAGCGCGGCATCCGCATCACTGGCGGAGCCCTCATGATCGCGCTCGCCGTCGGTCTCGTCTTCGATGTTCCCGCTCAGCTCCAGCGTCTGGTTCCCGACTACACGGCCACGCTTCAAGACCAGTTCGCGCAGTCCGACGAGGTGAGCGAAGCGCTCAACCTCGGCGGCCTCGTCAACGACGAGAACAAGCACCTCGACGAGTGCACGAACGGCGCTGACGAGCTGGAGTCGTGCGGTACCGCGCCGAGCCTCACCGGAATCACCGAGTGGTTCAACACCGATGGGAATCAGCCGCTCTCGCTCGACGAGCTGCGCGGCCGCGTCGTGCTCATCGACTTCTGGGCGTACTCGTGCATCAACTGCCAGCGTTCCATTCCGCACGTGACCGCGTGGTACGACGCATACAAAGATGCCGGGCTCACGGTCATCGGCGTGCACTCACCCGAGTACGCGTTCGAGAAAGACATCGGCAACGTGAAGGCCGGTGCCGAGAAGCTCGGCATCGGATACCCGGTTGCGATCGACAACTCGCTTTCGACGTGGACGAACTACCGTAACCGCTACTGGCCGGCGCACTACCTCATCGATGCTGAAGGCACTGTGCGGCACATCAAGTTCGGTGAGGGCGGCTACGACACAACCGAGAAGCTCATTCGACAGCTGCTCACAGACGCGACCCCCGATGTCGATCTGCCGGAGCCGACGGACGTCGCCGATACGACGCCCGACGGATCGCAGACGCCCGAGACTTTCCTCGGCACGACGAAGCAAGTGAACTTCGCGGGCGACGAAGCGTACTCCGCGAAGACCACGGACTTCTCCTTACCCGACGACCAGCCGAGCGACTCATTCGCGCTCGACGGCGCATGGGCCCTCGATACGAAGTCCATCTCTCCACGCGACGAGCAGGCGAGGATCCGGCTCGAATACACAGCATCCACCGTGAAGATGGTGCTCTCGGGAAGCGGAACGGTGACCGTGAAGCATTCCGATGGAACGACAGACAGCATCTCGGTCTCGGGTGTTCCGCGTGCATACGAGCTGGTGACCGACCATGAGGGCGCGGGCACCCTGACGGTGACGGTCAGCGCGGGTGTCGACGCCTATTCATTCACGTTCGGATAGCAGTGTCGGAACCGGCACGAGCGCGGGAGCATCTGCTCCCGCGCTCGTGCGCGTCGCGGTCTCGGCTGCTTCTGGTTTACGCCGTCTCGAAGACCATGATCGGATCGCTCGTGGGCTGCTCTGAACCGCCCTCGGGCTCGATCGTGATGCCGATCACGGTTCCCGGAGCGAACTCCCCGTCGAGAACGTGCCACGTCGTGTCGTGTGCGTCGGCGGCGAAGGTTCCGGCAGGCACGGCTCCGGCGTCGTCGATGTACCACGCCTCGTAGACCTTGCCCTCGGGTGCGTCGGGCAGGCCGTCCATGACGACCGCAGACAGCTCGAGGGCCGCCGACCACACGACAGTCGCCGTCGTGCCGTCTGCCTCGATGCTTGTGCGCTGCACATCGTCGGCGGCGTTGATCGCCGCGAGTTTGTCGGCAGCCTCGGATTGAGCAGTCACCGAGTTCCCGGTGACGAGGGATCCGACCGTGGCGCCTCCGGCGAAAATCAGGGCGGATGCTGCGACAGCAGCCACCGCGATCGCAGCAGGCCTCGTGTACCAGCGCCTCTGGGCGCGCTGCTCTGCGCGCGTCGGAAGAGTCGTGCGCGCGACAGCGTCCGTGTGACTGTCGTGCTGTGGCGTGCGCTCCTGCGCGGGCTCATCGGTCTCGGCGTCCGCCGGAGTGTCAACGGAAGCTGCTGGCGTCTGCTGCGGCAGATCGGCAATGGACGCCATGAGGCGCGACTTCATGTCGGAGGGCGGAGTGACCGGCGTCGTCGCCTGGCCAAGCTCGCGCGCCACGGCGTCGAAGCTTGCCTGCTCGGCCTGCAGCTCGGCGTCGTGCTCGAGGGCGCGCTCGTGCTGGGTACGCTCGTCGTTTGGCAGGGCGTCGAGGGCGTGCGCGGCTGCCGCGTCAGCATCCTTGTCGTGCGTCATGATGTCACCCCCAGCAGATCTCGAAGTCTGATCATTCCGTCTCGGAGGCGAGTCTTCACGGTTCCGATCGGAGCGTTGAGGCGCTCTGCGATCTCGCTTTGCGAGAACCCGCCGTAGTAGGCCAACGTTATCGCCTCGCGCTGGGAGTCTGACAGCTGCATAATCGCGCGATGCACGCGCTGGCTCTCGACGCGCGCATCGCCCTCTTCGGCGACGGGGTCGTACGCGATGTCGACGTCGCGCTTGGCGATTCGCTCATCGCGCTCTCGGCTCGACTGGGCCGAGCGAACACGGTCGACGGCGCGTCGATGCGCGAGAGTGAAGATCCAGCCAAGCGCGCTGCCGCGTGACGAATCGAAACGCGGTGCGGACTGCCAGAGTTCGAGAAATACCTCTTGCGTCACTTCTTCGGACTGCGCGTCGTCGACGAGAACTCGGCGCACAAGGCCGTGCACGCGCGCAGCGACAGCGTCGTAGAGATCGCCGAACGCCTGTTGATCACCAGTTGCGACCGCCGACAAGAGCACGGTGACGTCGTGAGGAGGCTCATCTCTCGATACTCGAGGTGCTCCGGTCTCCGCTGTCACAGGTGCCAGTATTGCACGCGCGGCGCGCAGTGCATGTGTGGTGACGCTATGCGTCACGGGCTCGGCAAGTGTGATCACGTCAGGGATTCGTTGCCGAACCCCTGACGGATTGGCTCAGCCTTTGACGACGTCGACGGTCACGGGGGTGGCGTTGGCGAACAGATCGAGCACGGGGCAGTGCGCGTCGACGGCCGCGTGCAGTTCGTCGTAGCGCTCCTGCGTCTCAGGGCCCGTCACGGTGATGGTCAGCCGAACGTCGTTGAAACCGGGGCGCACGGCGGCATCGACGCCGAAGAGTCCCTTGACGTTGAGGTTGCCTTCGGCTGTCGCTCGGATGTCGTCGACCTGAATGCCGAGGTTCTGTGCGTAGAGGCGGTAGACGACGATCTGACAGGAGATGAGGGCGCCGAGTGCGAACTCGACGGGGCTCGCGGCGATGTCGTCTCCCGCGAGTGCGGCTGGTTCGTCGACCGTGAATGTGTGCTTGCCTGCGGTGATCGTCGATGCCACCGACCCGGTGCCCTCTCCCGTGACGGTGTAGGTGAGGTTGGCGCTCGACGGTGCGTTCTGAATGCGCTCGCTCCATGCGGTGCCCGCGGATGTGAGGCGCTCGGCACGCTCCTCGGCGGAGACGGCGGGAATGGATGCTGGTGCAGCAGTGTCGGTGAGGGTCATGGCGTGTCCTTTCGTTGCGCTCAGGCTACGAATGCCGCGACGAGCCGCCAATACTCCGCCGTCATGCACCGTAATACGGCTGGCGAAACCGAACAGAAAAGGTGGTTCACGGACGATTCACGGGTTCTTTCTGCCGAAGTCTTGACGGAAAAATGACACTTCGCTTCGATGATGACAACCACCGAATGGGGACACCGGGCGGCCGATTGACGCAAGCGATCGGTATCGCCGAATGACACGCCCCGATCTCTCAGTCGTGCCGCGAAGTCGCGCGTGCCGACGATGCTGCGCATGCCCGCGCAGCGACTTCAACGAAGAAGGAGAACGCCACGATGCGTTGGAAATCATTGGCGGTGCGAGTCGCGGCGGTTGTCGCGACCGCCGCATTCATCGGCGGAGCGGTTCCGCCTGGGGCAGCGTCAGCCGACCAGCATCCGGCCCCCGCTGCGAAGAAGGTCGCAACCACGTACACCAACCCAGTCAGCGAGGGGGTCGTCGATTCTTTTCCCGACCCCACGATGATTCGTGGCAAGGACGGCGCGTGGTACGCATACGGCACGACGAACCCGATCTTCAACAGCTCGGGTGAAGACGGCGAGCGCATTCTCCCGATCCTGCGATCGACCGACATGGTCACGTGGGAGCACGTGGGAGATGTCTACGCGGTGGATGCTGCCAGGCCCGACTACTGGTCAAACGGTACTCGCCCGTGGGCTCCGGACATTCGCTACCTCGACGGCGAATATCACCTGACCTACTCACTGTCGAACGGCGGTGTCGCGCTGCTGACGGCTGAGTCACCGACCGGGCCGTGGACAGACCACGGGCTGCTCATCGACGGCGACGTCGAGGGCTGCCCCACCGGCAACATTGATCAGTCGCTGTTCACCGACACAGACGGTACGCACTACATCTACTGGGGCAGCTACGACGTGCTGTGCGTCTCGGCTCTCAACGAAGACGCGACGGCGCTCACTGGCGAGGTGACGCAGGTCGCGCAAGGGCGGCGCATGGAGGGCGGCATCGTCGTCAAGCACGACGACATGTATTACCTCATGTATTCAGACGGCGGATGCTGCGACGGGTCGTTCAGCGGATACACGGTGAAGGTCGGCCGCTCCGACAGCCCGCGCGGGCCCTTCGTCGATGACGCGGGGGTCGATCTCATGGCGACAAGCAGTAATGCCGGCTTCGTTCTCACTTCGAACGGCAACGGATTTGCCGGCCCGGGGCACAACACGATCCAGACCGACCTTGCCGGGCAGGACTGGCTCGTGTACCACGCCATCCCCGAAGCGGATCCCGACTTTCCTCCTGTCGGCAATCTTCACCTGTCCAAGAGGCCTCTCATGATCGACAGGCTCGACTGGATCGACGGCTGGCCGGTCGTGCGTGCTGGCCAGGGACCGTCCTCGGGCGAAGAGGCCGCTCCGGTGACGACGCCCGCGATCGGCAGCGACTTCGCCGACGGCTCATTGCGATCCTGGAAGAAGCGCGGCCGAAGCAGCGTTGACATCGCGACGGACAGCGATGCGGGAAAGCACGTCCGCATGACAGCGGAGGGAAGAGGATCGAGCGCGATGACGGGAGCCGCGACGCTCACGAGCCACTCGAAAGTCTCCGGTGACGTGCGGGTGCAAGCTGATGTTCGCTTCACGCCGACGGATGCTGGTGCGTCTGCGGGCGCCGGCGGAATCGTGCTGGGCGCTCGCGGCCAGAACGGAACGACGGCCTGGATCGACGCGGAGGAGGGCGAACTGCGCCTTGAGATCGTTCACGGCAGCCACGTGGCAACCGAAGCGGCGGCGCTGCCCGACGACTTCGACGCCGCCACGTGGCACGTGGTGTCTGTCGAATGGCGAGGCTCTACGGTCGTGGCGGAGGTCGCGTCCGATGGACTCGGCGAACCGCTCGCCGTCGTCGAGGTGACGGCGCCGAAGCAGGCGAGTTCCCACGGGTCAGTCGGCTTCGCCGCCGCCGGCGCGACCGTCGACGGCGACAACATCAGCGCGGCTGAGCTGTTCACGCCGGTCACCGAGCGCGTGGCCGACCCGCAACCGGGTGACCTGCTGCCGGAGTACTCCGACGACTTCGACGCTGCCGGAGATCCTGCCGTCGCAGACGATGAGTGGAGCTGGGTCAGAGGGCGTCCCGAGGGTGCTTCGAGTTCTGACGGTTCGCTCACGTGGCCGACGGACGGGACCGAACTGTTCCGCGGCACGAACTCGGCGCCCGTTCTCGTGCGCGATGCTCCGTCGACCGACTACATGGTCGAAACCAAGGTCACATTCAATGGAACACGCGCCGCTCAGCAGGCCGGGCTCGTGCTGTACGAGCACGACGACAGCTATCTCAAGCTCACGCACACGGTGATCGGGCTCAACCGCGTGGGCAAAGTGGCGCACCAGACCGAGTTCGGCAAAGAGGGTCAGCGGCCAACCACGACGCCGCCTACTGATGTTGCGAACGGGCCGATGTTCGGTGCTGCGCCCGCAGAGACGACGTGGTTGAAGCTGTACGTGCAGCGCGACGATGCGGGCGAGGAATACGACGTACGTATGGCGTCGAGTACTGACGGGGAAACGTGGCAGTGGGGTGGCGTGTGGTCGCTCGAGACGCTCGGCAATCTTCGCATCGGCCTCATCTCAATGAACGCGAAGGGAGCAACAGCGAGCATGGACTACGTGCACACATATGACATGGGCGGCGAGGCATCCGAGTATCCGGAGAGCTGGCCGCAACCCATGCCGTACGGCGCGGCCGATGACCGGTCAGAGCTCATGCCGCGTGACGACAACTCGATGGTGCTCGACCTCGAGCTGCGCCCGCAGGACGAAGAGCTCGGGCGCGTGTGGATGCGCGACACCTACGTCAACCGATTCGAGGTCGACGGCGAGACCATGTATGTCGCGACCGGAACGACGAAGCCGGCCGAGCTCGACAAGGCCGCACCGTGGAACGACGGAATCTATATGTGGACAGCGCCGGCGCTCGATGGCCCGTGGACGCTCGTCGATACCACCGGCATCCGCCCAGACGAGCAGAAGGGAAAGGTCTGGTCGCCCGAGTTCGTCGACGAGAACTCTGCGGGCCGCGTCGTCGTCGCCGACTGGCAGGCATACCAGCATCCTGACGACCCCGAAAAGCGTGCGGGCAACGCGTGGGCTCCCGAGGTGCAGTACATCGACGGAAAGTGGTACATCGTCGCGACGATGGGAGACCAGTCAACACTCACCGGGTCGTTCATGCTCGTGAGCGAGGGCGGGCCTGAGGGACCGTATCGCAACATCGAGGCGAGCATCGAGCATCCGCTCGGCGACCCCGTTCGCGCCTCGAATCCGCAGTATTACCACATTGACGGCGGGCTGTTCCATGAAGGTGACGACACATATCTCGTTCTGCACAACGATCTGTACTCGAAACTGACTCCCGACATGGAGAACCTCGAGCACCCGACGAATCTGCCCGAGTTTCAGCAGCGGGCATACGAACCAGAGCCCTACCTCGAGGGTGCGTCGGTGACGAAGGTCGGCGATAAGTATTACCTCATGCACGCGGCGTGGTCGTTCCGATCGGGTACGGGGGAGGATGCTGTCTGCTCGTACCTTCCGGGCAGCGGCCAGAAGTATCAGTACGACGCGATTGTTGCCGTCGCGGACTCATTCGAGGGGCCGTACTCGCTGCGGTACACCGCGGGCGTCGGAGCAGGGCACAACAATATGTTCGTCGACGAGGAGGGCACTGTCTGGATGACGTTCTTCCGCAACCCGGCGCACGGGTACTGGGCGCAGCCGGATCGCATCGGCGATGCCGCCGTCGCGGGCGTCGTGCGGCTGGAGCAGTCCGGTCCGTTCGGCGGCCTCCTCACCGTGGAGCGACCTCAGAGCTAGGTCGTGCCTCAGAGAAGCGGGTGTTCGCAGACGGTGGACACCCGCTTCTCGTCGCCCGAAACTTTACTTCTGACGGCGGCAGAATTAATTCGAAAAGTTTTTTGCCGGATAGTTGACGGAAAAATGCGATGCTGGGAATCTAGCTCGTATGTCAATGACGAATGGCGTTCGCGCCCTGGTGCGACGGACGCACGAGGAGCGGGTTCTCTCAGCCCTGCGCGCCCATGGTGCCCTCAGCCGCGGTGAGCTCGCTGCGAAAGTCGGTCTGTCACGCACGACTCTCTCGGAGATCACCGCGAGCCTGTTGCAGCGAGGCGCCATCGTCGTTGCCGACACGGATGCAGCCGTGCGTGAGGGCAGCGGACGCCCTGCCGAGCGTCTGGCGCTCGACCCCGGGGCTGGCCAGGTGATCGGCGTCGACTTCGGCCACCGCCGCGTGCACATCGCCGTCGCTGACGCCTCTCACAACGTCATCGCCTCTGGCCTCGAGGAATACGCGAACGGAACCCCGTGGGACGAGCGGCTCGCAATCGCCTTTAAGCTGGTTGAACGGCTCAGCCAGGAGACCGGTGTGCACTACGGCGCTCTGCAGGCCGTGGGAATCGGCGTTCCCGGGCCATACACCGGCACCAGCAGCGTCTCACCGGCCGTCAGCTGGAAGAACCAGCTCATGCCGCACGGCGTCGACGCGGCGTTCGAGGAGCGGTTCGACGCACCCGTGTTCGTCGACAACAACACGCGACTCGCCGCGCTCGCCGAAGCAAGCAACCGTCCGGACGTCGTCGATAACCTCGTCTACCTTCGGCTTTCTGACGGTGTCGGAGGAGGGCTCGTCGTGTCGGGCCGACTTGTCACGGGAACCAAAGGCTTCGCGGGCGAGCTCGGGCACATCATGGTCGACCCCAACGGATCGATGTGCCGCTGCGGCAAGCGAGGCTGCCTCGAGACGGTGGCATCGGCCCCCGCCATCCTCGCGGCGTGCCGCGATCGAGGCGTCTCTGTCGAGACGATCGCCGATCTCGGCCTCGAAGTCGCCAAGAGCAATCCAGCCGTCGACGTCGTACTACGCGACGTCGGCACGGCGATCGGGCGTGTTCTCGGCGCGGCTGCCATGACCCTCAACCCTCGCGAGATCGTACTCGGCGGCGAGATCGTGCGTATCGCGCCCGTGCTCGTCGAGCAAGCCGCTTCCACAATCCGCTACGAGCTCTACCCGATCCCCACCGACGAGCCGCTCGTTGTCAGAGCCGCTCAGTTAGACGACAGCGACGGCGCGCTCGGTGCCATCGCCGCGATCTTCCACCAATCTCCGCTTCTCGCCGGATACCCCGAGCCCTCGGCTTCCGGTGACCACGACCAGCCGCAAAGGAGCGCGCAATGACCTCCCGCACCCGAACAAAGATCTCAGCACCATGGAACGAGTAGCCGACATGACGAATCCCGCAGAGAAGCGGCGCCTGGGGCCAACGGCCGCTGGCGGTTCCGCGACAGTCGCCATGGCGGTGCCGGGTGGCGCTCCCGGTGAGCCGCCGCGCAAGAAGAAGATGACAAAACGCGCCAAGCTGCTCACGTTGAACGTGATCTCGGTCGTCGGAGGCATCGGGATCTGGTGGACGCTCTCGCTGGCCGGATTCCAGTTCCCGACTCCGCCAGAGGTCATCGAGAAGGCCGTGCAGCTGTGGAAGTCCGGCCTTCTGCAGCAGGACCTGCTGGCCAGCCTCGGTCGAGTCCTCACCGGCTTCCTGGTCGGTTCCGCCCTCGCGATCCCCGTTGGCTTCGTTATGGGCTGGTACACCGTTGCGCGTGGACTCTTCGAACCGTGGATCCAGTTCTTTCGCACGATTCCGCCGCTCGCGCTGCTGCCCCTTGTGCTTGTTCTGCTGGGCATCGGTGAGGTGCCGAAGATCTTCGTGATCTTTCTCGCGGCGTTCCTCGTCTGCGTGATCTCCACGTACCAGGGTGTGGTGAGCGTGGATCGCACCCTCATCAATGCGGCGAGAGTGCTGGGAGCGAAGGACGGCACGATCTTCGTGCGCGTCGTCGTGCCAGCATCCACGCCCTTCATTCTCGTCGGCATGCGCACCGGCCTCGGCTCGTCATGGGCGACGCTCGTCGCAGCTGAGCTGCTCGCCGCGCAGGCCGGGCTCGGCCACCGGATGCAGCAGGCTCAGCTCTATTACGATCTCGCCACGATCTTCGTCGGCATCGTGGCGATCGGCATTCTCGGGCTCGTGATGGACAGGCTGCTGCTCTTCGCAGAATCGAAGCTCACCGGATGGCAGGAACGGATCTGAACACCATGAACGCAGCCACGACAACGACCAAGATCTCGGTCCAAGACGTCCGCAAGACCTTCCAGTTGAAGAATGAGGAGTTCGTCGCTCTCGAGAAGGTGAACCTCGACATCGGCGACAACGAGTTCGTCACCGTGGTCGGCCCCTCCGGATGCGGTAAGTCGACGCTCATGAACATTCTCGCGGGCCTCGAGACCGCCACCTCGGGTCGCGCGATCGTCGACGGAAAAGATGTCTCGGGCCCAGGGCCGGAGCGCGGTGTGATCTTTCAGCAGTACGCCCTCTTTCCCTGGCTGACCGTGCGCAAGAACGTGGAGTTCGGGCTCAAGGTCGCCGGCATCGCGGCAGGCGAACGCCGAGAGCGCGCCGAGCATTTCATTGAGATGGTCGGGCTCGGGCAATTCGCGGATGCGCTGCCGAAGATGCTCTCGGGCGGTATGAAGCAGCGCTGCGCCATCGCTCGAGCGTATGCCGTCAACCCGTCGATCCTTCTGATGGACGAGCCATTCGGAGCCCTCGACGCTCTGACCCGAGTGAAGCTGCAGGAGCAGCTGCTCGACACGTGGAATCGAGAGAAGCGCACCGTGATGTTCATTACGCACGACGTAGACGAGGCTGTGTTTCTCGCGAATCGCGTCGTCGTCATGGCGGCGCGACCCGGTCGGATCCACGAGGTCATCGACGTGGGCCTGCCCTACCCCCGCACTGAAGACGTCCGGCTGAGTCCGGAGTTCGCCGAGCTGCGCAATCGCGTGTGGCACGCGGTGTACCACCAATAGTCCGGTAACAGCACCGGCACTCCCATCGCCCGAAGCCGGGCGATCACAACCCCATGAAAGGGAACTGCACCATGTCAATCACCAAAAAGATGCTCGGCACTGTCGCCGCAGGCGTCGCGGTGGCCCTCACCCTCGCCGGATGCTCGGGCGAGGCGGCCACAGACGAGAACGGCAACGAGCTGAAACCGGTCGATGTGAACTTCGGGTACATCGCCGACTACAACGGAACGAGCCTTCTCGCGATCGCCGAAGACCAGGGTCTCTGGGAGAAGCACGGCGTGAACATCACCACGACGTCGTTCACGAACGGTCCGCTTCAGATTCAGGCCCTCGGCACCGGCGACCTCGACTTCGGGTACATCGGACCAGGAGCGTTCTGGCTGCCAGCATCCGGCCAGGCGAAACTCGTGTCAATGAATACCCTCGGGCAGGCCGACCGTGTCGTCGCGCAGCCAGGCATCGAATCGATGGAGGACCTTCGCGGCAAGACGGTTGCCGTGCCGGAAGGGACCTCCGGAGACATGATCCTCACACTTGCGCTTGAAGAAGCCGGCATGACGAAGGACGACATCAAGGTCGTCAACATGGAGCCGGCGGCGATCGTGTCGGCGCTGGCATCGAAGAAGGTCGACGGGGCGGGGTTCTGGTACCCGGCGCTCGCGACCGTCAAGGAGCAGGTGCCGGGTCTTATCGAGCTCGCCGAGAACAAGGACTTCGAAGACACCGTGGCCTTCCCCACAGCATTCGTCGCGGGAAACGACCTCGTTGAGAACGAGCCCGAGAAGCTCGAACGCGTGCTCGGAGTGCTGCGCGAGGCGATCGATTACCGCGCCAAGAACGTCGATGAGTCGATTCAGCTGACCGCTGAGTTCTCGGCTCTGGACCCAGAGCAGGTGAAGGCGGATGCCGGAAACGTTCAGATCCTCGGCCTCGACGAGATCGACAAGCTCACGAAGGACGGCACGGTGAACGAGTGGCTCGAGAGTATGAACAACTACTTCGTCGAGGCCGGAAAACTCCCGGAGCCGGTTGAGCCCTCGGAGTACTACACAGGTGATCTCTTTCTGAAAGCAGGCAAATAAGTTGTCCCAGGCCAGGAACATCCTCTTCGTGATGACCGATCAGCACCGAGCGGACACGCTCGGGGCGTATGGGAATCAGCTCGCGGAGACTCCGGTGCTCGATGAGCTCGCCCGGACGGGAACGCGGTTCGACCGGTGGTACACGCCAACGGCGATCTGCACTCCCGCCCGCGCGAGTCTGCTCACCGGGCAGGCGCCGTTCCGTCACAAGCTGCTCGCGAACCATGAGCGCAACGTCGGCTATATCGAAGACCTGCCCGAGGACCAGTACGCGTTCTCGACGGACCTTCGTGCGGCGGGCTACAACTGCGGTCTCATCGGAAAGTGGCACGCGGGCACGGAGCGCACGGCCGCCGACTTCGGGTTCGACGGACCCGACTTGGCGGGCTGGCACAACCCGGTCGAGCACGAGGACTACCTGGCCTACCTGGAGGAGAACGACCTGCCTCCCTATGAAATCAGCGATCAGATTCGCGGAGTGCTGCCGAACGGCGGGCCGGGCAACCTGCTCGCCGCTCGGCTGCACCAGCCGGTCGAGGCGACGTTCGAGCATTACCTGGCGACGCGCACGATCGAGCACCTTGAGCGGTACGCCGACGACTATCGCTCGAGCGGAAAGCCGTTCTACCTCGCACTCAACTTCTTCGGTCCGCATCTGCCCTACGTCGTGCCGAACGAGTACTTCGACAAGTTCTCAGCAGACGACATCGAACTGCCGAAATCGGTGGCCGAGACGTTCTCGGGCAAGCCGCAGGTGCAGCAGAATTACAGCGACCACTGGGCGTTCGACACCATGCCCATCGAGACGAGCCGCAAGCTCATCGCGATCTACTGGGGCTATGTCGCGCTCATCGACGCCGAAATCGGTCGCGTGGTCGACGCGATGAACCGACTCGGCCTCAGCGACGAGACAGCAGTGTTCTTCAGCTGCGATCATGGCGAGTTCACGGGCTCGCATCGTCTTCACGACAAAGGCCCGGCGATGTACGAGGACATCTACCGCACGCCCGGAATCGTGCGCATTCCCGGTGCTCCCGCTGGTCAGGTGCGCGACGAGTTCGTCAGCCTGCTCGACTGCACGGCGACGTTCCTCGATATCGCGGGTCTCGACCCGAGCCCGGCCGTGGACTCGCGCAGCCTCGTGCCTCTCGTCAACGGCGAGCACACCGAGTGGCAGGACGATATCGTGTGCGAGTTCCACGGGCACCACTTCCCGTACCCGCAGAGGATGCTGCGCACGGATCGCCACAAGCTCATCGTCAACCCAGACTCGGTCAACGAGCTCTACGACCTTGAGCGCGATCCCGACGAGTTGCTCAACGTCTACGAGCTTCCCGATATGGCAGAGATCCGCGACCGGATGATGCAGCGCCTGTACGCTCTGCTCGTCGAGCGCGGCGACAAGTTCTTCCACTGGATGACGTCGATGTACCCGGTCGGCGGCGTGGCTTACGACCCTTCTCTCAGCGGGTTCGACGACGAGGCATATCAGTAGCGGAGCGCCGTGCACGCGGCATCCGCTCGTCAGGGAGCGATCATGAGCACGCGGGATAAACGACCCAACATTGTCTTCATCCTCACCGACGATCACGCGTCACACGCGATCGGCGCCTACGGCTCCGTTGTCAACGACACCCCGCGAATCGACGAGATCGGTGAGAACGGGGTCAGGCTTGACAACTGCTTCTGCACGAATTCGCTGTGCACGCCGAGCCGGGCGTCGATTCTGACCGGGACCTACAGTCACGTCAACGGGGTCACGACGTTGGAGACTCCCATCGACGCGAGCCAGCCGACGTTCATCTCGCAACTGCGCGACGCCGGGTACCGCACGGCGATCGTCGGCAAGTGGCACATGGGCGAAGGTGACGGTCACAACCCCCAGGGCTTCGACTACTGGGCGGTGCTGCGGGATCAAGGGGAGTACGTCGACCCGCAGATTCTCACGAGGGACGGCGTCGAGATCGTCGAGGGGTACGCGACGGATGTGATCACGGACCTCGCGCTGAACTGGCTCGACTCGCTCGACGGTGACGAGCCCTGGTGCGTGCTCATTCACCACAAGGCACCGCATCGGCCCTGGATTCCCGATGAGAAGCACAAGGGAATGTACGCTGGCCCGATTCGCGTGCCCGAGACGTTCGACGACGACTATTCGACGCGTACCTCTGCGGCGCACAGAGCAGCGATGCGCATCGCCGACCACCTCACGCTCGAAGACCTCAAGCAGACACCGCCGGCCGACCTCACGTATGAGCAGGCGGCTCTGTGGAAGTACCAGCGCTACATGGAGGATTATCTGGCGTGCGTGGCCTCGGTCGACGACAACGTGGGGCGCGTCATCGACGATCTGCGCGAGCGCGGCGAGTTCGACGACACACTGCTCATGTACAGCTCGGACCAGGGGTTCTTTCTGGGCGACCATGGCTGGTTCGATAAGCGATTCATGTACGACGAGTCTCTCAGAATGCCAATGCTGATCAGCTGCCCGTCCCGCATTCCGCAGCGCGACGAGCCTCTTGAGCACATCGTCACGAATGTCGATTTCGCGCAGACCATCCTCGAGGCTGCCGGGGTCAACGCCCTCGACCGCATGCAGGGGATCAGTATCTGGCCGCAACTCACGTCGGACCCGGCACGAACCACCCGCGACGCGATGTACTACCGCTATTACGAGAACGACGACGTCAACCACCACGCGTTTGCGCATTACGGCATTCGCACCGACCGCTACAAGCTCATCTACTTCTACAACGACGGCCTCGGCCTGCCGGGCAGTTCCGGTCGCAGCTACCCGCCGGAATGGGAGCTCTACGACCTGCACGACGCTCCAGAGGAACTGCGCAACCTCTACAACGATCCGGCGTTCGCCGACATTCGCGAAGACCTCAAGGCCAGACTGTGGGTTCTGCAGGCAGAACTCGGCGATGAGCCGCATCCGTCGCAGCCAGTGCCTTCCAGGCTCGCCGAGTCTGCGTGATCGCGTCACGGCTCCGGATGCTGCAGAGGCGAACACGCTGGGCCGCACGCCCGCTCTGCTCAGGGCTTGAGAAGAACCTTGCCGACCCGGCCCGGGGCGAGACTCGCTGCAACGGCCTCGCGAACGTCGTCGAAGCTGTACACCGCTGCGACAGGAAGAGTGAGCTTACCCGACGACACGCGAGCCAAGAGCTCTGCGAAAAGGTCGGCGCGTGTCGCAGCATCCATCTCGCGATTGACGACGCTGCCCCAGAAACCCGTCACCGTGATCTGCCTGAAAATGAGGTCGCCCGACGAGATTTCGAGCGCGGGCGAGTCCATCGCGCCGAATGCGATGAGGGTGCCCTTCTCGGCAAGCAGCGAGATCATGTCGCTCGCAGCGGCCCCGCCGACCGAGTCGACCCCTGCGACGATAGGCGCTCCGCCCGTGACCGTCGTCACGCGATCCTGCCATCCATCGTCCGCCGTCGAGATGACGTTGGTGATCCCTTGATCGTGCAGCTGGTCAACGGCCTCCTGTCGTCGGACGAGTCCGACGACGCCGATGCCGCGCGCAGCAGCGAGCTGCGCGACCAGGCGTCCCACCGCGCCGTTCGCCGCGTTCTGTGCCATCCACTGCCCCTCGTCAAGACCAAGCGAGTGCAGAAGACTGAGCGCGCTGAGCGGCATCGCCACGAGCTGGGCCGCGGCTTCGTCTGGCAGCCCCGCGGGCACGGGGATGAGTCCGCTCGCCTTCGCCGTGAAGTACTCTGCCCACACGCCGAACGTTCCGCCGCTGACGACGCGCTGCCCGACCTCGAGACCTTCGACACCGTGACCAAGGGCCTCAACGGTCCCAACCGCCTCGGTTCCCGCTTGCGCGGGAAGGTCTGGCACAAAGCCGTACGTGCCGCGAACCGTCCACAGATCGTGGTTGTGGATCGGCGAGAGGATGGTCTTCACGCGAACCTGTCCCGCGCCCGGTTCAGGGAGCGTGCGTTCTTCGACGGTCAGGACCGATTCGGGTTCGGCGAAGCTGTGGTGAACGATAGCGCGCATGAGATTCCCTTCGGGTCAATCGTCTGGGACGTCGAAACGGACGTCGCTCTTGCCACAGTGCACACACCTGGAGCCAGGGCACAACCTCGATACGACAGAGTAGGCGCGAATGATGCGTACGCTTAGGCTAGAGGTGGCGCGAGCCCACGGCTGTGTGCCGCAACGGGAGGTCTTTATGCACGACGACATGGTGCTGATTCCCGCGGGCGAGTTCCGCATGGGATCCGAAGGCTACTACCCTGAAGAAGCTCCCGTCTTCACCGCGCACGTCGACGACTTCTCCATCGACAGGCACCCGGTGACGAATCGGCAGTTTCGTGAGTTCGTCGAGGCGACCGGCTACGTCACGGTAGCTGAGAAAGGCCTCGACGCGGCCGAGTTCCCGCAGCTGAGCGAGGCGGATCGTGCGCCCGGAAGCCTCGTCTTTCACGAGACGGAAGGTCCTGTCGACCTGCGCAACTGGCGCGCGTGGTGGTCGTGGGGGACCGGTGCCGATTGGCAGCATCCATTTGGCCCTGACTCGTCGATCGAGGGCAAAGACGACCACCCTGTCGTTCAGGTCTGCTATACGGATGCTGTCGCCTACGCCACCTGGGCGGGCAAACGGCTGCCGACTGAAGAGGAGTGGGAGCGCGCCGCGCGCGGCACCCTCGACGGCGCGGACTTCGCGTGGGGCGACGACCTCACGCCAAACGGCGAACTGCGGGCGAATACCTGGCAGGGTAGCTTTCCGTACGACAACACGGGCGCGCTCGGGTGGAAGGGAACGTCGCCGGTCGGCACGTTCCCCGCGAACGACTTCGGCCTTGTCGACATGATCGGAAATGTGTGGGAGTGGACGTCGAGCCGATTCACGCCCAACCATCGCGAGGCGGCGCTCGCCGCGAGCCTTGCTGCGCCGATCGGCCGATCGCTCGTGACGACGGCCGCGGGCGACGACAGCGGGCAGGGGTGCGGCTGCGGATGCGGCCCCGAGTCGTCGCGCTCAGCGGCGACGGGTGCCGTTCCGGCAACCTCCTCCCCGGATTCGAGCATCAGCCACGTGACGAAGGGTGGCTCGCACTTGTGTGCCCCCGAGTACTGCCAGCGGTACCGCCCAGCGGCACGTTCGCCGCAGACGGAGGACTCGGCGACGACGCACCTCGGGTTCCGCTGCGCGCGTTCGGCGTGACCGGGTGAAAACGCAGGGTTGCCATGCGCTCCGAGCAGGAGGGACACTGGAGAACCAGTGATCGGAGTAGATGATGTATCCCGCACCGATGGCGATGGCGCCCGAGGTTCAGGCAGTTGTCGAGCGTGAGAGGCTGAAGCCGCCCGGATGGGTGATCCAGGCCCACCGGCACTGGCGGCGAAGCCGACGCCGTATGCGCAAGGCCGCGCGCACGAGCTGAGTTCTTCCGTTGCTGAACGGGAACGCTTCGCGCCCAGCATGTCAGGCAGCGTCCGGAATATATTCCCGCCGCACGCGTTGATCTTCTCGCCGAACGCCGACGAGAGGACACCTATGCCCGAATCAACGCAGCTCGACCACAGCATCGCCCAGCAGATCCGACGACTGAGCGAGAGGGGCATCGCAGAGTTGGCGGGGCTCACCGGCCACGAATTCCGGATGCTGGCGAAGGACACCCTCGCCAGTGCAGCAGAAGCCTCGAGCGACGAGCGGACGGCGACCGTCGTCGTGCACCCGTCGCTCGTGCCTGCAGCATCCCTCGCCGCTCTTCTCGAGCGTGACGGCAAACCGGGATTCGTCGTCGAAGACATGACCGACCTCGAGGAGTTTCGGCCGATCGGCGACGCGCCCGTGCCCGATCAGCCGCTCTACCTCGTGCACGACATCGATCGTGGCGATGATATGCAGAACTGGAGCCCAGACGAGGCGCTCGCCGAGCTGCGCACGCGAGGCCGCCGACCGCTCACGGTCACCGAGGGGATCTCGTGGCTGCTGCAGCATCCTGACCGCCTTGAGCCCGGAAGCTGCTTCATGACGATCGGGTCGCGGCGACGCACGGCGCGCGGTTTGGACGCTCGGACGCCCGCGATCTGGATCAGCGGTGGCACCGGGCGTGACGGCAGAGAGCGCAGGGGCGCCCCGAAGGTCGGATGGTGCTGGGCGCGCAATCGGCACACGTGGCTTGGTTTCGCCTCGGCGGCGCCGATCGTGAGCGACTGATCAGCCGGGCACGGGTGCGAGCTGGTCCGCGAGCTCTGCCAGCGCATCGGTGCCCGCGAGGTCTCCTGCGAGAAGGGGAACCTGCGTCACCGGGATGCTGCCAATGGCGGCGTGCAGGCGAGCGAGGTGTTCGTCTTCTCGCGCACGCCGCTCGGCAAGAAGTTCACCAGCGTCGGCGGGGGAGCGACGGTTGACGACGACGGCAGCCGGATCGATGCCCAGCGTTGTGAGCTGCGCGACGACGTCGATCGACTCTGCGACGGGGAGCCGCTCGGCGATGCTCACGACGAGGAACGCTGCGGCATCAGCATCCGTCACAAGACTGCGCAGGAGTGCAAAGCGGTCACGGCGGGCGATGAGGGTACGGCGCAGCTCGGCATCGGCCGTCGGCTCGTCGTCTTTCGTGCCCACAACGCTTCGCGCGGCGGCGGCGAAGCGCTCGGAACGGTCGCGGCTCGCGAGAAGCGTCTCGGTCCAGCTCGTGAGCTTCTCGGGAAGCGAGAGCAGACGCAGAGTATGCCCGGATGGTGCCGTGTCGAAGATCACGAGATCGTAGGTGCCGCGGCTGGACTCGACGAGCTCCGCGATGCGCTCGAGTACCGCGGACTCGTGGCTTCCGGGGGCCATCTTCGCCTGGTCGAGATGCTGGTGTGCCGAGTCGTGCAGGCGCTCGGGCAGCAGCCGCATCATCGTCGCGGCGACCGTGGCGAAGTGACGGTCGATCGTGGCCGCCGGGTCGATTTCGACAGCATCCACGTGCCCTTGGCCGGCTGAAAAGACGCGCGTTGACTCGTCGGAGAGCTCGCGGTCCCACGCGTGACCGAGATTGTGAGCGGGGTCCGTGGAGACAAGCAGCACGCGTCCGCCGTCACGTGCACGCGCGAGAGCGAGGGCAGACGAGACGGATGTTTTGCCGACACCCCCCTTTCCGCCGACAAAGAGAATGCGCCGGGAGCGAGCCAGGTCTAGCAGCATGCGATGTGATCCAGGGGTGAGTCAGGGATGCCGATGCGGCGATGCCATGCGTGAAAGTCCTCCCACACCGCGGGCATGAGCTCTGCCGAGTAGAACGCGGCCGGGTCGGGAACGCCGAGGGCCTCGCCGAGCACGACGATCATGAACAAGTCGTCTTCGTCGCGTTTCTCGCGCAGAAACATGTTGCGGTACGGACCGACGTAGAACTCGTGCAGTCCGTCGCGAAAAGCGGCCCAGCGCCGGGAGAGGTCCTCCCGGCGCTGGGGTGCGCTATCGGCTGCTGCCACGTCGTCAGACGTCCTCGCGGACCGCTGAGAGCTCGGCATCCTCGTGCTCTGGCTCTGGAGGTTCCTTCGCGGCTCGACGCATTGCGAGCACAGCCTCGATACCGACCCAGACACTCGCGACGATGATGATGACATCGAGCGCAAAGAGCAGCCAGTCCGCGTTGCCCGGTTGCGTGAAACTCACGAGCTGATCGATCGCGGCCCAGAACGAGAGCACGAACACCAGCACAAGCGGAATGATCGCGGGAAGCGGGTTGCGCCGCTTGCGAATGAGCATCACCGCGATGATCGAGAGCGTTAGCGACGCCATGATCTGGTTCGTCGTGCCGAACAGCGGCCAGATGCGCAAGCCGCCCTCGCCCCCGAGGCCCTGCGAGAACGTCAGCCCAAGACCGACGACAACGACGATGAGCGTCGCCGGTATCTTGGTGATCTTGACCTTGACGGCGTCACCGATCTCTTGCACCACGAAGCGCAGCAGGCGCATGCCGGTGTCCATCGTCGTCGCGGCGAACAGCACGGCCATCGTCGCGAGCACGGTGGCGCTCAGGGAAGCCGGCAGACCGAGGCCGTTCTCCATGAGATAGCCGCCACCCTTCACGAAAGCATCGACGCCGCCAGCCCCGAACGAGCTGTAGATCTCTTCCCAGTCGGCGACCGACTTGATGCCGCCGATGACGGCGAGAATCGTGCCGAGCGAGAGCAGGCCCTCACCAACAGCGCCGAAGTACCCGACGAATCGAGCATCCGTCTCTTTGTCGATCTGCTTCGAGCTCGTTCCCGACGAGACCATGCCGTGGAATCCTGAGATCGCGCCGCAGGCGATGGTCACGAACAGCAGCGGGACCATGCTCGGCGTTCCCTCAGGCAGGTTCGTGTTGAACATGGGAGCAACGATCTCGGGCTTAACAGCTGAGAACAGAGTGGCGATCAGCACCGAGCCGAAGAGCAGGATCAGACCCACAAAGAGTTGCACGCCATTGATGTAGTCGCGCGGCTGCAACAGCACCCAGACGGGAAGCAGCGAGGCAATCGCACCGTAGATGAAGAGCGTGAGGATCCAGAACGTGGCCGGGCTCATGCCGAGGAACGACTCCGGAAGCACGACGGGGACGCTGTTGCCCAGCACGATCAGTGCATACAGTGCGACGACACCGACAACGGTCACCGGAATCAGCGGCCAGCGCATGCGGTAGACCGCGATGCCGACGAGCAGCGCGACGATGATCGCTCCCCACGTCGGAATGACTGCTGTGGGTGTGCTGATGAGCAGGTTCTTGATGACGACGGCGAACGCCGCAATCACCATGAGCAGCAGCAGGAAGATGACGATGAGAAACAGGTTCGCCCCGCGCTTGCCGATGTAGCGGCCCGAAAGGGCGCCGATGGAGCGCCCCTTGTTGCGCACCGACGCCCACAGAGCGCCGAAGTCGTGCATGCCGGCGAAGAACACTGTGCCGAGCGTCACCCAGAGGAACGCTGGCAGCCATCCCCAGATAACCGCGATTGCGGGCCCGACGATCGGGGCGGCTCCGGCAACGGACGTGAAGTGGTGGCCCCACAAAATGTATTTGTTCGTGGGGACGTAGTCGACGCCGTCATTCATCTCGTGAGCGGGCGTCTTGAACTTGTCGTCAAGCTTGTATACCCGTTTTGCGAGGTACTTCGAATAAACCAGATACCCGGCGACGAACATCGCCAGCCCGATGATCATAAGAACAAGGGAACCCATGGAGTTCTCCCCTTTCGCTGCGTGCGCCTATGCAACCGCGCGGTGGCCCCGATGCCGCCGGCTCTTCGAGGCTAGCAGAATCTGTGAATAACCTGTGTGCTTCTCCGTGTCGGCCGTGATGCCGGCAGATCGCGCTTATTCGGCGGCGCGGAGCTCCAAGGGAATCCTGTCGGCGCCAACGACCCCGCACAAAATCTCGGGTTCGATCAGTTCGCCGCGTTTGAGCACGCTGATCTGCCCGGTGGGCTCGAGAATGACGCACGCCACCTCAGACGTATTCCTCACTCCAGCACGCCGCAGCGTCGAGTACACCTCGTCAGAGACGACATGGGTGCGGGCTAGATTGTCGACCAGCAGATCGTTGCCCGCCATCAGGACGATTGCGGGGCTGTTCACGAAGCGTGTCGCTCCCTTGATGCGCCTGATCTGCCCGGTGAGTGCCTGCAGCACCAGCAGGGTTGCCAGGCCGAGCAGCCCGGCAAAGAGCGTCGGAGTGTCTCCGAGGATCGCACGACCGATGACGGCGCCGAGGGCGATGATCGCGGCGAGGTCAAAGCTTGACAGGCTCGCCAGTGTTCGCTGCCCGAGCACGCGCACGAGCAGTAAGACGCCTCCGTAGAAGACGATGCATGAGACAACGACGCGGATCGCATCGATCCAGTCGAGTCCGTATTCAGCCCACATGACGCACCTCCTGTCTGCCGAGCAGACGCGCGCGATTATTCCACAATGGTGCTCGGGAGTTGAACGTCAGCGTTTGGGGTCGACGTCCAGCACGACCTGAAATTCCAGCACGTTCGCCTCGGTGAAGACGGGTCTTCCCTGCTCGCCCTTGTGTGCCGCGCGTGCGTCTCCGTCCCGCCAGGCTTCGTAAGACTCGTCGTCTTCCCACCGGGTCACAATGAAGTAGCGGTCATCGCCGGCGACGGGTCGCAGCATTTCGAAGCCGAGAAAGCCGGGCGCGTCATCGATGGTTCTCGCGCGGTTGATGAAACGGCGCTCGAACTCGGCGTGTGCCTCATCGGGAACCTTCACTGCGTTGATCTTCACCACGGCCATGGCTGAATTCTAGATTCGGATGCTGACGGTGAGCAGTGGAGCATTCGTGAAAGACCCGTGCGCAGCGGCGTCCATCCGATAGTGTTCCCTCACCACGAACGAGGGAGCGTTCACGCGCGAGCGCTGCAGGGTCGAGGGCTCGCTGTCGAACTAGTTGACCCGGTTGCAGCGCAGGTCGGCGATGCCCGTGACTTGCCGTTCGCGGATAACGAGTTTGACGCAGCTCTGCTTCTTGGCCCCCTCTACCATCTCGCCGGTGCCCGTGAACGGTTGACTGCCCTTACAGAGGCAGCACGCGTCACCCGACCGGGCGGAGTCGTCTTCGCGGCAGCGCTGTCGCGCACCGTCGCATTCCAGGCGGCGACGCTCGGGAGAAAGCCATGCATGACGCCTGAGCTCGCGCAGTTCTTCGAGGCGGCACTCCGATTCCAGGCGGTCGATTTCCCTCCGGTCACTTTCATACGGCTGACGAGCTGGCGGCCGAGGTCGTCGCGGTCGGCCTCGAGCTGATCGAGGTGCACGGTATCGAGGGGCCCGCGGGCTTACTTGCTGAGCAGTTCCCGGCCGGCGATGAGTCAGTGACGGATGCTGCTCGCGCACTCGCTCGCGCGGGCAGTGCGATCCCGGCAATCCGCGACCTTAGCACTCATCTGCTTGCTGTCGCCCGCGTGGTTTAAAGAGAGCTGCGAAAAGACCTCACGGTGCCACTCTCTGTCCACAGGGAGACTGCCTGCTGAGTTTTACACAATGCTTGTCTGACCGGGTTTTCTGTCGGTGGCAATGTCGGTGGGTGCTGGAAGACTGTTGGCATGGAAAACACGGCAGCAGCACCGGGATTCGAGCCGATGGACGGCCCGGATGCTGTCGCATCGGCGGCAGGCGAACAGCTGCTGGATGCCCTGACGGAGTTGCGTGAGGTTGACCCGCAGGCTCTCTCCGGGAATGGGCTGCTGCACTACGTGGGACTGTTAGCCACCGCGACCCGCTTTCTCGAGGGCCGCCAGGTCGGTAACGTCGGCGACATCGCCCGACGCTCCGACACCGACGCCGGGTTTTCCGGTCTCGCCGCCCGCCATGGATGCTCCTCGCCGGCAGCGTTGTTTGAGAAGATCACGGGGGCGAAGAACTCGACCGCGTACCGGTATACGAAACTCGCCACTCATACGACACCACGAGTTTCCGACACGGGGCTGCCCCTTGATCCGGTGTTCCCGCAGACCGCGCAAGCGTTGAGCGACGGTGTCATCGGCCTCGACGCTGCCGAAGCCATCACCACGACCCTCGCGCCAGTGCTCCCTCGTGCGGTGCCGGAGCAGATGGACTGGGCAGAAGCCACGCTGCTGGGCAACGCGACCGGCGCGAACGGGGAAGCACCCGTGTCAGCGGATAATCTCCGTCAGCAGGCGAGAGCGTTCTGCGCCGTTCTCGACCCTGACGGTGTCGAACCTACCGCCGACGAACTGCATGAGGCGCGGAAGCTCGTGTTCCGGCACCAAGAAGACGGCACCTTGAAGATCACGGGCACCCTGTCCCCGGAGCAGGCGGCACAGGTGACACCCGTGTTCGACGCCTACATGTCCAAACGCACCAGCCCGACGTTTATGCATGCCGACGAGCAAGCCGACAACGAGCAAGCACCGGAGGAGCGGTCGAAACCGCAAGAACGCGCCGACGTATTCACGACGATCATCGGCGGCACCGGGAAACAGAAGACCGCACCCAAACTCCACGGCCGAGGCCCGACCGTGCTCGTCACCGTGGACGAACGCAACCTCAACACAGGGACCGGGGCAGCGTGGTCACCGGGGACACAGGCACCGTTGCCGATGAGCTTTGTGAAGCAAATGCAGTGCGACGGAGACACGAGAACAGTCACCATCGACGAGCACGGGGAAGTGCTCAATCTCGGGACCGCCGAACGGTTCTTCAGCACACAGCAGCGTTTGGCGTTGATCGCCAGAGACGGACCCACCTGCGTCGCACCCGACTGCACCATCCCCGCCTGGCTGTGCGAAGCACACCACATTCACGGGTGGGAGAACGGCGGCAAAACGGACCTGTCCAACGGCGTCCTCGTCTGCTGGTTTCATCACAGGCTGCTCGAACGCGGAGAATGGTCGATCGCCCGCGACAACAACGGCCGACCACGCGTGATCCCGCCCGGCTGGTATGTCAGCCGACGGTATCTGGGGCAACGGAGAGCGCCACGCGACGCGAGCGCGGGCAGGCCAGGCACGAGTGCGACGGGACCAGAGACGAGTGCGCCCGAAGGCACGACCAACGGTGAAGACGGCAACCCGCCCGACGGCGGACGAGATACCGGGCCGCACTCCTGACAGTGCGGCGGCTCCAAGACACGATACGCACGAGTGAGACCACTCGAAGCGTTACTCGGAGTGCCCGGAGCGCCGTTTCAAACGGGGATAGAGCCAGAACAGCGCAATCGTTCCGATGACCGCGCGAACGGCGGCGAACACGAGAACCCACCAGCCAACTGCGTTGTCGACGAATAGCAACGCGGCGCCGATGATCACAAGCGCGACGTCGGCCACATAGGGAACCTTGAGCCAGAACAGCAATCGCGCCTCGGCGGAACGAGCAGGGTCCGCATCACTCGAATGTTCCGGCTCAGCCACAGTTCACCTCCGCGCCGTCTGACTTGAGCTGAGGCTCAAGACGTTTGGACAAGATACGTGCGCAGTTCCGCAACTTTTGCGGATTTTGACGCGCCAGCAAACCGGAACACATGGCTGAAAGCGATGCGCGTTGTCCCTGCCTCTAGATAACCATCACAGGAGGCGAACCGCCCGTGGGCCACGATTGAGAGCACATCAAGGCGTTCCGCTGTGATGCGAGGAATTGCTTCTCTCGAGCCGCGGGGGCCGAGATGCGTGCCCTCACCAACGATTGACCAGCGTGCCTCGTCAGCGAGCCATTCTGCAACGGCATCCGATTCACCTTGTGCCCACTTCGCCACGAACTCGCCGACGATGATCGTTCGCGGAGCATTGCCGCAATCCGAAGGAAGATTGATCTCCATGTGCGCTCCATGCTCATCAACGGAACTCTCAGCGCCAGCCGAGTTCTGGCGCAACGTACTTCACGACACTCTCAAGAAGAGTGGCGTTGTAGTCAACACCGAGCTGATTCGGCACCGTCAAAAGCAGAGTGTCCGCTTCGGCAATCGCCGAATCCTCAGCGAGTTCTCGCACGAGCGCATTCGGCTCACCGATATAGCTCTTGCCAAAGCGCGCGAGACCACCATCAAGGTGGCCGACCTGATCGGCGCTCTCTGCCTGTGCGCGGAGCCCGAAGTAACGCACGTCGTCGTCGGTAACGAGGGGCATGATGCTGCGGCTCACCGATACCCGCGGTTCGCCGTCGTGACCGGCATCCGCCCATGCCTTTCGGTAGAGCCGGATCTGCTCCGCCTGCAGCTCGTGGAATGGAATGCCGGTGTCTTCGGTGAGCAGCGTCGAACTCATGAGGTTCATGCCCTGCTGTCCGGTCCATTCGGCAGTAGCTCGGGAACCGGAGCCCCACCAGATGCGCTTCTCGAGGCCCGGCGACCTCGGCTCGATTGCAAGCGCCCCGCTGTGCCCCGCCATCTGAGGGTTCGCCTTCGCAACCCCGGCGCCGACGATCGCCGCACGGAATAATTCCGCCTTGTGTCGTGCCACATCAGCGTCTGTCGTGTCGTCTGGAGTGACGTATCCGAACGATTCGAAACCACGATCCGCGTGCTCAGGCGATCCTCGACTGATGCCGAGCTGGAGACGACCGTTGCTGATCAGATCTGCCGCCGCCGCTTCTTCTGCCATGTACAGCGGGTTCTCGTAACGCATGTCGATCACACCGGTGCCGAGCTCGATGCGACTCGTTCGAGCACCCATCGCGGCTAGCAGCGGAAACGGCGATGCCAGCTGCGTGGCAAAGTGGTGAACGCGAACGTACGCGCCGTCAACACCGACCTCTTCAGCAGCCTCGGCCAGCTCGATCGTCTGCATCAGGGCATCTTGCGCCGACCGTACGCGAGAGCCGGGCACGCTCTGGTAGTGGCCGAACGAGAGAAACCCGATTTTCTTCATACCAGGAGCAGCGTCACGGTTGGCGGGCGTATTCCCTGTTCATGCTGAACCTCCGAATACGGTGCACGCGGGCGGCACGTAGCATGGGCGCATGAGAACACCCGCGACGCTTTCTGACATCGTCACCGCGTTTCTCGACGTCGTGCACGATCGGCTGCTCAGCGACCGCCGCGGCGACGTCGCCGATTACATCCCGGAGCTTGCCGACGTCGAACCGGACGCTTTCGGCATCGCATTGTGCGGACTCAACGGACGTGTCTACGAGAGCGGTGACACCGACCTGGCATTCACGATTCAGTCCGTGTCTAAGGCCTTTGTGTACTCGCTCGCGCTCGACGACATCGGCATGAACGCCGTACACCACCGCGTCGGTGCCGAGCCCAGCGGCGAAGCGTTCAATTCTGTGAAGCTTGAATCGGGCACCGGGCGTCCCCCGAACCCCATGGTGAACGCGGGCGCCATCGTGACAACTGCACTCGTCAATGGAGCATCGCCCGAGCACCGCTTCGAGCGAATCCTTGAGCGTCTGAGCGCGTTCGCCGGTCGCGACCTCACAGTCGACGCTTCTGTCTTCACTTCCGAGCATGCTTCGGGCGACCGCAACCGTGCGCTCGCCTACCTCATGCGCAGCGCCGGTTCGCTCACCGCCGACGTCAACGAGACGCTCGATGTCTACTTCCGTCAGTGCTCCGTGCTCGTCACATCTCGCGACCTCGCCGTCATGGGCGCGACGCTCGGCAACGGAGGCGTCAACCCCGTCACCGGTCGCCGCGTCACGAGCGCCGAGACCTGCCAGCACGTCATGACGATCATGGCGACCTGCGGCATGTACGACTATGCAGGGGAGTGGTTGCTGCGTGCGGGACTCCCGGCCAAGTCCGGTGTGGCGGGCGGCCTTGTCGCAGCATCCCCCGGTGAATTCGGACTCGGGCTCTACAGTCCGCGACTCGACCATAGCGGGGCGAGCGTGCGCGGCGTTGTCGCGGCCCAGCAGCTCGCACGTCGCTTCGGTCTGCACATTCTGCACCGCCCGTTGTCTTTGTCGGCCGCCGAAGTGACGGCGGCGACGGAAGAGCTCGACGAAGGGCTCGGAGCGATGCAGGATGCTGATGCTGCGCAGCTCTTGGCCGAGAACGCCGACGATCTCGCCGTGTGGCGACTGCGTGGGTACATCGACTTCGACGGTGCAGAACGGCTGATCCTCGACCTTGAGGAATGGCTCGAATCGCGCCCGCCCGATCGTGTTGCCCCCGCCGTGATCGTGCTCGATCTCACCGAAGTCACGCAACTGCAGTCCGTCGCCGTGTGGATGCTCGCGGCCCTCGCCTCGTGGTGCAACGAGCGCGGAATGCGTGTGATCGCGAGCGATCCGCAGGGCCGAAGCCTCGGCGTCGCAGGCCTGTCGCAAGCGGCCGACTTTGAGGCGGCGGTGCAGGATGCCGCTGACGCGACGTCCGCCGACGACTGAGCACGACGTACACGAGTGCGATTGAATAGACCGACGCAGATTCGCGAGCGAAAGGACACTCCTATGCGCATCGGACTCATCGGCGCCGGCGCCGTTGCCGGCTACTACCGCCACGCTGCACACGAACTCGGAATCGAACTCGCCGCTGTCTGCGACGTGAACACGGATGCCGCTGAGGCCGCTGCACCCGAGGGCGCTCAGATCTTCGGAGACCACCGCGAACTCTACGAGAGCGGCCTCGTCGACGCCGTCGTCGTCAACACTCCGCACGCACTGCACGCTCCTATGACGATCGAAGCTGCAGAAGCAGGCCTTCACGTTCTTGTCGAGAAGCCCATGGCGATCTCGCTTGAAGAGTGCGATCAGATGGTGCAGGCTGCCGAAACCGCGGGCACAACACTCATGGTCGGGCACATTCAGCACTACATGCCCGACAAGCTCGCCGCAGCCGCCGCGATCGCCGAAGGCGAGATCGGGCAGCCGATACTGCTGCGCGATTACCGAACGACCGACTACCGCACGGGCATGCGATCGGCATGGTTCTTCTCGAAGCGCATTGCAGGAGGCGGCGCACTCATCAACATCGGCGCGCACTGCATCGACCGCACACTCTGGCTCGCAGGGTCATGGGCGAGCTCTGTGAGCGCCAACGTCGTGAACCGCCACGACGTGGCCGTCGAGACCGACGGCATCGTTCACCTGCAGCTGCAGAATGGCGCGACAGCATCCATCACCGTCGTCTCTGATGCTGACGAGTACTCGGACGAACTCGTGATCGTGGGAGAGAACGGTCTCATCGTCGCCGATCCGAATAAGGGAACCCGCTCGCACATCGACGGGTACACACGGATGCTGTGGGAGCCCGACGGTGATCCCGTGCAGCAGGCGTTCACCGCAGAGCTCAATGACTTCTCGGCGGCGATCGGTGGCGTTCAGCCGTCGGTGTCGCTCGAGCACGCGCGGCACGTCATCGACGTCGTGCTCTCGGCGTACGCTTCTGCCGAATCGAAGGCGCCGGTTGCGCTGAGCTGATCAACGAACGGCTCGTTCACGCGCTCCCGTGTGCCTCCGCAGCCTTCGCGCGCTCGACCGCTGACGGAGCGGGCTGACCGGTCGACAGACGGTCGATGAGTTCATCGAGAATCAGCGCGACCGTGCGCGGCATGTCGACAGCATCGGGGTCGAGAAGCCACTGCACCTGGAGGCCGTCCATGACCGCGATCACCGCATTCGCGGCATCCTGCACCTCACTGTCGACGTCGCGGTTCGCGACGCTGGCGATGACGCCCGCGACCTTGCGGCGCAGACCCGCGAACCGACCTCGAAAGTAGTCTTGCGCCGGATGGTCGTCGGTCACCGACTCGGCGGAGAGCACAGCATATGTCTGCACGACGCCTGGGCGCGACATGTTCTCGATGACCGTGTCGAGCATGTGCTCGAGAAACGCGGGGCCTTCGACCTGCTCGCGTGCTTGCACGCCGCTCGTCTCTTCGCCGTCGCGATACTTGAGCACCGCGACGAGCAGGCCCTCTTTTGAGCCGAAATGGTGCAGCACTCCGGCGTGCGTCATCCCGGCCTCAGCCGCGATCTCTGCGAGCGCTGCGTTGTTGTAGCCGCGGGTGCCGAACACACTCAGGGCAGCCTTCAAGATGCTCTCGCGCTTTGCCGCCGTGCGCGCCTGTGGTCTCACGGCCCGCGATGCGGCTGGCACGACGGAGCCGCCTGCTGATTTCTTGCTCATTCGCGGACCTCTCCCGATCACTCAAGCTTACGGTGCTGTTACCAAACTGTGACAGAAAAAACTTACTGACTTGTTTGTAAGTATTGCTACAGTCTCACTCACGAGTCAATGTCGATTCCTCAGAGCGGAGTGAACGTGGGCACTGCCACCGTGGCGAGCGAGCAGCCGAATGCAGAGCCGAGCGCCGTCGTCCATGACGGACAAGCGGCAATCGGTGCCGACCAGGAGCTGCGCCAGCGCATTCGCGCTGTGCCTCTCGAGAGCCGCGTCCGGCTGCTCACGGGAGCGACGCCGTGGGCGCTGCACGCACTTCCCGAACTCAGCATCGGCACCATGATCGTCTCTGACGGCCCGATCGGCGTGCGCGGCGTCGACGAGGAGCTCACCTCCTCGGCGCAGCTGCCCAGCCCATCGGCTCTTGCCGCCACGTGGAGCCCGCGCCTCGCTGCAGAGCTCGGCGCCCTCGTCGCTCGCGAGGCACAGCGAAAGAACATCGATGTCGTGCTCGCTCCCGTCGTCAACCTGCAGCGCACTCCCGTCGGCGGGCGCCACTTCGAGTGCCTCTCTGAGGACCCGCTGCTGACCACGGCGATCGCGTCTCCGTACGTCGCCGCGATGCAGCGCGGGGGAGTCGGCGCGTGCATCAAGCACTTCGTCGGCAATGAATCCGAGACCGACCGCACGAGCTACATCGCGCGCATCGACGAGCGCACCCTTCGCGAGGTCTATCTCGCGCCATTCGAAACGCTCGTGCGCGAGGGCGCCTGGAGCGTCATGGCGGCCTACAACCGCGTCGATGACGGCGCCGAGACGAACCTCGCGACCGAGCACACGCATCTGCTCACCGACGTGCTCAAGGGTGAATGGGGTTTCGACGGAGTCGTGGTGAGTGACTGGCTCGCGACCCGGTCAACGGTCGAGAGCGCCAACGCGGGACTCGACCTCGTCATGCCGGGGCCCGGTGGTCCGTGGGAGCAGAATCTGCTCGACGCCGTGCGCGACGGGCGCGTGAGCGAAGATGTGATCGACGAGAAGGTCGAGAGGATGCTGCGGCTCGCCGAGCGCGTCGGAGCGATCGGACGCGGTGCCTCGATTCCGCCGGGCGTTGACGTGCCCCGCGGTGACGTCGACCCCGACACACCCGTCAGCGACGAGACGCGCGCGCTTCTGCGCGACGCCGTCGCCCGCTCGATGGTCGTGCTGCGAAACGATGGTGTGCTGCCGCTCGATCCCACGGCGTCGCAGCGCATCGCCCTCATCGGTCCCAACGCTGTCGATCCGTTCGTGCAGGGCGGCGGCAGCGCGTTCGTGCACGCGCCGTACGAGTCGCGCCCCGTCGACGCGCTGCGCGCCGCGTTCCCGAACGCTGAGGTCAGCCTCTCGCGAGGCGGTTCCGCGCGAGCACACGCTCCGGGCATCGACCCGTCTCTCGTGGAGACACCCGACGGTGAACCCGGCTACGAGCTCACGCTGCTCGACAGCGCCGGCTCTCCTCTCAACGACCCGGTCGTCGTTCCCGGTGACGAAGCGTGGAACCGCCACGTCGACGATCGTGCGCGCAGCGCCCTCGTTCGCGCACGGGTGCGCCTCACAGCAGGAACGCACCGCATCGATCTCGGCACGTGCGGCGCTCACAGCATCCGGTTCAATGGCCAGCGTGTCTCGCAGTCCGAGCATCTCGCGGGTTCCGAGGTGATCCTCAACTCGAGCGCCAACAATCCCGACGGTCCTGCGCGCATGTTCTCGAACGACGAGCCGTTCACCGTCAGCATCGAGGCTCGACTGCAGGTCGTCGACGCCGACGGTTACGGCACGTTCGTGCGCTTCGCCCTGCGCCACGAGCCCGACGCCCTCACGCTCGACCAGGAGATTGCGGATGCTGTCGCCGCAGCCGAGAACTCGGACGTCGCCGTCGTGATCGTCGGCACAAACGAAGAAACGGAGTCGGAGGGGTGGGATCGCGAGAACATCGACCTGCCCGGCCGGCAAGATGACCTCGTGCGGGCCGTCGCCGCGACGGGAACGCCGACCGTTGTCGTCGTCAACGCGGGCGCGCCCGTGGTGCTGCCGTGGATCGACGAGGTCTCGGCTGTGCTCTGGTGGTGGCTGCCAGGGCAAGAGGGCGGCAATGGTCTCGCCGACGCGCTCGCCGGGCGAACCGAGCCCGCGGGTCGGCTGCCGTGGACGCTGCCCGCCAGGCTCGAGGATTGCCCCGTTCCCCACGCGGTCCCGCACGACGGCTCCGTCGACTACGTCGAAGGCGTTCACGTCGGATACCGCGGCTGGCTTGCCGGCGACGCCGCACCCGCACGAGAGTTCGGTTTCGGCCTCGGGTACGGAGCGTGGCGGTATCTCGACGTGCGCGAGGTGGCTGCCGCAGACGGGAACGTGCATCTCGAGGTCGACATCGAGAACGTCGGCCAGCGGGAGTCGACCGAGACGGTTCAGGTCTACATCGAGGATGCCACGGGCGACCGGTCGCGACCCGTGCGGTGGCTCGGGGGCTTCGCCCAGACGCAGCTCGCCGCGGGAGAGTCAGCGACCGTCGAGGTCGTGCTGCCGCGCCGCGCGTTTGAGATCTGGGACGTCGAGAACAGGACCTGGCTGCGCCCGGCGGTGCCCTACCGCATCCGTGCAGGCCGATCGAGCGCCGACCTGCCACTCGGACTCATGCTTGCCAGCTCACACGACCCAACACAGAGATGACCCCACCGCCCGTTCGGGCGCTATGTGCAAGGAGGCACACCGTGAAGAAAGGAATGATGGCGAAACTCGCCGTCGGGGCGGCAGCGTTCGCCCTGGTACTCACCGGCTGCAGCGGATCAGGAGGCGACGACGGGGGAGGCGCGAAGCATCCCCTCACGATCGGCATGCCGAACGGTCCGCAGACCGACAACAACAACCCGTTCATCGCTACCTCAGCGGCAGCCAGCCTCGGGTACACGTGGCTCATGTACGAGCCGCTCGCCCAGTGGAACCCGACGGATCCGGCGACGGAACCCGAACCATGGCTCGCCGAGTCATGGGAATGGAACGACGACTACACGTCCGTGAGCATCACGCCGCGCGATGACGTCACGTGGTCTGACGGCGAGAAGATGACGGTCGACGATGTCGCGTTCACGTTCAATCTCATCAAGGACACCGAGGGCTTCAACGCGAACGCCATTTCGTATAAAGACGTCACCGTCGATGGCGACGCGGTCACGCTGACGTTCGAATCGTCGCAGCTGCTCAACAAGACGAAGGTGCTCGGAACGTTCATCGTGCCCGAGCACGTCTGGTCGAAGATGGACGATCCGACGAAAGACACGAACCAAGACCCCGTGGGAACGGGCCCGTACACGCTCAAGTCGTGGACGCAGCAGGTCATCACGTTCGAGCCGAACGAGGACTACTGGGGAGGGACTCCTCCGGTTCCGGAGATTCAGTACACCTCGTACACCGACAACAACGCTCAGCTGACCGCCCTGCTGTCGGGCTCTGCGCAGTGGAGCTACGTGTTCATTCCCGACATGGAGAAGACCTACCTGTCGAAGTCTGAGACCAACAACGCCTACATGCCGACGGGCCTCGGAATCGACGCGCTCTTCCTCAACACACAGGAGGCACCGTTCAACAACGTCGCCATGCGCCAGGCGACGAACATGGTCATCGACCGTGAGGCCGTGCACACCCAGGGATACTCCGGGTTCAAGGGACTCGTCGACACCGTGACGGGACTCCCGTCGCCCGCGGGTGACGCGTTCACGGCCGAGCAGTACAAGGGCAAGACCGTCGAGGTCGACGTCGAGGGCGCCAAGGCGGTTCTCGAAGAAGCCGGCTACACGTGGAACTCCGACGATAAGCTCATCGACCCTGACGGCAACCAGGTGACGGTGGAGTTCATCGACCCCGCCGGCTGGTCCGACTACCTCGCGAGCCTGCAGATCATGGCCGACAACCTCTCGGAGATCGGCGTTGACGCGACCGTCGAGACGCCGACCGTCGACGCGTGGACGAGTGCGCTCGCCGAGGGAGACTTCCAGGCATCGCTGCACTGGACGAACACGGGCGCGACGCCGTGGGACATCTACTCGAACATCATGGACGGCGCGCAGCTCAAGCCGATTGGCGAGGCAGCGTCGTGGAACTTCGGACGCTTCGAGAACGACGAGGTAACGAAGCTCCTCGCAGACTACGCGGTCACGCCAGACGAGGCAGCGCGTCAGAAGATGATGGATCGCATTCAGGAGATCTTCGTCGAAGAGGTGCCGGCCATTCCGATGGCAGCGGGCCCGATCGGTGCGCAGTACAGCACGAAGTACTGGACGGGCTTTCCGAGCGAAGACGACCCGTACGCCGTGCCACAGCCGACGCAGCCGAGCATCTCGAAGATCGTGATGAACCTCACACCGGCGAAGTAAACGACACCGGGGCGGGTTCGCGCCCGCCCCGGACGTCTCCCACGTTAGGAAGGCACTCACCGTGAGCTCCCACTCTCACCACGGCGACACCGGTCGCACGTCAGAGACACCGCTGCTCGCCGCACGCGAGCTGACGAAGCACTTTCCCGTGAAGGGCCCGAGCCGCCGCGTCGTGCACGCCGTCGACGGCGTCGATCTCGACCTTCACGCGGGCGAGGTCGTCGCGCTCGTCGGCGAATCCGGATCGGGCAAGTCGACCGTGGCCCGCCTGCTCGCCAAGCTCATGCCGCACACGTCTGGGGAGGTGCTGCTCGAGGGCGATCCGGTCACCTCCCGGTTCGGGCGCAGATTTCGCGCGTACTGCCGGCGCGTGCAGATGATCCTGCAAGACCCGTTCGCCTCGCTCAACCCCATTCACCGGGTGCGATACGTGCTCACGCGGTCGCTCAGCATCCACCGTGGCCGCATGTCGCGTGACGAGCGAGAGAGGATGCTGTTCGAGCTGCTCGAACGGGTCGACCTCACTCCTCCCGAACGCTACCTCGAGAAATTTCCCCACGAGCTCTCAGGCGGGCAGCGGCAACGCGTCGCCATCGCCCGCGCGCTCGGTGCCGACCCCGAGGTGCTTCTCGCAGACGAGCCCGTGTCGATGCTCGACGTGTCGATCCGCATCGGTGTGCTCAATCTGCTGCGCGACCTCAAAGACCGCTTCAATCTCGCGGTGCTGTACATCACGCACGACATCGCCTCCGCGCGGTACTTCGCCGACCGAACAGTCGTCATGTACGCCGGGCAGATCGTCGAGCGCGGCCCGAGCGAGGCCGTGACACAGCATCCTCGTCACCCCTACACGCAGCTGCTCATCGCGTCTGCTCCCGACGCCGACCGGCTCGAGGAACTCGAGAAGACGGAGGCGCAGGGCGAACCACCGAGTCTCATCGCGCCGCCGAGCGGCTGCCGCTTCAACCCGCGCTGCCCATTCGCCATGGAACGCTGCCGCACCGAAGCCCCGCCCATGTTCGCCGGTGACGACGGCAACGAGGCGGCCTGCTGGCTCTACGCCGACGACGCGAAGGCACAACGTGAAGCAGCATTCGGAGCGAAGGCATGACGTACTTTCTGCGCCGGCTCGGCTTCTACCTCTTCACCGCGTGGGCGGCGATCACCCTCAACTTCTTCATTCCGCGGATGCTGCCTGGCGACCCCGTGCAATCACTCATCAACAAGTTTCAGGGGCGGCTCAACACGGATGCTGTCGAGTCGCTGTACGTGCTCTTCGGCCTCGACGAGAACCGCACGGTGTGGCAAGACTACGTCGCCTATCTGAACAACCTGTTCCACGGCGACCTTGGCATCTCGTTCACCTACTTTCCGACGCCCGTGAGCCAGATTCTCGGGCAGTCGCTGCCGTGGACCATCGCACTGGTCGGCCTCTCGACGGTCATCGGGTTCGTGCTGGGCACGCTCGCGGGCGTCGGTCTCGGCTGGCGCCGCGGCACCTGGGCCGACAACCTGCTACCGATCGCCAACTTCTTCTCGGCGATTCCGTACTTCTGGCTCGGCATCATCGCGATCGCCGTGTTCGCTGTCGCCTGGCCGATGTTCCCCGCTGCGGGAGGCTACGACCCGGGAACGCTGCCCGGATGGAACATGGAGTTCATCGGCGGGGCGATCTACCACGGCATCCTTCCCGCTCTGACCATCATCATCAGCTCAATCTCCGGGTGGATCCTCGGCATGCGCAACATGATGGTCACGGTGTCGAGCGAGGACTACGTGACCGTGGCGCAGGCCAAGGGGCTCCCCGAGCGCAAGGTCATGTTCGGCTACGCGGCACGCAACGCCGTGCTGCCGAGCATCTCGGGGTTCGCGCTTTCGCTTGGCTTCATCGTCGGCGGCACGCTCGTTGCCGAGATGGTGTTCAGCTATCCGGGCATCGGCTACATGCTGTTCCAGGCGATCGGATCGAAGGACTACCCGCTCATGCAGGGCGCCTTCCTGGTCGTGACCATCTCGGTGCTCGTCGCGAGCATGCTCGCCGACTTCGTCTACGCGTTCCTTGACCCGCGCACGAGAGTGGAGGGCTGATCATGTCCGTTCAAGCAGACCCCATCGGACTCAGTGAGGTGGAGCCCGAGAAGAAGCAGCGCTCTCGCGGCACGCGCAGCCTCGGCATCCTGCGTAACCGCAAAGCACTCATCGGGCTCATCATGCTCGCCTTCTTTCTCGTGCTCGCCGTGATCGGTCCATGGATCGCGCCGCACGACCCGAACGCCGTGACGCAAGACTCGCTTCAGCCGCCGAGTGCTGACCATTGGCTCGGCACGACGAACACCGGGCAGGACATCTTCTCGCAGCTGCTCGTCGGCACGCGCGGCGTCATGCTCGTCGGGCTCCTCGCGGGTGTGCTCGCCACTATGATCTCCGTGATCGTCGGTGTCACGGCGGGCTTTCTCGGCGGCATCGGCGACGAGCTGCTCTCACTGCTCTCGAATGTGTTTCTCATCATTCCGGCGCTGCCGCTCATCATCATCGTCGCGGCCCTCGTGCCGTCGGCGGGTGGCGTGACGATCGCCCTCATCATTGCGCTCACCGGGTGGGCGTGGGGCTCGCGCGTTCTTCGAGCGCAGACGCTCTCGCTGCGCAAGCGCGACTTCGTCGAGGCGGCGCGGGCGAACGGTGAGCCGATGTGGCGCATCATCTTCTTCGAGATCATGCCCAACCTCACGGCGATCATCGCCTCTGGCTTCATCGGCACGGCGATCTTCGCGATCCTCTCCGAGGTGACGCTCGCGTTCATCGGCGTCACGAGCATTTCGGAGTGGAACTGGGGAACGATCCTGTTCTGGGCGCAGTCGAGCCAGGCGCTCGTGCTCGGGGCGTGGTGGTGGTTCGTTCCGGCGGGGTTGTGCATCGCGGCCGTCGGAACGTCGCTCACGCTCATCAACTTCGGCATCGACGAGTTCGTCAACCCGCGGCTGCGCAACACGGCGGCGTCCGCGTCGCTGCTGCGCAAGAAGGGAATCAGGGCGCGCATCGGCTTCACTCCTGTGTATCGGGGCGGCGGCTCGCAGCATCCGGAGCCTTCTCGTGCTCGCGGAACCGATGTCGAAAGCGGCGACCAGGCCAGGACGGATGCTGCAGGTTCCGGTCCCTCGAGCGACACTGCCCATTCAGGCCGAACGACGAACACCGAGGAGGTCACCGCGTGACCATCACAACCCCACCGCGCACGCAGACGGAGCCGCTGCTCGAGATTCGCGACCTCTCGGTCGACTATGGGTACGACGAGAACGCCGTGACCGCGCTGTCGAACGTCAACCTCACGCTGCATCGGGGTGAGATTCTCGGTCTGGCAGGCGAGAGTGGATGCGGCAAGTCGACGCTCGCCTACGCGGCGACGCGGCTGCTGCCACCGCCCGGCGTGATCACGGGAGGGGAGGTGATGTTCACGAGTTCGCGTGGTGGTGGATCGGGCGACCTGCTGCGCATGAGCGACAAGCAGCTTCGGGCGCAACGATGGCGAGACACCGCGATCGTATTTCAGGGTTCGATGAACGCGCTCAACCCCGTGTACCGTGTGGGCAAGCAGCTCATGGACGGCATTGCAGCGCACGAGAAGATACCGCGCAAGGCCATGCGCGAGCGAGCGGCCGAGCTGCTGACAATGGTGGGAATCTCTGCCGATCGGCTCGACAGCTACCCGCACCAGCTCTCGGGCGGCATGCGGCAGCGCGTGATGATCGCGATGGCGCTGGCCCTCGAGCCGGAGCTCGTGATCATGGACGAACCGACGACGGCGCTCGACGTCGTGATGCAACGGCAGATCGTCGAGCAGATCATCGAGCTGAAAGATGAGCTCGGGTTCTCGGTGATCTTCATCACGCACGATGTGTCGCTGCTGATCGAGCTGGCCGACCGCATTGCGATCATGTACGCGGGCGAGATTGTCGAAGACGCCGGGAGTCGTGAGGTGTACCACGAGCCGCGGCACCCGTACACGGCGGGATTGCTGCACTCATTTCCGCCGCTGCGCGGGCCGAAGCGCGAGCTCGGAGGCATTCCAGGGTCGCCGCCCGATCTGCTGTCGTTGCCGAGTGGATGCCGGTTTCGCACTCGTTGCCCGTACGCGTTCGGTGCGTGTGCGCGCGTTGTGCCGCAGTTGGGAGACACCCTTTATGGCGACGATGAAGCGCACCGTGGTGTCGCGTGCCACCTGCATGACGCCACGATTGACGGACCGTCGGTGCCGCCGGAGCTTGCCGTGCGGCCGGAGGGAAGGACGCTGTTGGGCGTCAATCCGCGCGAGAGCGGGAAGATCTCCTGACGCTGCCGCCGCCTCAGCTGAGGGCCCTAAAGCGGCGCAGCAAAAGGCTGTTCGACACCACGAAGACCGATGAGAACGCCATCGCCGCACCCGCGAACATCGGGTTCAGCAAACCGGCCGCCGCCAACGGCAACGCCGCGACGTTGTACGCGAACGCCCAGAACAGGTTGCCCTTGATCGTGCCGAGAGTGCGGCGTGACAGCCGCACGGCGTCGGCGGCAGCTCGCAGGTCCCCGCGAACGAGCGTGATATCGGATGCTTCGATCGCGACATCCGTTCCCGTGCCCATCGACAGTCCCAGATCGGCCTGCGCCAGCGCAGCAGCATCATTGACGCCGTCACCCACCATCGCTACACGCTTGCCCTCGCCCTGCAACCGCGTGATCACAGCGACCTTCTCTGCGGGCAACACCTCGGCGATCACATTCTCACTGTCGACGCCGACGGCCTCTGCGACTGACCGCGCAACGGTCTCGTTGTCTCCGGTCAGCAGCACGGGGGTCAGCCCCAGCGAACGCAACCGCGCAATCGCCTCGGCAGAGGTCGGCTTGATCGCGTCAGCGACAATGAGGATGCCGCGGGCGGCGCCATCCCAGCCCACGGCGACCGCTGTCTGGCCCGACGCGGCCGCAGCATCCATCGCCGATTCGAGTTCTGGTGTGAGAGGCTGCGACCAATCGGCGAGCAGGCGAGGTCGACCTACCAGAACCGCATGGCTCGACTCGCCGTCGGTAACGACGCCCTGAACGCCCAGGCCCTCGACGTTCGTGAAGTCTTCGACACGAGGGAGCGTGCCCGTGCGTTCGGCAGCTGTCGCGATGGCGCGTGCAATGGGGTGCTCCGATGCATCTTCGAGTGCTCCGGCCAGGCGGAGTACCTCGGCTTCATCAACTCCATCTGCGGCGACCACGTCGACGAGCGTCATCTGACCCGACGTGACCGTGCCGGTCTTGTCGAGAACGATCGTGTCGACTCGACGGCTCGTCTCGAGAACCTCGGGCCCTTTGATCAGGATGCCGAGCTGCGCGCCGCGACCTGTCCCCACCATGAGCGCCGTCGGCGTTGCAAGACCGAGCGCGCACGGGCAGGCGATGATCAGCACGGCGACCGCGGCGGTGAATGCCGCGGCAATGCCATCACCGAAGAACGCCCAGAATCCGAACGTCGCGAGGGCGAGCACGATGACGATCGGCACGAAGATGCCCGAGATCGTGTCGGCGAGCCGCTGCGCTTGCGCCTTGCCGTTTTGTGCCTCTTCGACCATCGTGGCCATCTGCGCAAGCTGCGTGTCGGAGCCGACGCGAGTGGCCTCGACAACAAGCCTGCCACCGGCGTTCACTGTGGCACCAATCACCGCATCGCCGGGTCTGGCCTCGACCGGGACGGATTCGCCCGTGACCATGGACGCATCAACGGCAGACGTGCCCTCGACAATGGTTCCGTCCGTCGCGATCTTCTCGCCCGGGCGCACGACGAAGCGGTCACCGACGACGAGAGAGTCGACGCTGACGAGCTGCTCGTGGCCGTTCCGCAGCACCGAAACGTTCTTGGCTCCGAGCTCGAGCAGAGCGCGCAGCGCATCTCCGGCTCGACGTTTCGACCGCGCCTCGAAATATCGACCGAGGAGGATGAACGTGATGACCCCCGCACCGACCTCGAGATAGATGTTTGCTTCCCCATCGGAACGAGCGATCGTGAACTCGAATGCGTGCGTCATGCCCGGCATTCCCGCCGAGCCGAAGAACAGTGCGTACAGCGACCACAGGAACGCTGCTCCTGTTCCCATCGACACAAGCGTGTCCATCGTGGCGGCGCCGTGCTTGAGGTTCGTCCACGTCGCCTTGTGGAACGGATAGCCACCCCACACGATCACCGGCGCAGCGAGTGTCAGCGACAGCCACTGCCACGAGGTGAACTGCAACGGCGGAATCATCGCCATCGCAATCACGGGAATGCTCAGCACGGCCGAGATGATGACGCGATTGCGCAGCGCCCGAACGGGATCGCGCGTTTCGCCGCCTGCCGCCTCATCGTCGCCCCGAGGCGTCGGCAACTGCGCTGTGTAGCCGGCCTGCTCTACCACTGTCACGAGAGACGACCGCTCGACATCGTCGCTGTAGGTGACCGTGGCCTTCTCCGTCGCATAGTTGACGGTGGCCGTCACGCCGTCGAGCTTGTTCAGCTTGCGCTCGATGCGGTTCGCGCACGACGCGCAGGTCATACCGCCGATGGCGAGCTCGACCTCCCGAGCCGTCGGGGCTGATGTCTGCGGGTGAGTCTTCATCTCATGTCCTCGTGCGTCGACGTCCGGTGCCTCGGTATCAGGCCAGCTGGTAGCCGGCCTCTTCGACGGCGGCTCTCACGCCCTCGGCGCAGACGGGCTGGTCAGCGGACACCGTGAGCCGGCCGCTCGCCAAATCGACGTCGACGCTCCTCACTCCGGCGACCTCGCTCACCTCTTCGCTCACCGACCGCACACAGTGTTCGCACGTCATTCCCGTGACGGTGAAGTCAGTGGTTGTCATTGTCGAGCTCCTCCTCTTTCGATCCTATACCGTTACCGGGTGGGGGTATGTTTAGACGAACACCACGCTATACCCCCGCGGGGTATCCGTGCAAGCGGGTGACAGGGCCCATCCGGCCGGTCCGGGCGCGCACAACGGGCTTCGCGGTGCGCGCACGGAGCGGCGCAGCCGACGCGAGTGGCGGGAAGAGCGTCAGTCGATACGGCACGCGCACGGAGTGGCGCAGCCGACGAGAGTGGTGAGAAGAGCGTTAGTCGAGACGGCGCGCGTCGTACTGCTGCATGATCACAGGACGGTAGTCGGATGCCGGTTGTGCAGCGACCTCGACGGGCCACGTCGGACGTTCACCCTGCAGCGCCCACGTCGCCTGCCGCGCGGCTCCGTCGGCAACGTACTCGCCAGGCGTCGGCACGACGATCGGACGACGAAACACCTGGGAGGCGATGGTCTGCACAGCCGCGTTCTGCGCGGCTCCGCCCACGAGAAGCAGGCGCTTGGCGGTAACGCCGTGCCGCTCGACGGCGTCGACACCTGCGGCGAGAGCGCACAGCATCCCCTCGACTGCGGCCCGTGCCAGGGTGGGTCGCGTCGTTGAGGCCATCGTCATGCCGAACAGGCTCGCCGTGGCATCGGGGAGATTCGGCGTGCGCTCGCCCTCGAAGTATGGCTGCAGTACAAGACCGTTCGACCCGGGCTCCGCCTGCAGCGACAGCTCGGCCAGCTCGGCATGGCCCACATCGAGCAGTCGAGCGATCGTGTCGAGCACACGGGCCGCGTTGAGCGTCGCGACGAGCGGGAGAAAGCGACCGCCCGCATCGGCGAACCCGGCGACTGTGCCGCTGGCATCGATCACGGGGTCGGGAGTGACGGCGAACACGGTTCCGCTCGTGCCGATCGAGATCACGACGTCGCCGACTCCGGCATCGAGCCCGAGCGCTGCGGCCGCATTGTCGCCGGCGCCGGCGCCGACAACGGTGTTTCTGAAGTCACCGGCGCCGATCCCTGCGCGTTCGTGAGGTGCGAGAACGCGCGGCAGAACGGCGTCGTGCCCGAGCGCGAGCGCAAGAAGCTCGTGGTCGTGGGTGCCTGTCGTCGGAGACCAGTAGGCCGTTCCCGAAGCATCCGATCGATCAGTCGTGAGCTCATCGAGATCGGGGCCGAAATCGCTCGACGCCCGTGGCCCGAAGCCGCGCATTCGCCACGTCAGCCAGTCGTGCGGAAGGGCGACCGCGGCAACACGCTTGGCGTTCTCGGGTTCTGCGTCGCGCAGCCATCGCAGCTTCGTCGCCGTGAACGATGCCACGGGCACGACGCCCGTGCGCGCGGCATACGCCGCTGGTCCGCCGACCTCATCGATGAGGGCGAGCGCCTGCGGAGCGCTGCGCGTGTCGTTCCAGAGCAACGCGTCACGCACGACGTCCCCGTCAGCATCCAGGGCAACCATGCCGTGCTGCTGCGCGGCAACGCTCACCGACGACACGTCGTCGAGCCCGCCGGCGTCAGAGACCGCCGCGTGCAGAGCGCGCATCCACGCTTCGGGGTCGACTTCGGTTCCGTCGGGGTGCGGGGCGCGGCCGCGGCGAATCACGGCGCCTGTCTCTGCTTCGCGTACGACGACCTTGCAGCTCTGGGTTGACGAATCGATGCCGGCGACGAGCGTCATTGCACACCTTTCACTGCGAGTACAGGGGCCACGGGCGCGGGGGAGCAGCCCGTGACCTGAATGGGCGCGAGCGCTGCTCGCATGCTCCAGTCTGCCAAATGTTCGCGTCGCTCGTCTTCGCTCACACCGCGACGAGCTCGGGGCCGGCCGTGTGCAGGGCATCCGCGGTTTCGCGGTCGATTCTGCTGTCGGTGATGATCATGTCGAGTTCTGCCAGATCCGCGACGTGGCAGAACGAGGTCACGCCGATCTTGCTCGCTGTGATCGTCAGCACACGTCGCTTGGCCGAAAGCAGCATCGCGCGCTTGACCTCCGCCTCGTCGGGGACGGTCGTTGTGACGCCCGCCGTGGCGGTGAGCCCGTTCGATCCGAGCAGTACGAGATCGACGTTGAGCGTGCTGAGCCGCTGGCGGGTCCATTCGTCGACGGCGCCCTGGCTGATCGTGCGCACACGTCCGGGCAGCGCCATAACGGACACATTCGGGCGTTGGCGCAACACAGGGATCGCGGGGAGGTTGTTGGTCACGACAATGATCGAGGCATCGGGAAACACGGATGCTGTCACCAGCGCGAGCGACCCGGAATCGAGAAGCACGACACCGTCTCGGGGGAGCTCTTCGACGGCACGGAGCGCAATGCGGCGCTTCTCATCGGCCTCCTCGGCTTGCCGCTTCGCGAGTGAGAGCTCAAACGGCATCCCGTGCGCCAGCTTTGCTCCGCCGTGAGTGCGCACGATGACGCCTTGGCGCTCGAGCACGGCAAGATCGCGGCGAATCGTCTCGGTCGTGACGCCCAGATCGTTGCTCAGGGCGGCAACGGAGAGCACGCCATCGTGCTCGTGCACGGCCGCGACGATCGCGGACTGTCGTTCGGCTGGGTACATCGGGGCTCCCTTGCTGCGGTGTGCTCGCCTTATCGTGACGATTCAACTCTAAATCAACAAAAGGCCACAGAAAACGGGCACATATGGTTACAATAGCGTCACGAACCAACATTACTGGTTGCTTAAACACACATATTCGGACGAATCTGAGTGTGCGTCGCGAAAGCGGCGAGTCGACGATGACGAAAGGCAATAACGATGACGAAGTCGAATCTTCGCGGAAGGCGGTGGCTCTCCCTGGCCGCCGTCGCCTCGGCCGGCGTAATGCTCGCCGGCTGTTCGGGTGCCGGAGGCGGTGCAGGTGGCGGTGGAGGAGAGACGGTGACGCTCACTCTCGCCACGGTGAACAACCCGCAGATGAAGGACATGGAGCAGTTGAAGGGGAAGTTCGAAGAGAGCCACCCCGACATCAAGGTCAAGTTCATTCAGATGGAGGAGAACGACCTTCGGGACGCCGTGACCAAAGACGTCGCGACGAAAGGCGGTCAATACGACATCGTGACTGTCGGCAGCTACGAAGTGCCGATCTGGGGCCAGAACGAATGGCTCACAAACCTCAACGACTATACGACGGAAGACAGCGACTACGACGTCGACGACATTCTGAAGCCGGTACGCCAGGCCCTGACCGTCGACGACAGCCTGTACGCCGTTCCGTTTTACGGCGAATCCTCGTTCCTCATGTACAACAAGCAGATCCTCGCCGACGCGGGACTCGAGGTTCCCGAGCACCCCACGTGGCAGCAGGTCGCCGACATGGCGCGTCAGGTGAACAACGATGAGCACGCGGGAATCTGCCTGCGTGGCAAGCCTGGCTGGGGCGAGCTCTTCGCTCCGCTCACCACGGTCGTTCAGACGTTCGGCGGCAACTGGTTCGACGAGGACTGGAACGCGACCGTGGATTCTCCGGAATTCACCGAAGCCGTGCAGTTCTACACGGATCTCGTGAAGGATGCCGGTGAGTCCGACCCGGTCTCGTTCGGGTTCACCGAGTGCCTCAACCTGTTCTCGCAGGGCAAGGCGGCGTTCTGGTACGACGCGACGAGCGCCGCAGGTTCGCTCGAGTCCGAAGACCTCAGCGAGGTTGCCGGAAACGTCGGGTACGTGCACGCTCCGACCGTCGAGACGGAAGAGTCCGGCTGGCTCTGGTCGTGGAACCTCGCGATTCCCGAGACATCCAAGAAGAAGGATGCCGCGTGGGAGTTCGTGAGCTGGGCGACGAGCAAGGACTACATGAAGCTCGTCGGTGAGGAGCTCGGCTGGAGCCGCGTTCCCCCGGGCTCGCGCGCCTCGACGTACGAGATCCCGGAGTATCAGGATGCAGCTGGAGCATTCGCCGGCATCACGAAAGACATCATGCTGGCCGTTGACCCGAAGCAGCCGGGTGTGAACCCGCAGCCGTGGGTCGGCATTCAGTACGTCACGATCCCAGAGTTCCAAGACCTGGGCAATCAGGTGTCGCAGAAGATCGCCGATGTGTTCGCGGGCAGGTCCTCTGTTGAGGAAGCCCTCTCTGCCGGTCAGGCGCTCGCCGAGAAGGCCGGCGCCGCTCAGAAGGAATAGCGCGCCAGGCGCTGGCCGCCCGGCCCGTTCGAGCTGATCGGACGGGCCAGGCGGCCCCCCCATCGACTTCGCGAGAAAGACGACAATGACTGCGACAGCGATCCGGCCCGGACGGGTCGAGAACGACGGCGAGGTAAAACCTCAGCGCACCAAGCCGGTGCTCACACGGCGAGAGCGCAAGGGACTGCGACTGGCACGAGCCCTCGTATGGCCAGCGCTCGCCGCCGCCATCATCATCACCCAGATTCCGTTTCTCGTCACGATCTACTACTCGTTCCAACAATGGAACCTGCTGAGGCCAGGCGACCAGAAATTCGTCTGGTTCGACAACTACGTCACGGTGCTCACGAACGGGGCGTTCGTGAGCTCGCTGCGGGCGACCGTGGTCATCGTGGGCGCGAGCGTGCTCATTTCGCTCGTCTTCGGCATGGTTCTCGCGCTTCTGCTCGACCGCAAGTTCATGGGGCAGGGCCTCGCGCGCACGCTGCTCATCACCCCATTCCTCATGATGCCCGCCGCGGCATCGCTCATCTGGAAATGGTCGATGCTCGACTCCAATGTCGGCATGGTCAACTGGGCGCTGGGGCTCATCGGCATCGACCCGGTCGCGTGGAACACCGATGTTCCGATCCTCACGATCATCATGGTGCTCACGTGGCAATACACGCCGTTCATGATGCTCATTCTTCTCGCGGGGCTGCAGAGCCAGCCGCAGGACGTGCTCGAAGCAGCATCCGTTGACGGTGCCGGGCCGATTCGCACATTCTTCTCGATGACGCTTCCGCACATGCGGCAATACATGGAGCTGTCGATTCTGCTCGGAACGATTCTTCTGCTGCAGGTCTTCGACCCGATCGCGATCATGACGCGCGGGACGGGCGGAACGAAGACGCTCTCGTACCTGCTGTACGAGCGGGCATTCGTGGGGCTTGAGATCGGCGAGGCTGCCGCGTATGGCGTGCTGACCGTGCTGCTCACGATCATCGTCGCCATGGTGGCGCTACGGTCGCTCTTCAAGATCTTCAAGACGGAAGGAACGCGCTGATGGCGTCGACAATGCTGCTCACGACCGGGCGTTCAACGACCCGGCGCACGAAGCCCATGCGCAAACGCGCCGGCTCCGCGGCACTCACCTTCATCACGTGGGTGCTCACCGTCGGCATGTTCTTTCCAATCGCGTGGATGGTGTTCACGGCGTTCAAGACCGAGAAGGCCGCGGCAACCAACCCGCCGACGTTCATCACGCAGCTGACACTCGAGAACTTCGAGGCCGTCTTCGACCGCGGATTTCTCGTGTACCTCACCAACTCGTTCACGGCGAGTGTCGTCTCGACGCTCATCGTCATGGTTCTGGCCATTCCGGCGGCGTACGGGCTCTCGGTGCGACCGCTCATCCGCTCGACAGACGCGCTGTTCTTCTTCATCTCGACGAAGTTCATGCCTCTCGCCGCGATCGTGATCCCGATCTACCTCCTGCTGCAGAACATGGGTCTGCTCGACAACATCTCGGCCCTCTCGATTCTGTACGTCGGCATGAACCTGCCGCTCGCCATCTGGATGATGCGCTCGTTCCTCAGTGAGGTGCCCGGCGAGATCATCGAGGCGGCACAGGTCGACGGCGCGAGCTTCTGGACCGAACTCGTGCGCATCGTGATGCCGATCGTCGCTCCGGGCATGGCCGCGGCAGCGCTCATCTGCTTCATCTTCGCGTGGAACGAGTACTTTCTCGCGAACCTGCTCACGTCAACTGTCGCGCGCACGACTCCGCCGTTCCTCGGCAGCTTCGTCTCGGGTCGCGGGCAGTTTCTCGCGGTGCTCTCCGCCGCAGCCACGCTGGCCGTTCTGCCCGTGGTCATAGCAGGATGGATTGCTCAGAAGCGGCTCGTGCGCGGACTGGCCATGGGAGCCATCAAATGACGGCGCGTCGCTGGCCCCGACGTTGGAAGGAGCACGCATGATACTCGCGCCGGCTCCCGGGCTCCCCGTCGAGCAGAGGCACGCTGTGATTCTGTCGCTCCTCGAGCGTGACAAGCGGGTGGAAGTCTCTGACCTTGCTGAGGCGTTCGCCGTTGCTGAAGAGACGATACGGCGCGACCTGCGCACGCTCGAGCAGGGCGGGCGGCTGACGAGAGCGCACGGCGGAGCGATCCTGCAGACGTCCCTCGTCGACGATTTTCCGGCGCTCACAGGGGCCACAGCACCGCAGCTCGATCTCGCGCGTGCTGCCCTCGCGTACGTTCCCGAGGTGGGGAGCATCTTCATCGACTCGGGCGAGGCATGTCAGTCGCTCGCGGCGATGCTTCCCGATACCGCTGGACTGCAGGTTGTCACCAACGCCGTTCCCGTCGCGCTCTCAGCAAGCCGCAAAGAGCACGTCGCGGTCTACAACCTCGGTGGCGCTGTTGGCGACGACGGTGAGCAATCGGGTCAGTGGACGCGAGAGGCGCTCGCGAGCGTGCGCGTCGACGTCGCGTTTCTGTCGTGCACGGGAGTCGATGCGGCGGGCAGCCTGACAGCATCCACCCCTCGTGCCGCTGCCATCAAACGTGCAGCTTTCGACGCGGCAACCACACGAGTCGCGCTCGTGCACGGCGACCATCCCGCGAACGGCCTCGTGACGTTCGCGACGCTGAGCGATTTCACGGCAGTCTTCGCCGACCCTCCGCTTTCTGCCGCCGTTGAAAGCACGATCCGCGAGGCAGGCATCGACTTCAGGGCCATCGATACACGCACGACGAAGCAAGAGGAAGAAGGACCTTCATGACCACCCAGATCGCGACACAGCTGAGCGCGGCCTCGCTTGAGGCGCTCTCGGGGGTCGCCGTTCCCTCATACGATCGCAGTCGCGTCACCGCCGGGATCGTGCACTTCGGCGTCGGCGGGTTTCACCGCGCTCACCAGGCGAAAGTCATCGACGACCTGCTCTCGCAAGGGGTCGCCGACGACTGGGGAATCTGCGGTGTTGGCGTTATGCCGAGTGATAAGCGCATGCGCGACGTTCTTGAGGCGCAGGACCACCTCTACACGCTCGTCGAGAAGCACGCAGACGGCGAGCTGACGGCGCGCGTGATCGGGTCGATCGTCGACTACCTCTACGCACCAGACGATCCGGAGGCCGTGATTGAGCGCATGGCCGATCCCAGCATCCGCATCGTGTCGCTCACCGTCACCGAGGGCGGGTACAACATCAATCAGGTGACGGGAGAGTTTCAGCTCGACGATGCGCGGGTCGCTCATGATCTGACATCGGATGCTCCCGAGACGGTGTTCGGGCTCGTCGTCGAGGCGCTGCGCAGACGTCGCGACCGAGGAATCACGCCGTTCACAGTGATGTCGTGCGACAACCTGCAGAACAACGGCGAGGTCGCACGGCACGCGTTCACAGCGTTCGCGCACGCGAAGGATGCTGATCTCGCGGCGTGGATCGACGACAACGTGCTGTTCCCGAACAGCATGGTCGACCGCATCACTCCCGTCACGACCGACGCGGACCGCGCCGAGATCGCACGGCAGTTCGGCATAGACGACGCTTGGCCTGTCGTGTGCGAGCCGTTCTTCCAATGGGTGCTGCAAGATCGATTCACCGACGGGCGGCCGCCGTACCAGGATGCTGGCGTCGAGGTCGTCGACGACGTCGAGCCGTACGAGTTCATCAAGCTTCGTCTACTCAACTCGAGTCACCAGGGTCTCTGCTACTTCGGCTATCTCATGGGTTACCGCTACGCGCACGATGCGACGCAGGATCCGCTCATCTCGGAGTTCCTGCTCGCGTACATGAATATCGACGCGACGCCCACGCTCAAGCCCGTGCCCGGACTCGACATCGAGACCTACAAGCCGCAGCTGATCGAGCGGTTCTCCAACCCGGGAATTCGCGACACCGTCGCGCGACTGTGTGCCGAGTCGTCAGATCGCATTCCCAAGTGGCTGCTTCCCGTTGTGCGCGACCAGCTTGCGATGCCGGAGCCTCACGTGCAGTTCGCTGCCGCGATCGTGGCCAGCTGGGCGCGCTACGCCGAGGGCGTCGACGAGCAGGGTGAGCCTATCGACGTCGTCGACCGGCTGAAAGAGCGGGTCATGGCGGCGGCGCAGCGTTACCCCGACGACAAGCACGGCTTTCTGCGCGACGAGGAGCTCTTCGGCAACCTCGTCGACGAGCCCGTGTTCGTCGAGGCATACGATCGCGTGCTGTCATCGCTGCAGGAGGTCGGCGCACGAGAGACACTACGGATGCTGCTGGCCGCCGCGTAGCGCCCGCAGAACGTCGGGCGCTCGTCGTAGGGTGTTCGCGTGACTGAAACGCGAAGCCTCGAGGAGCGACCCGTGCGGGTGCTGCACGTCTCTGACACACATCTGTACGGCGACGACTCGCTGCACTACGGCATCGTCGACACGCACGCGGCTCTCGTGCGAACGCTCGAGCGCGCCGAGACCATTGAGGGTGTCGACGTCGTCGTGCTGAGCGGCGATCTCTCCGACGATATGACGGTTCGCTCATACGAACGTCTGCGCGACCTCGTCGGCCCGTGGGCGGCGCGGCACGACGCCGAGGTCGTCTACGCCATGGGCAACCACGACAGCGCTGCGGAGTTCGAGCAGGTTCTCGGGCCGCGCACTCGCGTGGTCGACGTTCGGGGTGTGCGCGTCATCACCCTCGACTCCGCCGTTCCGCACGCGGGCTACGGGCATGTCGGCGATGAGCAGCTGCGGATGCTGCGAGACGCGCTCGCGACAGCATCCGGCCCTTCACTCGTCGTCGTGCACCACCCGCCGACGCCCGCGTACGGGCCTCTGCTTGCCGCGCTCGAGCTGCAGAACGCGCGCGAGGTGCTTGATGTGTGCGCTGCCGGGGGAGCGACGGCCGTGCTGAGCGGTCACTACCACCACAGCCTCGTCGCGCACGAGCGGGGCATTCCGGTGATCGTCGCACCCGGCGTCGCGAACACCTCAGACGCGTGCCCGCCCGCGGGGCATGAGCGCTCGACGATCGGCTCGGGGTTCGCGATTGTCGATGTTCCCGCGAAGGGTGAACCGACAACGACGTTCTTCACGGCACCGTCTGAGCAGGACGGCACTGAGATCTTCAATCTCGATGCTGACGAGGTGGCGCAGATCGCTCGTGTGGCGGGTGTTACTGCCTGACCGGCACGCGACGGTGCGTCTCGTGTGACGTATGACGTCGTTCGTGCGGCGTGGACAATGCCGGAATCGCATGCTCGTGTCACACTATCTGGGTTGCTGATGTTCACCGACTACTGATGTTCACTGAGAGGAACCGTCGTGTCCACGCCTGAGGAGCCCCAGCCCGGACGCACAATCGCGCTGCTGGGCAGCAGCGGTGGCAATCTGCGCAGCCACGGCGGCGACGACCCGGACCGTCTGCTGCGAGATGTCGTGAGGCAGGCGGATGCTGCGGGCTTCAGCATCGCCGCGGCACAGTTCGTCGCGGCCGAGTCCTCGATGGAGCAGGCGTCGTGCGATACTCCAGCCTCGCTCTGGAGTCTTGTCGACGGCACGCCCACGGTGGTCATGCGAGGGACTCTTTCTGAGGTGAACACGGCAGCACGAGAAATGGATGCTGCGATCGCCAATCAGGTCGTCGCGGGCGAGATCGACGGGCTCATTCTCATGAGCGCCGATCCCGACGACACGAATGAGCGCACCATGGTCGCCGCTGCCGCAAGTGAGATTCCGGCAGCGGGAACGGGTGGCACCTCTATTGCGGCCGCACAGAAGCTCGGCGTGCGCCTCGTCGCGGCTTCGGGAACAACGGGGACGACGAGCACCACGCGCGCCGTTTCGTACATCTCAGGTCTCGCGCGCTACTGGGGCACGAGCTACCGGCCGTCGCTCGGCGGGGGCTCATCGAACGCGAGTGCGGCGCCCGAATCAGCGTGGCGGCGCATCAGCATCCGCGGCATCATGGTCGGCAGCATCCCCGCCTTCATCGCGCTCGCCCTCGTACTCGCGCTGAGCCAGATTCCCTGGCTGTCCGGTCTGACTCCCGTGTTCGACGCTCTCATCGCGGGCCTTCCGATCGTGGTCTCCGCCGTGGCCGCGCGCAAGATCTCGGGTCTCGGTGAGGTCGGCCTCGTCGCGGGCGCCGTCGCGGGCATTCTGGCGACCGAGGGCGGGCTTCTCGGCGGCCTCGTCTCAGGAATTCTCGCGGGACTGCTCAGCGCGTGGTTGCTCAAATGGACGCTGTCGCACAGCTTTCCCGCGACGACCGCGAACATCGTCACGGGAGCGGTCGCGGGTCTTGTGCCCGGTCTGCTCGTGTACTTCGCGCTCGCGCCGGTCACGGACGCGCTGGGTCTCGGGGTGAAGTCGGGGATCGAGTGGGCGGTCGGCGTCAATCCGGCACTTGCCGGAGCGATCGCCGGGCTCGTGATCTGGCCGGCGATCATCGGCGGCGTCTACCACTCGGTGATCCTTCCACTCGTGCTTCTCGAAATGGGCGAGAAGGGCTACAGCTTCTTCGGCGCGATCGACATGGTTTCGCTCGTCATGGTCTCGCTCGGCATCACTCTGGCCAACGTGATTGTGCCCCGCTCAAGCGGAGAGCGTGCGCTCGCGGGCTCGGGCGTCGCCGTCAACTTCTTCTTCGGAACGTTCGTCGAAGCGTCGTATCCGTTTATGTTCGGCGATAAGAAGGTGTTCGCGATTGCGCTGATCGCTGCCACGGGCGGCGGTGTCGTGGTCGGACTCACGGGCGCTGAAGCGACCGCTTACCTTCCCGCCGTCGTCGCGCCGTTCGTCTCGACGACAGCGCTCGGCATGACACTCTCGATGGCCGTCGCGTTCGGCATCGCTTTCGTGCTGACGTTGCTCGCCGGGCTGGCGTATCGCCGGGCTCGCGGTCGTGCAGCAGTCGCGGCCTGATGGTGACGCTGTTTTGCGCGTCGATCCCGTCCTGCGAACCCGAGTCGCGCGCACCCCTGCCGGGGGCGTAACCTTGATTCCCGGTCGGCGAGCAGAAGCCCCGCGGCCGCGGTACGAAAGGTTCCCTTGAGCGACGAATGTAGGCACGGCTTCGAGCCCGAGTTGTGCGCAGTCTGCAATCCCCCGAAGATCCCCGAGAAAACCGTTGCGGCGCGCCCCAGCCGCAGCACCCGTCCCACGCGTTCCCCTCGCCCTACCCCGCAGCGCAGTTCTTCGTCGAAGCCGGTGCGCGTCGACCAGCAGCGTCTGTTTCACGTGACGCACACGCGCAACCTGCCGTCGATTCTCTCTGGCGGAAGCATCCTGAGTGACGACCTGCTCAGCGACGATGACGCAGAGCTGTCTGCTGTCGTCGAGGTGCCGCTCTCGTCTGACGAGAATCGCGACGCTCGCCGCCGAATCACCGTTGACGACGCTCCCGTCTCGGCATACGTTCCGTTCTTCCTCTCTCCCGACGCCGCGGTATGGAGCAGCATCCGCTCGCGCGAGCCCAACGTGCGCCTCAATCCCGACCTCGTGCGCACCTCACCCACCGACTACGTCATGCTCGTCGCGACGGTTGCAAGCGTGCGCGCGCTCGACTCCGAGCTTGTCATCGCCGATGGTGATGCGGCAGCAGGTCTCACCCGGTTTGCGAGCGACCCGGCTCAGGCTGATCGGATGCTGGCGCGCTTCGCCCTTGATGAGAGCGGCGCTCAGAAGCTCGTCGCCGAGGCCCTCGTGCGCGGTGAAGTTCCAGTGTCTGCCCTGAGCATCATCGGAGTCTCGAGCATCAAGCAGCGCGAGCGAGTGAAGCAGCAGCTGGCAGAGGCCGGTCTTCGCACAAAGGTGGCGGCGCACCAGCCGTGGTTTGCGTCGTCGTGACACACCTCACGGCGCTCGCAGCTCGAGTCCCATCACCTGACGGTCGTCGCTGAGCACGCTGAGCGTCTGCCAGCCGCGCGAACGGTAGAGCCTGCAGTAGCCCGATTGCGCGAGGCTATTCCGCCGTCACGAGCGGATCGGGAGCGCGCGTCAGATCGACGACCGCACCGCTCGCATCGACTCCCTCGACAGCAAACCCGTTCTCGACAGCAAACCCGTTGCGCGCCCAATACTCGTACCCGCCGATCATCTCGCGCACGTCAAAGCCTCGCGCGAGAAGCGCACGCGCCGTGTACGTCTCGCCATTGCAACCCGGCCCCCATCCGTACACAATGAGCGTACGCTCGGCCGGCAGGTCGCTCAGGTCGCCGTCGAGCCGCTCTTTCGGCAGGTGCACGGCCCCAGCAACATGCCCGTGATCCCACGACCGCTGTTTGCGCGTATCGACAATGACCGCTCCCGCACGCTGGGCCTCCCGAGCCGCGACGACATCGATCTCGTAGGCAAGTCGCGCTTCGACATGAGCAAGACGAGCGAGGATGCTGTCGGCAGAGCCGCCCTCGGCATCCGTCATGATCAGCGCTTCAGAAGTTCGGCGAGCTTGGGCAGCTGCGTCTCGTCTTCGAGCGCCGATCCGACGGCGACCACGCGAACACCTGCGTCAAGAAAATCGGCCGCATTCCCAGCATCCATTCCACCGGTCGCGACGAACTTGGCCCCGGGGAACGGACCCCGCATCGCGCCGAACCACGGCGTACCGAGCAGTGACGCGGGGAAGGCCTTGAGCCAGGTCAGTCCTTCTTTCATGGCGAGCTGAACCTCGCTCGGCGAGGCTACGCCGGGCAGTGCGGGCAGGCCGGCCTCGGTCGATGCGCGAACGACATCGACGTCGAAGCCTGGGCTCACGGTGAACTCGGCGCCGGCTGCGGCGGCCTGGGCCACGTGGTCGACCGTGATGACGGTTCCCGCGCCCACGCGCTTTCCGCGCTCGCGACCGGCTTCGGAGACCGCGCGCAGTGCTTCGAGGTCGTCGGCGGTCTGAATCGGCAGTTCGACGACCTCGATGCCGAGATCCCACGCCGCTGTCGCGACGGTGAGGCTGCGCTCGACTCCCATCCCCCGCATGATCGCCATGAGCGGCGCTTCTGCGAAGATTGCGTCGAATTCGGTGTTCTCGGCCATGGTCAGCCCTTCTGTACCTGGACTTCGATGATGAAGTCTGTTGTCGATTGCAGAACGAGTCGTGCTCGCTCGTGTCCCGCGGTCAGCCGCGCCTTGGCGGGCTCGCCGTTGAGTGCGGCGGCGAGATATGCCGCCGCAAACGCATCGCCCGCACCGACAGCCTCAACGACTTCGGCGGGGAACGTCGGAACAAAGATGCGCTCGTCGTCACCCGAGCTCGTCCGGTGAAACTCCGTTGCTCCGACGTCGCCGTCTTTGACAATGAGCCGGGCGGGAGTCGGGAGCTGTGCGCGCACATCGTCGGCGGTCTCGCAGCCCCAGAGAGCCTGCGCCTCGTCAAGCCCGACGAACACGATGTCGGCCCGTTCGGCGAATGTCCGCAGCGCGGGCGCCGCGGCGCCGGGCTGCCACAGCGCCGGGCGGTGATTGACGTCGAAGCTCAGTGTTGCAGCGCTCGCGGCGACGCGTTCGAAGACGTCGTCGACGAGGGCAGAGCACGTCGACGACAGCGCCGGCGTGATGCCGGAGAGGTGTACGACCTCGGCACTCTCGAGGGGGACGTCGCGAAGGGACTGCGGTCCCATGCGGGAGGCTGCCGATCCGCGGCGGTAGTAGAGCACGCCGTTTCCCGGGTCTTTGAAGTAAACGCCCGTCGGTGCGTCAGCATCCGATGTCACCCAGCGCGTGTCAACGCCGCGCGCGGTGATCGTTGCGCGCAGACGCTCACCCAGCGCATCGTCGCCCACCGCGCTCACCCAGGCGGCGTGCACCCCGAGGTGGGCGATGTGCGAGGCGACGTTGGACTCCGCGCCGCCCGCATCGAGTCGAAAATCGCTCGCCGTCACGATGGGCTCCGGCGTCGCAGGCGTGACGAGCATCATCGTCTCGCCGATGGTGATCAGCCGCGGAGTAGCCTCTGAGGTCATGAGTCAATAATGCACGCCATGTGCGAAGCGTGCAATCTACGTTGCAATATCTGCACAGGGGTGTCGCTGTTGCGCCGCTCGAGTACGCGAGTTAGCGTTGCATGACGCGCGCAACACCTTGTGCAAGAAATGCAACACCACGTGAGTAGGGTCCATGACGACAACGCTGAATCTCGATGAGCTGGCCGACGAGCGACTGAGCGCTCGAGACAAGGGGCTCCCCGCGCGGGGCTTCGGGCTCACGGTACGCGAGTTTCTCGACAGCGACCCCCGCATCGGCGAGTTCTGGACGCCCATCATCGCCCTCGACGACGAGGCGATGCGCAGCAATCTCGCCGTCATGGCCGAGTGGAGCAGCGCACGTGGACTTGAGCTGATGCCGCACGGCAAGACGACAATGGCACCCGCGCTGTGGCAGCGTCAGCTCGACATCGGATGCACAGGCATCACGCTCGCCACGATGGGCCAGGTGCGCACGGCGCGGTCGTTCGGCCTGCAGTCCATCATGCTCGCGAATTCCGCTGTCGACGCGCGATCGCTGCGCTACCTCGCGGCAGAACTCGCAGACCCGGAGTTCCGGTTCACGTGCTGGGTCGACTCGGTCGCAACGATCGACGCGATGGAGCGCGCCCTCAACGGCGTCGAGCTTGCGCAGAAGGTCAACGTGCTCGTCGAGCTCGGGCAGGACGGCGGGCGCACGGGAGCGCGCACGATCGACGAGGCCACCGACGTGGCGCGTCGGGCGGCAGCATCCGATGTGCTCCGGCTTGCCGGCGTTGGCGGCTACGAGGGAAGCCTCGGTCACGATCGCTCCGTGCACTCGATGGATGCTGTTCGGCGCTACCTCGAGCGTCAGGTTGAACTGCACGAGACGCTCGGCGCGCTCTATGACGACGGCGACATCATGGTCACGGCCGGTGGAAGCGCCTACTTCGACGTCGTCGCCGACGTGTACGCGAGCGCTATGCCTGGCGACGAGCGCACGCACTGGACGTTGCGATCCGGCGCCTACATCACCCACGACGACGGCTTCTACCGGGGCATCTCGCCGCTCGATGAAGCGGGCACCGACGTGCAGAACCCCCTGCGGTCGGCTATGCGCGGCATCGCGCGCATTGTCTCGCGCCCCGAGCCCGGCCTCGCCCTGATCGACGCGGGCAAGCGGGACTTCCCGTTCGACGAGGGACTTCCGATTCCTCGCGCGCACGCAGCCGAGCTCGGGCAGCCGTGGCGGCCTCTCACGGGCGCCACGATCACGGCGATGAATGACCAGCACAGCTATCTTGCGCTGCCGAAGGGGTCAGAGGCACAGGATGCCGCCATCGGCGACGTCATCGCGCTCGGTCTCTCGCACCCGTGCACGGCGTTCGATAAGTGGCACTACCTTCCCGTCGTCGAGTCGGCGGAGTCCGATCGCGTCGTCGACCTCGTGCGCACATTCTTCTAGAGCATCCGACCCCACTGGCATTCGAAGGAGCACGCGTGCGCATCATCTTGCAGGGCGGAACCGTCGTCGACCGCGACGGTGAACGAAGGGCAGACGTCGCCGTCGAGGGCGAGAGTATCGTCGAGGTCGGTGCCGATCTGGCGCGCGAGGGCGACCGGGTCATCGACTGCGCGGGACGCTACGTTCTGCCCGGCTTCGTCGACGCCCACTCGCACGTCGACGGGCTGCTCGCCGACGATGATGTGCAGCGCGCTCAGCTCAAGCAGGGCGTCACGAGTGTTATCGCGGGGCAAGACGGTGTCTCGTATGCACCGGGCGACGGGGCGTACGCGACGGAGTACTTTGCCGCTATCGACGGGCCGCATCCGAGCTACGCGGGCGGTGGCGTCGCGGAGTACCTGGCTGCCGTCAACGGGACGACGCGACTCAACGCCGCCTACGTGATTCCCGCGGGAACGGTGCGCTGGGAGGTCTGCGGCCGTTCGACTGCGCCCGCGACCGCCGCCGAGCGCGACACGATGGCGGAGCTCGTCGCGCAGGGAATGCGCGACGGCGCGGTGGGGCTCTCGACGGGGCTCGACTACGTTCCGGGAATCTTCGCCGACGCCAACGAGATCGCCGCGCTCACCGCCCCCGTCGCGCAAGCGGACGGCGTGTACGTCAGCCACATGCGCGGTGGTTACGAGGCGAACTCCTCCGAGGGCATCGACGAGATCGCGTCGATTGCTCGCGCAACGGGTGCCCGGGTGCACGTCTCGCACTTTCACGCCGAAGCGCACATCGTGCTCGCCCAGCTCGATGCGCTCGAGGCCGCGGGCGTCGACGCGACGTTCGACGCCTACCCCTACACGCGCGGCTGCACGCTTCTCGCGATGCCGCTGCTGCCGCCCGAACTCTCCGCTCAGCCGATCGACGACGTCGTGCGGGTGATCAGCGATCCCGCCGAGCGCGAACGGCTGCGACGCGACTGGTTCCCCGAAGTCGACCGCAAGGCGAGTCTCGGTCCCGCATGGCCGAGCATGATCACGCTGGCGCACATCGCCTCGCCCGAGTACGCGTGGGCCCACGGCATGACGGTTCAGGATGCCGCGGTACGCGCGGGCGTCGACGCGATCGACCTTGCACTCGACGTGCTCACGGCGTCGCGGCTTCAGGCAAACGCCGTCATGGCGGTGCGCTACGACCGCCCCGTCTCAGAGCTCGCGCAGATCTTCGCTCACCCCGGCCACATGGGCGGCTCCGACGGCATCTTCATTGGGGCACATCCGCATCCGCGCGCCCGAGGCACCTTCGCGCGATACCTGCGCGAGTACGTGCGCGAAACCGAGACGTGGACGTGGCCAGAGGCGGTCGGCCACCTCTCGGCGGGTCCGGCCGAGCGTTTCGCGCTCGGTCGCCGCGGCCGTGTCGTCGAGGGGTGGGTCGCCGATCTGATCGTCGTCGATCCGCAGGCCGTTGCCGATACAGCATCCTATGATCACCCGCTCGGCGAAGCTGAGGGCATCGACGACGTTCTCGTCGCCGGCGTTCCCGTGCTTGCGGGCGGCGAGCTTCAGCAGGCCACACCGGGGCGCGGGCTGCGACGCTCGAGCGATCGATAGAGTCATGCAGCATCCTGTCGCCGATGTCGCACACGAGGAGAGCACATGTCGCAGAGCGTGAAGCGGGCAGCCCGCATCGTCGATTCGATCGCCGAGGAACCGAAGACGGTCGTGCAGCTGGCTGAGGAGTTCGAGCTGCACCGGTCGACGATGTTCCGTGAGCTGCAAGCGCTCGAAGAGGTGGGGTACGCACGGCGGCGTAAAGACGGCACGTACACGCTCGGGTTTCACCTCGTGTCGCTCGCGCAGAGCTCGCTTGAGAGCGTCGACCTGCGTGAGGTTGCCTCAGCGCCGCTGCGGCGGCTGCATCGGGTCGTGGGGAACACGGTGCACCTGGCTGCGCTGATGGACGACGCGATCATCTACGTCGACAAGGTCGAAGACGCGAGCGGAGTGCGCATGTACTCGCGCGTCGGTGCGCCCGTGCGTACGCATTGCAGCGGTGTCGGCAAGGCGATTCTGGCGAACCTCGACGACAGCCAGCGGGATGCCGTGCTGGCGACGACGGACTGGGCGAAGTACACGGAGAACACGATCACCACGCGTGAGGCGCTCGACGTGGAACTCGCGGCCATCGCCGAGCAGGGCTGGAGTGTTGACGACGGTGAGTTTGAGGACTTCGTCAATTGCGTCGCTGTGCCGATCGTGACGCGAGCGGGCGTTGTCGGTGCGCTGTCGGTCACGGCAATTCGCATGGTCGAAGATCTCGAGCAGCTCAAGACGCGTCTGCCGCTCATGCAGCAGACCGCTGCGCAGATTGCACGTGAGCTCGGCTGACGCGTCGCCGCGATCCAATCTCGTGACGCGCGGACATTGTGGGCGCGCATAACCGACGTTCTTGTCCGCGGCTGCCAACCTTGCACGGACGCGTGGGCCGTCAGGCGGTGACGCGCAGGCGGAATCCGCCCTCGACGAGCTCGACGCTCAGGTGGTCGAGGCTCGTGAGCACGAGGTCGGCGTCGAGCTGATCGGGAGTGTGCGTTCCGGGCAGGCCGACCGTGAAGCATCCTGCCGCTCGCGCCGAAGCGAGGCCCGCCGGCGCGTCTTCGAACGCGACGCAGTCGCTCGGGTGGGCGCCGAGTCGTGCGGCGCCGGTCTCGAACGGCTCCGGGTCGGGCTTTCCTGCCACGACGTCGTCGAACGTCACGAGCGAGTCGGGGCGCGGAATGCCGGATGCTGTGATGCGCACGTCCGCGAGGGCGAGCGTGCACGATGTGACGATCGTCCACGAGTGCTCGGGCAGTGTTGAGAGCAGGTCACGTGCGCCGGGCAGGGCGACGACGCCGTCTGTATCTTCGATCTCAAGCTGCGTGACGCGGGCGAGAGCCGGTTCGACATCGTCAGCGGGAAGGATGCTGGCGAGCAGTTCCCTCGCGGGGCGACCGTGGTGGTTGCCCGATCCGAGGTCGGGCATCACGCCCCACTCCTCGGCGAGGCGCGACCATGAGCGTACGACGGCGGGCGTCGAATCGATGAGCGTTCCGTCCATGTCGAAGAGCGCTCCGCGAAATGTGCGCGTCTCAAGGCCGTGAGTCGTGTCGAGGTCGAGCGTCACCAGGGTCTCCGTTCGTCTGCTGAGATCGTAGCGACCCGACCCGGGGAATTCCTCAACCAGCAGGGTTGCTTGTGGCCTACTGGTTAGCGCGATCGTACGCCTCTTGCGACGCCGATACGTCGCCGAGGTGCCTGATCGACCAGTCCTGGAGTGCATAGAGCGGCTCCAAGAGGGAGCGCCCGGAATCGGTGAGAGCGTACTCGACGCGTACCGGCACTTCGGGAAAGACCGTGCGACGCACGAGCCCGTCGCGCTCGAGGCCGCGCAGCGTCTGGGTCAGCATCTTCTGCGAGATCCCTCCGACGTGTCGGCGCAACTCCGAGAATCGCGCATCACCGCGACCCAGGATGCCGATGATGAGCACCGTCCAGCGGTCGCCGATGCGATCAAGAATGTGTCGCGTCGGGCAGTCGGCATCGTACGGATTCGCGACGTAGTCCGGCTCAGAACAAGTGGTTACCACAAAGTGCCTTCTTCCCAAGAGAAACATGCTCTCTTATGGTAACTATTGGCAGCCGCAGGGCGCCACTGGTTCACCCCATCACCGCTTCGAAGAAAGGTATTCAATGCTCCGCATCACTGTCATCGGCGGTACCGGATACGCAGGATCTGCCATCGCCGCTGAGGCCGCAGGCCGTGGACACGAGGTCACCGCCTTCAGTCGTTCGCTCCCCTCAGCGCCAATCTCGAACGTCACCTACGTTCATGGCGACGCGACCGACGAAAACACGCTCGACGCGGTCATCGCCGGTTCCGATGTCGTTGTCGATGCACTCGCCCCGCGCGCTTCGCGCGGTGTCAGCTGGCGCGATGCGCATCGTACGATCGCGCAGAGAGCGGATGCCGCAGGTGTCCGCCTGTTCATCGTCGGCGGCGCCTCGTCGCTGCGCCCGGCGCCAGGTGCGGATCGTTTCGTCTCTGATCTCACGGGAATTCCCGCAGAGCTTCACGACGAGATTCGGTCGGGGGCCGCGTTCATCATCGAGGACCTTCCCGCGACGCCCGCGTCGCTCGACTGGGTCTTCGTGAGCCCGGCGCTCAGGTTTGGCGCGCGCATGCCGGGGGAGCGGCTTGGCCGATACCGGCTGGGCGACGACGTTGCGGTCGAGCCGGACGGCGGAGCTATCTCTGCGGCCGACTACGCTCTCGGGCTGGTCGACGTGATCGAGGCGGGCGATCACCACCGGACGCACATCAACATCGGCCACTGAAGGGCTCGATCTGCGGCGTTCCCGCGAGTGGCATGACGTGCGACGGCGGCGTCAGATACCGTCGCAGCTTACGGCGACGAGCGTCGTTTCGGCAGCATCCGCCCGGCCACGCCGATCACCAGCACAGCGGCACCCGCGACGAGACTCTGCCAGGGCACAGCAGCGGCAAGCACGAGGCACCCGATCATGCCGAGCCCCTGCAGCCACTTCGGGTAGCGCCGGTGGTCGGGCGTCTGCGTCCACGCCGAGACATTCGCGATGAAATAATACAGCAGCACGCCGAAACTCGAGAAGCCGATCGCGCCGCGCAGGTCCACCGTGAGCACGAGCGTGATCGAGACCGCAGCGAGCACGAGCTCGATGCGGTGTGGCACTCGCCGCCTCTCGTGCACCGCGGCGAGCGGTCGAGGCAGGTCCCCCTCCCGGGCCATCGCGAGACCGGTACGTCCGATGCCCGCCATGAGGGCGAGCAAGGCACCGAGGGATGCTGCGGCCGCGCCGATCCGCACAACAGCGCGCGCCCATGCAGGCACAGCGTCGGCAAGCGGTGACGTCGTGCTCGCGAGCTGCTCTGGACCGAGCACCGTGAGAACCGTTACCGCAACGAGGGCGTACACGACGAACGCTCCGGCCAACGCGATCACGATCGCTCGGGGTATCGTGCGCGCGGGGTCGCGCACTTCTTCGCCCATGGTCGCGATGCGCGCATACCCGGCGAAGGCGAAGAAGATGAGCGCTGCCGCCTGCAGCACCCCATAGGGACCCGCTGCGAAGACCTCGCCGAGCGGCGCGCGCTGCACGTCGGCGTTCGCCGCAATCAACGCGGCGCCGAGGCACGCGAGCACGACGATCACGATGACGCGCGTGGCCATGGCAGTACGCGTGACGCCCAGCAGATTGACGATCGCCACCGCCGCGACCGCGAGTGCGGCAATGGGCTTCTCGCCGCCTGTCGGGGCAGCGTATGCGGCGAATGTGAGCGCCATCGCCGCCGTCGACGCGGTCTTGCCGATGAGAAAGCACCACCCCGCCGCGAATCCCCACCACGGTCCGAGCTGGGCGCGGCCATACGCGTAGGTGCCACCCGAGACCGGATGTTGCGCGGCAAGCTGCGCCGACGATGTCGCATTGCAGAATGCCACGATCGCGGCTATCGCCAGGCCCACGAGAAGGCCCGACCCGGCAGCCTGCGCAGCAGGACCGAACACGGCGAAGATGCCCGCGCCGATCATCGAGCCGAGACCGATGACGACGGCGTCCTTCAGCCCGAGTTGGCGCGCGAGAGTGGTCATAATGCCCAGAGTATGACCGTGAGGTGTCTGTTCGGAAACAACGGTTCGGGGCGGGGCGGCGGCCCGCGGCATCCGTCAGCTGTGCTCGATGTACCCGTAGAGGTCGGATTGGGCGCCGTTCACCCAGAGATCCGGCCCTTCGGGCGTTGCCGCTCGAAGCGTGCGGTTGTATGCCTCGTCGACGACGACGCTTTCGATTCCGGATGCTGCCAGGTGCTCAGCAATCGCATCGAGATCGCCGCGGTGCTCAAACGAGAGTCCCGCCCGCTCGGTCACCGGGGTCGACGCCGTCCCGAGGTCGTGCAGCGCAACGGAACCGCCGCCTGCCGCATCGAACACCGCCCAGCCGCCTCCGTCGGACGTGATCCGCAGCGTTAGTCCCAGCGCGGCGAGCACGTGTGAGGCGCTCTCGACGTTCGCGGTGAAGATGAGCGGCAGAAGCGTCACGTCGCCGTGTGGTGGACGTGCGGTACCGACAACGGCGTGCATCACGGCGACGTCATCGACGGCGATCTCCAGGGTGGCGCCAACGCCCTCCATCTCGCCTCGGGCGACAGCGATGCTCTCGGACACCATGCGTGACTCGAGGGCATCGAGAGCGGCGACGTCGTCGACCAGCATCCAGATTTCTGCCGTTCCGGAAAGCGAGTCGTTCGCGTCGACGCCGTGCACCGCGAGCATGCCGTCACCGTCGAACTCCGACCATGCATCGTTCTTCTCGCCGTGTGCTGACAGTCCGAGCCCTTCGGCCAGCACGTGCCAGTCGCGAGGATGCTGTGTGAACTGAATCACCTGGATGGACGTCATGATGTGCCCTCCTTCGAGACGTAGTCGATCATGATGCGCTCAACGAGTGACGACAGCGACGTGCCCTCGTCGATCGCCGCGTGCTTGATCTGCTTCACAAGTGCGGCTGGGAGATACACGTTGAACTGCACCTTCTTCGCGTCGCTGTTTTCTACCATGCTAGCAATCTAGGGCAGCGAAGTGGATGCCGCCAACTCGTGCGTCCCAAATAGCGTGCGGAACCGGTGCCCCGCGACATTTGGGACGCATGAACTACGCGGCCGGAGGGAGGGGCTCTGGTCGGAAGGCTCGCGCAGTAGTGACTTACAGAAAATGGCTGCGATCGCACATCCGGTTCGCAGCCACTTCCTGCAAGTCACTATGAGGGCGGGGCGGGGAACGGGAAGAGTACCGCCGGGTGGGAATCAGATGCGAGGGCGTACCGACGGCTGTCGCACGCACCCGGTAGCGTCGAAACATGCGGATTCTGCACACCTCCGATTGGCACATCGGGCGCTCGTTTCACGGGCACCCGACGCTCGACGCACTTGACGGTGTGCTCGAGGAACTCACGCGCATCGTTCGCGAGCGCGACGTCGACGTGGTGCTCATCGCGGGCGACGTGTTCGATTCTGCGACGCCGTCCGCCGACGCGTATCGCCTTCTGACGCGCGCGCTCACGCGACTCCGCGAAACGGGCGCCCAGATCGTGGCGACGAGCGGCAATCACGACTCGGCCGCACGGCTCGCATTTCAATCGGAGTTCGCCCGGCTCGCCGGCATCCATGTGCTGACTCGCGACGAAACGCTCGACGTTCCCGTCACCCTCGACGACGACCACGGGCCCGTTCACATCTACGGCATCCCCTACCTCGAACCTGCGCTCATCAGGCACAAGTACCCCGACGAGACGCTGCGGACGCAGGCGGATGCTGTGGGCTTCGCGATGCGCCGCATTCACGCCGACGTCGCTGTGCGGGGCGGGCGCTCCATCGTCGTGTCGCACTGCTTTGCGCAGGGGGTGGGGGATGCCGCGAGCGACGTCGAGCGGGACATCACGTCGGGCGGCATCGACCTCGTACCGGCAAGCGTCTTCGACGGCGTCGACTACGCCGCCCTCGGGCACATACACGGGCGCGCCACGTTGACCGACAGCATCCGCTATTCGGGCGCGCCGTTGCACTATTCTTTCAGCGAGGCGCGCAAACCGCGCGGCGGCTGGCTCGTGGAGCTCGACGCGTCCGGGCTCGCGGACATCGAGTGGGTCGACCTACCCGTGCCGCGGCGGCTCAGCATTCTGACCGGAACGCTCGAGCAGCTTCTCACTGACGAGGCGCACACGGATGCCGAGGGCGACTGGGTGAGCGCCGTGCTGACCGATACGGTGCGGCCGATCGACGGAATGCGCAAGCTGCAGCGGCGCTTTCCATACTGCGCCACCATGGTGCACGAGCCAGCCGAGGTCGCCGACCACGGCACGCGCACCTACGCGCAACGCGTGCAGGGCAAGAGCGACGTCGACATCGTCAACGAGTTTCTCGCCTACGTGCGCAACGGGCAGGGCGCGAGCGAGGCCGAGGGTGACGTCATTCGCGAGGCGATTGATGGCGTGCGGTCCGAGGAGGCGAGCGCGTGAAGATCAACCGGCTGAGCATCACGGGGTTCGGCCCGTATCGCACGACTCAGGTTATCGATTTCGACGCGTACGCCGACGACGGCCTGTTTCTGATCTCAGGAAAGACAGGTGCGGGCAAGTCGAGCATTCTCGATGCCATCGCCTTCGCGCTGTACGACAGTGTTCCGCGGTACGACGGCACGAAGTCCCGCCTGCGCAGTGACCATTGCGCTCCGGGTGATGAGACTCGGGTAGAACTCGAGTTCACCATCGGTGACACGCGGTACCGGGTGGCGCGCTCGCCGGAGTATGAGGTTCCGAAGAAGCGCGGCGCGGGCATGACGATGCAGAAGTCGGCGGCGCAGCTCGACGTGCTCGACGGCGCTGACTGGGCTGGCATCGCCTCGCGCCCGGTCGATGTGGCGAACGAACTCGCCGAGATTGTCGGATTGAAGAAGGAACAGTTTCTGCAGGTGATTCTGCTCGCCCAGAACCGTTTTCAGCAGTTTCTGCTAGCGAGCAGCCGCGATCGTGAGGCTGTGCTGCGCAGCCTGTTCGGCACGGCGCGGTTCGCCGACTACGAAGACGCGGTGGCCGAGCGCCGTCGCGAGCTCGAGAAGCAGCTCGCCGCGGCTCGCGCGCAGGCTGAGCAGCTCATTGCCGACGCCGCGCATCTGGCCGAGGGGCAGGCGCCCGAGACCGGCGCGATCGAGTGGCTCGAGGAGCGCGTGTTCGAGCTGGGCGCGCGCATGGCGAGTGCGATTTCTGAGGCCAGTGCCGCCGACCTTGTGCGCGACGCTGCCGAGGCCAAGCACGCGGAGGCAACTGAGCTGCGGCGCCGGCAGCAGCGCAGGGCCGACGCCGAGAAGCGTTCGGCCGAACTCGACGACGCCGAACCCGCGATCAGCGAACGGCGCTCGGAGCTGGAGATAGCCGAGAGCGTTGAACGCGTGTGGCCGTACATCGTGAGCGCCCACTCCGCACGGTCAGCCAGCGAAACAGCGCGGGGAAGTCTCGAAACTGCTCGTGAATCGCACGTCGCTGCCGGGGGAAGCGCAGATGCCGGCACCGACGAGCTCGACGCTGTCGCCGACTCGCTGTCAGGGCGTCTCGCTCTGCTTCACGAGGTTCTCGAACAAGAGTCTCGCCTCGCCGCGCTCACCGAGGCCGAGGCTGAGGCGGCCCAGCGCAGGCAGGCTGCCGATGCTGCGATCGTGGAGCGTGAGCAGAGGCTCGCGGCTCTTCCCGCTGAGATCACAGCGGTTCACGACGAGCTCACGGCTGCCCGCGTCGAGGCGGCGCGTGTCGACGGAACCGCGACCGATGTCGAGCGCCTCCTGTCCGCGCGAGCGGCTGCCGAACGTGCTGACGAGATCGAGGACTCTCGCGACGAGGCCCGAAAGACCGAAGCGCAACGCGTGCGTGAAAACACAGAGGCGTCGGCTTGCCTGCAGCGAATGCTCGACGAACGGCTTGCCGGGCATGCGGCCGAGCTCGCAGCCGATCTGCGCGATGGAGAGCCGTGCGCGGTGTGTGGCTCGACGCAGCATCCGTCACCCGCGGAGCACACCGGTGACCCCGTGAGCGAGGCCGACATCGAGACGGCACGCGACGCGCTTGCAGATCGTGAGCAGGCAAAGGCGGATGCTGCGCGAGAAGTGTCTGCGCTCGAAGCGAAGCTCGCCGAGCAGCGTGCGATCGCGGGCGAACGTTCGGTGGAACAGATCGACAGCGAGCTGGAGCCGGCACGCGAGCGCCTTGCAGCCGCGCAGCACGAAGCATCGCGGGTCGGCGACATCGCGAAGCGGCACACGACGCTCCTCGAGGAGCGCGATGCCGGCGATGCCGAACGTGAGAAGCTGCGCGCCGAGCGCGACGCGCAGGTGGCGGCTGAGAAGGAAGCACACACCGAGGTTGCTCGAATCAGGCGGGCCGTCGATGAACAGCGGGGCGACGAGGCGTCGGTCGCTGATGCCGTGCAGTCGGCTACTCGCCAGCGCGAAGCGGCCGTCGCGCTCGCGTCGGCGCTGCGCACGCGTGACGATCGTGACCGCTCGGCGGCGCAAGCCGAGAGGTCGCTCGCCGAGAACCTCGCTGAGCACCGCTTCGCGGACGAGGCGTCGGCGGAGGCCGCGAGACGGTCTGCTCCCGACCGGGAGCGTCTGCGCGACAGCATCCGGTCCCATGATGACGCTCGAGCAGCGGTGAGAGCGATCCTCACCGAACCAGAGCTCGCCGACCTTCCCGTTGAGCAGCCGGACACCGACGCCACGGCGGCAGCGGTCGCCGAAGCGCGCCAGGTTCGCGATGAGGCGCGACGCGTTCGCGACACGATAGCCGAGCGTCACACGCAGCTCGTGCGAACCGTGACGACGGTCAAGCAGAGGCTCGTCGACAGTGCGGCGGCGAACGCTGAGTTCGAGATTGTGCAGAACCTGTCGAAGACCCTCGCGGGCGACGGGCCGAATACTCGCAAGATGCGGTTGGAGGGCTTTGTTCTCGCGGCGGAGCTTGAGCGCATCGTCGAGGCGGCGAACGCGCGGCTGCGTACCATGACGGGCGGCCGATACTCGCTCGAGCACGACGACTCAGTGCAGTACCGCAACGTGAAGTCGGGCCTCGGCCTCGCGATCTTCGACCAGCACACCGGTGTCGCCCGGGCCACGCACTCGCTGTCAGGAGGCGAGACGTTTCTCGCCTCCCTTGCCCTCGCGCTCGGTCTCGCCGAGGTCGTCACCGCGCGGTCCGGAGGCATCACGCTCGACACATTGTTTATCGACGAGGGCTTCGGCTCGCTCGATGCCGACACCCTTGAGGTTGCCATGTCGACGCTCGACTCGCTGCGAGCCGGCGGTCGGACCGTCGGGCTCATCAGCCACGTTGAGGGGATGAAAGAGCAGATTCCGGCAAAGCTGCGCATCAGGATCGCGGACGGCGGATGGAGCGAGATTCAACAGGGTACCTGACATGAAATTTCCGATTGGGTCTGGCCAAGGCGCTCGTATCGTGCAATCCTGAGCCAGACGGCAGTTTTCTGGCGGCAAGCTTCGGGGGGAAGCATGCGATCGGCAACGGTAGGCAACTTTCGCCTCACCCGTGTGCTTCTGGCCGCTGTCGCCCTCGCGTTCGTCTGGTTCGTGGCGCAGATGTTCTTCGGCGCCTCGGCGGCGCACGCCGATGACGGCGACGAGGTCGATTCCACGAGCGTGACCGACATCGTCTCAGACGTCACGAGCGCCGTGAAAGACGAGGTGACCGAGCCTGTGACGGATGCTGTCGACAGCACGACGTCCGGCGTTGTCGACCTCGTCACCGACGTGACGGATGCTGTTCAGCCCCCGGCTGAGAAGCCCGCTGATCCGCCGCAGACCGCCCAGGAAAGTGCTGCGAAGACCGTGCCGGCCCAGGCAAGCAGCGCGAATTCTGCGGCAGAGCCGACGACGCAGCCGAGCGGGAACGAGCAGGCCGCGGAGCCTGGCTCGGCGGAATCGGCCAGCGACGTCCCAGCGCAAACCAGCACAAAGCCCTCGGCCTCGAGCGCTGAGCCCGATGGTTCGGCTGAACCCGACGATTCGACGGGGCCGTTGAGCGACATTGTCGGCTCGACGACGGATGCTCTCGCTGCTGCAGTGACAGACACACCTGTTGAGAACGCGGTTTCCCCTATCGCACAGGATCTCGACGAAGCGATTGATCCGCTCATCGCCTCGCTTCCTCTCGTTGGAGATGACCTCAGTCGACTCGTAGGCACGGACCTTGTCGCGACGACAACGGGCGCGGTCTCCGACATCGCAGACCCGCTCGTGGTCGACCTGGTGTCAACCGTTCGTGGCACGACGGCGGCGGCGACAGATGCCGTCGACGGCGCAGTCGTCGGTATCGGCGACACTGTGGCCGACACTGTCGACCAGACCAGTGGTCTCGAGCCGCCGAGTGAACTGCAGCCAGCCGGCGCCAAGGGCGACTCTGTCTTGACATCGGCGCAGATCGGCGAAGACCTCACCCACACGGGTCCGCGCGACGTCAATGCATTGGAGGCCGCGCTCCCGATCGCGCAAAGCGTCGAGAAGACGGGTCCCGTTGACGCCGCGCTCGCGCCGACACACGCTCCAATGCTGCCGTCAGCGCCGAATGCGGCGATCGGCGCCAGCGCAGCCGTGACCGGGTCCGCGAGCGGAGCCGGCTCTGTGGCCGCTGAGCGCGCCGTTGATGGCGCGGGAGCGGCGAGCGACAGCATCCGTTCTGAACTCATTGACGACGACGATCTTCCAGAATCTCTGACCCTGACACTCACCTGCTCTCCTGATTGACGGGCGCGCGGTCGCCGTGAGGGCGACGCGCAACCCATCTGCCTGATGGGTCCGTTTGAATATCAGGAGAGAGAAATGAAACGCACATTGACAAGGTGTCTCTATGGCACCTTGCTTGCCGGAGGAATAATTTTCTTCGGCGCTACTGCGGCGAATGCCGCGGAGCAATCGCCCGACGATGAGAGCACGGCCTGCGGCTGTGTCACCAACATCGTCAGCGACGTGACCGATACTGCGACGGATGCTGTCGATGACATCGTCTCGTCGGTGACGGATCATGCGTCGTCACCAGCGGAGGACACTGCGGCGCCGGCTGAGGAAACAATGCCGCCTGCGGAAGATTCGACGCCTCCGGCTGAAGACACAACGCCGCCTGCGGAAGAATCTGCACCGCCGGCTGAGGAGACGGCGCCTCCTGCTGAGGAGACGGCGCCTCCCGCTGACGACGCAACACCGCCAGCCGATGCTTCCGGGTCGTCAGACGCCACAACGTCTGGTGATGACAGCGTGGCTGGCGGGTCCGCAGTGAGCCCCGACGTGGAGCTGCCGATCACTGTTGACGGGCTTGCCCTGTCGCTCGTCGGCGACTCCACATCGTCGGGAGCGACGTCCAATTCGGCAACAGGTGACGCGGCGAATGCTGAAACCGAGGCCACCACCTCGGGTGACGACAGTGTCGCGGGCGGGAGCGCAGTAAGCCCGGTCGTGTCCGTGCCGATCACCGTGAACGGCATCGCTGTCTCTGCCGTCGGTGATTCCGCAACCGCAGATGCTGCAGCACACGCTGACGGCGCCGACGGATCCGAGGATGCTGCCGCGACGACGTCGGGTGACGACAGCGTGGCGGGCGGAACCGCGGCGAATCCAGTCGTCACCGTTCCGATCACAATCGACGGCATCGCCGTCTCAGGGCTCGGCGACGCGGCGACGTCAGCAGCGACGGCTGATGCGGAATCGGCTGACGGCATGAGCAATACCGGCGCGATGACGTCGGGTGACGACGGAATCCTCGGTGGCACCGCCCTCGGCGGCGTTGTCGGGCTTCCTGTGACCGTGAACGGAATCGCGGTCTCCGGTCTCGGTGACTCGATGACTTCGGGTGCCATGTCCGAGAGCGCAACTGGAGGATCCGGTGCAGCCGATGCTGATTCGGTGACTTCTGGCGATGAAAGTGTTGCTGGCGGTACGGCCGTGAGTCCGGTGGCGACTGCACCGATCAACCTGAATGGTGCCGCGGTTTCGGTTCTTGGCGACGCAATGACGTCGAGTGCCATGGCCGAGTCAGGCGCGGCTGACGCTGATACTGCTGACGCTGGTGCCGTCACTGCCGGTGACGAAAGTGTTGCTGGCGGTACGGCCGTAAGTCCGGCCGTGACTGCTCCGATCAACCTGAATGGTGCCGCGGTTTCGGTTCTCGGCGACGCAATGACGTCGAGTGCCATGGCCGAGTCAGGCGCGGCTGACGCTGACACTGCGGACGCTGGTGCCGTCACTGCCGGCGACGACAGCGTTGCTGGTGGCACTGCCGTGTCTCCGGTGGCGGATCTGCCGATCTCGGTGAACGGTTCCGCTGTTTCCGTTCTCGGTGACTCGATGACCTCGGGTGCCATGGCCGAAACTGCAACTGGAGGCGCCGGTGCAACCGATGCTGATTCGGCGACCTCCGGCGACGACAGCGTTGCTGGTGGCACTGCCGTGAGTCCGGTCGTGACTGCACCGATCGACCTGAATGGTTCCGCCGTTTCGGTTCTGGGTGACTCGATGACGTCGGAAGCTATAGCTGGCACCGGTGCTGCGAGTTCCGCTGACGACGGCGTTGCCACCTCGGGTGACGACGGTGCTCTGAGCGGTACTGCTGTTGACGGTGCGGTTGGTCTGCCGGTTTCGGTGAACGGTTCTGCTGTTTCGGTTCTCGGTGACTCGATGACCTCGGGCGCCATGTCCGAGACCAGCACGGCTGACGCTGGAGAAGCGGATGCTGGAGCAACGACAACCGGTGACGACGGCGTTCTCAGTGGCACTGCTGTTGATGGTGTCGTTGGTCTGCCTGTTTCGGTGAACGGTTTTGCTGTTTCGGTTTTCGGTGACTCGATGACCTCGGGTGCGATGGCCGAGACCGGCACCGCTGTCGCTGGTGCTGGCACTGCGGAGGCTGGTGCCGTCACGGCCGTTGGCGACAGCGTGGCTGGTGGCACTGCGGTGTCTCCGGTGGCGGGCCTGCCGGTTTCGGTGAACGGTTCTGCTGTTTCGGTTCTAGGCGACTCGATGACCTCGGGTGCTATGGCCGAGGCCAGTGCCGTTGACGCTGCTGATGGCGGCGTTGTCACTTCTGGTGACGACGCCGCCCTCGGCGGCACTGCCGTTGACGGTGTTGTCGGTTTGCCGGTGTCGCTGAACGGTACAGCTGTTTCGGGCGTCGGCGACTCGACAACGTCGAACGCAACTGCCGGCTCCAATTCGCCAGGCGACTCGGGTGCATCCGAGTCGTCAGGTGATGACAGCATCCTCGGGGGTACGCTCCTTGACCTTGGCGTTGATGCTCCCGTCACGATCAACGGAGATGCAATCTCTGTTGTCGGCGACAGCACAGTCGATGGAGCAACAAGCGGCGGTTCCGGGCCGGATGACCCGGGTGCTGACGACCCGGGTACGGATGACCCGGGTACGGATGACCCGGGCACCGATGACCCGGGTACCGATGACCCGGGTACTGACGACCCAGGTACTGACGCACCCGGACCTGATGACCCCGGCATCCATGTTCCGGACGTTGACGGGCCTGACTCCGAAGGACCGGCATCAAGTGCAGCGGAGACTACTGCGGCAGGCGCCAGCGAGTCGCCCGCCGGGTGGGTCAACGGTGCGATGGACGAAGAGCTGGCCGAGACCGGCGCAGACGGCAGCTCAGCGATCTTCGGCATCGCCGCGTTGCTTCTGCTCATCGGTGTGGGGGTGAAACTCATCGGGCGCAAGCGTTCGCTTCGCCGTCACTAGGTCATGAGTGAAGGGCGGCCGCCGCGCTGGCGGCCGCCCAAAACCCTGCGCAAAAGCGCCCTTCGAGTGCGTACTCGCTTCCCCGGGGCTCCTGAATTCGCCCCGGGGTTGACGTGTGCGCGGTTCTATGGTTCATTAGTTGAGTAATGAACCACGGAGGTAAAGCGAATGCTCGATGAAGGACGGCCACTTTTCGTTCAGATCGCAGAGCAGATCGAGAACGACATTCTTGACGGGACCTATCCCGAAGAGACCGCAGTGCCGTCCACGAACGAGCTCGCCAACTTCCTGCGAATCAACCCTGCGACCGCCGGCAAAGGACTCAACCGGCTCGTCGACTCCGGGGTTCTCTACAAGAGAAGGGGAATCGGAATGTTCGTCGCCGCCGGCGCCAAGCAAACGCTCATGGAAGCGCGCCGCCAAAGCTTCTCTGACGAATACATCGTCCCGCTTATGCAGGAGGCCGCAAAGCTCGGCATCTCTGCAGATGAACTCACCGAACTCATCACGAAAGAGGCCCGCTCATGACCGCCATCACCACACGTGACCTCGCGAAAGTCTATAAGGACGTCCGAGCCGTCGACGACGTTTCGATTGACCTCGAGCCGAATCGCATCTACGGGCTTCTCGGCCGCAACGGAGCCGGAAAAACCACGCTGATGCAGCTGCTCACGGGCCAAGTCTTCGCCACGTCGGGAAACATGCGTGTCTTCGGAGAATCTCCGGTCGAGAACGCGCAGATCCTCGCGCAGACCTGCTTCATTCAGGAGAGCCAGAAGTACCCCGACACCTTCCGCGCGAAGGACGTCATCGCCGTGGCAGCGTCCGTCTACCCCAACTGGGATGCTGTCTTCGCCGAAAAGCTCATCGCCGATTTTCGGCTGCCCGTGAAGCGACTCGTGAAAAAACTCTCGCGGGGACAGCTCAGTGCCGTCGGCATCATCATCGGTCTCGCGTCGCGTGCGCCTCTGACGTTCTTTGACGAGCCGTATCTGGGTCTGGATGCTGTCGCACGCCAGATCTTCTACGATCGGCTCCTCGAAGACTTCGCGAGCTATCCTCGCACTGTCGTGCTGTCGACGCACCACATCGACGAAGCCGCGAATCTTCTCGAACACGTCGTCGTACTTGACGAGGGAAAGCTGCTGCTCGACGCCGACACGGAGGAGCTCCGCGGTCGAGCACTTCAGGTCGCAGGCAAGGCAGATGCGGTTGACGCGTTCCTCGCGGGTCGCGACGTGCTCTCGCGCGACGAACTGGGCGCCTTGTCTTCCGCAACCATCATGGCGAGCGAAGGAGATGCAGAACGGGCCGACGGCGCTGGCCTCACCGTCTCCTCCGTCTCACTTCAGAACCTCATTGTCCACCTGACGACGGACGCTCAGCGCTCCGCCGTCGCCGTTTGAAAGGCGTGACCGTGCGCATCAAATCAGTCGTCAAACTGCACACCGCGAACCGCTTCACGTTCTTCGGTATGCCCTTCATGATCGCTGGCATCGCGTTCGCGATCATTCTCACCGTCGGCATCTTTGCCAACGTCGTCACAGGGGGTCAAGACCTCGAGGACATGTACATGGGAATGACCTGGAACGGCGCGATCTTCGCTCTGCTCGGGCCGCTCATGGGATTCGGCATCACGTCAATGACGCAATACTTTCCGCTCGCAACGGGTCTCGGCCTGACGCGCTGGGAGTTTGCCCGCGGTACCGGTCTGATCTTCGTCGCAAACGCCGCAATGTTCTCGGTGTTCGTCACACTCGGCAAGATGATCGAGGAGGCCACCTCCGGGTGGGGCCTCCAGGTACGATTCTTCAACGTCTTCTACACGGGAATCGGGCCGGCATGGCAGACCCTCGTGCAGACGTTCCTGCTCATTCTCGCTTTCATGTTCATCGGCGCCGCTGCCGCGACGGCGGTCAATCGCTGGGGTCAGATGGCTCTCTGGGCTGGCCTGCTCGTGATGCTCGTCGTCATACTCGTGGCAGGTATGACCGCCTTTATCAACGAGGAGTTCCTCGCGTGGCTGATCTCCCTGCTCTCCATGGGGTGGCTCCCGTGGATGGGCGTGCTTCTCACGGTGGGGGTCGTGAGTGCGGTCGCCTGGATGACTCTGGTTCGCAGGGCTCAAGCACGGTAGGCACCGGGCTACGTGCCCCTCGGCGGGTCGGACATCAGCTGAATGTCCGACCCGCCGAATAGTGTGAGAGGGCACCACGAGGGGAGCACATGTTCTTTCTGAACGAGACAGCTGAGCCGCGCATCGTCACGAGCGCGAGCGACCTGACGCAGGCGTCGCAGTGCGAGTGGGCGTTTCTGCGCAAGCTCGACGCCAAGCTCGGCCGCATCCCTCTCATCGTCGAAGAGCGCGACGCCATGAATAAGCGCACCTCAGCTCTGGGCGACGAGCACGAAGCCCGGGTGCTTCAGCAGTACCGCGATCGGTTCGGCACCGGGGTTGTCGAGATCGATCGGCCAGCTTCCATGACTGCCCGAGACTTGCAGGATGCCGCTGACTCGACGCTCCGCGCTTTTGAAGCCGGTGCCGACGTTGTGTTTCAGGCGACGTTCTGGGATGGCGCGTTCGTCGGGTTCGCCGACTTCATCGTTCGTCAGCCTGACGGCAGCTACGAGGTGCAAGACACCAAGCTCGCGCGCTCCGCGAAGATCACGGCGCTGCTGCAGCTCGCCGCCTACGGTGAGAAGATGGCGGCGCTCGGCATTCGCGTCAGCCCCATTGCGCGACTCATCCTCGGCGATGGCCGCCATAGCGAGCACCGCCTGCGAGACATCGTCCCGGTGTATCGGCGACGCGTCGCGCGCCTGCAGCGCATTATCGACGAGCGCGTCGCCGACGCAGGCGCGATCGCGTGGGGAGCGACGGGTTACATCGCCTGCGGCCGATGCGACCTGTGCGAAGAGGCCGTGCACGAGCACCGGGACGTGCTTCTCGTCGCGGGGCTCAGCGTGCGGCAGCGAGCCAGGCTACTCGAGGCTGGAATTACGACGATCGATGCGCTCGCCGCAGCATCCGACCCCCTTCCCGACATGACCGAGTCGACGTTTGCCGGTCTACGCGAGCAGGCACGTTTGCAGCTCGAATCCGACGGTAGGGATGCTGCGGACGCAGCGAGCGCAGGTTCGCCCGCTGTTCGCGTCTTCGCTCCTGACGCTCTCGCGGCGATCCCCGAGCCCGACGAAGGAGACATCTTCTTCGATTTCGAGGGAGACCCGCTGTACAGCGAGACGCGCTCCGACGGCACCGTCGAGTGGGGGCTCGACTACCTGTTCGGTCTCATCGAGGCAGACGGGACGTTCCGCGCGTTCTGGGCGCACAGTTTTGCAGAAGAGCGTCAAGCGCTGCTGGATTTTCTCGAGTATGTGCGTGAGCGCCGCGAGAAGCACCCGGCCATGCACATCTATCACTACGCGTCGTACGAGCGCACCCATCTGCTGTCCATCGCCGCTCGGCATGGTGTCGGCGAGCAGGCGGTTGATGAGCTGCTGCGCGCGCACGTGCTTGTCGATCTGTATCCGATCGTTCGTCACAGCGTTCGCGTGGGATCACGCTCATACTCGATCAAGAAGCTCGAACCGCTGTACATGGGCGACGAGCATCGCGATGGAGACGTCACGAACGCGGGCGATTCCATCACCGAGTACGCGGAGCTGAGCGTGCTCAGGGCAGCGGGTGCGGCGGGGGATGCACGTGCTGCCGCCGAAGCTCAGCGCATGCTCTCCTCGGTCGCTGACTACAACGAGTACGACTGCGTCTCGACGCTGCGCTTGCGTGATTGGCTGCTTGGTCACGCTCGCGCCGCCGGCGTGCATCCCCTTGGCGCGGCCGACCGCGATGAGCTCGACATCGAACCGTCGCCTCTGCACGACACACTCATCGGCTTCGCCGGTGATCCGCTGGACCCCGCGCGCACAGCCGACCAAGCAGCGCTCGCGATCTCGGCGGCCGCGATCGACTATCACCGACGCGAGCAGAAAAGCTTCTGGTGGGGGCACTTCTCGAGGCTCGTCGACCCGATTGATGATTGGGCCGACACGCGTGACTGCTTTGTCATCGACCGCGCCGTGCTCGACACCGATTGGCATCGCGAAGGCAGGCAGCGCAGCGACCGCAGGCACCTCGTCGTTCGCGGGTCATGGGCTCCGGGCAGCACCGTGAAAGCCGGCGCGAAGCCCTTCGCGCTCTATGATCAGCCCGCTCCATGGCCCGACCTGCACGCTGACCCGGGCGCTCGCGTTGCGCGGCAAGTGACGATTCTCGACGTCTTCGACGACGGCCGGATGCTGCTGGAAGAGACGCTCGGGCGCGACATCGAACCGTACACGAGCATGCCCGTGGCGCTGACTCCCGAGAGTCCGCCGCGCCCCGGAACCCAGGTCGATGCGATCGCCTGGTGGGGGCAGAGCATCGTCGACGCCCTCGGCGACGCCGCTGTTTCCGCAGCATCCGACCCCGCTGAGATCTCGAAGGCGCTCACGGCCGAGCCGGTGCTCGACCTTCTGCGTCGAGTGCCACCTCGGACGCACACCGGCTTGCTGCCGCGAACCGGCGACAACCTCGCCGACGTCACGAACGCGGTGCTCGACCTCGACGACTCGTACCTTGCCGTGCAAGGGCCGCCCGGTACGGGCAAGACCTACCTCGCCTCTCATCTCATCGCCGAGCTTGTGCGGCGGCACAAGTGGAAGATCGGTGTCGTCTCGCAGTCTCACGCCGTCGTCGAGAACGTGCTCGATCGCGTTGTGACGAGTGCGGGACTCGATGCCTCGCTCGTGGGCAAAGCGCTCAAGCAGGGCGACGCCGCCGATGCCCACGCGTTCACCGCGCTCGACAAGAAGCAGTACCTGACGTTCGGCCTCGACAACGATGCGACCGGCTACGTCATCGGCGGCACCGCGTGGGACTTCAGCAATCCGGCGCGCGTCGGTCGTCGAGGCCTCGACCTTCTCGTCGTCGACGAGGCGGGCCAGTATTCGCTCGGGTCGACGATCGCTGCGAGCGTCGCCGCGCGCAACCTTGTGCTGCTCGGTGACCCGCAGCAGTTGCCGCAAGTGAGTCAGGGCACGCACCCAGAGCCCGTCGACGAGTCGGCGCTGGGCTGGGTGAGCGCGGGGCACGACGTGCTGCCCGACGAGCTCGGCTATTTTCTGGCCGAGAGCCGTCGCATGCACGATGACGTCACCGCTGTGGTCTCGGAGCTGTCCTACGAGGGGGCGCTGCGCTCGCATGAGTGCGTCGGTGAACGCACCCTCGAGCAGGAGTTGCCCGGCCTGCACGTGCGCCCCGTGAATCACGCGGGCAATGCGACGGCGTCCCCGGAGGAGGCCGCGCGCGTGGTCGAGATCGTCCGCGACCACGTCGGTCTCGCGTGGACGGATCCCGACGAAAAGCGCGTGCGAGACCCGCTCACCGAACGAGACATCATCGTGGTCTCGCCGTACAACGCGCAGGTCGCCGAGATCCGCGAAGCGCTCGACCGCGCCGGCCACCGAGACGTTCGTGTTGGCACCGTCGACAAGTTTCAGGGGCAGGAGGCCGTGATCGCAATCGTGAGCCTTGCAGCATCCGACCCCGGTGAAGTCCCGCGCGGCATGGCCTTCTTGCTCATGAAGAATCGGCTGAACGTGTCGATCTCGCGGGCGCAGTGGGCCGCGTATCTCGTCTATTCGCCGGCGCTCACCGACTATCTGCCGACGACGCCGGGCGAGGTCGCGCAGCTCAGCGCCTTCATCAGCATGGTCGACGGCGCCGAGGGGTAGTCGCCTACTCCGCCGAGATGTCGAGGTTGCGCGCCGCGACGGAGATCTGCTTCGCCAGGTCGATGTCGCGCTGTGTCAGCCCCGACACGTCATGGGTCGACAGCGTCACTGTGACGTTCGGGTAGCGCAGGCCGACGTCGGGGTGGTGGTTCGCCTGGTCGGCGAGCTTGCCGATTTCGACGACAAACTCGACGCCCTTCGCAAACGACCCGGTCTCGAACCGCGCGCGGGCACTGTCCCCTTCGGCGTGCCAGTCGGCGACTCCCGATTGCTCGGCAAAGCGTTCTGCGGAGATTCGATCCATCATGCCTTCAGGGTAGCCTCGCGTATCGTCAGAGAACAGGGGGTTGCCGACTGGCAGCGTGCAGTTCATCCTGTGCGGGCACGGTGATTGTGAGGGCATTGTCACGGATGTACTCGAGGGCGTGCGTGATCGCCCCCACGCTGACGATGCTGTCGCTCAGAGTGGACGCTCTGAGCTCTGGAGCGGGAGGATGCGTGAGCTTCGCCATTCGAGGTGCCGTGCGCCCCAGCAGGGGGTCGATCGCTGTCGCAACAGCTCCCGCGATGATGATCCGCTCCACATCCAGAAGCCCCGCAAGAACAGCGCAGATGCGCGCGAGGCGGTCAGCGATGCGGTCGATGATCGAGAGTGCGAACGCGTCATCCGCATCGGCAGCGTGGAAGACCGCACGGGCATCCTGCTGTGTTTCGGGAAGATGAGCGAGCGCACTGGATTCAGGAACTTCCCCCTGACGCAGAGCCTCGCGCAGCCAGTCCCGCGCGAGCGCGCCGATTCCGTCAGAGTTTCCGACGCCGTCCACGAGGGAGAGCAACCGCATCTCACCTGCCCCGCCACGCGCGCCGCGGACAAGACGACCGTCGACGACGTATCCGGCGCCGAACCGCTCTCCCGACAGGAGCGTCACGTACGAGGTGGCTCCCGAGCCCTGACCGCGAACGCCCTCGGCGACAGCAGCGAGATTCGCATCGTTCTCGACCACCGTGGGCCAGCCGCGCAACGCGAAGTGCTCGGCGTACCCCGGATTCATGCGACGCCAGAAGCTGTTCTGCCCTTCAGGGGAGTGCCCCTCCGCGTCCGTGGGTGCCGGGACTCCGACGACGATGCACAGAACGTGTCCTGCCGGAACATCGGCCTCGCGGAGTGCGTCATCGACGACGCCGTCTGCGGTCGCGAGGCGTGCCTGAGCATCCTCGGAATCGGGGTCGACCGCGGCCTGCGTCCGTGACAGTTCCCGAGCGCTGAGGTCGCTGACAATCGCGGTCAGATGGTGCTGACCGGCATCCAGCCCGATGACGACTCCGGCGTCCGCGCGCAGCGCATACCGTCGCGCCGGGCGCCCTTTGCGGTACTCGCCCGCGGCACGCGCGTTCTCCAACTCGCGCAGCCACCCCGATGCCACGAGCAGATCGCAGAGCGCGATGACCGTCGAGCGGGTGAGACCCGTCGCGGTCATCGCGTCGCTGGCGGTGAAAGCTGGGACATCCCACGCGTAGCGCAGAATCGCACCCGCGTTCTGGGGACCGCGCGGGGACACCGGCTGTTCTCGTGTCATCGGTGCGCTCCCTCGGACTCGGCTCCTACTTGATCGTAGCGATGAATCAATTCTTCTGCCCGCGTCGAGAGGGTGGGACTAGATAAATTGTGCTCTTACATTTAGTATCTAAATCTAATGCTCGACGAAAGGACAATGGTGTCTATGAGAATGAAGCGCGCGGTGCGTGCGCTTGCGGCTGCTGCCGGAGTTGCGGTCGCGGCGAGCCTGCTGACAAGCTGCAGCGCCGACGGTGCGGAGACGATCCGCTTCACCTTCAGCAAGCGCGAGGCGATCTCGTTCATGACGGATCTGGTTGCGAAGTACAACGCCTCGCAGGACGACGTGAACGTCGAACTGGACACGTCGGGAGTCGACGTGGTCTCGGCCAGCTTCGTCCGAGGCAATCCGCCGGACCTCATGCTTGCGAACTACAACATGGAGGTCTCGCGATTCGTCGAGCGGTGCGCGCTGAGTGATCTGTCCGGAACCAATGCCGCGAGCAGCATTCGCGAGGACCTGCAACCCTACATGGATCAGTACGGTCACTGCGAGGGCCGGACAAGCGCGCTGCCGTACTCGATCATGGCGGCATCGGTGATCTACAACAAGGCGATCTTCGACGAGCACGGTCTCGAAGTGCCCAAGACCTGGAGTGAGCTTGTCGACGTATGCGAGAAACTGAAGGATGCCGGCGTCACGCCGTTCTACGCCACGTTCAAAGACGACTGGACCGTCGGCCAAGGTTGGTTCGACTACGCGGTCGGCGGCAGCCTCGACGTCATTGACTTCTTCGAGGCGCTGGAGGAGGAAGGCGCGGACGTCGGTCCGGACTCTGACGTCTCCTTCGCCAAGGAATTCGCCGAACCGCTCGACAAGATCAGCGAGCTCGGCAACAAGTACGCCAACAAGGATGCCGCCAGCCGTGCGTACGGCGACGGCAACCTGGCCTTCGCCAAGGGAGAGGCGGCGATGTACCTGCAGGGTCCGTGGGCTTTCAGCGAGATCGCGAAGACCGATCCCGACCTCGACCTCGGAACCTTCCCTCTGCCGATGACGGACGACCCCAATGACCTGCGCGTGCGCGTGAACGTCGACCTGGCCGCGATGATCCCGGAGGGATCGAAGCACAAGGAAGCCGCTCGAGACTTCCTTGAGTACCTGTATCAGCCGGAGGTCATCGAGAAGTACAACGAGTCCCAGCTGGGCTTCACTCCGACTACCGATGCGCCTGATCCCAGCGATCCAAGGATTGCGGGGATGATCCCGTATTACAACGACAGCAAGATCTATCAGGGTCCGTCCGTGCTGATCCCGAAGACGATCCCCGTGTTCAGCTACGCGCAGTCGATCATGCTCGGAGCCGACCCGGAAAGAGTTCTGCGCACGCTCGATGCTGACTGGGCGCGCCTCGCATTCCGTCAGCCGGCACGTGACAGCGAGACAGAGGAGTCCGCGAAATGAGCACAACCGCACGCATCGTCACTCGTGGCGGTCATTCGGCGCCTCGGTCGAAGCGCCGCGTCGAGCCGATTTACTATCTCTTCCTTCTCCCGAGTCTGGCTCTCTTCACGCTTGCGATTACGATTCCCGGAATCATCGGAATCTTCTTCAGCTTCACTGATTCCATTGGCATCGGAGACTGGCAGTTCATCGGGTTCATCAACTACATCGCGGCGTTCAGCGACCCAGCGATTCTGGAGAGTTACCTGTTCACATTCGGGTTCTCGATCGCCACGGTCATCCTGGTCAACGTGATCGCCTTCCTCCTCGCTGTGGGGCTGACATCGCGAATCCGGATGAAGACGGGACTTCGAGCGATTTTCGTGATTCCCATGGTCGTATCGGGCATCATCATTGCCTACGTCTTCAACTTCCTGTTCTCCAACTCGCTGCCCGATGTCGGAGCCGCCCTCGGCATCCCGTTCCTGTCGACGAGCCTGCTGGCGAACGCCGATCTCGCATGGATCGCTATCGTCATCGTCACGGCATGGCAGGCCGTGCCAGGAACCCTGCTGATCTACATCGCCGGGCTACTGGCGATTCCCGTCGACGTGTACGAAGCCGCGGACATCGATGGTGCGTCGAAGGCTCAGCAGCTGATGCGCATCACGTTGCCGCTCGCCGCCGGGTATGTCGTGATCAATGTGATTCTCGGCTTTAAGAACTTCCTGAACGCCTATGACATCATCGTCGGACTCACGAACGGTGGGCCGGGCACCGCGACACGCAGCGTCGCGATGACCATCATCGCCGGCTTCAACGGAGGGGACTACGCGTACCAGATGGCCAACGCCACGATCTTCTTCATCGTGGCGATCCTCGTTGCTCTCCTGCAGCTCTCAGTCACACGCGGAAGGAACGCACTCTGATGTCTACGCGAACTGAAGCCCCGAACAGCACCCGCCTGCTCACCGTCGATGGAACAGCGAAGCGTTCGCGCTACGCCATGGAGCGTGTGAACTGGTCGGGCACGATCATCCTCATGCTCTGTGCCGTTACAGTGTTGCTTCCGCTGTACGCGACCGTGACGATGGCGTTCAAGACGACCGATCAGGCCGTTGACGGGAACGCTTTCTCGTTGCCTGCGCCCTTCACGATCCAAGGATTCATCGACGCGTGGCAGTTAACGAAGTTCCCCGTCGGGTTCGCGATGTCGGTGCTCGTCACAGCGGGAACCGTTGCAGCAACAATCATCCTGGCCTCGTTCGCGTCCTATGCGATTATGCGCAACTGGGACAGACGACTGTTCCGCTGGTCGTTCTTCTACCTGCTTGGCGCAATGTTTATCCCGTTCCCGGTCGTCGCCCTGCCGCAGATCCAGCTCACCGGCCGCTTGGGACTCGATAACCCGCTGGGCGTCATCTTGCTCGCCACGATGTTCCAGCTCAGCTTCAGCGTGCTGCTGTTCACTGCGTTCCTGCGCTCCATCCCGATGGAGCTCGAAGAGAGCGCGCGCATCGACGGAGCATCCACCTGGCAGACATTCTGGAAGCTCATCTTCCCTTTGCTGGCACCGATGAGCGCCACCGTCGGCATTTTCGCGTTCCTCTACGCATGGAACGACTTCATGATGCCGTCACTCATCATCTCCGACCCTAGCCTCCAGACACTCCCAGTCAGGCAGAACCTTTTCCAGACCCAGTTCAGCAACAACTACAACGTGGCGTTCGCCTCATATCTGATGGCGATGGCCCCGGCTATCGTCGCCTACCTGTTCGCTCAGCGCTGGGTGATGGAAGGAGTCATTCAAGGAGCTGTGAAAGGCTGAATGACAGTGATATTCGGCACGTTCCCCGCACGCATACCGAAAACGCACGAAAGGCAGTAGAACAAATGACCACAGTGATCGACAGCAAAGCCGCCGACCACCCCGCCGAGGCAGGCGATGCCACTTGGTGGCGCCAGGCGACCGTCTACCAGATCTACCCGCGCAGCTTTGCCGATGCGAACGGCGACGGCATCGGCGACTTGAGCGGAATCACGAGTCGCGTGCCCTACCTGAAGCGTCTGGGAGTGGATGCTGTCTGGCTGAGCCCCTTCTACCCGTCAGCGCTCGCCGACGGAGGGTACGACGTCGACGACTACCGCGACGTCGACCCGAAGATCGGCACCCTCGACGACTTCGACGAGATGGTCGCGGCTCTGCACGCGGCAGGCATCAAGCTGATCGTCGATATTGTGCCGAACCACAGCTCGAACCGGCACGTGTGGTTTCAGCAGGCGCTCGCCGCAGGCAAAGGGTCGCCGGAGCGTGACCGCTACATCTTCCGCGACGGACTCGGCGAGAACGGGGAGCTTCCGCCGGCGGACTGGACGGCGATGTTCGGCGGACCGGCGTGGACGCAGGTTGATGATGGCCAGTGGTATCTGCACCTCTTCGCCGAAGAGCAGCCGGACTTCAACTGGCAGAACCGCGACGTGCGCGATGACTTTCTGACGACGCTGCGGTTCTGGAGCGATCGCGGGGTCGACGGCTTCCGCGTCGACGTGGCGCACGGGTGCGCCAAAGACCTTCCCGACGTGCTGCCGTCGCAAGCCGCACTCGATGCGACGCCGACGACCGACGGGCAGCATCCGCTCTGGGACCGCAACGAAGTGCACGACATCTATCGCGAATGGCGCGAGGTGCTGAACGAGTACGATCCACCGCGCATCGCCGTGGCTGAGGCATGGGTCGCCTCCGCTGAACGACGCGCACGCTACGCCAGCCCAGACGAACTCGGTCAAGCGTTCAACTTCGACCTGCTCGAGGCCGACTTCGACGCCGGGCAGTTTCTCGAAATCGTCAGCACGAACCTCGCCGAGGCGAAGATCGCCGGCTCGTCGACGACCTGGGTGTTCTCAAACCACGATGTCGTGCGGCACGCCACGCGCTATGGTCTGCCTCCGCTGAACGGGCGCGACGTCAAGCAGGGCGCTGACTGGCTGCTCTCCGGAGGCACGACGCCCGAGCTCGACATCGTGACGGGGCTGCGGCGCGCTCGCGCAGCATCCCTGTTCATGCTCGGCCTGCCCGGCTCGGCCTACCTGTACCAGGGCGAGGAGCTGGGGCTGGGCGAAGTTGCGGACATTCCGGCTGACCGGCACCAGGACCCCGCGTTCTTCCACAACCCCGGTGTCGACCCCGGTCGAGACGGATGCCGCGTGCCGCTGCCCTGGACGCGGTCGGGTGACTCGTTCGGCTTTGGTTCTGCCGAGGCGCACCTGCCCCAGCCCTCGTGGTTCGCCAGGCTGTCTGTCGAGGCGCAAGACGACGATCCCGCCTCGACACTCAACCTCTACCGTCGAGCGCTCGCGCTGCGCGATGAGTTGCAGACGGCGGAGTCGCTCGAATGGCTTGAGTCCGAGTCGGCAGATGTGCTGCACTTCCGACGTCCGAACGGCTGGGAGGTCGTCACGAACTTCGGCACTGAGCCGATCGCGCTGCCCGAGGGTGAGGTGCTCATCTCGAGCGGCGATCTCGGCGACGGGATGCTTCCCGGAGAAAGCACGGTGTGGCTCAAGAACTGAGGTCGGTGCGCCGCCGCCTGCGGCTCCAGCTAGGCCGATTGTGCGACCCGGGCACGCAGCGTCGCTGCGCCGGGTCCGCTCAGATCGTCAAGGTAGGCCGTGCGTCCGGGCATGCTCATCACCAGTGCGAGAGTTGATCCGCTCACACGTGGCCCGCTGCCCGCCCGGCTGGCCCGTCGCGTTCCACATAGAGTATCGACATGAGCACCGACACCGTGGTGAGCGAGGCAGCATCCGACCCGCTTTTCACGCCCCTGCGCATCGGAAACGTCATCGTGCGCAATCGGCTGATGCAGGCGGCGCACTCGAAACTGTACGCGGTTGGCGGGCGGGAGTCTCAGCAAGAGATCGACTACTTCGCCCGGCGTGCAGAAGGTGGCACGGCGCTGTTCATCGCAGGCAACCGGTTCGTGCATCCGTCGAGTGCGATTCGCGGCTTCGTCGACGGCTGGCGCACCGACATCGTCGAGGCGGACACGGCGTTGACGGATGCTGTTCACGAACGCGGCGCTCGCATCTTCGCTCAGCTGAACCACCACGGCGCCCAGGCATCGCCCGACGGTCCCGAGGGTCCGCGACCAGTGATCAGCGCCAGTCGAATGATCTCGCCATCGACCGGCGCAGCGACGATTGAGGCGACGGATGCTGACATCGCGGCGTTCGTCGACGGCTGGGCGCTCACAGCCGAGAACGCGATACGTGGCGGGTTCGACGGCGTCGAGGTGCACATGGCGCACGGATACCTGCTGCACCAGTTTCTCTCTCCGCTCTACAACCGCCGCACCGACGAATACGGCGGTTCGCTCGAGGCTCGGACTCGGTTTCCGCTCGAGGTGCTCGCCGCGGTGCGGGCCCGCGTGGGAGACAAGCCGGTTGTCGGAATCCGCATCGTCGCGAACGAATTCGATGAGAGCGGACTGAGCCGCGACGATTGCCTCGCCATCATCGACCACCTGCGGCACCACGTGTCGATCGATTACATCAACCTCGCAGGCGGCGAATACCATCAGGTGCACTATGTCTTTCCGTCATCGGCGATGCCGTCGGCCTGGTTGCGAGACGACGTTGCGGCGGTCAAGCGACGAAACCCTGACATCCCCGTCTTCGGCGTCGGCGCGGCCGCGACGGTCGATGACGCCCGCGCCGTGATCGCCGAGGGCGTCGCCGACATGGTCGCTCTGACCCGAGCGCAGATCGCCGATCCGGATCTCGCGACAAAGCTGCGCACGGCTGCCCCCGTGACGCACTGCATTCGGCTCAACCAGGGGTGTCTCGCGCGCACGGGAGCAGGGCTTCCCATGGGCTGCACCGTCAATCCCGTTGTCGGGCGCGAGGGTCAGCGAAGCATTCCGGCACCGGCGTCGCGTGTCGCGCACGTCGCCGTCATCGGGGGAGGAGCAGCGGGTCTGAAGGCGGCGGCAGAACTCACTCGCAACGGCCATCGCGTGACGTTGTTCGAAGCGACGGCGCAGCTCGGCGGGCAGCTTCATCTCGCCCGCCGCGTCCCGGGTCGCGAGACGGTGCAGCTGCTCATCGACGACCTCGTTCGCGATTCCGCCGACGTCGACATCCGGCTCGAAACGCGAGTCACGGCGGAACAGCTTGTCGCAGCATCCGACACCTATGACCACGTGATCATCGCAACCGGGTCGCGACCTGCGCAGCGCGGCACGAGCGTCGGCGGTGTGACGGATGCTGCCTCGGCAGCGCTCTCGATGCTCAACGACGCGCCGGGCATCGTGTCTGCATGGCAGGCGGTCGCCGAGCCGCACCAGCTGCGATCTCCCGCGCTCATCGTCGACCACGACGGCACGCCGTATTCCGCGGGCGTGGCGCTCGCCGTGGCCGCCGCGACAGACGACGTGCGGCTTGTCACCCGCTTTGACACCGCGTTTCCGTTCATTCGGGGCAGCCAGGACCGCGACCACCTGCATCGGCGCCTGTTCCGCACGCCGGGCACGCCGGGGTCGCTGCCCGACGGAGCATTCACGATCAACGTCTCTGAGACGGTCGTCGATTTCGACCCGGATGCTGAAGTGGCGATGCTGCGCAGTCTCGCCACGGGACGAGAGCGCACGGTGACGGCGCGCAGTGTCGTTCTGGCGACGCCGCGTGAGCACGTGCCGTTCGAGAGCGCGCCGCTGTCGGAGCTCGGCATTCCCGTGTCGGTGATCGGTGACTCGCGTGCGCCGCGCACCATCGATGCGGCGATCTTCGACGGCTTCGAGGCAGCGTTTGCGCTTGGAAAAGCTCCTGCCTCCGAGCGCGCAGCGTCCGTCAGCTGAGCGTCAGCACGATCTTGCCCCGCACGTGTCCTGCGATCTGACGCTCGTAGGCGTCGCGCACCTGCTCGATCGGGTAGCGTGCTGCGATCGGGAGCACGATGGCGCCCTCGGCGATGCGAGCCGCGAGGGCACGCAGCTCATCGGTTGTGCTCTCGGCTCGACCGAACGTATTGAATCCGCGCGTGGCCCCGTAGGGCTTCTCGGCAATCGTATTGATGCGGTCAGCGGGGATTCCGAGCGCCTCTGCCGTGTCGAGCGTTTCGCGGCCCGCGTGGTCGAGCACGATATCGACACCGTGTGGCGCAGCATCCCGAATTCGCTCAATGAGTCCGTCGCCGTATGCGAGCGGTAGCACGCCGAGGTCGCGAAGAAAGTCGTGGTTGCCCGTGCTTGCTGTGCCGATCACTGTCGCTCCGAGTCGCACGCAGAGCTGGCTGACGAGCAGGCCGACGCCTCCCGCAGCGGCGCTCACCAGAACCGTGTCGCCGTCGGCGACGTCCATGCGTCGCACGATCGCCGTTGCCGTGCGCCCCGCGATGTCGAGGCAGGCAGCCTGCTCGATGGGCATGCCGTCGGGCACTGAGTTCAGCGTCTCCGCGCGAGCGAGGATGTAGTCGGCTTGCGCATGCATGCGGGCGCCGCCGAACACCGGATCGCCCACCTTCCACTGCGACACGCCATCGCCGACGCGATCAACGACACCGGCAAAGTCGTTTCCGTTGCCGGCCGGAAGCGTCACGTTGAACCGGCTGGCGTTCTGAGGGTCAGCCGCGATCTTCCAATCCACCGGGTTCAACCCGGCGGCGTGTACACGCACTCGCACCTCGCCGGGCCCTGCGTCAGGAACCTCCTGTTCGACAACCTCGAGGACCTCTGGCCCACCGAACTGGGCAAACTGCACTCGTCTCGCCATGACGCTCCAATCGACTGTTCCAGGTTCTCACTGCGAGGTGCGCTTGTCAGGAGCGAAGGTGCGAGGCGCCGTTCGCATCGAGGATTGTGCCCGAACACCACGCGGCCTCGGGCGACGCGAGCCAGAAGACCGCCGCGGCGATCTCGTCGGGTGTGCCGACTCTGCCGAACGGACTCTGAGCACGCAGCGCGTCTCCCTCTACGCCCGTGAGTTTCGGACGCTGCCGGGGAGTGGCGACGAAACCCGGTGCAACCGACGTTACTGAGATGTCGTGAGGAGCGAGGGCGACGGCAAGCGACTGGCCCAGAGCGTGCAGAGCCGCCTTGCTCGCGGCATAAGCAGGATGCTCCGGCTCGCCGCGGAACGCACCGCGTGAACCGATATTCACGACCGCGCCCGGCGCCTGCCGCTCAATGAGGTGCGTCGCCACCGCCCACGCGAGATTGGCTGCTCCCAGAAGATTGACGTCGAACATCTGGCGAAACACGGCGGACCAATCGGAGTAGGACGACTCGCCGATCACGTGCCGATTTGCTGCAGACGGCGCGATGCCGGCATTGCAGACGAGTACGTCGATCGTTGCGAACTGTTCGAGTGCCGCGTCCACGATGCCTCTCGCGCCATCAGCGTCGCCGATGTCGCCCGACACGAGCGTATGGCCACGGCCCGGCAGGCCACGCAGCGTCGCTTCGGCGCCCTCCCGATTGCTCACGTAGTGAACAGCGATGCGGTCGCCGGCCTCGGCAAAGCGATGCGCAACCGCTGCCCCGATTCCGCCGGTCGCGCCTGTGACGAGGATCGATCTCACGCATGCTCCCAGGGTCTCGGCATCGAACTGTCGTGCACAACGCTCGCACTTCGGCACCGGGCCGTCAACATGAGCGCGTCCCCGGCAGCTCCGCGGCAGGTGGCACACTCGAAGGGTGGCACAAGCACTCACTGAACTCGCGGCGGCGATCCGCAGCATCCGTCCCCTGGGTCAGCGCACGATCGTGGGCATTTGCGGTGCTCCAGGTGCGGGCAAGACAACCGTGGCTCGCACGCTCGTGGCCGAGCTTGGAACGACCGCCGCGAACGTGCCCATGGACGGCTTCCACCTCGCAGATGTGACGCTTGACGACCTCGGCATTCGAGACCGAAAGGGTGCTCCGGAGACTTTCGACCGGCACGGCTATGCCCGGCTGCTTGCCACGCTCGCCGCGCGTCTCGACCACACCGTGTATGCACCCGGATTCGAGCGAGACATCGAGCAGCCGATCGCGGGAGCCATAGCGATCGAGCAAAGCGTGGACGTCGTCATTACCGAGGGCAACTATCTGCTGCTCGATGGCTGGGAGAGCGTTCGCGATGCGCTCGACGAGGTGTGGTTCGTTCGCGAGAACGATGCCCTGCGTCGCGAGCGGCTGATTGCCCGGCACATTGAATTCGGCAAGAGCTTGGATGCTGCCACAGCATGGGTCGAGCGGGTCGACGACGCGAACGCTCACCTGATCGAGGCGACGGCGGCTCGCGCAGACCGCGTTGTCGAACTCTCCGCGGAATCGTCGGTACGATCGTCGGGTGAGTAGCGCCCTGACTCCAGCCCTCGTCGCCGTTCTCGTCGGGTGCGGTCTCGCCGTGCTCGCGTTCGTGCCTTTCGTCGCCGTGAGCTACCGGCGTCGCGGCGAGATGACGCTGTGGCGCAGCATCCTGTGGTTTGCGGCGCTCATCTACAGCATGGCTCTCTGGACCTACACGCTCCTTCCGTTTCCGCAGAGTCATGACATCACGTGCGTTCCGCCGCAAACGGTGCCGTTCATGTTCGTGAACGATGTCGCGCACCACGGCGTCGGCAGCGTCGGCGCCCTCATGCAGAACCCCGCGGCCGTGCAGGTTGCTCTCAATGTCGTGCTCTTCATGCCCCTCGGCTGGTTTCTGCGGCGATTGGGCGGCCGCGGTTTCATCGTCGCGACGATCGCGGGTTTCGTGGTGTCCATGCTGATCGAGATCACCCAGGTCACGGGCATTTGGGGGCTGTACTCGTGCGCCTACCGCGTCTTCGACGTTGACGATCTCATCGCCAACACCGCGGGCGCGCTGGCCGGGTCGATTGTCGGCACGCTGCTTGGAAAGCGGCGGGAACAGCGAATGGATGCTGGCGCACCACGCCCCATCACGGCAACGCGGCGCCTGCTCGGGATGCTGTGCGACGTCGCTCTCATCTGGCTGCTTGGCTGGATTGTGGTCGCCGTGAGTCTCGTGCTCGCCCTGTTCGACGGGCGGTCAGAACTCGCGGTGCCGATGTTCGTGTTCGACGCCGCGGCCTTTGCCGTGCCGTTCGTGGCACAGTTGATCTCAGTGCTGATCGGCGGCGTCACTCTCGGTGAACGCATCGTGCTGATCCGTGCGCTGCACGGCGTGACGCCCGCTGCCGTTGCGCGCCCCCTCAGGTTTCTGCTCGGCATCGGCGGCTACATGCTGCTGCTCGAGTGGCAGACATCGATCGGCGGTCTGCTTCTCGCGGCGCTCGTTGTCACGTCGTTCATCATGGTATTCACGACCCGGGGACACCGCGGTTTCGCACTCGCGGTGGCCGCGATGGAGGTCGAGGACGCACGCATGCCTCACGAGCGCGGCGACGCGCGGCGGCCCTGAACCGGCGCTGACTACTCCACGAACTGAGCGAGCTGCAGCAGGTTTCCGCACGTATCGTCGAGCACGGCAGTAATGACGGGGCCCATCGGTGTCGGCGGCTGCGTGAACGTGACCCCGAGTCCTGTGAGCCGCTCGAACTCCGCGGTGATGTCGTCAACGGCGAGCATGCAGAAGGGGATGCCGTCGTGAACGAGCGCCTCGGTGAACGGACGCACTGCGGGGTGGCCTTTCGGCTCGAGTGAGATCTGCGTGCCGTCCGGCCGTTCAGGGTCGACCACCGTGAGCCAGCGTGCGTCGCCGAGAGGGATGTCATCGGCGACCACGAAGCCGAGCTTCTGGGTGTAGAAGTCGTGGGCGCGCTGCTGGTCATCGACGAAGATCGTCGTTGCCTGGAGTTTCATTGTCATGCCTTTCTGAGAGGCCAGCGCTCCGCAATCTGAGCAAGAGGCGTGGTGTCGATGGAGTGGATCTTGTACCGGCCGCGGCGCTCGGAATGCACGAGACCTGCGTTCTCGAGCACATCAAGGTGCTGCGACACGGCCTGACGCGACAGCGTCAGGTTGTGCCGCATCGCCAGGCGCCCGCAGATCTCGAACAGCGTCTGATTGTCGCGTTCGAGCAGCTCGTCGAGAACGATCCTGCGTGTCTCGTCTGAGAGCGCCTTGTAGACGTCGGCCATGTCTCAAAGATAGGCAAGTGGACGCTTGCATGTCAAGACCGTGAAGAACGGCACCCCAGCGGCGAAGGGAGAGCCGTCGGGGTGCCGTGGTCTATGAGTGACGGAGGTCAGCTTGTCAGGCCGCTCCAGATGTCGTCGCCACGAAGCGAGGCGTCGGCCCCGCCGTCGATGTAGATGGTCTGGCCCGTCACGTGCGAGTTCTCGTCGCTGGTGAGCCATGCAAGCAAGCGCGCGATCACCACCGGCTCCGAGTGCCCGTTCAGCGGCATCGGCACGTTCGCGTCGACCATCTGCCTGCCTTCGGGGGTCGAGAGCAACTCGGCGGTCATCGGGCTCAGCACCGTTCCGGGCGCGACGGCGTTGAGGGGGATCCCCGCGCCCGCCCACTGGTCGCTGATGGCAGCTCGACGCACCCACCGCGACAGAGCGCGCTTGCTTGAGGGGTAATTCAGGTAGCCCGACTGCGGTCCCTTGTCAGCAAGCTCCTGGCCGACGCGCAGTGCGTGGTCTTCGTCGCCCGAGAGGATGGCTTCGACCAGTTCGGGTGAGTTCGGCTGGATGGATGCCATCGAGCTGACGACCGCGGCTCGCGGGGCGTCAGACCTGGCGAGCACGGGCTGCAGGCCGTCGAGCAGCGCAACGACTCCGAAGAAGTTCACGGAAACCGTGAGCGGCTTCGGCGCCGAGATGCCGGCCGCGGCGACGATGCTGTCCAGACTGCCGTCGGCGAGCGCGGTGACCTCGCGGACCGCTGACGCGCGGCCATCGGCAGTGGACAGATCGGCGGTGACGTCGGCGTCTCGCAGATCCACTCCGATCACACGGTGCCCGCGTTCACGCAGTAGGTCGGCCGTTGCCTTGCCGATGCCCGATGCCGATCCGGTGACGACGGTTGTGCGAGTCATGAGTGTTCACTTTCTGTAGGGAGGTTTGATGCTGCGGAGCGGTGCTTCGCAGCATCCGGTAATGGTGACTGGGTCGCATACGCGGTGCTTGCCCGGTCGAACTTGATGAGGAGGCGTTCGAACGTGGCGCGATCGGCATCGGTCCAACCGCGCAGCAGCGAATCAGCGAGTTCATCACCCGCGCGCGCGAGAGAAGCGGCAACGTCGCTGCCCGAGGGTGTCAGATGAACGAGGCTGGCGCGAGCATCGTCGGGATCGGTCTCGCGATGGATGAGACCCGCGCGTTCGAGGCGCGCAATGATCTTCGAGACGTTCGACGCTCCTGTGACGAGTGCCTCTGCGAGGGCGGACGGGCGCTGCGGGCCGTGCATGCCGATGTGCGTGACCGCGACGATGGCGGGGCGGTCGAGGTCGACGCCGCCGTCGCGTGCGACAGCGGAGACGAAATCGCTGCTCGTCCACGTGCTCATGATGCGCGTCAGAGCGTTGACGATGTCGGAGCGATAGTGCCACCCGGATGTCGGTGTCATGGCGCCTCCAGAATTTACTGTCCTGACGACATTATATCTGCAGCGCTGAGAGATGACTGGACGTTCAGCCCGCTACCGTTGGCGGGAACTCTGCACGACCGTCGTGACCGCGAGTGCCGTGATGACGGCCAGAACCGCGATGCTAAGCATGATCGTCGGAACGTGATCGAGCCAGAACAGCGAACCTGCCCCGATGAGCAACAGCAAGGCCATCGCGACGAATCGCGAGGCTGCGAGGCGACCGAAGCGCGAGCGCAGAAAAAGCACGTTGCCCATGAGGTAGACGAAGGGGCCGGCTATCGTGACGACGACGGTGGCTGGTGTGAGGTGCTCGTGTGAGAGGCGGAGTTCGGTGGAAACGGCGACAAGGATCGCGCCAAGCACCATGAACGCGTGGGCGTACGCGTACGCCGAGCGCAGCGCTGCCGTTGAGCCGTCTCCGCCCTGCACGTTGTGCCCGGCCAGGGCGAAGTAGTTCCACCACAGCACGAAGAGTGCAGCGAACCCGAGAAGCAGGCTCGTGACGAGTCCCGGTGATACTGCTTCTGCATCGACGATGGTGCCGCCCATCATCAGGATGGACTCGCCGAGGGCGATTATGAAGACGAGGCGGTTGCGCTCCGCCAAGTGTTCGGGCTCGGTATCCCACAGGTGCATCGGAGCAGAGCCGACGCCCGGAACCCGGAATTGCAGCAGGGGTGCAGCGTAGTCGATCGCGACGGCGATGATCCACAGAGCAAGTCGTGCTGAGGGATCCAGTGCGGCTCCGACGACCCAGAAGACGCCGGCGAAGAGTGTCCAGGCCAGCAGCATCCGATAATTGTGGGCGATCTGCGTTCCTCGGAACGATGCGATGACGAGCAGGGGTCGCATGACGCCCATCAAGAGGTAGCACCCAACAAAGAGGCATGCGGCATTGCCGAACGCGTCGGGGATCGCGATCGCCATGCCGAGTGCCATGAGCATGAGCACGCCGGTCGAGACCTGAACGGTCGTGCGACTTGGGTCGAGCCAGTTCATCGCCCACGCCGTATAGTTCCAGCCCCACCACACGGCGGCGAAGACCACGACCATTTCGAGAGCGCCGAGCCAGGATAGATGGGCCACGAGCAGGTGCGAGAGCTGAATGATCGCGAAGACGTAAACCAGGTCAAAGAACAACTCGATCGGCGCAACATCGAAGCTACGGCGACCGACACGCTGGGATGGTGGAGTATGTGTCACGGCGCCCCCCACACTCGTTCGATCGGAAACATGCTACAGACGCGACGCCGTCTGCGGTGGGAACTCCTGCTTCGTCGTCCACAGGTGATCAACGTGGAAAGTTACCCACACCTGGGGTTTTACGTCGCTCTGGGCGGGTCGGAATGTCGGTGGCCCTTGACAGACTAGGGGCATGGAAAAACCGGTCGAACAGAGCGCCACTGCGGTCGCGGCTACGGCTGCGTCGGCGGCCGGTGCCCTGCTTGACGCGTTGCCGCGATCAGCGACTGCGGCAACCGACGAACAGCTTCTGGGTGCTGTGAATGATCTTGCTGCGCTGGGCCGGGCGCAGCAGGCGGCGATGGCTGTTCTTGCGACAGAGGTCTCCGCCCGTTCGGTGAAGCTCGAGGGCTCGCAGACCCTGGCGACACGGAACGGGCAGAAAGACGCCGCAGGGCTGCTGCAGTCGGTAGCGCGGATTCCGAAGCGCACCGTTCGTCAGATCCTCAGTTACGGCGACGCAATCTGCGGACGTGATTCTCTGACCGGGGCAGCGTTGCCCCCTCGCTGGGAACACATCGCCGAGGCGGCGTTCTCTGGAACGGTCGATGTGGAAGCTGTCACGCCGGTGATCCGCCACCTCGACGACGTGCGTCTGCACGCCGATGCCGACATGCTCGAGGCGGCCGAATCGGGAATGATGCGTATCGCGAGCCAGGGGACACCTGAGTACACGGCATCGCAGATGCGGGTATGGAAGGAAGCGCTCGACCCAGATGGTGCGCGCCCAAGGGAGCAGATGCAGCGCCAGAAGCGGTTCTTCAGCATCGGCAAAGAGAACCGTGACGGAATGACACCGGTCCGCGGACTGCTCACCCCGGACGCGCGAGCGAACCTCGTCGCTGCGATCTCAACGTCGACCAACCCGCGCACACGCGTCAGCTTCGAACCGGCCGATGCCGCGAGCGGCAGCGCCAGTCTCGGTAAAGACTCCGATGCTGTGAGCGACGAGGGCGATCGCTCGCCCGACTGTACCGAGACCGCTGACAGCGCGGTCGAGAGCGTCGACGCCGCAGATGCTGCGGCAGAAGCATCCTTACCTGTTGGGGTGGGCTCGCACGATCTCGACCCGCGCACGCAAGGGCAGAAGCTTCATGATGCTCTTGATGCTGTCGTCACCGCCGGACACAGAGCTGCGGTCACCGGCGCCCGAAGCAGGCGAACAATGACGCAGGTGATCATCACCGCAAGCTTGGACGATGTCCGGATCGGAAATGCGACGGGCTGGGTGAACGGGGGCACCGAGCCGGTCGGCCCGGTCACGACCGAGCGAATCATCTGCGACAGCGGTTCCCGGGCCCTGGTACTCGGCGAGAACGGGGAGGCGCTCTGGCTCGGCACCACCCAGCGCGCGTTCACGCCTCAACAGAAACTCGCGATCGCGGCCCGCGATGAAACGTGCGCATGGCCTGAGTGTGACATACCCGCCGACTGGTGCGAAGTGCATCACGCGGTTCCCTGGAGCATGGGCGGGAAGACCAACATCGATAACGGACTGTTGCTGTGCAGTGCTCATCACCATATGCTGCATGCTCAGAACTGGCACATCTACATGCGCGACGGCATTCCGTACCTGACGCCGCCGCCCTTCATGACGCGGTCGAATCAGCCGATCCGCCTCGGGCGCAATAGGGCGCGCGCTGTGAGGAGAACTCGTCGGCGCGCAAGACATCGAGCGACGGCAGATGGCAAGGACCCACCCGATACGTCATGATCACAGCAGCGAGCAGGTGTCACAGCTCAGCGCGAGAGGTGACGCTATGCGAGTGTGTATCCGGCGTCTTCGATCGCTGCACGCACGGATGCTGTCGCGAGCGGTTCCTCGCTCGTGACCGTCACCCGCGACTCTTCGCCCGGCTTCAGATCGACCGACACACCGGTAACGGTTCCCAGGGCGGACAGCTCCTCTGTCACGGCCGAGGCGCAATGGCCGCAGGTCATGCCCGTAACGCCGATCGTTGTCGTCACCGAGCCATCGACCGAGTCGACGGCTCGCGAGCCCGAGTCGTGACCGCCGCACATGCAGGCGCCGCCTCCGCAGCATCCGCCACCTGTCGCGTTCTTGTCGGTGAGCCCAAGGTCGGTGAAGGCCATATCGTTCCTTTGCGTATCGGTCAGCGCACGAGGCGGGCGATAGCCGCAGACGCTTCTTTGAGTTTTTCGTCGGCAACCGGGCCGCCCTCTTGCGTCGCCTGGGCGACGCAATGGTTGAGGTGGTCGTCGAGCAGTTGAAGAGCGACGGTCTCGAGGGCCTTTGTCGCTGCGGAGACCTGCGTGAGCACGTCGATGCAGTAGGTGTCGTTCTCAACCATCTTGTGGATGCCGCGAACCTGCCCCTCGGCGCGCTTCAGGCGCTTGAGCAGAGCTTCTTTGTCGTCGACGTAGCCGTGTTGCATGATGCCTCCCACACGCAGTATACCCCCTCCCCGTATGGTCGAGCGTCACGCCCCGTCATGCTGTTCAGCGCGCTCTGCTCGACGAATCAGAGCCCGGGTCGCCGCCTCCCGACGGATTGTCGTCCATTGCGTGGCGGTCGGGCCTGGTGCGGGATGCTGAACCGGGATCGCCATGCGATATCGGGTTCTCGCCCTGCTCGAAATGCGCCTCGCGGTCCGAGGAGTCCGTGCCGGGGTCACCGCTTGGCGATGGGTGTTCGGCGCGACCTGCGGCATCCGGCCTGGACCATGAATGTGCGCCGGGATCGCCGTGGTGGTCGGGGGATTCGTCTGGTGTGGCGTCGTTGTCGTTCATCGTGATCACTCCCTCACCGCTCGGTTTACGCGCTTTCGACCGGGAAAGCAAGGGGGAAGACAGGTCGACCGCGCTTGTGTTCTTATACCCCCTAGGGGTATAGTGCGAAGCGGGAGGAAACATGGCACATACGCGAGAAGCACACGCTGACCATTCACCGCATGGTGACCAGGGGCCTGTCAGCGGTGACTCAGCTCACGGCGACCACGAGCACGCTCAACACGGTGATCAGGGTGCGCACGATGGCCACTCCGGCCACGACCATTCGTCGCACGTCGCTCAATTCCGGCGGCTCTTCTGGATCATGCTCGTGCTCGCGGCGCCGACCGCATTCTTCAGCACCATGTTCGCCGAGATCCTCGGCTACCAGCGCCCCGATTTCCCCGGCGCGGACTGGGTCTCGCCCGTTCTCGGAACCATCATCTTCGTCTGGGGCGGGCGCCCGTTCTTGACGAGCGGCTGGGGTGAACTGAGGTCGCGGCAGCCGGGCATGATGCTGCTGATCGCCATGGCCATCACCGTCGGATTCGTTGCGTCACTCGGTGCAAGCCTCGGAATCTTCGACCACCAGCTCGATTTCTGGTGGGAACTCGCGCTCTTGATCGTGATCATGCTGCTTGGCCATTGGATCGAGATGCGGTCGCTTGCGCAGACGACGTCGGCGCTCGACTCGCTCGCGGCCATGATGCCGGACGAGGCCGAGCGTGTCGTCGGCGATACGGTCGAGACCGTCGCCCCCGGGCAGCTCGACGTCGGCGATCTCGTGATCGTTCGCCCGGGTGGCCGCATTCCAGCCGACGGTGAGATCGAGCACGGGGCCGCGGCCGTCGACGAGTCCATGATCACGGGAGAGTCGACACCGGTCGCGCGTGACGTGGGCGAGCGCGTTGTGGCGGGCGCTGTCGCGACGGATTCGGCGCTTCGCGTGCGCGTCACTGCGACGGGCGAAGACACGGCGCTCGCCGGCATCCGCACCCTTGTCGCTGAGGCGCAGAACTCAAGCTCTCGCGCGCAGCGCCTCGCTGACAAGTCTGCCGCGCTGCTGTTCTGGTTTGCCCTCGGCTCCGCCGTCATCACCGCGCTGGTCTGGACGCTCATCGGTAGGCCCGATGATGCCGTGATTCGCACCGTCACCGTGTTGGTGATCGCGTGCCCCCACGCGCTTGGGCTGGCCATTCCGCTCGTCGTGTCGATCGCCACAGAGCGCGCTGCGAACGCCGGTGTGCTCGTGCGCGACAGGTTGGCTCTCGAGACTATGCGGCAAGTCGACGCCGTGGTCTTCGACAAGACGGGAACGCTCACGCGCGGCGAGCCGGTCGTGACCGGAGTTGCGTCTTCAGGCTCGGACGATGAGAACGACGTTCTCGCCATTGCCGCCGCGGCCGAGCATGACAGCGAGCACCCGCTCGCGCGCGCGATCGTGCGCGCGGCGGAGGAACGCGGACTCGAGCTCCCCGAGGCGAGCGACTTCACATCAGAGCCCGCTGTCGGAGTGACCGCGAGCATCGGCGGCCGCGTGATTCGCGTCGGAGGACCGGCGCTGCTGCGATCCGTCGGCGGCGAGAGTCTTGCCGACACGGAACCGTGGGAAGACGATGGCGCCACCGTTCTGCACGTCGTGCGCGACGGCGAGGTCATTGGTGCGATCGGACTGGCTGACGAGGTGCGCGACGAGTCGCGTCGCGCTATCGACGAGCTTCATCGCCGCGGCATCCGTGTGGTCATGATGACCGGTGATGCGCAAGCGGTGGCGGATGCCGTCGCGCAGCGACTCGACATCGACGAGGTGCACGCGGGGGTTCGACCCGAGCACAAGGCCTCGCACATTGCGGAGCTTCAGAAAGCGGGCCGTCGCGTCGCCATGGTCGGGGACGGCGTGAACGATGCTCCCGCACTCGCGAAGGCCGACGTCGGGATCGCGATCGGAGCTGGAACCGACGTCGCGATCGGCTCCGCGGGAGTCATTCTCGCGAGCGACGACCCGCGCGCAGTCCTGTCCGTCGTCGACCTCTCGAACGCGACCTATCGCAAGATGACGCAGAACCTCTGGTGGGCTGCCGGCTACAACCTCATCGCCGTTCCGCTCGCGGCAGGAGTGCTCGCACCCGTCGGCTTCGTGCTCCCCGTCGCCGTTGGGGCGCTGCTCATGTCGGCGTCAACGGTGGTCGTCGCGCTCAACGCCCAGCTGCTGCGGCGGCTCGACCTCAGCCCGCGCTGAGCGCCGAAGCGCCGTTAGCATTCGCTACGTCGCCGCTTCCGGATGCTCGGCGCGCGTCGGTTCTTCGGTCGTGAGCACGAGCTTGCCCACCACGTGCCCCTCAAGCAGGCGTTCGTACGCTTCGCGCACCCGGTCGAGAAGGTAGCGTCCCGCGATGGGCACGTCGACCTCTCCATTCGCGATGAACGACGCCACCGTGCGCACGTCGTCGACCGAACCGTCGGCGTAACCGTAAGTGCTGAACCCGTGCTCGACCGCGAACGCACCGTCAACGAGCGTGTTCACGCGGTGCGCTGGCACACCGAGATCGCTCAGCACCCCGTGGTGCTCATCGCTCGCGGTTCCCACGACGACAGCACCGATGCGCTGCGCGAGCTGGGCGGTCAGCAGACCGACGCCGCCCGCGGCAGCGCTCACGAGCACCGTGTCCTCGCTCTGAATGTTCATCGCTTGAACCGTCGCCATCGCCGTTTTCGCCGCAATGTCGAGGCAGGCAGCCTGCTCCATGCCGAGACCGTCGGGCACGGGCAGAACTTCGGATGCTGGTGCGACGAGGTAATCGGACTGCGCAGCCATACGGCACCCGCCGAAGACCAGGTCACCGACGCCGAACTCGTCGACGTCGCGCCCCACCTCGACGACGCGCCCCGAGAAGTCGTTGCCATTGCCCGCGGGCAGCGTCACGCCGTATGCGTCGGCGACCTGCGGGTCGGCGGCGATCGCCGCATCGATCGGGTTAAGCCCCGCCGCGATGACGCGCACCTGAACCTCGTCTGCGCCCGTATCGGGCAGTTCCTGGGACACGACATCGAAGACCTCGGGTCCTCCGTGTCGGTCGAACTGAACTCGGCGCGGTGGAGTCACGTTCGTCATCAGGCCGGGCCTCCGTCCGTCTGCTGTTCTTCGCTCGGCTCGCGATCGTCGGTCTCAGCGACCGGCGGGTAGTCGGCGCCGTCGGAGCGGCTGTCCACAGCATCCGTCCCGAGAATGACGTCGTCGTCAGAGTGCTCCGTCAACTCCGGGTTCTCGGCAACCGGCTCGACCTCGCCGTCTTCGTTCACGACGAACTCGGGGTCCCGAGGGTCCTGCGTCTCCGCGACCGTCTCGGGGTCTGGCTCAACACCGCCCTCGACGGGTTCACCCGCGAGCGCATCATTCGTGACCGTCTCCTTCTCGGTCAGGCGCGGGTCTTCAGGTGCAGGGGGATTCGTGTCGGTCATCGTCGCCTCCCGTTCGTCAACGTGTGGGCCACGTTAGCCACGCCGAGGCGAGCGGCAAAAGGGGGTTGCGCGCGCGGTGCTCGAGTGAGACAGGCTGCGCGCTCAGCGCTTGCGGCCTCGGCGGCTCCCGCGATCGGGCACGATCTGCGCGACCATGTAGAAGCCCAGCAGCACAACGCCCGCGATCTGAAAGACCAGGGCGACGGTGGCGAGATCTCTGTTCGTGAGCACGATGACGATGCCGATGATGAGAAGGATCGCACCGATCAGAGGAACGAGATAGGGACGCACGCGTACAGCTTAGGCGTGAGCCTTGCGCCACTGCTGAGCGGATGCCGTGGCAGGCCCGTGATTGGATGGAGGAATGGATGCTGTGACCGACCACATTGCCGATTTCGCTCGCTTCATCACGGCGTCGCCGTCGTCGTACCACGCCGCTGCTGAGGTGGCTCGGCGTCTCGACGAGGCGGGTTTCGAACGGCTCGACGAGGCGGCCGCGTGGAATAGCACCCCGGGAGGGCGCTATATCGTGCGCGACGGAGCCGTAATCGCATGGCTGCAGCCCGAGGCATCGACGCCGACGACGCCGTTCCGCGTGCTCGGCGCACACACCGACTCGCCCGGATTCAAACTCAAGCCGTCGCCGACGACCGGACGCCTGGGCTGGCTGCAGGCCGGCGTCGAGATCTACGGCGGACCGCTGCTCAACTCGTGGCTGGATCGCGAGCTCGAGCTTGCCGGCCGCCTCGCACTGCGTGACGGAACCGAGGTGCTCGTGCGCACGGGCCCGTTCCTGCGCATTCCGCAGCTGGCTATTCACCTCGACCGCAGCGTGAACGACGAACTCAAGCTCGACCGGCAGCGTCACGTGCAGCCGGTGTGGGGCGTCGGGGATGCTCGGGAGGCTGACCTGCTGGGTGAGCTTGCGGCCATGGCGGGAGTCGATCGCGACGATGTCGCCGGGTACGATCTGCTCACCGCCGACACGCAGGAGCCGCGCCGATTCGGGCGTGACGATGCTTTTTTCGCTGCCGGCCGCATGGATAACCTTTCGTCGGTGTACGCGGGGCTCGTGGCGCTGCTGAAGGCGCACAGCGCTGGCGCCAACGCCGAGCACATTTCGGTGCTCGCCGCGTTCGACCACGAAGAGCTCGGCTCGCAGTCGCGCTCGGGTGCGAGCGGCCCGATTCTCGACGACGTGCTGACGCGCATCGGCGAGAGCCTCGGATCAACGCGGTCGCAGCAGAAGCAGGCCTATGCAGCATCCTGGTGTCTTTCGGCAGACGCGGGGCACGCCGTTCACCCGAACTACGCCGAGCGGCACGACGTGGCGAATCAGCCGTTTGCGGGCGATGGCGTGCTGCTCAAGATCAACGCGAATCAGCGGTATGCGACGGATGCTGCTGGTGCAGCGCTTGTCGCACGGCTCGCAGCTTCGAGCGGCGCCGACTATCAGACGTTCGTGTCGAACAACACGGTTCCCTGCGGATCGACGATCGGGCCGCTGACCGCCACGCGCCTCGGCATGCGGACGGTCGACGTCGGAGTGCCGCTGCTGTCGATGCACTCGGCGCGCGAGATGGTGCACGTCGACGACGCCGTGGCGCTGGCGGAACTTGCGGGAGCGTTCTTCGCAGGCGCATAGTCACATCTGCCCGGTAGCATCGCGCCATGGCCTCGTATCGCGTCACGCTGTCACCAGGGGCGATGCGTGCGGGCGTCGCTCCCGAGCGGGTGATTCCAACAGTGGCGGATGCTATCGCAGAACTCACAACCGTCGAGGCCAGCGATCTGCAGCTCGTGCGCGGAACGCCACGCATCGTCGTGCGCTTCGAGTCTGACGACGACGAGCTGGCCGAGCAGGTCGCCGCTCATGCAGCATCCGTCGCTTCGAGTGTTGTCGAGGTTGCCGGCTGGTTTCTCACCCGGCGCGACGGCGGCCGGTGGAAGCGCGTGGCCTGAGCCGCCGCGCGCCGCATCGGGCGTGAGGCCCGCCGGTGCGCGCTGCCGTGCGTGCCGCTCAATGCTGGTGATCGCCCTTGTCAGCGTCGTCGCCCGGCGTCTCGTCGACGCGCCACTGAGACGGAACGTCTGCTCCCGGTTCCACGACCAGAAACTGCCCCATCATGCCCGCGTCCTCGTGCCGCAGCAGATGGCAGTGGTACATGTACGGGTTCTCGTCGTCGGCATAGTCGGCGAACTCCATGATGATGCGGTATTCGACGTCGGGCTCGAGGTAGATGGTGTCCTTCCACCCGGCAAGCTCGGGCGGCGGAGGCGAACCGCTCACGCTCAGCACCTGAAACTGCACGTCGTGCACGTGAAAGTTGTGCGGCGCAGGCATCTCGTTGACGACGTTCCAGATCTCCGTCGTGCCCACTGTCGCGACGGCGTCGATGCGGTCCATGACCATTTGCTTGTCGTTGATGCTATGCCCGCTGAGCGTGAACGATCGCTCGCCCACAGCATCCGCCGGGTCGATCGGGTCGATCGTCGTGAGCGTCTCGGGAACCTCGCCGACATGATCCAGTGAGGATGCTGCACGCAGCTGCAGCACGTCGAAGCGGTCCGCGTGCCCCGCCGCCCCCGTGATCGGCTGGAAGTTCTCACCCAGATCCGGTGGGTTGCTGCGCAGCGTCACCGTCTCGCCGGGCTGCAGCCTCACGAGAATCTCCGCGCGCTCGGCCGGAGAGAGCCGCACGTGGTCGAGCGTTACGGGCTTCTCGAGCAGACCGCCGTCGCTCGCGATCATGGCGAACTCGCGGTCGTCGTCGAAGGCGAAGTCGTACACGCGGGCGGGCGACGCGTTGAGAATTCGCAGCCGCACGACGTCCGTCGTGACGTCGAGGTAAGGGCCGATGGTGCCGTTGACGAGCAGCGTATCGCCGAGGGTTCCGACGAAGTCGTTCGTCTTCTCGAACTCGCCGTCGTCAGAGAACCGGGCGTCCTGCACGATGACCGGAATATCGTCGACACCGTATTCGCGCGGCAGCGGCAGCGCCGTCTCGACGGCGTCGCTGATCTGCAGCATCCCCGCCATTCCGTGCGACACCTGACGCTCGGTGTCTTCGTGAGCGTGCGGGTGGTACCAGAGCGTCGCCGCCGGCTGATCGATCGTCCAGTCGGGGCACCAGTCTGCGCCGGGTTCGATGGGCTGGTGCGGACCCCCATCTGCGGCGGCGGGCAGGTGCATGCCATGCCAGTGCAGCGTCGTCACCTCGTCGAGGTTGTTCGTGAGGCACGGGGCGAAATGCTCGCCGCGATTCACCCGGATTGTCGGGCCGAGGTAGCTTCCGTTGTATCCCATGGTCGGAGTTTCGGTGTCGCTGCGAAATTCGGTGGTGCCCTGTTCGGCGGTGAGATCGACGTGCACGGTTCCGTCAGCGTCGACGGTGCGCTCGGCCAGCGGCGGAATCGCGAGGGGCGTGTCGAAGTCGACGTTGCCGACGGTGTCGACGGCGGGTGAACTCGGGGCACACGCGGTGATACCGACCGTGATGCCGAGGCCACACACAGCGATGGCGGATGCTGTCGCGAGAACGGCGCGCGGTCGTCGCAGCCGTGGCGCGCGGCGTTCGCGGCCCATCTGCTGCTCGGTCGTGGGGCGGCCTTCGTGCTGCGGATCGCGGGAGTGTTGAAGCATACGTCCAGCCTCGCGAGCGCGTCGCCTCGCAGCATCCGGACCTCACCCCAAACCCGCTCGGGGCTGACCCTGACGCAACCCCGAGGCGAGCTGTGGCATCGGGCCGTCCTGTCCTCATTGCCCCAAAGTGAGTTGCAGAAAGTGGCGGCCATCAGAGTGGCGAATTGCCGCCACTTTCTGCAACTCACTGCTCACCGCCCCGCGACACGAAAGCGGCGAATGGCGACTCCGTTGGGGGAGCGCCATTCGCCGCTGACGAATGCGTTGTGCCGTTAGGCGGGAATGTCTCCCGGTCCGGCGATGTCCGCAAATGCGTCGACCTGGCTGTCGCCCGGAATGTGGGCGCCGTTGCCGATGCGGGCGTTCGCGCCGATGCGCGAGTGACCGCCGACACGGGCGCCGTGCCCGATGTGCGAGTTCTGGCCGACGTGCACGTTTGCGCCGACAACCGCGGCAGCTCCGATCGTGGCGTCGCGGTCGATCCACGCGGTCGCGCCGATCCATGCTCCGCGGCCGACGACGGCGCCGGGCTCAACGTATGCGGTTCGTTCAATGTGGGCGGTCGGGTCGACCGTTGCTCCCGAAGCAACCAGGCCGCGGCCAAGGGGGTGGCGACGGTAGCGGGTGATTGTTCCGGTGTCGGTCTCGACGACCTCAGCGGGTGTGCTCAATCAAACTCCTTGGGAATGTGGCTCATCCGAGATAACAATGCATGCGCATGAAAGATTCCTGCGAAAGACATCGGCGGCGTCTGATCGCTGGGCGATCTCGGGGCAGGACGCGGCACGTCTTCAATTCAGCAATATCTCCCGCAAAACACTAACAAATGCCGGGTGAAAGGCCAAAATGAATGGATGCTGTCACAGCAGCCGGTCAGCTCGCGAGAATGTCCTTCACCATCGGGACGACCTTGGTGCCGTAGAGCTCGATCGACTCGGCGAGCTGCCCGTGCGGCATCGGGCCGTTCGAGTACTTGAGATCGAAGCGGTCGAGCCCGAGCGTCTGGACCGTCGCGGCGATGCGGCGCGCGACGGTTTCGGGCGACCCGACGTACAGCGATCCGCTCTCGGCTTCGCCCTCGAAATCTGCGCGCGTCGTGGGCGGCCAGCCGCGCTCGGCGCCGATGCGGTCGCGGTTCGCGGTGAAGTGGGGGAACAGCTGCTCACGCGCGAGTTCGTCGGTTGCGGCAATGTGGCCGGGGGAGTGGGCGCCGAGCGGCATCCTGTCGACGTGCAGTTCGTCGGAAGCGCGGTGGTAGAGGTCGACGTAGGGCACGAAGCGCGCCGGGTCGCCGCCGATGATGGCGAGCATCATGGGAATGCCGTATCTGACCGAGCGGATCACCGATTCGGGGCTGCCGCCCACGCCGATCCACGCGGGAATGCGCCCCGCGGCGGTCTTCGGATACACGTTCGCTCCGTGCAGCGGCGCACGGTGTGTGCCCTGCCAGTGCACCGGCTTCTCGTCGAGCAGCTTCGCAAAGAGGTCGAGCTTCTCGTTGAAGAGCGTCTCGTATTGATCGAGGTCGTAGCCGAACAGCGGGAACGACTCGGTGAAGCTTCCCCGACCGAGCGTGATCTCTGCGCGGCCGCTGCTCACAGCATCCAGAGTTGCGAATCTCTCGTACACGCGCACGGGGTCGTCGCTCGAGAGCACCGTGACGGCGGTGCCGAGGCGAATGCGGCTCGTCTGCCCCGCGATCGCGGCAAGCACCATGTCGGGCGAGCTGATCGCGTAGTCGTCACGGTGGTGCTCGCCGAGGCCGATCGCGTCGATGCCGACCTGATCTGCCAGCACGGCCTCCGCGACGACGTCGCGAATCACCTGATGGCCGGGCGTGCGCTCGCCGGCGTCGGTGACGGTGACGTCGCCGAACGTGTCGATTCCGAATTGGGGGTCGCTCATGGTGTCCTCGCGCTCGTTATCTATGCGTTTGCATAGAGCACCAACGGGAGCGGCGTAGGGAATATTCCAGGCAATGTGAGGATGCTGCAACAAAACAGTTGCACGTCACGACAGACATGTGCAATCATTTTGTTGCAGATCGAGGAGGCGGAAATGGAAGAACTCGACAGTATCGAACGGAACGTGCACATTGCGGCAGCGCCGGAACGAGTATGGGAGCTCATCTCCGAACCTGGCTGGTATATCAATGACGGGGAGCTTCGTGAGCACCGGATCGAGCGCCGCGGTGACATCACGATCGTTCACGACGATGCCCATGGCGCTTTCGCATTTCTGACGGTCGCGCTCGATGAGCCGCGGTACGCCGCGTTCCGGTGGCTGCAAGATGCGAACGATGAGCGGTCACCATCGACGCTCGTCGAGTTTCGCATCGCCGAACAGGCAGACGGCGTGAAACTGACGGTGACCGAGAGCGGGTTCGCGGCGCTGCCCGGCACAGCAGAGGAGCGCCGCCGAGAGTTTGACGCGAATGCTGAGGGCTGGGAGCAGGAAGTTGCGCTGGCGAAGTCGTTTGCGGAGCGAGCGTGAGCGGCACGGTCGACGTCGAGATCTTCGCAGCACTCGGAGACGCGACGCGCTGGAGAATTCTGCAGAAAGTCGGGCGCGAGCCGTCGTCGGCGTCCGCGCTCGCCGAGCAGCTGCCGGTAACGCGCCAGGCGATTGTGCGGCACCTCGACGTACTCGAGCGAGCTGGACTCGTCGAGTCGCGACGACATGGGCGCGAACGCCGCTACGTCGCTCTCGGTGCTCGCCTCAATGCGGCCGCTCGTCTGCTCGCTGACCTGGGTGCCGGCTGGGACACGCGCCTGGCGTCGATCAGATCAGCCGCGGAGAACGAGGCCTGAACATGCGACGGGCCTGTAGCGCGCCCGTGCATCAAGGTGGCAGGCTTGTGGCGAGAACAGTGCCTCGATCACGAAGGAGTGACTGATGACGGAGTTCGTGACGTCTGCCGATGGCACGCCCATCGCGTACGACAGCTACGGTTCAGGTCCGGCGGTGATTCTGATCGCCGGGGCCATGCAGGCGCGCGCCTCAGACGCCACGACAGCGCAGATGGCTGAGATGCTTGCCGAACGAGGGTTCACGGTTATCAACTACGACAGGCGCGGGCGCGGTGAGAGCGGGCCTGTGAAGCCGGAGGATGCTGGACACGAGCTGCAGCACGAGATCGACGACATCGCCGCACTCATCGACGCCGCCGGCTCGGAGGCCGCGCTGTTCGGCAACTCCTCAGGCGGCTCGATCTCGCTGTGGGCGGCGAATGCCGGGCTGCCGATCAGTCGCCTCGCGCTCTGGGAGGTTCCGTTCACCGTCGAGGACTCCGGTGAGGCAGAAGAGAACGTCATCGAGCTGCGAAACCGCATCGCCGCTGGCCGCAACGAGGCCGCCGTCGAGTACTTCATGCGGGACATGCCGCCTGCGTGGCTCGAGGGTGCCAAATCGAGCGGCGCGTGGCCGGGCATGGTGGCTCTCGCTCCGTCGCTCGTTGCCGACGCGGCATCCATCGCGATTCATGACACACCGCGGGGGCAGCGTTGGCCGAACGTCACGCAGCCGACGCTTGCCATGGTCGGCACCGAGACGCTGCCGATCTTTCCGCCCGCCGCCGAGATGATCGTGAGCGAGCTTCCCAACGCGCGGCTGCGCACGGTCGCTGCGACGTACCACCAGTGGGATGCCACGGTGATGGCGGGCGCGCTCGCCGAGGAGTTTGGTCAGTAGCGTGCACGCCCGAAGCGCCACGGCGGCGTTGAGCTGTCACCGTTGCGGGTCGAGCGCGTCGTAATTCGCAAATCGCGGGTGCGTGCGCACCAGCATCCACACGATCAGCACAATGAGGATGCCGCCGAAAAGCGGTGGCACCCAGAGGGCCGTGAGCGCCGTCACCGCGCCCGCGACGAGGTCGCCGACCCGTGGGCCGCCCGTCACGACGACAGTGAAGACGCCCTGAATGCGGCCGCGCATCGCATCGGGCGCTGACGCCTGCAGCAAGGTCATACGGAAAATCGAGCTGACGTTGTCTGCACCGCCCGCGACAACCATGCAGAGCGTTGCGGCGATCAGCGCCGGCCAGTTCACCTGCTGCTCGCTCGCGACACCACCGCTGAGCGCCGCGATCAGAAGTACGACGCCGAACGCGAGCGTCGCTGCGCCGAACACCGCGATGGAATTGCGGATCGCGAGTCCCTGACGTCGCAGGGCACCGAGCCGGCCAGAGAAGACGCTCGTGATGAACGCGCCGACGGCGACACCCGCCGTGAGCACGCCGACCGTGATCGCGCCACCGCCGAGCAGCAGCGTTCCGACCGCGGGGAACATGACGCGCGGCTGCCCGAAGGTCATGGCCACGATGTCGACGATGAACGACATGCGAATGTTGGGCGCCGTCTTCAGAAAGCGCAGACCCTCCATGATGGAGGCGAACCCCGTTGAGCGCACCTCGCCCTGCGGCTCGATTTTCGGCAGCGACGCGATCCCCGCGAAAGCGAACGCAAACAGCACGACATCGGTCGTGAATGTCCACTGCACGCCGACCGTTGCGACGAGCACGCCCGCGAGCGCTGGGCCGACGGTGACCATGACACCCGCGCTGATGCCCGTGAGGGCGGATGCTGCCGGCAGAAGCTCGATCGGCAGCAGGCGAGGCAGAATCGCCTGCCTGGTCGTACCGAGCACCGTCGCGGCAACGGTGTTGATCGTCATCACGAGGTAGAACGGCCACACCTGCTCCACGTGCAGCCATGCGAGAATCGCGAGCGTCACCGTTGAGCTCCACGCGATGACCGCCGTGACGAGGGCAAGCTTTCGGCGATCGAACGCATCGGCCAGCATGCCGCCGTACAGCCCGAAGACGAGCATCGGCACGAGGGCGAAGAGCGCGACGAGCGAGACCGCGAACGTCGACGCCGTGAGGTCGTAGATGTGCAGGCCGATCGCGACGATCGTCATCTGCGTGCCGATTCCGGCGACGGCATTGCCGCCCCACAGCCGGGCGAACGCCGGGCTGCGCTTGAGCGGCGTCAAGTCCGCGAAGATCCCGGTGCGCGGCGCATCGGGAGGCGTGCCGGGAGAATCGTGCTCTGCCTCACCCGGGTTCTCGGAGTCAGTCACAACGTGATCACCCGGTGAAACTACCACGTGCTCCAGATCTGCTCAGGCAGCCCCGCTATTCTGGTCACCAAGGTCCCCACCGGGCCTGCGGACGAGGGAGCAGTACCCGCACAGCGACAAGACTGACCAGGAAAGGTGATTGTCGTGGCGTGGGTGATTCTCATCGTCTCGGGCGCACTTGAGGCCGTGTGGGCCAGTGCCCTGTCAGCATCCAAGGGTCTTAAAAAGCTGTGGCCCAGCGTTCTGTTCGTCGTCTCGATGTGCGCGAGCATGGCCGGTCTCGCGTTTGCGATGACGTCGATTGCGACCGGCACTGCCTACGCCGTATGGGTGGGGATGGGCGCCGTGCTCACGACCGTGTGGGCAATCGTGTCGAAGCAGGAGCGCGCGACGGTCACGCGCGTGCTGCTGCTCGCGGGGCTCGTCGCGTGCGTCGTCGGCCTCAAGGTGGTGAGCTGACCATGCGGTTCTGGATCGTTCTGCTTGCCAGCTCTGTGCTCGAAGCCGTGTGGGCGACGGCCCTTGGGGAGTCGCACGGGTTATCGCGGCTTGTTCCATCGATGGTGTTCGTCGTCGCGCTGACCGGAAGCATGCTCGGTCTCGGCTATGCCATGAAGGGGCTGCCCGTGAGCGTGTCATACGCGGTGTGGACGGGCGCGGGGGCCGCCCTCACTGTGACATGGGCCATGGCGACGGGCGCAGAAGCGGCGTCACTGCTCAAGGTGCTGTTTCTCGCGGGAATCGTGGCGTGCGTCGTGGGTCTCGCTGTCTTCACGCCCGCGACGCCGAAGCAGCAGGCAGAGTCCGAGACGGATGCTGCTCAGCTGTAGTGCTTCGCGAGGTACTCGCTGAAGGTCTGCGTGCCGTAGCCGGGACCCGGCACCATGTTCTTGCGTTCGCGCAGCGCCCGAACGATCGCTCCAGGCAGCCGGATGGATACGATGCGCTTCGTCGAGTGCGCGGCGGCCTTCCACTGCCGCGCCATCTGTTCGGCACTGAGCTTCTCGGGGCCGCCGATGTCGCGCACACGACCCGCCGGTTCTCCTGCTGCCAGCTCAGTGAGCCGCGTGGCGACGTCATCCACAGAGATCGGCTGCGCGCCGAAGCGCGGAACGAAGATCCACGGCAGGCGCTTCTGGTACGCGAAGATCATTCTCATGAGGTCGTGAAACTGGGTGGCGCGCAGAATCGTGTGGGGTACTGGTGAGGCCTCAAGCAGGTGCTCCACCTCCAGTTTCGACTGGTAATAGGGAAGAGGGATGCTCTCGATGCCGACGATCGAGATGTAGATGATGTGCGACACACCGCGACGCTCCGCCTCGACGAGCAGCCGCTCGGCAGCATCCACGTCTTTTGCATTTCCCGACGTGGCGAGGTGCACCACGGTGTCGACGCCGTCGAGAGCGTCGCCCAGACCGGTGCCCGTGAGCAAGTCGCCCTGCACTCGATCCGGCCCGGCATGGCGGCTCAGAACGCGCACCGAATGTCCCGCTCGGCGCAGTGCATCGACGGTGGGAATGCCCACCGTTCCCGTTCCTCCGGTGACCAGAATCTCGCTCATTCCATCATTGTCTCGAACCGGTGCGATTCCGGCTAGAGGTGCGGGGCTGACAAATGCGAGGCGGAGGGCTATATTGGTCGGCGGCCTGAAAACGGGAGGTGTGCAATGCGGTTCTGTGAGACACAGCATTCGTCCCGCGTTCATGCCGAGAAAGCCCGGTCGACCCGACCGGCACCCGCCCTGTGCGGGCCCCACGAGAGAAAGCACAGAAGTGAGTGCATCGTCCGTCGTTCTGCGACGTGGTGATTATCTTGACTGCCTGACAGAACTTGATGCCGAAGCCTCAGGGCGCGGCGTTCTGACCCGCGAGTTCGAGGAGTTCGTCCTGCACCGTGAAGGTGAGGATGCTGCGAGAGCGCTGATCGTCGGCGTCGACCTGTCTGAGTGCGATCGAGTGCGCGAGGTAAAGCGGTCGCTGCGTCGCATTGAGCAGCAGATTGACGATTCGTGCGCATTGCTCGAGGGCGACGCGCACGTGTACGTCGTGATCAAGGGAGGCGCCGCGCGCTCGTCGCGCGTTCTGCCCATCTACGAGACGCTCGCCGAGAAGTTGCACATGCTGGCCGGAAGCTCGCACGGCATCGAGATCAGCTCGACCGTGATCGACTGCACCGACTGCGAAGACAAGACGCTTTTGGCGAGGCGCATCATGGGTGACGTCACATCGACGAGCGCCGACGAAGGTTCGCCCGCGTCGGCTCTGCAGTGGCGTGAACTCGCGGACAGTTCCATTTGTGAGGCGTCGCTCAGCGACTACCTGTAGCGGCTCTGCGGCTGTCGCCATAGCCTGGCAGCATGATCTCGTATACGGCAGCGCAGGTGCGCGCCGCTGAACAGCCGTTTCTCGATGCGGGCGTGCCGCTTATGCAGCGAGCAGCACTGGCGCTCGCCGATGAGATCAGTGCCGTGGTGGATCACGCGCAGATGAGCACGCACGATTCTGCACCAGCACGCGTTCTTCTCGTCATCGGATCGGGCAACAACGGCGGCGATGCGCTGTTCGCCGGCGCGATTCTGGCCGCTCGGGGTCTTCTCATCGACGTGGTGCAGACCTCCGAACGCGTACACGAGGCAGGACTCACGGCTGCCGAGCAGGCGGGAGCGACGGTGACGTCCGCCGAGGACGTCGACGCCCTGCACTACGACATCATCGTCGACGCTATCCTCGGAACCGGATCGAGCGGCAGCGGGCTGCGCGGCACGGCACGCGAGATCGTGCAGCGCATGCTGTCGCAGCTCACTGAGCCACAGCATCCGATCATCGTCGCGTGCGACCTGCCGAGCGGCATTCATCCAGACACGGGAGCTGTGCCCGGCCCGTGCGTTCTGCGAGCCGACCTTACCGTCACGTTCGGGGCGGCCAAGGCGGGGATGCTGCGGGAACCCGCAGCGTGGTACGTCGGTCGGCTCGTCGTCGCCGACATCGGGCTTGCGGCCGAACTGGAGCGAATCGCGGCCGGGTGACGCCTCGCGACCCCGTGCTCCCATAGAGTGACCGACATGAGACGTCGTCGGCAACCCGCCATCGAGCCCGAGAATCGTCGGCCCCGCATGATCGTCGTGGGGAGGCCGCTGCGCACAGGATTTCTCGTCACGATCGGCGTGCTGCTCGCCGTCGCGCTCGGCGTCGCCGTGTCGAGCCTGTCAACGGTTCTTATCTATCTACTCTTCGCCGTCTTTCTCGCGCTTGCGATCGAGCCCGCGGTGAAATGGTGCTCACGGCGCGGAATCTCACGACCGTGGGCAATCGTCATCGTGTTCGCCGGTGTCTTCGTTGTGCTCGGCGGCATCCTCGGCTTCGCGATTCCCATTCTCGTGGGGCAGATCGCCCTGTTCGCCCGGTCGGTTCCCGCGCTCATCGACGAGTTTGCGACGTCGGATCTGTTTCATACCCTTGAGGGAATTTTCGGCCCGGGACTCGAGGGGCTGCTCGGTGATCTGCAGGCGTTCGTCGCCGACCCCTCGAACATCGCCGCGATCGGCGGCGGCGCGCTCAAGGTCGGAGTCTCGGTGGCGACGGGACTTTCGGGCGCGGTCATCGTGATCGTGCTGACGCTGTACTTCGTTGCATCGCTGCCCAGCATCAAAATGTCGATGTACCGCCTGGCACCCGCGAGAAACCGGGCGCGGCTCTCCGATATGACCGAGCAGATCACCGACGCGATCGGCGGATACACGGCGGGAATGGTCACGTTGGCATTCGTCAACGCGATCTTCACGGGGCTCCTGTATTTCGTTCTCGGACTGCCGTTTCCGCCACTCATGATGGCGGCCGCGTTTCTGCTCACGCTCATTCCGCTCGTCGGATCCGTGTTGTTCTGGGTCATCGGCTCGGTGCTCGCGCTCTTCGCGAACCCACTTAACGCACTCATCTTCGCCATCGCGTATCTCGTATACATGCAGATCGAAGCATATGTGCTCACTCCTCGGGTGATGAACAAGGCAGTATCGATTCCGGGCTCGCTCGTTGTGATCGGAGCTCTCGTGGGCGGCACGTTGCTGGGGTTGCTCGGCGCGCTCATTGCTGTGCCCGTGACGGCATCCATTCTGCTCATCATCAAGCAGATCTGGATTCCGGCTCAGGACGCCCGCGTCTGACGCCAGCACTGACCTGGCGCACGAACGGAACAGGGCATTTTTCTCGAAGTGTCGATTGACGGACGGGTCGATCGTCATCAAGGTAGAAACGGCAACGGGTCGTTTCGTACCTGGTAAGGAGAAACACATGCGTTACGCGCTCATTTTGCACAACGAAGAGGTCAGGCAAGAAGACGTTCCGGCCGAGGCATGGGCAGACGCCGAAGTGGGCTTCGAACGTTTCGTTCGCGAGCTGACCGATGCCGGCGTGCTGGTCGATGCCGCCATGCTGCACCCGTCGTCGTCTGCCTCGATCGTCAACGTGCGCGAGGGGAAGATGCGGGTGCAAGACGGTCCGTTCGCCGATACGAAGGAGCAGCTCGCCGGGATCTTCGCCATCGACGTGCCTGATCTCGATGCCGCGCTCGCGTGGGCCGAGAAATGTCCAGGCGCTGCTTACGGAAGCATCGAGGTTCGACCGGCGCAGCTTGTCGCCGGCGACGGAGCGTGGCACCCGGCCGGTTGACCCATGGCTGAGCAGAACGCGCGCGACGTTGCCGAAGAGGTTCGGCGCGCCGCGCGCGATTCTCGTGGCCATCTGATGGCGATCCTCGCCGCCGGAACGGGAGACATCGCGGCGGCAGAAGACGCGGTTTCGGACGCTTTCGAGCGAGCGCTGCGGACGTGGCCGATCTCGGGAGTTCCCGACAATCCGAGCGCGTGGCTTCTCACCGTTGCGCGCAATCGAATGCGAGATGGCTTTCGCTCGGCGAACGCGCGCACAACTGTTCCGCTCGACGAAGCAGAGGCGACACCACACCCACACGATGGTGCCAGCGATGTCGACGGCATTCCCGACCGTCGCCTCGAGCTCCTCTTCGCCTGCGCGCATCCGGCAGTCGAACGCACCGTGCGAACACCGCTCATGCTCCAGGTGATTCTCGGCGTCGACACCGCGACAATCGCTCGCGCGTTCGCCGTGCCCGCGCCCACCCTCGCGCAACGGCTCGTCAGGGCCAAGCGAAAAATCCGAGGATGCCGAACTCATCAGGCGAGGCGAAGACTACGTGCGACGCGCCGCAGACGCCCATCGCGTCGGGCGTTTTCAGCTCGAGGCGGCGATCGAGTCCGTGCACTGCGACCGGGCGCGAACAGGCCGCGTCGACTACTCCGCGCTGGCCACACTTCTCGCGGTGCTCGTCGCCCGAGCTCCGACCCTTGGCGCACTTGTCGCACAGGCGGCTGTGGCCGCAGAAACCGAGGGACTAGAGGTCGCGCTCGCACTGCTCGACGCCATACAGCACGCGGAGAGGTTTCAGCCTGCCTGGGCGCTGCGTGCGCACCTCCTTACGCGTCTTCGTCGAGACGACGACGCCCGGCGAGCGTACGACAAGGCGATATCACTCACGACGGAGCCGCCGCTTCGCGCCTACCTCGTCGAGCGGGCACGCGCGCTAGGCTGAACCGCACTATGGTCACGAGGCAGAGAACGCACACCGAGGGCGGGCGCGAGCGGGCGATCGACGAACAGGTTCGCGAGGGCGAAGACGAGTTTCGCGTCGACATCGAGCGCATCAGGTTCTCCCCGTATTTCTCGAGGCTCTCCGCCGTGACGCAGGTGATTCCGCAAGCCGGATCCGGGACCGTGATCCACAACCGGCTGACGCACTCTCTCAAGGTGTCTGCCGTAGCACGTTCGATCGCCATTGGGCTGCGCTCGACCGACGAACCGACTCAAGCGCTCATTCAGGAGCTGGGCGGGTGCGACCCGGTCGTCGTGCAGGCGGCGGCTGCGGCGCACGATCTCGGTCACCCGCCGTTCGGCCACCTCGGAGAGCAGGAGCTCGACAGGGTCGCGCGCGAGACGCTCGGGCTTCCCGACGGCTTTGAGGGCAACGCGCAGACCTTTCGCATACTCACAGCGCTCGACAGCTGTGACGCGACGGCGCGCGGGCTGAACCTCACGCGCGCGGTGCGCGCCGCTGTGCTCAAATACCCGTGGACGCGCAACGAGTGGCGCACAGTTCCGGGGCGCCCGCCCGAGCAGATGCCGCGCGGCGTCGGAACCGATCTCGCGGCGGGGGCTCAGAAGTTCTCGGCATACGACGTCGAAGCCGACGAGATGCGCGACGCACTCTCGGTGTTTCCCACGATCGCCGAGCACCAGCAGACCCTCGAATGCTCGGTCATGGACATCGCCGATGACATTGCGTACGCGGTTCACGATCTCGACGACTTCTACCGTGCCGGCATCCTGCAGTACACGGCGGTCTCAGCTGAGCTGCGAGCGTGGCTCGATGGGCGAGCGCAGCTGGCGGCATCCGACTATTCCGAGCTTGACCCGCGCAGGCCGGGGCACGCGCTTGAAATCGCATGGCGCCGTGTCGAGGCGAAGGATCCGTGGACCGCTGATGCCGAGGCCTTTCGAGAATCGGTTGAGCGGATCGGCACCGACCTCGTCGACGGTCTGCTCGCGGTTCCCTACGATGGCGGACTCGAAGCCGATCGTGCGGTGACCGGGTTCACGAGGCGGTGGATCGACAGGCTCAAGGCCTCGATCGCCGTCGAGCGCGAGCCAACGGTGCGCAGCGGTCACGTCAGGCTTGCGGATGCTGCATGGCATGACGTAATCGTGCTGAAATTCGTGCATTCGCGCTTCGTTCTCGACCGCTCCGACCTTGCCGTGTATCAGCGGGGGCAGACGCGCATCGTCGCCTCGCTCGCGGAAGGATTCAACGATTGGCTCGCCGATCGTGACGACGCCGATCGAGCGCCGCGACGGCTGCTCGACTCCGTTGAGGCCGCGACCGAGGAGTACCGGCAGCTGCGCGACACGGCCCCCGAGCTGTTCGAGCACGGCGGTGGCGCGGAGGTTGAGCGCCTCGGTCGTTCGCGAGCCATCGTTGACTACATCGCGTCATTCACCGATGCGCAGGCGATCTCGCTGAACGCTCTTCTGACGGGCACGTCTGAGGGTCTCTGGGAGGCGGGCCGCGGCCTCTGAGCCCAGGCGGCGGAGTCTGAGCGAATCCGGAGCTTCGCGACACCGCGCTCGGGTACTCTGAGGCAACTGACGCCCCTGGAGGAAGGTTCCCCCATGAAGTGCCCTGTTGACGATGCTGTACTGCTGATCTCCGAACGCTCGGGCATCGAGATCGATTATTGCCCTCAGTGCCGCGGTGTCTGGCTCGACCGCGGTGAACTCGACAAGATCATCGACCGCAGCGAGTCCGTGCCGCCCGCTGCTGCTCAGAGCTTTCCGCCGCCGCAGCAGCCGCGCTATGACGATCGTCGTTACGGCGACGACCGAGGATACGGACGCAAGCGCAAACGCGAGAGCTGGCTGAGCGACCTCTTCGACTGAGGCCTCTGCGCGCACCGATTCGGTCCCGCGCAGCATCGAGCGACATGCAGGATGCTGCGCGGGTTCCGTTCGTCAGTACCAGCCGGTGGCCTGGGAATGGCCCCAGGCTGAGCAGGGCGAGCCATAGACGCTCGAGATGTACTGCAATCCCCAGGTGATCTGGGTTGTCGCGTTTGTCTTCCAGTCGCTCGCGACGCTGCTCATCTTGCTGCCCGGGAGTGCCTGCGGAATCCCGTAAGCACCGCTCGATGGGTTGGACGCCGTGTGCGACCAGCCAGACTCCTTGTTCCACAGCGACACGAGGCAGCTGAACTCGCCAGCTCCCCAGCCGTATGTCTCGGCTGCCATCGACTTGGCTGTCGCCTTGGCGCCTTCTGGAGTGTTGGCGGCCGCGCGGCGTGCGGCCTCTTCCGCGGCGCGCTTTTCGGCCTCCTCGGCCTTGCGCTGCTTCGCGGCCTCGCTGTCTTCGGCCACCGAGGCGGTCTCGGCTTCCGTCTGCTTCACGAGGTTCGTGGTAAACGTCGGCGTGAGCGTGCGGTACTCGGACAGCCGATCGACGTACGTCGCCAGATCTTCGGTGTCGACGGATTCATCGGCCTTGTCGAGCACCGAGCTCGCGCTCTCGAGCGTCTCTTTCGCGCTCTGCTGGGCCGTCTGCTCGGCTCGGAGCTCATCGTTCGCCTGTGCCACGGCTGCGGCGGAGTCGACCAGTGGGTCTTGGTCAACCGCTGGCGTTGCCCAGCTTGCGGCGAGGCCGGTTCCGCTCAGGGTGAGTGTGAGGGCCAGAGTCGCGCCAAGTCCAACGCGTGCCCTGCGCCGGTTGCGCGCCCTGCGCATGCGGGCGAGGTGGTTGCGGCGCGGGAAGGGGGTGAGTAGTTCGTCGCCGGTCTCGGCGGGGGTATCAATCGATGAAGTATCAGCAGAAGTCATTAAGTCTCAGGGGTCGGGTTCAGGGGACGTACCGCGCGTTGGGTCAACGCGCTCGCGAGCGCGCAGTGCTTCGGGGCAGGCGCGCTCTGGGCACGAAGCACGACACTGATGCATAAATCTGAGTGGTTTCATACCGCAATCTGGGAAAACAGTTCATGGCAGCGTGGCTGGGCAGGCGGGGAGGTCGAGAAAACCGGGTTGAATCGGATGCTGTTGTGTCGCTGTCTCGCCTGCCATGGCGCGGAACTCGCGCTCATGTGACGCGGCACGGCGAGCGAGCGATCCTGGAGTTGATGCGTGGCACGGCCGCCGTCTCAGAATCCGCTGAATACGCGGGAATTCTGCTCTGCGGATAAGCAGGAACGTGCCGGTCGTACGGCACACCGTAGCCTAGACGTGGGAGGGGGCAGCGATGACTGACACGCACAACGACGACGACCGCGCAAGCGCAAGCGTCGGCGGGCCGCCGCAGTGGAACACCGAAGAAGAGCGGTGGGCTGCCGTTGAGACAGCGCTCGAACTGGCACGACGCCGCGGCGAATTCGACAACCTGCCCGGCGCGGGCAAGCCGCTGAAAGACATCGAGAAGCCGCGCGACCCGGACTGGTGGATCAAGCAGAAGATCGAGACAGAGCAGCTGACCGGAATGGCGCCGCCCGTCTTTCAGCTGCGCAAAGAGCACGAGCAATTCGACGAGACCATTGACGCGTTGAACTCCGAGAAGCAGGTGCGCGACTACGTCGACGGCTTCAACAAGCGCGTGCGCGAGGCGCGGCGGCAGCTGCACGGCGGACCGCCCGTCGTGACACCGACGCGAGACGCCGATGCCGAGGTGGTCGCATGGCAACAGCGCCGCGACGCTCGCCTACCGGCGCACGAGACCGGCACGACTCAGGGCGCGCCGCGGCGTCGCTGGTGGCACGGCCGGCGTGGTAAGCAAGAGGCATGACCTCGACGCCGAGCACCGCTGAAAGGCCCGCGCCTGAGCCAGATGAGCAGCCGCTCGTGCACACAGCGGCGGGCACGGTGCGCGGCAGGCATCTCGGCCCGCACCAGACGGCATTCCTCGGCATCCCCTACGGTGAAGCGCCGACCGAAGACCTACGATTCGAGCGACCCGTCCCGCATGCTCCCTGGCGCGGCGTTCGCGACGCGACCCAATACGGCGCAACACCCCTGCGTGATTTCATGACGGGCATCACTCTCATTCCCGAACCGGCCTACCCCGGCGACGAGACGCTCACGGTCAACGTCTTCACACCGAGAACGCGACGCGATGGGGGTCTGCCCGTGCTCGTCTGGATCCACGGCGGCGGCTTCACGAGCGGCTCGCCCGCATCGCCGTGGTACGAGACCGGCAGCTTTCCTCGCGACGGCGTCGTCGTGGTGACGATGTCGTACCGGCTCGGCCTCGACGGTTTCGGCGTCATTGACGGGGCGCCGGGCAACAGGGCCGTTCACGACTGGATGCTGGCGCTTGACTGGGTGCAGCAGAACATTGCCGCGTTCGGCGGCGACCCCTCGCGCGTCACGATCGGCGGTCAGAGCGCGGGCGGCACCGCCGTGTTGACGCTGCTGTCGATGCCCGCTGCCCAGCACCTCTTCTCTCGAGCAATCGTGGAGTCGCCCGGCGCGAGCACAGGCGAGCGCAGCGACGTCGCTCGGAGCACGGCAGAGGTCGCCACGCTTTTGAGAATCGCGGCGACGCGCGACGATTTCGCGAGCGTGCCTGAGCACGACGTGTTCGAGGCGCAGACGCGCGCGCAGAAGCACGACATGAGGCTCGCCTGGCTGCGCCGGCTGATGCGCGGAGGCAGCTCGATGCAGTGGACGCCGGTCATCGACGGCGATCTCGTGCCGTACTCCGTCGCGGAGGGCCTCGCACGCGGCATCGGCTCGGACAAACCGCTGCTCATCGGTGCGAACGCGAACGAAACCGATGCGATGCTGCTCGAGTCATCAGCGGCGCTCGACCTGCTGCCGCGGGCGCTGGCGCTGCGCATCGTCGGCCTCGGGCGCATCAGGCGCCAATACGGCGAACTCACTCCCGGCCGCACGAGGCGCATGCTCGGCGCCACAGCCTCTGACGCCGTCTTTCGGCTCACGACCGCGCGCGCCCTCGCCGCGAAGACGGGTCGGGCATACGCGTACGACTTCAGGCTCGCGTCATCGCACAATGCGCTGACCGGGCACTGCATGGAGCTGCCGTTCGTCTGGGACTGCCTCGACGGCGAGAACGTCGAAGCGAGCACGGGGACGAACCGGCCGCAGAGCCTCGCCGATGAGATGCACGGCGAGTGGGTGCGATTCATCGCCGACGGCACGGTGTCATGGCCCGCATACGAGGTCTCGGGCGGTCGCACGGGTCGGATCTTCGACAGCGAGCCGCGTACGCAGAAGATCTTCGACCGTGAGCAGCGGATCGTGGCCCTGGAGAAGGGCGCAGAATAGCGCTTCCGGCGCACGCGCACCGAAGATGACGTCGTGTGACTGTCGCGCGCGTTCACGCTACGAACTGTGACATCGCAGGCTCTGCCCGGCACGTCGACGCCCCATAGGTTCGAGTCTCAATCACGCCGCTCGTGCGGCATCCATTCGAGACTCTGAGGTTCGCCCATGCCACGTCACAGCCCTCTCGCCGCTCTCGCCCTGGCCGCAGCCGCGATGATGTGCCTGACATCGTGTGCTGCCGCCTCGTCGTCAGCCGAGCAGCAGGCCGACGGCGGCACGCTCGTCTACGCCCACCAGCAAGAGCCGCCGTGCGTGTTCGGCGGGTGGATCGAGCAGGCCTACCTCAGCTATCAGGTGCTCGACAGCCTCACCTCACTCGATGAGAATGGCAACGCTGTCGCATGGCTCGCCGACTCGTGGACGGTCTCGGACGACGGTCTTGACTGGACGTTCCGGCTGAAGCACGGCGTGACGTTCACCGATGGCAGCGAGCTGACAGCATCCGTCATCGCCTACAACGTCGAGTACTGGATGGCGGGCGGCAACAGCACGGCGAAGGTGTGGCTCGACGGCTACTACTCCTCGGCCGAGGCCATCGACGAGCACACTCTCGCCCTGCACCTCGATAAGCCGTATCCGCGCCTGCCCGAAACGCTCGCGCAGGGATACTTCGGCATCCAGTCGCAAGAAGCCCTCGAGACACGCAGCGACGAGCAGAACTGCGAGCAGCCGATCGGCAGCGGCGCATTCACCGTCGCCGAGTGGAACCGAGGGCAGAACATCGTGCTCGAGCGCAACGACGACTACACGTCATGGCCGGCAAACGCGCAGCACGAGGGGCCTGCGCTCGTGAAGACCGTCGACTGGCGGTTCGTCCCCGACGGCGCGACGCGGGCGTCTGCGCTGAAGAGCGAAGAGGTCGACGCGATCTACGACGTGCCGAGTGTCGAGTGGGAGACTCTGGAGCAGGGCGGCTTCGGCCTGCACAAATACGTGACACCCGGGCGTCCTCAGCAGCTGGCGTTCAATACAGCCCAGGGACCATTCACCGATGAGCGGGTGCGCAAGGCGTTCGCCTACAGTCTCGACCGCGAGGCACTCGTCGAGACCATCGGCCTCGGGGTCATTCCCTACGAGGGAAACGGAGCCGTGAGCCAGGCGACGCCCGGCTACAGTCAGCGAGCCGCCGACCGGTACAGCCACGACGCCGAGAAGGCGAACGACCTGCTTGACGCGGCGGGCTGGGGTGAGACGAACGCCGACGGGTTCCGCGTGAAAGACGGCCAGGTGCTCGAGGTCACGCTGCCCTACGGGGCGGGAACCATCATCAACGCCGAGGGGGCGTCCATTCTTCAGGGCGTCGCCCAGCAGGCAAAGCAGGTCGGATTCGACGTGACCCTTGTTCCCGTGCCGCCGAGCGAGCACTTCGCCGGCGCCCACACGCAGCGCGACGAGCGCGACATCGCCGCGGGGTACTGGACGAGCGTGACAGCGGGGATTCTCTGGATCAACTGGCGCGCCGATACCGAAGAAGCGCCCAACGGCAACAACGCAGCGTTCTACAACTCGCCAGAGCTCGAAGACCTCATTCTGCGCGCAAATTCGGCGGCGGACATCGCCGAGCAGAACGAGCTGTACCAGCTGGCGCAGGAGTACATCGCCGACCACGCGCTCTCGATCGGGCTGTACGACAGGCTGAGCACCCTCGCGGTCTCGCCTCACGTCGCGGGCATCTGGCAAGAGCACTCACAGGGGGGACCGGTCTTCCATGACGCACACTTCGTCGCCTGACACCGAGCGGGCGGGCACGCTCGAGGCCAGAATCACAGCGGATGCTGCCGCGGGCAGTGCTCGTCGCACAGCGCGCCGCACTGCGCTGATCCGTCGCATCGCCGGCAAGGTCATCGGCGCCGCGATCACGCTCTTCGGCGCAGCATCCGTCGCGTTTCTCGCTCAGCTCGCTCTGCCCGGTGACCGCGCAACCGTGATCTTCAACATTCGCGCCGGGCAGGCCATCGAGCGCACGCCCGAGGAACTCGCGCAGATCAACGAGCAGTACGGACTGCTGCAGCCCGTACTCCTGCAGTACGTCGACTATCTACGCGCCCTCGTCTCGGGCACCCTCGGAATGTCATATCAGCAGTACCGTCCCGTGAGCGACATCATTCTGGAACAGCTTGGCCCGACGCTCACGCTGACACTCACGGCGATCGTGCTCTCGTGGCTCATCATGATCGTGTGGGTGACGCTCACGGCGGGGCGGGGCCGGCGGCTCGGCACGTTCGGGGCGATGGCCGACACCACAGCTGCCGGTCTGCCGCACTACTGGCTCGGCAGCATCCTGCTCGTGGTCTTCGGGCTCTGGCTCGGATGGTTTCCCGTGATCAGCGGAACGAGCATCGCGGGCCTCTGGCTCCCCGCGCTGACGCTCGCGATTCCGCTCGCGGGGTTCATGGGCCAGGCGACGCGCACCGAGTTCGAGCGGACGCTGCAGCAGCCGTTCATCGTCACGGCCCGCATGCGCGGCATGGGCGAGACGGGTGTGCGACTGCACCACGTGTTGCGGCACTCCGTGCTGCCGGCCGTCACGCTCTCGGGCTGGGCGCTCGGCGCGACGATCTCGGGCGCGGTCATTGTCGAATCGCTGTTCTCGCGGCCGGGAATCGGCTCGGTGCTCATCACCGCCGTGAACGCGCAGGACCTGCCGATCGTCACGGGCGTCGTCGTGCTCATCGCCGCCCTCTACGTGGTCGCGAACCTCGTCGTCGACCTCATCTACACGCTCATCGATCCGAGGTTAGCCACATCATGACCGTTGTTCAGCTTCCACAGTCACCGACCGAGACGCGCCGGCGACAGCATCCGTATGGCCTCTATGCCGCACTCGCTGTGACCGCGTTCTTCGTCGTCGCGCTCGTCGCGCCGCAGGCTCTCGCCACGCACGACCCCTTCGCGCTCGCGCTGCACGACGCACTGCAGCCGCCAAGCCTCACGCACTGGTTCGGCACAGACGAGCAGGGCCGCGACCTGTACAGTCGGGTCGTCTTCGGGGCGCGCGAGTCACTGCTGATTGGCGCAGGCGCTACAGCCGTGAGCATGACGCTCGCGCTGATTCTGGGCGCGGCCGCGTCGCTCGGCGGACGCGTGGTCGGCGCGGTTGCCGCGCGGGTGATTGAGATTCAGTTCGCCTTTCCGACGCTGCTTCTCGCCCTCTTGCTCGTCGCGATCGCGGGGCCGTCAGCCATGTCGCAGGTGTTCGCCGTCGCCATCGGAACAGCGCCGGGCTACGCGCGGATGGTGCGCGCGCAGATTCTCGCCGCGAAGACGGGCGGCTACGTTGAGGCCGCGACGGCACTGGGACACTCGCGCGGACGCATTCTCGCGAGGCACATCATTCCGAACGCTGTGCGGCCGCTCGTCGCGGTGATCGCGATGTCGGTCGGGCAGTCGATCGTCTGGGCATCGAGCCTGTCATTCCTCGGTCTCGGGGTTGCGCCGCCCTCGCCCGAGTGGGGCGCTCTGCTCGAAGCCGGCCGGCTCTACATCACGCACGCACCATGGCTCACCGTCATGCCCGGCCTCGTGATCGTCGTGATCGCGATCACCGCCACGACCATCGGCCAGCACGTGCAGCGAGCGCTGGAAAGGGGAGAGAAATGACAAACACAGTGGCGGTGACGGATGCTGCGCCGCACTCCGAGGCGCCAGACGACGTGGTGCTGCGGGCCCGCGGCCTGAATGTTGGATTCAACCGCGCAGGCCAACGTCGGCAGGTGGTGCACGACGTCTCGTTCGAGCTGCGTCGCGGGGAGTGCCTCGCGATCGTCGGAGAATCGGGATCGGGCAAGTCGGTCACCGCGCGCACTCTCGTCGGGCTCACCGGCGCTGGCGCTCACGTCGACGCCGGCGAGCTGCGCCTGGGCGGGGCGACCGCGGCAGATCGGCACGATCTCACGCGCACGAGCGAGAGGCAGTGGCGGGCACTTCGCGGGCGACGCATCGGGTTCGTGCTGCAAGACGCTCTCGTCTCGCTCGACCCGCTGCGCCCGGTCGGCGCCGAGATCGAGGAGGCACTGCGTCTGCACGGCTGGCGCAGGGGAGACGACCGGCGGCGCAAGACCATCGAGCTTCTCGACGCCGTCGGCGTACCGCAGCCGCAGCAGCGTGCGAAGCAGCGCCCCGACGAACTCTCGGGTGGGCTGCGTCAGCGCGCCCTCATCGCATCGGCGCTCGCCCTCGATCCCGAGCTGATCATCGCCGACGAACCGACGACGGCGCTCGACGTCACGGTACAGGCGCAGGTGCTCGCGCTCCTTGCCGACACCAAACGTCGCGGCGTCGCGCAGATCCTGATCAGCCACGACCTCTCGGTCGTCGCAGAACTCGCCGACCAGATCGCGGTGATGACGGAGGGACGCATCGTCGAGGCAGGGCCAGCTGCTCGGGTGCTGAGCGACCCGCAGCATCCGTATACCCGCCGCCTTCTCGACGCCGTGCCCGGCCCGCACACGAGAGGCTCGCGGCTGAGTGACGCGCGGCCGGCGATCGCGCAGCGGCACGCGCATCACGACGACGCGGGCACCGGGCCCGTGCTCGAGGCGCGCGGGCTGGTCAAGCGGTTTCCGCGTCCGGACGGGTCGGTCGCGACCGCCGTTGACGGTGTGTCATTCGCTCTCGAGCGCGGCCAGACGCTCGGCATTGTGGGGGAGTCCGGCTCGGGCAAGAGCACAACAGCGCGCATGGCGCTTGCGCTCACGGTGCCGGACGCGGGTGACGTGATGCTGGGCGGCCGGGAATGGACGCGCGTGAGCGAGCGCCGCCGCCGGCCGCTACGGCCCCGCATCTCGGTCGTCTATCAAGACCCACTGAGCTCGTTCGACCCGCGGTGGAACACCGAGCGCATTCTTCTCGACGCGCTGCCCGCGAGTACGGCTCGTGCCGAGAGGGGCGAGCGCGTTCGCGAGCTCGTGCGGCAGGTGGGACTGACGGATGCTGTGCTGCAGAGGTTTCCGCTCACGCTCTCGGGTGGGCAGCGGCAGCGCATCGCGATTGCACGTGCACTGGCGCCGTCGCCGCAAGTGCTCGTGCTCGATGAGGCCGTGTCCGCGCTCGATGTCTCGGTGCAGGCGCAGATTCTCGACCTGCTCGACGACCTGAAGCAGCAGCTCGGGCTGAGCTACCTGTTCATCTCGCATGATCTCGGCGTGATCGCCCACGTGAGCGACGACGTGCTCGTCATGAAAGACGGCCGTGTCGTCGAGCACGGCTCTGTCGAGCAGATCTTCACGGCATCTCAGCACCCGTACACCGCACAACTTGTCGGTGCGACGCACGTCGCGGCGCGACAGCATCCGGAATCTGTATCGATCTCCGGCCTCACATAACCCCAACCGCAGAGCTCAGAAGGAGCACGACAATGACCGATGACGCCCAGACGACGCCGACCAGACCACTGCTGTTCAACGCCTTCGTCATGAACACGAACTCGCACATTCAGCACGGTCAATGGCGCAGGCCGGATGCTGGTCAGACGGAGTTCAACGACGTCGACACCTGGATCAACCTCGCCAAGCTGCTCGAGGCGGCGAAATTCGACGGCATGTTCTTCGCCGACGTGACGGGCCTGTACGGTGACGCCGATGCGCCGTACGACGTCTACGTGAACGAGGGACTGCAGATTCCGAGCAACGACCCCACGGTGCTGCTCAGCGCACTCGCCGTGAATACGACGCATCTCGGCCTGGCGCTCACCTCGAACGTGATGCAGAGCCATCCGTTCCACTTCGCCAGGCAGATCTCGACGCTCGACCACATCACGCGCGGACGCGTCGCCTGGAACATTGTCACGGGCATGCAAGACAACGGCGCCCGCAACTTCGGTCTCGAGCGGCTCGTCGACCACGATGAGCGATACGAGTGGGCGGAGGAGTACGTCGACGTCGTCTACAAACTGTGGGAGGGGTCGTGGGACGACGATGCGCTGTTGAAGGACCGCTCCGGCGCATACTCGGATGTGTCGAAGGTGCACAAGATTCACCACACGAGCAAGCGGTACAGCGTTGAGGGTCCGCACCTGCCGTCGCCATCGCCACAGCGTACCCCGGTGCTGTATCAGGCGGGGTCGTCAGTTGCCGGGCGCCGGTTCGCGGCGCGCAACGCCGAGGCGACGTTCATCGTCGCGCCGAGCCCCGAGATCGCCCGCCAGCAGATCGATGAGACGCGCGCGCTCGCCGTGGAGTTCGGGAGGAAGCCAGAAGACATCACGTTCTTTCAGGGGCTGAGCTTCATCATCGGCGACACGCAAGAAGAAGCCGAGGCGAAGGCAGACGAGTACTTTAAGTACGTCTCTGTCGAAGGCTATGCGGCGCACTCGGCGATCGTCGACCCGGAGGGCCGCGTGTACCCGCCGGAGACACCGCTGAAGGACGTGCAGACGAACTCGGCCCGCGGGTTTGTGGAGTGGGTGTCGCGGTACATCACGGACCGCGAGCCGGTCGTCGGCGACCTCGTGCGACTGCGCGCTCGAGAGAGCACGATCATCGGCACACCCGAGACGATCGCAGACGAACTGGAGATCTGGCAGGCCGCGGGGGTCGACGGCATCAACGTGATCAACTGGGTGATCCCCGGTTCGTTCGAGGAGTTCGCCGACAAGGTGCTTCCCGTGCTGCGCGAGCGGGGGCTGGCGAAGACGGAGTACGCAGACGGGACGCTGCGCGAGAAGCTGTTCGGTCAGGCGCGGCTCAACGATCGTCACCCGGCGGCGCGCTACCGCGGTGCGTTCAGCGAGGTTCCGGCCAGCGTCTAGTCCGCACGTTCGCGGGTCTCCGCATCGACAATCGGTGCGGGGACCTCGCGTCGTCAGTGGCGGGGCTTGCGCGGCTTACGCGTGGGGCGGTCGTCGTCTTTCCACCCGCCGTCGCGCTTGCCGTCGCGGTCGTACGATCCTCGCTTGCCGCCGCGAGCGCCGTCGCGCTTGCGGCCTCCGAACTTGTCGGGCTTGATGTCGATCGGCACGCCGCTCACGCGCGTATTCGCGACCTTCGTGAAGAAGTCCTTCGGCAGATCGGCGGGCAGTTCGACGACAGAGAAGTCCAGACGGATGTCGATCGCCCCGAAATCGTCGCGGCCTAGACCGCCCTCGTTTGCGAGCGCCCCGACGATCTGGCGCGGCCCCGCGTGCTGACGACGGCCGACCTCGATGCGATACGGCGCCATGGGCTTCGACGAACGCTTGCGGCGCTCGGCCCCGTCGGCATTGCGCTGCTTCGTGTTGCGGTCGTCGCGCGCGAGCTTCACCTCGTCTTCGGGCGACAGCAGCAGCGGAGTCTCGCCCTGCGCGACGACGGCAAGCGCCGCAGCGACGTCGGCCTCGGGAACATCGTGGTGCGACACGTAGTGCCCGATGATGTCGCGGAACGCGTCAATGCGCTTCACCTGGTTGAGCGCCTCGGTGATGGCATCGTCGAAGCGCGCCAGGCGCGTGACGTTTACTTCGTCGACGCTCGGCAGCTGCATCTGCTCGAGCGGCTGACGTGTCGCCTTCTCGATGGCGCCGAGCAGGCGTCGCTCGCGCGGCGTGACGAAGCTGATCGCGCTCCCGCTGCGTCCGGCGCGACCGGTGCGACCGATGCGGTGCACGTATGACTCCGTGTCGATCGGAATGTCGAAGTTGACGACGTGGCTGATGCGGTCGACGTCGAGGCCTCGAGCGGCAACATCGGTAGCAACGAGAATGTCGAGCTTGCCCGACTTCAGCTGGCCGACCGTGCGCTCACGCTGTGCTTGAGCGACATCGCCGCTGATCGCCGCAGCCGAGTACCCGCGCGCCCTCAGCTTCTCGGCAAGCGTCTCCGTCTCGTTCTTCGTGCGAACGAAGACGATCATGCCGTCAAAGTTCTCGACCTCGAGGATGCGGGTGAGGGCGTCGACCTTCTGCGGGTACGACACGAGAAGATAGCGTTGCGTCGTGTTCGCCGACGTCGTCGTCTTGCTCTTGACCGTGATCTCTTCAGCATCCCTCAGATACTGCTTCGAAATACGGCGGATTTGCGCGGGCATCGTCGCCGAGAACAGGGCGACCTGCTTCTCGTCCGGCGTCTCGGCGAGAATCGTCTCGACGTCTTCGGCGAAGCCCATCTTGAGCATCTCGTCTGCCTCGTCGAGCACGAGGTACTTGAGTTCCGAGAGGTCGAGAGTGCCCTTCGCGATGTGATCCATGATTCGCCCGGGGGTGCCGACGACGACGTGCACGCCGCGGCGCAGCGCCGAAAGCTGAACGCCGTATGCCTGGCCGCCGTAGACGGGCAGAACGTGCACGCCGGTGAGGTGCGCCGCGTACTGCTCGAACGATTCGCAGACCTGCAGTGCAAGTTCGCGGGTCGGCGACAGCACGAGAGCCTGCGGCGCCTTTTGTGTCTTGTCGAGGCGCGAGAGGATCGGAAGTGCGAACGCGGCGGTCTTTCCGGTACCGGTCTGTGCGAGACCGACGACGTCACGGCCCTCGAGCAGCGTCGGAATCGTCGCCTCCTGAATGGCGGAGGGTGTCTCGTAGCCGACATCTCGCACGGCCTTCAGCACAGCATCGCTGAGCCCGAGATCGGCGAATGTCGTCTGGGCGGGCGCGGCCGACTCGTCCGCGGGCGCAGCGGTGTCTGAAGAAGTCATTGAAACAACGGTACTCGCCCGGGCGGCTCGATTCTCGCGAGATTCTGCCGATGGGGTCGATTTCTCGCGAATTCGAGCCCTTACGAGGCAGATTCCCAGCCAGGGGAGCGGATGCTGTCGCGCGCTGCTACGTCAGGTGGTCGTTCGCGCCGCTCGTCCACGCGACATACCGCTGCGCGGATCGCTCGACGATCGCCTCGGCATCTGGTCCTGCGCTCGCACCGAAGTTGTTGTAGAGCACATCGAACCGGTAGCGCTTCACGAAGTCGGCCATGCGCCGAATCACCGCTGGCGAGAGCGGGATGCGATTGGGGTAGCTGCGCAGAAACGTGACGTTGCCGTCGGGCGTTGGAAAGATGGCGTCGCCCGCGAACAGTACGCCCCTGCCGTCTGCGCCGTCGGCCCAGTGCGCAATCGTGCTGCCTGGAAAGTGCCCGCCGATTTGATCGAGGCGAATGCCGGGGAGCACATCGAAAGCGTCGGTCCAGACGCGAACAGCGTCCGGGCGGTAACCGAGCCACGCGGCATCCTTCTCGGCAACCCAGATCGGAGCATGGTCGAACGTTGCGCTCCACGCTGATTGCACGCCGTACATGTGCGGGTGGCTCGCCACGATGTGGTGGATGCCGCCAAGCTCGCGGACCCGCGCGATGGCAGCGTCGGAGATGAGCCCAGGCACGTCGAACAGCAGGTTCCCCTCGTCTGTCTCCACGAGCATGCCTTGCTGGGTGATGCCGACACCCGGTGCGCTGATTCCCCACAGGCGGTCGGCGACGCGTTCGATCTCGACGTGATGCCCAGAATCGCTCAACTCCTGAACGGTCGTCCAGCGCTGCCCCGTCGCAGGGACATACTGTCGCTCGTCTTCGCAGATGGGGCACTGCGCGGGCGGCGTGGCCGAGGGAGCGTACTCGACGCCGCACGTCGCGCACAGCCAAAGATGCGGATCGCTCATGCTCACATTGTTGCGTACCGCTCGTCGCTCTGTCACGCAGCTGGTGGGCGGAGCGCCTTGGCGTTATTGCGAGGGCAGCGGCGTGGGCGTCGAGGTGCTGTCCGTGTCTCCGCCGCTTCCGTCGGTGTCACCCGTTCCATCGGCGTCGCCTGTCCCGTCGCCGTCGGCGTCCCCTCCGTCGCTGTTTCCGTTTCCGTTGTTCCCGTTGCCGTTATTCCCGTTGTTGCCCTCTCCGTTATTTCCGTTGTTCTCCTTGTTCTTGCCGTTATTTTCTTTGGTGTCTTTGTCTTTCGGCCCCGTGTTCTCGCCGTCGCTGTCGTTTCCGCTGTTCCCGGAGTTGTCGGCGGGTGGTTCGGGTGCCGTGGGGGTCTGCGTCGGGCTCGGCGACGAGGGCGACTCGAGGTCGTCGCGAACCAGCTCGATCGTCACTTTGATGGCGGCTCCCCTCTCGGCGTCGATCGTGCCGTTGCCGAGCCCAGCGGTGAGCTGCGCCTCCAGCTTGTTGAGGGCGGCCAGCGCGGCGTCGGGGTCGTCTGCCGCGGCGGCGTCGGCGATCGCGAGCACGCTCTGCTGCATGCTTCGTGCTGTCTCGACTGTGATGTCACCAGGCTGTGCCGTGCACCCGGTCATGAATCCAATGACGATCATGACGGTGCCGAAGGCTGTGACCTTCTGGGCTCGGCGACGACGAGTGGGCATCACGGGGTGACCTCCTGCATGAGCCGGTCGAGGTGCGTCGAAAGCGGGTCGGGAAGTGCGGGCAGATCGGGTGGTGGAGCTGTCTGACCCAGCTGGATCATTGGCCAGATGACCATGCCGGCGATCGCTATCGCTACGATCAGCACGAGCAGAGCCACGAGAATCCATCGCCAGGCCGGCAGGCCACGGCGGGTCTCGTTCGCCTTTGCCGCCGAGCGCTCGCTCGAGGAATCGGTCGTGGGCTCCTCGTCGGTGCGCGGTGCAGCCTCGACCTGCTCCTCGTGCTGGTCGAGCACCATGGTGGGTGTATCGCGGGGCAGTTCATCGGTGTCGACGCCGAGGGCGCTCGCCGCCATTGTCGAATCGGCATCGTTCGCGCCCATTCCGCTGACCCTCGATGCCACGTCTCGCGCTGTCGGCCGTTCGGCGGGATCGAGAGCCGTCATCGCGGTGAGCAGCGATTTCCATTCGTATCCGACCGAACCCGGTATTTCCGGCGGGTCGCTCAACCGAGCGAACAGGGCTTCACGCTTGTCGGCCTGAGCGTACGCGCGGTGACCGGTGAGTGCTTCGCAGAGCACGAGGCCCAGCGCGTAGATATCGGCGGGCGCGGCAGGGTCAGCGCCTCGCACCTGTTCTGGGGCGAGGTATGCCGCGGTGCCGACGAGGAGTCCCGGAGTCGTGACTCGGGCAGAGTCGATCAGGTACGCGATGCCGAAATCTGCAAGTTTTGCCCGGAACGCGGGCTCGGCCATCGGAGCTGGTGTCAAGAGGATGTTCGAGGGCTTGATGTCGCGGTGCACGATGCGCGCGTCGTGCACGACGTGCAGCGCTTCTGCGAGATCGAGCGCCATGGCTGCGACCGCGTCGCTCGGCAGAGGAGCGTCCTCGATGCGCTGCGCGAGCGTCGGTCCGGAGACGTACTCCATGACCAGGTACGCGCCATCTTCAGCATCCACATTCGCGTCGAAAAGGGTGACGAGGGCGTGGTGGTTCAGCGAAGCGAGCACGCGCGTCTCTGACGTCTTGCGTGCAGCATCCGCCGGTTCTGCGGCTGCGGGGGAGAAGAATTTTATGGCGACGGTTCGGCCGAGAGATTCGTCAACGGCGCGGTAGACCGTGGCCATTCCTCCCGTGCCGATCCGTTCTTCAAGGCGGTAACGGCCATCCACGAGTTCCCCCGTCTTGCGCGAAGAGGCGATGGCGTCGGTCATGCGGCCTCCTTGTCTCGTGTCCTTGTCGCTGGGGCCGACACGCGCGATACCCCAGTGAAGCCAACTATGTCGTTTCGGGCGCTCGGGCCGTGTGGCGGCGCGAACTCTGACAGTCGCAAACTAGCGCTTCACGGGGTCCACGTGCAGGGGCTTGACTTACCTCCCTCGCGTGAGAAAACGGGCACGGCTCGGCCGAAGTCGAGCCGGATGTCCGGCCCGAATGCGCGTGCGTCGAGGCCGCTTTGCGCTGCGTCGGCGTGCAGGTACGTCGCACCGGGCGTCCGGGGACCAGTACCGTCGCCCCGAGGTGCTCGCATCGGCGGAATGTCGGTGCCGCAACATAGCGTTCGGGCATGACTGAATCCGACACAGCACAGACGCAAGCCTGGCTCGACCAAGAAGACCGCCACGTCGCCCTCACGATTCGCAAATACGGCTGCCTCGTGCAGTACGTCTCGACACCAGCGAAGACACCATCGTTCGGCTACACCGTTGGGCTCTTCGGCCTCGGGCATCCGGAGCTGATCGTCTTCGGCATGACACGGAACGCTGCCGCGTACACGCTGAATTGGTTCTTCGACCGGATCCGCGACGGTGAAGATCTCATGCCGGGACAAGTGCTCAGGCCCGATGACAAAGCACCACGGTTCCTCGTCGAGAAGTTTCCCAACCCCGCCGAATACCTCTTCTCGGCAAATCGGCACTACGATCGACCCGATTTTCTGAGCGTACCCGCCTATCAGCTGACATGGGACGACAACGGAGCGTTCCCGGGGGAGGATGGCTACACGAAACCCGCCTGGCTGCAGCCGCGCCCTGGCGCATAGTCGACATGCGGTGAGCCGTCGGACTCTGTGTGCGAAGCGCGGGTCTGCCGCCAGCCTTTGCGCGCGGGCTGCGGAGTTACAGCCCCGTGAAGCGCAGCGTGATCGTGCGGGCCTCCGGCCGCAGCAGGAAGTCGGGCCACACGTCTGGGCCGCAGGCACGTGAGCCGAGGCCGTTCTGCGCCGCGTCGACATACAGGTACGTCGCATCGTTCTGCGGCAGCTCGTGCGGATGCCGGGCGGCGTCAAGCTGCTGCGCCGTGTGGCGCGTCAGGGTGAAGCCGGGCCTGCGGCCGTTCGCGTCTGCCGCAGCATCCATGCGCAGCCACGCCGTGCCCGTGCTCGGCCCGTGACCGGCGCCGGTGCCGTCAGCGCTGCCGCCCCCGTTGATAGTGAGCGAGCGCACGTCGCTGCGGTGACCGGTCTCTTGCGGGCGCGAGTAATCGACGGTCAGCTCGTCGAGCGGGGCGTCGAAACGACCAACACGTGCGGCGTGCCTGCTGTCTGGATACGACTCGAGGGGGCCGGTGCCGAACCACGAGGCGCCCTCGACGTCGCCGGGCAGATCGAACCGCAGCCCGAGGCGCGGCCACACCGTGTCCCATCCGCTCGTCGGTGTGATGTCGGCCCTCAGCCACAGCTCGCCGTCGACGAGCTGCCAGCGTTCGTCTGTGACGACCGAGTCGCGGGAGTTTGCGGCGGCCCACCGGCGGCGCACATGCACGGCGGTGTCGCCCGTCTCGACGAGCTCGATGCGTGATGTGAGTCGGTCAAGTCCGGCGTCGCGCCAGATTGTGTCGTAGGCGGGAGCCGGTTCGCCGTCTCCGTTGTTGAGCCACGGGTCGATGCGCTCGTACGAGCCGCGTCCCTGCCCGCGATCATTGTCTGTCGGGCCGCGCCACAGCTCGAGCCTCGGACCAGACACCGGCTGCCCCGCGAGTTCCACGAGCTGCCCGTGCTCGAAGCGCGCCGGCCCGAGCACGAGGTGTGCCGCGACGTCAGCTGAGACGCCGGATGCTGCCAGCCGCGGTGCCGTGAGAGTTGATCGCTGCGGTGCGAGGTCGACTTGCGTGAACACGATTCCGTGGCCAGAGGGCGCCCACACGGCATCGTCGCGCAGCACGGCCTCGACCGTCAGCCACACTTCGCCCTCGTCGGGCACGTCGAGTGCGGGCATGGCCACGCTCGCGCGCGACCCTGCGGCGACAGCATCCACCTCGATCACCCCGCTCGACGACTCGACGCCGTCGGCCTCGACGCGCCAGCGGAACTCGAGGTCGCCGGTGTCAGCTGAATGCCTGCGGTTCTCGACGTGCAGCACGAGTGCTCCGTCGTCGCCGCGCACAACCGCGAGCCGCACAGGCGCGACGACCTGCTTGTACTCGTGCAGCCCCGGCGACGGCGTGTTGTCAGAGAGCACCATGCCGTCCATGACGAAGTTGCCGTCGTGAACGACCTCGCCAAAGTCGCCTCCGTAGCCGAAGTACTCGGTGCCGTCGGCGTCGTGCGTGCGCAGGCCGTGGTCGCGCCACTCCCACACGAAGCCGCCGTGCAGGCGCGGATGCTGCCACACGAGGTCCTCGTACTGGTCGATGGCTCCAGGCCCGTTGCCCATCGCGTGAATGTACTCGCAGAGAATGAACGGCTTCGTGCGCTGCCGCGCCGACTCGGGCGCCGTGCAGCCCAGCAACAGCGACCGCGAGTCGTCGCGCCCGATCGCGTCTGTCTCGGGAACCGACGAGTACATGCGCGAATAGACGTCGGTGTACGCACCCGTGTAGTCGCCCTCGTAGTGCACGGGACGCTCGGGGTCGCGGTCGTGCACCCACGCCGACATGGCGGCGAGGTTCTGCCCCGTTCCCGACTCGTTGCCGAGCGACCACATGACGATCGACGGGTGGTTCTTGTCGCGCTCGACGGTGCGCTCGATGCGGTCGAGGTAGGCGTCACGCCAGGCTGGGTCGTCGCTCGGGTTGCCGGCCCAGCCGCCGTGCTCGAAGCCGTGCGTCTCGAGGTCGCACTCGAGAATCACCCAGAAGCCCAGCTCGTCGGCGATGTCGAGAACCCGCGGATGCGGCGGGTAGTGGCTCGTGCGAATCGCGTTGACGTTGAACCGCTTCATGAGCGCGAGGTCGGCGCGCGTCCACTCCTCGTCGAACACGCGGCCGCGGTCAGGGTGCGTCTCATGGCGGTTGACCCCGTGGAACACCACGCGCTCGCCGTTGACGAGAAACTGGTCGCCCTCGATGCGCACTGTGCGGAACCCCAGACGCAGCGATACCGTCTCGCCGGCACTCGACACGACGGCGTCGTACAGCCGCGGCGTCTCGGCGCTCCAGGGCTCCACGGCGTCCACGCGCACGGGCGCGATGTCGGCGGGCGACGCCCACTCGACGTCGACACCGAGTTCGGCAACGCGCAGGGAGACGGGGAAGGCGGCATCGGATGCTGTCAGCTGCGGCGTGATCAGGCCGGAGCCGTCCTCGCCGAGACCTGCGCGAAGCCACACGTCGTCGATGCAACCGGCCGGGCGTGCCTGCAGCGTGACGTCGCGGAAGATGCCCGGCAGCCACCACTGATCCTGGTCTTCGACATAGCTCGCTGCCGACCACTGGTGCACGCGAACGGCGATCGTGTTCTCGCCTGTGGCGACAGCATCCGTCACATCGAACTCCTGCGCCAGCCGGCTGCCCGAGCCGACGCCGATCTCGATGCCGTTCACCCACACCTTGTACCGCGACTCGACGCCGTCGAAGCGCAGCAGCACCTGCGCAGCATCCGACCACTGAGCTGGCACCTCGAATGTGCGCCGGTAATCGCCGGTTGGGTTCTCGTCTGGCACGTTCGGGGCGTCGATGGCAAACGGAAACTGCACGTTCGTGTAGATCGGCGCGCCGTATGAGCCGTCGCCCCGCAGCACCCAGTGAGAAGGAACCGGGATGCTGCTCCATGACGCGTCGTCGAAATCGGTGCGAGAGACATCGTCGACGCCCTCGCCTGCGGGCAGCACGCCCGCAGCCCCCACCTCACCTGGCGCACCGGACAGCAGGCGGAACCGCCAGTCGCCGTTGAGCGACAGAGTCGGCGCATCCGTGTGCAGCCAGGACCGCGCCGGTGTGCGAGCGCCAGACCCGGGGCCGGGATCGGTGAGGTACGACGTCATTACTTGACAGCTCCTTCTGTGAGGCCGCCGCGCCAGAAGCGCTGCAGCACGATCATTGCGATGGCGAGGGGGATCACCGAGAGCAGCACGCCGCCGGTCGTGAGCTCGTAGAACTCGGGCAGACGGTCGACCTGGCTGAGCCAGTTGTTGAGGCCGAGGGTGATGGGGTACAGCTTCGAGTCTGACAGCATCACGAGCGGCAGAAAGTAGTTGTTCCAGATGGCGACGAGCTGAAACAGGAATACCGTCACGAGCGCAGGGGTCAGGATGCGCAGGCCCACCGTGTGGAAGATGCGAATCTCTCCAGCGCCGTCGAGTCGCGCCGCCTCGAGCAGCGCGTCGTCGACCGTCGCCTGCGCGTAGATGCGGCACAGGAACAGCCCGAACGGCGAGACGAGAGACGGAATGAGCACGCTCCAGTACGTGTTCGCGATGCCCAACTGGCTGAACAGCAGAAACAGCGGGAGCGCCGTTGCCGTCGCCGGCACGAGCACGCCGCCGAGGATCGTTCCGAAAACGAGGTTGCTTCCGCGGAACCGGTACTTCGCGAGTGCGTAGCCGCCGGCTGCCGCGAAGTACGTCGCGAGCAGCGCGCCGACTCCGGCGTACAGAATCGAGTTGAGAAACCAGCGCACGAAGATGCCGCCGCCGTACGTCAGCACCTGCACGAGGTTGTCCCACAGCGCGAACGTCGGAGCAAACCAGAACCCGTACGTCGAAAAAAGGTCTTCTGTCGTCTTCGTCGTCGCGACGAACACCCAGTACACGGGAACGATGAAGTACAGCGCGACGATCACGAGAATCGCCGTCACGATGATTGTCGATGACCGGCGCCGGCCCGCGGCACGGTTGGGAGCCGCGTCGGGCTTCACAGCACTCATCTGCGAGGTCTTGAGTGTCGTCGTCATTTGCTCTTCCTGTTCGTCAGGCGGAGGAACGCGAACGAGAGAACGAACGCGACGACCGCGATGAGCACTGCCTGTGCTGCGGCGACGTTGTAGTCGTTGTAGGCGAACGCCGTCGTGTACGCCGACAGGTTGGGGGTGTACTGACTGTCGATCGCCGGTGCGACGGTCTGCAGCACTTGCGGCTCGGCGAACAGCTGCAGCGTTCCGATGATTGAGAACACCGTGGTCAGCACCAGGGCTGGCGCGATGAGCGGAATCTGGATGCTGAAGGCAATACGCCATGCGCCCGCTCCATCGACCCGCGCGGCCTCGTATAGCTCGCCTGGGATCGATTTGAGCTGCGCGATGATAATGAGCATGTTGTAGCCCGTGTAGCTCCACGTGACGATGTTGGCGATCGACCAGAGCACGGTTCCGGCGCCGAGGAAGTCCACGTCGAGTCCCATCCAGCTCGCCACGTCGATGACGGGGCTGAGGCCGGGAACGTAGAGGAACGACCACAAGATGGTCGCGATGACGCCGGGTACGCCGTACGGCATGAAGTACGCGGCGCGGAAGAGCCCGGGCCAGCGGGCGGATGCTGATTCAAGCAGCAGCGCGAGCACGGTCGCCGCCACGATCATGACGGGAACCTGCACGATGCCGAAGAGGATCATGCGCCCGATCGAGGCGATGAAGTTGCCGTCGGCGAGGGCGAGAGCGTAGTTGTCGAACCAGGCGAACTCGCTGGTCACTCCCTGCTCGCCGAAGAGTCCGCTTCGGGTGACCTTGGTGAAGCTCGATCCGATGGCCACGAGGATCGGGAGAATGAACGTGAAGATGAACAGCGCGAGAAACGGCGCCAGCAGGAGCCACGGCGCTCGTGCTGTCGCGCCCGAGCGTGTTCCCTTCTGCTGAGCCGTTGCATCGCGTGTCGTCATGCGCTCTGTTGCGGTGCTCATGCCTGCTCCTTTCGGATGCTGAGGCCCTTGTGCCTGAACGCCTCGATGATCTCTTTCTCGGCGTACGCGACGGCGTCGACGAGCGTGCCTCCTGACGCTTTGCGCCGGAATCCGTCGGAGAGGATGTTGAACGACTGCTGTGTGACGGGCCACCACGACCAGTCAGGATTCTGCTGCTTGGTCGCGGGCACGAATACCTCTTCGTTGTAGTTCTGGCCGCTGAAGAACTCTGAGGGCTCCTTGCGAGCTGCGCCGATGTAGTCTGCTGCTGGCGACCAGCCGATGCCGCAGTGCTCGATGAGCGCGTCGATGGCTTCGTGATCCGTGCACATCCACACGGCGAACTCCAGTGCTTCCTTGGGGTGTGCGCTGTTCGCGAGAACCGCGGCCGTCGACCCGCCGAGGTAGCTGGAGCCGAAGCCGCTGTCGCCCCACGTTGGCATTGCGGAGACCTTCCACTTGCCCTCGCCTCCGGCGACGCTCTGCACCAGGGCATCGCCCCAGCTCGCGCTCGTCACGGCCGCGAGCTTTCCTTCCGCCGCGGCGGCATACCACGCGGGCGAGTACGGCGTGTAGCTCGTGGTGACGAGGTCGTTGTCAATCGCCTTGTCGAAGAAGCGCGCGACCTTCAGCGTCGCCTCATCCGTCATATTGATGATCCAGCCGTCGTCGCCGGGTGTCAGCCACTGCGCGCCCGCCTGCGTTGCGAAGGCGCAGAAGGGACTGGCGTCTGAGATGGGGAAGCACTCGAGATAGATGTCCTGCCCGCGCAGCTCCTTGGCGAGCTCCGCCCACTCATCCCAGGTCGCGGGAGGTGTTCCCCCGACGGTCTCGTAAAGAGCTGGCTGATAGAACGTTCCCATCGGACCGGAGTCCTGCGGGATTCCGTAGACGCCTCCCGTGAAGCTCACCTGATCCCACAAGGTCGTGTCGAACTTCTCCGCGTGTTTGTCCGCCCCGTAGCGCGAAAGATCGACGAGTCCGTTCACGAGCATGAATTCCGGAATCGTGCGCATCTCCACCTGCGCGAGGTCGGGTCCACCGCCGGCAGCCAGGGCGGAGTACATCTTCTGGTAGCCGCCGTCGTTCCCGCCGGGAATCCACACGGCCTCGACCTGAACGTTCGGATTCTTGGCGTTCCAGATGTCGGCGACCTTCTGCAGGTTCTTGAGCCATGCCCAGTAGGTGAGTGTGATCTTCTCGCCGGCGGCTGCCGGAGCGATCACGGGTTGCGCGTTGACCGAGGTCGTTCCCGGTGTAGCGCAGCCGGCCAGCATCCCGACAGCGGCCGTGCCAAGCCCGAGGCTCAGCAGCTGTCGTCGCGTGACTGATGTCATACGGTCTCCACTTCGTCGTGTTGCTCCTGTGCGCGATCGTCGATGCCGGTGCGTCGAAATCGGCGACGTGAGGAAAGATAGCACAATTTCGAGTACCCACTCGAAATTCGCCAAAGAACTTCCGGAACGATAATCTTCGGGCATGAGCAACGTGGATACTCCGCGACGTCGCGGTCCCTACGCGAAGTCGGCCGAGCGGCGCAGAAGCATCGTCGATGCTGCATTCGAGGTGTTCGCCTCACGCGGGTATCGCGGGGGATCGCTGCAAGATGTCGCCGACCGCGTCGGGCTCAGCCAGACGAGCCTTCTGCACTACTTTCCCTCGAAGCGCGACCTGCTCGTCGCGGTGCTCAACAAGCGGGATGCCGAGGCAGATACCGGTCCCATCGGGCAGGGCCACGTCGACTTCGAGACGACGCTCGTCGAACAAGCCCGCTACAACGAGGGAATCCCCGGGCTTATCGAACTGTACTCCGTGCTGTGCGGCGAGGCCGTGACCACCGACTACCCGGGCCGCGACTACTTCGTTGCGCGGTTCGCTCGGCTGCGCGAGGAGTACTCGGCAGAGCTCATTCAACTGCGCGAGCAGGGGCGGCTGCGACCCGGTGTCGACCCCGAGCGTGCCGCATCATCCATCGTTGCATTGTGGGACGGCATCCAACTGCAGTGGCTGCTCGACCCGAACGTAGACATGGCCGCCTGCCTCAAGGATTTTCTGGACTCGATCATCGTGCCCGCGGACGCAACCCCGACAGCATCCTGATCGCGCACGGAAAGATCTGTGGCATCGTGGGCAGTCGAGGAAAGGAGTCTGCCGCATGGATCCTGTGCAGTCCTGGCTGACATTCGCAATCGCACTCGTCGTCACGGCTATCGTCGTCGTCGCGATCGTCATCGTGATCGGTCTCGCTCTCACGACGCTGCAGCGGCGTAAACCCGCTCTGGGCCACCTACGCGCACGCTGCCGAACCGCATTCATCTCGTTGCTCGGCGTTGCCGCCCTGTGGGGTGTCATGGCAGCGACGTTCCCGCTCACCGGCTGGCTGCCCGGGCTCATGCACCTGTTCTCGGTCGTCATGATCGCGATCGTCGCATGGCTGCTCGTCTGCGGCGTCTACGTGCTCGCCGATGTCTCGAACGCCAAGTATGCCGGCGCCGAAGACACCATCGCCGCGCGGCGCATGCGCACGCAGATGACCATGGTGCGGCGCCTGCTCATCGTGATCGTCGTGGTCATCGCGCTCGGTTCGATACTCATGACGTTCCCCGGCATTCGCACGATCGGGGCGAGCGTTCTCGCCTCCGCTGGAATTGCGAGCATCGTCGCTGGTCTCGCGGCGCAGTCGGTGCTCGGCAACCTGATCGCGGGGGTGCAGCTCGCCTTCAGCGATGCGGCGCGCGTCGGAGACGTCGTGGTCGTCGAGGGCGAGTGGGGTCGCATCGGCGAGATCACGCTCGCCTACGTCGTCGTCGATATCTGGGACGAGCGCCGCCTCATTGTGCCGTGCACGTACTTCACGTCGCAGCCATTCACGAACTGGACGCGCAGTGCAAGCCAGATTCTCGGAACCGTCGCGTTCGACATCGACTGGCGCGTGAACATTGCCGCCATGCGCGTGAAGCTGCACGAGGTTCTCGAGGGCACCGATCTCTGGGATGGCCGAAGTGGTTCGCTGCAGATCATCGATGCCACGGGAGGGTTCGTGCGCGCCCGCTCGACCGTCTCGGCCGCTGACTCGGGCAAGCTCTGGGATCTTCAGTGCCTCGTGCGTGAAGAGATGATCGCGTGGCTGCAGAAGTCCGGAAACTTCTCGCTTCCTGTCACGCGCGTGCAGATGGTCGACGGCGAAGCCATGGATCGCAAGCTCTCGCGATCGGGGCCGAAGGCAGCGGATGCCGAGGCCGAACGCGACAACTCGGGAATGTTCTCCGGTTCCCCAGAGGCCGAGGCGCGCGGAAGCATGTTCACGGGAGCCATCGCCGTGCAAGAGCGCGAGCAGGAGGCCGCTGCCGAAGTAGCGGCCGAAGCCGCGACCGAAGAGATGGATGCTGAGACGTCCGTGCCGTCTCAGGCGTGGCAGCAAGTGCCGCCTCCTCGGCCGCCGCTTCCGCAGCAGAGCACTGAGCAGCTGCCGCCTCCGGCTGACGAGCCGGGTCCGGACGACACGACTCGCTGAGCGGTAGAGCACACGGGGCGGGAATCGCGAAACGCGGTTCCCGCCCCGTGCGCGTTAGATGCCGACGGCAGAGACGATCGCGTACAGCGCCCACGCAATCGCGAAAGCGAGAAAACCGACGGCTGTCGAGATGACGCTCCACGACTTCAGGGCGTCCTTCGTTGACATCTCGAGAAATCGGCTGACGAGCCAGAACCCAGAGTCGTTCACGTGTGAGAACGAGATTCCTCCCGCGCCGAGCGCGACGACGATGAGCGCGAGCTGCAGCGGACTCTGGCCACCCGTGGCGATCACGGCGGGGGCGAGAAGACCTGCGGCGGTCGTGGTGGCGACCGTCGCCGAACCCTGGGCAAGGCGCATGGCAACGGCGATGACGAAGCCCGCGACGATGATCGGGAGGCCGATGGAGTTCATGATGTCGGCGAGCGCGCCGCCGATTCCCGTCGCCGTGAGCACTCCGCCGAACATGCCGCCGGCACCCGTGATCAGAATGATGGAGCAGACGGGAGCGAGAGCCTCGTCGACAATGGTCTCGATGGCTCCGCCGATCTTGCCCTTGGCGGGAACGACGATGAGCACGATCATGGCGACGATCGAGGTGATGAGAAGAGCGATCGGGGTGGCGCCGATCGTCGTGAGGACCGGGAACCACGGCTCGTCTCCGCTCAGTGTGCCGTTCGTCTGCAGTGCAGCCGCACCCGTGTTCAGCGTGATGAGAATGAGCGGAAGAACGAGCATCAGCAAGACGGTGCCGAACTTCGGAAGTGCGACGCCTTCCTCGGCGAAGTCTCGCGGAGTTCCGAGGAGGTTCGGAATGGGGAACTCGGGGAATCGGCGCGCGATGAAGAGGGCAAGACGGTAGCCCGCGAGGTACCACACGGGAATGGCGATGAGAATGCTCGTGATGACGACCAGGCCAACGTCGACGCCCAGGATCCCCGAAGCCGCTGTGGGTCCCGGGTGCGGAGGAACGAGAGCGTGCATGGTCAGGAACGCTCCGGTCGAGGGTAGCGCGTAGAGCAGCAATCCGCCCTTCAGTCGCCTCGCGACCTGATAGATGATCGGGAGCATCACGATGAAGCCTGCGTCGAGGAAGATCGGGAACGCGAAGAGGAACGACGCGAGCGAGAGGGCGAACGGCGCCTTGCTGTCGCCAAAGCGGCGAATAAGGCTCTCGGCGAGCACTTGGGCGCCGCCCGAGATCTCGATGATGCGCCCGAGCACCGCACCGAAGCCGATGAGTAGGGCGACGTTCCCGAGCGTCGATCCGAACGGTCCGGTGACGGTTTCGAGAAGGTCGGCAGCCGAGACGCCGGCGGCGAGAGCGGTCAGGATGCTGACGATGACGAGCGAATAGAAGGCATGCAGTCGCACCTTGATGATGAGAAGCAAGAGCAAGGCGATGGCTATGGCCGCGATGGCGAGCAGCACGGGCACGGAACGCGTGGTCTCGGCCGCGGCTTCGAGCGCAATATTCATGGGAAGAGTCGCATCTCCTTTGTTGCGGGGTGGGCAAACATCCTAGAGCCTATAGGATATGTGGAAAGGGCGGTAGGGTATTCCACGAGATGAGGTTCTCCACGGGCCTCTGCCTCACCGCGACAGAGTCGAACACAACGATCCGCAACGGAGCACCATGTCACACACGGCACCATTCACTGCAGAGACCTGGCCGATCGCCACGTGCCTCCACGGTTTCGCACCCATCGATGCTGACGGCATCGCCATGCACGACGCCGATCCGCAGGTGTGGGACGACATGTTCGCCCAGATCGAGGACGTCGGCTTCACGCTCGCCGAGCTTGCCGACAGCCACGTTCGACCAGCGGATCTGTCAGCCGCTCGTCGCGATGAGTTTCTCGCGATCGCGCGATCGCACGGCGTCGGCGTCCCGTCGGTGCACCTGCAGCGGCAGAGCGTGATTATGCCCGGGCATGAGGAGCGCAACCTTGACTACGCGCATCGTACGATCGATGCAGCGGCCGAGTGGGGAATGGAGGTCTTCTCGACGGGTCTCCATCAGCCGTTCAACGAAGCGCAGAAGAAGGCGCTTTGGTTCTGGACGGCGCAGGGACCGAAAGACCCAGAGGACCCCGAGGTGTGGAATGCCGCAGTGGCGCGCTTGCGCGAACTCGGCAAGCACGCCTCCGACGTCGGGCTACGCATGTCGCTCGAACTGTACGAGGACACGTACCTCGGAACCGCAGACAGCGCCGTGCGCCTGGTCGAGGAGATCGGACTCGACAACGTGGGGCTCAACCCCGATGTGGCCAACCTCATCCGCCTGCACCGGCCCGTCGAAGACTGGCGCGAACTGTTCGCGAAGACGCTTCCCTACGCCAACTACATGCACGTCAAGAACTACACGCGCGACGAAGCCGCCGACCTCAGCTGGTCCACGTCGGTGCCCTCCACCATGGAGACCGGCCTCATCAACTACCGCCAGGTCTTTCGCGACGCGATCGCGCTCGGCTTCGACGGCATCATTCTCATGGAGCAGTACGGCGGCGACAGCCTCGGCGTCTGCGCCACAAACCAGAAGTACGTCCGCAGCCTGCTGCCGCAGGCCTGAGAGACAAGGAAGAAGAACACAATGAGCGAACGCACCATCGCCGTCGTCGGCTCGGGATACATGGGCGGCGGAATCGCCCAGGTCCTGGCGCTCTCCGGGGCGCACGTCCGCATCGCCGACATCTCCGAAGAGATCGCGAAGAAGAACTATGACCGGCTCATCGACGAGGCACGACAGTTCCTCGCCGACGAGCTCTTCCCGGCCGACGCTGTCGAGCGCATCGAGGCGAACGTCGAAGCCGCAGCATCCATCGAAGCCGCCGTCGCCGACGCTGACTTCATCGAGGAGGCGGTCCCCGAGAAGATCGAGATCAAGCACGACACGCTTCGTCGGATCAGCGCAGCGGCACGCGAGGACGCCGTCATCGGCTCGAATACGTCGACGATTCTCATCGGCTCGCTCGCCGAAGCCGTCACGAATCCCGAGCGCTTTCTCGGCGTGCACTTCTCGAACCCCGCGCCGTTCATTCCCGGTGTGGAGCTGATCCCTCATGAGGGAACGGACGAGAGTGCGATCGACACCGCCGAGCAGATCGTCGCCGCAACGGGCAAGGAGTCGGCTCGCGTCAAGGACTCGACCGGCTTCGTTCTCAACCGCCTGCAGTACGCGCTCTTTCACGAGGCCACGCAGATCGTCGAAGAGGGAATCGCGACGCCCGAAGACATCGACACGATCGTGCGGACGACCTTCGGCTTCCGCCTGCCCGCGTTCGGGCCGTTCGCGATCGCCGACATGGCGGGTCTCGACGTCTACTCGTTCTGCTATGCGTCACTTCAGACGCGGTGGCCCGAGCGCTTCGCCACGCCGGATTCCCTCAAGCAGCTCGTGGATGCGGGCAAATTCGGCACCAAAACCGGTGCCGGCTACCTGGACGTGCCCGAGGATCGCACTCCCGAACTCGTCGCGTACCGCAACAAGGCATACGTCGCGATCAAGAAGCTCATGGACGAGCTTGGTCCGGCACCCATTCACCCCGAGCGCTGAGTGAAGACGGGCGGCCTCGCACAGCCGTCCGTTTGCACTCCCGCGTCGATGGACGGATGCTGTCAGCCTGCGGCGTTCGACGCCTGTCGGGCCGCATCGCGGCGAGAGCGCTCGCGCACCTTGTCGACGTGCTCGCGCATCGCCTGCGCCGCAGCATCCGGTCCGACAGCGAGCGCGTCGAGAATGGCGCGATGCTCGGTGACCGCTTCATGGGCGTCGCTCACCCCGGTCTTGACGGTCTGGCGCATGCGGTGCACGCGCGTCGATATCGCCTCCGACATGTCGAGCAGGAACGGATTGCGCGCTCCCTCGAAGATGAGGTGGTGAAAATTCCAGTCGACGGCGAAGTATTCGCGAATGAGATCGACGGGCATATCGCCGCTCGCGGAGGAGCTCTGCACGCGCTCCATCACGGTGACGTGCTCTGCGAGCGCAGCCTCAAGCGCGGGGATCAGCTGTTTCGGCTCGCGCGCCGCGAGTGCTGTCGCGCCGCTCTCGAGCACTATTCGAGCATCAAAGAGAGCCTCGAGCTGGTCATCGGCGATGGGCGGAGCAACGCGATAGCCCTTGTGAGCCTCTCGAGTGACGAGACCCGTTCGCTCAAGCTGCACGAGCGCCTCTCGAACGGGCGTGGGCGAGACGTTGAGGTCGCGCGCGATGGCGTCGATCGAGAGACGGGTTCCCGCCTCGATCGACGAGCTCATGAGCATGTCGAGAACGAGATCGTACACGCGGTCGCGCAGTCCGCGTCTCTCGAGAGACGACGTGGCGCCGGGGGAAAAGATGGTTTCGGCCATGACTGGTCTCCGCGGGGTTTAGATGATCGTGGGTGCGCTGTCGCCGCTTAACACCTTACGCACCTCATCCAGAACCGTGCCGAGTGCCGCGGGATCATGGGCCAGCCGCCCGAGGAACAGGCCATCGACCGTGTTCCTGATCTCCGTGACGAGCCCCGGTCCCGCGCTTCCGCCGTAGATGACGCTCGAGTCGGGAAATGCCGTGAGCCCGCGTACGCGGTCGCGCAGGGGCTCGCAGACGGCGCGAATGTCACCGGCCGAAGCAGGTTCGCGCGCCCCGATCGCCCACCCCGGCTCGTAGGCGACGATGAGACGGCCGGTACGGCCGCGCTCATGAGCGAGCGCGAGAGCATCGTCGAGCTGGCGAACGCATTCGGCAGCAGCATCCGCCGCATTCCGCCGCTCCGTCTCGCCCACGCAGAGCACGGGGGAGAGGCCATTGCGCAGAGCGGCGTCAGTCTTGAGACGGACGATCTCGTCCGTCTCACCGAAGAGACGTCGTCGCTCTGCATGACCCACCTCGACGAGAGTGCAGCCGAGCTCGGCGATCTGCGCGCCGGACACCTCGCCCGTGAAAGCGCCCTCGTCATCGGTGGCGAGATCCTGTGCGCCGACGGCGGCGAGACCGTCGAGGATCTCGCGCGCGGCTGGAATCGACTGGTAGGAGGGAACGACAAAGAGCTCAGCCTCTCCCGCCGACACCGCGTGGTGGCTGCGGGCGATGTCAGCGCCGGCTTCGCACCACTCGAGCGTGCGTGCGTGCCCGAAGTACATCTTCAGGCTCACGCCGATCAGAAACGGAGAGGCGCTCACCGCTCTAGTCGCCTTCGTACGCGCAGATCTCCTGCACCTTCTCGTTCGAGGCGCTTGTCGCGTCGAACTCATATGTCAGCCACTCGCGCACATTGCGACGTGCAAGCTCGAGCCCGACGACGCGCTGACCCATGCACAGCACCTGGGCGTTGTTCGAGAGGACGCTGCGCTCGACCGAGTAGCTGTCGTGCGCCGTGACGGCGCGGATTCCCCTGACCTTGTTCGCGGCGATGGCGACTCCGAGTCCCGTACCGCAGATCAGCACCGCGCGATCGGCATCGCCGCGAGCGACGATCTCCGCCGCGGTCGTTGCGATTGTCGGGTAGTTCGTATGCCCGTCAGCATCCACTCCGACATCGATGACCGATGTCACGAGGTCACTTGCCTCGAGGTCGGCCTTGATCGCTTCCTTGTAATCGAAACCAGCGTCGTCCGACCCGACGACGACCGTCCATGTTCGTGCCATGATCACTCCTTCTTCTCGGTGGTCTCGTGTGCGCCGTCGCTCAGGACGCGCGTGATCGTCTCGGCGATCAGTGCAAGCGACACGGCTCCGGGGTCTGTCACGCCGACGGCCTTCTCGCCGTGCGCGCGAGCGCGGCCGACTGCAGGAAGGAGGTCGGATGTCTTCTCTGCAGCATCCCTCGCCACCGTGCTCGCTGCCGCCCAGGCATCGACGAGCGACGCCCCGTTCTCAACGTGCTCGGCGAGCGTGTCGGCGAACGGAACGAGAGCATCGACCATCGTCTTATCGCCGACCTTCGCTTTTCCGTATGACATGACTGCGTCCTTTGCCGCGACGATGCCGGCGCTGACCGAGGCCGCTGACGGCGTGCCGTCGTCGCCGAGCCTCGCGCCGATCGTGCGCAGGATGACGCCCCACAGAGCGCCCGATGTTCCGCCAGCACGGTCTGACCACGCGTCGGCGGCGCGGGCGAGAAGCGTCTGCGCCCCCGCACCCTTCTCGACGACCGATGCCGCCTCCGCCGCCGCGGCGCGAGACCCGCGCTGCATGCCGATGCCGTGGTCGCCGTCGCCCGCGATCGAGTCAATGTGCCCCAGTTCCTCTGCATGCTCGTCGATCACGTCGCGCACTGCCTCGAGCGCATCCGCCAGGGTGGATGCGGTACGGCGGGAGTCCTGCGAGGCGTCGGGAATGACAGCATCCGTGTCATCGTCGTCGTCCGGGTCGACAGCCTGCAGGCCCGCGGCATCGAACGACCCACATCGGAAGGCAGGGGTATCGGCGGGTGCGCTCCAGAGCGTCTCGAGCTCGTCGTCGAGCCAGAGCAGCGTGAGCGACGCCCCGGCCATGTCGAAGCTCGTGCAGAACTCGCCGATCTGGGGGTCGACGACGGTGACCCCGGCGTCGTCAAGAAGATCTGCGATGCGGCTGAAGACCACGAAGAGCTCTTCGCTCTTCACTGAGCCGAGCCCGTTGAGAACGGGGACAACGCGTGCTCCGTGGTCGGTGACGTTCTCGGGGATCTCGGCGTCGTCGAGCAGGTGCTCGATGAACAGGTCGGCAAGACCGTCGGCCGTCGGAATGTCCGTCTCATCGATTCCCGGTTCGCCGTGGATGCCGAGTCCGATCGCCATGCGGCCCGCGGGAACAGTGAACAGCGGCTCGTCGGCGCCGGGAAGTGTGCAGCCGGTGAAGGCGACGCCCATCGACCGGGTGCGGGCGTTCGCGAGATGTGCCACGCGTTCGACGCCGTCAATGTCGTACCCGGATGCCGCTGCCGCACCAGCTGTCTTGAAGACCGTGAGATCTCCGGCGATGCCGCGACGCTTGTGCTGCTCATTCGGGGCGGCGCTGAAAATGTCGTCGGTGACCGTCACCGTGCGACAGTCGATTCCGTCTGCGCGCACGGTCTCCTGAGCCTCGGAGAAGTGCAGCACATCGCCGGCGTAATTTCCGTAGCTGAGGAGGACGCCCTTCCCCTGCTCACTCGCTCGAATGACAGACTCGACCTGGTGCGCCGACGGCGATGCAAAGAGATTGCCCATGGCTGCTCCGTGAGCGAGCCCAGGGCCGACAAGCCCGGCGAAGGCCGGGTAGTGGCCGGAACCACCGCCAATCACAACGGCCGTCTCTGCCTCTGCTGATCGTGTCGATCGCGAGACCCCTCCATGGACTTTGCGCACCCATCGGCCATTGGCGCGGACGAACCCCTCCACCATCTCGTCGGCGAAATCGGACGGTTCATTCCAGAGCCGAGTCATTACATGTCTCCTCGTCGTCGAGCCCAAAAGTCTTGTAGTCCTATAGGATATTGGAAAAGTACGCAAAGTGCACGGTTATCGAGACACCGTCGGAAACGGGTGTCGGAGGCTGCCTCTACGGTCGATGGCGTGCCGGATCTTCCAGCCGAAATACGGGAGAAGATCATGAAAGTACTCATTGCAACGACAGAACTGCAGGGCAGCGAGACCGGCGACTTCATCACCGCCATTCCGGGCGAGCTCGTCGTCGACGCCGGGCCGTGCGAAGACGCGACGGCCACTGACGACTGGAGTTGCACCTGCTCGCGGAGCTTCGTCGGGGTCTCGTCTGGACTCATGACGACGACAGCCAAGGTCGTCGATAGCATCGTCGTTGACGCACGCACGTACGAGCTCGCGGTGCGGCAGGGGATCGGAATACGATTTTGCGCTGACTGCGCGAGCGACATCGCGAAGCTCTCGCTCTCCATCGCGAATCACTGGGAGGCAGGCACGGTGCTCGAGCGCTCCCGAAGCACGATTCGAGCGCGGGAGGCTCATCTGCGAGCATGATTCGACGGGGTCGACGCGGTGGCGCGCGCTTGTTATCGTGAGCGCATGTCACGAGACGAAGATCTCTACGCTCTGGAACGCCGAGGGTGGCAGTCACTGTGCGACGGCACCGGTGGGGTCTTTTACGGGAGCCTCATGACCGATGACGCGCTCATGGTGCTCGCGGGAGGGTTTGCGCTCGACCGCGACGGCGTGGTGGCGTCGCTGACCGATGCGCCGCAATGGGACGACTTCGACATCAGCGGCGAGCGTGTCATCGCCGTGTCAGAGGACGTGCGAACCCTTGTGTACACCGGTAGCGCCATGCGGGGGAACGAGCCGGAGTTTCGGGCGCTCATGTCGAGCACCTACGTGCGCATCGACAACGAGTGGAGGCTCGCGCTGTACCAGCAGACTCCCATGGAGTCCTAGCGCTGCGCGAGCCTCCTGACTCAATCTGTCTCGAGTCAGACGGTGGCGTCGGTCTCGACCACGGGCTGAGATTCGTCGGGAATCTCGTCGGCGGGCTTCTTGACGAGGAACGCGCCGATGATCGCGAACGAGAAGATGATCGCACCCGAGAGGAAGGCTCCGCGAACGCCGCTCGCGATGGCCGCATCCTTAGCGGCTCCGCTGGCGATGAGTCCCGTGGACACCGTCGCCATGACGGTGACGAACAGCGCGGTTCCCGCTGCGCCGGCCACTTGCTGCACCGTGCCGACGATCGCGCTCGCGTGCGAGTAGAGATGCGGCCGGACCGAACCCATGCTCGACGTGAACAGCGGCGTGAATAGCAGCGACAGTCCGAGGCTCAGCACGAGGTGCGCACCGAGGATGAAGAACGGCGACGTCGTCTCAGACACGGTCAGGGCGAGCGTCCACAGCACTGCGGCAACGACCAGCGTGCCGGGAATGAGCAGCGGTTTCGTGCCAAGGCGGTCGTACAGGCGGCCCACGACGGGTCCCATGAGGCCCATGAGCAATCCACCGGGGAGTACGAGCAGGCCGATGACCAGCGGCTCAAGGTGGAGCGCCTGCTGAAGGTAGATCGGCAAGAGCACGATGGTGCCGAAGAGTCCCATCATGGCAACGATCATCATGACCACCGATGTCGAGAAGTTCACCGACGTGAACGTGCGCGTGTCGAGGAGGGCGTTGTCTGACTTCTCGAGACGCTTCTGCATCATGACGAGGATCGCGAGTGCCACGATTCCGATCGCGATGGTCACCCAGACGAACGCGGGCGTGCCCTGCGGATTGTCTCCGTCACCGCTTCCGATGTTGCTCAAGCCGTACACGAGTGAGCCGAATCCGATGGCCGACACGATGATCGAAGGGATGCTGATCGGGAGCTTGCGCGGCTCGTTCACGTTGCTGATGAACTTGATGCCGACGACCAGCATCGCCACGGCGATGGGCAGCACGAGGATGAACATCCAGCGCCATCCGAGCATATCGAGAATGACTCCGGAAACGGTCGGACCGACAGCGGGTGCGACGGACATGACGATCGAGACGTTTCCCATCGTCTTGCCTCGGGAGGCCGGGGGTACGAGCGTCATGATGGTGGTCATGAGCAGGGGCATCATGATGGCGGTTCCGGACGCCTGCACGACGCGGGCACCGAGCAGCATCCAGAATCCCGGCGCGATGGCCGCAAGCGCGGTTCCCGCAGAGAAGAGCGTCATTGCCGCGATGAAGACCTGGCGTGTCGTGAAGCGTTGAAGGAGAAATCCCGTGATCGGGATCACGACGGCCATCGTGAGCATGAACGCGGTCGTCAGCCACTGCGCGAGACGCGCGCTCACCTCGAGGTCGCGCATCAGGTCGGTGAGCGCGACGCTCATGATCGTCTCATTGAGAATGACGACGAAGGCTGCGCCGAGGAGAAGCCAGATCACCTTCATCGGAGAAGCATCTGCCATTGTTCCGGACTCTGGCGGAGAGACAGAGGTGCGGTTGGTCAAGAGAGTTCCGTTCGTCGATTGTGGGCGCGGAGAAACCGCAGAATCTGGGAGATGTGACGGTGAATCGCTTCGATGGGATTGGCAACCGTGCGCTGAGCTGAACTATTCCATCACCGGCCGAAGAATTTGGCAAGACTTCGGAACCGAGACCGCTCGGCGTGTGTGCATGGACTCCTCGAGGACGTAGGCGACAATGTGGACAGTGTGAACACGTAGGATGTAGACACCGTACACATCATGGGAGCGGGGAGTCAAGAGTGCCGGGTCGAGACACGTACCATCACGGCAACCTGCGGGCCGAACTGATCGAAGCGGCACTCGCCGAAGCACGCGAGTCAGGCCCCCAGGCAATCGGGCTGCGCAGCATCACCCGGAAGCTTCGCGTGTCGCCGAACGCCGCCTATCGGCACTTCGACGACCGGAACGCTTTGATTCTCGCGGTCGCCGCGGAGATTCAGAACAAGATGGTCGACGAGATGCGCTCGCGGATGCCTCCGCCCGATGGACGAACGGCGCGAGAGAAGGCGCGGTCTCGGCTGCGCGCCGTCGGTCTCGGTTACATTGCCTTTGCCCGGTCAGAGCCCGGCTGGTTCGCTCTCGCGTTCTTCGGAGCGCGCGATGTTCCTGGTCCGCCGCTCGAATCGACCGATGGCGGCACACCGCCGCCTTTCGCGCTGCTGACAGAGACCCTGGACGAGCTGGTCGCGGCAGGCGGTCTTGCTCCCGAGCGGCGAGACGGCGCTGAATGGGCATGCTGGAGTGCTGTGCACGGCTTTGCGGAACTGGCGAACTTCGGCCCTCTCGCGTCGCACGACGACTCTCAGGTCACGGCGCTCGCGGAGCGGGTCGTCGACGACATCATCTCCGGAATCGCCTGAGAGCGTCGCACACGCGATCGTCAGAGCCGATCGTCTTCTCTCAGGTCGTCAAGGCTGTCGACAGCATCCACATCGAACTCTTCCCATCCGTCATCAGACTCGTCGCCGAACGCATCATCGTCGGCGAACTCGTCTGATCCCTCAATGCGCACCAGTTCGGTGCCGGGTGCAGCATCAAGGTACTCGACGATCGCGTCGTCGAGATTCGCGATCTCGTTGACATCGAAGACGCCGACGTGACGCTCGTCGTCGAGATACTCCTGGCTCTCGTCGCCCGAGAGAAAACGCCAGCCGCTGTCGGCGTCGTCAGAAGGTTCTTCGCGGTACATGTAGCCGACGGCGCGACCCGCCACCGTGATCTGGTCAGAGGCTACGGCCGTGCCGTAGCCGGTGGCGAGATCGAGAAGCTCTTCGCTGTCGAGCACGTATCTCTTGGACATGGTCACCCTCCGATGGCATCAAGAATGGCCCACCCGGCGCTGGGAGACAAGACCTGTTCCCGAACCGATACCTAGAGGATCTGACGAGCGTTGGTGCGGGCCAGATCGATCAGCTCGTCACCACGACCGGACATGACGGTGCGGATGGCGTAGAGCGCAAAGCCGCCGACCTGCTCGGCCGTGATCGCGGGCGGCATGGAGAGCTCCTGGCGCTCGGTCACGACGTCGACGAGCGCAGGCCCGTCGTGCGCGAACGCCTGCTTCACGGCATCCTGCAGCTCACTCGAACGCTCCACGCGGAAGCCCTTGATGCCGAGCGCTGTCGCAACGTCGGCGAAATTGGGGTTGTCGAGACCTGTTCCGAATGTGAGGATGCCCGCGGCCTTCATCTCGAGTTCGACGAAGTTGAGCGACGAATTGTTGAACACGACGAGCTTCACGGGCAGCGCGCTCTGCGTCAGCGTGATCAGGTCTCCCATGAGCATCGCGAGCCCGCCGTCTCCGGACAACGTCACGACCTGGCGGCTGGGAAAGGCCGACTGGGCGCCGATCGCCTGCGGAAGCGCGTTCGCCATCGACCCGTGGGTGAACGACCCGATGAGGCGACGCTTGCCGTTCATGGTCAGATAGCGCGACGCCCACACGACGGGAGAGCCGACGTCTGGCGTGAAGACCGCGTCGTCGTCTGCGAGCTCGTCGATGACGCGCGCCACGTATTGAGGGTGAAGCGGCTGGGTTCCGCGCCTCGGCGTTGCGAGCTCATCGAGCTTCTTGCGCGTCTTGGTGTAGTTCTTGCGCATGGCGTCGAGGTGGCGGCTGCTCTTCGACGTCGAAAGGCGGGGAAGCAGAGCCTCGATCGTCTCGCGGACCCCGCCGCGCAGCCCCACGTCAATGGGCGTGCGCCGTCCGAGATGCTCACCTCGAATGTCGACTTGAATGATCGTGGCGTCGTCGGGGAAGAACTGCTGGTACGGAAAGTCGGTTCCCAGCATGATGAGCGTGTCGCAGCTCTCCATCGCCCGATAGCCGGACGCAAAGCCGAGCAGACCGGTCATGCCGACGTCGTAGGGGTTGTCGTGCTCGACGAACTCCTTGCCGCGCATTGCATGGACGATGGGAGCCTTGAGTGTCTCGGCGAACCGCATGAGCTCAGCGTGCGCGCCCTCACAGCCCGCCCCGGCGAGGATCGTCACCTTTCCGGCGTTATTCAGCGCGGCTGCCGCGCGGTCGAGGGTCTCTGTGTCGGGAACGGTTGCCGACGCCGTCGCGCGAATGGGCGCGACAAGCTCGTTCGCGGCCTCGGCAAGACCGACGTCTCCGGGCATCACGATGACGGCGACGCCGCGCTGCTCGATCGCCGCTCGCATGGCCATGTGCAGAACGCGCGGCATCTGGTCGACGCTCGACACGAGTTCGACGTAGACGCTGCATTCGCGAAAGAGCTCGGTCGGGTGCGTTTCTTGAAAGTAGCCGCTGCCGATCTCCTGGCTGGGAATCTGCGCCGCGATCGCGAGCACGGGAACACGTGAGCGCTGCGCGTCGAACAGTCCGTTGATCAGGTGCAGGTTGCCCGGCCCGCAGCTGCCCGCGCACACGGCAAGCTCGCCCGTGAGGGCTGCCTCAGCGGATGCTGCGAAAGCGGCGGTCTCCTCGTGGCGCACCTGCACCCAGTCGATGTCGGGGCGCGTGCGCAGCGCTTCTGTGAAGCCGTTCAGCGAGTCTCCGGGAATGCCGTAGACCCTGTCGACGCCGCTCGCTCTCAAGGTTTCGACAATGTTCTCTGCGACCGTGACCATGCAAACCTCCCCTGTCTTGCCTGAGTCTGGCAGATGTCGATGACGCAGGCTAGGGGTAGACGAGGTCAGGCGTCGTCGAGCAGCATCCGTATGTCGTCGGCCGTGAGCGCGCTGCTGAAAGCTGCATCGTCGTCGACGACCGCGTCGAACAGCGCAGCCTTCTTGCGTTGCAGCTGCAGCACCTTCTCTTCGATGGTTCCCTCGGCGACGAGCCGGTAGACGAACACGTTCTTTGCCTGCCCGATGCGGTGCGTGCGGTCGATGGCCTGCGCCTCGCTCGCCGGGTTCCACCAGGGATCGAGAAGAAAGACGTAATCGGCTTCGGTCAGTGTCAGCCCGAAGCCGCCCGCCTTCAGGCTGATCAGAAAGACCGGATCGTCGCCGGTGCGGAACCCGTCGATGACGTCGCCGCGGCGCCGTGTCGATCCGTCAAGGTATGAATAGCGGATGCCGCGAGCGTCGAGCCGCTCGGCCACGGTGCCGAGAAACGACGTGAACTGGCTGAACACGAGGGTGCGGTGCCCCTCGGCAAGCACGTCGTCGAGGTGCTCGAACAGGGCGTCGAGTTTGCTCGAGGGCACATCGGCATACGCGTTGTCGACGAGCGCCGGATCGAGCGCCAGTATGCGCAGCAGTGTGAGCGAGCGGAAGACGATGAAGCGGTTGCGGTCGATGTCGTCGATGAGCCCGAGCAGTTTCTTGCGCTCGCGCTGCAGCACGGTGTCGTAGAGGCTGCGGTGGGCTGCGGAGAGCTCGACGGTCAGCGTCTGCTCCTGCTTGTCGGGGAGTTCTGGGGCGACGAGCTCTTTCGTGCGGCGCATGAGGAAGGGACGTATGCGTCGCCGAAGCCGCGGCAGGCGCTCGGGGCCCTCACCGCTCTCGATCGGCCGCACGTACTCTTCGCCGAAGCGGCGTCGCGACGGAAAGAGCCCGGGCGCGGTGATGGAGCACAGCGCCCAGAGGTCGAGAAGCGTGTTTTCGAGCGGGGTTCCCGTGATCGCGAGCCGGAACGGCGCGACGATGTCCTTTGCTGCGAGATGCGCTTTGGCGTCGGGATTCTTGATGAACTGCGCCTCATCGAGAATCAGCCCGGCCCAGCTCTGCTCGGCGACGTCTGCGGCGTCGATGCGCATGACGGCGTACGACATGATCACGACGTCCGCGCCAGCGGTTGCCGCAGCGAGCGGAGTGCGGCGTTTGCCGTGTGTGGCGGAGATGACGCGCACGTCGAGGTGCGGAACGAATCGCTCGGCCTCGGACTTCCACGTCGAGACGACCGAGGTGGGCGCGACGACGAGAAACGGCGGCTCACCAGCATCCGCCCCCTTCACCTCCCGCGCATGCGCGACGAGCGTCAGAGTCTGAAGCGTTTTGCCGAGGCCCATGTCATCGGCGAGGATGCCGCCGAGGCGGTGCTTCCACAGAAACGCGAGCCAATGGAAGCCCTGCACCTGGTACGGGCGCAGCTCTGCGTTCACGGTGTCGGGCACCGCGACCTCGTCGACAGTTCCGGAGTTGAGGGCCGACACCGAGCTGCGCCACGAGACCGCCTCGTCTGTCTCGTCTGCGAGGTCTTCGAAGTCGGACCAGAGCCCCACCTGGTAGCGGCTGATGGTCGGGTGCCCTGGCTCCCACTCGTCGAGGGCGTCCGCCTCGGCGAGCAGTTCACGCAGCCTGTCGAACGCGGGATGCGCGAGCGAGAAGTACGAGTTGTCGACGAGCTTGAGCTTCTTCTTGCCGCGCGCGAGCGCATTGAAAAGGTCGATGAAGGGGATCGTGCGCCCCTCGATCGTGATCACGATGCCGAGATCGAACCAGTCGTTCTTGTCGGTTTCAATGGTCGAGATGGCGACGTGCGGTGACTCGGTCAGCTCGCGATACGCGGGGCGCGTGCCGGAGACGATGACGCGAACGCCGTCGAGCGATTCGAGTGCGGGCAGCACGTGCTCGGTGAACTCCGCCGTCGCAACGTCGCGCAGCTCGTGCGTCGTGCGCTCTGTGGAACCAGGCCACGTGCGCTCGACGCGCGACAGCGTCTCGGTCTCGAGTGCGATGTCACGGCGTTCGCCCGCGACGGCGTGCAGCGCAAGCGTGCGCTGAGGGTCGTGGTACTCCCAGTGCCACGCGAGACGAAGCGCATCGCGTTTGCCGTACGTCGCCGTCAGCACGAGGACGGGAGGGGCGACCTCAGGCAGGTCGACCGACTCGTCGCTGCTCACGACGGTGACGCCAGAGGTCATGCGCGGAAAGTACTCGGTGAAGAACTCCGCTGTGCCGTCGGGCGGCACCGTGACGGGCTCCGTGTGGGTGATGAGAGCGCGTCGTTCACCCGTGAGCGGCTCGAAGACGGGCGCGAGCGTGAGCACGATGCCCGCCGTCGTGTCGTAGGTGTAGACCCCGTGGTCTCCGATGGGTGCGACGGCGCTGGCATCGACGCGCTCGCCGCCGATGGTCACGAGAGGGTGTAACGCGAGGCCCTCTCCCTCGGCACGCACGTCGAGCGAAACCTGCGCCGAGTCCGCGAGCCTCACCGTCATGCCGCGGTTGATGCCGACAAGACTCACGCCGATCGTCTCGGCGTCTTTGAGCAGCGTCCACAGCAGCGGGCTGCGGAACTCGTCGATGCTCAGATCGTCTGGCTCGTTCATGAGCCACCGTTCGCGAGTGGCATCGAAGAGCCCGAGAAGCTGCGTGAACCACAGCAGCTGCCTCGGTTCGAGCGCGAGACGGTTCACTTGGTGCGCGAGCGTTCGCCACGAGAGTGACCCCTTGATCCAGCCGCCGCGCTTACCGGGCATGAGGGGACGGATGCCGAGGCGCACCGGCGTTCCGGAACGCAGACTGGCACGCGTCGCCGTCGTCGAGCCGCGCCGGGACGGCCCTCGAGCATTGCGCAGCTCGAAGCCGAGCGCGAGGTGCGTCATCGTCGGCGAGGGGCGCTCTGCGGGGGCGAGCCGCTCGACAGCGGTCTTCCACGCGGGCCGCGCCGCGGCATCCTCCCTCTGCTCTGCCTGCGAGGCTGCCTGTGCCGCGCAGGCGAGAAGCGTCGCGGCAATGTGCTTGCACCGTGCCTGCACAGGGCAGCTGCACGCCGTGAACGTGGGGGTGAACCCGTTGTTCGTCGGTGTCAGATCGATGCGGCATCGATACGGCGCCGCCGAGTTTCCCAGAACGTGAGCCGTGAGCGTGCGCGTCTCGACGTTCCAGCGCATGTTGGTGACGGCTCCGGATTGCGCGTAGGGGCGTGCGCGCGTGAGCGTTGCGGCGTCGACGAGCGACGATGCGACCGATGCATCGAGGGCGGGCAGCATCTCGTCTGGCACGCCACTCATGCTCTCATGCGCTGCCGACGGTCAGCAGAGCACGACGCCCGTCACGCCTTGTGCGCGTCTCGCTTCCGGCGCGACAGCACCGTCGCAATGTGCAGAATGACGCCGAGAGCGAGCAGCAGCAGCCCGTACAGCCAGACCTGCCCGCTCTGCTGCGTCATGAGCAGAATGCACGAGGCTGCTCCCAGCACGGGCACGAAGCTCCACACCCTGAAATGCTTATGGTCGACGGGGTCACGGCGAAGCACGAGCACCGCGATGTTGGTGCTGAGAAAGACGAACAGCAGCAGAAGCACAACGGTTTCAGCGAGCGTCGAGACGTCACCGACGAGCGTGAGGAGCATCGCGAGCACCGTCGTTGCCACGATCGCCGCCCACGGAGTGCGCCGCTTCGCGAGCACGGGCGTCAGAAACGATGGCAGGAGCCGCTCCTCGGCCATGCCGTATGTGACGCGGCTCGCCATGATCATGGTGAGCAGAGCACCATTAGCCACGGCGATGAGCGCGATGATGCTGAACAGCCAGGGCGGAAGCGTGACGTCAGTCGCCTTGACGACCGCGAGCAGCGGTCCAGACGACTTCGACAGCTCGGATGCTGGAAGGGTGATGGAGCTGGCGACACCGACGAGCACGTACACGACGCCGGCGGTGCCGAGCGCGGCGAACAGCGCACGCGGGTAGACGCGAGACGGATTGCGGATCTCCTCTGCGACGTTCGCCGACGTCTCGAAGCCGACGAACGAGTAGAACGCGATGATCGCGGCGGCGAGAATCGCGAGCCCTGGCGAGGTGTCCGCCGGAAACTCCGTGAGACGTGAGAAGTCGCCGCCCCCGCCGCCGACCATGATGGCAACGACGACGACAACGATCACGAGTCCGCTCAGCTCGATGACGGTCATGACCGTGTTGCTCTTGAGCGATTCTGAGATTCCGCGCGCGTTCAAGCAGGCCACGAGTGCGAGAAATGCGATGGCGACGGGGATGGGTGGAAGCTCGATGAACGTGCCGAGGTAGTCGCCCGCGAAGGCGAGAGACAGTCCTGCCGCACTCGTGACGCCGGCAGCGATCATGCTGAATCCGACGAGAAACGAGATGACCGGCCACGGGTACGCGCGCTTGGCGTACACGGCAGCGCCGCCAGCCTTCGGGTACTTGGTGACGAGTTCGGCGTAGGAGCCGGCGGTCAGCAGCGCGAGCACGAGGGCGACGATGAGGGGCACCCACACGGCGCCGCCGACCTCGCCGCTCAGCTCTCCCATGAGTGCGTAGATGCCCGCGCCGAGAACGTCGCCGACAATGAAGAAGAACAGAAGCGGGCCAGTGATGCGGCGTTTCAGACGTGTCGAAGCACCAGAGGCGTCGGCGTCGCTTGCCGTGTGCTCTGGGGCCGGACCTTCGCGTGCGGTCATTCTCCGAACGTAAGCGCCACGCGTCACGCGGTGATAGGGCTTGACAAGCTGTCTCGCAATGGGCGCTCCCATCGTCGCTCCCTTACGATTGACCCCATGGTGAAAATGGCTGAGGCCCTCGAACGACTCCAGACTCTCGCCGACTCACCCATCGTGCAGCGCGTAGCGGCGGCGTTTGCCGACGCCGGGCACGAGCTCGCTCTCGTGGGCGGCCCGGTGCGCGACGCCATGCTTGGGCGCGCTGTGCATGACTATGACTTCACAACCGATGCTCACCCCGACACCATTCTCGAGATCGTCACGCCGATCTCGAGCGCCCAGTGGGATATCGGGCGCGAGTTCGGCACAATCGGCGCTCGCATCGTGACGGGTGAGGGGGCGGATGCTCTCGCTGACACCGTCGAGATCACGACATACCGTGCCGATGCCTACGATCGCGAGACGCGCAAGCCTCTCGTCGCGTTCGGCACGGTTCTCGACGATGATCTCAAGCGTCGCGATTTCACCGTCAACGCGATGGCGCTGCGGGTTCCCGATGTGACGCTCGTCGACCCGCACGGAGGCGTTGAAGACCTGCTTGACGCCACACTTCGCACGCCGTCCTCTCCCGAGGTGAGCTTTGGCGACGACCCGCTGCGCATGCTCCGCGCGGCGCGGTTCGCCAGTCAGCTCGGGTTTCACGTTGCAGACGAGGTGCAGGATGCCATGCAGGAGATGGCACCCAGCATCCGCATCGTCTCGGCGGAGCGCGTCCAGAGCGAGCTGGCGAAGCTGCTCTGCACCGACGCGCCGTCCGACGGCATCCGCCTGCTCGTTGACACAGGACTTGCCGAGCTCGTGCTGCCCGAGGTGCCCGCTCTGCGCCTTGAGACAGACGAGCACCACCATCACAAAGATGTCTACGAGCACTCGCTGACGGTTCTTGATCAGGCGATCGGCCACGAGAAGCGGCGGCACCCGGGGGAGCAGCCCGACCTCATTCTGAGGCTCGCGGCGCTGCTTCACGACATCGGCAAGCCGGCGACGCGCCGTCTCGAGCCCGGCGGCGCCGTGAGCTTTTACCACCACGACGTGGTCGGCTCGAAGCTCGCGAAGAAGCGCCTCAAGGCGCTGCGCTTCGACAAAGAGACCATCACGTCTGTCGCGCGTCTCATCGAGCTTCACTTGCGGTTCTTCGGCTACAGCGAGGGCGCATGGACCGATTCAGCTGTTCGCCGCTATGTACGCGACGCGGGCGATCTGCTCGAGCGCCTGCACATGCTCACACGGGCAGACGTCACGACGCGCAACAAGCGCAAGGCCGACCGCCTCGCCTTCGCCTACGACGACCTCGAGAAGCGCATCGACGAACTCAAGGAGCAGGAGGAGTTGGAGGCCGTGCGCCCGGAGCTCGACGGCAATCGCATTCAGGAGGTGCTCGGGGTCGGTCCAGGCCCCGAGGTCGGCCGCGCCTACAAATGGCTTCTCGAACTGCGCCTCGATGAGGGAACGCTCGGAGAAGACGAAGCAGAACGCCGTCTCACAGAGTGGTGGAGTTCCCGCGGGCAGTAGCCTCGCGGCATCCTCACCCCACCGTCGGAGCAGTCGCTACCAGTCGTGAACCGTGCCGTCGCGAAGCGGGGATTCCGTCATGAACAATGCGAGCGCCCGTCGAGCGGAACTTCCCACTACGGTCGGTCGTTCTCGCGAGAACGCCAGCAATTTCTCATCAACGTGGGTATCGTTGTTCTGTTGTCGCGACCGACGTCGTCGCTCTGGTCCCCATCGCGGCCGTCGCCGAGCACAAGCGCTCTGGCTGCTCGTGGTGTCGATGGGTGCGAGCTGGGCACGACTACGGTTGCGACTGCTAGCCTCCAATCTCAGGACACGAGCAGTTGGAAGCTGGTGATGGCGGCGACGACGCAGAGCGGTCCCGCCGATGATCGTGTTCCTGAGCGTCAGAAGCACATTGTCAGGTCCATCACCATCACAGGTTTCAGATAGAGAAAGACCCGAATGGCGAAGCGAATCCTTACGATTGCAGCGGCGGTGGCAGCATCCTCCCTCATGCTGTCTGGCTGCGCTGCCTCAGACACAACCGAGGCAGACACGACGACCGTCAACTTCCGGTTGTGGGACGAAAACGTCGCCAAGGCCTACGAGGCCTCCTTCGACGAATTCGAAGAGCAGAACCCGAATATCTCCGTGAACATCAACGTCGTCCCGTGGGACGAATACTGGTCAAAGCTGCGCACAGATGTCGCCGGCGGAACAATGGACGACGTCTTCTGGATCAACAACTCGTACTACGGCGCGTACGTGGACTCCGGCAACCTCATGGACGTCGGCGCCGTCATGGGGGCGGGCGCGAAAGAGGCGTGGGAGCCGAGCGTCGTCGACCAGTTCACGCGAAACGACACCCTATGGGGCGTGCCCCAGCTGTATGACGCTGGAATCGCGGTCTATTACAACGCCGAGCTCCTGGAGGCTGCCGGCGTGACTCCCAAGGATCTCAACGGGCTCACCTGGGATCCGGAGGAAGCCGAGAACGACAACTATCTCGCGATGGCACGCAAGCTCACCGTTGACTCGTCGGGCACAGCCGGTGACGCCAAGGGGTTTGACGGCGGATCCGTGGCGCAGTACGGCACCAACCTCGCGTATGACCTGCAGGCGATTCTTCTCCCGTTCATCGGCTCGAACGGCGGCAAGTTCCAAGACGGAGGCGAGTTCGCATTCGCGAACGAGAACTCCGCGCAGGCGATCGACTATCTCGTTCAAGCGATAAACAAATATCACGTCGCACCGCCCGCCGAAGAGACGAACGGCGACGGCAACTTCAGCCTCGCTGCCTTCACCGAGGGCAAGATGGCCATGTTCCAGTCGGGCCTGTACAACCTCAAGGAGATCTCGGAGTCGGCCGATTTCGAGTGGGGTGTCGCCATGCTGCCTGCCGGTCCGGAAGGTCGCGTGTCCGTGACGAACGGCATCGTCGCTGCGGGCAATGCCGCCAGCGAGAACAAGGATGCTGTCAAGAAGGTGCTCGGCTGGCTCGGGAGCGAGCAGGGCAATGCCTATCTCGGAAAGGACGGCTCGGCCGTGCCCGGCGTTGTCGCTGCCCAGGACACGTACTTCGAGTACTGGAACAAGAAGGACGTCGATGTCTCGCCGTTCTTCGACGTCGTCTCCGACGGCCCGACGATTCCCGCTCCCACGGGGACCAATTACCAGAAGGGCTTCGATCAATTCGATCCCCTCTTCAAGGAGATCTTCAGCGGATCCACGGATCCGCTGAAGGGGCTGGAGCAGGCGCAAGCGGCCGCGAACGGTGCGATCGGAACCGCCGAATAATCGTGCATTAGCGCTGCCGGCGTTCGTCGAGTATCATTGCCAAGTTGCCTGCGCTCGGCCTTGAGCGCGGCCACGATGCTACAACCCTCCTGTTGCAGAACGTCTGCAGCCGATCTAGACCGAAGGAGGTGGGTTAGTGACGCATCAGTACGAACTCATGGTCATCCTCGACCCCGAGATTGACGAGCGCACGGTTGCACCGAGTCTCGACAAATTCCTCAACGTCATCCGTAACGACGGTGGCACCGTCGACAACGTCGACATCTGGGGACGTCGCCGCCTGGCCTACGAGATCAACAAGAAGTCCGAGGGCATCTACGCTGTCGTCGACTTCACGGCCTCGAGCGAATCCACTCAGGAACTCGACCGTCAGCTGAAGCTCTCCGAAGCCGTCATGCGCACCAAGGTGCTCCGCGCCGAAGAGGCGATCGCTCAGGTCGCGTCCGAGGCAAAGCGCGCCGAGGCGAAGGCCGCGCGCAAGGCAAGCAAGGGCGCCTAGTCCCATGGCTGGCGAGACCGTCATCACCGTGGTGGGCAACCTCACTGCCGATCCTGAACTGCGCTACACGCAGTCAGGCCTCGCGGTTGCCAACTTCACCATCGCAAGCACTCCGCGCACGTTCGACCGTCAGTCGAACGAGTGGAAAGACGGTGAAGCACTCTTCCTGCGCGCAAGTGTCTGGCGTGAATTCGCTGAGCACGTCGCAGGCACTCTCACCAAGGGCAGCCGCGTCATCGCTCAGGGTCGTCTCAAGCAGCGGTCATTCGAGACCCGTGAGGGCGAGAAGCGCACCGTGATCGAGCTCGATGTCGACGAGATCGGTCCGAGTCTTCGCTACGCGACCGCGCAGGTCACCCGTGCTCAGTCTTCGGGCGGGGGACAGGGGCGTTCGCAGGCGTCGTCCTATCAGAACGACGAGCCGTGGGCTCCCGCAGCACCGTCCCCGTCTCAGGGCGGCGGCGATGGCTGGGCGACCCCCGGAAGCTACGGCGACGAGACACCCTTCTAATCACACACGTGCGACGACACCCTTGTGGCGTCGCGCAAGAATCTTCACGAAGAGGAAACCACTATGGCTGGAAAGTCGAGCGGCCAGGGCCGCAAGTCTTCCCGCGGCAAAGGTGCAAAGGCATCCGCCCCGGCGAAGTCGATCCGTGTCGGCGTCATTGACTACAAAGACGTCGCCACGCTCCGCAAGTTCATCTCAGAGCGCGGCAAGATTCGCGCTCGTCGCATCACCGGTGTCTCCGTGCAGGAGCAGCGCCTGATCGCACGGGCAATCAAGAACGCCCGCGAAATGGCTCTTCTGCCCTACGCCGGCTCAGGCCGCTAAGGAGTACACGCATGTCGAAAGTTATTCTGACGCACGAGGTCACCGGTCTCGGTGCTCCCGGTGATGTCGTCGATGTCAAGGGCGGCTACGCCCGCAACTACCTCGTTCCGCAGGGCTTCGCGACCCCGTGGACGCGTGGCGGCGAGAAGCAGGTCGAGCAGATCAAGGCGGCTCGCGCAGCCCGTGAGCTCGAGACTCTTGAAGAGGCCAAGGCCCTCAAGGATGCGATCGAAGCGAACACGATCACGCTGACCGTCAAGGCCGGCTCTGAAGGCCGTCTGTTCGGCTCGGTCAAGCCCAGCGACATCGCTGCGGCCATCGCCGAGGCCGGCATCGGCGAGGTTGACAAGCGCAAGATCGAGATCCCCAGCGCCATCAAGGCAACGGGCAAGCACGAGGCTACGCTGCGACTCCGCGAGGACGTCTCTGCGACGATCTCGCTTCAGGTGGTCGCCGCCAAGTAGGCGAGCTGACGACGGCGGGGTGGGCCATTGGCCCACCCCGTTTTCGTGCGCCGCGAGTGCTTGAACTGGGTCTTGCGTCGCGTGCACCCGACGGCTACTATTCTGCTCGTTTGTGCACAGGCGGGCTGTCAAATCGGAACCCTCAACCACGGGTTCAATCGGATTGATCATCCACACACAGTGGAAAACAAAAGACCAGGCTAGGCGTCATAAATAAAATTCGATCCCCACGTTGTCCACAGTTATCCACATACAGTTCCCACAGCGCCGTCGGCGTTTCGCCCAGGTTCTCCACACAGTTATCCACAGGCCGATTTGGGGGTAAGCGACGGTGGTCTTTAGGGTAAGTCAGCAGACAGCCGCACACCCGCGCGTGAGCGCTTGGCGGCACGATGTCAGCAGGTGCTGATTCACTTGGCACGCAGCGGAGACAACGACGTTCGGTTGCGGCCAGGCTGAGTCAGTGCTGTGCCGATGAGCGATGAAAAGGGGGAGTGTTTCGTGTCGATTGCGCATCTCGAGACCGGAGGCGGAGCGGGCTCCGACTCCGAGCGCCCGTACGAGCGCACGCCGCCGCATGACCTCCTGGCTGAGCAGTCGACCCTCGGCGGAATGATGCTGTCGAAAGACGCCGTCGCCGACGTTGTCGAACTGGTGCGTGGCGCGGACTTCTACATTCCGAAGCACGAGATCATCTTCGACGCGATGCTCTCTCTCTACTCGCACGGTGAGCCGACAGACGTCATCGCCGTCACCGACGAGCTCGTCAAACAGGGCGAACTGCAGCGTGCGGGCGGTGCTGATTACCTGCACACGCTCACATCTCTCGTTCCCACAGCGGCAAACGCTGGCTTCTACGCATCCATCGTGTCGGAACGCGCAATGCTGCGGCGGCTCGTGGAAGCGGGCACGCGCATTGTGCAGATGGGCTACTCGGGCGAGGGCGAGGTCCTCGATCTCGTCAACAACGCGCAGGCCGAGATCTATTCGGTCTCGGGTGATGAGAGTGCCGAAGACTACGTCCCGCTGACGACTGCGGTCGACGCCGCGGTCGAAGAGATCGAGGCCGCGAGCGGCCGCGACGGCACCATGACCGGTATTCCCACGGGCTTCAAGGAGCTCGACGATCTGACGAACGGTCTGCATCCCGGTCAGATGATCATCATCGCCGCTCGTCCCGCCATGGGTAAGTCGACACTGGCACTGGACTTTGCGCGAGCAGCATCCATCGCAAATGACGAGCCATCGATCTTCTTCTCACTTGAGATGGGGAAGAGCGAGATCGCCATGCGTCTTCTCAGTGCAGAGGGGGCGATTCCGCTGCAGAACATGCGTAAGGGAACGCTCGATTCGCGAGACTGGACGACCATGGCGTCGACGCGGGGGCGCATCAACGAGGCTCCCCTCTACATCGACGACAGCCCGAACATGACGCTCGTCGAGATCAGGGCTAAGTGTCGTCGGCTCAAGCAGCGAGTCGGGCTGAAGCTTGTCGTTATCGACTATCTGCAGCTCATGACGAGTGGAAAGCGGGTCGAGAGCCGTCAGCAGGAGGTCTCGGAGTTCTCGCGTGCTCTGAAGTTGCTTGCCAAGGAGCTCAATGTTCCTGTCATTGCGCTGTCGCAGCTGAACCGTGGTCCGGAGCAGAGGCAAGACAAGATGCCGGCGATCAGTGATCTGCGTGAATCGGGGTCGATTGAGCAGGATGCTGACATGGTCGTCCTTCTGCATCGTGAGTCGGTGTACGAGAAGGACTCGCGGCCCGGTGAAGCAGATCTCATTGTGGCCAAGCATCGTAATGGTCCGACGGCCACGATCACTGTGGCGTTCCAGGGGCACTATTCTCGCTTTGCCGACATGGCGCCTGCCTAAGAAGACTTTCGCAAGGGACGGTGTTGTCTCGAATTTCTTCTCGTCATCTCGTGAGGTCAGCGCGCAGGGCTGCTTCGTCGTCGGGCAGATGGGCCCCGAGTCGGTCCATGACAGTCGTGTCTGCCCGCAGGGCACTTCGAGTAGCGCTTCGAGCTGTTCTGCTCGTGCGTGTGGTGTGTCGGGGCCGCCGCGTTGTCAGGAACGCGGCCCGGTATCTCGCCCGCCGTCGGGTGGTCGTCGTTGCCCGAGATATCTCCGGTTGACGTACCAGCCGGGCGGTACGATGCGTGGTCGGCCGTTGTTGTCGCGGGTGATGGCCCATTCTTCGTGTTCGAGCAGTCTGTGGTGAAACCAGCAGACGAGGACGCCGTTGGGCAGGTCTGTTCTGCCGCCGGTCTCCCATGCGTGAATGTGGTGGGCTTCGCAGAGCCAGGCGGGATGTGACAGTCGGGTGCAACACAGGTGGGTCCGTCCCTGGCGATCAACGCTAGCCGCTGCTGCGTGCTGAAAAACCTCTCGGCGGTCCCGAGGGTGAGCACTTCCCCGTGCTCGTTGATCTGCACGTGCCGGGTGTCGCCGTCGCACTGCATCTGGGTCACGAACGATATCGGCAAGACTGCCGGCGTGCCTGGTGACCACGCTGCCCCGGTTTCCGTGTTGAGGTTGCGTGCGTCCACGGTGACGAGCACGGTCGGTCCGCGGCCGTGGAGTTTGGGTGCGGTCTTCTGTTTTCCGGTGCCGCCGATGATCGTCGTGAACACGTCGGCGCGTTCTTGCGGTTTCGACCGCTCCTCCGGTGCTTGCTCATTGTCGGCCTGCTCGTCGGCATGCATAAACGTCGGTGACGTTCGTTTGGACATGTAGGCGTCGAACACGGGTGTCACCTGTGCTGCCTGTTCCGGTGACAGGGTGCCGGTGATCTTCAGGGTGCCGTCGTCTTGATGCCGAAACACGAGCTTCCGCGCCTGGTGCAGTTCCTCCGCGGACGGTTCGACACCGTCGGGGTCGAGAACGGCGCAGAACGCTCTCGCCTGCTGACGGAGGTTGTCCGCTGACGCGGGTGCTTCCCCGGTCGCGCCGGTCGCGTTGCCCAGCAGTGTCGCTTCGGCCCAGTCCATCTGCTCCGGCACCGCACGAGGCAGCACCGGTGCGAGTGTCGTGGTGATTGCTTCGGCAGCATCTAGACCGATGACACCGTCGCTCAACGCTTGAGCGGTCTGCGGGAACACCGGGGCAAGCGGCAGCCCGGTGTCGGAAACTCTCGGTGTCGTGTGGATGGCGAGTCTCGTATACCGATACGCGGTCGAGTTCTTCGCCCCCGTGATCTTCTCAAACAACGCTGCCGGCGAGGAGCATCCGTGACGGGCTGCGAGACCGTTGAATCCGGTGTCGCTGTCCGAACGGCGGGCGATCTCGCCGACGTTGCCGACCTGGCGGCCCTCGACCAGACGGCAGATATTGCCGAGCAGGCCGGTGAATTCCAGAAGGGCGTCCGCAGAGAGTGCGCTCGGGTCTACATCGGTAAGGTTCGCGACAGTCGAGAGCGCTTCTTCAGCGGCACGCACAGCGACAGCATCCGGGCCGCCCATCGGCTCGAATCCGGGTGCTGCTGCCATGTTTTCCATGCCAACAGTCTTCCAGCAGCCACCGACATTGCCACCGCAGAAAACCCGGTCAAAACACCATTGTGGACAACTCGTCAAACTCAGTATCTGTGGACGAAGAGTCGTCTCAGGTGAGACGGGTCACGCCGGTGATGCTCACAGCGAGGGACGGTGATGGCGGCGATACAGAAAGGGCGCGAGCGGGCTGGCTCTCCACAAGCGATTCGCACAGGTGGCTATCCACAGAAATGGATCTGCGATGTCGGAGGACCGTGTGCCGGATGCACGCTTGTGACATGTTGGATACGTACGAGCTTCCCGATGCACTCTATGGCAGTGGCATCAAACCTGCGGCGCTTCACCGCCCTGTTGGCTCATCACTTCTCGGCGCGATTGCCGACGTGGCTTGACGCGTGACAAAGCCCCGACTGCTCACGAGGCCGGAGGCGGCACACGCTCAGGTTCTGACCGATAGAATGGGGACGTCGACGGCCGCTTCTCTGCGGCAGATTATCGTGAAAGAGGCAGAGTCTTCGTGGTCACCCCCGCACGTGCGCGCGCCCTCGAGCCGGCGCCAACGCGGTTCTGGATCCTTCACATCGTTCGCGCGGTGATCCTGGCGGCGGTCGGGCTCTTCATCACCTTCTCACGCGATCACTCGCCGCACCTCGGCCTTATCGCCTTCGGCGCGTTCGCGCTCGTGTCGGGAATCGTCATCGGTACGCTGTCAGTACGGCTCGTGGCCGATGCCCCAACGCGACGTCTCGTGATCGCGCAGACCGTCGTCTCGATTGCGGCGGGAACCATCGCTCTCGCGCTTCAGGCCACGGGGCTTGGAACACTGCTGCTCACCGTGTCGATCTGGGCCGGGCTGACCGGTCTTCTCGAGTTGTACGCGGGGTACCGGCTTGCTCGCCGATCAGCGTTGTCGCGCGATTTTCTCATCGCGGGAGGGCTGACCGCGCTGCTTGCCATCGTGTTCGTTCTGCTTCCGCCGGACTTTCAGCAGACTGACGGCGGAATGGACAACGTTCCGCTGACATTGACCTCATCGGTGATCGCTGTGGGAGTCTTCGGAGCATATGCCGCGGTGATGGCGGTCTTTCTCGCCATCGGGGGCCTCTCGATCAAATGGCAGAAAGCGGACGACGAAGCATCAACGGAGGAACCGGCATGACCAAACCCAGCAAGCGCGAGATGCTGAAGCCTCTTGAGCTTCTGAGCATCGCGGCTGCGTTCGGCATCTTCGCGGGTCTCATCACGCTGATGTCAACCAGGGACTTTCTGCTGACCGTGATGTTCACGGGCGTCGCGTTCATCGTCGGGCTCGTCTTTCTGGCACTCTTTGCGCTGACGATCAAGCCGAACAAGATCGAGCAAGAAGAGATTCACCGAGACGACGACGGGAACCCCAAGCCGCCCACGATGCTCTAGGAGCTTCGGCGATCATCGCGGCTCGTCCGTCAAGCCGGTAGCCCGGAAGGCCCGTGCATAGATCTCGCGGATGACCTTCTGCTTGCGGCGGTTGTACTCCATCACCGTCTCGCGACGTTCTGTTGCCCTGGACGCCGCGGCGCGTTTCGCGTCTGCGTACAGCATCCGATCGTGCTCATCTCGTCGCAGGTGGTCGCGAAAGATGCGGTGCTTCCACGGCTCGGCGGCGTCGGGGCCGAAGACATGCAGATTGACCGACTGATCGGAGGCTTTGAGGCAACGATGCTCGAACCACCACGGCTCGCGCACGGTCAGCACGAAGCCGGCATCGGTGAGCGCAGGAAGCCAGGCCGGCTCGTCTGAGGGATCGGCGACGATGAGGTCGATGTCGAGCACCTGCTTCGAGGGCAAGCCCGGGACGGACGTTGACCCGACGTGAGCGATATCGAGAACGTGCGCTCCGAGATGGCGACGAATCTGTGACTCCTGTTCGGCGTACAGCGCGGGCCACTCCTCGTCGAATTCGACGATGTCGATCGGCTGCGCTGCGGGCGCCACCACCCACGGGGATTCTCCAGGGGGAGGGTCGACGTCGAAGAACGTCGTGATGTCGCGCACCGTAGGCATGCGACAAGCCTACGAGCAGAGTGACGGGGTCTTACACGATGCCAAGGCGTTCAGAGAGCACGAGCGCGGCGGCTCCTCGCAGCACGATATCTGGGCCGAGCGGCGTGACATGGATATCGACGTGGTCGACGTCATCGGCCGTGCTCGCGTCGACTGCCTCACGCGTGGCGTCGATCAGGACGTCGCCGATCACCTCGCTCGGGCCCGTGAGCACAACAGATGTGAGACCGAGTGATGTGATGAGGGGCGCGAGCGCAGAGCCGAGCACCTGACCGGCACGCTGCAGCGCAGCATCCGCTGTCTCGCCTGCGATGACCGCCTTCTCGATCTGCTTGCGCAGTGTGGGAGCCGTGATGAGCGATTCGAGCGCGACGGCTTCACTGCCGGTACTCGGACACACGAGCACCCGGCCGATCTCGCCAGCGGTCAATCGTGATCCGAGAACGGGGCGGCCGTCGAGCAGCAGGCCGCCTCCGACGCCGCGGCCGATCTTCACAAGCAAGAGGTCGTCGCCTCCTGAAGCGAAGCTGTGCTCGGCGAGTACGGCGACGTTGGCGTCGTTGGCCACCGAGACGGGCACGCCGAAACGCGTTGAGAGAGCGGGAGCCAGAGAGCGGTTCGTCCAGTCGAGCGAGATGCTGCGGCGCACGACCTGGTCGCGGTCGACGATGCCGGGCACGCCGATTCCGACACCGAGAACAGGAGCGGTTGTCAGCTGCAGCGCCCACTCAAGAAGGTCGTCGACAAGCGACGCCGCTTCGTCGCCCGTGACACCGGGCGACGGAATCGATACCTCTTCGGAGATCTCACCGTCGAGGTTGGTGAGCACGGCGCGGAACACGTCGTGGCCGCTGAGATCGATCGCGACGATCTGCTGGTTGTCGCGAGCCATCTCGAGCAGCACCGCCGGCTTGCCCGGACCGTTTGACGGGCGGATTCCCCGCTCGACAATCAGTCCTTCGCGCAGCAGATCTCCCACGAGGTCCGAGACCGTGACGCGCGTCAGCCCCGATTCTCGTGCGATGTCGGCGCGACTGAGCGGGGTGCCGCGGTAGAGCATCTGCAGCACGAGCGCGCGGTTGTGGGCACGCGTGTGGCCAGGGAGCGCGGCTGATTCACGTCGCAGGGCAGCGGATGACGAGAGCAGCCGCGGGTCCATGTCTGTTTGATTTCCTCACACTCGGGGTTTGCGTCTTCGCGGTGCGTGACGACGTCAGCGCGGGGCGCCGAGTGCGTCGACCTGCGATTCGGCGAGGCCGATGTACGCCTGCGCGGTAAGCGCAAGCAGACGCTGCTTCGCCTCGTCGCCGATGTCGAGCCCCGAGACGAATTCCACGAGGTCGGCGTGACCGATGCGCTTGCCGCGAGTGAGTTCTTTGAGCAGGGCGTAGGGGTCGCTGATCTGGGAGCGCCCCGCGGTGACCTCCGCACGGATGACGGTCTGGATCGCCTCGCCGAGAACTTCCCAGTTGCTGTCGAGATCTGCCAGCAGCGCGTCGCGATCGAGGTCGATCTCGCGCAGGCCGCGCCCGATGTTGTCGAGCGCGAGCAGGGAGTGGCCGAGCGCGACCCCGATGTTGCGCTGCGTTGTGGAGTCCGTGAGGTCGCGCTGCAGTCGCGATGTGACGAGCGTCGACGCGAGCGAGTCGAGCAGCGCGCACGAGAGTTCGAGGTTCGCCTCGGCGTTCTCGAAGCGGATCGGATTGACCTTGTGCGGCATCGTCGACGAGCCCGTCGCCCCGGCCTGCGGAATCTGACGGAAGTACCCCATCGAGATGTACGTCCACACGTCAGTCGCGAGATTGTGCAGCACGCGACCCGCATGAGCGATGCGGGAGTACAGTTCTGCCTGCCAGTCGTGTGATTCGATCTGCGTCGTGAGCGGGTTCCACGTGAGCCCGAGAGACTCGACGAACTCGCGCGAGATGGCCGGCCAGTCAGCATCCGGATCTGCCACGACGTGTGCAGCGAAGTCGCCCGTCGCTCCCGAGAACTTGCCGAGGTACTCGCTCGCTTCGATCTGCGTCAGGATGCGCTCGAGGCGGTACACGGTCACCGCGATCTCGCGCCCCATCGTGCTCGGCGTCGCGGGCTGTCCATGCGTGTGCGACAGCATCGGCGCGTCGCGGTACGTCGTGGCCAGCTCGCGCAGCGCGGCGATGACGCCCCGGTACTTCGGCAGCCACACGTTCTGAACGGCATCCTTCACCGTGAGCGCGTACGACAGATTGTTGATGTCTTCGCTCGTGCACGCGAAGTGCGTGAGCTCGGCGATGTGATTGAGACCGAGCTCGGAGAGACGCTCGCGCACGAGGTACTCGACCGCCTTCACGTCGTGTCGCGTCGTGGCCTCGAACTCCGCGAGCCGGTCGATCTCGGCCTGCCCGAAGTCGGTGACGAGCGCGCGCAGCGACGCCGCCTCCTCACTGGACAGCGGCCGCGAGCCGAACATGCTGTGCGCCGTGAGGTAGAGCAGCCACTCGACCTCGACTCTCACACGTGCACGGTTGAGTCCCGCCTCACTCAGGTGTTCTCCCAGGTCGGTGACGGCGGCGCGATAGCGGCCATCGAGAGGGCTGAGCGGCTGAGGCGGAAGTGGTGTCATCGAAGGGCTCCCTGTCGGATAGCGGGCTCGAGCTGGCGGAACAGAGCCAGGCTCGCTCTCTCTATCATCCCAAGAACCCGGTCGAAGGTTTGCGTATCTGAGTAGTACGGGTCGGGGACGTCCCAGATTCCGTTCGCGGACGCGTCGAACGACATCAGCAGCGATACCTTTTCTTGGTCGGATGCTGTCGGCGCGCTGTGCTGCAAGGAGCGCAGATGAGTGCGGTCGAGGGCGACCACGAGATCGAGGGTGGGAAACCACGCGCCGTCGAACTGCTTCGCCCGATGCTTCGACCCGTCATATCCTCGCGTGGCGAGGGCATCGAGCGTTCGCTGGTCCGCGCGTTCGCCCACGTGCCAGTCGCCGATGCCCGCTGAGGTCGCGGTGACCCACTGTGCCAGACCTGCTTGCTCGACGCGTGTGAGAAAGACGATCTCGGCCATGGGGGAACGGCAGATGTTGCCCGCGCAGACGAAGCAGATCGAAAAGGGAACGATCTCGGAGCCGCGGGACATGGCCTCTATTCTGTCGAACTGCGCAGGCGATTCACAGTCCCCGTTCCAAATTCCGTCCACAGTGCGGCCGGATGCTCGTTCATCCACAGATGAGAGGGTCGGGGTGGGGCGGATGCTGCGCGCGAGAGAGCCTGGATGCACACCGTGGAAGGGAGCATCTGTGGACCCCGTGACCGAAGCAGAGGCTGGGCGCGCGATCGCCGAGCTGCGCGCGCAGCATTCTGCGCTCAATCGAGTGCGCGACACCGTTGTGGCGCTGACCGCTCGACGAATCCCAGAAGTCATGCCGGCGAACTGGTCTGGCGCAGCGGCGCGCTCGTACGAGCGACGACTCGACGAGGTCGGCGCGCAACTGTCGTGGAGCGAATCGAGCCTGACAGGAGCGATCGATGCCGTGCTGCACGATATCGCGAGCGTGCAGGCGGATGCCGCCTCGAGCATTGACGCCGATCGGCTCGGAGGAACCCGATGACGCTCACGGTCGGAGCTCCCACGATGGTCGACACCGACGAGATCAGCACCTTTGCCGAGGAGCTCGCGAGCGTCTCGCTCGAGTGCGGGATCGCGAGTTCCGAGGTCTCTGCCGCTCGCGTGCTGACAGCGCCGCCGAATGCGTCGGCGAGGTGGAGCTCGGCTGGCTCGCGCATCGATCGCGCTGCGGAGCAGCTGGCCGCCGCCTCGGACCAGGCGGCGTCGGTCTCGCGCGCGCTCGGTGCGACAGCATCCTTGTACCTTGACACCGAAGCGACCGTGAGCAGTCTCTTCGACACGGCATGGTCTGTGACGGGCGCGACCGGCGGAGCCCTCTTCGGACACATGGTGCTGCCATTGATCGGTGCGACAGCTCTTGCCGGTGCGCCGGTCATCGTGCCGACGCTCCTGAATCCGACCGCTCGGCAGGCTTTCATGCGCGCTGGAACTGTTCTCGGCGAGAAAGTGACGGCGTGGCTCGGCGCGCATCCGAAGGTCGCGCGGAGTCCCGTCGCGATGATGCTCGTTCGCGGTCTCGCCTCGGGCAGCGATGACGCCGTCAAGGCAGCCCTCGGTATGCCGCCGAGTCTCACACCGCTCGTCGATAACCCGCGGCTCTCGGTGCCGGGGGCCGTTATGGGACTCGGTGTGCTCGGCGTGCCGTTCCTGCGCGAGTCTGCGGTTTCGGTCTCACGTGCCGGTACGTCGGCCGTGACCGCCCCCACAAGCGTTGCCGACCTTGCATCGCGCATTCCCGAATCGCGGGCTGGTGCGCCGCAGATCCGCGTTGAGGAGTACGGAGAAGGCGACTCGTGGGTCGTCTACGTCGGGGATACCGTCGACTCAGGTGTCGGCGGGGGAGACGAGGCATTCGATATGGAGTCGAATCTCACGCTCATGGCGGATGCCGACGGCGGGGGTTATCGCGCTGTCGAGAAGGCGATGGCCGATGCCGGAATCGGAGCAGACGACCGGGTGACGATCGTGGGCCACTCGCAGGGCGGACTCATCGCCGAGCGCGTCACGCAGTCAGATGAGTACAACGTGCAGACGCTGGTCACGTTCGGCGCGCCGTCAACGGGCGCGGACCTGCCCGATGGTGTCAACGCGTACGCTGTCGAGCACTCGGGTGACCTCATTCCCGCGGTCGGCGGATTCACCGACGGAGGCGAACGGGTGGTCGTGACCGGCGATGCTCCGGAGGGAGGCGACGACTGGCTGGCAGCGCACCACATGTCGGGGTACGAGCACACCGCTTCGCAGATGGACGAATCGCTCGACCCGCGGTTCGACCCCTTGAAATCAGCGCTCGATGCGATCGGCGGCGAGGGAACGAGCACCGAATATCACGCCGAGCGCATCGACGAGGCTGCACCTCCGCTGCCACGCAGCGACGCAGGCGAAAGCGCAGCTTCCCCCGCCACGACGTCAGAAGACGGCGACGCGCGCGGGAGCGTGCGCCCCCAAGACGCCGATCTCCGATCCGACCGGCTCGTCGATGACGCTGCACCGAAGGCACCGGCGTCGCCCGAGCACCTGAGCAGCGCGGACCCGCTGATTGACGCCGATGCACCGGGACTCGACGCCGATGAGAACGGCGACGGTCGGCTGCGTGAGGACGTGCAACCGCCGGTCGCTCGCCTCGACCGGCTTGGCCCGCAGCCCTCGCCGCTGCCGCTCCCCGACAAGGTGATTCGCCCGTGAGCGCGCTCGAAGGCTAGGAGCGCCCTCGCTTGGGGCGCACGAAGAGCCCGATGAACCAGTTGATGATGCCGATCACAAGTGCCCCGAGCACCCCCCACCAGAAGCCGTCGACGTGAAGCCCGAAGCCGAACAGGCCGCTCAGCCATGCGGTGAGAAGCAGAAGGAGCCCGTTGACGATGAACGAGATGAGGCCGAGCGTGAGGATGTAGATGGGAAAAGCGACGACCTTGATTATTGGTCTGACGATGCCGTTGACAATCGCGAAGATCAGCCCGACGACGCCGTAGCTCAGGCCGACCTGCCACCACTCATCGCCGAACGAGGTCATCGTAATGCCACCGACAATGAGCGTTGTGAGCCAAATGGCAACGCCGTTGATGATCACCTGCAGGAGGAATCGCATGCCACCATGATGGCAGTCGCGCCTGAATATCGACAGCCATAGCTTCTCGCGCGTATACCCGGGCCGGCATGGTGGCTGTCTAGACTCGGGAAGGTGAATGCCCCCGAAGTATCCCGCCGGCTTCCCGATGCGACGCACGTTCGACTGCGTCCGGAGATCCTCGCGACTCCCCCCTATCGTCAGGGCAAGCCCGCGGCCGCCGATGCCTTCAAGCTCTCGAGCAACGAGAACCCCTTTCCGCCGCTTCCCGGCGTGATCGACGCCATCGTCGCGGCAAGCGATGTCAACCGCTACCCGGATGCCGCGGCGACGGCATTGCGCCAGCGCCTTGCCGCGGAGCACGGTGTCGACGAAAACGAGATCCACGTGGGCGCGGGCTCTGTCGCTCTGCTCTCGCAGTTCATTCAGGCCGCTGCAGGACCCGGCGACGAGGTGCTTTATTCGTGGCGCAGCTTCGAGGCCTACCCAGGACTCGTCACCGTGGCGGGAGCCACGAGCGTGCAGGTGCCCAACACACCTGACGGCGAGCACGACCTCGACGCGATGGCTGCTGCGATCACCGATCGCACGCGGGTGCTGATCGTCTGCACCCCGAATAACCCCACGGGAACGACGGTCAGCGCCGACGACTTCGACGCATTCATGGCGCGGGTGCCTGAGAGCGTTCTGGTTCTGCTTGACGAGGCGTACGTCGAATTCGTGCGTGATGACGCTGCTGTGAACGGTCTCGACGTCGTCGGGCGGTACGCCAACCTCGTCATACTGCGAACGTTCTCAAAGGCGTACGGACTGGCGGGTCTGCGCGTGGGCTGGGCGATTGGGCCCGTGCGCCTTCTCGATGCCGCACGCGCATCTGCGATACCCCTCTCGGTCACCGGAACCGCGCAAGCGGCAGCGATCGCGTCGCTCGACAGCGCAGACGAGCTCCTCGAGCGCGTCGAGCAGCTCGTCGTACGCCGCGAGCACGTCGTCTCTGCTCTGCGCGCGCAGGGCTGGTCCGTTCCAGACACGCAGGCCAATTTCGTCTGGCTGCCGACGGGAGACCAGACGGATGCTGCCGCGGCAGCGCTCGCGGAGCACGGCATTGTCTCGCGGCCCTTCGCCGGTTCCGGCATCCGCATCAGTATCGGTGAGCCGGAGTCTGTCGATAAGCTCCTAGCGGCGACCGATGGGATTGTGAAAACCCTCCCATCCGGTCACGGCGCAAGGACCATAGGTTAGAACGGTGGCCTCTGTGAACGACATCCAGAACACCTCGGTACGCATGCTCGCAGCGGACGGCACGTTCGCTCCGACTCCGGCGGCCGAAAGGTACCTTCCGATTCTCGACTCCCTGACGGACGCCGACCATCGCCGGTTCTACCGGGACATGGCCGTGACACGCGCCTTCGACATCGAAGCGGCGAACCTGCAGAGGCAGGGGCAGCTAGCGCTCTGGGCGCCGAGCCATGGGCAGGAGGCAGCGCAAGTCGGGTCAGCGCACGCGGCGCGCGGGCAGGACACGATCTTTCCGTCGTACCGCGAGCACGCCGTCGCCATGATCCGCGGCGTCGACCCCGTCGGCATCCTGGCCCTCTTTCGCGGCGTGACGCTCGGCGGCTGGGACCCGACAGACCCCGCGAACGGCAACGTGCGGCTGTACACGCTCGTGCTCGGCACCCAAGCGCTGCACGCGAGCGGCTACGGCATGGGCCTCACCTTCCGTGGCGAGACAGCGACGGGCGATCCTGACGCAGACAAAGCCGTCATGGTGTACTTTGGCGACGGCTCGACGAGCGAGGGCGACGTCAACGAGGCAATGATCTTCGCGGCGAGCTACCAGAACCCCCAGGTGTTCTTCTTGCAGAACAACCAGTGGGCGATCTCAGTGCCGGTCACGCGGCAGTCGCGTACACCGCTGTTCCAGCGTGCGGCGGGCTTCGGGCTCGACAGCGTGCACGTTGACGGAAACGACGTTCTGGCCAGTTACGCAGTGTCGCGCACGCATCTCGAGAACGCCCGCAGCGGCGAGGGCCCGCAGTTCATCGAGGCCGACACGTATCGGATCGGCGCGCACACGACGAGCGATGACCCGACGAAGTACCGGGCAAACGACGAGCTCGACACGTGGGTCGCTCGTGACCCGATCGTGCGCTTCGGCACCTGGCTGCGCGAGCAGGGAGCTCCGCAGAGCCTCTTCGACGAGGTCGACGCCGAGGCCAAAGACGTCGCCGCTGACGCGCGACGTCGCTGCCTCACGCTGCCCGACCCCGATCGAGACCAGATGTTCGACTTCGTCTACAGCGAGGATCATCCGCTCACCGATGATCAGGCGGACTGGCTTGAGCAGTACGAGGCGAGCCTTGAAGGGAGTGCAGACAGGTGACCGACACTCTCGAGACCGCTGCCTCGGCGGCATCCCAGACAACGACCATGCCGATGGCCAAGGCGCTCAACGCCGGTCTTCGCGCCGCGATGTCCGCAGATGACAACGTTCTGCTCATGGGGGAAGACATCGGGCCGCTCGGCGGCGTCTTCCGCGTGACCGAGGGACTGCACGCCGAGTTCGGCGAGAACCGCGTTCTCGACACCCCGCTCGCCGAGTCGGGGATCATCGGCACCGCGATCGGCCTGGCGATGAACGGATTCCGCCCCGTCTGCGAAATTCAATTCGACGGCTTCGTCTTTCCAGGCTTCAACCAGATCACGACGCAGTTGGCGAAGCTCACCAACAAGCACATGGGTGCGCTGTCGATGCCCGTGGTGATCCGCATTCCCTACGGCGGCCACATCGGAGCCGTCGAGCACCACCAGGAGAGCCCCGAGACATACTTCGCGCACACTCCCGGCTTGCGCGTGATCAGCCCGTCGACGCCGAATGACGCGTACTGGATGATCCAGGAGGCCATCGAGTCGAATGACCCGGTCGTCTTCTTCGAGCCCAAGAGCCGGTACTGGCAGAAGGGCGAGGTCGACGTCTCGGCACCCGCCGCGGATCTGCACGCGAGCCGGGTCGTGCGGGTGGGCAGCGATGCGACGCTCGTCGCCCATGGCGCCATGGTGACGACGGCGCTGCAGGCAGCCGAGCTGGCGTCTGCAGAGGGAATCAGTCTTGAGGTGGTCGACCTGCGCTCCATCTCGCCGATCGACTATGACCCGCTTCTCGCGAGCGTGCGCAAGACGGGAAGGCTCGTCGTCGCTCAAGAAGCATCCGGGTTCGTCTCTGTCGGCTCCGAGATCGCCGCGACCGTCGCCGAGCGCGCCTTCTACTCGCTTGAGGCGCCCGTGCTGCGGGTGTCTGGCTTTGACGTTCCGTTTCCCGCCGCGCGACTCGAGAAGGAGTTCCTTCCCGATGCCGACCGCATTCTCGAGGCCGTCGACCGGTCTCTCGCCTACTAGCCACCAGGAGAGCACATGAGCGAGTCAGAGTTTCCCCTCCCCGACGTCGGCGAGGGTCTCACCGAGGCCGAGATCGTGCAGTGGAAAGTCGCTCCCGGCGACACCGTCGAGCTCAATCAGGTGCTCGTCGAGATCGAGACGGCCAAATCGCTTGTCGAACTGCCGTCGCCGTTCGAGGGAACGATCGGCAAGATTCTCGTTGACGAGGGCACCACGGTCGATGTGGGCACGCCGATCGTGACGGTGCAGGGGGCGGATGCTGCGCCCGAACCCGTGCGTGAGGCCGAAGAGGTCGCCGCAGACACTCAGACGACGATCGAGGACGACGAGTCCGGCGAGGGCTCCGTGCTCGTGGGATACGGCACAGGGGCAGGCGCGCCGAGTCGTCGCCGCAAGAAGCGCAAGCCGGTCGCGGCGCCACGCCCCCCGGCATCCGTTCCGGCAGCGGCAGCAGGGCCGATCATCGCGAAGCCGCCGATTCGCAAGCTCGCAAAGGATCTCGGCGTCGACCTGAGCACCGTCGAAGGGACGGGACTCGCGGGGGAGATCACGCGCGACGACGTCGTGCGGCACGCGGGACAGGCGAGCGTGTTCCGCAACATCGAGACACCGGAATGGAGCGAGGACCGCGAGGAGCGCGTCCCCGTCAAGGGCGTGCGCAAGCAGATCGCGCAAGCGATGGTGTCGTCGAAGTTCCAGGCTCCGCACGTCAGCGTGTTCGTCGACGTCGATGCAACGCGCACGATGGAGTTCGTCAAGCGCCTCAAGGCATCAACGGACTTCGCCGGTGTCAAGGTCTCGCCCCTGCTGATCATGGCCAGGGCGATGATCTGGGCTGTGCGCCGCAACCCGAGCGTCAATGCGACGTGGACGGATGAAGAAATCATCATTCACCACTACGTCAATCTCGGCATCGCTGCGGCGACGCCGAGGGGCCTGCTCGTGCCGAACGTCAAGGAAGCACAGTCGATGACGCTGCTCGAGCTCGCAACGGCGCTGGAGCAGCTGACGCTCACTGCGCGAGATGGCAAGACGCAGCCGAGCGACATGCAGAACGGCACCATCACGCTCACGAACATCGGCGTGTTCGGCATGGACACGGGGACGCCGATTCTCAATCCTGGCGAAGTTGGAATCGTCGCCATGGGAACGATCAAGCAGAAGCCCTGGGTTGTCGATGGCGAGGTGCGTCCGCGTTTCGTCACGACGATTGGAGGGTCGTTCGATCACCGCGTCGTTGACGGCGATGTCGTTTCTCGCTTCATCGCTGACGTGGCATCCATCATCGAGGAGCCAGCACTACTTCTTGACTGAGTGTCGTACTGTCGACAATCCACATAACAAAGCAGTAACGACTAGTAAAACGCTTCTGACCGGGTATTTTGACGTGCACCTACGGGTTTGCGTGGCCCGTTACGCTGTGCCTCGCCTCGCGTTGCGTTGTCTTGACCGTTAAGCTGGCCTATGGCCTTCGGGCCGTCCCAACCAGTCCGCGCCCCCGAGAAACTGGCCTCCGCCGGAGTCACCTGGGCGTATGGTCGAGGGCATCGGCGTCGACTACCCGGTCGGCGCCTCGGCAGACACCCGAGTTCGCCGCGGTGGCTCACCCGGCCGCCTTTACCGCTTGATCAAGGTGAACCTGCCGTGCACTTGACCCGGCCGCAAACACAATAGCCGCACACGAAGCCGCATCGTTCGCTTCTGTGCGTGCCTGGAGAATACGTGTCAGAAACTGTCGCGCTTAAAGCGCAGAATCTCTACAAAGTCTTCGGGCGGCGCCCCAAAGAGGTCATCAAGCGACTCAAGGCCGGCGAATCGCGTGATTCGCTGACCGCGCTGGGCACCGCCGCCGTCATCGACGCTAGCTTCGAGGTCACGCAGGGCGAGATCTTCGTCGTCATGGGGCTCAGCGGTTCCGGAAAGTCGACGTTGATCCGCATGCTCAACGGCCTCTGGGACACGAGCGAGGGCTCCGTCACTATCGGCGATACCGCGATCACCGGCATCTCTGACAAGGAGCTTCGCACCGTGCGCCGCAAGCGCATCTCGATGGTCTTTCAGCACTTCGCCCTTCTGCCGCACCGTACGGTGCTGGACAACGTGGCGTACGGGCTGGAAATCCAGGGGATGTCCAAGGCCGAGCGCCAGCAGAAGGCCCTGGAATGGGTTGAGCGTGTCGGTCTGAAAGGCTGGGAAGACAAGCTTCCCAGCCAGCTCTCCGGCGGCATGCAGCAGCGTGTCGGCCTCGCACGCGCGCTTTCTGCCGACACCGACATCCTGCTCATGGATGAGGCGTTCTCAGCTCTCGACCCGCTCATCCGGCGCGAGATGCAAGAACAGCTCGTCGAGCTGCAGCAGGAGCTCGGCAAGACCATCATCTTCATCACGCATGATCTCAACGAGGCAATGTTCCTCGGGGACCGCATTGCCGTGATGCGCGACGGTCGCATCGTGCAGATTGGCGCACCCGACGACATCCTCACGGACCCCGCGAACGACTACGTCGCCCAGTTCGTACAGGATGTTGACCGCGCGCGTGTGCTGACAGCATCCGGAGTCATGGAACCTGCCCGGTCGGTCATCACGGCGACCGCCGGGCCACGCGGCGCTCTGCGCACCATGCGCGATCTGCAGACGTCTGCGGCGTTCGTCGTCGGCCATGGCCGTAAGCTGCTCGGCGTCGTCCGCGACCGCGACGTCATGCGCGCGGTCAAAGACAACGAGAAGGACATCATGTCGATCCTGCGGCACGACACACCGACCGTCGCTCCGGATCAGCATCTCGTCGACCTGTTCGGTATCTCGGCGGAATCGACGTTGCCCGTGGCGGTTGTCGACGAGAACGAGCGCCTTCTCGGCGCGATCCCCCGCGTCACGCTGCTGGCCTCGCTCGGCAACGTTCCGTCGACGACCACCGAGATTCCGGTCGTCGAGCCTCCCGTGACCGTACCTGTCGAAGCAATGACCGAGACGCTGCGTGAGACCGCGGGCGAAGAAGTGACTGCCGACGAAGCAGCCGCCGCAAGCGAAGGGAGCGCCAGCTGATGGAGTTTAGACTTCCCCTTGGCGAGTGGGTTGAGGCGTTCAGCGACTTCGTCACGAACACCTTCGCAGGGCTCTTCGACGTGATCGCCGCCATTTTCGGCGGTTTCTACGACGGCGTCGACTGGCTTCTCGCAACGCCTCCGTTCTGGGTGATCATGATCATCCTCGCGGTCGCGGGCTTCTTTGCGCGCGGCTGGGTCTTCGCCGTGGGCACGGTGGTCGGGCTCCTGCTGATTCTCAGCGTGAATCAGTGGGACAACGCCATGGACACGCTCGCGCTCACACTCGTCGCGGCCGCGATCGCCGTCATCATCGCGATTCCCGTGGGCATCTGGGCCGCGCGGTCCGACACGGCATCCAAAGTGATCCGGCCGATTCTCGACTTCCTGCAGACGATGCCGGCTTTCGTCTACCTGATTCCAGCGATCTTCCTGTTCAGCGTGGGTGTCGTTCCCGGTGTCGTCGCGACGATCCTCTTCGCTGTCGCGCCCGGTGTGCGGCTGACGGAACTCGGAATTCGCGGCGTGGACACCGAAGTTGTCGAGGCGGGCCACGCGTTCGGGGCATCGCCACGGCGCATCCTCATGCAGATTCAGCTTCCGCTCGCGCGGCCGAGCATCATGGCCGGCGTCAACCAGGTGATCATGCTGTCGCTGTCTATGGTCGTGATCGCCAGCATGGTCGGCGCGCCTGGACTCGGTAAGCCGATCATCTCGGCGCTGCAGTCGATCAATATCGGGCTCGGCTTTGAGGCAGGCCTGTCGGTTGTGATCCTCGCGATTCTGCTCGACCGCCTGACGGCAACGCTCGGCGGCGACCACAAGAAGAAGCGGGCAAAGCCGGCGGCTTCCGCCAGCGACACCTCTCAGAATGCGAGCGACGACGCTGAAGAGACGACCGAGGCCGGGCAGAAGCGCGCTGCCGCCGCGGACGTCAGCTGACCTGTTCGAAGAATGTAAACCTCGGCTTGCCCGGGGCGTAGAAAGGAAAAGAATGAAGAAGCGTATTCTCGCTGTGGCCGCCATGGCCACGGCCGCTGTTCTCGGCGTGACGGGCTGCTCGGGTGATTCCGGCGGCTCCGGCGGCGGCAGCGAAGACAAGGGCGACATCACGATCGGCGTCTTCAACGGATGGCCCGAGGGTGAGGCTGCCTCGTACCTGTGGAAGTCGATCCTTGAGGACAAGGGCTACAACGTCTCGCTTGAGTACGCAGACGCGGGGCCCGTCTTCGCCGGTGTCGCGAGTGGAGACTACGACTTCGCACTTGACGGCTGGCTTCCGCTGACGCACAAGAAGTACTTCGAGCAGTTCGAGGGCGAGATCGTCGACCTCGGTGCATGGAACGAAGACGCGAAGCTCACGTTCGCCGTGAACGCCGACGCACCGATCGACTCGCTCGAGGAGCTCGCTGCCAACGCTGACAAGTTCGGCAACAAGATCATCGGGATCGAGCCGGGCGCTGGCCTGACCATGACGACGAAGGACGCCGTCATTCCCGAGTACGGCCTTGAGGACATGGAGTACATCACGTCGTCGACCCCGGCGATGCTCGCCGAGCTCAAGAAGGCGCTGGATGCTGACGAGAACATCGTCGTGACGCTGTGGCGTCCGCACTGGGCCTACGACGCCTTCGACATCAAGGACCTCGAGGACCCGAAGAAGGCCCTCGGCGAGGCGGAGTCGATCCACACCTTCACGAGCACCGGTTTCGAAGAGGACTTCTCCGAGGTCAACGAGTGGCTGAGCAACTTCAAGATGGACTCGGACCTGCTGTTCTCGCTTGAGAACGTCATGTACAACACCGACGAGGAGATCAAGGACTACACGCCCATCGTCGAGGACTGGATCGCTGAGAACCAGGACTACGTCGACGGCCTCACCAAGTAGGTCTCTGACGCGGAAAGCGGCGGGTGCTCCCCACGGGAGAGTGCCCGCCGCTTTGCTGTGCCTGACAGCATCCATCGATTCGACTTTGAAAATCATTATCAATAGTGCTTAGATTGCATGTGTGAAACGAACGATCCCCACCGCACTCATTGCTGTCTCCGCAACCGCGCTTGCCCTCAGTGGCTGCTCCTCGTCCGCCGACTCGGCCGAGACAGATGGGGTGAGCATCGTCGCTTCGACGAACGTTTACGGGGACATCGCCGCGGCAATTGCCGGCGACGCTGCGGACGTCACCTCCATCATCGATTCGAGTGTTCAGGATCCGCACTCCTACGAGGCGAGTGCGCAGGACCGTCTCGCCGTGAGTAAGGCTGACATCGTGATCCAGAATGGCGGAGGTTACGACGGGTTCATCGACAGCCTGCTCGGAGATGCCGACCCGATCGTGCTCAACGCGTCAGAGATCTCGGGACTGATGCCCGAGGCTGAGGGCCATGAGCATGAGCACGAAGGTGAGCACGACGAAGACGGCGCTCATGGCCACGAAGGTCACAACCACATCGAGGGCTTCAACGAGCACGTCTGGTATAGCCTCGACGCCATGAACCACGTCGCTGAACACCTTGCCGAGGAGCTCAGCGAGCTGGACCCCGATAACGCGAGCACCTTTGAGGACAACTATGACGAGTTCTCAGCGGAGCTCGAAAGCGCTCATGAGTCGCTGCACGAGCTCGGTGAGAGTGCCACGGGTGCGTCCGTGCTGATCACGGAGCCCGTGCCGCTGTACCTGCTTGAAGACGCGGGGTTGGTGAACGAGACGCCCGCCGAGTTCAGCGAGGCAGTCGAAGAGGGAACGGACGTTCCGGCGGCGGTGATTCAGGAGATGCTCGAGCTCGTCCAGTCGGGGGACATCGCCATGCTCGCATACAATGAGCAGACGAGCGGCCCCATCACCGAAGAGGTGAAGGACGCCGCAGAATCGGCCGGCGTTCCCGTGGTGTCGTTCTCAGAGACTCTGCCCGACGGCGAGGGATATGTCAGCTGGATGACCGCCAACATCGAGGCACTGAGTGAGGTCTTCACCGCGTGACGCAGCACGAGCATCCCAGCGACCCGGTCGTCTCGCTTCGAGACGCCGGGCTTCGCTTTGGCGACCGCACTCTGTGGTCGAATCTCACTCTTGACGTCTGCCCGGGCGAGTTTCTCGCCGTGCTCGGCCCGAACGGGTCGGGAAAGACGACTCTGCTCAAGACGCTGCTCGGTCAGCAGGAGCTCACGGAGGGCACCGTCGCGATCAACGGTCATCCGGTGCGGCGCGGCGACAGACAGATCGGCTACATCCCGCAGCAGAAGCTCATTCCTGCGGGAACGCCCATGCGCGCGCGAGATCTCGTGGCACTCGGTGTCAACGGGCACAGGTTCGGAATTCCGCGATCGCGACGTGCCGAACGAGAGCGCGTCGACGAGCTTCTCGACGCCGTCGGAGCCACGAGCTACGCCGACGAGCCGGTCGGCAGTCTCTCCGGAGGAGAGCAGCAGCGATTGCGCGTCGGTCAGGCGCTCGCAGCGGATCCCAGCATCCTGCTGTGTGATGAACCGCTGCTGAGCCTCGATCTGCACCACCAGCGCGGGGTCAGCGAACTCATCGATGCTCGTCGCCGAGAGGCCGACACGGCCGTGCTGTTCGTCACCCACGACGTCAATCCCGTATTGAACATGGTCGACCGCATTCTCTACTTCGCAGGCGGGCGCTTTCTCGAGGGCACGCCAGACGAGGTGCTGCGCTCCGACGTGCTGTCCACGCTGTACGGGACGCCCGTCGAGTGCATTCGCACGGGAGGGCGTGTGGTCGTCGTCGGAATTCCGGATGCTGAGACGACACACCACCACCAGCATGAGGGCGCTGCATGAACCCGGTGCTCTCCGCGCTCGTGCACACGGCGTCCGAAGACGACATCTGGTCGCGACTGTTCAACTTTGAGAACTACGGCGAACTGCTCGCCCTCGTGCACAACTCGGTGATCGCGGGCGCTGTTCTCGGTATCGTCGGCGGGCTCATCGGAGTTTTCGTCATGCAGCGCGACATGGCCTTTGCCGTGCATGGCATCAGTGAGCTCTCCTTCGCCGGAGCATCGGCAGCGCTGCTCTTTGGCGCGAACGTGATCACCGGGTCTCTCGCGGGCGCACTGGTCTCCGCGATCATGATCGGCCTTCTCGGGTCCAAAGCACGGGATCGCAACTCGATCATCGGGGTGCTCATGCCGTTCGGGCTCGGTCTCGGCATACTCTTTCTCGCCCTGTATCCCGGCCGGTCTGCGAATAAGTTCGGCCTGCTCACCGGACAGATCATCGCCGTCGACAATCCGCGCCTCGGCTGGCTCATCGCAATCTCCGTCGTTGTACTCATCGGCCTGCTGTGGATGTGGCGGCCGCTCAGCTTCGACAGCCTCGATGCCGACGTCGCTGCGGCGCGGGGCGTGCCGACGCGCTTCATCTCTCTGGCGTTCATGGTGCTGCTCGGTCTTATCGTCGCCGTGTCTGTGCAGATCATCGGAGCGCTGCTCGTGCTCGCTCTTGTCGTGACACCGGCAGCTGCCGCACTGCGTGTGTCGAGTTCGCCCATCATGGTCCCGGTGCTCGCCGTGACGTTCGGCTTCGTCTCCGCCGTCGGTGGAATCATGCTCGCGATCGGCGGCTCTCTTCCGATCAGCCCGTACATCACGACGATCTCATTCGCGATCTATCTCGTGGCGCGACTCGTCGGGCTCAGGCATAAGGCCCGTCCCGCCGTTCGGTGAGGTCTTACGGCATGACACTCACCCGGGAATCCCGGCATCTCGGGGTAGTCTGGAGGGTGCTCTGGAGGTGAAGCATGGTCGTGAGACGCAATACGTGGCAGCGTGAGGCCGTGCGCGACGCATTGGACTCGGCAGATGGGTTCGTCAGTGCTCAAGGTCTTCACTCGCAGCTGAAAGACGCGGGTTCGCACATCGGTCTCGCAACGGTATACCGGGCACTTGCTGACCTCGCGACAGACGGCGATGCCGACTCGCTGCAGTCGCCCGAGGGTGAAGCGCTTTATCGTGCGTGTGAATCATCGGGGCATCACCATCACCTCATCTGCCGCACCTGCGGGGTGACGGTCGAGATCGAGGCGGGAGAGGTCGAGCGCTGGGCGCGCAACGTCGCCGCCGAGCACGGGTTCACCGACGCTCGCCACATCGTCGACATCTTCGGACTATGCCCCGAATGCTCTGCCGCACAGCGACAGCCCTGAGCGAGAGTGCCGACCGACTGTGATAGAGTATCTCTTTGGCTGATCGGACCCTCTCGACCGATCATGCCGCGTATCGCCTTACGAGGCCGATATGCCGACAAGAGATCTTGGGCAGGGCATCCGCTCTGCGGTACTGAAGGAGACCACTATGGCAGCAGTGTGCCAGGTGACTGGAGCCGTTCCCGGCTTCGGGCACAACATCTCGCACTCGCACCGGCGCACCAAGCGTCGTTTCGACCCGAACATCCAGAAGAAGACCTACTACGTTCCGTCGCTTCGTCGTAACGTGACGCTCACGCTGAGCGCCAAGGGCATCAAGGTCATCGACGCACGCGGCATCGAGTCCGTCGTCAAGGACCTTCTCGCACGTGGGGAGAAGATCTAATGGCAAAGGCACAGGATGTCCGCCCGATCATCAAGCTTCGTTCGACGGCCGGAACCGGGTTCACGTATGTGACCCGCAAGAACCGCCGCAACAACCCAGACCGACTCGTGCTGAAGAAGTATGACCCTGTCGTCCGCAAGCACGTTGACTTCCGCGAGGAGCGATAAGCATATGGCTAAGAAGAGCAAAATCGCGCGCAACGAGCAGCGCAAGCAGGTTGTGGCGCGTTACGAAGAGAAGCGTCGCGAGTTGAAGAAGGCGCTCGTCGACCCCAACGGCACCGACGAGTCGCGTGAGGCCGCTCGCGTTGGACTGCAGAAGCTTCCGCGCAACGCCTCCCCGGTTCGTGTCCGCAACCGTGACTCGATCGATGGACGCCCCCGCGGCATCCTGAACCGCTTCGGCATCTCGCGCGTCCGTTTCCGCGAGATGGCACACCGTGGCGAGCTGCCCGGCGTGACAAAGTCAAGCTGGTAAATCAGCCTTCGTAAAAAGGGCATCGGCATTCGTGCCGATGCCCTTTTTCATGCCGGAATCACGGGCGAAACTCCCCAAATTCACACGTTTGAGGTGCATTTCAGTCGATTTCGCCCGACACGCCCACTGAAAGTGCCCGAAAACCCGCAGAAATCCGCGAAATCATGCGGTTCTCTGTTACATTCATCGAGTCACAGAACCTCGGTGATTACTCGTCACAGGGGCCGAAAACCGCGTGATTCACGCAGCAAACGTCCGAGGAGGACAACTCAATGGCTGATAAGTCGCTCAACAAGACCGAGCTCGTCGCGAAGATTGCCTCGTCGACCGGCCAGAGCCAGGCTGCCGTCGGTGGCGTGCTCGACGCGCTGTTCGCTGAGCTTGCTGACGCTGTCAGCAGCGGCGTCAAGGTTTCGATCCCCGGTTGGCTCGCCGTCGAGCGCACCGACCGTGCTGCTCGTACCGGCCGCAACCCGCAGACGGGCGAGACCATCAACATCCCGGCCGGTCACTCGGTGAAGGTCACGGCTGGCTCGAAGCTCAAGTCGGCTGTCAAGTAACACGCAGTCCATTCGAAAGGCGCCGTGCTCATGCACGGCGCCTTTTTTGCACCCGTGCTTCCTGAAGCCTCGCACTCAGGTCTCCCGCGTACGCTTATAGGGTGACCCGTTCTCTGCGCATTCTCGGCCCCTCTGTGCTGCTTGCCGTCGCGCTGCTCGCCGTCTTCACGGGGCTCGCGATCGGCGGAGGAGCCGATGCGCCGGCGATCGGGGATCCCGGCGAGATCGTGCGCTTCGGGCTGCCGATCACCAAGCTCCTCGTCAACCTCGGTGCCGCGCTCACGCTCGGCACGATCGTCATCGCCCTCTTCGCCCTTGACGCGACTCGGCCGGCCTACGAACGAGCACTTGACGTCGCTGCAGCCGGAGCGGGCGTCTACACGGTCGCGTCGGCAGCGACCGCCTTCTATACATTCATGAACATCACGGGAACCCAGTTCTCGTTCGGCAACGACTTCGGGCAGAAGTTGGCCGTGTTCTTCACCGACGTCGAGGTCGGTCAAGCATGGCTCATCACCACGCTCATCGCCGCGGCCGTAACCGTGCTGTGCTTTGCCGTGCGCAATCAGACGGGGCTCTTCTTCGTCGGCGTCCTCGCTCTGGCGTCCCTCATCCCCATGGCGGAGCAGGGACACGCCGCCGGGGCGGCGAACCACGCTCAGGCCGTGAACGGGCTCGGCCTCCACTTGCTCTTCGCCGCCGTCTGGCTCGGCGGGCTTCTCGCGCTCATCCTGCTCAAGCGGGAACTCGATGGAGCCGAACTCACGCAGGCACTCAGCCGCTATTCGTCCATCGCGCTCATCTGCTTCATCGTCGTCGCTGTCTCCGGCTACGTCAGTGCGCAGCTTCGCATCGGAGCGTGGGCAGAGCTTCTCACTCCCTACGGGCTTCTCGTTCTGCTCAAGGTGGCCGCGCTCGTCGTGCTCGGCATGTTCGGGGCGATGTATCGCCGCTGGGTGATCAGGCGGATGCCGCAGCCTGGCGCGGGCTCCCACGGCACCGTGTCTCGCGCAGCCCGGTCCCGCACGCAGCTGTTCTGGATGCTTGCCGTCGCCGAACTGGGGTTCATGGGAGTCGCGTCCGGTGTCGCGGCCGCGCTCGCGCGAACGGCAACCCCTGTGCCGCAGGAAGCGCCGCAGGAGGGCACACCGGCCGTGCTGCTCACGGGTGACCCTCTGCCGCCCCCGGTTCAGCCGTCGACCTTCATCACGGGCTGGGACATCGATCTCATCTGGATGCTCGTGTGCGGCTTCGGCATCTTCTTCTACCTCGCGGGTGTGTGGCGGCTCCGTAAGCGCGGCGACCACTGGCCGGTGCTGCGTACCGTCTCCTGGATCGCGGGGCTCCTTCTGCTGTTCTACTTCACGAGCGGCGCCACAAACCTGTATCAGCGGTATCTCTTCAGTCTGCACATGCTCGGGCACATGGGACTGACCATGGCCGTGCCGGTGTTGCTGGTCCCCGGGGCGCCGTTCACGCTCGCGCTTCGCGCTCTGCACAAGCGAACGGACGGCTCTCGCGGTCCGCGCGAGTGGGTGCTGACATTCGTGCATTCAAAGGTGTCCACGTTCCTCAGTCATGGCGTCATCGCCGCCGTTCTGTTTGCCGGCTCGCTCTGGGTCTTCTATTACTCGCCACTGCTGCGATGGGCCATGGAAGAGCACATCGGGCACGAGTGGATGATCGCGCACTTCGTCATCACGGGATACCTGTTCGTCAACGCCCTTATCGGCATTGACCCGGGCCCGCCTCGACTCGGGCATCCGATGCGTCTGATGCTGCTGCTCGCGACAATGGCGACGCACGCGTTCTTCGGCCTGTCGATCATGATGAGCACGGGACTGTTCGCCGCTGACTGGTTCGGCGCGATGGGCCGTACCTGGGGGCCAACCCCGCTCGAGGACCAGTACATCGGGGGCGGCATCGCGTGGAGCGTGGGAGAGATCCCGACGATCATCCTGGCGATCATCGTCGCCGTGCAGTGGGCGAAGTCCGACACGCGAGAGCAGAAGCGGCTCGACCGCGCAGAGGCGCGCAGTGACGACGCGAAGCTGCGCGCCTACAACGAGCAGCTGGCCAAGCTTGCCGAGCAAGACGGGGCGAGCAAAGACCGCGTGTGACCGGATGCTGTCGCAGCAGCGCTCTCGCGGTCTGCGGGCCGCGAAGGCACGGCCGTACGGTCAGTTCGCGTCGTCCTCGTCGTCGCCGCTCGCGGTCTCCTTCGTCAGAAGCTGTGCGGTGACTGTTCCGTCTGAGAAGAGATAGACGTTTCCGAACGCCTTGAAGGGCACGTTCTCCGTGACCTTGTCGATCGACCCATCGGCGAGCGACTGAATGTCGACGTCGATTGTCGCTGTCGCTTCGCTGTTCGGGACTTCCCAGGAGTTGCTGCCGGGAACCAGCTCGATCTCGGGGTACGACGAGATGCTCCACGCCGGCTCTCCCGAGACGCGGTCGGTGACTTCAAAGCCGAACGGGCAGCCTGTGGGCTGCAGAATGACCTGCGTCGCGCACTCATCGAGCTGAGCGTTGAACTGCTCCTGCGCAGCCTCGATGAACGCGTCCGTCGGCTCGGCGTCAACGCTCGCTTCTTCTACCTGCCCGGGCGAATCGGCAAAGACCTCGTCGGCATCCGCGGTCAGGTAGTCCGTGTCCACGGCGAAGTCGTAGCGCCCCGGTGTGAAGATGAGCACGTTCACGATGTTGTCGAATGCTGGTTCGGTGCCCTTGGGCGCGACCTGACGCGTATCGAAGTCTGCGCCGTTCATGGAGAACTGAGTTGTGTGGTTGACGCTGAGGTTCACCGCGGCGAGCGGGCTGGTCGAGAACTCCCAGTGACCGAAGAAACCGCCGATCTTCGTCAGCTCGAACACTGCTGTGCCGCTGTCATCGCCGATCATGAAGTCGTACGTCACCTGGTGCGTGCCGTCGCTCATCGCAGTGTCAGAGACGAACGACGTCTCGGTGACAGGTGAGATGACGCTGTTGCGCAGCAGCTTGTCCGACGCATTCTCGGGCAGGCCGGCGCTCTTCAGCTCGTCGGCTGAGAGCTTGACGCCCGGAACATCGAGAGCCGACGCCGCGTCGCCGCGCTGCAGGGCGTCGAGGTACTGCGTCACGGTACCGCGCGCGCCGTAGACGGTGCGCTGCAGAGACCCCACGGCGCTCGCTGCTGCGCCGAGAAGCATGACGCCGACGATCACCCAGATGATGATGAACCGGGTGCGAGCCGGGTCAGACGTGCGCTGCGGCTGCTGCGGGGCCGGCGCAGGGCTTGGGTGAGCTGGGGGTACCTGGTTCACAGAGGCCATCCTAGGGCAGGGCATTGCGAAGGGCGACGGGTACTGCTGCCCGTCGCCTATCATGGGTGGGATCGCGCCGAACGGAAAAGAGTCTGCACCCCCACATGTCCGATTTCGCCCTCGCACCTGAGCAGCAGGCGGTTTTCGATCTCATCGAGAAGACCCGCGACCACATTTTCGTGACAGGCAGGGCGGGCACCGGAAAGTCGACGTTGCTCAACGAGCTCGCGTGGCGCACCGACAAGCAGCTTGTGATCGCCGCCCCGACGGGAGTCGCGGCTCTCAACGTCGGCGGGCAGACCATCCACTCGCTTTTCCGGCTGCCCATCGGCGTGATCGCCGACAGTGACATCGACCAGAACGACGCGGTGCGCAAGCTGCTCAACACGATCGAGACGCTCGTCATCGACGAGGTCTCGATGGTCAATGCCGATCTCATGGACGCGATCGACCGCAGTCTGAGGCAGGCGCGCCAGCGAAAGAGCGAACCGTTCGGCGGCGTGCAGATCGTGCTGTTTGGTGATCCCTATCAGCTCGCCCCCGTACCCGGGGACCCCGAAGAGCGTGCGTACTTCGCCGACACCTATCGATCGATGTGGTTCTTTGACGCGAAGGTCTGGCTTGACGCACCACTGACGATCGTCGAGCTCACAGAGATCCACCGGCAGCACGACGTCGACTTCAAGCGCATGCTCAATGCCGTGCGTCATGGACGGGTGACCGCCGATATCGCGGAGCGACTCAACACGATGGGTGCGCGCACACCGCCGAGCGACGGAGCCATCACCCTCGCCTCGCGCAACGACAGCGTCAATCGCATCAACAACGCCGCCCTCGCCCGGTTGCCCGGCCGGTCGCTGAGCGCAAAGGCAGAGATCAACGGAGACTTCGGCGGGCGCGCGTATCCGGCCGAAGAGACCCTCGAGCTCAAGCAGGGCGCTCAGGTGATGTTCTTGCGAAACGACGGCGGAAACGACGGGGGACCGCGCTGGGTCAACGGAACGATCGGCACGGTGACGAAGATCACGTCAAACGTGTTCGTCGAGGTCGACGGTGAAGAGCACGAGGTCGAACCCGCCACGTGGGAGAAGTACCGCTACTCATATTCGCCCATCACCAAACGCCTGAAGCGCGAGATCGTCGCCGAGTTCGAACAGTTTCCGCTGCGGCTCGCGTGGGCCGTGACGATTCACAAGTCACAGGGAAAAACGTACGACCGCGCAATCGTCGATCTCGGCACGCGGGCTTTCAGTCCGGGCCAGACGTACGTCGCGTTGAGCCGTCTCACGTCGCTCGAGGGTCTTTACCTGTCGCGTCCGCTGCGCCCGAGCGACATCATCGTCGATCGTGATGTGCAGCGCTTCATGGCGAACGTCACGCGCATTGCGGGGGCGGATGCTGCGGGTGCAGTGCACTGAGCGCACGCCGCCGTCCGATTCGGCGTCAGGCAGCAGCCTGCTTCTGCCGGAGCAGATCGACGAAAAGATCTGAGTTGAACCGGTACGCGATCAGCGTCTCGTCGATCATGCGCTCGCGCTCGACGTCGTTCCACGGCGCGTCGTCGAGTGCGCGGCGGTAGGTGTTCTTGAACGCGTCGAGGTCATCGATGTCGTCGAAGGCGTAGAACTCGACGCCTCGACGCTCGAATCCGAAGTGGCGAGACATGAGCCGCGCAATGAACTGCCCGCCCGACAGGTCGCCAAGGTATCGCGTGTAGTGGTGCGCGATGAAGCCTGCGGGCCACCCCGAAACCTCGCGAATGCGCTGCGCATACGCCTCGGTCGTCGGCAGCGGGGTGATCGCGCGCCTCCACTGTGAGCCGAACAGATGCTCGAGGTCGCGCTCGAGAGCGGGCAGGCGCGTGAGCTCCGGGTGCAGAAACGGGGCAGCCTCAGCATCCGCTGCAAGCCCTGTCGCGCCGGCCTCGAGTGCGTCGTAGATGAACCAGTGCTGAGCGGAGAGCGCCGCATAGTCGCTCTTCGTGCCGCGTCCCTGCATGAGGTCGCGCATGAACGCTGCACCTTCACTGTCAGAGTGCGATGCGCGCGTGCGCTCAGCGAGTCGGGCAGAGAATCGGGTGGCGGTCATGCTGCTCCGTCGGCGTCAGGAAAGTAAGGGTACCCTTAGCCTATGGATCGCCGGGGCTCGTGTCACGTGCTTTTTCGATCTCCGCGTTCGCCACCGAGGCGCTGGACGGCGCCACGATGCAGCTCGACCACCGCACGGCGCACGTCTTTGCGCTCGACGACCTCGGCCGGCCACGGAATGCGCGTGCGGACCGTCGCGCCAGCGGCATCCGAATACTCCCAGTCTCCGCCGTCACCGTCGAACCCCACCATGGCCACATCGGATGCTGCGGGGTCGGCGAAGGCGTGCACGATCGTGTGGTTGTCGGCAACGTGATCGCCGTTCATGTGCGCCAGAATGGCCGAGATCACATCGTTGTCGAAATGCTGCGTCATGTCGATAGTCAATCAGTCTCGCGCCGGGCCGCGCCAGTATCGCCGATCGACCCATACGGCTTCGGCACAGTTTTGCCGGTTACAATCCAGCAAGAGCTCTTGTGGGGGAGGCTGCTTGGTGAGAGGTTTTGGGCACCGTTCACGCGCGATGGCCGCTGTGTCCGTTCTCGGCGTGGGCCTCATGGCGCTGACCGCATGTTCGGGAGAACCTGCACCAGCGGTGACGCTGCAGCCGCAAGTGGATGCCACGTTGCCCGAGGATGCGACAACGCTCATCGATGAGGCTGTGAACCACGCCATCGCGGCGTCGGGATCGACCGGAGCGATCGCTGGGGTGTGGGCTCCTTGGGCTGGCGTGAACCTCAAGGGCTATGGCGTCACAGAAATCGATGGGGACACCGAGGTGACGTCCGATATGGCATTTCGCATCGGCGCGAACACGCGACCGATGACGTGCACGGTGCTGCTCGCGCTCGCCGATGAGGGCGTTGTCGCGGTGGATGACAAGGTGTCGGAGTACCTGCCGACGACGGTCGGTGTCGAAGGACTCACGCTTGAGCACCTGTGCCAGGGAACATCGGGATTCGGTGACTACCGCGCGAATCTCGACAAGAGCTTCATTCAGAATCCCGAGCGGGTCTGGTATCCGACCGAACTCTACAACGACGGAATGGCCACTCACGAGGCGACACCCGGCGAGTCGTTCTCGCCCGCAGCCACGGGCTATGTGCTTCTCGGGCAGGCGTTGCAGTCGGCGACGGGCAAGACCTTCGCCAAGCTCTACGAGCAGTACGTCTTCGCGCCTCTCGGGCTCGAGAACACCTCTCTTCCGTCTCCGACAGACGTGGAGCTCCCCGATGAATCGCTGCACAGCTACGAGTCGCTGACAGTGTCGGGCAAACCGCAGTGCGATAAGCCGTACGACCAGTCGAAGCAATCGTCGTCACTGGGATTCACGTCCGGCGGCGTGGTCTCGACAGCGCAAGACCTTCACGCGTTCTCGCAGGCGTTCGCTCAGGCGAAGCTGTTCAGCGACGAGGCTGCGAAACACCAGGAGAAGACGCGTGCGATCAGCGATGACGCCGCCTCGTGGATCGAGTACGGGTTCGGAACCTACCATTACGGACCGATGTATGGGCAGGCGGGCGATGTGCCTGGCTTCATCACCGCGGCACTGAGTGATCCGGCATCCGGTCTCACCGTCGTAGTCATGCTGAACAACTCGACCGCGGGCGGCTCGCTTGCTCTCTCGCTCGCCATGCAGCTCGCGTCGTACGGTTCGAAGCTGCCCGCAGCGTCGGGCTCCGACGCGCCATCGATCGATTTGCCGTGGTCGGCCGAGCAGATGAACCAGCAGGTGAGCGACAAAGCCGTGTGCCAAGGCTGAGATGCCCGATGGGCGACGCAAACCTGCATTTCGGCAGTGTCGCCCCTAGTCTGGACGTATGCCCATCACTCCCGACACGAAAGACTGGACGTGGGTTCTCACGCGTCCCTGCCCCGAGTGCGGCTTCGACGCCAGAACGGTGATGGTATCGGACGTCGCTGGTTTCGCCCGCGCGAACGCCGGGGTGTGGGCAGATGCCCTTGAGCGTGACGACGTCCGTGAGCGCCCGAATGACAGCACGTGGTCTCCGCTCGAGTACGCATGCCACGTGCGCGACGTACACAGTCTCTTCGCCGAGCGGCTGGTGCTGGCGATGACTCATGAGAACCCGGTCTTTCCCGATTGGAATCAAGACGATGCGGCCGTGCAGGGGCAGTATCACAATGAAGACCCGGAGCGCGTTGCGCGAGACCTGACGGATGCTGCATTCGCCTCGGCTGAGGCATTCGACGCCGTGCCCGCCGCTGCCGCCGCTCGCACGGGGCGGCGCAGTGACGGAGCCTCGTTCACGATCGAGACTCTCGGTCAGTATTACGTGCACGACATTGTGCATCACGCCTGGGACGTCACTCACGACTGAGGCTGGCATGCATGAGCACGCCAGCCTCAGAAAGTGTGTGTCGTACGCCCGGCCGTTCAGCCGCCGAAGTGACGGGACATACTCGGGTGTGCGGCAAACGCCGTGAGAAGGTGCTGTGCCGCGTCGAGAGTCGAGAACTCGCCGCGGTAGCGTCCCAACGGGTCGTGAGCCTGAAACTGCCCGTTGACGCGGTCGACCGAACCGGCGAAGGTGCCGTTCACGCTGGCGACCCAGAGTCCTGCGTCGGCTTCGCGCCATGAGAGATGAAATGTGCTCTCGGTGAGCGGAGCGGATGTGGTGGGATTCGTGATGGTCATTGAGAAGTCCTTTCCTGGTGCGAGATCGTGCAGCGCGATCAGAGGTAGTAGGCAGCGGCAACTGCGCCGCCGACGACGAGCGGTATGCAGGTGGCGCCGACGCCTGTCGCGATTCCAAGAAGTACGCGCTGACGCGTCGCTTCTCGCACTTCGCTGAATGGGCTGCGACGGGAACGGACGTTCGGTTCGCCGAAGGTGACGCTCATGATGGCTCCTCTCCACGGCCTGGCCCCCGATCGGGGGTGGTAAGAGCAAATCTGCCACCGAACGCGCAGGGTGCCAAAGGGGACGATGAACCCTTGTCGGCAACCTCTGTGCTCTGCTAGGGTCGCGCTCGCGAGCGTGACCGAGCGGTACTACGCCTTCTTCACGACAGTGAGTAGAAGCACCGAGTCTTCGAGCGCCCGCACGTTGTGAATAGCATCGGGAACGATGATCAAGTCGCCGTTCCAGCCGCTCCACGACGCGTCTGCGGTCGTCAGCTCGATCCGCCCGCTGAGCACGTGCACGGTGGCATCGCCCGGGCTCTCGTGGTCGCCCATCGTGACTCCTTCGCGCAGGGCGATAAGTGTCTGCCGTAGCGCGTGCTCGCGTCCGCCGAAGACGGTCTTGGCGCTGCGGCCACTCGAGCTGTTCTGTGCGTGTTCGAGTTCGTGTCGTGCGAGGGCAGTGAGCGACGTCTTCTGCACGGGGGCCTCCTCGGAATCCGTCACTCCAGTGTGCACCAGATCGAGTCGGGTTCCCAGCAAGACAGCGCGGGGGCCGTCCGCCGCATGCGGCGGACGGCCCCCGATGGACCTGCTATCCCTGTGACTGCGAAGGGTCTTGCACGGCGTGCTTCGCCTCCGTAGCGTCGTCTTTCACGTCTGACGCTGCAGACGACGCTTCGGACTTCACCTCCTGCGCGGCCTCTTCGGCCGACTGCTTCACGTTGTCGACGGCTTCGGACGCCGGCTCTTTGAGGTCTTCGGCCACATTCTTGGCAGCATCCTTGGCCTCTTTCACCAAAGGCTGCGCGGATTCCTTGATTGCCGAGCCCATCTCTTTCTCTTGAGAGCTCGCGGGAATCAGTGAGGAGGCGAGCCAGCCGACTCCGAAGGCGATGAGGCCGACAGCCAGCGGGTTGCCCTCAGCCTTCTTCGCGGCGCGGTGCGGGAGCTCTGACACGTCGTCCGTGATGTCAGAAGCGGTCTCCGACACTGAATCGCCGACGTCTGAGGCGGTGCCCATCACCTTGTCGCTCATGCGCCGTACCGCGCCCTTCATCTTGTCAGTCTGCCGGTGCACGGCCTTCGACGGCGAAACTTTGTCTGCAAGAGCGTCCACGTCTCGCCCCAGCTCGCCACGTGTAGCCTCGATGTTCGATCGGATTGCATTCGGGTCATCGGTAGTCATCGGTTCTCCTCATTTCGCTTCAATGCGTCTGGTATCTCTTTGACGGTGTCGACCGTCTGCGGCGCACCCTTGACCGACTCGAACTTCTTTCCCATGAGACAGAGGACGAGTGCGATGATGGCCCAGACCACGGCGATCACCAGGCCGGACCAGCCGTTGCCGATCAGGTAGCCCAGCCCCCACCATGCAGCGATGGAGAGGAAGAAGATGGCCATCATGCCGGCGTAGCCTGCGCCGCCGTACAGCCCTGCGCCCTTGCCCGCTCGTGTCGCTGATTGCTTGATCTCTGCCTTGGCGAGTTCAACCTCTTGCCGCATCAGTTCAGAAACGTCGCGGCTCACCTCGCCGAGCAGATCGCCGAGTGAGGAACGCTCTGCGTGCTCCTCAGACGGCGTTTCGCGTGGGTCTGTCATGAAAGTCCCCCGTTCCGTCGGGGTGCCTCTGGCGGCACGAAGCCCGAATCAGGGGCTGTGTAAGGAGACTCTGCTTGGGATGCAGTCGAGCTCGTCCGCGCAGGATTGGGCGCTTCGTCGACGGGCGGCGGTGGGACACTGCGGCCGGAGTCATCGACTCGCGAGTGCGCGTTCTGGCCGCTCGTGTTCGACGGTGCGGAATGTGCGCGTTCGCGAGAGTGAGTTGCGCCCGACTCGTCTCCCGTCATCGAGCGAGTGAGCCGACCGGCGAGGATGCCCGCGACCGCCGCGGCCCCGATGAACACGCCCGGCTTGCGGCGTGCGAATCCCTTGACCTCGTCGAGGAGAGATCCAGGGTCACGTTGGTCGAGCCAGGAAGCGACGTCGCTTGACTTCGAGGCGGCCTGCTTGACGAGTTCTGTTGCAACCCCGTTACGCTCTGATCCCCTGGCCATGCTCTGCAGCTCGTCGCTTACGGAGCGGAGTCCGCTGGCGACCCGCTTCTGCTGGTGGGCAGCTTGGTCGCGAAGCTCGCTGCCTGCTCTTTGGCCCGGTCCGCACCGCTTTCGTTCGCAGAGCCGGAAGCAGGTGGATAGGTGTTCGACATAGTGTTCCTTCCCCTGAAGCAGACCCGGTATCCCCGGCCCGTGTCATATGCGCTCCGCGTGGAACAAAGTGACCTGCTTCACGCGGAAGCGATGATTCGACACGCTACGCGCGGCGTTTCTTTGCAACCAGGGGGTGGAAAACCGTCGATCGAGAGCTATCCTGTGGCGACTGCTCGGCGCGGCGGCCTCAGCCCGAATTCTCGAGCGACGTTATTCTGGACAGCTGGGCTTTGCCAGCGCACGAACGATGGAAAGCAGATCATGAGGCCGTTTGACCAGCTTGTCGGCGAAGCATCCACCGCTGATGTCTCGGGCTGGGGCTTCGAGTGGCTGCGCGACCGTGCGATCGAAGAGCGTCCTGGGTGGGGATTCGCTCGGCTCTTGAGCGAGAAGCTCGCTGGAGCAGCCTCCGCGCTCGACCTCGATACGGGCGGCGGTGAGGTGCTGGATGAGGCACCAGTGCTCCCCTCGCGAACAGCGGTGACGGAGGCGTGGCCGCCCAATGCTCGGCGAGCTCGCGAGCGGCTCGGACCGCGGGGAGTCGATGTTGTCGAGACCGTGGATGGCGCGCCCCTGCCGTTCGCCGACGCATCGTTTGCGCTCGTCACCTCACGGCACCCCGTTGCGCCAAACTGGGCAGAGATCCATCGGGTCCTCGAGCCGGGCGGCCGGTACTTCGCGCAGCACGTAGGACCTGCGTCGGCGTTTGAACTCATCGAGTATTTGCTCGGACCCCGCCCTGAGCAGCGCGCGGGGCGAGATCCCGAGCGCGAGATAGCCGATGCAAAGGCGGCGGGACTCAGGATTCTCGACCTGCAGACGGCCCGTTGCCGCATGGAGTTCTACGACATCGGCGCGATCGTCTGGATTCTGCGCAAGTGCGTGTGGTGGGTGCCGGACTTCTCGGTCGAGCGGTATCGCGGAAAGCTCCTCGAGCTTGACCGCAAGTTGCGCGCTGGCGATCCGTTTGTGGCTCATTCGACGCGGCACCTGATCGAGGCCGAGCGCCCCGTGGAGCGCGCATGAGACTGTGGTCGGTTCACCCTCGTTACTTCGACAGGCAAGCGCTCACCGCAGCGTGGCGCGAGGGATTGCTCGCGCAATCAGTTATTGCCGAGCCTGGTCGTGGCTACTCGAACCACCCGCAGCTCGCCCGCTTTCGCGAGACGGCCGAGCCGCTTCGCGCGATCGGAACGTTTCTCAGTGGCCTCGTCGACGAGGCGGATGCTCGAGGATATCGATTCGATCGTTCGAAGATCCGTGAGGCGAAAATGGGCGAGCGGATGCTGGTGAGCGACGGCCAGCTCGCATACGAGTGGTCGCATCTGCTCGCGAAGCTGCAGCGCAGAACGCCCGAGTTGTGGGAGCGGTGGTGTGATGAAGCGATGCCCGAACCGCATCCACTTTTCACGGTCGTGCCTGGCCCGATCGCATCGTGGGAGCGCCCGAGCAGTTGAGTCTGGTTGTCGCCACGAGCCTGTCTGCGCGTGTGCATCGACAAATTCACGGCGCTGTGAGAGATTCTCGAAGTATGACGCTGCGACTTTCACACACGTCCATCGATTCACGCAATGCTTACGCTCAGTCCCGCTGGTGGGGCGATGTGCTTGGTTATGCCGAGGATGCTGACGACCCGAATCTCCCCGATCACGAGGAGTGCCTCATCATCTCACCCGACGGTGCGAGCAGGCTGCTCTTCATCGATGTTCCCGAGGGCAAGTCTGTGAAGAACCGCCTGCACTTCGATCTTCGGCCCACCGACGTCACACGTGCAGAAGAGGTGGAGCGCGTTCTCTCGCTTGGTGCGACGCATGTCGCCGACTTTATTCGGGAAGACGGGACGGGCTGGGTCGTCTTGGCGGATCCGGAGGGCAACGAATTCTGCATTTTGACGGGGCAGCCGGAGCTCGACGCTCTCGGACAGTAGCGGCTGCGGGCGTGGGCCGTTCAGCGCTGCAAGTCACGGGCGGCGTTCGGCGCGTTCTGAATGGATGTGTTGAATAGACGTATGGCCACCTCATTGGTACTCGTCGCAGACACGCATCTACCCAAGCGCGCGAAGGCGCTCGCGCCAGCGGTGTGGGACGCGATCGAGGCTGCCGACGTCGTCATTCACGCAGGAGACTGGGTGGACGAGGCGACGCTAGACGAGTTCGAAGCGCGGTCGAAAAGCTTGATCGCCGTGTATGGGAACAATGACGGGCCGGAGCTGCGCGCACGGCTGTGCGAGATCGCCAGGGCAGAGATTGGCGGCATCCGCTTTGCCGTCATTCATGAGACGGGAGCAGCGAAGGGCCGCGAGAAGCGCATGGACGGCCAGTTCGACGACGTCGATGTTCTCGTTTTCGGGCATAGCCACATTCCATGGGACTCGGTAACCCCTCGCGGGATGCGCCTGCTGAATCCGGGTTCACCGACCGACCGGCGGCGCCAGCCGGTCTGCACGTTCATGACAGCGATCGCTGACGAGGGAGAGCTTCAAGATGTCACGCTCGTTCCCGTTCATCGGTAGCACTGCGGACGATACTGGCCCTACCTATTGAGATTCGATATATTAATATCGTTTATGGAGAGGAAAGGGCAATGGGACGAGCAACCATCGCGGTATTGCGAATTGTGATCGCACTATCGCTCGCGGGTTCGCTTTACGTTCAGGCTGTCATTGTGCCGCTGTTCTGGGCGGACCTCGAAGGGGAGATTCTTTGGGGCCGGATTGCACTGGTCGTCATCGCGGTGCTCGGCGTTGCAACGATGCAAGTGTTTGCAATTTGCGTATGGAAGCTGCTCACTCTCGTCCGTCAGGGGTCGGTGTTTTCGCCGAAGTCGTTTCGCTACGTTGACGTCATAACGGGCGCCGTCGCCGGAGCTGCGGCTCTTGCTCTAGCTCTGGGCGTCGTGCTCGCGCCCGGTGGGACTGCGCCGGGAATCGTGGGTCTCATCTGTGGTGCGGCCCTCGTGCTGGGCGGCATGGCACTTCTCGTCGTCGTTATGCGGAGACTGCTGGCTCAGGCTGTGGAACGGGAGAACGAAGCCCGTCGCCTCCGCTCCGAGCTGGGCGAGGTGATCTGATGCCGATCATCGTTGACATTGACGTGATGCTGGCTCGACGCAAGATGGCCGTCGGCACGCTAGCGGAGCGAATCGGCATCACGCCGGCCAATCTCTCCGTACTCAAGAACGGCCGTGCGAAGGCGATCCGATTCTCGACACTCGACGCACTTTGTGAAGCATTGCATTGTCAGCCAGGAGATCTGCTCAGATGGGAGCCGGCCGATCCGTCGCAACCTGAATCCAGCCAAACACAGGAATCTCGCGATGGAGGGGATGACGGGAATCGAACCCGCGCTGTCAGCTTGGGAAGCTGAAGTTCTACCATTGAACTACATCCCCATTGCGCCCAAAGGCACCACGTCATCTTAGCAACATCTGACGGCTACACTGACATCGTGCTTCTCTCAGACCGCGACATCAAAGCAGAGTTGGCGGAGTCCCGCATTGGGCTCGATCCGTACGACATCGACATGGTTCAGCCGTCGAGCGTCGACGTGCGCCTCGATCGGTTCTTTCGCCTGTTCGACAACCACAAGTACCCGTACATCGACCCGTCACAGGATCAGCCGGAGCTGACACGACTCATCGAGGTCGAGCCGGACGAGTCGTTCATTCTGCACCCGGGCGAGTTCGTGCTGGGCTCCACGTTCGAGCAGGTCACGCTGCCCGACGACGTGGCGGCACGACTCGAGGGCAAAAGCTCGCTCGGCCGCCTCGGCCTGCTCACGCACTCCACAGCGGGGTTCATCGACCCCGGGTTCTCGGGGCACGTCACACTCGAGCTCAGCAACGTCGCGACGCTGCCGATCAAGCTGTGGCCTGGCATGAAGATCGGGCAGCTGTGCTTCTTCAGGCTCACGTCTCCGACAGAGCAGCCCTACGGATCGGCGGCATACGGCTCGCGGTACCAGGGGCAGCGTGGCCCGACAGCATCCCGCTCGTTCGCAAACTTTCACCGCACGGACGTAAGCGTGACCGATGTCGGACGGCTCGGCGAGTAGCAATCCGCTCTGAGCAGAATCGCGCGACAGCGACGCGACGCCCGACTTAGGGTGAAGCATGGCTGAGATCGTAAAGATGCACGAGGCGCGACGGCGACGGCGCCCCGTTGCGTGGGAACCTGAGCAGCGAGAACCGAATCACCGTGGTCGTGACCGACTGCACGCAGAGATGCGAAAGCCCGAGCGACTGTGGCGCGAAGCACTCGGCGAACGGTTTCGCGAGCACCGGAGCCGACGCGGCGAGAAGCTCACCGATACGGCGAAGACCGCTGGTGTCTCGCCGCAGTACCTCTCAGAGGTGGAGCGGGGACGCAAAGAGCCCTCGAGCGAGATGATCGCCGCGATCGCCGGTGCCCTCGGCACAACGCTCGTCGAGCTTACGGGCGAGGTGGCGACCGAGCTGCAGCGCCAGGGCGCGCCGCGCAGTGGCGGCAACGCCCTGCTGCTCGCGGCCTGAGCGAGGCGTCAGGCGACAGCATCCGTCACTTCTCTCGTCGTGAGCACCTGGTCGACGAGTCCGTACTCGAGCGCTTGCGCCGCCGTGAACACCCGATCGCGGTCGGTGTCGCGGCGCAGAGTCTGCACGCTCTGCCCGCTGTGCGCGCTGAGGATCTCTTCGATCTCGGCGCGGATTCGCACCACCTCGTCGGCCTGAAGAATGAGGTCGGGGATCGCCCCGCGTCCCTCGGCCGCGGGCTGATGCAGCACGACCCTGGCGTGCGGGAGCACCGCTCGCCGGCCAGGGGCTCCCGCGGCGAGAAGCACAGCGCCAGCGGCGAGGGCCTGCCCGACGCAGGTCGTCGCGATGGGTGACTGCACGTACTGCATGGTGTCGTAGACGGCGAGCATCGACGCAAGGTCTCCGCCCTCGCAGTTGATGTAGAGGTTGATCGGCTCGCCCGAACTCTCGGACTCGAGGTGCAGCAGCTGCGCGATGATCGCGTTGGCGACTCCCGCGTCGACGGGCGTGCCCAGGTAGACGATGCGCTCCGTGAGCAGGTTGGAGTAGACATCCATGATGCGCTCGCCGCGTGGATGCTGCGCGACGACGTTCGGGATGGTGTACGAGGTCATGTCAGACCCCCAGTCCGATCGGATTTCTGCGGTCGGGCATCACCTGGTCGAAGCTCGACACGATGCGGTCGATGAACCCGTATTCCTTCGCCTGCTCGGCGGTGTACCAGCGGTCGTGGAGTGAATCGTCAAATACCCGCTCGAGCGGCTGCTCGGTGTCGGAGGCGATGAGCCCGAGGACCGTGTCGCGCGTGTAACGCAGGTCGTCAGCCTGCACCTCGACCTCGACGGCCGTGCCGCCAATGCCTGCGGAGCCCTGGTGCATGAGGATGCGCGCGTGGGGCAGAGCGCTGCGCTTGCCCTTCGTGCCCGATGACAGCAGGAACTGCCCGGCGCTGCACGCGAGGCCGATCGCGAGCGTCGAGACGTCGCAGGGGACCAACCGCATGATGTCGCGAATCGCGAGCATCGACGGGACGCTGCCGCCAGGGGAGTGGATCCACAGGGCGATGTCGGTCGTGGCGTCCTCTGCGGCGAGAAGCAGCAGCTGGCTCGCGAGCAGCGTTCCATTGTCGTCATCGAGAACCCCGTCGAGAACGAGCACTCGCCGGTGCAGCAGCTGCTCGCGCATGCGCTCGGTGAACAGCGGTGGAGATGAGTCGTCGTGTGTCATGACTCGAGCATGCGCGGCCCGATGCCATGAGCGCACGGGATGCTGCTCTGGGCAGATCTGCCGCGGGCAGAGCGGGAGCGATCAGGTGAGCGCGTTGACGCGCACGACGACGATCTGCGTGGTCATCTCAGCGTCGAGAGGGGAATGCTGCGCGAAATATCCCTGCGGCGCGGCGGCGATCACGACGGTGCCGACGGGCAATCCCTCGAGGTCGACGCCGAGAAACTGCGAGAGGGCGCGGCCGGAGGCGACAGCCGTGTCGAACGAACCGGAATCCGGTGGCGAGAGGTGTGATTCCCCGCCGTAGTTCCACGGGGCCGTGTCGTAGCCGAACGAGACACGGCTCGAATCAGTGATCGTCGTGGAGCTCTCGCCGTCGACAAGCACCTTCCCTTCGAGTGCGGTGGGCGGAGCGAGGTCTTCGGGAACAGCGACCGTCCACGCGTCGTCATCTGTCACGACGCGGAGTTCGTCGATGACCAGGTCGCTCGGGGCGGTGGTCGTTGCTGTCGGTGCCGGTGGATGAAAGCTGTTGAGGGCGAGGGGAATGCCCACGCCGAGAACGAGGGCGACGACGGCGGCTGCAGCGACGACGCCGCCGACGACCCAGCCACGCTGCCGTCGCGGCACCCGCGCCGTCGAGTGAGGGACGGCGCCCGACGGCGTCAGCTCCGTGACCGCGGCCGGACGTGTCGCAGCGGGAGCGGGCAGCGAGGTGTCCGAGGTGGGGCCCTGACGCAACACGGTGTCGGCAGCGGGCACCTCGTTGGGCGACGAAGGGACTTCGATGCGCGTTGGGGCAAGACCGAGCTCGCGCTCGAGCTGCTGAAGCCGCTGAGCGAAGGCAAGAGCCGTGGGAAACCGGTGCTCCGGTGAACGATTGAGGCCGATCAAAAGCGCGTCGACGACCGCCTGCGGCAGACCCTGGCGCTGCATCGGAGTGATCGCGCCGTTCTGAATGCGAGCCATGAGTTGGACGCCACGGTTGGACGCGCCGGGAACCTCGAACGGGCTGCGCCCTTCAAGCAGCGAGAAGAGCGTTGCCGCGAGCGAGAACACGTCGCTGCGCACGTCGATGCGCGGCTCGTCGTCGAACGATTCGGGCGCAGCCCACGGAATGCTCATTCCGAGCGCGCTCGCATCGTTCTCGACCGTCGACTGCGTCGCATACGCCTGCTCGCGGATGCGCGTGGCCTCGGGGAACCCGTCGGCGATGGCTGAGATGCCAAAATCGGTGAGCACGGCCGCGCCGTAGTCGTTGATCAAGACATTCGCCGGTTTCACGTCGCGGTGCACGACGCCGGCACGGTGCGCGCTCTCCAGCGCCGAAGCGACCCGAACGCCGATGTGCAGCACGTCGGCGAGATCGAGCGGAGCGTGGCGAAATCGCGCTCCGAGACTGCCGCCGGAGCAGTACTCCATGACGAGGTACGGCTGCTCAGCAGCATCCACACCCGCCGCATAGATGGTGGCGATCGCCGAGTGCGACGACACGCGCGCCATGAGGTTCGCCTCGGCGGTGAACTGGCGACGCAGCGCCTCGCTCAGGGCGTCGGTGCGCAGCACCTTGATGGCGACGAAGCGGTTGGGAAGCTGCTGATGGTACAGGTACACGTCAGAGAACCCGCCGCGGCCGAGCAGCTTGACGTAGCTGTAGCCGTCGATCTGCGGTGGGGAACCCATGCCCCGATCCTAAGGGAGGGGCGGATGCTGTCAGGTGCGCAGCCGCGCCAGCAGCTCAGGGCCGCGCCGATCGAAGATCCTGCCGCCGACGACGATGCCGAGGGCGAGCTCTGCTGCGCCCACAACCGCGCCGACCGCGAGAGTGATCCACCCGATGACCGTGCTGCCGGTCACGATCGTCACGATGCCCAGGACGATCACGGGAAGCGCGAGCACCGTCGCCCCGCCGAAGGTTCCGAGCATCGCGAGCATTGAGGGCAGTGCCGCTCCGGGCTGCGACTTGAACGGGTTGTCACCGGCCTTCGGCACCGGAAACACGAGAAGCGCCGATGTCACGCTCGCGGCCGCGAAACCCGCGAGTGTGATGCCGAGCGTCACGCCGAGTGTTGCCGGCAGCGAGGCGACGTCACCCGTGAGTGCAACGACGGCGACCGTGAGTATTACGATCAGCGGAACGGCGAATGCCGCCACGGCAAGCGCCCGCCCCGCTCGATCGGCGATACCCCGAACGCCGGTCGTGAGGTGCAGCGCAAAGGCGGTGCCGTCATACGAGACATCCGCGTATAGGCTCGTCGAGAGAAAATAGGCGGCGAGAATGAGCCCGATGGTCGGCTGCACCGAGCCGCCGTCGCCCATCATGCCGTAGAAGACCATGAGCGCGACGATCAGCGGCACGACGATGAGCTGCTGCGCGTAGCGCGGATCGCGCATCCAGTACGTCAGCGAACGGGCCATCACCGCACCCGTGCGCGAGTCGGGAACGATGCCGAGCATGCCGAGACCTTTCCGCGACTGCGCAGATGACGTCGAGCGCAGCGGGCTCGACAGCATCCGGTTCAAACCGCTGCGCCACAGCATGACGCAGACGGCGAGAGTGGCCAGGGCGATCGCGAAGCGCGCCGCGGCGGCACCCCACTCACCTGCGGCGACATCTCCCGGAACGGCCCACGCGGCACCGAACGGCGTCCAGCCGAGAACCGTGGCGATGGTCGGCAGCACATCGGCGAAAGAGCGCGCACCCTCGGTGATGCCGACGATGATCGGGCCCAGCAGTATGAGCGGAATGAAGATGAGCACACCCGTGAGCTCGCGAAAACGCCTGCCCGAGCTGACGCCCGACGAAACCGCCATGAACGCTCGCGACGCGGTGACGCACGTGAGAACGGCGACCGCCGCGCACACCAGAGCAGCGACGATGGCGAGGGGATGCCGCCACCACACGATCGCGGAGCCCAGTGCCGCCACCGCTGTCACGATGCCAGGAATGCCGAGCACGCCACTCGCCGTGAGGGCGACGAAGAGTGTGTTGCGCGGAACCGGGAACGGCGAGAGCTTGACGGGATCGAGCGTCTGATCGACGCCAACCGTCACGAGTGGGCCGATGAGCCAACCCAGCAGAAGAACCGAACCGGCGCCGACGACCGCGAGTCGCGCGAGTTCGAGCGGGGCGAGGCTGAGCAGCACGAAGCCGACGAACAGCAGCCCCAGCATGCCGAGTCCGTAGAGAGCGCCGAGGATCGCCCCCACCAGCTGCCATGGGTTGCGCTGAAGCGCATTCCACATGGAGCGGAACCGCAGGCCTACGAGGACTGCAACCATGTGGGTCCCTCTGCGTGACGACGCCCGCCGACAAGGTCGACGAAGCGGTCTTCGAGCGTCGATCCGGCGCGAACCTCGTCAACCGTTCCCGCGGCGACGATGCGCCCCTGCGAGACGATGGCGACGTGGTCGCACATGCGCTGAACGAGGTCCATGGAATGGCTCGACACGATGACGGTGCCGCCGCCGCGAACATAGCCCGCGAGAATGTCCCGGATGTTCGCGGCAGAGACCGGGTCGACAGATTCGAACGGCTCGTCGAGAACGAGCAGACGCGGCGCGTGAACCAGGGCGCACGCGAGGACGATCTTCTTGGTCATTCCAGCCGAGTAGTCGACGACGAGCGTGCCACCGGCATCCTGCAGGTCGAGCATCGTGAGAAGGTCGCGCGTGCGCTCGAGTGCGCTGTTGCGGTCGAGTCCGCACAGCATCCCCGCATACGTGACGAGTTGCTCGCCCGTGAGCCGGTCGAACAGGGCGACACCGTCAGAGAGCACACCGACGAGCCGCTTGGCCTCGACGAGATTCTGCCACACGTCAACACCATGGATGCTGATGGAGCCGGCGTCTGGCCGCAGAAGACCCGTCGCCATCGACAGCGTCGTCGTCTTGCCCGCGCCATTCGGGCCGACAAGACCGTAGAACGAACCGGCCGGAACATCGAGGTCGATGCCGGCGACGGCAGCCTTCGCCCCGAAGGTCTTGACCAGTCCGCGAATCGAGAGCGCGGCTACCGCGGACGGCGCGCTGGGCTGCGCCGGGTCGGCGTTGTGCCCGTCATCTGCTCCCGGCGGTGTCGCACCGTGTGCTGGGCTGCTGTCGTATGGCTGCACGGTTCCCCTTTCGTTACCGTCGTTCACATTACGCAACGGACGGTCCCGAGCGCGTCATCCGCGCGACGGATTTTGCTCGGGCGTTCACGTAGTCAGAGAACTCGATCGCTGCACGGCGTGTTCGAGCGCGGAAGACGGTGTGGCGGCGCGCTTCTCCGACTGTCTGATCGGGGGAGTCGGACTCAGCACCGTGAGGGCGAGAGATCCGGCTCGCGGCGAATGCCGAACTCGTTTCGCAGCGCAGAGAGAGCCGCGCGCCAGCCGCCGAGCCCGTGGACTCCGGGACCGGGCGGTGTTGCTGCCGAGCAGAGGTAGATGCCCCGCGCGGCGGTGCGCCACGGGTCTGGTGAGAGGACGGGGCGGGCGATGAGCTGCCGAAGCGAGACATCGCCGGTCGCGATATCACCGCCGATGTAGTTGGGGTTGTAATTGTTCAGATCGGCAGCCGTGTGCGATGACGACGAGATGATGAGATCGCGAAAGCCGGGAGCAAAGCGTTCGATCTGGCGAGTGACTGCTTCGGTTTGGTCGATGGTCGAGCCGCGGGGAACGTGCGTGTATGTCCACACGGCATGCTTTCCCGCGGGCGCGCGCGTGGGGTCGAACAGGCTTGGCTGCGAGAGCAACACATAGGGTGAGTCGGCGTGGTTGCCGCGCGCCACCTGGTTTTCGGCGCGCGCCATGTCGGCGCGCGTTCCGCAGACATGAAGCGTCGGCGTGCGCGCCAGCTCGGGGTTCGTCCAGGGGATCGGCCCGGAGAGCGCGAAGTCCACCTTCGCCGCTGCGTTGCCCGGACGATACCGCTCGAGAGCACGTGCGTAGCCTCGCGGCATCCGATCGCCGGCGATCTTTCGCAGCCCGGCGACGCTCGTGTCGAAGATCACGGCGCGCGCAGAGGGCAGGTTGTCCATTGAGTCGACCTGGTGCTCGGTGACGAACTCGACGCCGTGGGAGACGGCATCGGCCACCAGCGCGTCGGTGATCATCTGACTGCCGCCGACCGGAATGGGCCAACCGCCGGCGTGCGCGTAGACAGCCAGAACGAGTCCGGCTGCCGTCGGGGCAATGCTTGGCAGCGGACGGATCGAGTGCGAGATCACGCCGGTGAGCAGCGCGGGAGCCTCGTCGCCTTGCCACGCAAGATTCCACAGCGGGCTGCCTTGTTCGAGTGCGCGGGCCGCGAAGCGCGCGAGCGGAATGGGCTGGCGCGGAACGCGAAGCAGCGAGTGCGACACCGCGTCTGACACGGCATCGAGGTTGTTCAGCAGCGGGCGCATGAGGGCGCGCCATGAACCCGCGTCGCGCCCGAGACCTTCTGCTGTTCGCTCAAGGTCTCGCCACGCCAGCGCTGCGTGGCTCGGGGAGAGCGGATTGGCGTAAGAAACCTCTGGGGTGATGAACTCGAGACGCTCGGTAAGGCCGAAACGCTGAAAGAACTCCGACGCGTAGGCCATGGGGTGAACGGCCGAGCAGATGTCGTGATGAAAGCCGGGCTCGGTGAGCTCGGCAGTGCGAGACCCTCCGCCGAGGTGTTCTGAGCGTTCGTATACGCGGACACTCAGACCAGCGCGGGCAAGAGTGACGGCCGCAGCGAGACCGTTCGGCCCCGAGCCTACGACGATCGCGTCAAGCATGACCGCACCCCCTCGTTGCACTTCGCGCCTCTCCTCACGTTATCGTGCATCGGCGTCGCATGACCATCAGGGCTGGATCGGGTCGTGTGGTCAATAGACCTCCGCGATCAGCTCGGCGAACAGCGATTCCGCATCAACAGCGAGGCCACGCCGCGTGAACCACGTCGCGACGTTGACGCAGTCTCGGTGCAGCAGATCGAGGCCGCTCGGGTTTGCCGCGAGGTCGACGATCTGCGGCACATCGATCACCACGATGCGCCCGTCATGAACGAGGATGTTGTACGGCGAGAGGTCGCCGTGGGCGAAGCCAGACCGCACGAAGACCCGCATTGCGTCGGTGACTTGGTCGTACAACGGAGCAAGGTCGTTGGCGCGGGCACGTGACTGGGCAAGCCGCGGAGCGGCGGTGATGCCATCTCCGATGAACTGCATGAGGATCTCATCATCGTGGATCTGCACGGGATAGGGCACGGGCGCTCCGGCTTCGGTGAGCCGACGCAGCGCCTCGAACTCGGCAAAAGCCCAGTTCGTCGCCGCGAGCTCTCGGCCGTACAACGACTTCTTTCCGAGAGCACGCTCATCGCGCTGACTCCTCGTGCGCCGGCCCTCGACGTACAACGTGCTGCGCGTGAAATCCCGGTGGGCTGAGGCGCGATAGCGCTTCGCCGCGAGCAGACAGGATCGTGTCGGGTTGCCGGGGACGGCTCGCTCGATGAGGTGAAGCTCTGCTTCTTTGCCGGTCTTGACGACGCCGAGCTCGGTGTCAAGTGCAGCCGCCTCGGTGACGAGCCAGTCAGGATGCGGCAGCGGACCGCGTTCGGTCGGCGAAGTATCGGGCCAGGTTGACCAGCGTTGGTCTTCGCCCGGTTCGACGAGGTCAGAAGAAGGTACAGAAAAAGCGTCGAATGTCACGGTGGAAACTCCAGAACAGGAGGCCACACGCGAGACTCAGATGTGGGCGGTGACCTCGGGGAAAACGTGCATTGAAGGCATACTGATGGCAGTCATGGCATTTCCCCCTTTCATCTGGAACGTACAAACAGTAGCACTCGCCGTGCGAAAGCACAGCGTTCTAGGCAATCGTTGCCTGCTTCGCCTTCACCGGGAGCATTAGCACGAGCCCCGCGAGAAGCACGATGACAATACCGAGGATGCCGAAGCGAGTGTCACCCGTGAGACCGACGAACATCGTGAACAGGCCCGGTGCGAGAAAGCTCACGGCACGCCCCGTCGTGGCGTAGAGGCCGAAGATCTCGCCCTCACGGCCGGGCGGTGTGATGCGCGAGAGGAAGCTGCGGCTCGCCGACTGCACGGGGCCGACGAACAGACACAGGAACAAACCGCAGATCCAGAAGCCGAGCTGTGCGTCGCCGACGAAGAGCACGGCGGCTCCGAAGATCACGAGGCCGACGAGCGACGACATGATGATCTTCTTGGGGCCGATGCGATCGTCGAGCCAGCCGCCCGCGAACGTGCCCATACCCGCGACGAGGTTCGCGGCAACAGCGAAATAGAGCACCTCGGAGCTTGAGAAGTGGAACACCTGCGCGGCGATGATGGCGCCGAACGTGAAGACGCCAGCGAGTCCGTCTCGGAAGACGGCGCTCGCGAGAAGAAAGACCAGCACTTGCGGGCTGTTCTTCGCGAGACGCCTGATGGTGCGGAAAAGCGTTGCATACGAGTGAATGAACGACACGCGGTTGCGGCGCGTGATGCGAGGGATCTCTGGAACCTTGACCATGAGAGGAACGGCGAAAATCGCGAACCAGACGGCCGAGAACAAGATCGCAAGACGAATATTGAGCCCGTTGTCCGTCGTGACGCCGAGAACCCCCGCCTCGCCGTCGGTTCCGAAATTCTGGATGAAGAGAAGAAGCAGCAGGGCAAGCAGCACGATGCCGCCGACGTAGCCCAGACCCCAGCCCATTCCCGAGACCTTGCCCACGTTGCGGCGATTAGACACCTGCACGAGCATGGCGTTGTAGTTGACGCCCGCGAACTCGAAGAAGAGGTTTCCGGCCGAGATCAGCACGACGCCGAGCACGAGGAACGCAGGAGAGCCCTCGACGAAGAACATGGCGGCCATCGCGAGCACGACGAGGAGCGTGTTGACGCCGAGCCAGAACTTGCGCTTGCCCGAACCGTCGGAGCGCTGACCCATGACGGGCGCGAGAAGCGCGACGAGGATGCCGGCGATGAGAAGTCCGGTGCTGAGTTGGGTGGCATTCTCGGCGAGTGCGAGCGTGAGCGCCGGATCGTTATCGTCGCCGCCAGCAGCGTCGACAATCGCTGGATCGACAAAGAGCGAGCTGGCAAGGTACGTGCTGAACACGAACGTCGTGACGACGGCGTTGAACGACGCCGAACCCCAGTCCCAGAGCGCCCAGGAGATGACCCGGGAGCGCGGAATCTGCGCATTGTCGGTCAACCCTGCGATCGGCCCCGTCGTGCGGTTCTCCCCGGTGGGCGGACGGCCCTCCGTCTCCGACGCATCTTTGCTCATGCGGACAGGGTATCGGGAACTCGTTAACTTCTGACGCCCCGTCACCGGCGAGCCGATGGCGGGGCGTCACAAGCAGGAGAGAGCGCTAATCGCGCAAGGGGCGGCCTTCAGCATCCGTCTGGAACGACTGAGCGCGCGCCAGAACCATGATGCCCTCGATGAAGCCCCACAGAGCGCCGACTCCGAACGTCACCAGGGTGACAATGATCTGCGCGATTCCGATTCCCGCGTAGCCGAGGTAGAAGCGGTGGATGCCCCACCCGCCGAGGAAGATTCCGAGCAGACCGGCGGCGAGACGACTCTTTGCATACGGGTCATAAGCGCCGGGCTGTCCGGGCTGACCATACGGCTGCTGCGGGTAGGGCTGCTGGCCGTAGCCAGGCTGCGTGTATCCGGGTGCCGGCTGACCATAGCCTTGCTGTCCGTAGCCCGGTGAGGGCTGACCGTAGCCGGGCTGCGGGTATCCCTGCGCACCCGGAGCTCCGGGAGGAGCTGGAGGAGATTGCGGGGCCTGCTGCCCGGACGGAGCCTGCGGGGCCTGCTGGGGCTGACCCTGCGGGGCGTGCTCGGGCGCAGGAGGCGCTTGCTGTGGCTGTGCCTGCGGACTCTGCTGCGGCTCGGGCCGTGCGTCGTTCTGATCGTTCGCGGTCGCGGACGAATCGTCGTGAGGCTCCGGGGCCGCTGGCACGTTTTTGTCGGTCATGGTGTCAAACCTATCTTTCTTCGTCATCTTTTCGGAGGGGAGTTCTGCCCGCTGGCGCTACAGAAGCTTGCGTTCCAGCGCCCAGGCCGTGAGTTCGTGTCGTGACGACAACTGCAGCTTGCGCAGAACGCTCGACACGTGGGTTTCGACGGTCTTGATCGAGATATAGAGGTCGGCCGCGACCTCTTTGTAGGCGTAGCCGCGCGCGATGAGCCGCATGACCTCTTGCTCGCGCTTCGAGAGGCGGTCGAGCTCGTGATCGGCCTGCGCCGTCTCGCCGCTGATTGCTCCGAAGGCGTCGAGAACGAATCCGGCCAGCCGGGGCGAGAACACGGCGTCGCCGTCTGCGACGCGACGTGCGGCGTCAGACACGTCGGCACCGGACGAGCTCTTCGTGATGTAGCCTCGGGCGCCGGCTCTGATCACCCGAACGACGTCATCGGCAGCATCCGACACGCTCAACGCCAGAAACAGCGTCTCGGGCGATGCAGGAGCGGCGCGCATGACGACCTCCGCGCCGCCGCCTCCCGACCCGCCGGGAAGATGCACATCAAGCAAGACGACTCGAGGCTTCAGCTGCGTCACCAGGGTGATCGCCTCATCGACGCTCGCGGCCTCGCCGACGACCTGAATGTCGCGTGCGAGGTCGGCGCGGAGCCCCGATCGGAAGATCGAGTGATCGTCGACGATGAGCGTCGTGAGGCTTGTCGTTTCGTCGGTCACATCTCCTCCTTGGTCGGCTGCGCGTGCGACATGCTCAGCAGCACTTCGGTGCCGGTTCCGCCCGGTCCTCGCCGAATCGTCGCGTCACCGCCGATGCGCTTCATGCGCCCGACGATCGACTCACGTACGCCGAAGTGATTGTCGGGGATCGCGTCGACGTCGAAACCCGGCCCTCTGTCCGAGATCGAGATCTCGATGGTCGATGGCGACGACTCCGAGTACACGGTCACTGTACCGCCCGCGTGCTGGGCGGCATTGAGCATGGCCTCACGGGCTGCGGCGAGAAGACCCTCTGGTGCTTCGGGCACCGCGATCCCCGTCGTAATCACTTCGATGCGCGCCGAGAAGTCGTTTTCGAGAGCGGATGCTGCGCGCCGCAGCTCTGCTGAAAGATCGAGCGGCCCTCCGACGGTCTCGGCGAAGAGCCACTGCCGCAGCTCCCGCTCTTGCGCGCGTGCCAGACGCGACGCGTCAGAACCGGGATCGGCCTTCTGCTGAATGAGCGCAAGGGTCTGCAGCACGGAGTCGTGCAGGTGCGCAGCCACCTCCGCGCGCTCGACGTCACGTGCACGCGCGGCACGCTCGTCGGCGAGGTCGCGCGCGAGCCGAATGACCCACGGGGCGACGACGACGGCGACGCCGAGAAGCACGGCAGACGCGGCGAAGAAGACCGTCCAGATGTTGGGTTCATCGCCCGTGACGAAGAACAGCAGAATACCCAGAACGACCAGCACGAGGGCGCCCATCGCGCGGACGACGAGGGCCGACCGTCCCGCGACGCGTCCTCGCCGCAGTTCGTCGAACTGCCGCCACGCGAGGCCCGCGCCCGCGAGAACGACGACAGCCGGAATGATGAAGGCAAGGGGAATGTTTGCGCCGAGCCGTGAAGCGATCATGGCCCCGCCCGCGAGCAGGAGAGCAATGCCGAGAAGAATCTCGGTGATGGGAGCGCGCTCTGGCACAGCATCCGTCGTCTCTTCTGCCGTGGTGGGGCGCGTCAGCACTGACTTCACAGAGTCGCTGCCCTCGCTGACCGGTGTTGTCGCCCACAACCAGGCGTAGAGCAGCAGGCCCGCACCGCCGCACACGGTGAGAATCGCCGTGACAAGGCGCACAATGCTGACCGGAACGCCGATGTGACCGGCGACCCCCGCGCACACCCCACCGATCACGCGCAAGCGCGGGCGGACGATTGTGGCGGTGTGCATGGGACAATCCAAGCATCTCTCGACCGCAAAACGCGTGCTTCGGGGTGCGAATCAGGGTCACGTCAGGGGCAACCCCCATGGTGCGCTGGTGCGGGGACGGGCAGGCTGTAACCATGACATACGACAACGGGCAATCGCACAGCACCGGCGCGAACCCCAACGGGTGGTCTGCACCTGGCGGCTTCTTCGACTGGATTCGGGGCATCGGCATGCGGCGCACCGACGACCGCTGGGTTGCAGGAGTCTGCGGCGCCGTCGCCGAGCGCACGGGGCTCGACCCGATGCTGGTTCGCGGTATCGCGATCGTCGTGGCGCTTCTCGGCGGCCCGATCTTCTTGGCATACGCTGCAGGCTGGGCACTGCTTCCGGATACCACGGGACGAATTCACCTTCAGCGGATGCTGCAGGGAATCTTCGATCCCGCGCTCATCGCCATTGGCGTGCTGCTCGTCTTGACGTTCGTACCCTTCGCGCAGGGCCTGTGGTGGCAGGATGCGCCAGGGTGGTGGGGCATGCCCGGCTGGCTTGAAGCCATGCTGCGCACCGGGTGGATCATCGTGCTGGTCGCCGGAATCATCTGGCTGATCGTCGTGATCGCCCGGAAGACGCCTCGTCATGACCCCAACGACCCGAATGGCCCTCGCAGTCATAAGGACTACTGGACCACGCCCGGTGCATCGGAGTACCCGACGACCGCGAGCTTCGCGGCAGGTGCGGATGGGGCAACTGAACCCACCGCCACGAGCCACGCGGCTCCCGCTGCGGATGCCGAGGGGGCCACGAGCGGCGCCGCGCCATACGGCGCACCTCCGCAGTCGGATGCGTACGCTGGCAGCGCCGCTCCCTCACAGGGGTACAGCTGGCCGCCGACGCAGAACGCTCACTTTCAGACAGCGCAACAGCGTCAAGCAGAGGCAAGAGCGCAGCACGAGGCGCGCATGCGCGAGCACGCGCAGCGTCGAGCAGAGCAGGCTGCCCGGTGGCGCGAGCGCCAGCCCAGCGCAGGATACGTTGCGACCAGTCTCGGCCTCGCCGTCGTTGGCGGCGCCCTCGCCTCGCTCGGAGCTCTCGCCCTCGGATGGCCACAGAGCGTCGTCGTGTTCGGCGTCGCCGGCGCGCTCGCCGTGCTCGCCATCGCAACGATCGTCGCGGGCATTCGCGGCCGCGAGAACGGCGGCCTCGGATTCTTTTCAACGATTGCCGTGATCGCTCTCGTGTTCGTGGGGATCGTTCCTCAGGGTGCCCATTTCTCCGCCCTCGGCAACACGACATGGCGGGTCGCGGAGGTCGACACGGCGCAGACGCAGAGCTACATCGCGAGCTTCGGCACGGTAACGCTTGACTTGCGCGAACTTGAGCCGGGGGCCGAAGGCGGAGATGTCGACCTCTGGCTGGGCTTTGGGACAGCCGAGGTGGTTGTTCCCGATGACCTTCCCGTGAAGGTGCGCTTCAATGGTGCGGCGGCAACCATCGACACTCAGGGCGACGCCGAGGTCGATGGCACGGCGCGAGGACTCTTCCCCTCCGCTGTCGTGCAGAACGATGCGGCCGAAAGCGCCACCGAGTCCGAGATCACAACAGTGCACGTGCGTGCCATGTTCGGCACGGCAGACGTCACCATGAGGAGTGAACAATGAGCACCGAATCGTCATCGTTCAAAAGAAACAACGACGGAGACCCGGCAGACGCGACGTCAGAGACAGCGTCGACGGAGAGGCTTGAACCGACAGCATCCTGGTCGACGGAGGCACCGCACGAGCCGTCTGCAGCGGGCGGAAGGCCGGAAGCGAGTGCATCGGCTCACCGGCCGCGGCGGTCGCCGATCTTCGGCACCATCTTCTGGGGCGTCGTGCTGCTTGTCTTCGCCGTGGTCATGGCCGTGCTCGCGATTCCCACCATCACGGTCGACGTCGTGGCCCTGACCATTGCCGCTCTCGTCGTGCTCGGAGCGCTGTTGGTCGTCGCCGGCGTCGCCGCCTCTGTGCGCAATCGCCGCAACTGATCAGGAGGTGCTGCTGCGCGTCTGTGACGACGGTTGGCGCGCTGGCTTCACGATGAGCCAGACGGCGCGGGCGACGAGCGCGAGTGTCAGCACGGCACCGAGCAGCTTCCACCAGAGATCATCGGTCAGGAAGAGCAGGACCATCGATGCGAGCACGGGCGCCAGGTATGTGAGCGACCAGCGGATGTAACCGCCGAAGCTCGGCATTGTCACTCCCGCAGCATCCGCGACGGACTTGGTCATGAAGTTGGGCCCGTTGCCGATATACGTCATCGCCCCGCCGAGGACCGAGCCGAGAGAGATCGCGATGAGCAGCGCCTCGGGGACACCCGCCACGAGGTTCGCGCCGTCGACGTGCGAGGCCATCTCAAAGAACGTGGCGTACGTCGGAGCGTTGTCGAGCACAGATGAGAGCCCGCCCGAGAAGATGAACAGGGTGATGTTTGTCAGCGGCAGGTTCGGCGCGACCTGCCCGAGGTACTCGAGCGCCGGCATCATCGTGAGGAAGATGCCGATGAACAGCGCGGCAACCTCGAGAATGGGCGCCCAGGTGAAGCCGTTGTCGTCGAAGCGGGCCGAGCGACTGCCGACGACAAGCGAACCGGCCGCGGCAGCGATCATGACGATTTCACGCCACGGGATGCTGTCGGCAAGGCCAGCGGTTCCCGCCTCGATCGCGTGCGCATCGACCGAGGGAACGAACGCGACAGCGACGATGATCACGGCGAGGAACAGCAGCCCGCTGCCCCCGCGCAGCCCCAGTTTGGTCTGCGATGCTGTGTCACGTTGAATCGCCTCGGAGGGCTCTGCCGCGTAGGCTCGCTTGTCGATCGCATAGAACGTCAGCAGCAGCAGAGCATTGACGAAGAGCCAGTAGGGCCACAGGCCGAGCGTCCATTCGAACGGCACTCCCCGCAGCATCCCGAGGAACAGGGGAGGGTCGCCGAGCGGAGTGAGCAGGCCGCCGCAGTTGGCGACGATGAAGATCGTGAACACCACCGTGTGAACGCGGTGGGTGCGTTCTTGATTGGTGTTGAGGATCGGGCGGATGAGCAGCATCGCGGCACCCGTCGTGCCGATGAACGAAGCGAGAACGCCGCCGACGGCCAGAAAGATCGTGTTGTTGCGTGGGGTCGCACTGATGTCGCCCGAGAGAAAGATGCCGCCCGATGCGACGAACAGGGAACCGAGCAGCACGATGAATTGGGTGTACTCGATGAGGGCGCCGATGACGATTCCCTGGTGCCCGGCGATAACGAACCACAGGGTGATCGGTATACCGAGCACGAGGGCGACCACAAGCTTGACGAGATTGCGGTCCCAGGCCTTCTCTGTCGCGGGAATGAGCGGAAGAACCGCGATGCAGAGCAGCAAGGCGACGAAGGGAAGGATGCTCCACCACTCGACGTGCATAGCGGCATCCTCTCGTCGTGCAGTGCCCCTCACCGGGACACGGTCAAGAGTAGTGCGAACGGCAGGCTCCGTCGACGTCGCCCGAAGGCGCGGTGGTTGTTGCCGACTGGTGACGCTGACGCCAGCCGGTCAGACGGCCTCGCTGAGCTCTGTAACGGAGCGGTGGCCTTTCGGCAGCAGCGACCCGGTCATCAGGCGGCTGAGCCCGGGCACACGCATGGCGCGGAATCCCCAGCGCCGTAGTAGCAGCGTGCTCGTGGACCGCGGCAGGAACCACTCGATGACGCGGTCGCGAGCGGCAGCCTGCACAGCGACCGTCTCGGGTCGCCACCGCCGCTCGTATTCGGAGATAGCGTCTGGAATGGTGCGTCCCTGGGAGAGCAGCTCCCCCAGAACATAGGCTCCGGCAACGCCAAGAGAGGCGCCTTGTCCGGCGACGAGAGACACAGCGGAGGCCGCGTCGCCAATCAGTGCGACGCGCCCGCTCGTCCACTGCGGCATTTCGATCTGCGCCACCCGGTCGTCGTAGATCTCAGCCGGTGGCGGGCACTGGGCGAGAGCGCGATCGACGAGTTCGCCCATGCCTGAGAGCTGTTTGCGCAGCTCGCCTCGGGCGTCGCTGTTCCCGCCACGCTCCGTGGCGCGGTAGACGGAGAACGTGGCAATGCGCCCGTCGCCGAGGCCATAGAATCCCATCTGGCGATTCAGCGTTTCGGTGAGCACAAACTGGCCATCAACTGCGTCGTAGATTTCGCGGTCGCGAAACACGAACGCGTTCGTGTGCATGCCGAGATCACGAATGTACTTCTGCTCCGCGCCGAAGACGAGAGTGCGAATGCGTGAGTGGATGCCGTCAGCACCGACGATGAGATCCGGCTCCAGCTCGGTCCCGTCAGAGAGCGTGGCCGACGACTCGGAGATGGCATCGACGGTAACGCCGTAGCGAACTTTCACCGAATCTCTGAGGGACTCGCGGAGCACGCGTTCCAGCGCCGGTCTCATGATGCTGACGATCTCGCCCCGGAGGGCCGTGACGAACCGGCTGTACTCGACGCTCACCGTCGTGCGGCCCGTCCGGTCGACGTACCGGAACGTGCCGACACGGCTCGCCGCGTCTCGAAGCCGCTCGCCCAACCCCATCCGGTGCATAGCTTCGAACCCGGGGCCGGAAAAGTCAATCATGTACCCCTGAGGACGTGGCCCCGGCGCCTTGTCGACGACAGTGACGTCCCAGCCGTGGTGGTCAAGGCGGGCCGCAAGAGCGAGTCCGCTGATTCCTGCGCCGCAGATCAGCACCTTCATTCTTCCCTGCCTTTCTCCGCGGTCATGACGGCGGCCTCGACGAGAGCAACGGCATCGTCTATCGGAATCTCAGGATCGAGTCCCTTGTGAAGAATGAGTCCGTCGAGAACCGCAAGCACGACCACCGCTGCAGCGTCGGGGTCGCGATGGCCTGAGCGCGCGAACGACGCGGAGACTGCGCTGCGGAAACCGGTCATGAGCTGCTGCATCTGCTGTCTCAGCACTGCATCGCGAGTGGAGGCCAAGTATGCCTCGATCACGACGCGAGAAGACGGATCGGTGCCGTCGTACTCGGCCAGCTCAGCAAGCATCGCCCCAACGGGTGACGCGTTCTCGGGGTGCTCCGAAAATTCGGCCGTCGCGTGATCACGTGCAAGCTCCATCTCTCTGATGGCGGCACGGCGAAGCACGTCGTGAAGTGAATCGAAGTGGTAGTGCACGAGGCCTGACCGCACGCCGGCGCGCTGCGCGAGAAGTCTTGTGCTCACAGCGTTCCAGCCGACCTCCCCGATGAGCTCTGAAGCAGCACGTAGAAGCTTTGCTCGTGCTGACTGCCCGCGCTCTGCGCTCGTCATAGCCTGTCGCGAGTTCTGTTGGTCGTTTGCCCTGGGCATATGTCCAAATGTAACGTTCAAGATTCGCTCGCACAAGCTATTTACGGAATATCTTCGGGCGTCTTAAAGTTGAGTTAAGTGTGCTCAAGATTTGCTGGGAGAAATTGACACTGACCCCAGGCTGAGTAAACTTGAGCCGTAGGCACTCAACTCAAGCAGTGCACCAGACTTCGACCTCGCAATAGACGCGCCACGCCAGCAGACCTGGCTGGTCAGAAGGAGAAAACACATGTCACGTGCAGTAGGAATCGACCTCGGAACCACCAACTCGGTGGTGAGCGTTCTCGAGGGTGGCGACCCCACCGTCATCGCGAACGCCGAGGGCATGCGCACCACCCCGTCGGTGGTCGCCTTCACGAAAGACAACGAGGTGCTCGTCGGCGAGACCGCCAAGCGCCAGGCCGTCACGAACGTCGACCGCACGATCGCATCGGTCAAGCGCCACATGGGCACCGACTGGTCGTTCTCGGTTGACGACAAGAAGTACACGGCACAGGAGGTATCCGCTCGTATTCTGCAGAAGCTCAAGCACGACGCAGAGCAGTACCTGGGCGACTCCGTCACCGACGCCGTGATCACGGTTCCTGCGTACTTCAACGACGCCGAGCGCCAGGCCACGAAGGAAGCCGGTGAGATCTCGGGCCTCAACGTGCTGCGCATCATCAACGAGCCGACAGCCGCTGCTCTCGCCTACGGCCTCGACAAGGGCAAAGAAGACGAGCTCATTCTGGTCTTCGACCTTGGTGGCGGTACCTTCGATGTCTCGCTGCTCGAGGTGGGCAAGGACGACGACTTCTCGACCATTCAGGTGCGTGCCACCTCCGGTGACAACCGCCTCGGTGGTGACGACTGGGACCAGCGCATCGTCGACTGGCTGATCACGAAGTTCAAGGAGTCGACCGGTGTCGACGTCTCGAACGACAAGATCGCCAAGCAGCGCCTCAAGGAGGCCGCTGAGCAGGCGAAGAAGGAGCTGTCGAGCTCGACGAGCACCAGCATCCAGCTGCCGTACCTGTCGCTGACCGAGAACGGCCCGGCGAACCTTGACGAGACGCTGTCGCGCGCACAGTTCGAGAACATGACGAGCGACCTGCTCGAGCGCACGAAGAAGCCGTTCACCGACGTCATCCGCGAAGCGGGAATCAACGTTTCCGACATTGCTCACGTCGTTCTCGTCGGTGGGTCGACGCGTATGCCGGCCGTCGCCGATCTCGTGAAGAAGGAGACCGGTAAAGACGCGAACAAGGGTGTGAACCCTGACGAGGTCGTCGCTGTCGGCGCTGCGCTGCAGGCCGGTGTTCTGAAGGGCGAGCGCAAGGACGTTCTGCTCATCGACGTCACCCCGCTGAGCCTCGGAATCGAGACCAAGGGCGGCATGATGACCAAGCTCATCGAGCGCAACACCGCAATTCCGACCAAGCGCAGCGAGACGTTCACGACCGCAGACGACAACCAGCCGTCTGTCGCCATTCAGGTGTTCCAGGGTGAGCGCGAGTTCACGCGTGACAACAAGAACCTGGGAACGTTCGAACTGACGGGAATCGCCCCGGCTCCGCGAGGCGTGCCGCAGATCGAGGTCACCTTCGACATCGACGCGAACGGCATCGTGCACGTGTCCGCAAAGGACAAGGGCACGGGCAAGGAGCAGTCGATGACCATCACGGGCGGCTCGTCGCTCTCGAAGGAAGACATCGACCGCATGGTGCGCGAGGCCGAAGAGAACGCGGCTGAAGACAAGAAGCGCCGCGAGCAGGCTGAGACCCGCAACAACGCCGAGCAGCTCGCCTTCTCGATCGAGAAGCTCATCAAGGAGAACGACGACAAGCTCCCCGAAGACGTCAAGTCCGAGGTGCAGGCTGACGTCGACTCGCTGAAGTCGGCTCTCGCCGGTGAAGACGAGGATGCTGTCAAGACAGCCTTCGATAAGCTCAACGAGAGCCAGGTCAAGCTGGGAGAGGCAATCTACTCGCAGGCTCAGGCCGAGGGTGAGCAGGCGCAGGCGGCGGGCGAGCAGCCCACTGCTGAAGAGAACTCCGACGACGATGTCGTCGACGCCGAGGTTGTCGACGATGAGGACGAGAAGAAGTAGGAATGACTGACAAGAACCAGAACCCGGACGAAGAGCCGAAGGTCAACGACAAACGTCGCATCGACCCGGAGACCGGTGAGGTTCGTCAGCCTGACGCGACCGCGGGGTCGGAGGCAGACGCCTCCGGCCCTTCGGCACAGGAGGGCGCTGCCGATGAGGCAGCGGCCGACGACGAGCTCACGGTCGACGACATCCTTGCCGCCGCGGACGACGCTGCGCCGGAGGGCGAAGCGCCCGCATCGAACGTGCGTGAGGCCGAGCTGCTGAGCGACCTCAAGCGCGTCAACGCCGAATACGCGAACTACCGCCGCCGTACAGAAGAGAACCGCGAAGTCGAGAAGCAGCGCACGACAGGCGCCGTCTTGGACGCCCTGCTTCCCGTGCTTGACGATCTCGATCGCGCCGAGAAGCACGGCGACCTCGAGGGTGACACCGCGTTCGCCCAGATCTCGTCGAAGCTCCGCCAGTCGGTGGAGCGGCTCGGTCTGGTGAAGTTCGGCACCGAAGGCGAAGCCTTCGACCACAACAAGCACGAGGCGATCTTCCAACAGCCCAGCCAGGACGTCGAGACGGAGACAATCGTCGACGTCGTTCAGACCGGATACTTCGTGGGAGACACACTGTTGCGAGCGGCCAAGGTGGTCGTCGCTGTTCCTGCCGAGTAGGTGCCATGGCCAGTCAAGATTGGTTCGACAAGGACTTCTACAAAGTCCTCGGCGTCGACAAGAATGTGAGCCAGGCTGACCTCAAGAAGACCTACCGCAAGCTGGCTCGCAAGTACCACCCGGACTCGCACCCGGGAGATACTGCGGCAGAGTCAAAGTTCAAGGAGATCTCTGAGGCGTACTCGGTGCTCTCTGACGAGGCTCAGCGCAAGGAGTACGACCAGGTTCGCGCCATGGGATCCGGCGCCCGATTCACGGCACCGGGCTCCGGCGGCGGCAACGGCGGCTTCGAGGACGTCTTCGGCGGAATGTTCGGCGGCGGAGGCGGCGGCTACCAGCAGGCTGACTTCGACGATATCCTCGGAGGCATGTTCGGAGGCGGTCGCTTCGGGCAGTCGAGCGGAGGATTCCGCGGCTTCGGAGGCCCGACGCCCGGACGTGATGTGACAGCATCCACGACCCTCGACTTCACGACTGCGACCAAGGGCGACACGATCACCCTGCAGACCTCTGACGGGCGGCCGATCAAGGTGAAGATTCCGGCAGGCGTCTCGGACGGCCAGAAGATCAAGCTGCGCGGAAAGGGCCAGCCGTCGCCCGATGGCGGACCTGCGGGCGACATCGTGCTGACTGTGCACGTTCGCAAGCACCCCGTGTTCGAACGAGAAGGGCTGAATCTGCGCGTGCGCGTGCCTGTGACCTTCGTCGAAGCCGCACTCGGCGCGACGATCGAGGTGCCGACGCTCGATGGTGCACCCGTCAAGCTCAAGGTGGCTGCCGGAACTCCGAGCGGCCGCGTGCTGCGTGTCAAGGGCCGCGGCGTCGAGACGTCGAAGGGAACCGGCGACCTGCTCGCCGAGATTCAGGTGGCGGTGCCCGCGCACCTGTCAGCTGAGGCCGAGTCCGCGCTCAAGGCGTATCACGACCTCGAGCCGAACGAGAACCCGCGCGCAGAGATCCTCGCGAGAACACGAGGCTGATCATGGATGAGAACTCACCGGTCTTCGCCATCGCGGTGGCTGCCGAGCTCGCGGGCATGCACCCGCAGACGCTGCGGCAGTACGACCGCATCGGGCTCGTGCAGCCCAAACGCACGGCCGGTCGTTCTCGTCGATACTCCATGCGCGACGTCGAGCAGCTGCGCGAGGTGCAGCGGCTCAGCGGCGAGGGAGTCAGTCTCGAAGGAATCGCCCGCATTCTGAGTCTTGAAAACGAGGTGAGTCACCTCAGAGAACGCGTGCGCGAGCTCGAGAATGCTCTTGCCGACCAGGTGCTCAAGGCTCAGGGACGCCGCGTCTTCGCCGCGGGGGAGCATGGCGACGTCATTCCCCTGCGCAGCGGAACGCGAACTCAGAGGCGCACCGAGATCGTCGTCTGGCGTCCTCGCCGCGACGACGAGCAGTAAACACGCAATGCCGGTCACCGAGTTTCGGTGGCCGGCA